>CAWBZK010000015.1:0-128365 GCA_963793255.1 uncultured Acidobacteriota bacterium
CCGAGGGAGCGCGCCAGTGCCGCCGATTCGCGCATCAGGTCGCGGCTGACGCAGAACGGCGAGCAGGGCGCGACGGCGACGTTGACCATCGCGCCGTGCCGGCGTCGTGGTACGTCTCGATCAGGCGCTGCGTGTCGCGCAGGATCGCGTCCTCGCTCTCGACCAGGCCGTCGGGCGGCAGGCCGCCCTGCGATGCGCCGACGCTCATGCTGCCGCGGCTGGCGACGAAGCGCATGCCGATCGCCCGCGCGGCCTCGATGCTGTCGTCCAGCCGCACGCCGTTCGGGAAGAGGTAGAGATGGTCGCTGCTGGTGGTGCAGCCGGTGAGCAGCAGTTCGGCCATCGCCAGCTGCGTCGAGACGCGGACCATCTCCGGCGTCAGCCCGGCCCAGATCGGGTAGAGACTGCGCAGCCAGCGAGAACAGCTCGGCGTCCTGCGCGACGGGCACGGCCCGCGTCAGCGACTGGTACATGTGGTGGTGGGTGTTGACCAGGCCCGGCATCACCAGGTGGCCGCGCGCGTCGATCGTCTCGTCGGCCTCGTGCGGCAGGTCGGCGGCCGGCGCCGATCGCCTCGACCTTGCCGTCGCGCACGAACAGCGAAGCGCCGCGCAGCTCGCGGCGCGCGTCGTCGAACGTGGCGATGCAGTCGGCGTCGCGGATCAGGAGCGTCGGCATCGGCGCAGCTTACGGGATCAGGCCGGACCTTCTATCGCCGGCGTCGCCGTCGTCCTAGACTGGTCCGGCTGCCCAGGCGGCATCCGACCACAACGAGGAGCGGCCACGAGCCGCTTCCACCAGGAGACTCACCATGTCGCGTTCGATCCGTTCCATTTGCGCGGCGTTCGCCTGCACCGCCCTGGCGCAGGCCGGCCACGCCCAGATCGCCGTGTCGGCCAACGACAACAAGGCGATGCTCGACAACGGCGTCAACAACGTGGTCGCCAACCCGCCGCCCGACACGGTGACCATGATCGATCTGGCGCATCGCCGCCGAAGGTCGTCGCCGAGATCGAACGTGCCGACCAGCGTGGTCGGGCCGCCGATGAGCGTCGCGATCTCGCCCGACGAGTCGCTGGCGCTGGTGACCGCGGCGAGCAAGATCGACCCGGCCGACGCGACCAAGGCGATCGCCGACAACACGATGAGCGTGATCGACCTCAAGGCCGTCGCCGCCGGCGATCATCGCGACGCTGAAGGCCGGCGCCGGCGCCGCCGGCGTGTCGATCAACCAGCAGGGCACGCTGGCGCTGGTCGCCAACCGCAACGAAGGCACGGTCTCGGTGTTCACGGTCAGCGGCAAGACGCTGACGCCGGCCGGCACGGTCAAGCCTCGGCGACGCCAAGTCCGGGCCGAGCCATGTCGATGTTCACGCCCGACGGCAAGACGCGCGCTGGTCACCCGCGACGGCGACAACGCGATCTCGCTGCTCAGCGATCGACGGCGCAAGGTCGACCTCCGCCAAGCGCGACTTCGACGCCGGCCTGCGGCCCTACGGCCTCGACATCTCGCCCGAAGGGCGATATCGCGGTGGTCGCGAACATCGGCCGCAACCACGGCGACGTCGACACGATCAGCGTCATCGACATGCAGGCGAAGCCGTCGCGCGTGGTCGAGACGGTGACGGTCGGGCCGACGCCCGAAGGCATCCAGCTCTCGCCCGACGGCAGGACGCTCGCCGTCGTCGATCCACAACGGCTCAGGCAAGGCCAAGGAGTCGCCGTTCTACAACGCCAACGGCAAGCTGGTGCTGTTCCGAGTCGACGGCAGCAAGCTGGTGAAGTTCGCCGAGGCGCCGATCGGCCAATGGTCGCAGGGCATCGCGTTCTCGCGCGACGGCAAGACCATCCTGGTGCAGAACATGGTCGAGAAGGATATCCAGGTGTTCCGCCTCGACGGCACAAGCTCAGGAGATCGGTCAGCGCATCAAGCTCAAGGGCGGCGGCGCGGCGATCCGGACGGCGAAGTACTAGAAAAGATCGGGCGGCATGGCAGGTTCGCCGACCTGTCCACGTTAGGAAGGTCAGGAGGCGACGTCGCTTCCAGGAACCAAGGAGCCCCGATGAGATTCGTCACCACCCTGCTCGCCGCCGCCGTCGTCGCAGGATTCGCGGCCCGCGCCCAGGCCGATTGCAAGCCCGTGATCGACGCCTATGCCAAGGCCGAGGCGACCAGGCGCTACGCCCTCTACGACGTCGCCGGCATCCAGGCCGCCCCCAAGGGCAAGCCGTTCCATGTCGACATCGACGGCGTCGGCTACACCGACTTCGGCGGCGGCCACTACAAGAATGCCGGCAACGGCCAGGCCGGCAGCGAGGGCGATGCGCTGAAAAGGAACGAGCAGAAAGGCACGACACGCTGCGAGCCGCTCGGCGAGCGCCAGATCGGCGGCGAGGCCGCGGTCGGCTACCAGATCCGCAGCAACGACAAGGGCGCGGCGCCCGACGTCACGGCGATCCACCTCTGGATCGCGAAGTCGACCGGCCTGCCGATCTTCCACGGCATGGGCTCGGACAGCGGCGGCCTGCGCTGGGTCTACGGGCCCGCGGTGGTGGCGCCGGCGATGCCGGAATCGACCGGCTCAAGCGGTACTGGGGCGGCGCTTCAGCCATTCCGCCGCGCCGCGCAGCGCCATGCCGTAGCCCGGCGTTCCCAGGCCGACGATCACGCCCTCGGCGATGTCGCTCAGGTAGGAGTGGTGCCGGAACGGCTCGCGCCGGTGGACGTTGCTGATGTGCACCTCGATGAACGGGATCGCCACGCCGCTCAGGGCATCGCGCAGCGCGATGCTGGTGTGCGTAGGGCGCCGGCATTGACGACCATGAAGGCGACGCCTTCGCACGGGCGGCATGGACGCGGTCGATCAGCTCGCCCTCGTGGTTGCTCTGGAACGCCACCAGCTCGAAGCCGAGCGCGGCCGCCTCGGCACGGCACATCGCCTCGACGTCGGCGAGCGTCGCCGTGCCGTAGATGCCGGGCTCGCGACTGCCGAGCAGGTCGAGGTTGGGGCCGTTGAGCAGCAGGATCTTCATGTCGGCACGGCCGGCGGAAACGGGGCCCGGCTCAGGAGCCGACGACTTCGTCGGTCCAGACCTTGAAGCTCTCAGCGTGTTCGGGCCGAAGGTGGTGCTGAAGCGCGACGTCGCAGGCGTCGCGGCCGCGGGCGATCAGGACGCGGCCGATGCGCGGCGATGTTGTTGCGCGGGTCGAAGGTGTACCAGCGGCCGCCGAGGTAGGCCTCGAACCAGCCGGCGAAATCCATCGGGCCGTACGGCGGCGGCACGCCGATGTCGCCGAGGTAGCCGGTGCAGTAGCGGGCCGGGATGTTCATGCAGCGGCAGAAGGCGATCGCCAGGTGCGCGTAGTCGCGGCAGACGCCGCTGCCTTCGTTGTAGGCCTCCCAGGCGGTCCGGGTGCGGCGCGCGTGCTGGTAGCCGAACGCGATGTGGCTGTGGACGAAGTCGCAGATCGCCTGGACCCGCGCCCAGCCGGTCGGGCCGGTGCCGAACAGCTGCCAGGCGATGTCGGACAGCTGGTCGGTCTCGCAGTAGCGGCTGCCCAGCAGGAAGACCAGCGTCTCCTCGGGCAGGTCCTCGACCGGGTGCTGCGCCGCGCCGAGGGCCGACCGACGTCGGGCTCGCCGCTGTCGTTGACGATCGCGTCGGTGCGTGATGCGCGATGCGGCCCGGCCGGCGCGACGATGCGGCTGCACCAGTTGCCGAAGCCGTCGCGGTAGGCGGTGATCGGGACCGGCGGGGTGGTGACCAGATGGTCGGGGCGCACCAGGTCGGAGGCGCGCGAGTAGTGGATGTTCAGCATCAGGATCATCGGCGTCGGCTGCGGGCACTGGTACGCCATCTCGAAACCGACCCGGATCTGCATGCTCTCTCCATGCGCGACGGCTGTGCGCCGCGCTGCCCCGAGATCGGTGCTCCGCGATCGCGCTCTCGCCGGCGGCGGCGTGGCGATGCCGCCGCCGCGACAATGCGCCATGACTCCGATCCCGCCACAAGGCGAGCACGCCCATGTCGCCACGCTCGGCAACGGCGTGCGCGTCGTCGCCCTGCCGATGCCGCACCTCGAGACCGCGAGCGTCAGCGTCTTCGTGCGCACCGGCAGCGCCCACGAGAGCCGCAAGCTGAACGGCATCAGCCACGTCGTCGAGCACATGGCGTTCAAGGGCACGCACGCGCGCAGCTGCCAGCAGATCAATCTCGACGCCGAGAGGCTGGGCGCCGACGTCAACGCCCACACCGACAAGGACCACACGGCGTTCCACATGCGCGGCCTGGCCGCGCGACGCCGGCGCGTTCGTGCGCCATGCTCGGCGACATCGTGCAGACAGCACCTTTCCGGCCGACGAGCTCGAGCGCGAGCGGCAGGTGCTGCTGCAGGAGTACATCGAGGACGAGGAGGACGCCGATCGTCGACCGCCTTCAAGCTGTTCGACAAGCCTGCTACGGCGCCCATCCGCTGGCGCAGCCGGTGATCGGCACGCGCGGCAACATCGCAGCGGCTTCACGCGCGACGACCTGGTCGCGCTACGTCGAGCGGCAGTACACGGGCGCCAACGTCGTCGTCGGCGCCGCCGGCAACATCGACGTCGACGCCGTCGTGCGCGAGGCCGAGGCGGCCTTCGGCGCGCCTGCGCGCGCGGCAGCGCGAACGCGCGTCGACGCGCCGGCCTACATCGGCGGCGTCGGCGGCAAGGCGCTCGGCCGGCTAGCAGCCAGACCCACGTCGTGCTCGGCTATCCGCTGCCGACGCTGCGCCGACGACGCACCACGCCGGCGTCGTCGCCGCGGCGCTGTTCGGCGAAGGCATGAGCTCGCCGCTGCTCGACGAGATGCGCGAGCGGCGCGGCCTGGCCTACTACCTGGCGTGCTCGGCCGACGTGCGCGAGATCGCCGGCCAGTTCGTCATCGAGGCGTCGACCGCGCCCGAGCACGCTCGACGAGTTCATGGTCGAGGTGCGCGCGCCTGCTGGCGGCGCAGGCCGACGCGATCGCGCGAGCCGACCTGGAGCGCGCGCGCAACCAGATCGCGGTGCGGCGCCTGCGCGCCGCCGAGCGGCCGGCGCGCCGCCTCGAGGACGCGGCGCTCGACCTGCTCGCGCTGGGCAGGGTGCGCTCGCGCAGCGAGCTCGCCGGCCGGATCGCCGCGGTCGGTGCCGCCGACGTGCGCTCGGCCTTCACCGAGATGCTTCGTCACGCGAAGCGCTGGCGATCACGGGCAAGCTCCGCAAGGGCGTGATCGAGCGCGCTCGCGAGCGGGCCGCAGCCCGCTGACGCCGACGACGGCGCCGGCGGCGGCAACGAAGTCGACGTGACGCCGCGCGGCGTCAATCGGCTTCGGCCTGGCGCTGCTGTTCCAGCTTCTGCCGATGCTCGGCGGCCCGCTCCGGCGAGCGGCGCCGCATCGCGGCGTCGAGGCTCAGGTCGCGGGCGAGGTCGAGCGCCTGTTCGGCGCGCAGGTTCGGGTCGAGGCCGACCAGCCGCTTCGAGCATCGGGCGACCCAGTCGATGTTGGAGCGGACGGGCTCGGCGGCGACCGTGCGGCGCAGCGGTGGCATCGGGGCAAGGGTGTCGAACGAGGTGTTCATCGGTGCGGCTCACGGGCGAAGGATGCGATGGCGAAAGTCTGGCCGCGCCGGGCCGGGCGTGCGCGTCGGGCGCCGCCGCTCGTCAGGAACGTTGTGTTACCGAGCAGGCAAATCGTGAAGTTTTCTCCGCCGATCGTCGGCGCTTGATCGGTGGTAGATGCGGCCCGATCGATGGGGGTATCGCTGCCTCGCGAGACAATCGCGGCCATGACGCTTTTGCAACCGCCCACCGCCCGCTGGCTGGACAGTTTCGACCTGTCGTCGACGCGGCTGCCGTCGCGCGCGGCGATCACCGCCGCCTACCGCCGGCCCGAGCCGGAAGTGCGTGCCGCCGCTGCTCGAGCAGGCCCGCCTGCCGCAGCCGCAGGCGCGAGGCCGCGCACGGCGCTGGCGACGCAGCTGGCCGCAGGCCTGCGCGAGCGCAAGAGCGGCGGCGGCCGCGCCGGGCTGGTGCAGGGGCTGCTGCAGGAGTTCTCGCTGTCGTCGCAGGAAGGCGTGGCGCTGATGTGCCTGGCCGAGGCGCTGCTGCGCATCCCCGACGCGGCCACGCGCGACGCGCTGATCCGCGACAAGATCGGCCGACGGCGACTGGCGCGCGCACCTGGGCCGGAGCGCCGTCGCTGTTCGTCAACGCCGCGACCTGGGGCCTGCTGGTCACCGGCAAGCTGGTCGCCACGCACAGCGAGGCGGGCTTGTCCAGCGCGCTGACGCGCGCTGATCGGCAAGGGCGGCGAGCCGCTGATCCGCAAGGGCGTCGACCTGGCGATGCGCATGATGGGCGAGCAGTTCGTCACCGGCGAGACCATCGCGCGAGGCGCTGGCAACGCGCGCGCGCTGCGAGGCGCGAGGGCTTCCGCTACTCGTACGACATGCTCGGCGAGGCGGCGCTGACCGCCGCCGACGCGCAGCGCTACCTGCGCCGCCTACGAGCAGGCGATCCACGCCATCGGCAAGGCCTCGGCCGGGCGCGGCATCTACGAGGGCCCGGGCATCTCGATCAAGCTCTCGGCGCTGCACCCGCGCTACAGCCGCGCGCAGCGCGAGCGCGTGATGGCCGAGCTGCTACCCGCGCGCTGCTGCGCGCTGGCGCTGCTGGCGCAAGCGCTACGACATCGGCCTCAACATCGACGCCGAGGAGGCCGACCGGCTCGAGCTCTCGCTCGACCTGCTCGAGCGCGCTGTGCGTTCGAGCCCGAGCTCGCCGGCTGGAACGGCATCGGCTTCGTGGTCCAGGCCTACCAGAAGCGCTGCCCGTTCGTGATCGACTACCTGGTCGACCTGGCGCGGCGCAGCCGGCCGCCGGCTGATGGTGCGGCTGGTCAAGGGCGCGTACTGGGACACCGAGATCAAGCGCGCGCAGGTCGACGGCCTCGACGGCTATCCGGTCTACACGCGCAAGGTCTACACCGACGTGTCCTACCTCGCCTGCGCGCGCAAGCTGCTGGCCGCGCCCGACGCGATCTACCCGCAGTTCGCCACGCACAACGCGCAGACGCTGGCGGCGATCTACCAGCTGGCCGGGCCGAACTACTACGCCGGGCAGTACGAGTTCCAGTGCCTGCACGGCATGGGCGAGCCGCTGTACGAGCAGGTCGTCGGCGCCGGCCGAGCGGCAAGCTCGGCCGGCCGTGCCGCATCTACGCGCCGGTCGGCACGCACGAGACGCTGCTGGCCTACCTGGTGCGGCGCCTGCTGGAGAACGGCGCCAACACCTCGTTCGTCAACCGCATCGCCGATCCGACGATCGTCGCTCGACGAGCTGGTCGCCGACCCGGTCGCGGCGGTCGAGCGCATGGCGCGCGACGAAGGCGCGCTCGGCCTGCCGCATCCGCGCATCCCGCTGCCGCGCGCGCTGTTCGGCGCCGGCGCGCGCCAATTCGCGCGGGCCTCGACCTGGCCGACGAGCGATCGCTCGCGCGCGCTGGCGCGCGGCGCTGCTGCGCCAGCGCGCAGCGAGCCGTGGCGCGCCGCGCCGCTGCTCGGCCGCGCGGCGATCGCGCCGGCGCGGCGCAGCCGGTGCGCAATCCCGCCGACCCGCGCGACGTGGTCGGCCAGGTGCGTCGAGGCCGACGCCGAGCGACGTCGAGGCCGCGCTGCGGCGCCGCGGCCGCGGCGCGCCGCGCTGGCGGCGCACCGCCGCCGGCCGAGCGCGCCGCATGCCTCGAGCGCGCCGCCGACGCGCATGGAAGCCGCAGATGCCGCGCTGCTGGGCCTGCTCGTGCGCGAGGCCGGCAAGACGCTGCGCGAACGCGCATCGCCGAGGTGCGCGAGGCGGTCGACTTCCTGCGCTACTACGCGGCGCAGGCGCGCGCGCGACTTCGGCAACGACACGCACCGGCCGCTCGGGCCCGGTGGTCTGCATCAGCCCGTGGAACTTCCCGCTGGCGATCTTCACCGGCCAGGTCGCCGCGGCGCTGGCCGCCGGCAACCCGGTGCTCGCCAAGCCGGCCGAGCAGACGCCGCTGATCGCCGCCGAGGCCGTGCGCCTGCTGCACGAGGCCGGCGTGCCGCGCGACGCGCTGCAGCTGCTGCCCGGCCGCGGCGAGACCGTCGGCGCCGCGCTGGTCGCCGACGCGCGCGTGCAGCGGCGTGGTGTTCACCGGCTCGACCGAGGTCGCGCGCCTGCTGCAGCAGCACGCTGGCCGGGCGCCTCGATCGCCGACGGCCGCCCGATGCCGCTGATCGCCGAGACCGGCGGGCAGAACGCGATGATCGTCGACTCCTCGGCGCTGGCCGAGCAGGTGGTGGCCGACGTGCGTGGCCTCGGCCTTCGACAGCGCCGGCCAGCGCTGCTCGGCGCTGCGCGTGCTGTGCCTGCAGGAGGACGTCGCCGACCGCGTGCTCGAGATGCTGCAAGGGCGCGATGGCCGAGCTGCGCGTCGGCGACCCGACCGCGCTGCGCGATCGACGTCGGCCCGGTGATCGACGCCGAGGCGCAGCGCCGGCATCGAGCGCCACATCGCAGCGATGCGCGCGCGCGGGCCGCCGCGTGCACCAGCACGGCCGCTGCCGACGCGAGGCACGCGCAGCGGCACCTTCGTGCCGCCGACGCTGATCGAGATCGACAGCCTCGCCGAGCTGGAGCGCGAGGTCTTCGGCCCGGTGCTGCACGTGCTGCGCTACCGCGCGCGACGACCTCGACGCGCTGGTCGACGCAGATCAACGCCACCGGCTACGGCCTGACGCTGGGCGTGCACACGCGCATCGACGAGACCATCGACGCACGTCGTCGCGCGCGCGCACGTCGGCAACGTCTACGTGAACCGCAACATCGTCGGCGCGGTGGTCGGCGTGCAGCCGTTCGGCGGCGAGGGCCTGTCGGGCACCGGGCCCGAAGGCGGGCGGGCCGCTGTACCTGTACCGGCTGCTGTCGACGCGGCCCGACGACGCGATGGCGCGGGCGCTGGCGACGGCCGCCGGCCAGGCGCCGACCGCGGCCGCGCGACGGCGACGAGCCCGTCGGCCGGCAGCGCCGCCCTTCGACGCGCTGCGCGCGTGGGCGCGCAGTGGGCCGCCGACACCGGCGCACGGCGCTGCGCGGCGCTGTGCGACCGCTTCGCCGGCCGAGTCGCGCAGCGGCGCACGCGCGACGCTGCCCGGCCCGACCGGCGAGCGCAACCTCTACAGCGCTGCTGCCGCGCGAGGCCGTGCTGTGCCTGGCCGACGACGACGGCCGACCGGCTCGCGCAACTGGCCGCGGTGCTGGCCGTCGGCAGCCCGCGCGGTGCTGGCCGGCCGACCGCGCGCCGACGCTGCTGCGCGAGGCTGCCCGTCGCCGTGCGCGACACGCGATCGCGCTGGCGCCGACTGGCGTCGCCGCCGACCGCGGCTTCGACGCGGTGCTGCACCACGGCGACGCCGCGGCGCTGCATCGCGGTCGAACCAGGCGCTGGCGGCGCGGGCCGGCCCGATCGTCGGCGTGCAGGGCTGCGCCCCGGCGAGACCGGCATCGCCGCTGGAGCGGCTGGTGGTGGAGCGCGCGCTGAGCGTCAACACCGCCGCGGCCGGCGGCAACGCGAGCCTGATGACGATCGGATAGCGGCCACCGCGATGACGTCCACCGCTCCCTCGCTCGACATCGCCCTGGCCGAGACCCGCGCCTGGGTCGAGCGGGCCGTGATCGGCCTCAACCTGTGCCCGTTCGCGAAGGCGCCGCAGGCCAGGGGCCGGGTCCGCTACGTCGCCACCGCGGCGAGCGACGACGAAGCCTTGCTGGCGGCGTTCGTGGCCGAGGCGGAAAGGCTCGCGGAAGCGTCCGACGACGAGATCGAGACGACCCTGCTCGTCCACCCGCACGTCCTCGCCGATTTCCTGGCCTACAACGAGTTCCTCGGCATCGCCGAGGACGCGCTCGCCGAGCTCGGCCTCGAGGGCGTGCTCCAGGTGGCGAGCTTCCACCCCGACTACCGGTTCGCCGACGTCGAGCCCGACGACCTGGGCAACGCCACCAACCGCTCACCCTATCCGACCCTCCATCTGCTGCGCGAGTCGAGCATCGACCGCGCCGTCGCGGCCTTCCCGGAGGCGGAGGCGATCTACGAGGCGAACATGGCGACGATGGACCGTCTCGGCAGCGACGGCTGGGCGGCGCTGCAGCAGCGATGTCGCGACGACGCGCTCGCCGCCGGCCCGCCCCGGGGAGCTGATCCCCGGCACAGTCTGGTCAAGGCGGGCCTTGCATCTTCGGCCGACAGCGCGCACCGTCGCGGGCAGGACGAGAACCGGATCCATGCCCAGCCCCCACGTCAACGCCGTCGCTTCCCTGGCGGCCAGCCTCGCTCGCTCGGCGCGACACACCATCGTCGCCAGCGTGCTGGCCGTGCTGCTGTGCCTGGCGACGGTCTGGTTGCGCCGCTGGCTGGGGCTCTCCTTCGGCGACCGGCCGCTCCTGATCCTGTTCATGTTCCCGATCCTGCTGAGCGCATTGCTCGGTGGCGCCGTGCCGGGGCTGGTCGCCACCGCGACAGCGGCGGCCGGCACCGCCTTCTTCGTCCTGCCGCCCCAGGGACGGTTGTCGATCGCCGAAGGCAGCGACGTGATGCAGTGGACGATGCTGATCGGCTGCGGCCTGCTCGCGAGCAGCATCAGCTTCGCGCTGCAGCGGACGCGCAGCGCGGCGGCGCTTCGCCTGGAGCAACTCGTGCGGGCGCAGGCCTCGCTGCGCCAGGTGGTCGTGGCGATCGAGCAATGCTCGGCCGGCGTCCTCATCACCGACACCGCCGGCAGCATCGATTTCGTCAACCGGGCCTTCCTGCGCATGACCGGCTACCAGCACGACGAGTTGCAGGGCCTGAACCGGCGCAAGCCCTCGTCGGACAGCGTCACCGGCCTGGCCTATGCCGACATGTGGGCGACGCTCGACCGCGGCCAGACGTGGACCGGCCGGATCGACAGCCGCCGCAAGGACGGCCGCGAGTACGTCGTGTCGGTGGTCGCTTCGCCGGTCGTCGATGGCGACGGCAGGACGACCCATTTCGTCTCGGTCCAGGACGACATCACCGACACGCTGCGCATCGAGGCGGAGCTCGCCCTCCACCGTGACCATCTCGAGGAGCTGGTCGGCCGCCGGGCCGCCCAGCTCGATGCCGTGCAGGCTTCGCTGGGCGAGCAGCAGCGGCTGTTCCGCACCGTGGCCGACGCGGTCCCCGGCTTCGTCGGCTACTGGGACCGGGACCTGCGCTGCCGCTTCGCCAACGCCGCCTATCTCGACTGGTTCGGGCGAACCCCGGAGCAGATGCTCGACCAGCCGATGCAGGCGGTGCTGGGCGATGCGCTGTTCGACAGCAACCGCGCCACCCTGGAAGGGGTGCTGCGCGGCGAGCGGCAAGCGTTCATGCGCACGAGCCAGCGGCCGGGCGACGCGTCGCCGCGCTACATGATGGCCGACTACATCCCTCACCAGGTCGACGGTTCGGTGGTCGGCTTCAGCGTCGTCGTCCACGACGTGACCGAGCTGAAGACGGCGGAGATCAGGCTGTCGACGCTGAACGTCGAGCTGGCCAGGCGGGCGCGACCAGGCGGAAGCGGCGGCCGCGTGCCAAGAGCGCCTTCCTGGCCAACATGAGCCACGAGATCCGCACGCCGATGAACGCCATCATCGGCCTGACCCACCTGCTGCGCCGCGACGCGCACGACCCGGCTGCAGCGCGAGCGCGCTCGCGCAAGGTCGGCGACGCCGCGCGGCACCTGCTGCAGGTGATCAACGACATCCTCGACCTGTCGAAGATCGAGGCCGGCAAGCTCGAGCTCGAGGAGCACCGACTTCTCGCTCGCGCCCTGATGCTGGCGCGCGTCGGCAGCTGGTCGCCGAGCGCGCGCGCGCCAAGGGGCTGGCGCTGGTGGTCGACCGTCGGCGCCGTGCCCGACGCGCCTGCGCGGCGATCCGACGCGGCTGTCGCAGGCGCTGCTCAACCTGCTCAGCAACGCGGTCAAGTTCACCGAGCGCGGCGTCGATCGCGCTGCGCGTCGCGCTGCGTCGAAGCGCGACCGCGACGACGCTGACGCTGCGCTTCGAGGTCAGCGACACCGGCATCGGCATCGAGCCCGACGCAGCTCGGCCGGCTGTTCGACGCCTTCGAGCAGGCCGACAGCTCGACCACGCGCCGCTTCGGCGGCACCGGGCTCGGCCTGGCGATCACGCGCCGGCTGGCCGCGCTGATGGGCGGCGACGTCGGCGTGCGACAGCGAGCCCGGCGCGGCAGCACGCTTCTGGTTCACGGCGCGCCTGCGCGCGCACGGTCGCACGCTGCGCCGGCGACGTCGCGCTGCGCGCCGCCGCAGCCGGGCACGAGCCTGGCGAGCGAGCGCGCCGCATGCCGGCGCGCGCGTGCTGGTGGCCGAGGACAACCCCGCCAACCTGGAGGTCGCGCTCGAGCTGCTGCGCACGGTCGGCCTGCGTGCGTCGACGTGGCCGACGACGGCGCAGCAGGCCGTGCAGATGGCGCTGGCGCGGCGCGCTACGACCTGGTGCTGATGGACATGCAGATGCCGGTGATGGACGGCCTGGGCGACGCGCGCGATCCGCGCGCGGCCCGGCGCGCACGCCGTGCCGATCGTCGCGATGACCGCCAACGCCTTCGGCGAGGACCGCGCGGCCTGCCTGGAGGCGGGCATGAACGACCACATCGTCAAGCCGGTCGACCCGCGGCTGCTCTACGCGCACGCTGCTGCGCTGGCTGCCGGTCAGGGCCGAGGCTCGAGCGGCACCAGGTTCTCGAGCAGGGTCGGAATCAGCTCGCTGACGGTCGGGTGGATGTGCACCGCGTCGCGGATCACCGTGTAGGGCGCCTCGCGGCCATCACGTCGAGCAGCGAGTGGACGACCTCGTCGCCCTCGATGCCGAGCAGCGCCGCGCCGAGGATGCTGCTCGCTCTCGCGCGTCGACGAGCACCTTCATGAAGCCCTGCGTCTCGCCGCGCTCGTTGGCGCGGCCGACCCGCGTCATCGGCATCGTGCCGACGAGCGCCGGCGTGCCGCGCGCGCGGACCTCGCGCCTCGGTCATGCCGACGCGCCCGAGCGGCGGATCGATGAAGAGCGCGTAGGCGGGGATGCGGTCGCTGACGCGGCGGCGGTCGCCGTCGAGCAGGTTGGCGGCGACGATCTCGTAAGTCGTTGTACGAGGTGTGCGTGAAGGCGCCGCGGCCGTTGACGTCGCCGAGCGCCCAGACGCCGGCGACGCTGGTGCGCAGCTCGTCGTCGACCGTGATGTAGCCGCGCGCGTCGGTCGCGATGCCGGCGCGGTCGAGGCCGAGGTCGTCGGTGTTGGGCCGGCGGCCGACGGCGAGCGAGCAGGTGGCTGCCGTCGATCGTCGCGCGGCTGCCGGCCTGCAGTCGACGGTGACGCGCACGCCGCTGCCCGCCGTCGCCCAGCGCCACGAGGCGCTCCGCGCCGAGACTGGAACTGCACGCCTTCGCGCTCGAGGATCGCCTGCACTTCGCGCCGAGACGTCCTGGTCTTCGCGCGAGATCAGCGCGGTCGCCGTACTCGAGCACCGTGACGCGCGAGCCGAAGCGCCGGTACATCTGCGCGAACTCGAGGCCGATGTAGCTGCCGCCGGCGACGACCAGGTGCTCGCGGCAGCGCGTCGATGTCCATCATCGAGCTGTTCGTGAGCACCGGCACGTCGGTCGATGCCCGGCCAGTCCGGCACGCGTCGCCCGGCCGCCGACGTTGATGAAGATCTTCGGCGCCTCGAAGCGTCGTCGCCGTTCACCGCGATCGCGTGCGGGCCGGTCGAAGCGCGCGTGGCCGCGCACCAGCGTCAGCGTTCGCGGTGCCGCTCGATCCAGTCGGTCAGGCCGTCGACCGACTGGGCGACGATCTCGTCCTTGCGCGCCTTCACGCGCCGCCATGTCGACGCTGACGTCGCCGCCGATGCGCACGCCGTAGTCGGCGCGCCCGGCGCGCGACGTGCGCGGCGCGGGCGCTGGCGATCAGCGTCTTGGTCGGGATGCAGCCGTCGTTGACGCAGGTGCCGCCGAGGTGCTCGCGCTCGATCGAGCGCCGTCTTCATGCCGGCCTTGGCCAGCCGGACGGCGAGGAACGGTCCGGCCTGGCCGCTGCCGATGACGATGGCGTCGTGGGTAGTCGTCACGGTGGGCTCCGGTCGAGGTGGGTGAGCCCGCATCATCGCCTGTGCCGAAAATGCGGCGATGGCGATACGCCGCTCCGCCCGCCGTCCGCCACCGCTACAGCGTCTACGTCGTCGAACTCGACGACCGCGATCTGGAACCTGCCGCGCTTCCGCAAGGCCAACCCGGACCACGTGCTGGGCAAGCCGTTCGTCTACGTCGGCATGACCGGGCTCGATCCGGACCTGCGCTTCGACCGGCACAAGGCCGGCATCCAGGCCAACCGCTACGTCCGCGACTACGGGCTGCGCCTGCTGCCGCAGCTCTACGCGGTCTACAACCCGATGCCCTACGACGGCGGCGCGCGACATGGAGGTGGAGCTGGCGATCGGCCTGCGCGAGGCGGGCTACGGCGTCTGGCAGGCCTGAGCGTCTCCCGATGGCCCGATGGCCCGATCGCCCGATGGCCCGATCGCCCGTTGGTCCGGTGGTCGGGTAGGCCGGTCCGACGCCGGCGGCGCGGGGCTGTCGGGTCCGCAGGCGCGCCGTCGATCCGTTGGCCCGGACGGTCGAGGCGCCGACACTGTCCGCATCGCCGAACCCGGCACAGGAGCTATCCATGAAGAAGATGACCACACATTGCCATCGCCCTGGCAGCCGCCACGTCGTGCTCGTTCGCGTTCGCCGAAATGAGCAGCGACGCCGACCAGGCCCGCCGCCAGCAGAATGTCGACGAGGTGCTCGCAAGCACCACTGAGCCTCAACGGCAACGGCACGACGACGCAGTCGATGTCGACCCATGCGGTCACGAGTCGCTGCGCCAGCGGACCCACAACGTCGCCGAGAAGACGCGCGACAAGACGCACGAGGTCGCTGAGAAGACGCGCGAGACGACCCACGAGGCTGCCAGCTCGACGCGTCATTTCACGCACCGCCAGCTCAGAAAGACCCGTGCGTTCGGGCCCGCCAGGACGCAGAAGTACCGCGCGAAGAACGGCCATGAGCCGATCACGCCGGCCGCGTCCCCGGAAGTCTGATTTTTCGGGCCGGGACAGCGGCCGCAGCAGCGCGCGCGGCCTGTGATCGTCAGTCGAAGGACACCCAGGTCGGCGCGTGATCGCTCGGCTTCTCCGCGCCCGCACGTGCTGGTCGACGCCTGCCTCGTCAGCCGCGCCGTCGCGGCGGCGTTGAGCAGCAGGTGGTCGATGCGCAGTCCGGCGTCGCGCTCCGAAGCGCTTGCGGAAGAAATCCCAGAACGTGTAGATCGCTTCGCCGGGGTGCAGTGCGTGGAGCGCGTCGGTCCAGCCCTGCGCCAGCATGCGCTGGTAGGCGGCCGGCTTTCCGGCTGCAGCAGCGCATCGTTGCTTCCATGAGCGCGGCGTAGTAGATGTCCTCGACGCCGTCGGTGGCGACCACGTTGTAGTCGCCGATCAGCAGCACCGGCTCGGGGCTGTCCGATCAGCGTCGCCGCATGCGCGATCAGGCGGTCGAACCATGCGAGCTTGTAGTCGAACTTCGGGCCCGGCTGCGGGTTGCCGTTGGGCAGGTAGATCGAGGCGACGACGAGCCGTCGACCTCGGCCTGCAGATAGCGGCTGTGCGTGTCGTCCGGGTCGCCAGGCAGGCCGCGCTGCTGTTCGTCGGGCGCGCCGCTGCGCGACAGCACCGCGACGCCGTTGAAGCCCTTCTGGCCGTGCCAGATCGGCGCAGTAGCCCGCCGCCTCGATCGCCTCGATCGGAAACGTCTCGTCCGATGTCTTGATCTCCTGCAGGCAGGCGACGTCGGGCTGGGCTTCGCCGAGCCACTCGAGCAGGCGGGGCAGGCGGCTGTTGATGCCGTTGACGTTGTAGGTCGCGATCTTCATGGCGGGGCTCAATAGCAGTCGTTCGGCGCCATGCAGTTGCGCATGAATTGCCAGGCGCCGCTGTTCTGGCTCTCGAAGACGAGGTTGATGTTGTGGCTGTGCGGCCGCGGCGTCTGACTGTCGCCCGGCACGGCGACGCTGGTCGAGAGGACGAGCTGCGCCGGGCCGGTGCGCATGACGTTGGCGGTCAGCTCGCGCGATGCCGATGATCTGCCGCGTGTTGCCGTCGGCGACGTTGGTGCGGATGAAGGCGGTGCCGGACCGGCCGTCCCAGGCGACCGATCCGGTGTACGCCAGCACGTAGTCGCGCCAGGAGGGCGGCATGGATGCCGTCGTTGCCCGGAGCGTCGTTCAGGTCGGCGTGCGATGCCGGGGACGGTTCGGCTCGACGGCGGAGTCGAAGTCGTTGCGGTCCGACATCGCGGCGGCGACGACGAGCAGCAGGACGACGCTGCCGCCGATGATGTACGGCTTCTTGCCGCGCGGCTTCGAGGCTGTGGCAGCGGGCGCCGGTGCGACCGATGGCGCGGACGAGGACAGGGGCGCCTGGCTCGGCGGCAGCGCTGGCGCCTGCACGAAAGCGGGAGGCGGCGCGGGCACCGGCCGGGGTGGCGGCGCCGTTCCGGCGCGGCCGACCTCGCTCGCGATCGCATCGCAGAACTGCTCGAACTCCGGCGTCGACGCCTCGCCGTTCCAGCGCGTGAGATCGGCGGCCTGCAGACGGCGGAATTCGAGCGGAATCTTGACGTCGAGATCGATCAGCGCCGGGATCAGCGCCTTGCGCTGCAGGGCTTCGGAGGCCTCGTTGCGGACCCAGCTCGAGGCCGTGGAGGCCTTCGACCAGAGCACGACCACGCAGCGGGCGCCGTCGAGCGCCTCCTCGATCACGTCGTCGAACTGGCGGCCCGGCGGGATCGTCCTGTCCCACCAGATGGTCCAGCCCCGTGCCGTCAAGGCCTGCGCCACGAGCGCGGCACGCGGCCTGTCGGCACTGGAATAACTGATGAAGATGTCGCTCATGGGCCCGGCCTTCCAGCATAACCGGGCCGGCCGGCGCCTCGCCGGCTCAGGCGGACGGCGTGATCAGCGACAGTGCGGCATCGATCTCCGCGGCGTTGCGTGGCCGGACGACGCGGGCCAGCTCGCGGCCGTCTTGCAGCATGACCAGGGTCGGCCAGAGCTTGACGCCGAACGAGCGGCCGAGCCGGCGCCCGGGCCGTCCTCGATCTTCAGGTGCCGAAGGGCGGCGCGGCTGCCGACCGATGCGGAGATCGAGCGGCTGCGCGGCGCGGCAGAAGCCGCACCACGACGTTCCGAACTCGAGGACGGTGGCGCCGCCCAGCGCATCGACCTCGTCCCGTGTGGGCTCGGAGGACGCGGCGGCTCTAAGGGGCCTTGGGCTTGCCGCTGGCGTCGTCGAGCGGGCCGGTGACGACATCGGAGATCGACTTGCCGAGCGAGCGCGCGACGCCTTCGTCCTTCGGGGCGACCGGCGGATGGCGCCACGGGCCGTTCTCTTCCTCCTCATCGGCGAAGCCGTCGGCCGGCTTGGCAGTGGCATGTGCGGCCGTGTCGTTCGACGGTGTCGCTGGTGTGGATGGTGTCGCTGGCGTGCGTGCTGCCATGGTGGGCTCCTTCGCGATCGCACAGCATACGGCGTACCCGGACGACCACGCCCACGTCGCATGCATTGCCGTCGGGCGACGATAGGATCGCCCCATGTCGGACGCGCAGACAGGCCACCCCATCGCTTCGACGCCACGTGCGATGCCTGCGCGCGGCCGCCGTGTGCGGCAAGGGCTCTGGTCCGTCGCCATCGTGCTCGTGCTGGCGATCGCGACGCACCCGTGGTGGCTGGCGCCGCTGGTCGCGCGCGATCTCGCGACACGCTCCGGGCGCGCCGTCCACTTCGATTCGATCCGGCTCGGCCTCACGCCGCAGCTCGCTCCCGTCGCCGTGCTGCGCGGGGTGCGCGTGGCCAACGCGCCCTGGGGCGACACGAGCGTGCCCTTCGCGGCGCTCGACGAAGCGCGCTTCGAGTTCGCCTGGCGCCGCATCGACGGCCGCTTCGTGGTCTCGAAGCTGATCCTGCGCGGCGGCGAGACGCATCTCGAGCGCCATCCCGACGGCCGTCGCAACTGGCGCCTGCGCCAGCCCGACGACCGCGGCCCGGGCCACTACTGGTTCGACGCGCTCGAAGCGCACGACGCCAGCCTCACCTTCCGCAATCCGGCCATCGACATGCTGTTCCACGGCGTCGCCACCGACGCACCGGGCGCCCCTGTCGCAGGCGCTGCCGGCGGCCCGCTGACGACGCGCATCGTCATCGACGGCAGCTTTCGCGGCGTCGACTACAAGGGCGATCTCCTGACCGGCCCGGAGCTGACGTTCCGTGACACCGGCCGCTGGTTCCCGGCACGCGGCAGTGCGGAGGTCGCCGGTGCGCGGCTCGATGTCGACGGTCGCGCTGCCGACCTGTTCCTCGGCGTGCGCGTCGACGCCGACGCGACCCTCGACGGCCGCTCGCTCGCCGCATTGCGGACGTTGGCGCGCCGGCCGGGCGGCGGCCCGGCACCGAATCGGCCGCGACGGCCACGTCGGCAGCATCGGCCAAGCCGGCGACAGCCACCGCAGCGGCCCGTCCGTTCCACGTTCATGGACAGGTGCGGGTCGAGCCGCACCGCTACGCGCTCGACGCGGCGACGGCCACGGTCGGCGGCACCGACCTGCACGGCGATGTCGCGTGGTCGCAGGCGCAAGCGCCGGAGCAGCGGTCGATGCTGCGTGCGCGTCTCGCCAGCGAGAAGACCGATGTCGCCGACCTCCTGTGGCTCGCCGATCGCAACGCGGCGGCCGCAACGGTGCAAGGCGACGAGCGCCGCCGGCGACCCGCTCGCCCCGGTGCGACGTCTCGATGCCGATGTCGCCTTCGAGGCGACGCATCTGTCGTTCGCCGCCTTCCGGGCGCTGCAGAGCCTGAAGATCGCCGCGCTGCTGAACGAGGGCCGGCTGACGATCGGCACGGTCGATGTCGGCTGGGCTGGCGGCCACACGAGCGGCCGGGCGGCCGTCGACCTGCGCCAGCCACGCGCCGAATCGCGCCTCGATCTGCAGACGAAGGGCGTGCGGCTCGACGCGGTGCTGCCGCAGGCCGACGACGAAGAAGCGCGTCACGGGCACGCTGGCCGGCGAGCTCTCGGCGAAGCTGGCCGGCAACGACATCGCCGCATGGCGCGACAGCGTCACGGGCACTGCATCGGTCACCGTGCGCGACGGCTCCATCCCGAGCTTCCTCGACGCCGCCATCGGCCTGGAAGCCGGCAAGATCGTGCGCACGTTGCTGAGCGGAGCCGAGCAGCTCCACTGCCGTGCGCCGGTGCGGCGGTGTCGATGCAGGACGGCCGCGGCAAGCTGCGCGACCTGGTCATCGACAGCGCCAACACGCGCACCACCGGCAGCGGCACGGTCGACCTGCGCGACGCGTCGATCGACATCGTGCTGACGCCGCAGCCGAAGCGGCCGGGCATCGATCTCGGCCGCTCGATCCGCCTGCACGGCACCTTGCCGAAGCCGGAGCGCTCGCTGGTCGACAGGGTGGCCATGCCCGACGCGCACGACTGCTCGCCGGCCAGGCCGTAGCGCGTCGGCTCCGGGCGCTCAGCGCCGCATCAGCGTGCTCTTGCCGAACAGGCTCTCGACCAGATCGACCGCGATCTCGGCGGTGCGGTTGCGCACGTCGAGCGCCGGGTTGAGCTCCATCACGTCGAGCGAAGCCATCGCGCCGGTGTCGGCGATCATCTCCATGCACAGCTGCGCCTCGCGGTAGGTCGGGCCGCCGCGCACGGTGGTGCCGACGCCCGGTGCGATCTCGGCGTCGAGGAAGTCGACATCGAAGCTCACGTGCAGATGCGTGTTGGCGTCGATGTGGCGAGCGCGAGCTCCATCGTGTGGCGCATGCCCATCTCGTCGATGTAGCGCATGTCGAAGACCTCGAGACCGTGCTCGTGCACGAACTTCTTCTCGCCGGCATCGACGCTGCGGATGCCGATCTGCCGGACCCACTTCGGGCTGATCGCCGGTACCTGGCCGCCGATGCCGGTGAGCTCCTCGGGGCCGAAGCCGCACAGGCACGCGACCGGCATGCCGTGGATGTTGCCGCTCGGCGTCAGCAGGGCGGTGTTGAAGTCGGCGTGGGCGTCGAGCCAGAGCACGCGCAGCTTCTTGCCGGCGTCGCGGCAATGGCGCGCCACGGCGCTGATGGAGCCGATGCCCAGGCAATGGTCGCCGCCCAGGAGCAGCGGCATGCGGCCCAGCGCCAGCTCGGCATGGACGGCCTCGTGCACGTTGCGGTTCCATTCGGCCACCGCGTCGAGATGCCGGTAGCCTGCTCGGGCGGCTTCCACGGGTTGGCCGGCCCGGCGAGGTTGCCGCGGTCGACCACCTCGAGGCCGAGGCCTTCGAGCACCGGGCCGATGTTGGCCACGCGCAGCGCTTCCGGGCCCATGCTCGAGCCGCGGCTGCCGGCGCCGATGTCGGTCGGTGCACCGATGAGGCTGACGAGGGAATTCATGGAGCGCCCGTCGCGGGGCCGGGCATCGCCGCGGTCGCGGGCAACGGCGTGTCCGGCCAGTGCAGCTGCGCGGCCAGCACCGACCAGGCCTCCTCGGCGGTCTCGACGAAGTGGAACAGGTTCACGTCGTCCGGCGAGATCATGCCGGTCTCGACCAGCACGTCGAAGTGGATGAGCCGGGTCCAGAACTCGCGGCCGAACAGCAGGATCGGCCGCATCCGCGACTTGCCTGTCTGCACCAGCGTCAGCACCTCGAACAGCTCGTCGAGCGTGCCGAAGCCGCCGGGGAAGCACACCAGCGCGACGGCGCGCATGAGGAAGTGCATCTTGCGCAGCGCGAAGTAATGGAACTGGAAGCAGAGCTCCGGCGTGATGTAGCGGTTGGGCGTCTGCTCGTGCGAGAGGACGATGTTGAGGCCGACGCTCTTGCCGCCCGATTCGAACGCGCCGCGGTTGCCGGCCTCCATGATGCCGGGGCCGCCGCCGGTGACGACGTAGAGCGGCTGCGGCAGGCTCGGCGAGCGCCGGGATTCGACGTCCTGACACGCATTCAGAGTCTGCGATCCGACTAGCCCTTGTTGACGCGAATGACGAGCGACTGCCCCAGCTTGAACAACTCGTCGACCGTCGACCCACAGCTGAGACAAGTATCTCCACGACTTCTGAACCACAGAATCAACTCGAACTGGTCCAGTGACACCGCGGCGTCGCTGTCCGCCTGCCAGTAGACGTCGTAGTTGGGATGCAGCCGCCGGAACCTCAAACGCGTGGCATCCTCAACCACTCCGTAGTGCGCGAGCCGTGCGAGTCGGATTGGCAGCAGGTACGTGAGACTGAAGAGGAACGACTGCCGGACAGACACGCTCGCTTTCACGAGTTTGCCGGCAGCCATTGAAGTCCGAATACGGCCGCACGGCAAAGCCGTCCGCGAGCCATGGCGGGCAGTTCCAGGCGACGATCAGCAACAGCACACCGCCGGGCCTCACGACGCGTCGCATCTCCTCGAACGCCTTTTCCGGAGTCGAAATGTGCTCGACCACCCAGACCGTCCAGGCGGCGTCGAACGTGTTGTCGGCAAACGGCATCGCAGTGGCCGAGCCCACGACAAATGGCTTGTGATAATTCGGCGCCACCGACGGCGACAAGTCGAGGCCCGTATAGTCGGCAACGACGTCCTGAAGATATCCACGTCCGGAACCAATCTCGAGAACCCGTTTGTCCTCGAGCCGGTGGTGAGTGACGAAGCCTCGGACCTGGCCTTCGATGTCGTAGTCCTTCGCCGCCTGCGCGGCCGTCTCCTCGTAGCTGATCCCACGTGTTGCCGATGGCTGCGCGCGATAGGCGGCTTCGTAGAACGCGCTGGCAGATCCGATCTGGCTGGACCGCGTGTCGACGACGTCTGAGTCCGTGCCGTAGGGATAGTGAATCAGGACGAGGACGGCGGTGATCGGAAAGTAGAGATACAGAACGATCGGTCGAAGCGCGCGGAACACCCGTGAAGACGTGGCCCGCATGGACTCACGTCGGTTCGTGCCACGCGCCGCCTGGAATGAGCCGTTCGGCTTCCGGTGGGCCAAACGATCCTGCGCTATAGGGGATCACCGGCGAATGCGCTTCGAGAATCGGCTCGACCACACGCCATGCCGCGGTGACGTTGTCGGTCCGGGCGAACAGCATCTGGTCCCCGCGCATCGCGTCTCCCAGCAACCGCTGATATGCCGGCGTGACGTTCACCGCGTCGCGGCAGGCGTCAAGATCCACTGACTCCCCCGCCATCGTGTCGCCCGCACGCTTGGCCCGGGCGCCCAACTCAATCACCACGTCCGGACTGAGACGGAACCGCAGGTGGTTCGGCGGCGACTCGGCGACGTCGCCAAATACCGACAATGGTGGCCGCTTCAGTGCCACGAACACTTCGGTGGCGGTGGACTTGAGCATCTTGCCCGTGCGGATGTACACGGGCACGTCGGCCCAGCGCCACGAGTCCACATGCAGACGGAGCGCGACGAAGGTTTCGACGTCAGAGTCCGGAGCCACGCCGTTCTCGTCGCGGTAGCCCACGAACTGGCCGCGAATGACCTCCGCCGGATCGATAGGGCGCATCGCATTGAATGCCTGTGTCTTGGCGTCGCGAATGGCCTCGGGCACGTGTCCGACCGGCGGCTCCATGAGCAGCAGCGCGGCAACCTGCAGCAGGTGATTCTGGACGACGTCGCGAACGGCGCCAAGCTCCTCGTACAGACGGCCGCGACCTTTCACGCCGAAGGACTCGGCCATCGTGATCTCGACCCGATCGACGTGCTCTCGATTCCAGATCGGCTCGAGAAAGCGATTCGCGAACCGGAAGTACAGGAGATTCTGGACGGGCTCCTTGCCGAGATAGTGATCGATCCGGAAGATGGACGACTCTGGAAAGAACTGGTGGATGACGCGGTCGAGCTCGACCGCCGAGGCGAGATCCCTGCCGAACGGTTTCTCGAGCACGACACGCGCGTCCTCGGCCCCGAGCGTCGCCAGCCCTCGGACGACGTCGGCAAACGCACTGGGAGGAATGGCGAGATAGAAGAGAGGGCGCGTGCGGCCGTCGAGCGCCTCGCGGAGCCGCGTGAACGTTCGCTCATCCTGGTAGTCGCCGCTGATGTACGTCAGCTGGCGCTCGAGCACGTCAAATGCGGCCGGATTCACCCCGCCGTGCGCCTCGATGCTGGCGCGGGCGCGCTCGATGAAGTCCTCCGTCGTCCAGTCCGATCTGGCGACGCCAATCACGGGCATGTCCAGCTGGCCCGCGGCGGCGAGGCCGTGCAGAGCGGGAAAGATGCTCTTGAACGCCAGGTCACCGCTGGCGCCAAAGATCACGAGTGCATTCGAACGCGGAACCGCCACCTGTTGAGGATAGACCATGACGCCGGATTGAAGTCCGGCGCGACGTCCTGTACGTAGCGCCGAAGCCTTAGCTCGGCGGCCAACCGACGGCAAGGCCGGGGTACCATGTGGCTGTGTTTCGCCGTTTGTGGACACACGCCGGCGTCCTGTTCATGACCGCCGCGGTCTTTTATTGCGGGGGCGGACCGACGGCGCTCTCCGCGCGCCAATCGGTCGTGGACATCTCGATGTTTGGCGAGATGGCGTGGCGTCCGCTCGGCCCGTTCCGTGGCGGACGTACGACGGTCGCCGTCGGCGTACCGTCACAACCGAACACATTTTTCGCGGGCACGGCGAACGGCGGCGTGTGGAAGACGACCGACGCCGGCCGCACCTGGCGGCCAATCTTCGACAAGGAAGTCACCGGTGCCGTGGGATCGATCGCGATCGCGGCCTCGAACGCCAACGTCATCTATGTCGGCACGGGCGAAGCCCCACTCGACCGGCGAGCTGCGCGGGGTCAGGGCCTGTACCGATCGAACGATGGCGGCGCCTCGTGGATTCAGGTCGGCCTCGCCGATCACCGGCATCTATCGGCGGTGATCGTGGACCCGGCAAATCCCGACCGTGTGTTCGTGGCCTCCACGGGAAGCGCGTTCGGGCCGGGGCGTGATCGTGGGATTTTTCGATCGACGAACGGTGGACGCTCCTTCGAACAGGTGTATTTCAAGGATCAAGAAACTGGCGCGCTGGACCTCGCCTTCGATCCTTCCGACGCGTCGATCGTGTACGCCACGCTTCTTCAGTCACGACAACCTGCGTGGACCGGCGACGCGACGGCGGGCCCCGGCACCGGGGTCATCAAGTCAACCGATGGTGGGACGACGTGGAGACCGGCCGACACCGGACTTCCAACCTTCCGCGATGACGGGCTGCAGCGCATCCGCATCGCCATCTCGTCGTCGCACCGCTCCAGGTTGTTCGCCGTCGTCGCCGCGAACGTACGTGCCGGCGTCTATCGCTCGGACGATGCCGGTGCGTCGTGGACGCTGGTGCACGCATCATCGGCACTTGTTGCGACGAACGACGCCAGTACGGTCGCTTCGGTGGATCCATCGAATCCTGATGTCGTGTACCTGACCGGACCCACGGCTCTTCGCTCGACCGATGCCGGACGCAACTTCACATCGTGGCGGACCGACCCC
Source organism: uncultured Acidobacteriota bacterium (assembly GCA_963793255.1). Classification (GTDB taxonomy): domain Bacteria; phylum Acidobacteriota; class Vicinamibacteria; order Vicinamibacterales; family SCN-69-37; genus CAVTYZ01. The sequence goes on from CAWBZK010000015.1 coordinate 24,677, forward strand.
GCGGGCGGCGCGTACCGAAGCGTCTGGGTCAATCCCGGGCAACCGAGCGTTGTGATGCTCAGTGGAGATCGTGGCGCCGTCGTCACAGTGAACGGCGGCGACACATGGAGCTCCGCCTACAACCAGGCGACGGGCCAGTTCGCGGACGTCTTCACGGACACCGCGTTCCCCTATCGTGTATGTGGCGCCGAGCGCGACAGCCCGCCGGGCTGTCTTCCGAGCCGCGGAACGGGCGGGCGCATCTCGCTGGGTGACTGGCGATCCGTGAGCCCGGTTGCCGGACGCGCGGTCGCTCCGGACCCGCAAGAGGCTGATGTCGTGTTCTCCGGCGGTGTGTCGCGTTTTGACCGCCGGACGGGCCAGATGCAGGACGTCCGGCCGGCAGCTGCGCCGACCGAAACGGCAGGGCCTCTCGTCTTCTCTGCCGACGGACGCACCTTGTACTACGGCGCCAATGTGGTGTGGCGCGGCGCCGGGGGCCTGACATGGTCCGTCATGAGCCCTGAGATCTCCCGCGAGGATTCGGGCGTTCGCTCGAGCATTTCGGCTCTTGCGCCGTCTTCGATCGACAACCGCCTGCTGTGGGCCGGCACCGACGACGGATCGATTCAGCTCACCCGCGACGCGGGCCTGACCTGGACTCGAGCGAACCCCTCGAGCTTCACCGCGTGGTGGCGCATCTCGTCGATCGAGCCGTCGCACTTCGACACCAACACGGCCTATGCGTCAGCCGTGGCCACATCACTCGACGACGATCGGCCGTACATCGTACGGACGCGCGACGGCGGCGCCAGCTGGCAGGCCATCACGACCGGCCTTCCAGCTCGAGCCACGGTGCGTGCGATTCGCGAAGATGCCTTTCGGCGTGGCCTGTTGTTCGCGTCCACGGATCAGTCGGTGTTCCTGTCGTTCGACGACGGCGAGCATTGGCAGTCGCTGCGATTGAACCTGCCGCCCGTGCCGATCACGGATCTCAGAGTGAAAGACGCGGACCTCGTGATCTCGACCGATGGCCGCGGTTTCTGGGTTCTCGACGACATCTCCCCATTCCGGCAGATCACGGGCGACCTTTCCCGGGCGAACGTGTTTCTCTTCCGGCCGTCTACGGCGTGGCGAACGCATCCGATGCAACCGCTCGATGCCTCTGCCCATCGCGATGAGCCGTCCGGCGTCAATCCGCCGGACGGGGTCGCGATCAGCTACCTCATTGGTAGGGGCGGAGCGGGACCGAACGGCGGCCCAGTGACCATCGAAATCATCGAAACCGTCACGGGTGACCTCATTCGGCAGTTCTCGAGCGATTCCGCAGTGGGATTTCATCGTGTCGTCTGGGATCTCCGGTACACGCCGATCGGTGGACGGACGATCTGGGTGATGCCCGGGACGTATCAAGTGCGTTTGACGGCCGGCGCCCAGGTGGCGCGTCAGGCGGTGATCGTTCGGATGGATCCGCGCGTTCGCACCTCGACGGGCGACCTCACCATCCAGTTCAAGCTCTCGCGCGCGGTCTACGAGCGGCGGCGCCGTCTCGCGACCGCCTTGGAAGGCCTGCAGGACACACCGTCGGATCGGGAACGCGGTGTCTCGCTCCGCCGCGTTGTCACCGAGGTGGATCGGGCACTGGACCTGCTGCAGCAGGCGGACGCTCGTCCGTCGGCTGCGGCTGACGCGGCCGCGACGGCGGCCGTGGCCAGTGCCGACGCCGCGCTCGGCCCCGATTGATTGTCGAGTGATCTTTTGCGTCGCCGGATGCACCAGCTGACCGTGGGCCTCGCGTTCGACGTGGCGCATTGATATCCTCTGTGCCGTGTTGAGCAGCGCCTGCGCCCTGGCCCTTGGGCTCGCGCTGTCGTCGGCGTCCCAGACGAGCGCCCCGGCCCCGCCGGTCGATCGTCCGTTCCATCAGCTCCTGCCGAATCTCGTCACGGACTTTCGCTCGCTGCCGTCACGCGATACCGCTCTTATTGCGGCAATCGGGACAGCCGCGACGTTCGCGCTGAAAGGCGTCGACGATCGGATCGAGAGTACCAGCGAGGACGAGGAGCACTCGCAGTACGCCGAGCTCGGCTCGTGGCTTGGCAACGGATGGGTCCAGGCCACCGCGGCCATTACTACCTACGCGGTGGGCGTGTCGATCAAGCACAGGCCGACCAGGCACATCGGAAGCGATCTCATTCGCGCGCAACTGGTCAATGGCCTGGTGACGCGGGTGCTCAAGGTCTCCGTCGATCGCGAACGCCCCGATGGTGGCGGGCATTCATTCCCATCGGGGCACACCTCGGGCATGTTTACCACGGCGGGCGTGCTCGGCGCCCATTTCGGCTGGCGGGTGGGGCTGCCCGCTTACGCGATATCCGGCTTCGTCGGATGGGCCCGCGTTCGCGGCGATCAACATTGGGCGACCGACGTCGCCGCCGGCGCAACCATCGGCGCGATCATCGGCCACAGCGTTGCCAGGTTGCACGACTCGTCGTGGATGGTGGTTCCGGCGGTCTCCGCGTCCAGCCAGGGGATTATGATCGTCAAGAACTAGATCGTTCCTCGTTCCTCGTTCCCCGTTCCAACTCACCCCGTCGCGCCAAATCCCCCGCGAGTTCGTCGATCGGACGGCCCCGCACTCTCCTTCCACGACGCCCGCACAAACGGCAGGATCACCCCCTGCGCAAGACGATCGCCTCGCTTCACCATCACCGAAGCGGCCGTGAAGTTGTAGACCTCAATCTTGATTTCATCTTCCGGCCCGGAATAGTCGGCGTCCACGATGCCGACGCCGTTGGCAACCATCAGGCCGCGCTTGAGCGGCGTGCTGCTCCGGGCGAAGATGCCGATGAAGTGGCCTGGTGGCGCCTCGATCACGAGGCCGGTCGGCACGAGCGTGACTTGGCCCGGAGCGATCGTCATGTCAACGCTTGCCGCGAGATCGAATCCGGCGGCGCCGCCGGTCTGATACGCCGGCAGCGGCAGCGATGCGTCGAGTCGTGTGATGCGTACGTCCATGGCGCGACAGGATATCGCGCGCGCCGATTGCAGCGAACGCTTCTGTCAATAGTTCTCAAAAGAATTTCCGTGTAGGATCATCGACTTCCGGCGCCGTGTGCGCGCTCGTCGAGAACACATGACTTCATCCGACAACATTGTTCCCTTGCCAGACCGGCTGTCCCGCTTACCGGAGTTGGCGAACGACCTCTGGTGGATCTGGAATCCCGCCCGCGAACTGTTCCGCCGCCTCGACTACGGCCTGTGGCGCCACAGCGCGCACAACCCCGTCCGAATGCTTCGCGAGGTGACGCCGGACATTCTCGCGCGTGCGCTCGCCGATCCCGTGCTGCTCGGGCTGTACGACCAGGCGGTGATCAAGTTCGACCAGTATCGGACCACGAAGAGCTGGTGGCAGCGGCACGTCGATGACGATCGCAGCAAGGTGATCGCGTATTTCTGCGCGGAGTTCGCGCTTCACCAGTCGCTTCCGATCTATGCAGGCGGCCTGGGCGTGCTGGCCGGCGACCACTGCAAGGAGGCGTGCGACCTGGGCGTGCCGCTCGTCGGCGTCGGGTTCATGTACCCGCAGGGATACTTCCGCCAGCGGATCTCGGCCGAGGGGTGGCAGCAGGAAGTGTACGAACGGATCGACTGGTCGGCCGCGGCCGTGACGCACGCCCGCACGCTCGATGACAAGGAATGCCTCGTGCTGGTGCCGCTCGGCACGCGGACCGTTCTCGTCAGAGTGTGGGAGGTCCGGCTCGGTCAGGTGCGGCTGCTGCTGCTCGACACCGATCTCGAACAGAACGCGCCGTGGGACCGCGAGCTGTCCGCCCGCCTCTACGGCGGCGGTCAGGACACCCGCCTGCAGCAGGAGGTCGTGCTCGGGCTTGGCGGCGTGCTCGCGCTGCGAGCGCTGGGCATTCGGCCAGCCGCCTGGCACCTCAACGAAGGTCACGCGGCCTTCGTCGTGCTCCAGCGCCTGCGCGACTGCCTCGCCAATGGCGACAGCTGGGACGACGCGATCACCGAAGTCCGGCGCACGACAATCTTCACGACGCACACGCCGGTCCCCGCCGGCCATGACGCGTTTCCGTTCCACATGGTCGAGCAGCAACTCGCCAACTGCTGGGGGTCGATGAACGGCAACGCGAGTCAGTTTCTGGCGCTCGGCCACTACGACAACGGCCAGGGGCCGCAGTTCAACATGACGGCCCTCGCCATGCGGTCAGCCGGCGTCGTCAACGCCGTCAGCCGTCTGCACGGCGAGGTCACGCGCACGATGTTCGCACCGCTGTGGCCTGACCTGTCCGCTGAGGAGCGGCCCGTCGGCGCCATCACCAACGGCGTGCACGTGCCGACATGGGTGTCGCGGACCATGGGGCGACTGTTCGAGCGACATCTGGCGCCCGGCTGGCGCGACCTGTACGAAGACCCGTCGTTCTGGCAACGCGTCCTCGAGATTCCGGACGAGGAACTGTGGGCCGCGCGCAACGAGTTGCGCGCGTATCTCGTCAAGTTCGCGCGCGATCGCGCGCGGCAGCGATGGAACCAGGAACTGATGGCGGCAGGCCGCATCCTGTCAGCGGGCGTGCTGCTCGAACCCACGACACTCACGATCGGCTTCGCGCGCCGCTTCACCGGCTACAAGCGTCCGGACCTCGTGTTTCGCGATCCCGAGCGCCTCGCGCGCTTGCTCACGGCGCCGGGACGGTCCGTGCAGTTCGTCTTCGCTGGCAAGGCCCACCCCGCCGACGAAGCCGGCAAGCACCATCTGCAGACGGTCTTCCGGCATGCGCTCGATCCACGGTTCCAGGGTCGCATCGCGTTCATCGACGACTACGACCTGCACGTGGCGCAGTATCTCGTGCAGGGCTGCGACGTCTGGCTGAACACGCCACGCAAGCCGATGGAGGCGAGCGGCACGAGCGGCATGAAGGCGTCGATGAACGGCGTGCTGCACCTGAGCATCGGCGACGGCTGGTGGGCGGAGGGATACAGAGGCAAATGGCTGGCAGATCGTCGGGGAACCGGGCGCGCCCGCCGATGTCGACGCGGCGGATGCGGAGGCGATCTACCCGCTGCTCGAGCACGAGGTCATTCCGACGTTCTACGACCGCGACTCGAACGGACTCCCGCGCCGATGGCTGGCGATGGTCAAGCAGGCGATCCTGACGATCACACCGCGATTCTCGGCGCGCCGGATGTTCAAGGAATACGTCGAGAAGGCCTACGCCCGGCGATCCAGCACCAGCCGCTCGATCGAGTGCTGCCGCTATAATCGTTCCGATGGCACGGAAGTCTGCCGAACCGGTTCGCTGCGCGCTCTGCGGCACGAAAGAGGTCTCCGAGCCGCGCGGCGACGAGCGCTACTGCCGCGACTGCTGGGACAAGAAGATCGCGGTCGAGGACATCGTCGCGCGCGAGTTCACGCTCAAGCGCTACATCCGCGCGCACAGCGCGGAGAAGTACCTCGTCTACCACTCGACGCAGAAGCGGCCGATCGGCCAGGTGCAGGTGCTCGACGACGGGTACGACCTCTTCCTGACCGTTCTGCTCTACCCGACGTTCGCGTGGGACGACGAGGCCTACCACCTCGAGAACGACCCCGAGCACCGGACGTTCGCGGAGATTCTGGTCGACGTCATCGCCGCCGACGTCATCGAGCCCTGGGGCGGCGGCAAGTGGCACCTCGAGGTGTTCCGCTCGACGGCGCCGATCCCGAGGACTGGAACGGGGAGATGTAGTGCGCCGCTCCCCGTACCTCGCCCCGTTCCCCGTTCGGCGTTCACGTGCGAACTTGCCATGTCGCTGGACATCTCCGCCATTCAACAGGCACTCAGCGATGACGGTCTGGACGGCTGGCTGCTCTACGACTTCCACGGATCGAATCCCATCGCGACCAAGCTCGCCGGGCTGACCGGGCGTCACACGACGCGCCGCTGGTACTACTTCATTCCGGCCTCCGGCACGCCCGTCAAACTGGTCCATGCCATCGAGCCGTCGATGCTCGACGCGATGCCGGGTGAGCGACGGGTCTACGCCGGCCGCCTCGAGCTCGAATCGGGAATCCGCGGCCTCGCTGTCGCGAAGCTCGCAGCGTCGCGATGGAGTACTCGCCCGACGGCGCGATCCCGTACATCTCGCGCGTGGACGCCGGCACGGTGGACTTCGTCCGCCGCCTGGGCGTGCGCGTGGTCTCGTCGGGCGACCTCGTCGGACGGTTCGAGGCGGCCTGGGATGCCGGCGCCATCGCCACGCACCGCGCGGCCTCCGAGAAGCTCTACCGGGTCAAGGACCGGGCCTTCGACTACGTCGGGCCGGAGGCTCGACGCCGGCGAGCCCGTCCACGAGTTCGAGGTCCAGCAGGCCATGATGGGCTGGTTGACGGAGGAAGGACTCGTCACCGACGCGCCGCCGATCGTCGCGGCCCAGGAAAACGCCGGCAATCCGCACTACGCGCCCGACGCCGACCGTTTCGCGTCCGATTCAGTCCAATGAAGTGCTGGTGCTCGACCTCTGGGGCAAGCTGGACAGGCCCGGGGCGGTCTACGCCGACATCACCTGGGCGGGATTCTCGGGAGCTCCCCCCGCTGAAGTCGTCGACGTGTTTCGCGTGGTCGTCGCGGCGCGCGATGCCGCGATAGCCGTGGTGACGTCAGCGGTCGCCGCCGGTCAGGACCTTCGACGGGTGGGAGGTCGACCGCGCGGCCCGCGACGTCGTGATCGCGGCTGGCTACGGCGAGCGCTTCATCCACCGGACCGGGCACAGCCTGGGCGAGGAGGTGCACGGCAACGGCGTGCACATGGACGACTACGAAACACACGACGACCGCCGGCTGTTGACCGGAACGGGATTCACCATCGAACCGGGCATTTACCTCCAGACGTTCGGCATCCGGACCGAGATCAACATGGTGGTGGGCGCGGAGTCAGCCGAGGTGACGGGCCCCATCCAGCGCGAACTGGTGAGAATCGGGAAGGGCTGAAACGCCAGGGGCTCGGACGACGTCAAATTTCTTGTAGCGGACTCGAAACGACTTACGGAGCTGAGACCAATGAATACGCGAAAGTCCGCCATCTTTTACGGAGTGCTCATCGCCTTTATTTCTGTCGTGGGCGGCATGATTCTCGCCTCCCGACTCGACCTTGCTCCCGGCCTCGTTCGCGAACGCCGTCCAGGTGCCGGCCACCAACAGCGCTCCGCTGTCGGGCCCGGTGGACGCGACGACGTTCCGGAACATCGCGCGTGACGCGAGCCCGGCCGTCGTGAGCATCCGGGTGATCACGACGCGGCAGGTCGGCGCCGGCGGGCCTGAGGACCTGTTCGGCCTTCAGATTCCCTTCCCGTTCGGAGAACGCGGCGGCCAGGCCCGGCCCCAGACACCGCGCGAGGTGCCAGCCGAAGGCGCCGGCAGCGGCTTCATCATCGACAAGGCCGGCTTCATCCTGACGAACAACCACGTCGTGCAGAATGCCCGTTCGATTGAAGTCTCGCTGTCCAACATGGACGACTCGGACGAAGGCCTCGAGGCCAAGGTCGTCGGACGCGACCCGCTGAGCGACACCGCGCTCCTGCAGCTCACAGAGATGCCGTCGGAGCCGCTCCACGTGGCGAAGTTCGGGGACTCCGAACAGATGGCCCCGGGCGACTGGGTCATGGCGATCGGCAATCCGTTTGGCCTGTCCAACACGGTGACGGTCGGCGTCGTCAGCGCGGTCGGGCGTTCGAACATGGTGGCGAGAGGCCGCTTTCAGGACTTCATTCAGACGGACGCGGCGATCAACCGCGGCAATTCGGGCGGTCCGCTGCTGAACCTCCGCGGCGAGGTCATCGGCATCAACACGATGATCTTCAGCGACGACCCTGTCCGTGGCGGCAACATCGGCGTGGGTTTCGCGATTCCGATCAATACGGTCCGCGACCTGCTGCCTCAGCTCCAGCAGGGCAAAGTCACTCGCGGCCGGATCGGCGTCGGCCTGGCGCCTGGGCGCATGTCGTCTGAAGACGCTCGCGACCTGGGCCTGCCGAACAACAGCAGCGGCGTGCTCATCGGCAGCATCGAAGATGGGGGCCCGGCCGAAGCCGCAGGTCTCCGTGTCGGCGACGTCGTCGTCGAGTTCAACGGCCGTGCGGTTCGCACGAACGACGAGCTCATCAACCAGGTGACGAGAACGGCGCCTGGAACAACGGTGCCCGTGAAGGTCGTGCGCGACCGAAAGACGACAACCCTGAACGTGGCGGTCATCGAATACGACTTCGACCGTGAACAGGGTGTCGCATCGGCCCGGCCCGGCGGCGGCAGCGACAACACCAGCAGCCTCTTTGGCATGACGGTGCGTCCGTTGCAGGCGACCGAACGTGACGAGCTCCAAGTGCCCTCTGGCCGCGGCGGCGCGATCGTGTCTCAGGTGACGCCGTACACCCCGGCCGGACAGGCTGGCGTGGCACCGGGCGACGTCATCCTCTCGGTGCAGGGCGAGGCGACTCGCAACGTGGCGGACGTCACGCGCCTCCTGACCGCCGTGCCGTCGGGCGTCACCGCGCGCGTGGTCGTCTGGCGCGAGGTTCAAGGCAAAGGCCAGGAACAATTGGTCCTGATCAGGAAGAGATAGGCCGCCCTCCAAGTCGACCGTCAAACCGGGTGTCCTTCTGCGATAGTAAGGACACCCGGTTTGTTTTTGAGCGGCCTTTTGGTTCCGATGTTGGAACAGGAAATCAAGCTTCAGTTTCAGAACCTCGAAACCGCCCGCGCGACGGTCGCCGCCGCGGGCGGTTGTCTTGTCGTGCCGCGACGGCTCATCGACGATCAGTTGTTTGACACGCCGGACGGCCGGCTTGGACGCGCTGGTACCGCGCTTCGCTTGCGGCGAGACCGGGACCGCGCGGTGTTGACCGTCAAGGGGCCCGTGCTGCCGGGCCCGGTGAAATCACGCGAGGAGTTCGAGACGTCGATTGGCGACGCGCGAATCGCCGAAGCCATGCTCGCCACGCTTGGATTCCGGCCGTACTTCCGCGCGCAGAAGTATCGCGAAGAGTACGCGATCGGTCCGACGCATCTCATGGTGGACGACGCGCCCGTTGGCGTGTTCATCGAGGTCGAGGGCACGCCCGAGGAGATCAGCCGCGTGAGCGCGCTGCTCGGTCGAACGCCGGCCGACTACCGGCTCGAGTCCTACATGGGCCTCTGGCGCCGGCGCTGCCACGACAATGGCATCGCTGAGCCAGCCGACATGTTGTTCGACGGCCCGGCCACCGAATGAGAACACTCCCTGCGTTGGTGCTCACGGCGGGCCAGGGCACGCGCCTGGATCCGCTGACCCGTCTGACCGCAAAAGCGGCAGTCCCGCTCGGTGGTCGCACGCTCATCGAGCACGTGCTCGACTGGGTCAAGGATCAGGGCGTGGTGGAGGTCGTGATGAACCTGCATCACCTCCCCGCCACGATCACGTCGGTCGTGGGCGACGGCGCGCACCTCGGCTTGTCCGTCCGCTATTCGTGGGAACAGCCGTTGCTCGGCTCTGCCGGAGGCCCGCGGCGCGCCCTGCCCCTCCTCGCGTCCGACGAGTTTCTGATGGTGAACGGCGACACGCTGTGCACCTTCGACGTCGCGCCGATGCTCGACGCCCACACTCGCCGCGGCGCGGACGTCACGATGGCGGTTGTCCCGAATCCCGATCCGAATCACTACAACGGGCTGGTCGTCGACGACGACGGCGTCGTGACGGGATTTGCGCCTCGCGGTCAGGCCGCCGGAACGTGGCACTTCATCGGGGTCCAGGTTGCGCGATCGAGCGCGTTTGCCGATCTGCCAGACGGCGTGACGTCAGAGACCGTGGCAGGGTTCTACCGCGACGTCATACGGGGCACACCCGGCCGCATCCGTGCCTGGCAGGCGAGGACGTCGTTTCTCGACGTCGGCACACCGCGCGACTATTTGCAGGCCGCTCTGAACACGTCGGCGGGCGTGAACGCAAACGGGCGGCGTGTCGTCATCTGGCCGGACGCGCAGGTCTCTGAGGATGCGGACCTCGACGAGTGCATCGTGGCGGGGCCGGTGCGCGTCCCCTCAGGCTTTCGCGCGAGGTCCGCGGTGCTGCTCCCAGAAGCTGTCCTGAAGGCCGGCGACCGGGCGGCCGTGCGCGACGGCATCGCGGTGTTCGATCTGTAGACGGCAATCCCATCGCGTAAACTGGTCGGCTGTGAGCGATCCGCAGGTTCCTGCCGTTGTCGACGACTACCTCGCCCGCCACCACCTGAGCGCGAACCGGATTGTTGCGCTCACCGGTGACGCGTCAGACCGCCGGTATTTTCGCGTGGTGCCGCCGAACGGTGCGCCGTACGTGCTGTCGATCCACGCGGCGCCGTTCGAGTCCGCCTCGCTGCCCTTCGTGAACGTCGCGCGACTGTTTGCCGAGATGCCGGTGCCGGTTCCACAGATTCTCGGTGAGGCCGGCGACCTCGGGATTCTCGCCCTCGAAGATCTGGGTGACGTGACACTGCAGGCCCGGCTCGGCGCGGCCGATGCGGACGAGCAACTCAGGCTGTACCGCGAAGCGGTTGATCTGATTGAGATCATTCAGCGCCGAGGCCACGAGCTCGCGAGCCCTCAGGTACGTGCCGTACGGCATCGCCTTCGACGTCGAAAAGCTGACGTGGGAGATGAATTTCTTTCTGAAGCACTTTCTCGAGGCGTACTGTCGCGCCACGCTGACACCGTCCATTCGCACGGCGCTCAGCGCCGAGCTCGGCGCGGTGGTCCGGGACCTTGCGGCGATGCCGCGGGTGCTCTGTCATCGCGACTACCACAGCCGCAATCTCATGCTGACGGCCGGCCGCCTTCACGTCATCGACTTTCAGGACGCGCGGCTCGGCCCGGACACCTACGACCTCGCCTCGCTCGTGCGCGATTCCTACGTCGATCTGCCTGATCAGACGTTCCAGGCGCTTCTGGATCACTATCTCGCCGTGACGGGCCGGCCCGGCGACGCCGAGGCGTTCCGCGAGCGCTTCGATCTGATGTCCCTGCAGCGGAATCTCAAAGCACTCGGCACGTTCGGCTATCAGACGACGGCCCGTGGCAATCCGGTGTACGTGCAGTACATTCCGCGCACGATGCGGTACGCGCGCGAGAACTCTGCGAGTACCCCCGATTCGCACGCCTGCGCCGGTTGTTGTCCGAAGCCAGTGAGGCGTTCGAAGCATGACGACGGACCCGTCGCGCTTCGGCCTGTCGACCCATCTGTTCCATGGCGAGCGATTGACCGAACGCCACCTCGCGCGCATGTCCTCGCATGGCTTTCCGCTGCTGGAAGTGTTCGCGACGCGCACGCATTTCGACTACCACGAACCGAATGCCGTGGCCGAGGTTCGACGCTGGATCGACGCGTGCGGTCTGACCGCGTGGAGCCTGCACGCCCCGATCTGTGACAGCTTCGTGGGCGGCGTGTGGGGACGCGCGTATTCGAACGCGACGACTGACGCCGCCGGCCGGAAGGAAGCCGTGGACGAGACGCGCACGGCGATCAGCGCGGCTCGGGATCTCGGCTGCTCGGTGGTCGTCCTCCATCTGGGGCTGCCGCAAGGACAACCGATCCCCGCTGGGCGACAACGACGCTCGCGCACTCAGCCGGAGTCTCGAGCCGATTGCCGAGGCCTGCACGAGCGCGGGCGTGCGGCTGGCGCTCGAAGTCATCCCGAACGATCTGGCCGTGCCGGGCGCGCTCGTCGACTGGCTCGAAGGCGACCTCGAACTTGGCGACGCGGCGGTCTGCCTGGACGTTGGCCACGCGCATCTCGTCGGTGGATCGCGCGGAGGCGGCCGAGGTGCTGTCGGGACACGTCATCACGACGCACATCCACGACAACAGAGGCACGTCGGACGATCACCTCGTGCCGTTCGCGGGAAGCATCGACTGGCCGGCCACGATGACGGCGCTCTTCAAGATTGGGTACGCCGGGCCGCTCGTCTTCGAGTTGCCGGATCACGGAAACGCGGACCGCGTGTTGCAGCAGGCGGTCGCGGCCCGAGGGCGATTGCAGGCCATCCTCGACGACCTCGATTCGCCGATGGGATTTGACGAGAGTCTGTAGGGGAACCCATGCACGATCTACATCGAAGACATCGCCGCTCACGAGGGCCAGACGGTCACGATCCGCGGATGGCTGGCGAACCGCCGGTCGAGCGGGAAGATCCACTTTCTGCAGGTGCGCGACGGATCGGGCTTCGTTCAGGCGGTGATGTCCAAGGCCGCGGTCGGCGACGAGGTGTTCGCGATCGCCGATCATCTCTCTCAGGAGAGCGCGATCATCGTCACCGGCACGGTGCGCGCCGACACGCGGGCGCCCGGCGGTTTCGAACTCGACGTCAGTGGCCTCGAGGTCGTGAGCGCCGCGCACGAATACCCGATCACGCCCAAGGAGCATGGCCCCGAATTTCTGCTCGACCGCCGGCACTTGTGGATCCGCACGGCGCGACAGCACGCGGTGCTGCGCGTTCGCCACGAGGTCATCGATGCGGTCCGCGACTACTTCAACAGCCGTGGCTTCATCCTCGCGGACACGCCGATCTTCACGCCGTCCGCCTGCGAAGGCACGACGACGCTGTTTCCGGTACCGTACTTCGACGACCAGACGGCCTATCTCACGCAGAGCGGACAGCTCTACAACGAGGCCAACGCCATGGCGCTCGGACGCGTCTACTGCTTCGGCCCGACGTTCCGCGCCGAGAAGTCGAAGACCCGTCGGCACCTGACGGAATTCTGGATGGTCGAGCCGGAAGTCGCGTACGCGACGCTCGATGACATCACGGCGCTCGCCGAAGGGCTCGTCGTCGACGTGGTGGGGCGCGTCCTCGAACGCCGGCGCCGCGAACTGACCGTCCTCGAGCGCGACACCACGCCGCTCGAGCGCGTCACGTCGCCGTTCCCCCGCGTGACGTACGACGAGGCGGCGGTCGCTGCTGAAGGCGAAAGGCCTGCCGTTCGAGTGGGGTGGCGACTTCGGCAGCCCGGACGAAACCGCAATCTCGGAAGCGTTCGATCGGCCCGTGGCCGTTACCGGATATCCCTCGGCGATCAAGGCGTTCTACTTCAAACCGCACCCCGACCGTCCTGAGGTCTCGCTCTCGGTGGACGTGCTCGCGCCCGAAGGGTACGGCGAGATCATCGGCGGCGGCCAGCGCATCGACGACTACGACCTGCTGCTGAAGCGCCTCGAGGAGCACAAACTGCCGCGCTGAGGACTACGAGTGGTACCTCGACTTGCGCCGCTTCGGCAGCGTCCCACACGCAGGATTCGGCATGGGCATCGAGCGCGTCGTCTCCTGGATCTGCGGTCTCGAACACCTGCGCGAGGCGATTCCGTACCCGCGGATGCTGCACAGGCTTACGCCGTAAGCATCATTTCCTATTGGTTGTTGGCTATTTGCTATTTGGGGATTGATCATTGGTTATTGGTCATTGCGCGCCGCGGCCGTTCCGACATGTGGCAGACGTCCGCCCGCTCCCTTGCAATGGTCAATGACCGATGGCCAATGCCGCCAATAACAAATGGTCAATAATCAATAGCCAATGAAGATCGGTCTCGTGTCCCTCGGTTGCCCCAAGAATCTCGTCGATGGCGAGGTGATGCTGGGTCTGGCCAGTCAGGCGGGGCACGAGATCACCGCCGACGCGTCCTCGGCGGACGTCATCGTGGTCAACACGTGTGCGTTCATCGATCGCGCCAAGGAAGAGTCGGTCGACGCGATTCTCGAGATGGCGCAGCTGAAGCGCGACGGCGCAGGCAAGCGACTGGTCGTCACCGGCTGCCTGGCGGAGCGCTATCGGGACGAGTTGAAGGCGGAGATTCCGGAGATCGACGCGGTGCTCGGCACAGGCGAGGTGCCGGAGATCGTCGACGCGATCGGCGAGTGCGACGGTCGCAGAGTCCGAGGTTCGATCGGTGGCGGCACGCGCGCCAGTGACGACTGTTCCGGTCCAGCCGATCTCGCCAGTCCGCGACGCGCGGAGCGCGACCCCGCCGCTCTTCGAGCCCCTCGGACTCCTCGACCGCCTGCCCACGTATCTCTACGACGCGTCGACGCCGCGCGTCACCACCACGCCGCGGCACTACGCCTACGTCAAGGTGGCGGAGGGCTGCGACTACACGTGCGCGTTCTGCATCATCCCGACGCTGCGCGGCAGCGTATCGCAGCCGCGAGCGAGGATTCGATCGTCGCGCGAGGCCGAAGCGCTCGCGGCCCGCGGCGTGCGCGAACTGCTCCTGATCTCGCAGGACACGACGTTCTTCGGCATCGATCGCGGCGAGCGCGGCGCCCTCGCGCGGCTGCTGCGCCGGCTGAACGAGCGTCGCCGGCCTGAGCTGGATTCGGCTGCTCTACCTCTACCCGACGACGATCACCGACGACGTGCTCGACGCGATGGCCGAGTGCGAGAAGGTCTGCAACTACATCGACCTGCCGCTGCAGCACGCGTCGGCTGACGTCCTCAGGCGCATGCGGCGGCCCGGGCACGCGGAAGACCTACGACAAGCTGCTCGATCGCATCCGCCGCCGCGTGCCCGGCGTGACGCTCCGCACGACGTTCATCGTCGGCTTCCCGGGCGAGACCGAAGCGGACTTCGAGGACCTTGCGGACGTTCGTCAGCGACACCGGATTCGACCACGTCGGCGTCTTCACGTACTCGCACGAGGAAGGCACCCGCGCGTTCGCGATGGACCGACGACGTGCCCGCGCGAGTCAAGGCGCTGCGGCGAGCGCGGATCATGCGAACTGCAGCAGCGATCGTCGCAGCGGCGGCGCCAGGCGCGAGGTCGGAACCACGGTCCGCGTCATGGTGGACGGCCCGTCGCCCGAGTCGCCGCTCGTCTGGACGGCCCGGCTCGAGGGCCAGGCGCCGGACATCGATTCGGTCGTCGTGCTCGACCGAGTGCGACCCGTCCACGCTCGGCGCCGGGTGAGCTCGTGGACGCCCGGATCACGTCGGCGCAACGGGCTACGATCTGGTCGCCGCAGCCGTTGCCCGCCTAGCGCCGAGCTTGCTATACTTTGGGGTGGTCTTAGCGGGAAAGGCTTCGTGTAGTGGGCCCGTGCCCACTTTTTGTGTTTATGGGGCCTTCTCCGGTGCCGCCTCGACGTGCCCGATAGTCACGACCTGGAGCGTTCTGCGGCAGGCGGCGGCGCGCGTGGCGGCGAGCCATGGCTGGAGATGTTCGACCTGCAGTTCCGGCGGGAAGCCGACGGGTGGGTGCTGCGGGTCGTGATCGACCGGCCGGACGCGCCCGCGGGAGCCGCCGGGCAGGAGCCGGTCGGCATCGAAGACTGCCAGCGCGTCAGCCACGACCTGAGCGCGCTGCTCGACGTCGAAGACGAACTGACGGCGGGCTCGCCGGAGGCTACACCCTGGAGGTCTCGTCGCCCGGTCTGGATCGGCCGCTGCGCGGCGAAGCGGACTATCGGCGGTTCATGGGCCGGCTGGCGAAGATCGTGACGACGGACGCCGGTGGACGGCCAGACGCACTTCGCGGGCCGGCTCGCGGGGTCGAAGACGGGAGCGGTGCTCCTGACGAGGGCCGGCGCGTGCATCGAGTGCCGCTCGGCGGATCAAGCGCGCGCGGCTGGACGTGGAGTTCTGATAGAGAACATATGGCTACTGAACTGCAGCAGATGATCGACGTCGTGGCGAAGGACAAGGGCATCGACCCGACCATCGTCATCGGCGCGATCGAAGACGCCTATCTGGCGGCCTCGCGCAAGGTCTTCAAGGGCGACGAGGACCTGCGGACGCGGTTCAACCTGGAGACCGGGCAGGTGGAGCTCTACGCCGTCCGGCAGATCGTCGACGCGACGTCGACCGAACCCGGCCCGCGAGATCTCGCTCGAGCGAAGCGCAGGAGCTCTACGGCGAAGAAGCCGAAGTCGGGATGGAGATCGAGTTCCCGAAGGAAACCGAGAAGCTCGGCCGCATCGCCGCGCAGACGGCCAAGCAGGTCATCGCCCAGCGCGTGCGCGAAGCCGAGCGCGAGAAGATTCACGGCGAGTTCAGCCAGCGCATCGGCGAAGTCGTGAACGCGACGGTCAAGCGCTTCGAGAGCGGCGACATCATCGCGGAAATCGGCCGCGTCGAGGCGCAGATTCCGCGCAAGGAACAGTCGCGCGCGGAGAACTACGCCATCGGCGACCGCGTGCGCGCCGTCATCAAGGCCGTCACGAAGAACGCCAAGGGGCCGCAGGTCATCCTGTCGCGCACCGATCCGGCGTTGCTCATCAAGCTCTTCGAGCAGGAAGTGCCGGAAATCTACGACGGCACGGTCATGATTCGCGGCGCCGTCCGCGAGGCCGGCGACCGCGCGAAGGTCGCCGTGTTCTCGCGCGAGCGCGACGTCGATCCGGTCGGCGCCTGCGTCGGCATGCGCGGCACGCGCGTGCAGGCGATCATCCGCGAGCTGCGCGGCGAGAAGATCGACATCGTCGAGTGGTCGGAGGATCCGGTCACGTTCGTCACCAAGGCGCTCAGCCCCGCCCGCGTCCAGCGCGTCACGCATCGTCGACGACGAGCAGCGCGTGATGGAAGTGCGTGGTCGAGGATCGGCAGCTGTCGCTCGCCATCGGCAAGAAGGGCCAGAACGTCCGGCTGGCGGCGAAGCTGACCGGCTGGAAGATCGACATCAAGAGCGAGGAAGAGAAGCGCAAGGAAGTCGAGCTGCAGCTGGCCGGCATCGAATTCGGCGGCGACGGCCGGTCGAGTCGCAGCCGCTGAGCCTGCCGGACATTCACGACGAAGTCGTGGCCGCGCTGCGCGCGGCCGGCTACGACACGGTCGAGAAGGTGCTCGCGGCCGACCCGGACGAGCTGGCTGCGCTGCCCGGCTTCGACGCGGACACGGTGGACGCCGTCGTGGCCGCCGCGACGAGCCAGCAGGCGCGGACCAGCAGGCGGCGCGAGCCGCCGAGCCGGCGGCCGAAGAGCCGGCGACTGACCGAGATCGACGAGCAGCGACAGAGCGACGAGCCGGCGCGATAGCCGGCGGTCCGGCGCGGCCGACGTGAGCCTGAGCCTCGAGCCTGTCGGACGCACGTAAGGAGCCGAATTGGCCACTGTCCGGATTTACAAGGTCGCCGAACTGCTGGGTCTGTCGAGCCAGGAAGCGATGGATCTGCTCAAGAAAGAGACGGGCATCGACGTGAAGAGCGCGTCGAGCTCGATCGAGGAGATCGTCGCGCGGCAGTTCGTCGAGCGGCAGGCGCGGAAGCGCAGATCGCGCTGCCGCCCGGTCCGCTGTTCGCCGACACGCCGGTCGGCGAAGAAGCCGCGGCAAGGGCGGCAAGGCGCCCGAGCCGCCGAAGCCGGCCGCGCCGGTGCTGCGGCCGCGGCTGGTCAAGACGCATCAAGCCGGCGGCCGGCTGACGGCGGATGCCGACGCCGGCCGAGGCGGAGCCCGTCGACGTCAGACGCCGCTGAGCCGGCGCCATCGTGCCGGGCCGGAACTCGCGGCGCTCGTCGACGTCGACGAGCCGGACGCCGCCGAGCCGTCGAGCGCCGACGCCGGCCGCGAGAGTCGACGAACCTGTGCTCGCCGTCGAGTCGCGCCGGTCGAAGCCACCGAACCGCGCCCGTGACAGCGAGCCCGGCCCGGTCGCGACGCGCCGCCGGCCGCGCGCCCGTCGCCGGTCGCGCCACCGCAGCCGCCGCCGTCGCGTCCGCCCGGCCGCGCTCGTGCCGCCGACGCGGCGTCTGCGCATCGAAGATCCGCTGACCGGCGAAGCGCCGGCCGCGCGGCCGATGCCGCAGCGTCCGGTCGATTCGTCCGCAGCAGGCGCCGCCGGCGCCGACGCGCCGGCCGGCCCGCCGGCGCCGGCGGCGCCGCGCGCCGGCGCATGCGGCCGGCCACGCCGTCGGCCGCGGCCGCCGCTTGGCGGTCCGCGTCCGCTGCCGTCGCAGCCGGTCCGGCCGGCGACGCCGGGCGCCCCGCGCCGCCGCCGGGCAGCCCGTCTCGGCCGAGCGCGCCAGTTCCGGCCCGGCCGGCCCGCGGTCCGCGCTCGACGACGCGCCGCGACGACCGCCCGTCGCATGCCGATGCCGCAGGAGGCGCCGCCGCCCGATCACCAAGCTGATCACGCTGGCCGAGGGCATGACGGTGAAGGACCTGGCCGACAAGCTCGAGGTCAAGGTCAAGGACGTCATGAAGAAGCTGATGGACCGTCGCATGATGATGACCATCAACTCGACGCTCGACGCCGACACCGCGCAGATGATCGCGCGCGACTTCGGCGCCGAAGTGCTCATCCGCAGCTTCGAAGAAGAGCTGACGGAAGTCGAGACCGAAGCCTCCAACCCGGAGGATCTGGTGCCGCGCGCGCCGGTCGTCACCGTCATGGGCCACGTCGACCACGGCAAGACGACGCTGCTCGACGCGATCCGCGAGACGAAGGTCGCCGAGCGCGAAGCCGGCGGCATCACGCAGCACATCGGCGCCTACTCGGTCGACGTCAACGGCCGCCGCGTCGTGTTCCTCGACACGCCGGGTCACGAAGCGTTCACGATGATGCGCGCCCGCGGCGCCAAGGTCACCGACATCGTCGTCCTCGTCGTCGCGGCCGACGACGGCGTCATGCCGCAGACGAAGGAAGCGATCGACCACGCGAAGGCGGCCAACGTGCCGATCGTCGTCGCCGTGAACAAGATCGACAAGGCCGACGCGAACCCCGAGCGCGTCAAGCGCGAGCTGTCCGACCTCGGCCTGATGCCGGAAGAGTGGGGCGGCACGACGGTCACCGTCGAGGTGTCGGCGCGCCAGCGCAAGAACCTCGATCAGCTGCTCGAGATGATCCTGCTCGTCGCCGACATCGCCGACCTCAAGGCCAATCCGAAGCGCATGGCGCAGGGCACGGTGCTCGAAGCGAAGCTCGATCGCGGCCGCGGCCCGGTCGCGCACGTGCTCGTCCAGGACGGCACGATCAGCGAGGGCGACCTGTTCATCGCCGGCACCGTGGACGGCAAGGTCCGCGCGATGTTCGACCACCTCGGCCGCAAGATCAAGAAGGCCGGACCGTCGACGCCGGTCGAAGTGCTCGGCCTGTCGTCGCTGCCCGCAGCCGGGCGACACGTTCCAGGTCATCGACGATCCGATCAAGGCGCGCCAGGTCGTGACCTACCGTCAGGCGCAGGCCAAGGAGAAGGCGCTCGGCGGCAAGGGCGGCCGGCTGACGCTCGAGTCGCTGCAGCAGCAGATGGCCGAAGGCGGCATGAAGGAACTGCCGATCATCATCAAGGCCGACGTGCAGGGCTCGGCCGAAGTGCTGGCCGACACGCTGGCGAAGCTCAGCGACGAGCGCGTCAAGATCCGGATCATCCACACCGGCGTCGGCGCCATCAACGAGTCGGACGTGCTGCTCGCGACCGCGTCGAACGCGATCATCATCGGCTTCAACGTCCGGCCCGATCGCAACGCCGCGGAGGTCGCCGACCGCGAGAAGGTCGACATCCGCCATGCACTCGATCATCTACAACGTGACCGACGAGATGAAGAAGGCGATGTCCGGCCTGCTCGAGCCGACGCTGAAGGAAACGCGCATCGGCGCGGCCGAAGTGCGGCAGATCTTCAAGACGCCGAAGGTCGGCACGATCGCCGGCTGCATGGTCATCGACGGCCGCATCACGCGCAGCGGCGACGCGCAGGCGCGGCTGCTCCGCGACGGCGTCGTCGTCTGGAAGGGCAGGCTCGCGTCGCTCCGCCGCTTCAAGGACGACTGTCAGCGAAGTGAAGTCGGGCATCGAGTGCGGCATCTCGCTCGAACGATTCAACGACATCAAGGTCGGCGACATCATCGAGGTCTTCATCGTCGAGCGAATCGCGCAGATGGTTTAGGGTTCGAGGCGCCAAGGGTCGAGGGTTCAGGGCTTCGGACCTCGAGCTGCCGGACCGATGCGACCTTGGAACTCTGAACCCTCGACCCCTCGAACCTTCTGATGACCGTCGCCCTTCTTTCCCTCGAGCTCTTCTTGCCGATGTCCCAGTCATTGAAGGACAAGCGCATGGTGCTGCGGCGTTTGAAGGACCGCCTGGGCGCGCTCAACGTCGCGGTCGCCGAAGTGGCGCACCAGGACGTCTGGCAGCGCGCCGGGCTGGGCATCGTCACCGTCGCCTCGTCGGACAACGTCGCCGAGGAGACGCTCACGACCGCCCTCGACGAGATCGAACGGCTCGAACCCGGCCTCGTGACGCAGGAGCCAGGTGGACTTTCTCCGCTGACATGGCGCAAGGATCGCGTCCGGATCGCGTCGGCGAGGAGATCCGCCAGGCGATCAGCATCGCGCTCGGCCGCGAGGTGCAGGACCCCGGCATCGGCTTCGTCACCATCACGCGCGTGAAGGTGTCGCCGGACCTGCAGCAGGTGCGCGTGTACTACACGCTGATCGGCGACGAACGGTCCCGTAAAGAGACGGCGCGCGCCTCGAGCGCGCGAAGCCGTTCCTGCGCCGCGCCGATCGGCAGCCGGGTCCGGCTGCGGCGCGTGCCGGAGCTCGCGTTCGAGTTCGACCGCGAGCGTCGAGCACCAGGATCGCATCGAGCAGACTCCTGCGCGAGATCGAGGAGGAACGGCGCGCGCGCGGACCGCAGGACGACGAGCCCGGCGGCGGAGATCGAGCCGAACCGGGCACCCGCGGAAACCTGAGAACGACGACCAGTGAACACGTCGGCCCAAGCGGTGGCCGCCGCTATCCTCGAGCGCGATGTCCTTCATCATCACCTCACACGCCAGGCCCGACGGCGACGCCGTGGGCTCGTCGCTGGCGCTCGCCCTGGCGCTCGACGCCCTCGGCAAGCGTGCGCGGTCGTGCTGAAGGACGCCGTGCCCGCGCCCTACGCCGGCTTCCCGGCGCTCGACCGCATCGAACGCTGGACCGGGTCGACGGGCCGGCAGATGCGGTGATCGTGCTCGAGTGCAGCGATCTCGTCCCGTCCGGAAGTTGCCGGTCTCGACGCGTACTACATCATCAACGTCGACCACCACGTAGGCAACCGGATGTACGGCGCGGTGAACTGGTTCGACGACTCGGCGGCGGCGTGCGCGCGAACTGGTGGCCGAGATCATCGACGTGCTCGAGCGTGCCGTGGACACGGGACATCGCGGCGCACATCTACCTGGCGATATCCACCGACACCGGCGGACTCCGCTACGGTCCGATCTCCGACGCGCACGTTCGAGCTTTGCCGCCGCATCGCGGCGACCGGCCTCGAGACCGCGAAGCTCTCGCGGCAGATCTTCGACAACTACTCGCTGGGCCGCATCCGGATCACGGGTGCGCTGCTCGCCGGCATGACGTTGCATCATGGCAACCGCGTCGCCATGCTCGCGCTCGACGACGATCTGCTGAAACAGTGCGGCGCAACGATCGACGACACCGAGGGGCTGGTCAATCTGCCCCTCGCGGCGAGCGAAGTGGTCGCGGTCGCGATGCTCAAACGCCAGACGGAGACCGTCTTCCGCGTGAGCCTGCGCTCGAAGGGCGCCGTGGACGTGCGCACCGTGGCCAGCCTCTGGGGAGGCGGCGGCCACCACAACGCGGCGGGATGTACGATCACGGGACTCGGCGGATCGAAGTGCGCGAGGCGATCGTTGCCGCACTTGGTCGGGCTCTAGGTGTCTCGTAGTCGTGCGACAGGACGACGGGGCCCAGGAACCTACTTCGCTAGCCAACTCTTCAGTTTGGGAAGACCAAGATAAAGAGATGACGAACGTCAGCTGGCTCCTCGGACCGTCGTACCGTCGCACCGTCGTACCTGCGATTTGATGGACGGGTTGCTCCTCATCGACAAGCCGTCGGGTCCCACGTCGCACGATGTGGTCGCGAGGCTGCGGCGATCGAGCGGCGAACGCACCATCGGGCACACCGGCACGCTCGATCCTCGCGCCACGGGACTCCTGCCGCTGCTGATGGGGCGCGCCACACGGCTGGCGTCCCTGCTGATTGGCGGCGACAAGACGTACGACGCGACCGTTCGCCTGGGCTTCTCCACGGAAACCGACGACGAGGAAGGGGCCCCCTGCGGAGAGCCTCATCTGAATCTGCCCGGAGACGACGCCGTCAGAGAGGCATTACAGCGATTTTCGGGAGAGCTGAACCAGGTGCCCCCCCAACACTCCGCCAAGCACGTCAACGGGCAACGGGCGTATCAGTTGGCCAGAAAGTCGAAGCCCGTCGAGTTGAAGCCGGTGACCGTCACGGTGCGTCGTCTCGACTGGCGTGGACGAGAAGGCGACCGGGTGTTCCTGACAGTCACGGCCTCGCCTGGGTTCTACGTCAGGGCCCTGGCGCGAGACCTCGGCGACGCGCTCGGCTGTGGGGCGCACCTGGCGGGCCTCCGGCGGACCGCCAGCGGCCCGTTCTCGGTCGACGCCGCGATCCCGCTTTCTACGGCGGAAGCGGCTCGGGCGAGAAATCGCGTCGAGGGTGATTTCGTCGGCTGACGCCCTCCCCCACCTGCCCGCCGTGTCGGTCAATGCGCCGGGGCTCCGTCGCGTGGTGCACGGCAACGTCGTGGGGCCAGAACATCTTGAAAACTCGTGGGTTGCGACGCTTGGCCAGGCGGTGGCCGTGCGTATTCTGGACGACGCCGGACGCCTGGTCGCGGTGGCCCGGCCGCGAGGCGGTGCTTTGCATCCGGTCGTCGTCCTCGGCTAACATCTGTTCTTTGTGGCTTCTACCCGGAAGAACACCATGGCGGTGACGTCTGGGTGTAGTCGCACCGTAACGGCGGTTCGGTCACGCGCGATAGCGCGCTCTGGGCCGCCCGTGGAGGGCACATAGTGCTGACGAACGATCGCAAGACGGAGGTGATCGGCACCTACCGCAAGCACGAAGCCGATACCGGGTCGCCGGAAGTCCAGGTGGCGCTCCTCAGCGAACGCATCAGCTACCTCACGGAGCACTTCAAGACTCACGTAAAGGACCACCACTCACGGCGGGGCCTGCTGAAGCTGGTTGGCCAGCGGCGGCGCCTGCTCGACTACCTGAAGCGCAAGGACGCGGACAGCTACTCCGAGTTGATTCGGAAGCTCGGGATCCGCAAGTAACCCCCAGTCGGCCCGGTCCCAGCGGCGATCGTCACGCCGATCGACCGGGCCACTGATTGTGTCCGTATTTCCCCACGTAGCCATGATTCCAACCACTCAGAGACGAGAAGTCACCGTCGGCGCTCGCACCATTTCGATTGAGACCGGCAAGCTGGCCAAACAAGCCGACGGCGCCGTCATCGTTCGCTCCGGCGACACGATGGTGATCGTCACCGCGTGTCACGCCGCCACCCCGCGCGTCGGGATCGATTTTCTGCCGCTGACGGTGGATTACCGCGAGTACACGTATGCGTCCGGGCGAATCCCTGGCGGGTTCTTCAAGCGCGAGGGCAAGCCGGCCGAGAAGGAAGTACTGACGAGCCGCCTGATCGATCGGCCGATCCGCCCGCTCTTCCCCTCCGGCTGGTTCTTCGAGACACAAATCGTCGCGCTGCTGCTCTCGGCCGACAACGAGAACGACTCGGACGTGCTCGCGATCACGGGCGCGTCAGCGGCCCTGGGCCTCTCGTCGATTCCGTTCACGCGCAGCATCGCCGGCGTGCGCGTCGGGCTCGTCGACGGTCGAGTACGTCGTCAATCCGACGTACGCCCAACGCAAGCTGAGTCTGATCGACCTGATCGTCGCCGGCAGCGCCGACGCGATCATCATGGTCGAGGCCGGCGCCCGTGAGGCGACCGAAGAGCAGATGGTGGGTGCGCTCGAGGCCGCCCACGCCGCGATCCGGCAGCTCGTCGCGGCCATCGACGACCTCAAGAAAGCGGCCGGCAAAGCCAAGAAGACGGTGACCGCCAAGGTGCTCGACGCCGGATTCGTCGCCGAGGTCGAGGGCCGTTCCTACGACCGGCTCGCCGAGGCGATGCGCATCAAGGACAAGCTGGAAAACTACGGCAGGGTCGATCAGGTCATCGCCGAACTGGTCGGGGTGATTCCCGAGGACCAGCCGCAGCAGCGCGCCGACGCCAAGTCCGTCATCAAGGACCTGAAGGAAAAGATCCTCCGCGACGAGATTCTCGACCGCGGCCAGCGGCTCGACGGCCGGAAGTTCGACGAGATTCGCCCGATTTGGATCGAGACCGGCGTGCTGCCGCGCGTTCACGGCTCCGCGGTCTTCACTCGCGGTGAGACGCAGGCCCTCGTGAGCGCGACGCTCGGCACCGAAGACGACGCGCAGAAGATCGAAACAGTCGAGGGCGAGACCTACAAGCGTTTCCTGCTGCACTACAACTTCCCGCCGTTCTCGGTCGGCGAAGTGCAGTTCCTGCGGGGACCGGGCCGCCGAGAGATTGGTCACGGCGCTCTCGCCGAGCGCGCGCTGCTCCCCCTCATTCCCAACGAGACCGAGTTTCCCTACACGCTTAGAGTCGTCTCCGACATCCTCGAATCGAACGGATCGTCTTCGATGGCCTCGGTGTGCGGTGGCGCGCTGGCGCTGATGGACGCGGGCGTGCCGATCAAGGCGCCGGTCGCCGGCGTCGCGATGGGCCTCGTGATGAACGAGGAGACCGGCAAATGGGCCGTGCTGAGCGACATCGCCGGCGCTGAGGATCACTACGGCGACATGGACTTCAAGGTCGCCGGGACGAAGACGGGCATCACCGCGCTGCAGATGGACATCAAGGTTGGCGGCATCACGATGGACATCATGCGTCGAGCACTCGAGCAGGCGCGCAAGGGCCGGCTCGAGATTCTGGACGCCATGACCGCCGCGCTCGCCGCGCCGCGCGGGGATATCTCCAGCTTCGCACCGCGCATCATCACCATTCGCATCCCGACCGAGAAGATTCGCGACGTCATCGGGCCGGGCGGCAAGATGATCCGGAGCATCATCGAGAAGACCGGCGTGAAGATCGACGTCGAAGACGACGGGCGCGTCAACGTGGCATCGGCCGACGAGGCCGCGGCGAAGATGGCGATCGACATGATCAAGTCGCTCACGGCCACGCCCGAACTCGATGCCAGCTATCTCGGCCGCGTCGAACGCATCACCGACTTCGGGGCGTTCGTCGAGATCATGCCGGGCGTTGACGGCCTCCTGCACGTCTCGGAGATTGCCAACTACCGCGTCAAGGATGTCCGGGACGAGCTCAAAGAGGGCGAGCAGATCATGGTCAAGGTGATCAACGTCGACCCCTCGGGCAAGGTCCGGCTCAGCCGAAAGGCCCTGCTCGCACCCGACGAAGGCACCGCGCCACGCGACCCTCGGCCCGTGCACGACGCTCCGGCCGGCGGAGATTTCCGTGAGCGCGGCGGCGGCGGCCGCGACCGCGACCGGCGCCCGCCTCGGCGGCACTGAGGTACATTAGGGTTCGAAGGCTCCAGCGGGCCAAGGTTCCAGGGTGCCGGACGCGAACCCTGGATCCTTTGGCACTTTGGTCCCTCGAACCCTGTCTCCCGGCCATGACGCTGTCGGCAGCGTCTCAGCTACAGGAGGCCTCTGTGCAGATGTCTCGTCGGCTGTTAGGTTCGTCACGAACGCTCCCGACAGTGGCCGCGATTCTGGCGGCCATCGTGACGACCGGCGTCGTGCTCGTCGCCCAGGCGCGGAGGGACTTCGATGTCGTCTCGCGCCGGTACAGCTTCACCGTCTCCGGGAACGACCGGGCGGAAATTCACGTCGCGCAGAATGACCTCGTTCGAATCAATTTTTCGACCGAGGACATCCCCCACAGCTTCACCATCGAGGACCACGAGGACAGCCACTACCGCATCATGCGACGCGCCGAGGCGGGAAAGCCGGTCTCATTCGAATTCCGGGCCGACGTGTCCGGCCGCTTCCGGTTCTACTGCAGCTTGACGACCGATTCGAAGTGCAAGGGCATGCAGGGCACCTTCATCGTGGATCCCAAGTAGATCGACCAGACTTCGCCCTTCGACCTCGCTCAGGGCGACCACGAGCCACGTCGAGTGGTCGCGGAGTTCGAAGAGTTCGATGGGTGCGAAGGATGTGACCGCACCTTTTGAAAGGACTCGGCCAGCGCCAGCCTCTCGGCCACTGACGGGTGGCTGTGGTACATCCAGCGCGTGATTGCCGAAGGACGCTCCTCTGCGAGGTGACGTGCTCCGAGGCGGGTCACCGCGGCGCCAAACGCTTCGACGCCCCCCGTCATGGCCAGCGCGTATGCATCGGCGCGCCGCTCGTGCCGCCGTGACTGCGCGTGCCGGAGCGGCGTGGCCAGAATCCAGATGCCGCAGGTGACGAGCGCCACGAGTGGCAGCGCCGCCAAGTCGCCGGCTCCACCAACCGACAACCGCGTCACCACCAGTTGCGCCGCGAAGAGCGACGCCCAGAGCACGGCAACGTGTACCGCGAACGTCCGCCACAAGTCGCGATAGACGTGGTGCGCCAGCTCGTGCGCGACCACGACGACGACCTCATCGTCGGCCCACCGCCGCGCGATCTCGGAGGACAAGAGAATGCGCCGTGTCGGACCGACGCCGGTGACGAGCGCCGTCGCCTGCGAGGACTCGTCCACGACCCATTCGTCGATACCCGCGACTGGTACGCGCGCCCGAGCCGCAAGTGTCGATAAGCGAGTCGTGAGGGACGGACGGTCCAGCGGCCGCACGCGTCCGAGGCGCGCGAAGAGAAACGGCGCCAGCCGCAGCGCCAGTGCGAGCAGAAGCGCGAGGATCGGTCCCGCGACGACCCACCACCACGCGCCGGCCAGCTGAACAGCCACGAGGACGGTGCCACTGGCCGCCAGAGCGGCCGGCAGCGCCACGACCGTCGCCTGAGCCTGTTCTGCGAGGATCTCCTCGATGCTCGGCGGGTTCGGCGCGGATTGGCCGTACGCGAGTCCACACGCCGAGCCAGGTAGATGGCCGCGGGAAGGCTGGCCAATTCCCACAGCACGACGACGAGCACGACGAACAGCGCGAGCGCAACGGCAGCCGCCGTGACGCCTGACAGGCCTCCGGCAAAGGTCAGCGCAAACTCCCGCAGCCATCGCGACACCGGCGTCAGCGCGATGAGCGCCAGCATGAGCGCGGCCGATCCGACTGACGCCGCCCGCGCTCGCCTCCGCAGCCGCTGGTACCGAGTGGCTTTGGATTCATTCATAGCGAGGCTTGGGGCTTGAGGCTTGGGGCTTGAGGCGACTGAGATTGCGAACGCGGCCCTAAGCCGCTAAGCCCCAAGCCACAAGCCATCGTCGTCAGTTCAACTGGACGGAAATCAGCTTCGAGACTCCCGGCTCTTCCATCGTGACGCCGTACAGACGGTTCGCGATCTCCATCGTCTTGCGGTTGTGCGTAATGAGGATGAACTGCGTGTGATCCTGCATGCCCTGGAGCATCTCGACGAATCGGCCGATGTTCGCGTCGTCGAGCGGCGCGTCGATTTCGTCGAGCAGACAGAACGGACTGGGGCGGTACTTGAAGATGGCGAACATGAGCGCCATCGCCGTGAGCGCCTTTTCTCCGCCGGACAGCAACTGCACGTTCTGCAGCCGCTTGCCAGGTGGCTGGGCGATGATGTCGATGCCGCTTTCGACGTCGTTCTCCTGGTCGATCAGCGTGAGCCCGGCGCGGCCGCCGCCGAAGAGCGTCGTGAACGTGCCCTCGAAATTCCGGTTGACCTTCTCGAACGCGTCCGCAAAGCGCTCGCGCGTGGTCTTGTCGATCTTGCGGATGGCTTCACCGGTCTGGGAGATCGCATCGAGCAGGTCGCGCCGCTGGCTCGTCAGGAACGTGTGCCGTGACTCGAGCTCGTCGAACTGCTCGATCGCCATCATGTTGACTGGACCGAGCCGCTCGATTCGCTTTCTGAAAACAGCGATGACCTGGTCGGGCGTGAAGCCGGCATCCGCGACGCGCGGCTCGTCTTCGATGTCGGGGGCTTCGCGGCCCTCGGCCTCCGCGGGCTCCCCGTCTTCCTCCTCGTCGGTCGCCGGTCCGGTCCGCTGCGCCGGAGGCACGAGCTCGCCCGCCTCTTCGAAGGCCGTGACCGCGGCAACCACCTGATCGAGTGAGAGGCCGAAGGCCTCGAGACAGGTCGCGGCGAGATGCGACAGGTCCGACGTTGCACGGGCCTGGGAAACCTCGAGGCTCGTGACCTCCGCGCGCACGCCATCGAGCCCATGCCTGGCGGTCCGAATCCCCTGCTCGCGCTCGTGAAACTCCGTGCGCATGACGACGACGCGCTCGTCGAGCGTGCGCATCTCCGTCTCGAGACCGCGAAGCGCCTCGACGTCCGCGTCGAAACGCCGTTCGGCGTCGACGATCGATTGGCCCAACTCGGCGCGGCGTTCCTCAGTCCTGCGGATTTCGGCCTGGCGTCCGACCAGACGGCCGTCGAGGTCGCGGCTGGCTTCCTCGAGACGCGCGACGTCGTTGGCCAGCGCCGATGCCCGTTCCACGAGCGCCGCTTCGCGAGTCCGGCTCTCGGTGACGAATCGGAGACGCGATTCCGCTTGTTCCCGACCGCCCTGCAGCCTCGAGAACACCGCGTCGAGGCTGGCCTGCGCTGTCTGCTGCTGCGACTGATGAACGGTGATGGCGGCCGAGGCTTCCTCACGCCGTCCTTCGGCTGCGGCCTGCTCGTCGACGGCCCGTCCGCGTTCCGCTGTCACGACTTCGAGGCGCTGTTGTGCGCGCACGTGCTCGTCTGACGCTCGGCTCGCCTGAGCCTCGAGAGCGACAATCCCCTTCTCGCGCTCGTGCCAGTCGGCGACCGCCGACAGCACGACGCGATCGGCGCTCTCAATGGCGGCCAGGAGTCCCGACGCCTCAGCACGCAACGCGTTCAAGTCCTTCTCGGCCGCCTGAAGCTCTTCCTTGAGCGCAATCGCGGCGGCTCGGGTCTCGAGGATGCCGCGCACATCCTGCCGGGAGCCACCTTCAACGAGCCACGCCCCCCGAAACACTTCGCCCGTGAGGGCCGCGACCGGCACTGAAACGTCGGCCGACAACGCGCGGGCGGCATCGGCGGAGTCGACAGATCAGCGCACGGTCGATCAGACGCTCGACCGCACGGGCGTGCGGTCCGACCGTGCGCACGACGCTCGACAGCGCTCTGGCGCCCGGCGGAACCACGAGCGGCAGCGCCGGCTCGGCCGGAGCGCTCGCAGTCGCGTCGAGCACGACGAAACCGCACCGGCCGGCGTTCTGCTCGGAGAGCAGGCGGAACGCGGCCGCGACGTCATCGTGGCCGTCCACGAGGACGTACTGCAGGCGGTCACCGACAAGGGCGTCGACCGCCCGCTCGTAGGAACGCTCGACGTCGAGGTGATCGGCGGCGGCGCCGTGCTGACGCGAGCGCGCTTCCCGCCTCGCGGAGGACGAACCGGGCCGCGTCACCGAACGTTGCGCGGCTGGCCTCGATCTCGACGAGCGCCTCGAGTCGCGCTCGCCGGGCGGCAGCCTCGCGTTCTGCGATTGCCAGTTCCTGCGTGAGGCGCTCGTGCTCCGCCCGTTGGGCCGCGAGATCCTGCTCCGCGGTCATGCCGTTCCACGGATGCGCGCTCGAGCGCGCGCCGGCTGTCGGCGAGCCGACCCGCCGCGGTCTCGTGCTGCGTCTTTGCACGCTCCGCTTCGGCAGAGAGCTCGCGCATCTCCAGACCGAGCCGTTCAAGCTCCGCAGCCACTCGATCGCGCGCGGTGGCGGCATGGTCACGAACCTGCTGCAGCGCGCCGAGCGTCGTCGACGCCGCGAGGACGATGGCGCGCACGCCGTCGGCTTCCTGCTCGATGGTCTGCACGCCGACGAGGGCGGCCGCGTACTCCGCATCGCACCGGGCGACGTCCTGGCGCGCGGCCTCCAGAGTCCGGACGGCCTCCGCGGCCGCGTCACGCTGGGCGCGCAGCGCCTCGGCGGCCGGCTCGCGCCGATCCTCCAGCGCACGGACTTCGTCGCCAAAGACGCCAGCCTGGCGCGTCAGCTCTTCAATCTGCTGCCGGTTGAACTGGATCTGCTGCTGCCAGCGGCCAATCTCGAGCTGCCGAGCGTGCGCCTGCTCACGAGCGGCCGTCGCGCCGGCTTCGCCCTCGGTCAACGCCAGCCGTACCCGCTCGACATCCGCCTCGAGCTCGGCGACATGCGCGGCC
Organism: uncultured Acidobacteriota bacterium; assembly: GCA_963793255.1. Classification (GTDB taxonomy): domain Bacteria; phylum Acidobacteriota; class Vicinamibacteria; order Vicinamibacterales; family SCN-69-37; genus CAVTYZ01. The sequence continues at coordinate 54,782 of CAWBZK010000015.1, forward strand.
GCAACGGTCGCGCGCGTCCGCGCCTCATTCAACCGGCCCTCAGCGGCTTCGACTTCGCGAGCGAGCGCCTCGTAGCGCTCGGCGAACTGCACCTGCTCCCACTTCCGCAGGTCCTCTCGCAGCTTCTTGTACCGCCGCGCGCGTGACGCCTGTCTCTTCAGGGCGCCGCGCTGCTTCTCGACTTCGAAAATGATGTCGTCGACGCGCGTCAGGTTCTGCTGGGCCGCTTCGAGCTTGAGTTCCGCGGCCCGGCGACGCGACTTGTACTTGGTGACGCCGGCCGCTTCTTCGATGAGCGTCCGTCGCTCGGCCGGACGCGAGGACAGGATCTGTCCGATCTTTCCCTGCTCGATGACGGCATACGCCTTGACGCCGAGACCCGAATCCATCAGCAGGTCATGAACGTCACGAAGCCGGCACACTTCGCCGTCGATCAGGTATTCACTCTCGCCGGAGCGGTACAGACGACGGCCGATTTCGACGTCGCGCGTGATGATCGGCTCCCCATTGAGCAGTCGAGCTCGTCTCCCGAGGTCGCCTCCGCCATCGCCCGCTTGGCCACCTGCGACAACTTCAGCCGGACCTCGGCCGACGCCGTGGGCTTACGGGCATCGCTGCCGTTGAAGATGATGTCTTCCATGCGCTCGCCACGCAGGCTCTTCGCGCTCTGCTCGCCGAGCACCCATGTGATGGCATCCACCACATTGCTCTTGCCGCACCCGTTGGGGCCGACGATGGCGGTCACGCCATCATCGAAGCCAAGTTCGGCGCGGTCCGGGAAACTCTTGAAGCCGGCGATGTGCAGTCGCGATAAACGCATGAAGTCGAACTCTCGTACAGACAAACAGCCGCTTGGTCGCCGATAGACACCTGGACTATCGACCGGCAAGCGGCTGGGATTCCAGCTTGACGGTACCCGAAACCGGATCAGGGCGTCAGTCTAGCAAGCACCATCTGGCGCGGCAACAAAAATTGCCGGCACAAGATGTAGGGGGACGAAACGGTCGTGGCCTAGGACGTGAATCCCGGTTCCTGCACCGTCGGGCGCTCTGGGCGAGCAGTTCGCGGGTCTCGCCGAACCGGCCGAGCACCCGCTTGGACCTGCGGGTCGACGCTCGAGAGATTCCGCCGGGCCTCTTCGACACCAAAGAGGTCCAGATCGACGTCGTACCGAATCATGGCCTTGATGAACGCCAGGTCGGCCTTGAAACGCGGCGGCGTCGACCTTCACGCGGCGCTCGACCAGGTACTCGCGGAACTCGTTCACCATCTCGTCGGTCACGGTCCAGCCCGGCGATACGCGATGGGCGCGTGTCGAGGATCGCGACCCGGGGCGGGCGTCGCCTTCCTTGGTGAAGCGCTCGGCGAAGCCCACGAAGCTGCCGCGTGCATAGATGAGCCGCGAAAATTTCGACGGATTGAACCCCTCGACCGGGCCCGGGACGAAGTGATCCGGCTCGATGCCTCCACCGCCGTACACCTTGCGCTTGTTGTCGGTGTACCGCAGGTCCGACGGACTATGCGTCGGCGAGCGCCTGTTGATCCCGTGACGTGTAGGTGAGGTACTCGTCGAAGCTGCCGTCCCAGGGACGCTGGATGAGCCGGCCGCTCGGCGTGTAGTACCGGCCGGTCGTGAGCGCCAGCCCCGCGTTGTTGCTGATCGGGTAGACCGACTGCACGAGCGCCTTGCCGAACGTCGTCTCGCCCACGACCAGCCCACGGTCGTGGTCCTGGAGCGAGCCTGCGACGATTTCGGAGGCGCTGGCGCTCTGCCGATCGACGAGGACGACAAGCGGCAACTCGAGGTCACCGGTCGCGCGCACGCGATGGTCGTCGTCGGAGTTGGGAATCCGCCCGCGCGTGTAGACGACCATCTGCCCGGCTCGAAGGAACTTGCTGGCCACGGCAATGGCCTGGTCGAGCGGCCCGCCCGGGTTGTCCCGAAGGTCGAGCAGCAGCTGCTTCATGCCGCCACGCTTCAGCTTGACGAGTGCCGCGTCGAGCTCCGTCTCCGTGGTCTCCGAGAAATCCTGCAGGCGGACGTAGCCCGTCGTGTCGTCCAGCATGAACGCCGTACGGATGCTCGGGATTCGAATCTCGTCGCGCTCGACGGTCAGTTGGATCAGGTCGTCCACGCCGGGTCGCCGGATGCCGACTTCCACCGTCGTGCCCTTGTCGCCCTTCACGCGGTCGACGACGTCCTGGGTGGTCCAGGTGGGTTTCGCGTCTTCCGTCCCGACGCGCGCGATGACGTCGCCGCGGCGGATGCCCGACCGGTAGGCCGGCGATCCTTCGAAGAGGGAGACGACCACCACGTCGTTCCCGGCCTTCTGGATCGAAATGCCGATCCCGAAGTAGCGGCCGATCTGGCGCTCGCGCATGCGGCGGAAATCGCCCGGCGAGAAGAAGCTGGAGTGCGGATCCAGGGTGCGGAGCATGCCGTCGATCGACGAGTAGACGAGCGCTTCGGTACCGCACGTCGAACCGTTCGGGCATGGCTTGTCCATCGGCTCGACGTAGCCCGCCTCGATCTCGGCGAGCGCGCGGGCGTACACCTGATAGCGGGCGCGCGCGCGATCCTGCGTACTGGTCGTCGACCGTGCCCCAGGCGAGTCCCGCGGCGATCGACACCGCAACGACCACGGCCGCAGAAGGAACTCGAACCGTCCGCATAGGGGTCATCGTAGCAGCCTCAGGCGTCGACAGACCGCTTTTTCTGGAAGAGCCAGGCGACGCCGATACTGACGACATAGAGGATCAACATCGGGGCCGAGAAGATGGCCAAGGTCATCGGATCGCCGCTTGGCGTGACCACGGCGGCGACCACGACGATGATGAGAACGGCGTACTTGATCTTCCGCAACAGAAAGCCGGCCGTGACGACGCCGAATCGAGCCAGGAAGAACACGATCATCGGCATCTGAAAAATCAGGCCGAGACCGAGCAACACTTTCACGTAGAGCCCGAAGGTCTCGTCAATCGTGGGGAAGAAGCTGATGCCATCGACCGCGTAGCTGGCGAAGAAGCGCCACATCGAGGGAAAGGCGAGCTGCGTGCGAGAAGTACGCCCCGAGAAAGAACAGCACCGACGAGAAGAAGACAAACGGGAGCACGACCCGCTTTTCTTTCCGGTACAGCCCGGGCGCGATGAACAGCCATGCCTGCGCGAAAATGAACGGCGCCGCGACGACCAGCCCCGCCAGCCCGGATAGCTTCAGGCTGAACATGAATCCGGCCATCGGCTTGTTGAAGACGAGGGTGACGTTGCCGCCGAGTTGCTGGAAGTAGTGGGCGTAGTACCGGTAGAGCTGATCCCAGTAGTAGAACGACACCACACAGCAGCCGACGAGCACGTAGATGGAATAGAGGAGCCTGCGGCGAAGCTCGTCCAGATGGTCGAGGAATCCCATCCTCGACTGGGCTACTTCATCGTCCTCGTCGGTCGCGTCGCGATCGGCGGCGAGCGAATCGAGATCGGACGCGTTGATAGCCATGACGTGCCGCCGAACGGAAGCGCTACGCCGGGTTGTGCCCGCGCGCGATGGTCTCGGGTTCCGGCACGGTGGATTCGTCGATATCCGACGCGGCAACGATGGGCTGAGGTGCGGTCACGGCGGGTGGTGACGGCGGCGTCGTCAGGGCCGTCCGGCGTTCCTCGTCACGAATCTCATCGTCGAGCGTCTGTCGGAGATCGTTCGACGCACGCTTGAACTCCGAGAGTCCCTTGCCGAGCGAGCGTCCGAGCTCCGGAAGCTTTCGCGGCCCGAAAACAAGCAAAGCCACGACGAAAATGATGATGAGCTCAGGAAAACCGAGTGGACCCATGGTGCTCTCCTTACCCCACGAGGGGCGTGCTAACCCGCGGAGGGACGCAGAAAGTATATCGCGTTCCACCAAGTCCGTTCCCTAACGAAGTGCCGGTCAAAAGCCGAGATCCCCTTTGTTTGCGTTGACTTGGGCCTGATCGAGTCCTAACATGACTGGAATGGCCAACGGGAGGCGCGCAAGTTGCATTACAGAGCACGCGCATTCACTTTCGTCCGTGGGCGCACATGCAGTGCGGTCCGGGCCTTCTGAGAGAACCATTATGAGACGACTGTTCGGAATCAGCGTGTTGACCGCGGCCCTTGCCGTTTCGACGTCGGTGATGGCGCAGACACCCCAGACGCCTGCCCAGCCGTCTTCCGGTTCCGCAGGCGACGAGCCGACGCGGCCCGCGACCACCACCGTGTCTGGAACCACCGGCATCTGGTACGTCCCGACGAGTGAGGTTCTGCCCGCGAAGAAATGGTCGATGTCGCTGTACCGCACCAACATCGACTACGGCCAGGGATTCACCGACGTCTCGACATTCCCGGTGACCTTCGCGGTCGGCCTCGGAAATCGTGCCGAACTGTTCGGCAGCTGGTCGCTCGCCACGCGCATCGACCGCGACTCGCGGCCGTTGTTCTTTACACCGGCCAACTCGGACGCCGGCACGAACGGCGGCATCCTCGTGGACCACCCGGGCGTTCACGAGCAGTGGACCGGCAACAAGCTCGGTGACCTCTGGCTCGGCGGCAAGGTCAACCTCATGGCCGGATCCACGTCGAGCGCCGGTTTCGGCGTGCCGAGGCATGGTGAAGGTTCCAGTCGGCGACGACGAGTCGGGCGCGTCGAGCGGCAAGGCCGACTTCGCGGTCGACGCAATCGTGTCGGCCTACGGACCGGCCGTCGAGTTCGCCGGCTATGGCGGCGTCATCGTGCGCGGCAAGCCCGGACGGATACGAGCTGACGAACGGTCTCCGCTGGGGCGTCGGCGCGGGGTTCCCGCAGCGCTACAACCTGCGGCTTCAGGTTCTCGGCTGAGCTCTTCGGCGAGAAGTACTTCGACGACACCATCACCGCGCCTGCCGGGCCTGACGGGGACGGATCGGATCTGTGGCGCCGCTCGATCACGAGTGTGCGAGGCCCCGTCGTCGGCGCCCTCGGCCTCACCTGGTCGGCCCCGAACGGCTTCTTCGTCGGTGGCGCGGCCAGCTGGAACTTCGCGATGGACTCGCGCGACGAAGCGGGCATCGGCGCCCCGTCGACCGCCAAAGGACGACAAGGGCTTCGAGGTCCGTATCGGCTTCCATCCGGGCGCCAGGGACCGACGGCCCCGGCCGGCGCCCGTCGCAGCCGCCTGCCGCGCCCGGCGGCCCCGGTCGCACCGCCCCAGCAGCCCGCGGCGCCTCAGAACCGGCCTCCGACGGTGAAGGCCTCCTGCAACCCGTGCTCGGTCGAAGTCGGGCGCACGGCCCTGGTGACCGCCGACGCGCAGGATCCGGACGGCGATCCGCTGACCTATCAGTGGGCGGCCAAGGGCGGCACGCTGACGACCCCAACGGCCCGACAGACGCCGTGGACGGCGCCGAACACCCCGGGCCCGGTGCCCTTCACCGTCACGGTGAACGACGGGCGCGGCGGCACGGCCAGCGACACGCGTCACGATTCAGGTCACGCAGCCCTCAGCGCCAGCAGTTCGCGTTCGAGGACGTGCACTTCGAGTTCGACCGGTTCACGCTTCGTCAGGATGCGCTGGCGATTCTCGACGACGCCGTGAAGGCGATGCAGGCCAATCCGACGCTGCGCCTCGAAATCGAGGGCCACACCTGCAACATCGGCACGAACGAATACAACCTGGCGCTCGGCGACCGCCGCGCCCGGGCCGTCCGCGACTATCTGGTGAGCCGCAGCATCGCGCAGGCCCGCTTGACGACGGTCAGCTATGGTGAGGAACGGCCGCGCCACGACAACTCGCGCGAAGACACGCGGCGCCTCAATCGCCGGGCGGCGCTGGTTGTGAGACTTCAGTAGGATCGTTCCGAGTTCCCGGTTCCCCGTTCCTCGTTCTGGTTCTCAATTTCAGAACGGGGAACGCGGAACTGGGAACGCGGGAACGACGATCGTCAGTACGCTTTCGCGAACCACGCCTTCACGTTCGCGGAACGCCCGCACTTCACACACGTCGCTGAGATCGTCGGCGTTCCGAGCGGGATATTGCGCAGCGTCGCCTGCGTTTCCGTCTTGATCGCCGCTTCGCAGTCGGCATCTCCGCACCAGGGCGCGATCACGAAACCCGGACGTCCTTCCATCAGCGCACGGAACTCGTCCCACGTCGTCGCTTCGCTCGTGTGTTCCTCGCGGAACTGACGGGCGCGCGCGAGCAGGTTCTGCTGAATCTCAGCCAGCAGGCTTTCGACGCGTGTCGCGAGGTCCGCGATCGGAATGGCGGCCTTCTCGCGCGTGTCGCGGCGGGCCGAAAACACCTGCGCCTTTTCGATGTCCTTCGGACCAATCTCGAGCCGGAGCGGCACGCCCCGCAGCTCCCACTCCGCAAACTTCCAGCCCGGGCGAATTCTCTTCGCTCGCATCGAGCTTCACGCGGATGCCTGCGGCCGTCAGCGTGTCGCGAATCTGCTCGGCGTGCGGCAGGACGGTTTCCTTCCAGTTGCCTCGCGGAATCGGCACGATGACGACCTGGTAGGGCGCGACCGCGGGCGGAAGCACCAGGCCACTGTCGTCGCCGTGCGTCATGACGATGGCGCCGATGAGGCGCGTCGTCATGCCCCACGACGTCGTCCAGCAGTACTGCAGGGCCTTGTCCCGGCCCTGGAACTGAATCTCGAACGCCTTCGCGAAATTCTGCCCGAGGTTGTGTGACGTCCCCGCCTGGAGCGCCCGCCCGTCGCCCATCAGGGCCTCGATCGAGTAGGTCCGTGACGCACCGGCAAACTTCTCGCTCTCGCTCTTGACGCCGTCGATGACGGGCACGGCGAGCGTGCCCTCGACGAAGTCCTTGTAGAGCGCGAGAATCTTGAGCGTCTCTTCCTCGGCTTCCTCGGCCGTCTCGTGCGCGGTGTGCCCTTCCTGCCAAAGAAACTCGGTGGTCCGAAGGAACGGACGCGTCACCTTTTCCCAGCGGACCACGTTGGCCCACTGGTTGATGAGCACCGGCAGATCGCGCCAGGACTTGATCCACTTCGCATACATCGTCCCGAACATGACCTCCGAGGTCGGCCGGACGATGAGCTTCTCCTCGAGCTCTTCGTCGCCACCCTTGGTCACCCAGGCAACCTGCGGCGCGAAGCCCTCGACGTGCTCCTTCTCCTTCGTGATCAGACTCTCCGGGATGAAGAGCGGGAAGTACGCGTTGACGTGACCGGTCGCCTTCAGTCGCGCGTCGAGCGTTCGCTGGATCGCCTCCCAGATGGCGTAGCCGTACGGGCGGATGACCATGCACCCCTTGACCGGCGAGTAGTCGGTCAACTCGGCGCGGCGCACGACGTCCAGGTACCAGGCGGAAAAGTCCTGGGAGCGGGGCGTAATCTCGGTCACGAACGCGTCTTTTTTCTGCTGGTTGTCTTGAGCCATATCGGATCGCACGCGGGGTCAGTCCCACTTCGCAAGCGGGGACAGGCCCGCTCGCCGAAGTAGATTACCCCGACGAACGGTCCTCGTACACGCGACGCTTCCATCGCGCGTCATCGGCATTGGGATAGTCCGTTCTCGAATGCGCGCCCCTGCTCTCTTCCCGGCGAAGCGCGGCGCGAACGATCAGGCGGCTGACGGTCACGAGGCTCGCACGTGCGCCAGGAGTCGGCGGAGAAACGGGCGCCGGCTGCCGCCGCGCGTTCGATGGCGTCCCACGACGGCTCCAATCGCGTCTGGGCCTTCATCGAGACCGTCGCGGTGGCGAAACACGCCGGCCGACTGCCACATCAGCTCGCGGAGTTGCTCCTCCGCGATCGGGATCTCGACGTCCGTTCCGTCCGGCGGCGGTCCGGTCCACGCCTGGGTCGTGGGCGTCGGCCAGTCAGTTCGTGCGATGGCCGACATGGCCCGTCCCGCGCGGCCCCCGAACACCAGGCCCTCGAGCAACGAGTTGCTCGCCAGGCGGTTCGCGCCGTGGACGCCTGTCGCAGCCACCTCTCCGGCCGCGAACAGCCCTGGCAGCGACGTCCGGCCTTCGAGATCGGTGACGACGCCCCCCATCAGGTAGTGGGCCGCGGGACTCACAGGCAAGCGGTCACGGGCGAGATCGAGACCGACCTGCCGGCAAAGGCCCGCGATGGCGGGGAACCGATCCAGGACCATCGCGGCCGGCAGGTGCGCCATCGAGAGATACACCGGCCGGCCGGTCCGCGTGGATTCGCGCACCATCGCGCGCGACACGCGATCGCGGGCGGCCAGATCGCCCTCGGCCTCGTAGCGGGACATGAAGGGCTCGCCTGCCTCGTTGATCAGGCGGGCACCTTCGCCCCGCAGCGCTTCGGACAACAGGTACCGCGGCGCGCCGGGCACGGCCAGCACGGTCGGATGAAACTGTACGAACTCGAGATCCGCGACGCGTGCCCCAGCCAGGTACGCGAGCGCGACGCCGTCGCCGGATGCGACGGCAGGGTTCGTGGTCTCCCGGTAGATCTGCCCGGCGCCGCCAGTCGCGAGCAGCGTGGCGGTGGCCCTCGCCTCGCCGAGTCTGCCCTCCGCGTCAAGGAATCGGACGCCAGCGACGGCGCCGTCCTCGACAATCGCTTGAACGACAACGGCGTGGTCGCGAACCTCGACGCGTCGAAGCGTGGCGAGCCGCTCGGCGAGGACGCGTCCAATCTCGCGGCCCGTCGCGTCGTGCGCGTGAAGCACCCGGCGCGCCGAGTGTGCGCCCTCGCGTGCGAGATCCAGCGAACCGTCTGACTGGCGGTCGAAGGCCGCGCCCCACTCGATGAGCTCTCGAACGAAGGCAGGCCCATCCGAGACGAGGACGTTCACGGCCTGCTCGTCGCACAAGCCGTCGCCGGCGCGCATCGTGTCAGCGGCGTGAAGGGCGACCGAGTCGTCGGCGGCCACGGCGGCGGCAATGCCACCCTGCGCGAATCCCGTGCTGCCGGCGCGAGCATCGGCCTTCGTCAACACGAGCACGCGGCCCTCGGACGCGAGCTCGATGGCGGCGCGCAGCCCTGCGATACCGCTGCCGATGATGAGGAAATCGGCTGAAAGGCGGGCGATCAAGAGGCCTGCTATCCTACCTGACCCCACGCATGGAACACACACGCCTCGACGTCACGAGCGAACGCGGCACGTACAAGGTTGTCATCGGCTCAGGCGCGTCCGGTCGCCTCGCGGCCCTCCTCGAGCGAGCAGGGCATCGATCGACAGCGGCTGGTGGTCAGCGCAGCGCCGATCTGGCGGCTTCAGGGCACGCGGCTCCGCAACGTCGTCGGTCCCAAGGAACGGCCCACGCTGATTCCCGACGGTGAGCGCGCGAAAACGCTCGCCACGGTCTCGAGAGTCTACGATGCGTGCGTCCGACGGAGTCTGGACCGGTCAGGCGCCGTCATCGCGTTCGGCGGCGGCGTGGTCGGCGACGTCGCTGGTTTTGCGGCGGCCACCTATCTACGCGGCATCCGGCTGGTCCAGGTCCCGACGACCCTCCTCGCCCAGGTGGACAGCTCGATCGGCGGCAAGGTCGGCGTGAATCTCACCTCGGGCAAAAACCTGGTGGGTTCCTTTCACTCGCCGTCGCTCGTCGTCTGCGATCCAGACGTCCTCGGCTCGCTCGGCCGGCGTGAGTTTCGCGCCGGACTCTATGAAGTCGTGAAATACGGTGTCATCTCATCGGCTCCGTTGTTCGACCGCGTGGCGGGTGGCCTGACGGCAATCTTCAACCGCGACGGCGCGGTGCTCACGTCGCTCGTGACGGACTGCTGCCGGATCAAGGCGCAGGTGGTCATGACAGACGAGCGTGAGTCTGGTCTCAGACGCATCCTCAACTTCGGCCACACGGTCGGTCATGCGCTCGAGGCCGTCACGGAATACCGGCGCTTCCGCCACGGCGAGGCGATCGGCTACGGCATGCTGGCGGCCGCTCACCTCTCGTTCACACGCGGCCTCATGACGAAAGACGATGAGTCGCGACTGGCCACGTTGATTCGCGACATGGGCCCGCTGCCGCCAGTCGCCGATCTTCGATCGACCGACGCGCTCGATGTCATCGGCCGGGACAAGAAAGTGGTCGCCGGCCGGCTGCACTTCGTGCTCGCGCGCGGCATCGGGGCGACCGAAATCGTCGCGGACGTCCAGACGAAAGAGATCGCGGCCGCGATGAAGCACATCGGGATGAAGTGAGGCCGCCTACCGCAGCCAACCCGGCGGCACATCCTGCCGACGGGCCTCTTCAAGCAGCGCACTGAGCTCACGGCGCGTGGACGCCGCACGTGTTCGAAGCGTCTCGAGCTCGGAACGGGCGTCGTTGGCTTCTCTGCGCAGTGTCGCCTGCTGAGCCGGATCGTCACGTGAGATGGCCTGTCCATCCAGACGCGGGATCTCCAATTCGAGAGCCGACATCCGTTCGTCATCGGTCGTGATTCTCGTGCGAACTTCCGCCAGTCGTTCGCGCCACCACGATTCGTCACGACGCTCGACGGCCCCAGTCAACGCTGGACCGACCGACTGAACCGGAACGGCAGGTTCGGCCACACTCTCGCGGTCGCTTGCCAGCGTGTCGTTGGTGTAGAACCCGACCGATGGTCCAACCACCTGCCGTCGTATGGCCTCTCGCGTAGCGGCCGCCGCCAGGGACTTCGGCGGCTCCGACATCCAGGCAATCGCTTGCGCGATCGCGATCATCACGAGCCACAGCGACGTCATCGGACTTCCCGCCAGCCGATGACGCGACACCCGCCGCCTTCGTCACGTCGAAAGACGATGAGGAGAGTGCGCTGGAGGCCGGCGGGACCGAGAGCCTGCGCGCGAATCATGACGAGACCGTTGTTGTCGGCGCCCGGATCAGCGTCCGCATCCGCCACATCGTCTGCGACCCACGCAATGAGAAACATCGAACCGACATTGCCGCTGCCGACCAGCGTCTCGAGCGGCCCGGCCGCGAACACTCGCCACTGCGGCGTATCAAGGCCGGCGGACCATATGGCGTCGGATTGCTGCTGAACGCGCGTCGTGATCGCGGACACGTCGAGCACTTCGTTCCACGGCGTCATCGGCTGATTGGTGGGCTCGAGGAATGCCGAGTGACGCTCACCTGTCAGCGCAGGACTCCAGGAAGCATCCGACGCGAGTTCAGTCAGGACGAATTCGGCGAGAGCTTCAGCCGCGTACAACGCCTCGACCCCGGCGTGATGGTTTCCCGCAATCGCTCGCTCGGTGGACGACACGGCAACGAGACCGAGCCCCAACGCGAGCATCGTTCCCATGACGATCATCGCGAGCAGCACACCGCTGCCCTGATCTCGAGTCGGAGTTCTCAGGCAGCACCGTCTCACGGCTACTCCACGCCTTCGAGATTGCGAGGCGAGACGTCGAACGACACCACGACGTCAGGGACGCTCTTCGTGGCACTTCGGCTGGTGCCGGCGTTGGCGAACCGATCGCCCGTGGCGCGAAGGCCCGGCGACGAGACCTGAAGCCGAAGCGTCACGCGAACACGGCGAACGCGTAGCAGGTCAGCGTCGTACGTCAGGGCGCCCGAGCCACACCATGGCCCGTCGCTGAACAGTTCGATCGGCAGGGGCGCAAGACCGTCGTCACCGGGCGACAGGTAGGACATGCCTGACAGAAGCTGGCCGGCGGCGTCGTACAGACAGTTGCCCTGCCCTGTCGGCGGCTTCGGGGTCACCGGCGGCGTCGGCGCTCCGAAATACTCCATCGTCATTGCCACCACGTCGTCCATGACCGGCGCGTCGGTGTTGTCTGTGTCGTACTGCCGCAGTTGTCTGGTCGCTGTGTCCACGTAGTACGTCCGCGCTTCAATTTCCACGACACTGGCATCGTCTCCGTAAGCATGAGACGACGTCGGACCACGGGACCGAACAACCGCCCCCGCAGCATCGACTGATTCGACCGTCAAAAGGTCGAAGGCCCCCGATCGGTCAAACAGCAGAAGGCCCATGCCTGGCTTGGCGCCGCACGCAGGCTGTGTCAATGGACAGCCGGCCTCCTGGCGCAGAGACATCGGTGTCGTCGCAAACGGCGCGACAAGGGTGGTCTGCACGCGCGTGATGGGGACCCAGATGATCGTGACCACGTTGGACCGGGACACCGTGGGCGGGTCCGGCGATTCGGCGCCGACTCGACGAGGCAGGATCGCCGCAATGTAGGTGCCCAACGAGCCCGACACGAGGCCCACGTCCGGGCCAGCGCCTGCGGCGTAGAGATCCCGAAACAACGACGCCGCGGCAACGCGAGCACGTTGGTGAAGGTCGATAGCCTCAGGCTGCGAGTGCGCCGCTTCCATGACAGGATTCGCGACCGCAACAGCCGCCGCGACGACCAGAAGCAGCAGTGCCGAAGCGACCACGACTTCGGTGAGCGAAAACCCGGAGTCGCCCCGCATCCTTCACCTCGCTCCCGCGATCGTCGCCAGGATGACCTCGCCAGGAACACGGGCCCGCGAGCTCGGGCCTGTCGGCACGTCCGCGATGCGACGCGCAGCCAGCACACGAACCTGCAGAACTCGCCTGGACGAGACGTCTGACGGAAGCGCGGTCACGCGCCAACGACGGACGTAGGCCTCGGTGCGATCTGAGAATCCGGGCACGTCCTCGTCGAGCGCGTTCGCCGGGGACGCCCCCACCGCCATGCCGGCGGCGATTGCCGAGCGCAACTGCTCGATCTTCTGGACCGCCAAGACCGAGGCACTGGTGTCATCTTGGGCATCACGCGTGAGACCGGTTGCGACCACGACGAGGTTCGCGAGTCCCGCGGTGAGCACGGATACGAACGCCAATCCAACGAGCGCCTCGACAAGGGTGAACCCGACATCCCTTTGCGTCATGGCGGCATCCGGTGCAATCGACGATCCATCGCCAATGCCTGTGAGATCGCGTGCGGCTGGTCAGACGCTGCCAGGACTGCAACGTCCGCCTCCAGGCGAGCGTTCAAATTTTCAAACGGCTACTGGAGCGTCGTGACGTACCAGGCGAAGAGGTCCTGACCGACGAGCGACGCGACCAACGCGGAAACGGCGAGGAACGTGCCGAAGGGAATGCTGGCCTGCATCGATCGACCGCCGGCGACGACGAGCGCGATGCCCGCGATCGCACCGCTGACGCTCGAGAGAAAGAGCACGACAATGACCTGCTGCCATCCCAGGAACGCGCCGATCATGGCCAGCATCTTCACGTCGCCCAACCCCATGCCCTCGACACCGGTCGCCCGCAGCCAGAGCCAGCGCAACAGGAAGAGGACTCCCCCGCCGAGCGCGATCCCGGACACGCTGGCGATCGGACCAGGCGGAACAAACGCGCTCAATCCCAACCCCACGACCGTGCCTGGAATGGTCAACGCGTTTGGCAGACGCCGCGTCTCGAGATCCGTCCAGAACAAGACGACGAGAAGCGCCGTGAGCGTGAGGCGCGCGCCCACGAGCGCCAGATCGGGCAAATGGACGTAGGCCTGAAGCGCGAAGGCCAGAGCGGTTGTCAGCTCGACCGCGGGATATCGGATACCGATCGGCGATCGGCATTGGCGGCACCGGCCCGCCAGCCCGACGTAGCTCACGAGGGGGATGTTGTCGAACCAACGAATGGGCGTCCTGCACGATCGGCATCTCGATCCCGGCGTGACGATCGACTCGTCAGCCGGCAATCTTGTGATGCAGACGTTCAGGAAACTGCCGATGGCGAGTCCGAACAGCAACACGAGCCAGATCGCGGCGGTCATCGACGATCGAACGTCCGCGGGAGCGGTGACAGCGGTGAGTCGGCGGCAAGGCTGACCGTCCCGCCCGCCGCATCGTACGTGTAGGGCCGCCCTGCGGGATCCAGGAGAGCCGGGAGGGTCGTAGTCCCGAGATCGGTCAGCGCCGCGGGGTACTCGCCAGTGCGGGCGACGTGGTCGTGTACGAGCGTCTGCAGCCGATCGAGATCGTCGAGCGCCTGGAGTTGCGCCAGGCCGCGCTCGGCAGAGCGACGGATATAGCCGTCGCTCGTCGCGGCAAGCTCAACGAGCAACCGGCGCGCGCCTTGACGGTCTCCGCCTTGTGCCAGCGTGACCGCGGCGAGTGGACCCAGCCATCGCGGGGCTCCAGGCATCGCGGCGGCACGGGTGAACCATCCCGCCGCTTCGTCGAACCGGCCCGTGTACCAGTAGTGCACAAAGCCGATGTCGTGCGCGTACTGCCATCGATCCGGATTCGCCTCGAGACCCTTCTCGAGAAGGGCGATAGCCTGATCGGGCCGCCCCGGACCGTTGGGCGGCTCGAGCGCGATGAGAATCGCGCCGAAGCGGTACGCGATATTGAACTTCGGGTCGAGCGTCACCGCGAGATCGACGAGCGGCTCGAGGAGACCAAATCGCCCGACCGTCCGGCTGGACCGCCGCTCGTGTCCGTCGTGCTGGATTGCGCGGATCCAGTACAGATCGGCCGCAATCGCATCGAACGACAAATACAGCCGCGACGCCAACGTGCCCGATCTGACGTACAACACGCGATCGGTCTCCTCGCGCGTGTTGCCGGACGTGTCGCGCGCGTGAAGGACAGCGGCCGCGAACAACAATGCCGTCACGGCGACCAGCGCGGCAATCGGGGCCGAGGCTCGCTCTGTCATCGGAACTCACGGCGGGAAAACAGCGCGACCGCACCGGCGATGAGCCCGGTTGCGTACAGCGCGCCGTAGGCGAGCGTGAGCGTGACGGCCTCCCGGCCAACCGGCTCACCATGGACGACCTGGGCCTTGACGTCGAACCCTGAAAAGTCCGGTAGCGCCCACCCGACGAGGGCCATCGCGGATGCCGCCCACGCTGGAACGTCGCCGATGCTTCCGAACGACCGCAAGTCCGCGCTGAGCTGGCCGGCCACGAACACGCCGACGGTCAGCACGACCGACACGAGCGCACTGGACGAGAACACGGAGAAGAACACCGCGACCGCAACCAGCAGCGCGAGCTCTCCGGCGATCATCGACGAGCGCAACAGTCAGCCGTAGGTCCGCGCCTCCGGTGAACGCGAGCACGGCAAGAAGCCCCGTCCCCATCATCGCAACGCTCGCGACGATCGTCATCACCAGTCCTGCGTACGTGCCGACGATGAACTCCCATCGCGGAAGGGGCTTCGCGAGAAGGCTCAGGATGCTTCGTCGATCGGTCTCGCGCGCGATCACCCCCACGCCCATGATCACGGCCATCAAGACACCCGCGAACTCGACGAGTGCGAGACCGACATCCTTGACAATCTTGACATCCTCTCCTGCCGACAGTGGACCTGCGACCAGCGCCGTCACCACGAGCAGCAGGACAAATACCGCGACGCCATAGAAGATCCGGGCTTGCGCAGACTCGACGAACGTGTGCCAGGCCACGAGGGAAATGCGGCGGACGGTCATCGGTCGACGGCCTCCACCATTTCGAAGAACACGTCCTCGAGCGTCCTCCCCGCCACAAGCTCCGCGACGTTCCCTCGTGCGACGAGCCGGCCGCGTGCCAGAATGGCCACCTCCGTGCAGAGCTGCTCCACGTCCGAAAGGATGTGCGAGCTGAAGAGAACCGTCCGGCCTTCGGCCGACAGCTCCCGAATCAACTCACGCAGCGTGCGCCGCCCGAACGGATCGAGGCCCGACATCGGCTCATCCAGGATGACCAGCTCGGGATCGTTGACGAGCGCCTGCGCGATGCCGACCTTCTGCACCATTCCCTTCGAGTGCTCGCGAAGCGGACGCCGGCGATCGGCGTCGATGCCGACGCGATCGAGCGATCGAGTCACCCGCCGCCGCCTGTCTGCACCGGACAGACCAAAGAGGCCGGCGAAATACGTGAGCAGTTCCTCCGGCGTCTGGTGGTCGTAGAACCTCGGATGTTCGGGAAGGAAACCGATGCGGCGTCTGACGCTCACGTCGCCCGCCGGGCGTCCCAGCACCTCGACCGTACCGGACGTCGGCCGCTGAAGATTCAACAGCAGGTTGAGGGTCGTGCTCTTGCCGGCGCCATTGGGACCAAGCAGCCCGAATACGGCGCCGGCCGGCACCTCAAGGGACAGATCGTCCAGCGCGCGATGCGTCGTCGCCCGCCAGAAGCCGCTCAGAAAGTCCTTCGTGAGGCGTTCGGTGCGAAGGACGGAAGATGCCATGTGGCGGGCGTGGCCTTACGTCCCCGCTTTCTTCATTTCGATGTCGATGGCCATCTCGAAGTATTCGGGCCGAATGGTGCCGGGAAGCCGCACACCATTGATGAAGTAGGTCGGCGTGCCGTTGATGTTCAACACACCGCCGTCGGCGACGTCGGAGCGAATGCCGGACAGCTTGGCGGCATATTCACGTTCGAAGTCGGTGATCCCGAGCATCTTCTGGGCGGCCTCGCGGACGGCCTCGGGCCGCGCGCCCTGGTTGGCGTACAACCACGCGGCCATCTCGTCGTACTTCCCGCGATCGCGCGCCATGCGCGCCGCGGCCGCGGAATCACACGCCGCCTCGTGCCCGGAGATTGTGCGGCCCGCATTGAAGTTGCAGTCGGTGTCCCACGGCCAGTCCTTGACGACGTACTTCACGACGCCTGGATTCGAAGCCGCGAACTTCTGCAGGACGGGCTTGTAGATCATCTCCGCCTGCGCACAAGCGCCGCACTGAAAGTCGTTGAACTTGACGACGATGACCTTCGCGCCGTCGCCGGCGATGCCAAGGTCCACCCGCGGCTGCTTGACCCAGGCAGCCGCAAATGCCTCGCGAACATCCGCTGTCGGCGGCGCGGTGGAAGCCGCCTGTTGTGCCATGGCGCCTTCCCTCGGGAAGAACGCCACGAGAGAGGCCGTGCCGGCAAGAAACAAGATGGCGGCGACGAGCGACCGCAGGCCGGCCGACAGCGGATCGTCAAATCGGCAAGCAGCCGCGAAGGAAGACGCATGACGGATTCACCGTTGCTGAAAAGCGACAGCAGAAAGATGCTCGCGACACACACATACGTGCCCATGCATAGCAGGCAGCCCGTGCGGAGCACGAAGAACGAGGCGTACGCCAGGTAGAGTGAGACGCCAACGCCGATGACCGAGAGCGCGAGCAGATAGCCAGCCGCGACGCTCGGTTTGCCGTCCGCACGGCCGAAGCCCGCCAGCAGCCCGGCAAGCCCGAACCAGATCAGCCCCCCGATGGCCACAGGAACGCCCGCGACTGATCCGAACCGGCTCAGATAGACCTGCGAACAGCTGAACGTCGTGTTGACGTCACACGGGCTCACGTAGCCCGGATCCGTCAGCAACTTGTAGTGCACATAGGATGAAGCCGCCGCCAGTCCAAAACCGACAACGGCGAACGCCAGAATCAACGCGCGCGTTCGTGAGGACATGGGGGGAATTATACGGGTGCGACTACTGCCCGACAGGGGTCACGGTCGCGCTGGCGGTAAAGGGCTCGGTCGGCGCGGTCGCACCCCCACCGGCGGTGTTCTGCCAGACGGTGTTGCTCTGGTTGACCGCAAAGGCTCGCGTGCCCGAGGTGTTCGGCGTCATCGGCACGGCCGTGGCGAGCCAGGCAGTGACCGTCGCATTTCCGGCCCCGTCGTTCGGCCCGGTCACTGACCCGGCGCCGGGACCGAGCGTGAAGTTGTATGAGGCCTTGGTGACCGGCGGCGCATGCCCGAGGTCAGGCGAGATGAATGCTTCGGTCGTGCCCGTCGGTGGCGTGCCGAGGATCTGGTAGCTCGACGCGTAGCCGCCGTTGCCCCACGTCGCGGAATAGGAAACCTGTGAGGCGGTCGTGACCCGCAGCGATGCCATCGCCGAGGTCTCGTTCCCCGTCATCCGCGCGCGCAACAACCCGGGGACCGCGATGGCCGCAATGATGCTGATGATCGCGACGACGATCAGCAACTCGATGAGCGTAAATCCCTGCTCGTGTCGACCTTTCATGCTCTGACTCTCCTCGTCCGTCCTGGACCGTTCTGGTCGCGGCCGGCTCCGGTCCCACCTGCGCCCACCATTGTCACACCGCCCGCTGGTTCCCGCCAAAGCAACGGGAGTACCAGCCCCGGAGTAGGGTTCTCGCACGCCGTAATTGACTGTTAATGCACGGTTTACCAACTCGAGCGTTTCACCTTCCCGTGGCCATGTCCCCGGTCCCGCGTCGCCTCACGGACGCCGGTTACGGATCTGGTCGGTCCTCTCTTAGGACCGCGACTCACGAGAGTTGGCCGACCAATTCAACGAGGGGCAGGTACATCGACACGACGATGCCACCCACGACGACGCCGAGCACCGCGATGAGCACGGGCTCGAGCATCGTCAGGAGCCCCGCGATTTCGACGTCCACTTCGTCCTCGTAGAACTCGGCCGCTCTGGTCAGCATCCCGTCGAGCGTGCCGGTGCGTTCCCCGACGGCGACCATCTGCGCCACCATCGGCGGGAATTCGCCCGTGGCGCTGAGTGGTTGCGAGACCGTGTGGCCTCGCTCGATGCGTGCCCTGACCGTCGCAATCGCGCGCTCGATGACCGCGTTGTTGGCCGCGCGGCCTGTGATCTCCAGGCCGTTGAGGATCGACACACCCGAGCTGAGGAGGGTGCCGAGCGTGCGGCAGAAACGCGCGACGATGACCTTGCGCAGCGCGCCACCAACCAATGGCAGCCTGAGAAGGAACCGATCGATCAGCATCCGGCCTTCCGACGTCTGGCGGTACCGGAGCAAGACCGAAACGCCGGCCCAGGCGCTCAAGGCGCTGACGGGGCCAATGACAAGGAGTCGGCGGCTGACCCAAATGACAACGCGAGTGGGCCAAGGTAGCGCGGCGTTGAGGCCGCTGTAGAGCGACGTGAACGTGGGCACGACCTGCCAGAGAATCAGCGCGACCACGACGACGGCGATGGTCAGCACGACGGCCGGGTAGACGAGCGCCGAACGGACCTGGGACGCGAGTCGAGCCTGCTTTTCGATGAACGTCGCCAGCCGCTTCAGGATCGCGTCGAGCGTGCCGCTGGCCTCGCCTGCCGCAACCATGCTCGTGTAGAGCCGGTCAAAGGCGTTGGGGTGCCGCGCCATGGCCGTGGCCAGCGCAGCGCCGCGCTTCAACGCCTCGCCGAACGTCGTTGACGGCGGCTGACAGCGCTCGATTCGGCTCCTCTCTGGCGAGCATCTCGAGGCACGGCACGAGCGGCAGACCTGCGTCCACCATCACGGCCAACTGGCGAGTAAAGACGGCGAGAGTACGCGCCGGCACGTGACGCATCATCGACCCACCATCGTCTGCAGCTCTTCCCGGTTCGAGGAGGTCGCCAGGGCATGGTCGCGCGTAATGGCGCGGCGCGCGACCAGCCGCGTCAGTGACTGGTTCAGCGTCTGCATGCCGGCCTTGTCCTGCCCGACCTGCATGGCGGCGTAGAGCTGATGCACCTTGTCTTCACGGATCAGATTCCGAATGGCCGGTGTCGCCACCATGATCTCGACCGCCGCCACCCGGCCGCGCCCGTTCGCAGCCGGCACGAGGACCTGGCACACGATGCCCTCAATGACGAGCGACAATTGAACCCGAATCTGCGCCTGTTGGTGCGCGGGAAACGCATCGACGATGCGCGTGATGGTCTGCGCCGCGGAGTTGGTATGAAGTGTCGCCATCGTCAAATGCCCGGTCTCAGCGAGCTTGAGCGCCGCGGCCATCGTCTCCTGGTCTCGCATTTCGCCGACGAGCACCACATCGGGGTCTTCGCGAAGGGCCGCCCGCAGCGCCATCGCGAAGCCGCGTGTGTCGGCATGGAGCTCGCGCTGGGTGACCAGCCCGGTCTTGTGGCGATGGACGTACTCGATCGGATCTTCAATCGTCAGGATGTGGACGGGCCTCGTGCTGTTGATGCGATCGACCATGGCCGCGAGCGTCGTGGTCTTGCCGCTTCCGGTCGGACCAGTCACGAGCACGAGCCCGCGCGGCCGATCGGCGAGTTCGGCAAGAACCGGTGACAGATCGAGCTCCTCGAGGGACCGCATCCGCTCCGGTATGAGCCGGTACGCGGCGCCGACCACGTTCCGCTGACGAAAGAGGTTGCAGCGCACGCGTCCGACACCGGGTAGATCGAGCGCCGCGTCCAACTCCCAGGTCTCGTCGAATGCACATCGCTGCTTGTCCGTCAGTCCGCTGAGCGCCAGCAGTCGGACGGACTCAGCGGTGAGCGACGGCAGCGCCAACCGCCGAAGCTGCCCGGCCACGCGCACCTGAGGTGGCGACCCGACGGACAGATGCAGGTCCGACCCGCCAATCTCGGCCGATGCCTTCAGCAAATCTGCAAGCGTCATGGCGATCACATCGTTTCGCGCGCGACTTCGTCGATGGTCGTGAGCCCGGAACGCACGGCTTCGAGCCCGTTTTCACGAAGGGGGATCATGCCGTCGCCGACGGCGTGCCGCCGGAGATCGCCGGCAGACGCGTTCGCGACGATACGTTCCCTGAGCGCATCGGTGACCTCCATGACCTCGAACACGCCCACGCGGCCGCGATAGCCGCTCCCGCCGCAGCGCTCGCAACCCCGTCCGCGAAATCCAGGACCTTCGGACACCTCGTCCGACCTGCCGGCACTCTGCACAGATTCGGCGCACGAGGCGCTGGGCGCACACGAGGTGGAGAGCGCTCGCGACAAGAAACGGCTCGACGCCCATGTTCACGAGTCGCGTGATGCTCGTCGGCGCATCGTTCGTGTGAAGCGTGGACAGCACGAGGTGGCCGGTGAGCGCCGCCTTCACGGCCATCGCGGCCGTGTCGCTGTCTCGAATCTCGCCGACGAGAATGATGTTCGGGTCCTGACGCAGCAGCGACCGCAGCACGCTCGCAAACGTCAGGCCGATCTGATCGCGCACCTGCACTTGGTTGACGCCCGGCAGATGGAACTCCACCGGGTCCTCCGCGGTCACGATGTTGATGCCGGCGTGATTGATGCGGGCCAGGGACGAGTAGAGCGTGCTCGTCTTCCCACTTCCGGTCGGGCCGGTGACGAGCACCATCCCCCACGGCCGGCGAATCGCGCGATCGAAGCGCGCCGAGCTCGTCGGGTGCGAACCCAAGCGCCGTCAGGTCCAGCCGGAGGCCCTCGGGATCCAGAAGACGAAGGACGACCTTCTCGCCGTAGAGCGTTGGAAGGATCGAGGCGCGAATGTCGATCGGCCGGACCCGGCCCGCGTCCGAGAACGTCGCGCGAATGCGTCCGTCCTGCGGCAGCCGCTTCTCGGCGATGTCGAGGTGGGCCATGACCTTGACCCGCGATACGACTGCGTCGCGCTGACCCAGCGTCGAGGAAAGGACGGTTCGGAGTTGTCCGTCTACTCGAAACCTGACGCGCAGTTCGCGCTCGTACGGCTCAATGTGAATGTCACTGGCGCCTTGCCGGATCGCTCGAAGCAGCAGACCGTTGACGAGCGTGACCGTCGAGGAGTCGCCACGCTCCTCGAGCGACAGCGCGTCGATGAATCCAGAATCGCTCGGTCCCGGCACCATAAGCACACTGGAACATGGCGACCTCTACAATCCGGCGCGCATCGCCACGCCGAATTCGCGACCTTCGCCGTCGCGATCCTGCGTGTAGTGCCCGTCGAGCCACAGGCCCCGACGAATCGCGACACTCATTCCGGCCGCGGCGACGAACCGGCTTGCGCCTTCAACGCTCCAGCGCACGCCGGATCGCGCCAGAAGGTGTTGGCCCAGTTGGACCTCGCCGCCGATCGCGATCATCCGATGCGGGTCGTCCAGAAGGTCGACCGTTTCCAGATCCAGATCCACAGCAAGCGTCAAGCCATCGGTCGGCAGCAGCGCAACGCCCAATCTGGTCTGTCGCGGAATAGTGATTTGACGAACTGCCACATCACCGAACGTCGGCGATTGTAGATTCTTCAACGTCAGGCCGACGCGCAGGCGACGCATGTCCGCCATCACGCCCACGTCGAAGTCGAACGTGCCCGATCCATCTCCGTCGAGACCATCGGTGAGCTGAGAGGGCGTCGTCGACCGACGCGCCTTCAGAGAGCGCGGCGACGACCTCGCCATGCACGTACCGGAGGGTCGTGCCGACGACAAGGCCAGCCGTGACGGACTGGAGAATCGTGACGCCGAACTGATTGGTCCGCAGTGTCTCGGTCACAATCGTGCCGTCTGGCCCTTCGTTCAGCTCGGTCAACCGGACGGTCCCGTACCAGACACCCAGGGGCAGGGTGCCCAGGCTGGTAAACGACCCTCGGATCCGTCGCGCCCCGGGCTGGGCCAGATCGTCCGAATGACCAAGCTGTTTCCGCAGCCAGCCAATGGTCATCCCAGCGGGACCGGCCGTCGCGAGGCCGGACGGATTCCAATGGGCCGCGGTGGCGTCGTCGGCGACGGCGACAAAGGCACCACCCATGCCCAGAGCGCGCTCACCGGCCGATTCGAATGTGGGCTGGGCCTCGGCGGCCGTTGAGAGACCACCCAGCAGTATCAGCGCCATAGCGGCGCGTCCGCATGCCCCACGCATCACACGGAGCCTATCAGGCTCAGGGGCAGCCCCCCGCGCCTTCGCGAGAACTTTGCCTCCGCCAGGCTCGTAAATGACACCGGGCAGTACAATTGTCCAATTGGCCAAGCACCGACTGGCCCTTCAGAGGAGTGGTTGTGCCTGACTCCGTTGCCACCGCCCCGAGCGGCAAGGGTGTGCTCAGTCGAGCCATCGGCATCATCGTTTCACCTGGCGCGACGTACAAGGAAGTTCTCCGGAACCCACGTCCGGTTGGCATCCTGCTGTTGTGTTGTCTGGTCATCGCCATGGCGGCCGGACTGCCTCAGTTCACAGAGCGGGGACAGCAGGCGGCCCTGGACATGAACGTTCAGAACATCGAACGGTTCACGGGCCGGCCCGTGACACCGGAGATGTACACCCAGATGGAGCGCCAGGCCGCCTACGGCGGCTATTTCGCGTTCGTCGGCGTGTTCGTCATGATGCCGGTGATGTCGCTGATCTTGACGGCAGTGCTCTGGGTCGTGTTCAACGCCATCCTCGGTGGCACGGCGGCGTTCAAGTCCGTGTTGACGGTCGTCACCCACTCGCAGGTGATCGGCGCCCTCGGCGCGGTCGCGGCGGCGCCCATCCAGTACTTGCAGGGCACCCAGAACATGGCCGGGCCGTTCAACTTCGGCGCGCTCCTGCCGATGCTCGATCCCGGCAGCTTCCTGGCGATGTTCCTCGGTGGCATCAGCGTGTTCGTCCTGTGGCAGCTCGCGGTCTGCGCCATCGGCCTGGCGGTCCTCTACTCGCGGAGCGCGGGCAGGGTCACGGCAGGACTGACCGCCTCGTATCTGGTGATCGCCGCAGTGATCACCGCAGTGATCTCCTCATTCATGGGTGGTAATCGATGACACGAGGGAAGAAGGTCACTGATCGGCGACGGGCATCGTCGTGGTGCTCGGCGGGATCGGGTACGCCAACTTCGCGTTCCGGCGGACGACGGCCACGGACGTGACCGTCGAGAAGGTCGCGAAGCACGACCTCGAGGCCATCGTCTCGGCCAGCGGCAAGATCCGCGCGAAGAAGACCGTCAACATCAGCGCGGAGACGATGGGCAAGGTCGTCAACCTCGCGGTCGCCGAGGGCGAACGTGTCCAGAAGGGCCAGCTGCTGCTCGAGATCGACCCGCGCAACCTCGAGACGACGGTCCAGAACCGCGAGGCCAGCCTCGGCGTCGGCCCAGTCGCAGCTCGACCAGACACGCGCGCAGATCGAGAACTCGCGCGTGGCGCTGAAGCAGGCCAAGGACACGCTGCGGCGGCAGGAGGACATGTGGCGAGGCCGGCCTGATTCCGCGCGACACCTACGAGCGCGCCCAGAACGACGTCAAGATGCGCGAGACCGACCTGCTCGTCAGCGAGCAGTCGGTCCGCACGCAGGAGCAGCGCATCAAGCAGGAAGAGGCGAACCTCAGCAGCGCCCAGTACGACCTGAACAAGGTGCGCATGGTCTCGCCGATCGACGGGCTCGTCACCAAGCGCAACATCGAAGAGGGCGAAACGGCCGTCGTCGGCACGATGAACAACGCCGGCACGGTGCTGCTGACGATCGCGGACATGTCGGTCATCGAGACCGAGATCGAAGTCGACGAGACCGACATCCCGTACATCACAGGTCGGCCAGCCGGCCAAGGTCGACGATCGACGCGATTCCCGACCAGACGTTCCCGGGCCGGGTCACCGAGGTCGGCAACAGCCCGATTCACGGCGACGGGCGCGGCCGCGCGACACGGCCGCGCCACGAACTTCAAGGTCGTCGTCCAGATCGAGGGCGAGGTGCCGAACGTGCGGCCGGGCTTCACGTGCACGGCGATGATCACGACGGCCACGCGCAAAGGCGCGCTCGGCGTGCCGATTCAGGCGATGACCGTCCGCGAGCTGGTCGTCGACGCCGACGGCAAGATCGTGCCGACCGAAACGCCCGCGCGCGGGAGTGCGGCCGAGACCGCCCGTGGCGCCGGCGGAGCTGAAGCCGGGCCAGACGCGCAAGGAAATCGAAGGCGTGTTCGTCATGCGGACGGGCAAGGCGGCGTTCGTGCCGGTCAAGACCGGCATCGCCGGCGAGAAGTACTTCGAGGTTCTCGACGGCCTGAAGGAGGGCGACGAAGTCATCACCGGGCCGTTCGCCTCCGTGCGGGCACTCAAGGAAGGCGACGCCGTGAAGATTTCGACCGCACCGGCCGCGAACACGACCGGAACGCCAAACGGCAACTGATGACACCAGTTCTTCGAGGCGGTCGCCATCGCGCTGCAGGCGATCTGGGCGAACAAGCTGCGATCGTTCCTGACGGTGATCGGCAACATCGTGGCGGTGACGTCGATCATCGCCGTGGTGTCGCTCGTCCAGGGACTGAACGCGACCGTCGAGGACGCGATTCAGTCGCGAGTTCGCGCGCCGACGCGTTCTCCGTCCAGCGCCGCGGCGCTCACCCGGACCGACGAGGAGCAGCTGCGCGCCGCAGAGCAACCCGCGCGTCACGCTGCGACGACGCCGACGCGATCCGCGCGTTCGGCGCCGAACATCGGCTGGTCATGGCCGAGGCCGGCAAGCGGCGCGCCAGGCCAAGTACCGCACCGAGTCGCTCGACAGCGTCAGCGTCCGCGGCGTGACCAAGGAATACAACGACCTGCCGACGACGACGATCGAGCGCGGCCGCGCCATCACGCCCTGCGAGTTCGACGCCGGACGGCTGGTGGCCATCCTCGGCTGGGACACGGCCGACCGGCTGTTCGGCAGGCTCGACCCGATCGACAAGGTGATCACGCTCGGCGGCGTGCACTTCCGCGTCGTCGGCGTCGCGCCCGAAGAAGGGCTCGATCTTCGGCCAGTCGCAGGACGAGTGGGTCGTCGTGCCGCTCGCGCGCGTTCCAGCGCCTGTTCGGCTCGCGGCAGTCGCTCGAGCTGACGGTGCGGCCGATCGACGCCGGCGCTCACCGCGGCCGCGATGGACGACGCGCGCGTGGCGCTGCGCATCGAGCGCCGCCTGCGGCCGAAGGAGCCGGACAACTTCGGCGTCCTGACGTCGGACACGTTCCTCGACCTCTACAGCCAGGCCACCACCGGCATCTTCGCCATCCTGATCGGCGTCGTCAGCCTGTCGCTCGTCGTCGGCGGCATCGTCATCATGAACATCATGCTGATGGTGGTCAGCGAGCGGACGCGCGAGATCGGCCTGCGCAAGTCGCTCGGCGCCCGGCGGCGCGACATCCTCTGGCAGATCCTGACCGAGTCGATCACGCTCTCGACGTTCGGCGGCATGATCGGCACGGGGCTCGGCTTCTTCGTGGCCTGGGTCATCAGCCAGGTCGAGCCCGCTGCCGGCCATCGTCGAACCCTGGTCGGTCGTGCTGGGCATCTCGATGACCGCGATCGTCGGCCTGTTCTTCGGCCTGTATCCGGCGATGCGGGCCGCCGCGCTCGATCCGATCGAAGCGCTGAGGCGGGAGTAGCGCATGCGCTGAGCCTCTTCGCCGAAATCCTCGTGATGTCGTGGGACACGGTCCGCGGCAACAAGCTGCGGTCGTTCCTGACGGTGCTCGGCATCGTCATCGGCATCACGTCGATCGTCGGCATGACGTCGCTCATCCGCGGCTTCGACCAGTCGTTCCAGGACCTGATCGAAGGGCATCGGGCCGAACACGATCTTCGTCGCGAAGTTGTCCGGCGTCAGCCTGTCGTCGGGCGCGAGCTTTCAGGAACTCGCGAAGCGGCCGAACATGACGCCGGACGACGCCGAGGCGATCGAGCGCAACGCGCCGTCGATTCAAGTCGTCGACCTCACGCTCGGCGGCGGCGGCCCGGCCCGCAGCAGACGGTGCGCATCTACTACCGCAACCAGCGCACGAAGCCGATGACGGTCATCGGCACCACCGAAGCGTGGCCCTACGCCGTCCAGCTGCCGGTCGAGAGCGGGCCGGTTCTTCACGACCGGCGAGGTCCAGCGGCGCGCCGCGTGGTCGTGCTCGGCCAGCGCCGGCCGAGGCGCTGTTCCCGAACGTCGATCCGCTCGGCAAGCTCGTGCGGGTCGGCTTCGAGGAGTACAGGTCATCGGCGTGCATGGCCAAGCGGCCGAGCCCGGCGGCTTCAACATCGGCGCGGACGACTTCGTGGTCATGCCGTACACGACCTACGCCGAAGCAGTACGGCATCCGGCTCGAACGACGTCGGGCGCGGCGAGATCGCGGAGCGCCATGATCGCCGCCGTGCCGCGCGAGGGCGTGCCGCGCGAGCAGGCGATGCGCGAGGTCGAGGAGGTCATGCGCATCCGCCACGGCCTGCGGCTCGACCAGCCGAACGACTTCGACCTCGTCACGCAGGACGCGATCCTCGGCTCTGTGGAATCAGATCACGCAGGCGACGTTCCTGGCGCTGGTCGTGCTGTCGTCGATCGCGCTGATGGTCGGCGGCATCGGCGTCATGAGCATCATGACGATCAGCGTCACCGAGCGGACGCGCGAGATCGGCGTCCGCAAGGCGCTCGGCGCCCGGCGCGTCGAGATCCTCTGGCAGTTCCTGCTCGAGGCCGTGTTCCTGACCTCGGCCGGCGGCGTGCTCGGCATCGTCTTCGGCACGGCCATCGGCCTGGCCGTCCACTGGCTTCACCGGCTTCCCCGTCTCGCTGCCCTGGTGGTCGTTCGCCATCGGCATCGGCTTCTCGGCCGGCGTCGGCGTGTTCTTCGGCATGGTGCCGGCCATCCGCGCCTCGCGCCTGGATCCGATCGAAGCCTGCGGTACGAGTAGCGCCGGCATTGCGATGCTACGGCTATTGATGCATTGGCTCGGCTATTCGATTGGCCGCAACGACGTCCGCTGACTCGTCCGACGCCAATCGTCCAATCCAATGCAATAACCAATAGCCAATAACCAATAGCAAATGGTAGAATCCTCTGATCGATCCAGGAGGATCCCCGTATGAAGGTCTTCGACGCGGCAGCCATCCGGAACGTGGCGCTCGTCGGACACAGCGGCGCGCGGCAAGACGCAGCTGGCTGCCGCCCTGCTGTTCGATGCCGGCGCGGTCAACCGGTTCGGCAAGGTGGACGACGGCACGACCGTCACCGACTACGACGAAGAAGCCATCGCCCGCAAGCACACGCTCGCCGCCTCGCTCGCCTTCCTCGAGTGGAACAAGCACAAAATCAACCTGATCGACACGCCCGGCATGGGCAACTTCCTCAGCGACGCGCGCGCCGCGCTGCGCGTCGTCGAAGCGGCGGTCGTCGTCGTCGACGCCGTCTCCGGCGTCCAGGTCTCCACGGAGAAAGTCTGGGAGGCGGCCGACGAACTGCAGCTGCCGCGCCTCATCGTCTGCAACCGGCTCGACCGCGAGCGCGCCAGCCTCGACCGCGCGCTCGAGTCGATGCGCAACGCGCTCGGCCGCGACTGCGTGCCCGTCCAGATGCCGATCGGCGAGGAGAAGGCGTTCACGGGCGTCGTCGATCTCGTGGCGATGAAGGCCTACACGTTCGCCCGCGACGACTCCGGCAAGATGACCGAGGGCGCCGTCCCGGACGACCTGGCCAGCGCGGCGCCGAGGCCGCGCGCGACGGCGCTGATCGAGATGGTGGCCGAGGCCGACGACGCGCTGATGGAGAAGTTCTTCGAAGCCGGCACGCTGACGCAGGACGAGCTGCTCGACGGGCCTGACGCGCGTCGGTGCGCGCCGGCCGAGCTGTTTCCCGGTGTTCTGCACGTCCGGCCTGCAGCAACATCGGCGTCCAGCCGCTGGCCGACGCGCTCGTCACGCTACGTGCCGTCGCCGGCCGAGCGGCCGCTTCCCGGGCCTGAACCGTCGACCAGGGCGACGCCGCGACGCTGCCGGCGTCGGACGACACGGCGCCGCTCGTGCTGTGGGTCTGGAAGACGATCGCCGATCAGTTCGCCGGACGCATCACGCTGTTCCGCGTGGTGTCCGGCGTGCTCAAGTCCGACACGACCGTCCACAACCTCACGCGCGACGCGCCCGAGCGCTTCGGCCACCTGCTCGTGCTCAGGGCAAGACGCAGACGCACGTGCCCGAGCTGCACGCCGGCGACCTCGGCGCCGTCGCCAAGCTGAAGGACACGCACACGAACGACACGCTCGGCGACAGGCACGCCGCGTTCGCGCCGGCGCCCATCACGTTCCCGGAGCCGGTGCTCGCCTACGCCATCGAGCCGAAGAGCCGCAGCGACGAGGACAAGATCGGCCCGGCGATGCAGCGGCTGCTCGAAGAGGACCCGTCCATCGGCTACACGCGCGATCCGCAGACGCACGACCTGCTGCTCTCCGGCCAGGGCCAGCTGCACATCGAGGTCACGGTCGCCAAGCTGCGGCGCCGGTTCGGCGTCGAGGTCAACCTCAAGCCGCCGCGCATCCCCTACCGCGAGACGATCACCGCGAAGGTCGAGGCGCACGGCCGGCACAAGAAGCAGACCGGCGGCCACGGCCAGTTCGGCGACTGCAAGATTCGCATGGAGCCGCTGCCGCGCGGCGCGGACTTCGAGTTCGTGGACGACATCTTCGGCGGCGTCGATTCCGCGGCAGTTCGTCCCGGCGGTCGAGAAAGGCATCCAGGACGCGCGCATGCGCGGCTATCTCGCCGGCTATCCGGTCGTGGACTTCCGCGTCACCGTGTTCGACGGCTCGTACCACGACGTCGACTCGAACGAGCTGTCGTTCACGCATGGCCGGCCGGCTGGCGTTCCGGGACGCGATGACGCGCGCCCGGCCGACGCTGCTCGAGCCGATCATGAACGTCGAGGTCTACGCGCCGTCGGACTTCGCCGGCGATCTCATGGGCGATCTGAACAGCCGCCGCGGCCGCATCGCCGGCATGGACACGCGCGGCAGCGGCGACGGTCATCCGGGCCGCCGTGCCGATGGCCGAGATGCTGACCTACGAGCAGACGCTGACGTCGCACACCGGCGGCCGCGGCTCGTACCACATGGAGTTCTCGCACTACGACGAGGTGCCCGGACACCTGCACGGCAAGATCATCGCCGCCTCCAAGGCCGAGCGCGGCGAGGTGAAGGAAGAAGAGGAATAGACTGCGCGGGCTCGCTGATCGTTGCCTCAGCGGCCATCGCATTGCTGGCCGCTCGGCGTCGCGCGCGCAGGATCGCGCCGCCGGCTCAGCCGGCGACAGCACGCCGAGCGTCGTCGAGCCGCAGTCGTTCGAGGAGTTCCTCGCCGGCGCTGCGCGCCGAGGCGCTGGCGCGCGGCATCAGCCAGGCGACGCTCGACGCGCGCGCTGACGGGCCTCGAGCCCGAACCGGTGGTCGTCGCGCGCGATCGCGCCCAGCCCGAAGCCGACGCAGAGCCTCGACGCCTACGTCGCGCAGCGCACTGACGCCGCGCACGGTCGACCGCCGGACGAACGGAGCGCCGGCGCCACGCGGGCCTGCTCGACGCGTCGAGGCGTCCTACGGCGTGCCGCCGGCCGTCGATGGTGGCGATCTGGGGACTCGAGTCGAACTTCGGCACGTTCACCGGCACCTATCCGACCATCACGGCGCTCGCCACGCTCGCCTACGACGGGCGCCGCCGCTCTTCCGGCGCGAGCTGTTCGACGCGCTCGCGATCGTCGAGCGCGGCGACGTGCCGCTCGAACGGTTGAAGGGATCGTGGGCCGGCGCGATGGGCCAGCCGCAGTTCATGCCGTCGAGCTTCCTGAAGCACGCCGTGGACTTCGACGGCGACGGCCGGGCCGACATCTGGACGTCGACGCCCGACGTCTTCGGCTCGATGGCCAACTACCTGCAGCAACGCGGGCTGGACGTCGGAGCGAGCGCTGGGGCCGCGAGGTGGCGATTCCCGCGGCGGCGCTGGCGCGCATCGATCGCAGCGTGCCGATGCGTCGCGAAGGCTGCCGGGCGGTGCGCGAGATGACGCGAGCCGCGGCCGCTCGCGGAGTGGGCGACGCTCGGCGTGACGCTGCCCGGCGGCGGCCGCGCTGCCGACGGCCGACGTGGACGCCTCGCTCGTGCGCGGCGAGCGCCGCTACTTCCTCGTCTACCGGAACTACGAGGCGCTCCTCGACTACAACTGCTCGAACGCCTACGCGGTCAGCGTGGGACTGTTGGCGGACAAGATCGACAGTCAAGTGAGAAGTTTGAAGCCAGAAGTCAGAAGTCACTGGCGCGCCAATGCCGGCAAGCAGCGTCAGTAACTTCTGACTTCTGACTTCTCACTTCGAACTTGTGCTACGAGCCCGCCGGCTTTCCTCGGCGTCGTGACTTCTTGCCCGGTCCCTTGGCGGCCTTGCCGGTCTTCGTCTTGGCGCCCTGTCCTCGTCGGCCTTCTTGCGGCCGCCCGACAGCGCCTCGCGAATGCGGCCGCCCATGGACTTCTTCTTGGGCTTGTCCGGCGCGGCGTCGGCCTTGTCGGCCTTCTCCGCCTTGTTCGGGTCGAACTCGCTGCCGACCAGCTCGACCTCCGCGACCTCGGCGCTGTCACCGCGGCGATAGCCAAGGCGCAGCAGGCGCGTGTAGCCGCCGGGCCGGTCGACGTAGCGCGGCGCGATCGTGTCGAACAGCTTCGTCACGACCTCGCGGTCGGCGATGTCGCGGCTGACGACCCGCCGCGCCGTGACGCGGTGCGGCGCGCGTGGCTGCGGGCGACAGGCTCCGCTTGGCGACGGAGATGATCCGCTCGACGAACGGCCGCAGTTCCTTGGCGCGTGCCACGGTCGTCTGGATGCGCTCGTGCTCGATGAGCGCCGACGGCCTGGTTGCGGAGCATCGCGATGCGATGCTCCGTGACCCGGCCGAGCTTTCGATGTGCGACTCTGTGACGCATGACCTGGCTACCCTTCCGCCTCCGCCTGATCGAGCCGCATCCCAAGGCTCAGCCCCATGCCGGCAAGGATCTCCTTGATCTCGTTCAGCGACTTGCGGCCGAAGTTCTTCGTCTTCAGCATCTCGCCTTCGGTCTTCTGCACGAGCTCGCGAAGCGTGCGGATGTTCGCGTTCTTCAGGCAGTTGTACGACCGGACGGAGAGCTCGAGCTCCTCGACGCTCTTGTCGAGGTGCTCGTTGACCGACGAGGCCGGCTGATCCGCCGCGCCGTCGAGCGGCTGGTCGGCCGCCTCATCGAGCCCCACGAAGATCGTGAAGTGATCGCGGATGAGCTTGGCCGCGAGCGACACGGCGTCACGGGCGGTCACGGCGCCGTTGGTCGAGACCTCGAGCGTGAGCTTGTCGTAGTCGGTGACCTGTCCGATACGGGCGGCCTCGACCGTGTAGTTCACGCGCTTGACGGGCGAGTGCACGGAGTCGATGGGAATCCAGCCGATGCCCAGGTCCTCGTCGAAGTTCTTGTCGGCCGAGACGTAGCCACGGCCACGCTTGATGCGGAGCTCCATCTCGAGGCGGCCGCCCTCGCCGACGGTCGCGATGTGCGCGTCCGGCTCGAGAATCTCCACGTCAGCATCGACTTCGATGTCGCGCGCGCGGACTTCGCCCGGCTTCAGCGCGCGCACGACCAGCGTCTTCGGCTGATCGGTGTGGACCTTGATCGGGATCTGCTTGAGATTGAGGATGATGTCGGTCGCGTCCTCGACCACACCCTGAATGGGCGAGAACTCGTGCAGCACGCCCTCGATCTTCACGGCCGTGACGGCCGCGCCTTCGATCGACGACAAGAGCACGCGTCGCAGCGCATTACCCACGGTCGTGCCGAATCCCCGCTCGAACGGCTGCGCGTAGAAGCGCCCGAACCGATCGGTCAACGTCTCGCGTTCGAACTCCAGCCGCTTCGGCCGTTGAAAACCCTTCCACAACATCGCGAACGATCCTTTCGCCTGTCCGCCTTCGTCCCTTCCGGGACTTCGGCGAGACCAGACCTGCGTGACGGTCACCGGCCTCCCGCTGCAGGTCTGAGAGCTGCGGGCCGGCGACTGGCTAAATTGCCAATACGCTACTGACGCTTGTCGTTCCACGTTCCCCGTTCCCTGTTCCCCGTTCTGGTTCCTGGTTCTTCAGAACGAGGAACGGGAAACGTGGAACGGGGAACGTCGAATTATTTCGAGTAGAGCTCCACGATAAGCTGCTCCTGCACAGGCAGGTTGATCTGCTCGCGCGTCGGCAGCTGCGAAATGCGGGCCGAGAACGCGCCCGCGTCAAGGAGGAGCCACTCCGGAACGCCGCGGCCCTTCACTTCCTCCATGGCGTGCTGAATCGTCGGGTTCTGGCTGCTGGTGCCCCGCACGGCCACGGTGTCGCCCTGACGCACCGCGTAGGACGGGATATCGACCTTCCGCCCGTTCACATTGAAGTGCCCGTGGCGGACGAGCTGACGGGCCTGCGCCCGCGACGTCGCGAAGCCGATGCGATAGATGACGTTGTCCAGCCGGCGCTCCAGCATCTGCAGGAGGAGTTCGCCCGTGACGCCCTTCTGCCGGTCCGCCGCCTCGAAGTACCGCCGGAACTGGTTCTCGAGCACACCGTACGTGCGCTTGACCTTCTGTTTCTCGCGCAGCTGGATGCCGTAGCCGACGATCTTCGCCTTGCGGGAACGGCCGTGCTGCCCTGGGGGCACGTTGCGCTTCTCAATCGCGCACTTGTCGGTGTAACACCGCTCGCCCTTCAAAAAGAGCTTCATGCCCTCGCGCCGGCAAAGCCGGCAAACCGGTCCGATATATCGAGCCATCTATTCCTCTTCGATCGTTAAGTTCGAAGTTCGAAGTGAGAAGTCAGAAGGACTGGCGGCCTTCGGCCGCGTTCTTCTCCAGGGCACCCGCCCAGTTGCTTCTTACTTCTGCCTTCTGACTTGAACCGTCGCTATACACGCCTTCTCTTCGGAGGCCGGCAACCGTTGTGCGGAATCGGCGTCACGTCGCGAATCGACTTCACGTCCATCCCGACCGTCTGAAGCGCGCGGATCGCCGATTCACGTCCAGCGCCCGGGCCCTTGACCCGCACTTCAAGTGAACGCATCCCGTGCGCCTTGGCAGCGTTGCCCGCGGCCATGGCAGCCTGGGTCGCGGCGAACGGCGTCCCCTTGCGGGAGCCCTTGAAGCCGATGCCACCGGCGCTCGACCAGGCGATGACGTTCCCGTCGACGTCCGTGATCGTCACGACGGTGTTGTTGAACGACGCCTGAATGTGCGCGAGGCCGTGGTGCACGACGCGCTTCTCGCCGCGCTTCTTGAACGTCTTCTTCTTCTTGTTCGGACTCTTACCGGCGTCTGGAGTTCCAGCCGCCCCGGTTGCGTCCTGCGGTTGCGTCTTCGCCATAGTCTCTACTCAACCTTCTTCTTCGCAATTGCGCTCTTGCGCGGGCCCTTGCGCGTCCGGGCGTTCGTCCGCGTGCGCTGGCCGCGCAGCGGCAGGTTGCGCCGATGACGCGAGCCGCGATAGCTGCCGATCTCGACGAGCCTCTTGATGTTCATCGAGATCTCCTTGCGGAGATCGCCTTCGACGCGGCCTTGCTCGTCAATCACGCGCGTGATCTTCCGAACGTCCTCTTCGGACAGGTCCTTGACGCGAATGTCGGGACTCACGCCGGCATCCTTGAGGATGACAGCCGACCGTGTCCGGCCGATTCCGTAGATGTACGTCAGACCCACTTCAACGCGCTTGGTGCGTGGAAGGTCGATACCTGCAATACGAGCCATCGTGAATCCCTTCTTCCCTGTCCTGGGTCCTATCCCTGACGCTGCTTGTGCTTCTGATTCGAGCAGATGATGCGCACCACACCACGGCGGCGCACCACCTTGCACTTGTCGCAAATCCGCTTGACCGACGCCCTGACCTTCATCGTCTGAACCCCTCGAACTCGTCGAACGCCTCGAACCCTAGCTCTTGCGCGTAATCCGCCCGCGCGTCTGGTCGCGCCGGCTCAATTCCACCGTCACGCGATCGCCAATTACCAGCCGGACGAAGTTGCGTCCCGGCCCCGACGGTGCGTGCGCGACGACTTCGTGTCCATCGCCCACCGCTACTCGATACAACGCCCGCGGAAGAATCGCGGTGATGGAGCCAGACACCTCTAACTTCTGGCTTCCCACTTCTCACTTCTCACCGGCCGGGCCGTCAGCACGAGCGGCCCGTCGCTCGTCACCGCGACGGTGTGCTCGAAGTGCGCCGCGAGACTCCCGTCACGCGTCACGGCCGTCCACCCGTCGCCAAGCACCCGGGTCTCCGGCCGACCCATGGCCACCATCGGCTCGATCGCCAGGACCATGCCCTCGGCCAGCTTCGGACCCCGTCCAGGCGGCCCGTAGTTCGGAATCTGCGGGTCCTCGTGGAGCCGCTCGCCGATTCCGTGGCCGACGAACTCACGAACGATCGAGAACCCGTGCGCCTCCACCCATTCCTGAACCGCGTGGCCGATATCCGACAACCGGCCACCGACCCGCACCTGAGCAATCGCCCGCTCGAGCGATTCGTTCGTCACGCGCAAGAGCGTCGTCGTCTCTTCCGGCACGTGGCCGACCGGCACGGTCACAGCGGCGTCGCCGTAAAATCCGCTCACCTTCACGCCGATGTCGAGCGAGACAATGTCGCCGTCGCGGAGCGTCCGCGACTTCGACGGAATCCCGTGCACGACTTCTTCGTTCACCGACGCGCACAACGTCGCGGGATACCCGCGATATCCCTTGAACGCCGGCTCCGCGCCCGCGTCCTTGACCAGCCGCTCGGCCAGCCGGTCGAGATCCGCCGTCGTCACGCCCGGAGCCACGTCGGCTTCGAGCTCGGCCAGCACGTCTGCGACGAGCTGGTTGGCCACTCGCATCCTCGCAATCTCGGCCTGCGAGCGGCAGACGATCACTGGCGGACTCCCTCCACCGACGCGATCGCGGCCGCGATGTCCGCCGCGACATGATCCTGCGGCTGGTCGCCGTCCACGGATCGAAACGTCGACCGGCGCCGGTAGAACTCGACGATCGATCGCGTGTCGCCCGCGTAGACCCGCAACCGCTCACGGATGACCCCGAGGTCGTCGTCGGTTCGCTGCGTCAGCGCGCCGCCGCACTTCGCACACGCGGTCGCGCCCGGGACGGCAGTCGTCCCGCAGACGCTGCAAATCAGCCGAGTGCTCAGTCGCTGCACCAGCGTCTCCTCGGGCACCTCGATGTCCACCACCACCAGCGGCGCCCTGGCGTCGATCAAGTCGTCGAGCGCCTCGGCCTGGACGAGCGTGCGGGGAAACCCGTCGAGCACGAACCCCGGACGCATATCCGGCTGCGTCAGCCGGTCCCGCACGATCCCGATCACGACGTCGTCGCTGACCAGTCGGCCCGCGTTCATCACGGCCTTGGCTTGCCGGCCGATGTCCGTCTTCCCGAGCACTGCCTCCCGGAGGATGTCCCCCGTCGAGATCCGCGGCACGCGGCGCTCACGCGCGAACCGCTCCGCCTGAGTGCCCTTGCCGGCCCCCGGAGGGCCGAGCATCACGAGTCGAACGACACCACCCTTCATCGCGGGTACCAGCCGTTTCGAATCGGCCGGGTTAGCCACGCCGGCCACGGATCCGGGTCTTCTTCATGAACCCGTCGTAGTGCCGCATGATGAGCTGCGACTCGACCTGCTGCACGGTATCCATGGCCACGCCGACGATGATCAGGAGCGACGTTCCCCGAAGTAGAACGGCACGCCGAGCCCCTCGGTGATGAATCGCGGCGTGACGGCATCCAGCCGGTCGCCGATGAACGGAATCGGCTCGACCTTGAACCCGGTGAGCATCAGCTCAGGCAGCAGCGCGATCGCCGCCAGGTACAGGGAGCCGGCCAACGTCACGCGCGCCAGAATCTGGTCGATGTGCTCGGCCGTCCGCTTCCCTGGACGAATGCCCGGCACGAACCCGCCATACTTCCGCATGTTCTCCGCCACGTCATCAGGATTGAAGATGATCGCGGTGTAGAAGTACGCGAAGAACACGATCAGTCCGACGTACAGCAGGTTGTACAGCGGGTACCCCATGCTGAGCTGCGTGACCGCCCGATCGGCAAAGCCGTTCGGCGTGAACATCGGCTGCAGCGTCTGCGGAAACGCCAGAATCGACGACGCGAAGATGACCGGCATGACGCCGCCGGTGTTCACCTTCAGCGGAATGTGCGTGCTGGCTCCGCCCACCATGCGCCGTCCCACCATGCGCCTGGCGTACTGCACGGTGACGCGTCGATGCCCTCGTTCGACGAAGACGACGGCGCCGACGACCGCCACCATCAGGATCAGGAGCAGCACGAGCCTGATGAGACCAATCTGTCCCGTCTGCAGCATGCTGGAACGTCTGGAACGCGCCGCGTGGTAAGCCGACGACGATCCCGGCGAAAATCAGGAGCGACATCCCATTACCGATGCCCCGCTCGGTGATCTGCTCGCCAAGCCACATGACCAGGACCGATCCGGTGGTCAGCGTCATGACCGTCATCAGGCGGAACCCCCATCCCGGATCCGGCACGATCAGGAATCCCCCAGTCTGTGACGCGTTCTCGAGGAAGATCGCGATCCCCAGCGACTGGACGATGCTCAGCACGATCGTGCCGTAGCGCGTGTACTGCGTGATCTTCCGCCGGCCGAGCTCGCCTTCCTTCGAGAGGCGCTCCAGGTAGGGCCAGACGACCGTCAGCAGCTGCAAGATGATCGAGGCGCTGATGTACGGCATCACCCCGAGCGCAAACACTGTCATCTGCGACAGGTTGTAGCCCGAGAACATGTCGTACAGCCCGAACAAGTTGCTCGCCGCCGCCTGCTTCGTCAGCTCGGTCAGCGCTTCGATGTTGACGCCCGGCGTCGTGATGTGCCCCCCGACGCGGTACGCGGCGAGGATGCCGAACGTGAACAGCACCCGCTTGCGCAGCTCGGGGATCGCGAAGATGTTTCTTAGGCTGTCCATGGCGTCAGGCCGTCTGGATGACTTCCGCCACACCACCGGCCGCCGCGATCTTCTCGGCCGCCGATCCGCTGAACTTGTGCGCCTTAACAGTCAACGCCTTCGAGATGTCGCCCCGGCCAAGGACCTTGATGAGCCCAGTGGCCTGACGCACCACGCCGCGCTCCCGCAGAACCTCCGGCGTCACGGGCACAGAGCCGTCGAACATCTCGGCGAGCGTGTCGAGGTTCACGACGGAATACTCCACGCGGAACGGGTTGTGAAACCCGCGCTTCGGCACACGACGGTGGAGCGGCGTCTGGCCGCCCTCGAACCCACGACGAAACCGGAAACCCGAACGCGACTTCGCGCCCTTGCTGCCGCGCGAGGCCGTCTTGCCGTGACCGGATCCCGGACCACGTCCAACGCGCTTCTTCGCGTGTTTCGCGCCCTTGGGGGGGCGTAGATTATTCATCGCCATCGACGGTTCCTTTTTCCTTCTGCCCTATGCCCGCTGCCCTGGCGCGCTAGCGCGTCTCGGGCTCCACCTTCACCAGGTGACGCACCTTCAAAACCAGGCCGCGCGTCGACGGCGTGTCTTCAACCTCGACCGTGTGGTTGATGCGACGCAACCCCAGGCCGCGCAACGCCAGCGACTGCTTCTTGTCGAACCCAATCCCGCTGCGGATCTGGGTCACTTTCATGGATGTCATTGCGTGTCCCTTTTCAGCGCGTCGGCGTTCCAATGAGCTCCTCGAGGTCCTTGCCGCGCAGCCGGGCCACGGCCGCCGGATCCCTCAACAAGCCCAATGCCGCGAACGTCGCGCGCACCACGTTGTGGCCGTTGGCCGAGCCTAACGACTTGGTGAGCACGTTGTGAATGCCCGCAGACTCGACGACCGCGCGCACGGCGCCGCCGGCGATGATGCCCGTGCCATCCGGGGCCGGCTTCAGCAGCACCGAGCCGGCGCCAAACCGGCCGAGAACCGGATGGGGGATGCTCGTCCCTGCCATCGGCACGCGCACGAGCGCCTTCTTGGCCGCCTCGATGGCCTTCTTGATCGCCGAGGGCACTTCCTTGGCCTTGCCGATCCCGAATCCCACGACGCCGTGGCCGTCGCCGACGATGACGAGCGCGCTGAAACTCAGGTTCTTGCCGCCCTTGACGACCTTCGTGACGCGGCTGATGGATACGACCGTGTCCTTCAGCTCGATGTCCGCCGGGTCAATCTTCTCGCGAGTGTGCACCATGTTCTAAAACTCCAACCCGGCCTTGCGCGCCCCGTCTGCGACAGCGCGCACGCGACCGTGGTACAGGTTTCCGCCGCGATCGAACACCACCCGCGTGATGCCCTTGTCCTTGAGGCGTTCGGCGACGACCTTCCCGATCGCCTCCGCGCCCGCCAGGTTGCCGCCGCGGACCTTGCCCGAGAAGACCGTCTTCAGCGACGCCTCGGTGCTCGCTGCCGACGCGACCGTGCGGCCCGACATATCGTCGATGACCTGCGCGTAGATGTGCGTGACGGAACGGAAAATCGACAAGCGCGGCCGTTCCGACGTGCCGTGAATCCGCTTGCGCTGCCGCAGCCGAATGCGGTCGCGGCGATCCTTCTTGGTTCGAATCTGCATGGCGCGCCTATGCTCCCGTCTTCCCGACCTTCTTCTTCAGAATCTCGCCCGTGTACCGCACGCCCTTCTGCTTGTACGGATCGGGCTTGCGGAACCGGCGGATGTTCGCCGCGACCTGTCCGACGAGCTGCCGGTCGATCCCGGTCACGGTCACGTGCGTTTGCTTGTCGACGGCGACGTCGATACCCGCCGGGACGTCGAGGACCACCGGATGGGAATACCCGAGCGCGAAGATCACCTGCTTGCCCTTGACCTCCGCGCGGTATCCGACGCCGACGATATCGAGCTCCTTCTTGAAGCCCTCGGTGACCCCCTGCACGGCATTCGCCATCAGGCTGCGCGCGAGACCGTGGAACTTTTTCAGCTCCGGGCTCGGCGTCGACGTCTCGGCGATGAGCTCGCTGCCCTTCACCTCGAACTTGATGCCTGGCGGCACGCGCTGCTTGAGCGTGCCCTTCGGGCCCTTCACTTCGACCGCATCCGCGTGCACCGTCACGTTGACGCCCTTGGGCACCGCGATGGGTTTGCGTCCAATACGAGACATTTCAGTGATCCTTGTCCGCTTACCAGACGTTACAGAGCACTTCGCCGCCCACGCCGGCTCGCTGCGCTTCGCGCCCGGTCATGACACCGCGCGACGTCGTCAGAATGGCGGTACCCAGGCCGCCCATCACTCTCGGCACGTCTTCGCTGCCGAGGTAGACACGCCGGCCGGGACGGCTCACGCGCTCGAGACCGGAAATGACGTTCTCGCCGCGCGGTCCGTACTTCAGCGTGATGCGGATCGTGCCCTGCGGCGCCCCGTCCACCATCTTCACGGCGCTGACGAAGCCTTCCTTCTCGAGAATCTTGGCGACTTCAGCCTTGAAACGCGATGCCGGGATGTCCACGCGCGGGTGCCGCGCACGCACCGCGTTACGAATCCGCGTGATCATGTCTGCGATCGGATCGGTCATGGAGTCCTCTACCAGCTGCTCTTCGTGACGCCCGCGACTTCTCCGCGCAACGCCAGCTCACGGAAACAGAGTCGGCACAACGCAAACTTCCGAAGATAGGCGCGTGGCCGGCCACACTTGCGGCAGCGATTTCGCCGCCGGATGGCGTACTTGGGCGTCTTCTTCAGGTCCTTCACGCTCTTTGCAGTCGTCGCCATCGTCGAATCCTAGTTCTGCCTGAACGGCATGCCCATCAACTGCAGGAGCCGCCGCGCCTGCTCGTCGGTCCGCGCGGTGGTCACCACCGAGATGTTCATGCCGCGCGACTTGTCTACCTTCAAATAATCGATCTCCGGGAAGATCAACTGGTCGCGAAGCCCGAGCGTGTAGTTGCCGCGCCCGTCGAACCCGCGTGGCGAGACACCGCGAAAGTCGCGCACGCGTGGCAGCGCGATCGACATCAGCCGGTCGAGAAATTCGTACATCCGCTCGCCGCGAAGGGTGACCATCGCGCCGATCGGCATGTTCTTCCGCACCTTGAACTGCGCGATCGACTTCTTCGAGCGGGTGACCAGCGCCTTCTGGCCGGTGATCTTCCCGAGTTCCTCAGCACCGGTGTCCACGATCTTGGCGTTCTGCGTCCCCTCGCCCAGGCCCATGTTCACGACGACCTTGGTGACCTTGGGGATGGCCATCACGTTCGTGAAGCCGAACTCCTTCTGGAGCGCCGGAATCACGTCGTTCTGATACCGCGTTCTCAGGCGATTCATTTGTCCACCACTCCCTTGCACTTCACGCAGAACCGCACGCGCCGTCCGTCGTCGAGCAGGCGGCGGCCGACGCGCGTCCGCGCGCCGCATTCCGGGCAGACCAGCTGCACATTCGCGGCGGCCAGCGGCGCTTCCCGCTGCACGATCCCGCCCTTCACGTTGCGGCGCGGGTCGGGGCGCGTGTGTCGCTTGATGAAGTTCACGCCCTCGACGATCACGCGGCGCTTGTCCGGCACCACGCGAAGCACGCGACCCCGCTTGCCGGCGTCCCGGCCGGCGATGACGATGACGTTGTCGTTCTTCTTGATGGCTGACGCGGGCTGCGGCATGACTACAGCACCTCCGGGGCCAGCGAAATGATCTTCATGAAGCGTCGATCGCGCAGTTCGCGGGCGACCGGACCGAACACGCGCGTCCCGATCGGCTCGCCCTCGTTGCTGATCAGCACGGCGGCATTCCGGTCGAAGCGGATGTAGGTGCCGTCCTTGCGCCGCAGTTCCTTGCGCGTCCGAACGATCACGGCCTTCACGACCTGGCCCTTCTTGACCGTCGCGTCCGGCGTGGCTTCCTTGACCGACGCCGTGACGATGTCGCCGATACGCGCGTAGCGGCCCGTGGAGCCGCCTATCGGGTTGATGACCGCGATCTTGCGCGCGCCGGAGTTATCCGCCACGTCGAGGATCGATCGCATCTGCACCATGGCTAGACCTCC
The DNA here is from genome assembly GCA_963793255.1 of uncultured Acidobacteriota bacterium. GTDB lineage: Bacteria > Acidobacteriota > Vicinamibacteria > Vicinamibacterales > SCN-69-37 > CAVTYZ01. The sequence continues at coordinate 96,084 of CAWBZK010000015.1, forward strand.
TTCGCCCGCTCGACAATGCGCGTCACGACCCAGCGCTTCCGCCGGGAGAGGGGCCGCGAGGGTACGACCGCGACGCGGTCGCCGACCTTCGCGGCGCTCTCTTCGTCATGCGCCATGAAGCGCGACGTGAGCCGCTGCTGCTTGCCGTAGGCACCGTGGCGCACTTGGCGCGCGACGGTGACCACAACGCTTTTGGCCATCTTGTTGCTGACGACCGTTCCGACAATCTCCGACTTGGCCATCGCTAGTCCTTCACCCCGGGTGCGCCCTTCTCGCGCAACACGGTCTGTACGCGCGCCGCCTCGCGGCGCAGCGGACGAATCTTGTGCCCAGCCTCGGTCTGCCCCATCGACTTCTGCAGCCGCAGCCGGAACACCTGCTCATCCAGCTCACGCGCGCGCTGACGAAGATCTTCGACGCCCATGCCGCGCAACTGAGTCAGTAGTTCCGGTATCTTCATCACGCCTACTCCGCACCGAACCGCATGGCAAAGCGGGTCTTCATCGGCAGCTTGGCGGCCGCAAGCCGCATCGCCGCGCGCGCTTCCGTCACCGACACGCCCTCCATCTCGAAGAGGATCCGTCCCGGCTTGATCACCGCCACCCAGCCCTCGGGTGCGCCCTTGCCCTTGCCCATGCGGGTTTCCTGCGGCTTCTTGGTGACGGGCTTGTCAGGAAACACGCGAATCCACACCTTGCCGCCGCGCTTGATGCCGCGGGTGAGCGCCACGCGCGCCGCCTCGATCTGCCGGTCGGTCAGCCAGCACGGCTCGAGGTTCATCAGCCCGTAATCGCCAAACGCGACCGTCGAGCCGCGCCACGCAAGTCCGCGCATGCGGCCGCGCTGCTGCTTCCGGTACTTGACCTTCTTCGGCATCAACATGGGTACAATCCTCCGACAACCTGGAAGTCAGAAGTTTGAACTCAGAGATCTTCGAACTTCTGACTTCTCACTTCGAACTTGTCATCTACTCTCTATCCCCGGCCGCCCTGCGCGGCTGCCGGTACTCTTCTTCCCGCCCGGTTCGCGGCGACAGACGCTCGCCCTTGTAGAGCCACACCTTCACGCCAATCGCGCCGTAGGTCGTGAACGCCTCGGCAAACCCGTAATCGATGTCGGCGCGCAGCGTCTGCAGCGGCAGCTGGCCGTGCAGATACCACTCGGAGCGAGCGATCTCCGCGCCGTTCAACCGTCCTGAAACGCGGACCTTGATGCCCCGCGCGCCGAAACGCAGCGCCGACTCGACGGCCTTGCGCATCGCGCGGCGGAACGCCACGCGCTTCTCGAGCTGCATCGCCACCGACTCGCCGATGAGCTGCGCATCGAGCTCGGGCTTCTGAATCTCGAGGATGTTGATGAACACCTCACGCCCGGTGGACTTGTGCAGCTCCTGCCGCAGCTTGTCCACCTCGGTGCCCTTGCGGCCGATGATGATGCCGGGCCGCGAGGTGTGGATGTCCACCTTGAGCTTGTTCGCGGCGCGCTCGATCTCGATGCGCGACACCCCGGCGTGCGCGAAGCGGGACTTCAGGTCCGCGCGCAGCCGCAAGTCCTCGTGCAGCAGCTTCGCGTAGTCCTTGTCCGCATACCACCGCGACCGCCAGGTCTTGTTGAACCCGAGCCGGAATCCGTAGGGATGAACCTTTTGACCCATGTAATCCTCAACTTCGAAGTTCGAACTTCGAAGTTCGAACTTAGCCTTCCGCGGCCTTCCCTCGTTTGGTCCGACGTGCCCGGTCCGACGTCGTCTTGGCGCCGGCCGCCGTCACTCGGACCGGCCGCTCGGCGACCTCGACCGTCAGGTGCGCCATACGCTTGACGATGCGAAACGCCCGGCCCATCGGCGCCGGACGCGTCCGCTTCATGCTGGGTCCCTGATCGGCCCAGCACCGCGCGACATAGAGCCGGTCGACGTCGCCACCGAACCCGTCCCGGTGCTGCACGTTCGCGATCGCGGACCGCAGCGTCTTCTCGATGTCGCGGGCGACGAGCTTGCGCGAGAAGCGCAACGTCGCGAGCGCGCGCGTGACGTCCACGCCTCGAATCTGCGCCAGCACGAGCCCCGCCTTCTGCGCCGAGGTCCGGATGTACTTGCGAGGTTGCGTGCGCCACCGCCATTAGCTCGCTCCCTTACCCGCGCCACCGCCCGGCGCGCCAGCCGGCGCGGACGCCGCCATCTGCGCGGCTTTCTCGGCCTTCGTCGTGTGGCCCTTGAAGAACCGCGTCGGCGCAAACTCACCAAGCTTGTGCCCGACCATGTTCTCGGTGATGTACACCGGGATGAACTTCTTCCCGTTGTGCACCGCGATGGTGTGGCCCACCATCTCGGGCGCGACCGTGGAACGGCGCGACCAGGTCTTGATGACCTTCTTGTCGCTTTCGCGGTTCATCGCCTCGACCTTCTCCAACAGGTGAAGATCGATGAACGGTCCCTTCTTCAGTGATCTGCCCATGGATGCCTCTACTTCTTCCGCCGCTCGACAATGAACCGATCGCTCCGCTTGTTGCGGCGCGTCTTGTAGCCCTTCGTGGGCACGCCCCACGGCGTCACCGGGTGACGTCCGCCGGACGTCTTGCCCTCGCCGCCGCCGAGCGGGTGGTCCACCGGGTTCATCGCGACGCCGCGCACGTGCGGCCGCTTGCCGAGCCACCGGTTCCGTCCGGCCTTGCCGATGGACACGTTCTCGTGGTCGATGTTCCCGACCTGACCGACGGTGGCCAGACACTCCACGTCGATCAGACGAATCTCGCCCGACGGCATCTTCACCGACGCGTGCAGGCCTTCCTTCGCGACGAGCTGCACGGCGGACCCCGCCGAACGCGCGATCTGTCCACCCTTGCCGCGCTTCAGCTCGACGTTGTGGATCAGCGTGCCAAGCGGGATGTTCTTGAGCGGCAGGCAGTTGCCCGGCAGGATGTCCACGCTCTGACCCGAGATGACCGCATCGCCGACCTTCAGGCCGACCGGATGAAGGATGTAGCGCTTCTCGCCGTCGGCGTACGTCACGAGCGCAATGCGCGACGGTGCGGTTGGGGTCGTACTCGACGGTCGACACCTTGCCCGGGATGTTGAACTTGTCGCGCTTGAAATCGATGATGCGGTAGTTGCGCTTGTGCCCGCCCCCGCGCCACCACGACGTCAGATGCCCGCGGTTGTTCCGGCCGCCCGATTGCTCGAGCGTCTCGACCAACGGCTTGTACGGCGCGTCCGACGTGATCTCGTCGAACGTCTGCACCGTCTGGAAACGCCGGCCCGCCGACGTCGGCTTATAGCTTCTGAATCGGCATCGTTAGACTCCCTCGAGGAACTCCGGCACCTTCTGGCCGTCACGGAACCGGACCCAGGCTTTCTTCCAGTCCGAACGCTGTCCGGAGAACCGTCCCTGCCGCTTGAACTTGCCGTGCGCGATCTGCGTGCGGACCGACTCGACCTTCGATCCGAACAGCTTCTCGACCGCGCGCTTCACATCAATCTTGGTCGCGCCGACGGCCACTTCGAACACGACGACCGGCGAGCCTTCGCGCGCGATCGTGGTCTTCTCGGTGACGAGGGGGCGTCGAATCACGGCAGTCGGCTTCATGCCAGCACCTCCTCCAGCCGCTCGACCGCGGCGCGCGTGGCGATGATGCGCTTCGTGTCCATGACGTCGCGGGCCGTCAGCCGGCCGCTCGCCACGATGCGAACGCCGGCGATGTTGCGCGCCGACACGGTTGAACTTCTCGTCGGGCGTCACGTCCACGACGAGCGTCTTGCCAATCGCGCCCAGCCGGCTGCAGGAGCTCGGCCGCTGCCTTCGTCTTGATCTCCGAGGCGCGCAGCTCGTCGACGATGATCACGGCGCCCTCTTTCAGGCGCGCCCGCAACGCCGCGCGAAGCGCGCCCCGCTCCACTTTCTTTGGCAGCGAGTAGTTGTAGCTCCGCGGCTGGGGCGGGAACACCGTGCCACCGTGCCGCCAGAGCGGCGACCGGGTGGACCCGGCCTGGGCGCGGCCCGTTCCCTTCTGCTTGTACGGCTTCTTGCCGCCGCCGCTCACGAGCGCGCGGTTCTTGGCCTTGTGCGTGCCGCGCCGTTCCGACGCGTTCTGCCGGACGACCGACTCCCAGATGAGGTCGGCCTTGACCTGACCAGCAAACACGTCGTCGCTCACATGGAGCGTGCCGACCTTCTGATTCTCTGAATTGACGACATCGAGAGTCATCACTTCTTGCCCTTCTTCTTCGAAACCTGCACCTGCGGTTCCGGCTTCTTCGCCACGGCCCGCCGAACGATCACCACGCCGCCGGGCGCGCCGGGCACCGCCCCGCGCAGCACGAGCAGGTGGTTCTCGGCGTCGATGCCGACGATCTTCAGGTTGCGGGTCGTCACGCGATCCGCGCCCATCCGGCCCGCCGATCGCATGCCCTTCACGACGCGTGACGGAAACGACGAGGCGCCGATCGATCCCGGCGCGCGGTGGAACATCGACCCGTGCGTCGCCGCGCCGCCAGCGAAGTGATGGCGCTTCATGACGCCCTGGAAGCCCTTGCCCCGGCTCGTCGCAATCACATCCACGCGGTCGCCCGCGTTGAACATGTTCACGAGCACTTGATCGCCGGCCTTGAGCGGGTCGCCACCGGCCACGACCTTCAGCTCACGGCGCATCGCCGTCGGCGGCGTGTTGGCCTTCTTGTAGTGGCCGGCCGTCGGCTTGTTCACCTTCGACGGCCGCTCGTCCACGAGGCCGAGCTGCACCGCCTCGTACCCGTCGGTCTGCGCCGTCTTCGCCTGCACGACCACGCACGGCCCGGCCTTGATGACCGTGGCCGGCACGACCGTACCGTCGGTCTCGAAGACCTGGGTCATTCCGATTTTTCGCCCGATGAGTCCTGTGACCATAAGAAGCCTTGTCGGCTTGAGGCTCAGGGCTCGGGCTTAGGGCCGTGCTACGGCCGTAAGCCTTAAGCCATCAAGCCTCAAGCCTCTACTTGTGTTCCTTCCCAAACGCCTTGATCTCGACGTCGACACCCGCGGGCAGATCGAGCTTCATGAGCGCGTCCACCGTCTGCGGCGTCGGCTCGAAGATGTCAATCAATCGCTTGTGGGTGCGAATCTCGAACTGCTCACGGGACTTCTTGTCCACGTGCGGCGAGCGGAGCACGGTCCACTTGTTCTTTTCCGTGGGCAGGGGCACCGGTCCCGCGAGGCGCGCGCCGGTGCGCTTCGCCGTGTCCACGATCTCGGTCGTCGACTGGTCCAGCAGCCGATAGTCGTAGGCCTTGAGACGAATGCGAATCTTTTCACTGAATGCCGTGGCCATAACTATCTCCCCTGAACCTTCGCAATGACTTCCTCGCTGACCGAGGCCGGCGCCGGCTCATAGCGATCGAAGTGCATCGAATACGATCCGCGGCCCTGCGTACGCGAGCGCAAGTCCGTCGCGTAGCCGAACATCTCGGACAGCGGGACGCGCGAATTGATGATCTGCGACCCGCCGCGCGCTTCCATCGCCTGCAGATGGCCGCGCCGGCTCGTGATGTCGCCGATGACGTCGCCCATGTACTCCTCGGGCACAGTCACTTCGACGCGCATGACGGGCTCGAGCAGAATCGGATGCGCCTTCTTCGCCGCGTCCTTGAAGGCCATCGACCCGGCGATCTTGAACGCCATCTCGTTCGAGTCCACGTCGTGGTACGACCCGTCGTAGAGGTCGATCAGCACGTCGTCAATCGGATAGCCCGCCAGCACACCGGTCGTCATGGCCTCTCGAATGCCCTGATCGATCGGCTTGATGTATTCCTTCGGAATCGTGCCGCCGACGACGTTGTTCTCGAAGAGATAGCCTTCGCCGGGCTTGCGCGGGATCAGCCGGATCTTCGCGTGGCCGTACTGACCGCGCCCGCCAGTCTGCTTGATGTAGCGGCCCTCGCCTTCGGACGGGCGAGTCACGGTCTCCTTGTAGGCGACCTGCGGCGCGCCGACGGTGGCCTCGACGCCGAACTCGCGCTTGAGGCGGTCCACGATGATCTCGAGATGCAGCTCGCCCATGCCGGCGATGACGACCTGGCCGGTTTCGTGATCGGTCTTCACGCGGAAGGTCGGATCCTCGTCCATGAGCTTCGCGAGCCCCATGCCGAGCTTCTCCTGGTCAGACTTCGTCTTCGGCTCGATGGCCAGCGAGATGACCGGCTCCGGGAAGTCCATCGCTTCGAGGATGACCGGCGACTTCTCGTCGCACACGGTATCGCCCGTGGAGACGGACCGCAGACCGACGGCGGCCGCGATGTCGCCGGCGAGCACTTCCTTGATCTCCTCGCGCTTGTTCGCGTGCATCTTGAGGAGACGCCCGATGCGCTCGGACTTCTGCTTGGTCGCGTTGTAGACGGCCATGCCCGAGGTCATCGCGCCGGAGTACACACGAATGAACGTCAACTGGCCGACGAACGGGTCGGTCATGATCTTGAACGCGAGGGCGGACAGCGGCGCGTCGTCCTTCGGAGGACGTTCGGCCGTCGCTCCCTCAGGGCCGTTCGGATCGATCCCCGAGACCGGCGGGATATCGACCGGTGACGGCAGAAAATCGACGACGCTGTCGAGCAGGGCTGGACGCCCTTGTTCTTGAAGGCCGACCCGCAGATGACGGGTACGAACGCGGCTTCATCGGCGCGGACGGATTCGATCGTGCGCTTGCGAATCGCGGCCTTGATCTCCTCTTCGGTGATCTCCTGGCCGTGCAGATACTTCTCGAGGATCCGGTCGTCCACTTCGCTCACCTTTTCGATGAGCTGCTCGCGGAAGTCTTTGGCCTGCGCCGCGAGCTCCGCCGGAATCTCCTCGACGACGTAGTCGGCGCCCATCGTCTCGTCGTTCCAGCGAATGGCCTTCATCTTCACGAGATCGACGACGCCGGTGAACTTGTCCTCACTGCCGATGGGCAGGTGCAGCGCGACCGGATTGCCCTGCAGCTTGGACTTGATCTGCTCGAACGTCCGGATGAAGTCCGCGCCGATCCGGTCCATCTTGTTGACGAAACAGATGCGGGGCACGCGGTACTTGTCCGCCTGGCGCCAGACGGTCTCGGACTGCGGTTCGACGCCGGCGACCGAGTCGAACACCGCAACGGCGCCATCGAGCACGCGAAGCGACCGCTCGACCTCGGCGGTGAAATCGACGTGGCCCGGCGTGTCGATGATGTTGATCCGGTGATCGCGCCAGGTGCACGTTGTGGCGGCCGACGTGATGGTGATGCCGCGCTCCTGCTCCTGCTCCATCCAGTCCATGACGGCCGTGCCTTCATGAACTTCACCGATCTTGTAGGTGATCCCGGTGTAGAAGAGGATGCGCTCGGTCGTCGTCGTCTTGCCGGCATCGATGTGGGCCATGATGCCGATGTTGCGACAACGATTCAGTGAAACATTGCGGGCCATGACGTGTGGTTACCAGCGATAGTGCGCGAACGCCTTGTTGGCTTCCGCCATGCGGTGCGTGTCTTCGCGCTTCTTCACCGCGCCACCGCGCAGGTTGGCGGCGTCGAGCAATTCCATCGCCAGCTTCTCCTGCATCGTCTTGCCATCGCCGCGCTCGCGGGCATATCCCGCGACCCAGCGAATGGCCAGTGAGAGCCGGCGGTTGGGATTGACCTCGACCGGCACCTGATAGTTCGAACCGCCGACGCGGCGCGACTTGACCTCGAGGCTCGGCCGCACGTTCTCGATCGCCTTCTTGAATACCTTGAGGGGATCGTCGGCCGACTTCTCCTTCACGATGTCGAGCGCCTGATACATGATGCGCTCCGCGGTCGAGCGCTTCCCGCCGCGCATGATCGTGCTGATGAACTTCGTGACCAGCGGACTGTTGTAGATCGGGTCCGCCGGGACCTCGCGCTTGGCTATCTCACGTCGTCGTGGCATGGGTTACGCCTTCTTCGGTCTCTTCGCGCCGTACTTCGAGCGGCCCTGCATGCGGCCCGCGACGCCCACGGCGTCGAGCGTGCCGCGCACCACGTGATACCGCACGCCCGGGAGGTCCTTGACGCGGCCGCCGCGGATGAGCACGAGCGAGTGCTCCTGCAGGTTGTGGCCCACGCCGGGGATGTAGGTCGTGACTTCGATGCCGTTCGTCAGGCGAACACGCGCCACCTTGCGGAGCGCCGAGTTCGGCTTCTTCGGCGTCTGCGTGAAGACGCGCACGCACACCCCGCGCTTCTGCGGGCTGCTCTGCAGCGCCGGACTCTTGGTCTTGCTCAGCACGCGTTCACGGCCCTTGCGGACCAGCTGGCTAATCGTCGGCATAGTTCGTCCGTTCCGCCTCACGTCCCGGCGTTCGAAGGAAAAGGGGCATCCAGCCCGCGGCTCCTTCACGAACGGTCACCGCGCTCCGGGTGGCGCGCGACCGGCGTCTCTGGCCTAGGAGTTCAACACTCGGCGCCAGAAACAATCCCCTATTGCTGTCAGTCAGCGTGGCAGCCGCGGAGCAACGCCCGGAGGGCGCCGCGACAGCTGCGCGGAAACAGCCAGGAAGCTGGAGGCTTCTACTGGAAGCGAGCCTAGATAGGGTGTCCCAGACTCGTAAAGAACCTTGCGAGAGTAGCACGCCGATCCGAGACGGTCAAGGCGTGAGGCTCATTTTGGGGCGTTTTCCCTAGGCCTGTCTCGCCTAAACAGGCCTATTTGGACCGGGTGTTGATGTCGCTGTAGGTCAGGATACGGCCCGCGGTGACGTCCTTCACGAACGACTGAATCGGGTCGAGGGCGCTCGCGCGGCCATCGCTGCCGAGGAGAGGCCCGGGATAGCCAAACCGGCGTGAAACGGACCGGATGAACGTGCTCGTCTCATCCAACGGGAGCGTCGCGACGTTCCGGGCAAAGGCGTCGAACAGGCCGTCCTGAAAGAGGTACTGCTCGACGTTCGAGACGTAGTACACGGAAACGTTCGCCTGATGGCCACGCAGGTATCGGCCGACCGCTCGCAGCGCCTTCGGACCCGCAAAATCACCGACAACCGGGATGATGAGGTTCCGTTCCTGCATGCCTTTCACCCACCGGTAGTTGGCCTCGGAGGCGAGGTAGCCGTGGGCGACGCCTTCCCAATCGGTCTGGAGCATCAGTTCCTCGTACGTGGGGAAACTGTTGCCGAAGCTCCGCCCGCCGAACCCGGGACGCGTCGAGTACCGCAGGGCAGGACCGTCCCAGAAGAACGCAAAGAAGATGGACTCAATCTGGTCGAGATCGTCCGGCGACACCAGAAATCCATGACGTCGCGTCAACTGTTCGCGAATACTCCGGATGTTCTGGCGGTACAGGTGCTCGCTCGTCGCGACGGGTTCGTACTGGGCGAAGAGCTCGGCCGCCGTGAGCGCACTCGTGGCGCCGGCCGGCCGAGGCTTCGAAAACAGCCGCGACACGAACTCCGCCCTGTCCGCGGACAGCTCGAAAATCGCCTTGTACATCAGGTGCTGAAGGAGATTGCCCCGCCGGATGTCCACGATGAACGCCATGCGCGGCGCCGTGGCCACGATGTAGGTGAAGTTCTGATCCGGCGCGACGCCGAGGTACACCCCGCCAGGCCGGACACGGCGCTTCAGCGCCGGGATCACGTACTGGAACGTGTGTTCGTTCGAGACCAGGTTTTCAGAGCGGAAGTATCCGCCTGGCTCCGAGAAGTCGTTCGAAAGGCGCCAGAATTCCTGATCGCTGAGCCGGTTCGGCAGCGTGACGTCGGGCTGCGTCTGACGCGCCGGAACCTGCGCGAGGCTCCCGGCCAGGGCGATCACGAGCCCCACCGTCCACCCCACAGCCGCACGTCGCGACCGGCCCATCACGGAGCGATCGTACCTCGTCTCGCGACGTCCCAATACTCGAGGATTCGACCTTCGCGCACGGCCGTGAGCAGATCGCCGACAGGGTCGATGACGGTGCGGCGCGACGCGTATCGCACGAATACGCTCTCGCGATCGGTCGGCAACATGGCGACGTTGGCATAGAACGCCAGCGCGGCCTCGTTGCGAAACAGATATTGCTCGACGTTGGAGGTGTAGAACGTTCGCACGACGACGCCGTGCGCGCGCAGGTACGCGCCAACCGATCGCAGCGCCTTCGGGCCGGCAAAGTCTCCGACGATGGGCACGATGAGGTTGCGTGCCTGGAGATCCTTCACCTGCCGATAACTCGCCTCGGTCACAAGATACGCGCGAGGCCTTCCGGAGAGGTCCGTGGCCAATTGCATCTCCGCGTACGTCGGCATGCCGCGGGGACTCCCGGGCGAGTAGCTCAGCGCGGGCCCCTCCCGCACGAACATCGCGTAGATGCCGGCGATTCGCGACAGATCGTCTGCCGACAGACGGAATCCGTGGATCGTGGTCAACCGCTCGCTGATCGCGCGGAGCGTGGCGGCGTTCAGTTCGGCGTCGGTCTCGACCTCCCAGTACGCATCGAGCAAGTCATCCACGGACGTCTGTCCGTCCAGTCCCGCCGGTCGCGGGCGGGCGAAGAGCCGCGACAGGAAGTCCGCACGGTCGTTTGACATCTCGAAGATGGCCTTGTACATCAGGTGCAGCAGCAGGTTGCCACGCCGGATGTCCACGATGAACGCGATGCTCGGCTGCAGAGCGACGATGTAGGTGAAGTTCTGGTCCGGCGCGACGCCGAGATACGCATCGCCGCGACGCATCGTCTCCAGGACGGGTACCACCTGCTGAAGAGGGCGTTCGTTTCCGACGAGGTTTTCGGACTGGAAGAACCCGTCAGGCTCGGAGAACTCCTCCACGAGCGACCAGAACTCCTGGTCCGACAGGGCCGTGGGCAGCGACGACGCGGTCCGCTGCGACGCGAGTGGAATCGGCGCCGCCCACACGAGCAACGCCACCACGATCGTCCACGCGAACCCCAGTCGGGCCCTCATCCGATCACCAGACACGTCACCTCCGCGACCGTGACAACACGTCCCAGTACGACCGAACCTGTCCTGTGGTCACGGCGGTGACGAGATCCTTCATCGAATCCAGCAGGGTGACGGCGCGTGAATCGCCGGCGGACGAGCACGAGTCGAAACACGAACGCACCAGGGTGCTCGAAGGATCAATGGGCAGCGCCGCCATGTTCGCCACGAAGTCGTCCCACAGCCCGTCAGAGAAAAGATATCGCTCTACGTTGGACGTGTAGAAGACGCTCACGGTTTCGCCGTTCGTCTTGAGATACCGCCCGATTTCTCGAAGGGCCCTCGTGCCGCCAAAGTTTCCGACGACCGGCACGATCAGGTTGGCGCGCTCCATGTCGCGGAGACGCGCGTAGTTCGTTTCGGTCGCGAGATAGCCGTGCGCGAAGCCGCGGCGATCGGTGGCCACCTGAAGGTCCATGAAGGTCGGGTACCAGTTCCCGCCCCGACTGCTCACGAACCGAAGGTCCGGGCCGGCGGCGACGAACTCGGCGTGAATGGCCGCGATGGCCGGGAGGTCATCCGGCCGCAGCGGGAAACGGCCCCCGGCGGTCAGCCGGTCCGCGACCGCGCGCGCGGCCTGGCTCTGAAACGCCGGGTCCGGAGCAATCCGACGATACGCGGTCAGCAATTCGGACGCCGCTGACCCGACGCCGAGACCTGGTGGCCGTCGCCGGCCGAAGAGGTGCGCCAGGAAATCCGCTCGATCCGGCGATAGCTCGAAGAGTGCCTTGTACAGCAGGTGGACGCGCAGATTGCCTCGCCGGACGTCGGTGATAAACGCCGCTTTCGCGCGCGTCGCGAGAATGTACGTGAAGTTCTGATCCGGACCGACACCGAGATACACGCCACCGGGCCGCACCGTGGACGATCAGCTGGGGGACGACGGCCTGGAACCCGTCTTCGTTCGAGATGAGATTGTCGGAGTCGAAGTACCCGTCGGGCTCGGAGAACCGATCGACGAGCTGCCAGAACTCCGTATCGGAGAATCGCGCTGGCAGGCTGCCGGCGCGTGCGGGCGCCGTCTGGTCCAGCGGCCTCGTGCCGACGGACATGACGGACACGACGAGCGCGGCGACCAACGCGCCCACGCGAGTCCTGAGCCGCATGTCAGAAGGATGGCAGGAATCCAGGCGCCGCGCCAGTTGCGCAGCCCCGGGTCTCGGCTTCCATCGACCCGAGACCCGACCAGAACATGCCGACGCCCGCAAACGGCAACGGGCCGCTGAGTCCGCGGCCGTTCACCCGCGATCGAATGAACGTGCTCGACCCGTCGAGCGGCATCGACGACACCGTCGCGCAGAACGTACGCCACGTCCCGTCGTTCATCAGGTACTGCTCGACGTTCGAGAGATAGAACGCGGAAATCGTCGTTCCCGCGTCGCGCGCGTACTTCGCGATCGCCGGGAGGGCCCGCGGCCCGCCGAAGTCGCCCACGATCGGGACGATCAGGTTGCTGGCCTGAAGATCCTTGAGAAACCGGTAGTTCGCCTCGGTCGCCAGGTAACTTCGCTGCCGCCCTTCCCCGTCGTCCATCGACATCAGATACGCGTACGTCGGATGCTGGCTGTTCCGGCCCTGGCCGGTCAGGCGATACCCGAGATCCGGGCCGTCGGCAAAGAACGCCGTCCGGTAGACGTGGTCGATACCGGCCACGTCCTCGTCCGAGAGCGGCAACCGGCGCTTCGTCGTCAGCCACTCAATCACCGCGGCGAGGTTGCGGCGGTAGTTGGCGTCGGTCGCCGGCAGCGCGTCGTATGCCGCGAAGAGATCCTGGACGGACGTCTCGGTCGTCAGTCCGGCAGGTCGCTCGCGCGAAAACAGGCGCGCGAGAAAGCTCGCCCGGTCGGGGGACATCTCCATCAACGCCTTGTACAGGAGCTGCTCGCGGAGGTTGCCGCGGCGGATGTCGATGATGAATGCCATCCGTGGGCGAACGGTGGCGATGTAGGTGAAGTTCTGCTCGGGGCCGACGCCGACGTAGAGACCGCCGGGCTTCGTGCGGCGTTCCAGTTCCGGCAGCACGAACTGGAACCGGCCTTCGTTCGAGACGAAGTTCTCGGAGTGGAACGTGCCGCCCTGTTCGGAGAACTGCGAAATGAGACGCCAGAACTGCTGGTCGCTGAGGCGCGCCGGTAGCGCGGTAACCGCGACGTCGAGGCCGACGCGGCCGAACGGGGCGCCGCGGCCAGGCCAACGGCGACGAGGAGGCCCGCGAGCAGCGCACGTCGTGTGGTCATGGACGTGCCGGGATGTGGAGTGGCGCCGCTAGAATCCTGCGACGGCGGCGCACCCGCGCGTCTCGGTCAGCATCAGAGCCAGCTCGTTGCGCAGTCCGCCTCCGCCACCGCGCCCGAATCCACGCTGGCCCGACCGGATGAACGTGCTCGACTCGTCGAGCGGCATCGTGGCGACGTTCGCGCAGAACTGCCCCCAGATGCCGTCCTGAGTCAGGTACTGCTCGACGTTGGAAAGGTAGAACGCGGACACGGTGGCGCCGCGATCGCGCACGTACTGGCCGACCGCGCGCAGGGCCTTCGGCCCGCCGAAGTTGCCGACGACGGGCACGAGCAGGTTGCGCGGTCTCGAGGTCCTTGATGAAGCGGAAGGTCTCTTCGGTCGCCAGGTAGCTCCGCGCGACGCCTTCGGCGTCGGTCGCCTGCATCAGGTCCGCGTAGGTCGCCATGTTGCCGCGGCCCGAGTTGCCGGACGTGGCGACGAGTTGTAGGTGATCGACGGACCGAACCAGTAGAAGTTGTAGTAGACGTACTCGATCCCGTCGAGATCTTCCTTCGGCAGCGGCAGTCGATGCGGGCTCTTCGTCAGGTGGTCCTTGATCGCCTGAAGGTTCTGCTTGTAGACGGCCTCGCCCTCGGTGACGGCGGTCGAATCCCAGTAGCGCGTCGACGATGTCGCCGGCCGTCGAGGCGTCGGTCAAGCCCATCGGGCCGCTTCTTCGTGAAGAGGCGGCCGAAGAAGTCGGCGCGGTCCGACGACATCTCGAAGAGCGCCTTGTACATCAGCTGCGTGTGCAGGTTGCCGCGGCGGACGTCGGTGATGAACACCATCTTCGGCCGGATCGCGACGATGTAGTTGAAGTTCTGCTCGGGGCCGACGCCGAGATACACGCCGCCGGTCTTCGCCTGCCGGAGAAGCGGCGGCAGGATCTCCGGGTAGTAGAACTCGTTCGACAGCAGGTTGTCGGATCGGAAGTAGCCGTTCGGCTCGGACAGATCCTGCGAGAGCTGCCAGAACTCCTCGTCCGTCAGGCGCGATCGGGCAGCGTATCGGCTGCCGCCAGCGACCGGGCGGCCGCCGACGACGAGCGCCGGCGACAAGCGCGAGGCGCGACAACCGGGACGCGAAGTCGGCATCGGCGATGCGTCAGTGTACCTGAGGCTGCTGAGAACGCCCGGCGTCAGTCTGAAGTCAGAAGTCGCGTGACCTGGCCGCATCGCGCACGCTGACTTCTCCGTCTTGCAACTTCCTCGGCCGGCCGGTCATTCGCTGAATGCGTCGCGCAACGCCTGAATCGTGGCCGGCGACCCGGTGAACAGACTCTCCGGATAGCGCACGTGCTGCAGCATGTCGGCATAGATCGGACCGCTCTGATACAGGTTCAGCCCCATGCCCGCGAGGTACTGAAGCTTCAGATTCCGGTCGCGGTTGATCACCGCGTCCTTGAGCCACGGCGCGAGATCCTCCGCCGTACCCGGCGTAGTTCGACAGCAGCTCGATCGCCGAGTGGATGCCGATCTCGCTCAGCGACTGCTTGACCTGCACGTACGCCGGGCTGTCGAGCTTGGCCTGCAGCTCGTCGACGTCGATCGCTGGTCGGCTCGACCTGGCCCATCAGCACGAGGTCGTAGCCCTGCCCGTTGTTCGTATTGCCCCAGACGACGCCGTGCGGAAACGCTTCGAGGAACGTGCCGATCTCGCTCTTCACGGCCGCCGGATTGCTCTCGTAGAGCTGCACGAATACCGTGACGACGCCGCCGGGATTCAGGTGCCGCTTGACGAGATCCAAGAACTCGCGCGTGTAGAGTGTCGCGGCGCCCTTGACCCACGGATCGAGCGGATCCGAGGTGATCGCATCGAACATCTGGTCGGTCGTGTAGCAGGAAGTGCCGCGCGTCGTCGATGTGGATCGTGACCTTCGGGTTGTCGACGACCTCGTAGTTGTGTTCACCGAAATACTTCGAGACCGACGCAGGCACGAGCGGCTCGATCTCGGCGATGGTCATGTGCTCGACGCCGGGGCCGATCGACACCGCACCGGCCGTGACGCCGGCGCCGCAGCCGATGACGAGCGCGTTCTTCGGCGACTTCGGGATCAGGTGCGTGAAGTGACCGAGCATGCGCTGCAGGCGCATGTCCTGCGGCTCGCTCGACGCCTGCACCTTCCCGGCGTTGTGGTAGTTGCGCACGCCGGTGGTCGTTTCCGACACGGCCACGAACGCGTTCAGGCCCTCGCCGACGTAGATGATGTTGGTGAGTCCGATCCAGGTCGCCGCGTACCGGCCATACGCGACGAGGATGCCCGGCACTTCAGGCACACGCCGCGCGACATAACCCGCCGCGCCGGTCGCCAGGATGAGCAGGGCGGTCATGGCCCAGCGCCGTCCCTTGCGATCCGGCGCTCTCGGTCATCGCCGGCGCGAGCAGCAGCAGGCCGGAGATCGCGGAAATGACGATCAGGACCTGCTGCGCGTGCTGCGTCCCGAGGTAGACGACCATGATGAGACCGGACGCGAGCGATCCGACGATCGCGCCGGCCGTGTTCGCGGCATACACGCCGCCGACGAGCCGGCCGGGATCCTGCCCCGGCGTCGCCACCGCCGCGAGTGCGAGCGGGAAGCTCGCGCCCCACAGAATCGCACCGGGCAGCACGACCCAGAGGCAGCGGACGACGTCGAGCTGGAAGTTGTACCAGGGGCTCGTCGCAGATCGACGGGTTGATCGGCCAGTACGGCAGCGAGGCCATGAGCATGTACGCCGCCCAGCCCATCGCGCCGCAGAGCATCATCTGGCACCATCCCAGCGCCACGCGCGGCCGGGGCGAGGTGCGCGCAATCGACGCCCCGACACTGCTGCCGATGCCGAGGCCGAGGAGGAACACGCCGAGAATCAGCGAGAACGCATAGACGGTCGCGCCGAACAGCAGCGACAACAACCGCGTCCAGAGGACCTGGCACGCCAGCGCCGTCATGCCCGAAATCGCGATGGCGACGTAGACGGCCGTCGCGTCGGGCGCGCGGACAATCGTTCCGGCCCGCTGCTCCACCGGTTCGTGCGGCGTGACCTTGGCCATCGCCAGGCCGATCACCGCGACGAGCACGTTCAGCGCCACGGCCACGTAGGTCGCGATCGCCATGTCGTAGACCCGCAGCAGGTAGAAGCCGGCGACGCAGACTGCCCACGACCGCGCCGCCGATGTTGCCGCCGTAGAAGAAGCCGAGCCACGACACGCCGGCGGGCGTCGTCTCGCACCCAGCGGGCAATCGCGGGCAGTGTCGCGCCCATCAGCAGCGTCGGCGGCAGCAGACACAGCGCCGCGACGATCGCGCGCACCGTGATGTGTCCCCCGCCGATCGCGCGTGTAAATGCCGTTGACGAGCGGCATGCCGAACAGCAGCACCAGACCCCAGAGGCCGATGCCGAGCTCGAGCATGGCGTAGACGCGCAGCGGATGCTGGCGCGTGTCGATGTACCGCGGCAGCACGAAGCTGCCCGAGGCACATGCCGCCCATGAAGGTACCGAGCAGAACGCCCAGCGACACGGCCGACGAGCCGATCACGAGCTGCAGCAGCTGGAACCAGACGATCTCGTAAATCAGAGCCGCGCATCCACTGCCGACGAACAGCAGCAGCAGTGCCGGAAAATAGGGACTGGCCGCACTCATCGGCGACGTCGAACGGTTGTCCATAAGCTCGGGAATCCTATAACAAAGGGGCAGATCGGCGTGTTCTGGTCTTTACGACGGGCCCGGCGTGCGTGTTGACCGGCCCAGAAAGACAACGGGCGCGCCGAAGTGCCAGCGCGCCCGCGTGATTCGAGAACGACACCGGGTTTCCTGATTGCTCGACCAAGAAACCCGGTGTCTTCTGGCTCTTACTCGATGTCGTCCTTGAAGTTGAAGTCCGCGTCGGCGTAGTCGTCCATCTCGCGCTGAGCTTCGAGCTCCTCGGGCGACGGCGGCGGCGGTGGCGGCGGCTCGTCCGGCGGAATCTGGACGTGTCGATACCACTCGAAGCCGGTGCCCGCCGGAATCAGGCGGCCCATCGTGACGTTCTCCTTCAGGCCGCGCAGGTAGTCCACCTTGCCAGAAATCGACGCCTCGGTGAGGACGCGCGTGGTTTCCTGGAACGACGCCGCGGAGATGAAGGAGTCGGTCGAGAGCGACGCCTTCGTGATGCCGAGAAGCAGTGGCCGGCCCTTTGCCGGCAGGCCGCCCTGCGCCAGCACGCGCTCGTTCTCTTCCTGGAAGCGGAACTTGTCCACCTGCTCCTCGATCAGGAACTCGGTGTCGCCCACCTCTTCGACCTTCACCCATCGCATCATCTGGCGAACGATGACCTCGATGTGCTTGTCGTTGATGCCGACGCCCTGCAGCCGGTAGACCTCCTGGATCTCGTTCACGAGATAGCCCTGCAGCTCCTTCTCGCCGAGGACCGCCAGGATGTCGTGCGGGTTGCGCGGACCGTCCATCAACGGCTCGCCGGCGCGCACGCGATCGCCTTCCTGGACGTTGACGTGAACGCCGCGCGGCAGCGAGTACTCCCGCACGTCGGTTCCGTCGTCGGGCACCACGAGAATCTTCCGGAGCCCCTTGACCACGCCGCCGTGTCGAACGGTGCCGTCGATCTCGGAAATCACGGCCGTCTCGCGCGGCTTGCGGGCCTCGAAGAGCTCCACCACGCGCGGTAGACCGCCCGTGATGTCCTTCGTCTTCGTGGTTTCGCGCGGGATCTTCGCCAGGACGTCGCCGGCGAAGACCGCCTCGCTGTTGGTGACCATGAGGTGCGCGTTGGACGGCATGTGGTACTTGTGCACCACCGTTCCGTCCGCCGACGTGATTTCGATCGCCGGCTGCTTCTTCTCGTCCGGCGAGTCCACGATGATCAGACGCGAGAGGCCGGTGACCTCGTCCACGTCCTCGTGCACCGTCACCTTGTCGATGATGTCCTTGAAGCGAACGTTGCCGCCGCCTTCGGTCAGGATCGAGAACGTGTACGGATCCCATTCGACGAGGATCTGACCCTTCTCGACGTGCTGACCGTCCCGCACCTTCAAGTGCGCGCCGTAGACGACCGAATAACGCTCGCGGACAACGCCCTTGTCGTCCAGGATGTTGATCGATCCGCTGCGATTCATGACGATGAGCGGACGGCTCGGTGACGGGCTGTTGGTCGTGGACTCTTCGCGCCCCTCGACCGCGACAATGCCGTCGAACCGCACGGTGCCGTTGTGCCGGGTCTCGAGCGTGGACTGATCGGCCACCCGCGACGCCGTGCCGCCGATGTGGAACGTCCGCATCGTGAGCTGCGTGCCGGGCTCGCCGATGGACTGCGCGGCGATGACGCCCACCGCCAGCCCCAGCTCGACCAGCCGACCGGTCGCCAGGTCGCGTCCGTAGCACTTCGCGCAGACGCCGCGGCGCGCCGCGCACGTGAGCACGGACCGGATCTTGACGCGCTCGATGCCGGCGTCTTCGACGCGGTCGGCCAGCGCCTCGTCGAGCTCACCTGCCGCCGGCACGATGACCTCGCCCGACGACGGATCCACAATCGCGTCGAGGGCGACTCGTCCCACGATGCGGTCGCTCAACCGCTCGATGATTTCGCCGCCCGAGTCGATGATGGCGCGAGCCTCGAGGCCGTCCATCGTCCCGCAGTCGACTTCCGAGATGATCACGTCCTGCGCGACGTCCACGAGGCGCCGCGTGAGGTACCCGGAGTCCGCGGTCTTCAACGCGGTGTCCGCGAGGCCCTTGCGCGCGCCGTGCGTCGAGATGAAGTACTGCAGCACGGTCAGCCCTTCACGGAAGTTCGACGTAATGGGCGTCTCGATGATTTCGCCGGACGGCTTCGCCATCAGGCCGCGCATGCCGGCGAGCTGCCGGATCTGCTGTTTGCTGCCTCGGGCGCCGGAGTCCGCCATGACGTAGACCGGGTTGAAGCTCTTCCCGGACTTGTCGAGCGACTCCATCTCGCCGAACATCTCGTCGGCGATGCGCTCGGTCACTTCCGACCAGATGGCGATGACTTTGTTCTTCCGCTCGCCGTTGGTGATCGCGCCTTCCTGGTACTGCCCCTCGACCTTGATGACCTCGTCGCGCGCGTTCTGGACGAAGTCGCCCTTCTTCCCGGGGATGATCAGGTCGTTGATGCCGATCGAGATCCCCGACTTCGTGGCGTACGTGAACCCGAGATGCTTCAGGCTGTCGAGCATCTCGACGGTCCGCTCGAGACCGTACGTCAGGTAGCAATACCGGACCGCCTGCTGCAGCCCCTTCTTCTTCAGGAGCCCGTTGATGTACGGCATCTCCTTCGGCAGCGCGTTGTTGAAAATCACGCGCCCGACCGTCGTCTGGATGATCTGCGCATTCACGGTCTGCTCGGGCGCGTCGATCAGGTCCTGTGAATCGCGCGCGACCGTCAGATCCTTGAGTTTGCCGGTGTACCGGAGGCGGATCGCCGAGAGCGTCTCCACTTCGCCGGCCTCGAGCGCCAGCATCACGTCGTCGTACGATCCGAACGCCCGGCCCTCGCCCTTCGCTCCGCTCTTGGCCTTGGTCAGGTAGTAGCACCCGAGCACGATGTCCTGCGACGGAATCGCAATCGGCTGACCGGACGCCGGCGACAGCACGTTGTTCGACGCCATCATCAGGACGGTCGCTTCGATCTGCGCTTCAGGCGAGAGCGGAATGTGCACCGCCATCTGGTCGCCGTCGAAGTCGGCGTTGAACGCCGTGCAGACGAGCGGGTGGATCCGGATCGCCTTGCCTTCGACGAGCACGGGCTCGAACGCCTGGATGCCGAGCCGGTGAAGCGTGGGCGCGCGGTTCAGGAGGACGGGATGCTCGCGGATGACTTCCTCGAGGATGTCCCAGACCTCAGCGCGCTGCTGTTCGACCATCTCCTTGGCCTGCTTGATGGTCGAGACGAGGCCGCGCTCTTCGAGCTTGTTGTAGATGAACGGCTTGAACAGCTCGAGCGCCATCTTCTTCGGCAACCCGCACTGGTGCAGCTTCAGCTCGGGACCCACGACGATGACCGAACGGCCTGAGTAGTCCACGCGCTTGCCGAGCAGGTTCTGACGGAAGCGACCCTGCTTGCCCTTGAGCGTGTCGGACAGCGACTTGAGCGGCCGGTTGTTGGCGCCACGCAGCACGCGGCCGCGGCGGCCGTTGTCGAACAGCGCGTCCACGGCTTCCTGGAGCATCCGCTTCTCGTTGCGGATGATCACGTCCGGCGCCTTCAGCTCCATCAGCTTCTTCAACCGGTTGTTGCGGTTGATGACGCGGCGGTACAGGTCGTTCAGATCCGACGTCGCGAACCGGCCGCCGTCCAGCGGGACGAGCGGACGAAGCTCGGGCGGAATGACGGGGACGACGTCCAGAATCATCCACTCGGGCTTGTTCGTGGACCGGCGGAACGCGTCCACGACCTTCAGGCGCTTCGCGAACTTGAGCTTCTTCTGCGCCGAGGTCTCATTGCGCATCCGCTCGCGCATCTCCTCGGCGAGCCGCTCGACGTTCACGCGGCGCAGCATCTCCTTGATGGCTTCGGCGCCCATCTGGGCCTTGAACTTGAAGCCGAGACGTTCACGCTCCTGCCGGAACTGCTCTTCGGTGAGCAGCTGCTTGTCCTTCAGGTCCGTGTCGCCCGGATCGATCACGACGTAGGCCTCGAAGTACAGGATGCGCTCGAGATCGCGGAGCGACAGATCGAGCAAGTGCCCGATCCGGCTCGGCAGCCCCTTGAAGAACCACACGTGGCTGACCGGCGTGGCCAGCTGGATGTGTCCGAGCCGCTCGCGCCGGACCTTGGCCTGCGTCACCTCGACGCCGCACTTGTCGCAGATCACGCCGCGGTGCTTCATGCGCTTGTACTTGCCGCAGAGGCACTCCCAGTCGGTGACGGGCCCGAAGATCTTCGCGCAGAACAACCCGTCGCGCTCGGGCTTGAACGTGCGGTAGTTGATCGTCTCGGGCTTGGTCACTTCCCCGTGGGACCACTGCAGGATGCGCTCCGGCGACGCGAGGCTGATGCGAATCGCGTCGAAGTCGGAGGTCAGCTGGCCCTTGTCGTGGAGATTAGGTCTCATGGATCTCCTGATCGTGTCTATCGTCAAACTAGGCTCCCACCGGTGTTTCGGGGGTGGACTCTTCAGCAGCTGGCGCGTCGACCGCGACTCGAGGTTTGGTCTTCATGAGCTCGACGTCGAGGCAGAGCGCTTGCAGCTCGCGGATGAGCACGTTGAACGACTCCGGCAGTCCGGGCTGGAACGACGCGTCGCCCTTCACGATGGCCTCGTAGATCTTGGCCCGCCCGGTCACATCGTCGGACTTCGCCGTGAGGAGCTCCTGGAGGATGTGTGCCGCGCCGTAGGCCTCGAGCGCCCACACCTCCATTTCGCCGAACCGCTGACCGCCAAACTGCGCCTTGCCACCGAGCGGCTGCTGCGTGATGAGCGAGTACGGCCCGATCGACCGCGCGTGGATCTTGTCGTCGACCAAATGCGACAGCTTGAGCATGTAGATGTAGCCCACCGTCACGTCCTGCTCGAACGACTCGCCGGTCATGCCGTCGAAGAGCCGGGTCTTCCCGCTGTTCGGGAGTCCCGCGTCCTCGAGCCACTTCTTGATCTCCACCTCGGCGGCGCCGTCGAACACGGGCGTCGCGAAGTAGAGGCCGAGCGCGTGTGCCGCCCACCCAAGGTGCGTCTCGAGGATCTGCCCGACGTTCATGCGCGACGGCACGCCGAGCGGATTCAGCACGATCTCGACGGGCGTCCCGTCCGGCAGATAGGGCATGTCCTCTTCGGGCAGGATGCGTGCGATGACGCCCTTGTTGCCGTGCCGTCCGGCCATCTTGTCGCCGACCGACAGCTTGCGCTTCATCGCGACGTACACCTTCACGAGCTTGATGACCCCGGGGGGCAGCTCGTCGCCGCGGCGGATCTTCTCTTTCTTGTCCTCGAACTCGCGCTGAATGACGTCCACGCGCTGGCCGGTCCGCTCTTCCATGGACCGGAGCTCGTCTTCGAACCCGAGGTCGTCCGTCTCGACGCGCGAACGCACGAGCGCGAGGAACGGAATGTCGGCCATCGCCTCTTCGGTCAACGGCGACCCCTTGCGGAGCAGCCGATCGCGTCCATCCGCGTCGAACAGATCGGAACGGAGCGTGCGACCGGTGAGGAGCTGCACGAGACGCTTCTTCGTCTCCTCGTGCAGAATCCGGATCTCATCCTGGAGGTTCTTCTCCATCAGGTCGAGTTCGTCCTGTTCGATCTGCTTCGCGCGATCGTCCTTCTCGATGCCCTTGCGCGAGAAGATGCGGACACCGACGACGATGCCCTCGATGCCCGGCGGGCAGGTCAACGACGCGTCCTTCACGTCGCCGGCCTTCTCACCGAATATGGCTCGGAGCAGTTTTTCCTCGGGGGTGAGCTGGGTCTCGCCCTTCGGCGTGACCTTGCCCACGAGGATGTCGCCCGGCTTGACGCTCGCGCCAATCCGGATGATCCCGCTCTCGTCGAGATCCCGCAGGTAGCTCTCAGAGACATTCGGGATGTCGCGCGTGATGTCTTCCGGCCCGAGCTTCGTGTCGCGCGCTTCGATCTCGAACTCCTCGATGTGGATCGACGTGTAGTAGTCGTCCTTCACCATGCGTTCGGACACGAGGATCGCGTCCTCGAAGTTGTAGCCGCGCCATGGCATGAACGCCACGAGCACATTCCGGCCGAGCGCGAGTTCGCCGAGTTCGGTGCACGGCCCGTCGGCGAGCACCTGCCCCTTGTTCACCCGCTGCCCGACCTTCACGATTGGCCGCTGGTTGATGCAGGTGTTCTGGTTGGAACGCTTGAACTTCGTCAGCCCGTAGATGTCGGCGCCCATCTCGCGCGAGAGGCCGCCCGATTCGCTGCCCTCGACGCGCACGACGATGCGCTTGCTGTCCACGAAGTCCACGGTGCCCGAGCGGCGTGCCACGACCACCGCGCCCGAATCGCGCGCGGTGATGTACTCCATGCCCGTGCCGACAAACGGCGCGCGAGCCTGGAGCAGCGGCACGGCCTGGCGCTGCATGTTCGATCCCATGAGCGCGCGGTTCGCGTCGTCGTTCTCGAGGAACGGAATCAGCGACGCGGCGACCGACACGAGCTGCTTCGGCGACACGTCGATGTAGTCGATCTTGTCGCGCGACGCCAGGATGAAGTCGCCTTCCTGACGGGCGTTCACACGGTCGTTCTTGATCCGCATGCGCTCGTCCACTTCGACGTTCGCCTGCGCGATGACGTAGTGGTCTTCCTCCCACGCCGACAGGTAGAAGCAGTAGGGCTCGAACTCGACGCCCTTCTTCTTGGACCGGCCGTCGGCACCCACGAGCTCGTCGGCTTCGACGACGTCGCCGACCTTGTACTTCGGGTTGCCGCCCGCGTTGGTGACGATGACGTAGTCGACGACGTGCCCGTCCTTGACCTTGCGGTACGGCGACTCGATGAAGCCGAAGTCGTTGATGCGCGCGTACGACGAGAGCGACGAAATGAGGCCGATGTTCGGACCTTCCGGCGTCTCAATCGGGCAGATGCGCCCGTAGTGCGTCGGGTGCACGTCGCGGACCTCGAAGCCCGCGCGCTCGCGCGACAACCCGCCGGGGCCGAGCGCCGACAACCGGCGCTTGTGGGTGACCTCCGACAGCGGGTTCGTCTGGTCCATGAACTGCGACAGCTGCGACGACCCGAAGAACTCGCGAATCGCGGCCATGACCGGCTTCGCGTTGATCAGGTCGTGCGGCATGGCGGTCGCCATTTCCTGGTAGACCGACATCTTTTCCTTGATCGCCCGTTCCATGCGGACCAGGCCGATCCGGAACTGGTTCTCGAGCAGCTCGCCGACCGACCGCACGCGCCGGTTGCCGAGGTGATCGATGTCGTCCACGTTCGTCGGGTTCTTGCGCAGCTTGAGCAGGTACCGAATGACCTCGTAGAAGTCCGCCGGGTGCAGCACCTTCTCGTCGAGCGGCGTGCTGAGCTTCAGCTTCGTGTTCAGCTTCAGCCGGCCGACGCGCGAGAAGTCGTACTTCTGCGCGTTGAAGAACATGTTCTCGAAGAGATTGCGCGAGCTGTCGAGCGTCGGCGGATCGCCAGGGCGCAGGCGCCGGTAGATCTCGATGAGCGCCTCTTCGTGCTTCTGGATCGGATCCTTCTTGAGCGTCTGCGAGAGGACCGGACCGATCTCGTCCTTCTCCGGGAAAAACACCTCGATGGCCGGAACGCTGCGCTCCTGCGCCATCGCGATGACGCGCTCGGAGAGCTCTTCGTTCGCCTCGAGAATGACCTCGCCGGTCGCCGGATCGATCACGTCGCCGGCGGAGAACGCGCCTTCGCGCTCCGTCTCGACGAGCTCGACACCCGCGACGCCGGCCTT
The DNA here is from genome assembly GCA_963793255.1 of uncultured Acidobacteriota bacterium. GTDB lineage: Bacteria > Acidobacteriota > Vicinamibacteria > Vicinamibacterales > SCN-69-37 > CAVTYZ01. The sequence goes on from CAWBZK010000015.1 coordinate 120,646, forward strand.
GCGCAGCGCCTCGACCTGATCCTTCCGGATCTTCTTGCCCGCGTGGAGCGCGAGATCGGAACCCGGGATCGGGAACTCCGCGCCGGCCCGCCGGCCGATCAGCGAATCCGAGACCTTCCAGAGCACCTTGCCGCCGGCCACCTGCAGCTCGTCCACCGTGTAGAACGTGCGCAGAATCTCGTTGGCGCCTCGGAGCCCGAGGGCGCGCAGGAAGACGGTCGCCAGGAACTTGCGCTTGCGGTCGATGCGGACGTAGAGCAGGTTCTTGCTGTCGTACTCGAACTCCACCCAGGATCCGCGGTACGGGATGATCTGCGCGACGAAGAGCGCCTTGTCCTCGGTGTGGAAGAACGCCCCGGGCGAACGGTGGAGCTGGCTGACGATGACGCGCTCCGTGCCGTTGATGATGAACGTGCCGTGGTCGCCCATGAGCGGGATGTCACCGAAGTAGACCTCCTGCTCCTTGATGTCGCGGATCGTCTTGACGCCGGTCTCCGGGTCCTTGTTCCAGACGACCAGTCGGATCGTGACCTTGAGCGGCACGGCGAACGTCATGCCGCGCTCCTGGCACTCCTCGACGTCGTACTTGAGCTTCATCTGCACGGTCGTGCCGCAGAGATCGCAGACGTCGCCGCGCGCCTCGTTGGCGCGGCCGCACGTCGGGCAGATGACCGCGCCTTCGCCGTACGGATCGGCCACGAGCACGGTGCCGCACCCGTCGCACTTCTTGCGCAGGTGCTCCAGGCCGGCGAGCCGGCCGCACTTGCACTCCCAGTTGCCGATCGAATACTCGATGAACTCGAGCGACGAGTTCTCCCGGAAGTCGCTGATCGGAAAGACCGACTTGAAGACCGACTGCAGCCCGACGTCCTCGCGTTCGGCTGGCAGGCGGTTCATCTGAAGAAATCGTTCGTACGATTTCTTCTGGATCTCGATCAGGTTCGGGATCGGAACCGTGGTGGCAATCTTCGAAAAATCAATCCGCTCGCGGTAGACGTTCTTGGGCAGGCTGTACATTCAGCAAACCTCTTCGCACTGGAAGGCGCGCGAATCCCACGGCAGAACCCGCCCGCGCGGCCGGCCACAAACACAGGAATCCACGGACGCAACACCGGCACCGGCGGACCGCACCGGCGTGCGCAACGAACAACGTGGGGGCTTACTTGACCTCGACCTTGGCGCCCGCTTCTTCGAACTTCTTCTTGATGGCGGCCGCTTCGTCCTTCGACACGCCCTCCTTGATCGGCTTCGGCGCCGACTCGACCAGGTCCTTGGCCTCCTTGAGGCCGAGGCTGGTCACTTCGCGGACGACCTTGATCGTGTTGATCTTGTTGCCGCCGATGTCGGTGAGGATGACCGTGAACTCGGTCTTCTCCTCGGCCGCCGCCGCGCCGCCACCGCCACCGGCCATCGCCGGCATGGCCATCGGCATCGCCGCCGCGGCGGTCACGCCGAGCTCGGACTCGAGCGTCTTCACGAGCTGCGAGAGCTCGAGCACGGAAATTCCCTTGATGTACTCCACCACCTGCTGCTGCGTCACGTCGGCCATTTCAGTCACTCCTCAAAACACAACGGGATCAACGTTGAAGGTCGAAGCCAGAAGTGAGCACTCACTTCTAGACTTCTGACTTCTAACTTCCAACTTCCGGCTTCTCTTCTGCTCGCTTCCGCTCGGCGGCTGAGAGCACGTTCACAAGGTCACGCGGCAGCGCCGACAACACGGTCACGAGCTGACGCGCCGGTCCCTGCATCACCGACAAGAGCGCCGCGTAGAGTTCCGGCTTGCTCGGCAGGCTCGCCAGGTCGCTCACGGCGCCGGCCGGGATCGCGCGTCCCTGCACGACCGCCGCCTTGATGCTCATCGTCGGCACGGTCTTCACGAACGTCGTGAGGGCCTTGGCCAACGCCACCGGATCGCGGCCGGTGTAGACCACGGCCGTCGGGCCCTTGAACTCCTTCGAGAACGCCTCGAAGGTCGTGCCGGCCGCGGCGCGCTTCGCGAGCGAGTTCTTGACCACGCGATAGCGGGCGCCCGAAGCGCGAATCTGCCGACGGAGCTCGGTCACCTGCGGCACCGTGATGCCGCGGTAGTCGACCAGCACGGCGGTCTCCGCTTCGCGGAACGCCGTCTGGAGCTGTCCGAACTCCTCGTCTTTGTCTGCTCTGCTGACAGCCATCTCGAAACCCTTCTTAGTGCTTCACCAACTCGTCGATGTGCGACGAGTCGATGGCGACGCCCGGTCCCATGGTGGAGGACATCGTGATGCTCTTCAGGTACTTGCCCTTCGCCGCGGCGGGCTTCGCTTTCACGACGCTCTCCATGAGCGCGTGGGCGTTGGCGATCAGCCGCTCGGCCGCGAACGAGATGCGCCCGATCGGGGCGTGCACGACGCCCGCCTTGTCGACGCGGAACTCGACCTTGCCGGCCTTGATCTCGGTGACCGCTTTCGTCACGTCAGGCGTCACCGTTCCGGTCTTCGGGTTCGGCATGAGCCCTCGCGGTCCGAGCACCTTCCCCAGCTTGCCGACGGCGCGCATCATGTCGGGCGTGGCCACGACGGCTTCGAAGTCCGTCCATCCGCCGAGGATCTTGTCGACGATTTCCTCGCCACCCACCTCGTCGGCGCCCGCCTCCTTGGCCTCGCGCTGCTTGTCGGCGCCGGCGATGACGAGCACACGCTTGGACTTGCCGAGCCCGTGCGGAAGTACGACGGTGCCGCGGACCATCTGGTCGGAATGCTTGGGATCGACGCCCAGCCGGATCGACAGGCCGACGGCCTCGTCAAACTTGGCGAACTTGATTTTCTGAACGAGCGGCACGGCCTCCTCGATCGAGTGAGGCCTCGCCGACACCTGCTGCCGGGCTGCCTGGTACTTCTTGCCCCGCGTCTTCATTGCGATCGTCCCCTCTGTGGTCCTGACGGCGCATCACGCGCCTCCCACGGCCTTACGGAAGTTCGAAGTTCGAAGTCAGAAGTCAGAAGCGTTTCTTACTTCCAACTTCGACGTTCGAACTTGCACGACTAGTCAATAACATCCAGTCCCATCGATCGTGCGGTGCCGCGCACCGACCGCATCGCCGAGTCGACGGTGTCGCAGTTGAGATCGGGCAGCTTCAGCTTCGCGATCTCCTCGACCTGCTTGGCGGTCACGGTCCCGACCTTGGCCTTGTTCGGCGTCCCCGATCCCTTCGCGATGTTCGCCGCGCGCTTGAGCAGCACGGCGGCAGGCGGCGTCTTGGTGATGAACGTGTAGGACCGGTCCGAGTAGATCGTCACGACGACCGGAATGATCAGCCCGTCGTCCTTCGCCGTCTTCGCGTTGAAGTTCTTGCAGAAGTCCATGATGTTCACGCCGTGCGGACCGAGCGCGGTGCCGACCGGCGGCGCGGGCGTTGCCTTGCCCGCGGCAATCTGGAGCTTCACTTGTGCCTGTACCTTTTTCGCCATGTGCTACAGCTTCTCGACCTGCAGGAAATCCAGCTCGACCGGCGTGGCGCGGCCGAAAATCGTGACCATCACCTTCAGCGTGTTCCGGTCGGTGTTGACGTCGTCCACCGTGCCGTTGAAGCTGGCGAACGGCCCTTCATTGATGCGCACCTGATCCCCACGCTCGAACGAGTACTTCGGCTTCGGCTTCTCGGCCGCGACCGTCACCTGGTGAAGGATCTGGTCGACCTCTTCCCGTGACAGCGGCGACGGCTTCGGCCCCGCCCCGACGAACCCCGTGACCTTCGGCGTGTTTTTCACGACGTGCCACGCGTTGTCGGACATGTGCATCTCGACGAGGATGTAGCCGGGGAAGAATCGCCGCGAGCTCTTCACCTCGCGGCCGCCCCGCTTCTCGACAATGTCCTCGGTCGGAATGAGGATCTCGCCGATCTCGTCCTGCAGCCCGTACGCCTGTACGCGCTGCTCGAGCGACTCCCGCACCTTGTTCTCGAAGCCCGAGTAGGTGTGGATGATGTACCAGTGCTTCGTCTTGTCGTCGGTCATGGTATCGACCATGCGAACACCTACGATCCCGCCCACTCGAAAATCGAGGCATTCACCGCCGACAAAATCAGGTCCACGGCGTACAGGTACACCCCGAACAGCAGCGAGACGAGGATCACGACGACGGTCGTGGCCCACACCTCGCGCCTCGTCGGCCAGGTCACCCGGCCGAGCTCGGCCCGTACGTCAACCAGAAACCGCCGCGCACGGCCCAACCAGCCGCTGACGTGCTCCGGCGATTCCTTCAGGTTGTCCAACATCGCAACCTTTGCCACTGTTCACGCGCCCCGTCTGAATGTCTGGCAGGCCAGGAGGGAATCGAACCCCCAGCCCTCGGTTTTGGAGACCGATGCTCTGCCAATTGAGCTACTGGCCTACAAACCAACCACTAACAAATCGCCAACGGCTACTTACTTTCCTTATGCGCCGTGTGCTTCCGGCAGTAGCGGCAGAACTTGTTGAACTCCAGCCGCTCCGAGCTCTTGCGCCGGTTCTTGGTCGTGCTGTAGTTCCGGCGCTTACAGTCCCCGCATGCCAGCGTGATGATCTCGCGCATTGTTCCGCCCTACTCGACGATCTCGGTGATGGTTCCGGCGCCAACTGTCCGTCCGCCTTCGCGGATGGCGAACCGCGCGCCCTTTTCGAGCGCGACGGGCGTCAGCAACTCACCGCGAATCGGCGTGTTGTCGCCCGGCATCACCATCTCGACGCCCTCCGGCAGATGGAGCGTGCCGGTCACGTCGGTCGTGCGGATGTAGAACTGCGGACGATAGCCGTTGAAGAACGGCGTGTGACGGCCGCCCTCTTCCTTCGACAGGATGTACACCTCGGCCATGAACTTCGTGTGCGGCAGAATCGAGCCCGGCTTGCAGAGCACCTGGCCGCGCTCGACGTCGTCCTTCTCCACGCCGCGGAGCAGCACGCCGATGTTGTCGCCGGCGACGCCCTCGTCGAGCAGCTTGCGGAACATCTCGACGCCGGTGACGACCTTCTTCTCCGTCGGCTTGAAGCCGACGATCTCGATTTCCTCGCCGACCTTGACCTTGCCGCGTTCCACGCGCCCGGTCACGACCGTGCCGCGCCCGGAGATCGAGAACACGTCTTCGATCGGCATCAGGAACGGCTTGTCCACCTCGCGCTGAGGCATCGGGATGTAGGTGTCGAGCGCCTCCATCAGCTTCAGCACGGAATCCACGCCGCCCGGGTCGCCCTGCAGCGCCTTCAGCGCCGAGACGCGGACGACCGGCAGGTCGTCGCCCGGGAAGTTGTAGGTCTTGAGCAGCTCACGCACTTCGAGCTCGACGAGGTCCAGCAGCTCCGGATCGTCAACCGCGTCGACCTTGTTCAGCGCGACGACGAGGTACGGCACGTTGACCTGGCGGGCGAGGAGCACGTGCTCCCGCGTCTGCGGCATCGGACCGTCCACGGCGCTCACCACCAGGATGCCGCCGTCCATCTGCGCGGCACCGGTGATCATGTTCTTGATGTAGTCGGCGTGGCCCGGGCAATCGACGTGGGCGTAATGCCGATTCTTCGTCGAATACTCCACGTGGCTCGTCGCGATAGTCAGAATCTTGGTCTCGTCGCGCCGGCCCTGGGACTCGGAGGCCTTGGCCACTTCGTCGTACGGCACGAATTTGGCCCAGCCCTTGTCGGCCGCAACCTTCGTCAACGCCGCGGTCAGCGTCGTCTTGCCGTGGTCGATGTGGCCGATCGTGCCCACGTTCACGTGCGGCTTCGAACAATCAAACTTCTCCTTCGCCATTGCTCTGAGTCTCCGTTGAGTAACTGCGTTCGTTGTCTCTAACTTGCGCTACCTGGAGCCGATGACCGGGATCGAACCGGTGACCTCGTCCTTACCAAGGACGCGCTCTGCCAACTGAGCTACATCGGCCTACGCCACGCCGCTTCGCGAGCGCTTCGGCCGACGAGTCGGCCGAACGTCCATCACTCGACCGCCCTGGCGCCTCTGGCCTGCCAGCCGAAGCGGCGAGCGCAGCAAGCGTTTCGCGAAGGCTGGAGCGGGAGACGGGGATCGAACCCGCGACCAACAGCTTGGAAGGCTGTGACTCTACCACTGAGTTACTCCCGCCTACGCGCCTCGCCGCATCGCCCATTCGGCGCCACGGCGGGCAAGCCCGCTGCCGTGTTCTCTCGATCCGCGCCGGTCATCCGTGCACCGTCGTCTGTCGCTTCTCGCCGTTCTCCTTCGCGCTGGCGTCAGCCGAGCGAAGGCTGGTGGCGAGGGAAGGATTCGAACCTTCGAAGCCCTAGGGCGACAGATTTACAGTCTGCTGCGTTTGACCGCTTCGCTACCTCGCCGAATCCGATCACCTCTTAAAACCTGCTCCGTGGCCGACGCGTCCCCATGACTCCCTCGGTCCTTGTCCTACGGGAGCCTGTACCGAATCCGCGGCCAGCTTGGAACAACTGTGGTTCCTTGCGACGTGCGCGTGTGGGGCGAGCCCGGAACTTGGAGCTGGCGAAGGGATTTGAACCCCCGACCGGCTGATTACAAATCAGCTGCTCTACCGGACTGAGCTACGCCAGCCAGACAAAACGGGAATGGTAGCACGCTCCGTGCCAACAGGGCAATATGCGCAGACGTACCACTGGTCCCGGTGCCGCTGGTTGCCTTCCCATCATACAGCCGAGACCCGATGGCGTCGCTGTCTGGTCGCTTCGAACAGGGCAATTCCGGCGGCAACCGACACATTCAGGCTCGAAACGGCCCCAGTCATGGGGATCGCGACCAGCCGATCGCAGGTCTCCCGAACCAGCCGGCGCAGGCCGGTGCCTTCCGCGCCGAGCACGAGGGCCGTCGGCAGCGTGAAATCGACGCTGTCATAGGCATCGGACGCGCTGTCATCGAGCCCGATCGTCCAGACATTCAGCGCCTTCAGCTCGTCGATCGCGCGGGCGATGTTCACGACCGTGGCAATTCGAACGTGAGCCACGGCGCCGGCTGATGCCTTGGCCGTCGCGCCGTCGAGCGGGGCCGCATGCCGGGCCTGTCGAATGAGGCCGTCCGCTCCAGACGCATCGGTCGACCGCAGAATGGCACCGACGTTTTGAGGGTCCTCGATACCGTCGAGCACGACGAGCAGCGGCGGGCCGGGCGCGCCCACACCAGCTCCTCGACGGTATAGGCAGCGAGCGCCTGGACCTCGGCCGCCACACCTTGATGCACGCCGCCGCGGGAGAGCTTGTCCATGCCGCGCCGGTCCAGTGTTTCAATGCCCAGGCGCAGTTCGTGCGCACGGGCGACGAGCTCGTCCACGCGCGGGCCGGCGCCACGTTCGTGAATAAGGCGTGAGACACGCCGCGCCCTCAGCGCTTCCGACACGGCGTTGACGCCGTAGATCACTGCCATCACACCCGCTCCCGTGAAGTGAGCCGTTCAGAGACCGCCTGGGCACGCGCGCGGCACGATGCCACTGGGACGACCAGCGCCTCGGCCGAGAGCGCCGCGGCGCGATCGATGGCCGGAACGATCAGGTCGAGCTCAGGGCCCGACGAAGCGGCGGTCAACGCGTCACGAATCGGATGGAACAACGCCCGCCCCTTGATACCAGTCCTCTGTCGCACACGCTCGGCCGCCGCCCTGAACGCCTGACGATCCAACGACTGGAACGCCTCGACCTCCCGCGCGAAGGCATGAATCACCGCCTCAGCGACGGCGATATCCGGGTCGGCCGCAATCGTCGCCACAGCTCGGTCGGCGT
>CAWBZK010000016.1:0-242288 GCA_963793255.1 uncultured Acidobacteriota bacterium
GGGAGCTTCTCGCGACGTCGCGATACCTCCAGGGCGATCTGCTCGGTGCGCTCGAGGCCTGGAACCAGATCGGTCGCCCGCGCACGGACGTCGTCCGGATCGAAGGCGTCGAGCGGATCGATCACCCGGTCATCGTCAGGCGCACCGGCCTCGAGCCGCGCGCAGCCGATTACGCCGTCCGACTTTGCGCGGGCCGAGCGGCGGCTCGACGACCTGCCGACTATCAAGGGGGTCGAGCTCAATTACCTCCCTCGCGCCGATGGATTCGCCGACGTGCGTGCCGTGCTCTCAGAGCGCAGTGTGTTCCCGCATGGTGCCATCGGCTGGGCCGCGGTCGGGGTGAACACGGCGTTTCGGAAGGAACTGCGTTTGCCGGTGTCCGGTCTGTTTCGGCAGGGCGAGCGGCTGGATTTTCGGTATCGCTGGAGACCGAACCGGCCCCGCGTGCTGATTGGCCTTGCCGCGCCGGCCCCTGGATGGCTGCCAGGAATCCTCGGCATTGAAGGACTCTGGGAACGGCAGACCTACCCACCGTTCGTGGAGCCGGTCCGCGAGGAGCGACGGAGAGTGGGCGTATACCTCAGCGACTGGCTGACACATCGTGTTCGCTGGACGGCCGGAGGCGCCGCGGACGAGTTCGAGGGGCAAAGGTTCTTCGCGGCTCACGGGCAGCTCGACACGCGTTGGCTCAATGACCACATCGCGACGCTCGTGTCTGCCGCTTACTGGACGCCGACCGGCACGGCCGGCTCGACGAGTCGGGACCAGGGCTTCGCAAGCGGCCAGGCACAAATCGCGTGGCGAAGCACGCGGAATGCGTCGCCCGAGTGGCTGGCACGCACGGGCGTAACTGTTGTCGGCCAGCCAGCGCCTCTGGCATTGTGGCCGGCGGCCGGCTCCGGCGAGAGCCGGGGGCCCTTGCTTCGCGCGCATCAACTGCACAGCGACGGCATCGTGGTGAGCGAGGTCTTCGGACGCCAACTCGCCTTTGCGTCTCTCGAGTATCAGCATCCGGTCTACTCGCGGAAGGTTGCCACAGTGGCCGTCGCCGGCTTTGTGGACGCGGCCCGTGCGTGGCAGCGCCAGTTCACTCCCGATCCCTCGCCGTTCCACGTTGATATCGGTGGCGGCCTCCGCATCTCCGCGATTGGCTACGAAGAACAACTCCGCATTGATTTTGGATACGGCCTGCGGGACGGCCGACGAACGATCTCCGCGGGTTACGTCGTGCCCTGGGGGCAGTAACTCCGTTGCCAAGCCATAGCGCGCGATAACCCTCTCGCACCACGGGCGCGGGCTCAATGCGGCCCCTCGCCGGTGGCACAGTAGTTGCTCTCCTAGCTCTCCAGTAGATGTTGTCGCCGCGCGTCCTTCCGCGCATTCTCCACGGCGACTCGATGTTCCATGTCAGAGGAGATCGTTCATGAAGAGTGTCTGGATTAGTACCGCCATCGTCGCGATGTTTGTCGGCGTCGCGCCATCATCAGCGAATGCGCAAGTCTTTCTGACGCCGTACGCCGGCGCCACGTTCGGTGCGGACGCACCGACGACGAAGCCCAACTTCGGAGCTTCGTTGACGTTCATGGGAAAAGTGGCAGGTTTCGAAGTCGACCTTGGCTACACGCCGGACTTCTTCGACGAGGACTCCGACGTCGTGCTGATCGGTGACAGCAACGTCACGACCCTGATGGGCAGTCTCGTCATCGGACCTGGCGGCGGCCCGGTGCGCCCGTACGGGGTGATCGGCCTTGGACTCCTGCGCAGCCGCGTCGATGGGGGTGATCTCTTCGAGGATATCAACACGAACTCCTTCGGCTTCAACGCGGGTTTCGGCGTCATGGGTCTCGTGAGCGACCACGTTGGATTCCGCGGCGACGTGCGCTATTTCCGCAGCCTCGAAGATCCGGAAGTTGACGATGACTTCGACGTCTCGGTCGGGAACTTTGATTTCTGGCGGGCGACCGGCGGGGTCACGTTCCGTTTCTAGCAGGAGGATTTCATGAAGACGCTCAGTACATCGCGGCGGCTCGCCGCTGCCCTCTCGTGTGCCGCGTCGCTTGCCCTGTCGCTGGCGTTGCTTCGACCGAATGACGTCAACGCCGCGGCGTCTCCGGATCAGGCACGAACGGCGCCGGCTCCGCGTCCAGCCGACGCACCGGCCCTGAAAGACTTCGAGACTCGCGTCAAGGAGTACGAGGATCTGCAGAAAGCGCTCGCTGGGAAGGTGACGCGCCCTCCCACGGAGGCCACGCCCGAGACGATCGACAAGTACGAACGTGCTTTGGGAATGCTCATCGAGAACGCGAGGCGCACCGCGCGCCCGGGCGACATCTTCACGCCTCCCGTGCAGGTGATCTTCCGTCGCGAACTGGGTCGCATCTTCGCCGGGGCGCAGGGCAAGCAGTTGATTGCGTCGATCATGGACGAAAACCCCGTCAAGGTCGCGCTCAAGGTCAACGCGCGGTATCCGGACGAGATCCCGATGTCCACGATGCCGCCTGAGGTGCTGTCCGTTCTGCCTCCTCTGCCGAAGACACTGAACTATCGCTTCATTTCCGACCAGCTCATCCTGCTCGACACCGAAGCTCACATCGTCGTCGATTACATAAGCAAGGCCTTGCCTATCGCACCGTAGGAGTACGCCATGGTGAGCTACGTCCGCCCGTTGATCGTCGCGCTGGTCCTGACGTCCGCTTGTGGGGCGAATCGCGGGGGCACCACGACGGCCACCGCTCCAGGCCCTGGAGGGGCGCCAACGGCCGCCGTGCCGGGGACCGTCGAGTCCGGGGCACCCGCCGCGACGCCAATGCCGAACCGCGATGGCTCCTTGAAGTTTGCCATCCTCGGAGACTTCGGCACCGGCTCGCAGGCGCAATACGACCTTGCGAAGCAGATGGCCAGCGTCCGCCAACGATTCGAGTACGAGTTCGTCATTCTCGTGGGCGACAACATCTACGGCGGTGAGCGGCCACAGGACTTCAAGAAGAAGTTCGAAGAGCCCGTACAAGCCGCTCCTCGACGCCGGCGTGAAGTTCTACGGGGCGCTCGGCAATCACGATTCGCGTGAGCAGCGGTACTACAAGCTCTTCAACATGGAGGGCAAGTTCTACTACTCGTTCAAGGCGCCAAAGCAGGACGTCCGGTTCATTGCGCTCGACAGCACCTATCCCGAGCCGGAGCAGATCGAATGGGCCGCGAAGGAGCTGAAGGGCGCCGCCGAGGCGTGGAAGATCGCGTACTTCCACCATCCCGCTCTACTCATCGGGCGGACGCCATGGCTCCGACCTTCGACTGCGGGAAACGCTCGAGCCGATGTTCCTGAACGAGAACGTCAGCGTCGTGTTCCAGGGGCACGACCACTTCTATGAACGGCTCAAGCCTCAGAAGGGGATCCACTACTTCGTCGCGGGTTCCGGCGGCCAGCTTCGCGCCGGCAACATCGTCGACGAGTCCAATATTTCCGCGCGAGGATTCGACACCGACCTCGTGTTCATGATCGCGGAAATCTTCGAGGATCAGCTGTCGTTCAATGCGATTTCACGGACGGGAGCGGTCATCGACTCGGGCGTGATCACGCGGCGGGCGCCCGCCACGGCCAAGCCGGCAGCAGACGCGCCCGCGGCCGCGACGGTCAAGCCTCAGGCGCCGCCGGCGAAACCGCCGGCAGCGGTCACCAAGCCGCCAGCGACGACCAAACCACCCGCGCCTGCGCCGGCGAGACCGACCGCTCCAGCTACGCCGTAGCGGCGACCTTCTTGTCTTTGTCGGACTTGTCTTTGTCGGACTTGTCTTTGTCGGACTTGTCTTTGTCGGAGTCGGCTTTATCGTCCTTACCGTCGGCCTTGTCCTTGACCTCGGGCTCTTCCTTCTTCTTCTCAGCCTTCTTGTCGCCGGCGGACAGTTTCCAATCCGTCTCGAAGACCTCCACCATCTTCTTCACGATCTTGGAGTCCTTCGCGATGATTCCCACCTCGCGCCGCGAGTCGAGCTCGAGCTTGCGCAGGCTCTGGCTCCCCACGAACGCGCGCGTGCCGTCGCAGATAATCGTGCGCACGTGGAGTCTGAGATCGGAGAGCCGTCGGGCAATGACTCCCTCAACCGGTTTCCCGAGTCGTCCGATGATACGGATCTCGACGCCAGCGGCGGCGCGCTCCTTCAGCAGGCGGAGCATCAGGCGGTCTGTCACCCGGTCGTCGTAGATCAGAATTTGTTTCTTGGCACTGCTGATCAGTTTGGCCAGCTTCTCGCGAGACGCCTCCGGGCTGACGACGAACAGGTCGTGGCCGGACTTGTAGGGCTGCCGGGTGACGTCGGCCTCGAACAGCGCAAGGGCTTCCTTGTGGACCTTGCCGTCCCGGGTCGTGATCCCGAAACTCCGGCTCTTCTCGATGTCTTGTTTCGTGTAGTTGAAGCCGAGCACGAACACGCGGTCGTCTACGATCGTCATCTTTCCGTGGTATCGCGGGAGATCGTCGGCGGTTCGCGAGACGGTCACCCCAGCCTCGAGCAACCGCATCTCGAGCTTCCGCAGCGCCTTCTCACCACCCTGGTTGGTGTGCGCAATCAGCGCGCGCACGACCACGCCGCGCGCCACCGCCGCGGCCAATGCCCGCTCGAGCTCGACGCGATTGAACCGGAAGATGACGAGATCGACGCTTTTCTTCGCCTCTCGAACGGCTTTGAGGAGAGGCGCCAGGCCCGCGTCGGGTTGGACGATTAGCTGCACATCACACCTGTGGTCATGACTTCGCCTTGACGGCCTTATCGTCCCATTTCACCGTGGGCGGCGTCTTCTTGTCGAGCGCCAGTATGGCATTGGTGACCGTTTCGGTCTCGACCTCGAAGGGCACCTTTACCTGATAGACGATCTTCTCTGGCGACGTCGTCCGCAGCTCGTACTCGAGATGGAAACGCTCCAACACCGCCTCGAGCCGCGCGCGTAGATCGCCAGCATTGAATTCCTTGGCGTCTTCGCTCCCGCCCACGGTCAGTTCGAAGGTCTTCTTCGTCTGCGGCTCGAACGATTCGATGACCGACAGCACCACGAGGATGAAGACGGTCGAGAAGATCGACAGCGCAAATAGACCGACGCCCGACGAGAGACCGATCGCGAGCGTGCACAGCATCACGCCGGCGTCCTTCGGGTCATCGATCTTCGCGCGATACCGAATCAGGTTCGCCGCGCCCACGATCCCAAAGGCGCGCGCGAGGCTGGACCCAACCACGAGCATGATGACCGCACCGACGACCGCCAGGATGATCTGCGTTTGGATGACGGCAGGGGTCCGCTTGGGCGTGCCCTTCCGCTTCGGTCGCAAGGCGAGCAGCGCGCCGAGCGCCGCCGCGAGCGGCAGTCGAACGACCGCGTCACGAATACCGTCCCAGGACCCGACGTCGGCCACCGGCTCGGCCGGGAACGGACCGGCCCCGCCCTGCGCCAGCGCAACAGACGCGCTGACGAACAAGAACCAGAGGACGACTGTGATGGAGCTCGCGAGATGATCTGTCCTGACGCGTCACGCTGACCCCTTCAGTGCCAACCCCTCGTCGATCTTCTGCCGGAGTCGTCGAACGTAACGTTCGTAGACGGGCTCCGAATAGCCGCCAGCCCGGAAGGCGTCGACCCATTGTTCGTCGGTGAGCCGGTTCATCCGCTCGCACATCCACCGGACGTGCTGCACCGTGACGCGCTCGAACAATTCGCTGTGACGTCCCCGGTAGTCGAACTGGACTCGCCCATCCTTGACGCCGAGGATGAACGGCGTCTCGTCGAACACCTTGAGGTCATCGCGCGGCGCATTCATCACGCCGGTTCGCCCGAAGGTGTGGCCGAGGTCGCGGGCGACGTACCAGCGCCGTGCGCCCTCGACACTCGAATCGAGGGTGTACAGCATGTTGTTGTCTGCCTTGAGGTCCGAATTGCCGAGCATGACCTGAAACACGAGAAGGCCCATCAGCGGCATCGAGCCAACGAACGGATTCTGGTGATAGTCCCAGGGGCCAGCTTCCGTGAGCCCGTGGAACGCCGGCTTCTCTTCGCGGAAACGCGCGGCCGTCTGCGGATTGGGGCGGTTGCCGCCTTCGGCGGCCCAGTCGCGCAGGAAGTACACAGGCGGTTGGTGATAGCCAAGCGCCCACAGAAGGCGCGATGCGACGACCTCCGTGTGCGCCTCCGGTTCGAACTTCGCGCTCCACTCGCGGCCCTTGGGGTCCTGCACGCTGTAGCCCGCGCTGAACCCACCCTTCTTGATCTCGAGCACGCGATACCGCGCGCCGGGATCGGGCGCCAGTTGCTCCCCGCCCACGCCAAACAAGAGCGCGCGAGACGGCTCCGGTTCGACCCAAAGTTCTGCCAGCTGGTCGGGCGAGGGCGGAGCAGAAAGGGTCGAGCGTATGGTCGGCGCACACGCACTCGCGACCGCAACGGCCACGATCACGATTGCCCACCGAATGCTGAATGCTCCGCGAGGTCCGGCCCGCATCTCGCGAGCCGGTAATGCAATTGCCGGTCCACCCAGCGGGCCCTTGGGGGCGCACGTGGTTTCTGCGGGTAGGAGGAACGCGTAAGGTGAAAACCGGAAGGCAAGCGGCTACGGGATCGCCCCCTGGAAGCCTCGACCCGACCGGGGCCCTCGATTGTCACGCGTGAGATCGCGATCGCTGTTGGCCACGTTGAATCCGAGCTGGTACGCGAGCTGCGCGATGCGCACGAGCTTGGGAAACACGATCTTGTCGACGTGATCCGTGACCTGGTGATAGTCCGGGTGCACGCCGGTAAAGAAGAACGCGACCGGGATGCCTTTGAGCGCGTAGCTGAAGTGATCGCTTCGCGTATAAAACGAGTTCGGGTCCGTCGGATCGTTGTATTCGAAATCGAGATGCAGCGGCTGCCGGAGCGTTTGGTTCGTCGCCACGAGGAGGTTGTGGAGGTCGGTGCTGATGCGGTCCGCCCCGACGACGAAGACGTTGTCGATCTGGTCGGGATCGTCGTGCCGGTTGCGTCCGATCATGTCGATATTGATCTGGGCCTGGATCTTCTCGACAGGCACCACGGGATGATCGGCCATGAACCTCGATCCGGCGAGCCCGTCCTCTTCTGCCGTGTGCCAGACGAAGACGATGGACCGGCGTGGCTTCGGTCCCGACGCGAACGCCTTCGCGAGGGCGATCAGCGCGCTCGACCCGGACCCGTCGTCGTCGGCGCCGTTGTAGATCAGATCGGGATTCGGCCCCGACTGGGCGCCGCGGCCAGTGGGCGCGAAGCGGTAACCCTCGTGGTCGAGATGGGCGCCGTAGAACAAGTACGTGTCCTTGAATCGCGGATCGGCGCCGTCGACGACGCCCACCACGTTTTTTGAGAGCTCCGTGGACACGAGGTCTGTACTGATTGTCGATCTGAATCGTGACGTCGACGTTACTGAGCGTGAACGGCTCCAATGGATCGCCTTGCTCGGCCCTGGTGCGGAGGTCGTCGAATGACGTCGGCGCACCACTGAAGAGCGCCCGATAGAACTCCTCATCACCGGTGATCACGGGCGCGACCAGGCGATCGACACGCTCGGCGGTCGTGAAGTCCGAAGCCGCCAGAGTGTTGGCGGACGCAGCGGCTGGACTTCCACCGCGGCCTCCTCGCCCGCCGCGTCCGCCGCGGCCCCCCGTTTGCTCGCGAACGGCCGCGGCCGCCTCCTGCACGGCGACCTGCGCGCGCGACAGCGCGGCCTCGGCCGGTGACGCAGCTGCCGCTGCCTGAAACGTCAGGACTCCGGCAGCCTGCAGGTTGTTGACGACGAAGGATGAACGATTGCCCGCCGTGATCAAGGCGTCGCGGCCAGTGCCGCCGGCCGGCCCGATTGACGCAGGCGTTCCGGGCAGCCACGCCACCAGCCGTCCCTTGACCTGGCGGCCGCTGAAATCGCTGTAGCGCTCACCCGCACGCTCGGCAATGAGGCCGTAGCCGACAAAGTCGACCTCATCGAAGCGCAGCGTCTGCGGCCCTCCACCGTTCGCCGAGAACGTCACGTGGTCGCCGTGCTTGAAAGTGCGCTCCTGCCCGTTCGCGCGAACGGTGATGGTTGAGTTCCGCGTGACGCGATAGCCAAGGCGCCGCACGGTTTGGAAGGTACGTGCCGGCGTCACCGAACGGCCTCACACCGAACCGCTTCAACTGGTCGGCGACATAGCTCGCGGCCAGGCCGTACCCTTCGGTGAACGCCCGGCGTCCCTGCATCGCGTCCGACGACAGCGCCGTCAACCACTCGCGCATCTCGGTCTCCGAGATGCGGGCGAACGCGACACCCTTGGATGGCGCCGGCGCCTGTGCGGCGAGCGCGACCGCGCACGTTGCGACAATGAGCGCGAGAGTGCCGATTGGGCCGCGCGGGGAACGGTTCATGCGCGCTATCTGAACGCGAGTTCCAGCCCGATCCATGCAGCGCGGGGAGCGCCGGGGCTTTCGAACCGCGGATTGTCGAAGTCATCGCCGAGGACTTCATCGGCCTCGCCGAGGAGACCAAACGAACTGTATTCGGCGTTGAAGAGATTCGAGATTCGCCCGACCAACCGGGCGCGCGTGCCCAGCCGCCATCCGGCTCCGACATTGACGATGGTGCGCCCGTCGATCGGATCCAACAGATTGGCTTCGTCGCCGCGTAGATAGAAGGACGACGTTCTGCCGGCCTCGCCCTGCAGAGACAGGCGGCCAAACGTCGCCGCCAGCTCTCCCTTGAGGTTGTGGCGCGGAAGACCAGGAATCCAGCTCCCCTGCTCGACGAAGATTTCGCCGTCCACCTCATCAGGATGATTTGGGCTGCTCAGCGTAAGCGGACTCCCGAAGCGCGCGCGGAGATAGGCGTACGAGCCGCTCCAGGCGACAACGCCCATCGTCCCTGAGATCGCGGCCTCGAGGCCCGTGCGGCTGGTATCGCCGATATTCTCGAAGTGACCGGAGTTGGTCAAAGCGCCGCTGCTCACGAAGATGATGTCGTCGGAGATCGCGGTCCGAAACACGGACGCGGACCACGACACGCCCATCGTCCGGCCGCGCAGGCCGCCTTCGGTGCTTTGCGCAACGACCGCGTCGAGCGGCGGATCGGCGACGAAGGCATTGGGCAGGCGGCATGGATCCTCGGGATCCGCGCAACCGAGCTCAGACGGCGTCGGCACGCGCGAGGCCAGGCTGTAGCTGCCGAACGCCGTCACGCCTGGCGCCAGGGCAACGGTCAGCCCCCCTGAGGGATTGAGTCGCGTGAACGAGTGGTCTCCGTTGAGCTCGTCGCCGAGCTCATCGCGCAGCTCTACGCGGCTATGGGTCAGGCGCGCCGACCCACTGAGGGTGACGCGCGGCGACAGGCTGTAGAAATCCGCCAGATACGCGCTGGCGTGCGTCGCCGTCGACTGCAAACGGACGGCAGCTTCGGCATCGAAGAGGCCGGTTCCGAACGTCCCGCGCGTGTCATCAAGGCTCGCGATCTCAGTGTCCGCCTCGTAGCGTGAGCCCGCGCGATCGAAACTGGCCCCCACAATTAGACGATTGTCGCGCCCGGTTGACGTCGAGAGTTTCGTCATCTGGAGCGTGCCGCCCCAGCCGTTCGTCCGCGTGCTGGAGTAGTTGTTGGTCGCATCGAACGGCGCGTCGTCGTCCACGGTGATCGTGGAGCCGTCCGGCGTGAGGACAACAGCGCCCTCGCCTTCGTCCTGGCACAACAGTGACTCGAAATCGTCGTCCTCGCACTCGCCGTACGTCGTGTCGTCGCCGTTGAACGTACTGACCTTCGCTGGCCGGACGTAGAACACGCCGTCAAGCGAGCCATGGGCCAGCGTACGGCTGCCGCGGGCGGAAATCATCGCCGCGCGGGTGGTCGTGACGATCCGGATGCGTAAACACGGCGGCGCGATCGAGTTCCAGCAAATCGACGGGAGCAGGACCATTGCCGATGAGGCGGCCAAGGCCGCCCGCGACATTGATCCCGAGCATGTTCACGCCCTCACGCCATTCGACGTTGCCAAAGAACTGACCGAGCCGCGTTGGTGAGTGGTCGCGCCAACCGTCCTCGGCCAGCGCGTTGGCGGCCAGGAAGTAGCTGAGGTGTTTCCTCGCGCCGCCGCTCGTGAATTCCAACGACTGTCGACCGAACGATCCGCCCATGACACGACTCGTGTGGCCGGGATGGGAGAAGCCTGTCTTGGTCTCGAACGACAGGGCGCCGCCAAGCGCGTTCAACCCAAACAGTGGATTCGAGCCCGGGATGACGTTGGCGCTGGCGATCGCGTTCATCGGAATCAGGTCCCAATTGACCGTGTCGCCGAACGGCTCGTTGGCGCGCACGCCATCGAGGTAGATCGCCACGCCCTGCGACAGGCCGAGCAACGGCGAGGCCGTGAAGCCCCGAAACTGCACGTCGGGTTGAAACGGATTGTTCTGGGCTTCGTTGAGGTGCACGCTGGTGACGCTCGCCGCGAGCACCTCGCCGAGAGGCGACCCGGGGCGCCGCTCGAGATCGGACGCCGTGATGACCTGGATGTTGGCTGGGACGAGCGCTGTCGGAACGCCGAGGCCGTGCACCGGTGTGACGGCGACGACCTCGACGGTCTCGCGAACGACCGGAATCTGTGGAGTCGGCGCCGGCGGCGGTGTCGTTTGGGCTGGCTGCGACTGAATCAGAAGAGCCAGGACAATCCAGTTCACGCCGAAGCCCTATTGAAACTACTGTCGTCTGGCGATGGCGACACCCCAGGGACTGCCGCCCGTGGCGATGCGTTGCTTGACGGTGCCGGTCTCGATATCCACCACCGAGACGTCGGCGCCTGGCCCGTTCGCCGTGAACAGCATCCGGCCGTCCGGACTGGTGGCCACGCCCCAGATTCGCTGGCCGACATTCTCGATGAGCCGCGAAAACGTCCTGGTCGTCGTGTCGATCACACCGACAGCCTGGGAGCGGCCCAGGCCCACGTAGACCCATCGACCGTCGGGGGACAGCGTCAGGCCCATCGGACGCGGCGGAATCGTGCTGCTCTTGGGCTGCGGCACTTTGATCGTGGAGGTCACGCGGTGCGTCTTGGAGTCGAACACACTGACGGTGCCGCTGTTCTCGTTCGTCACGAATCCGACGGCGCTGTCTGTCGTGAAGATGACTGCGCGGGGCCGGGCTCCTGTCTTGATGTGTGCCAGCACCTTGAGCGTCGCCGTGTCCACGGCCACAACCTCACCGGTCTCTTCGCAGGTGACGTAGACGACCGCGCCGTCCGGGCGGACCGTGACGCCTTCGGGCTCCTCCCCCACCTGCACGCGCGCGCGAATCGTCCCTGACGTCATGTCCAGCGCAGTCATCTGCGCGGCATCCTCATTCGCGGCGTAGAGCGTGTTGCCGTCGAGCGAGGTGTCGAACGTTTCCGGATCCTGTCCGCTGTGGATGGTTCGAGCCAGCGTCAGTTTCGCAAGATCGACGACGCCGATGCCGTCGGCGGACCGATCCGGCGGGGGCAACTTCGACTCATCGACGCCGGGCGGCGCAATCGGCGATCCCGACAACGCCACGAGCAACTGCGACCCGTCTCTCGACACACGCACACCGCGGGGCCGCTTCCCGACAGGCAGGGTGTGCGTCACCGCGTACGTCTCGCCGTTGATCACGATCAGGTTGCCTCCCGTTTCGTCCGAGACGAGCACCCGATACGCGGGCTCGGCGGGCGCCGGCGCCGCAGCGGGCGGCGGAGCGGGCGCTGGTGAACCACAGCCAACGCCGACGAAGCCGGACAGCGAACACGCCGAAGGCAACGAACGTGTCTCGTGGTCATTGACTGTCTCTCTTCCAGAGTTCGAGGAGTTCGAGGGGTCGAAGAGTTCAAAGAGTCGGGAAGTTCGATGGGGCGAATCCATCACGCCTCGACCCCTTCGAACTCCTCGACCTCCTCGAACCCTGAGAGTGCTCAGTACATCGCGAACGCGTAGAGCGCGTCGCCCACGGCGATGAGCACGTGCTGGCGCCCGTCCACCATGTAGGTTTGCGGCGCGTTCGACGGATTACCGATGCGCGAGTGCCAGAGCGGCTTGCCGTTCGTCGCATCGAACGCAACGAAGTTGCCGCTGCCGTCGCCCGAGAACAGCACGTCGCCGGCCGTGACAAGGAGTCCACCACCGCCACCGCCCGGAAACTCGTGCTTCCACTTCGCCTTGCCGCTCATCGGATCGAGGCCGACGAGAAAATCGCCCGCCGAGCCGAGGTTGCCGACGCTCTTGCCACCGAGGCCCATCGATCCGCGAGGATCTGGCTCCGTCAGATAGAGGATGTTGAAGCCGTTGCGCTCCTGCGTGTAGAACAGGCCCGTCTTCGGCGAATACGCGGGCGGCGGCCAGTTGACGACACCGCCTTCGACCGGCGACACGATGGCGCCAGGGACGATCGCTTCCTTCTCGGGATTCGGCTCGATCACGCCCGTCGGGCGCATCTCCTTCGCCCAGTTCGTGAACGTTCCGAGCTTCTGCGTGACGAGATGCTGCCCGGTCACGCGATCGACCGTATAGAAGTAGCCGTTGCGCGCGGCGGTCGCGACGAGTTTTCTCGGCTGCCCGTTGATCGTCGCGTTGAAGAGAATCGGCGTCTGCGCCGAATCCCAGTCGTGGGTGTCGTGCGCCGCGGTCTGGAAATACCACGCCATCTTGCCGGTATCCACGTTGACGGCGACCAGACAGCCCGTGAAGAGATTGTCGCCCGGGCGTCCCTGGCCGGTGTAGCCAGGCGTCGGGTTGCCCGTGCCGAAGATATACAGCCGCGTTTCCGGATCGAACGAGCCTGGAATCCAGACCTGTCCGCCACCGTGACGCGCCGCGTCGAGGTTCGGCCAGGTGTTGAGCCCCGGATCGCCTTCCTTCATCGGCACCGTATAGAACTTCCATTCGAGCTTGCCGGTCTCCGGGTCGTAGGACTGCAGGAAGCCGGGCGCGTCGAGGTCGTTGCCCGTGCCGACGAGCAGGTGGTTGTCGACGACATGTGGCGGGAAGGTCGAGAAGTACTGCTGATCGAAGTCGGCGATCTCGACATTCCAGCGTTCCTTGCCCGTGCGCGCATCGAGCGAGACGAGGTAGTTGTCCGGCGTCTCGAAAAACAGGTAGTTGTTCCAGATCGCCGCGCCGCGATTGCCGATGTGCGTTCCCCCGCGCGCGCGCCAGAAGTAGCGCCAGAGCACGCGGCCGTCGCGCGCGTCCATCGCCCAGACGTTGTCGGGCGACGTGACGTACAACACGTCCTTCACGGCAAGCACGGTGCCCTTGACGTTCGCGGTATTGCCGAACCCGAAGCTGGGATCACCGGGGCCGCCGACGATCGACCGTGCCGCCGCCTCCGCCCCCGCCGCCGAAGCCGCCAAACCCGCCGCCACCGCCCGCGGCCGGGAGTCCCGCGGTAAGCCTCGAGGTCCAGA
Source organism: uncultured Acidobacteriota bacterium (assembly GCA_963793255.1). Classification (GTDB taxonomy): domain Bacteria; phylum Acidobacteriota; class Vicinamibacteria; order Vicinamibacterales; family SCN-69-37; genus CAVTYZ01. Next base: position 13,417 of record CAWBZK010000016.1, read on the forward strand.
GCAGCGTGAGGTTCTTGACGTTCTGCGTGTTGACCTGGGTCAACGAGCTGAACCGCTGGCCGGTGTAGTCGCCCGAATACGTCGGCCACGAATCGCCGAGCGGTTTGTACAACTCCTTCGGGTCGAGGATGACCTGGCTCGAACCCGACTGGGCCACCAGCAGTGCCGGGACCAGTACGAATGCCGTCGTCAGAACGAGCTTCTTCAATGTCATTTGAGGGTCACCAGATAGGCGGTCACGTTGTGCATGTCGGCATTGGACAGCGTCGGCCACAGCTTGCGGTGCGCGTCCTTCGGATCGCGAATCTCGACCTTGGGCACGTCGCCGTTGCGGCGGAACGACCGCTCGGTGCTGTCCTGCATCCGAATGGCAATCACGAAGTCGTCATAGCGGACGATCGGGCCTTCGAACTTCTGCCCGCTCGGCAGCGTGACCACGGCCGTGACCGGCGTCGGAGCCGGACCCGTTGGCGCTGCGGCACCACCCCGACCTCCCCGGCCGCCGCCACCGCCTCCGCCCGCGACCCAGTAGGTCTGCAGCGTGGTCGGATCCGGGATCCGCGTACGCGATACCGGCAAATCCAGCAGCTGTGGCAGCCGGCGCAGGTCTTGGAGACGTAGGCCTGTCCGACCTGCGCATTGCCGACGACGATGTTGAGCTGGCGTTCCGGACCGGCAGGTGGATTTCCCTGTCCTCGCATCGTCGCGATGACGCTGTGGATGTACTCGGCGACCGCGGGCACGTCAGAGTCCTGAATCGGCACCGGAGGCATCCTCGGCAGGCTGCCCTTGATGATGGGCAGGAACAGCTCGCCCTTCTGGTCGTTGAGGGCGATTTGCGACCGGAGCAGGTTCGGGCCGCCCATGTCGCCGCCGCGAAGGTCGGCGCCATGGCAGGCGCGGCAGTTCACGTCGAAGAGCGCTTTGCCGCGCGCGATGAGCGTGGGGTCACCGGGCGGGCGCTGCTGCGCCGGAAAGGTGGCCGGACCGCGGCCGCGGCCGCCGCCCTGCTGGGCGGCGCCGCCGGCCGGCGCGCCCTGTCCCTGTCCACGTGCGCCCTGCGCGGGCGGCTGGCCCGCGGCCGGACCGGCCGCGGGCCCCTGCGCGTCCACGCGCACGAGCACCGCGAGCATCAGCACACCAGCAGCGGCAACGAAACTCGTCGTGCCTCGCATTCACACACCTCGTTGGTAGCAACGTTAAATACGAAACGCCCAATGATATGCGCTTACCGAAGGTCGGGGACAGAGCCCTTTTCCACAGATCAGACGCAAAAGGGGACAGAGCCGGCCGTGGGTGCACGGCCGCGCTCTGTCCCCTTTTTGCGTGGAACTGTGGAAAAGGGCTCTGTCCCCTACTTCACCGTGATCGTGATCTTTTCCGACGTCACGGGCTTCTCGTGCGGCGTATGCAGGTAGTCGCCGAGAACGAGCTGCAGGGTGTGCTTGCCAGGCGGGAGCGTCAGGTCCACTTCGGTCTGGCCGCCGCCGAAGTGGCGGATGTTGTCGTTGGCCGGGAGCGGCATCGACATGTTCGGCATCTGAGCCAGGTCCACGAGCAAGTGGTGATGGCCGGTATTGGGCTGGTTGACGCCAACCGGCGCGATGCCCATCCCCTTCAGGCCGAACTGGACCGTGAACTTCTGCGCGACGGTGTCGCCATCCTTCGGCGAGATGAAGTAGACGCGAGCGGCTTCCGGCGCCTTCGTCCGTCGCTGGCGGAGCCGGAGCGGTCGCTTGCGGTGCCTGCGCGACGACCACACCCGCGAGCACGGTCGCAACCAGGAGCCCAACAATCAGAGTGTTTCTCATGAGTTCACCATCTCCAGTGTTTACCACAATTAGTCAGTCGCAATTCGTCGGGATTAGTCGGCGGCCCAGTCACGCGATCGCTGGAGCGCCCGCGTCCATGGCGGAGCGATTCTAGCCGCCTTCGCCGCTTCGCCGCTACGGCGCGCCAGGGCCGCCTCACCCCGTACGGCGGGGCAAGCGTTTCGTTCTATCCTTCCGCATGCGTTTCCAACCCTCGAGGCGGGAGCTGCTCGACGCCGCAGCCACTCGCGCAGCATGACGGGTTCGTGAAGGTGGGGTGACGTGATGATCAAGCGGTCGCTTGGAACGGTCGCGTTTGCCACCGCGGTGCTCGTCGGCACAACCTCTGCCGCGCAAACGCCTGAGGCGGGGCGTCAGGCATTCGAAGGACGTTGCGCGAGCTGTCACGGCAGTGATGGCACCGGCATCGGCACGAGCCCGTCGATCGTGAATCCGGCGTTGTCTCGCGCAGCGACAGCATCCGCGCTGCGCGATCTCATTCGCGACCGGCATTCCCGGCACCGGAATGCCGGCGTTCCCGATTCCCGACGCCGAGCTCGACACCATCGTTTCGTTCGTCGAGACGTTGCGCGCGCGATCGGCCAAACCAGCCGCGCCCGGCCCGGCCGGAGGGCGTGGCGGCGGCGCGCCGGCGCCACGCGCAGTGTCCGTCCGCATGAAGGATGGACGCGTCATCAACGGCCTTGCGCGCTACGAGACCTTGTTCGACCTCGGCGTCCACGGCTCGGACGGCCGTTTCCATTCGATCTCGAAGAGCCAGGCTGCCGGCGTCACGTTCGATGCGTCGCCGGTCCCGAGCGCCAACGCCCCGCTGTCGGCGCCGGCGTGCCGTTCGCCGACATCGCGAAGCCAAAGGCCGGCGAGTGGCCGTCGTACAACGGTCTGCTCAGCGGCAATCGTCACAGTCCGCTCAAGCAGATCACCACGGCGAACGTCTCGGAGCCTCGCGCCGAAGTGGACGTTCCCCATCCCTGGTCAGGGGCAGCGCTCGCTCCAGGTCACGCCCATCGTCATCGACGGTCTCATGTACGTGACGGCGGCCAACGAAGTCTGGGCCCTCGACGCGCGCACCGGTCGCGAGGTCTGGCACTACGGCCGGCCTCGTACGCCCGGGCCTTGTCGATGACCCGGCGGCGGGTCTGAATCGCGGTGTCGCCGTGCTCGGCGACCGCGTGTTCCTCCAGACCGACAACGCACACCTGATTGCCCTGCACCGGCTCACGGGTCAGTTGCTGTGGGACGTCGTGATGGCCGACTCACGGGAACACTACGGCTCGACCGGCGCTCCCCTCGCCGTCAACGGTCTCATCGTCGCCGGTATCTCGGGTGGCGATGCGGGAGTCCGCGGGTTTCTGGACGCCTACCGGCCCGAGACCGGCGAGCGCGCATGGCGCTTCTGGACCGTTCCCGCTCCCGGCGAACCCGGCTCGGAGACGTGGGGCGGCAAAGCCATCGCTTATGGATGCGCGGCCACGTGGCTGCCTGGCACGTACGATCCGGAGGCGCGGCTGCTCTACTGGCCCACCGGTAATCCGTGTCCGGACTACAACGGCACCGAACGAAAGGGCGACAACCTCTTCTCGAACTCGATCCTTGCGCTCAACCCCGACACCGGCCGGCTGCAGTGGCACTTCCAGTTCACGCCGCACGATGTGAACGACTGGGATGCAACCGAAACGCCGGTCCTCGTCGATGCCGTGTTCCGCGGCCGGCCGCGGAAGCTGCTCCTGCATGGCGATCGGAACGGGTTCTTCTACGTGCTCGACCGGATCACCGGCGAGTTTCTGCTCGCCGAGCCGTTCATCAAGTTGCTGACCTGGGCGACGGGCATCGACGCGAAAGGCCGGCCGATTCTTGCGCCGAATCAGGTCCCCACGTCGGAAGGCACGCGGACCTGTCCTGCCGTGACGGGCGCGACGAACTGGCCGTCGCCGGCGTACAACCCGGACACCGGCCTCTTCTACTTGATGGCGGCGGAATCCTGCTCGGTGTTCACGAAGAGCGATGTCTGGTTCATCCAGGGCCAATCGTTCTACGGCGGCAGCACGCGCCGGTCGCCGGGCGACGAGAACACGAAGTTCGTGCGCGCGATCGACATCCAGACGGGTAAGGTGGCCTGGGAAATTCCGGGGTTGAGCGGCGGTGTCATCGCGAGTGGTCTGATGACGACCGCGGGCGGCCTGATCTTCTTTGGAGATTCCGCCGGCGGCGCATTCGTCGCCGCCGACGCGAAGACCGGCCAGTTGCTCTGGCATTTCGATACGGGTCTCGGCTGGAAGGCCGGGCCCATGACCTACAGCATCGACGGCAAGCAATTCATCGGCGTCATGGCGGGCTCAACCGTCATGACGTTTGGACTCCAATGACACCGTTCCCCGTTCCTCGTTCCGCGTTCCCCGTTCTCCTGTCAACGGCCATCCTGTTCAGTCTCACGCTGCTCGGAACGGCGCAGGAAGTCACGACGTTCAATGGCCAGCCGGCGATTGTGCTGTCGAACGACAAGCTGTCGCTGACGATGCGCCAGCAGGGCGGATCGATGGTGCGCCTGCTGTTGAAGGACGACCCCGATCAGATCAATCCGCTGCACAGCCTTGGACACTTCGTGTGTGTCGACGGGTTCGGTCCCTCGTCTGACCAGGAGCGCGCCGCCGGTCTGCCGATGCACGGCGAGGCGAATCGCGTGCCCTGGGAAATGGACCAGTCGAGATCGGGTTCGGGAACGGACGATCGCGTCCGCACGTACGCGTTTTCGGCGTCCCTTCCGCTCGTGCAGGAGAACTTCCGGCGCACGATCCACCTCGTGAGCGGCGAACAGGTCGTGTACGTCGAAAGCGAGCTCGAGAGTCTGCTGGCGTTCGATCGGCCGATCAACTGGGGCGAGCACGCGACGATCGGGCCGCCGTTCCTGGAACTCGGAAAAACCGTCGTCGAGATGTCCGCGGTCCGGGCGATGACGCGGTCGTACGACTCGCAAAGCGCCAATCCTCCCCACCGGCTGGCGGACTTCAAGGAGTTTCAGTGGCCGATGGCGCCCGGCGTCAACGGCGACACGATCGACGTACGTCCGGCGCCCGCGACGACCCCGGTCGGCGACCACACGACGTCGCTCATGGATCCGTCACGCGAGCTCGTCTACGTCACCGCGTTGCACGCCGACCGCCGGTTACTGCTCGGTTACATCTTCCGCCGCGCGGAGTTCCCGTGGACACAGCTCTGGGAGAACTACCCCGCCAACGGCCGCCTCGCGCGCGGCATGGAGTTCGCGGTGCAACCGTTCGACATGCCCCGCCGCGACGTCATCCAGCAGAACACGCTGCTCGGCGCGCCGACCTACCGGTGGCTCCCGGCGAAATCGACCATCACCGCCAATTTCCTGATGTTCTACACGCGGACACCGGAGGGCATGCGCCGCGTGGATGACGTTCGGCTGGAGAACGGCCGCATCATCATTGAGGACCGTTCGAGCCGGCACGAGTCTGACGCTGGCGGCGTCGCGGGGCTCTGTAACGGCCGCGAACACGTCGAGCCAACTTTCGCCTTCGAATACTCGTCTAAGCCCTCGCCAGGTCGGCCCTCCACCACCCGACCTCGTGGAGGGCTCACGTGTCGAATCTTCTGCGCGACGCCAAGTACGGCTCTGCGACTGCTGAGACGGACGCCGGGGTTCACGACGGTTGCGGTACTCGCGCTGGCGATCGGCATCGCCGCCAATACCGCGATCTTCAGCGTGGTGCACGCCACGCTCCTGGCGCCGATGCCCTTCCCGAACCCCGACCAGCTGGTGATGGTCTGGTCGCGGATCCAGAGCAACCGCAACGGCGTCTCGGCCGGCGACTTCGTGGAATGGAGGCGCCAGTCCACGGCCTTCCAATCGATCAACGCGTGGACGGGCGCGAGCCTCAACCTCTCGACGAGCGACCGGCCCGAGAACGTGCAGGGACGACGGGTCACGCCCGGATGGCTGTCGATGGTCGGATACGACTTCGAGCTTGGCCGGAACTTCCGCGAGGAGGAAGGGATCGTCGGACAGGACCGCGTCATCATCCTGAGCAACCGGATCTGGCGCCAGCGGTTCAATGCCGACCGCGAGATTGTCGGCAAGCCAATCCGGATCGACGGCCGGCCTTCGACTGTCGTGGGCGTCCTCGCCGCCGGACCTGGTGACCGGCTCGAGAACGACGCGTGGGTGCCGCTGGCATTCACGCCCGATCAGCTCAACCACGATTTCCACTGGATTCTCGTCATGGGCCGGCTCAAGCCGGACGTGACGCTCGCGCAGGCGAACGACAACATGGTTGCGGTGGCCAAGGGACTCGCCACCCAATTCCCCGCCTCGAACACCGGATGGAGCGCGAGCGTCGAGCTGCTGCAGAACAACTTCCTCGATGACGAGTTCATCAATGGTCTGTGGCTGCTGCTCGGCGCCGTCGCGTTCGTCCTGCTGATTGCGTGCGCGAACGTCGCGAACCTGATGCTGGCGCGCGGAACATCGCGCCAGCGCGAACTGGCCGTCCGCGGCGCCTGCGGCGCCACGCGCGGCGTCATCGTCCGCCAGTTCCTGACCGAGAGCGTGATCCTCGCTGTCATCGGCGGCGTACTCGGCGTGGCGCTCGCGGCGGGATTCCTCCAACGCGATCATGGCGCTGATGCCGCCCAACACCCTGCCGTCAGAAGCCGACGTCCGGCTCAGCGTCCCGGTCCTGCTCTTCACGATGGCGGCAGTGGCGCTGTCGAGCATTCTCTTCGGTGTGGCGCCGGCCTGGCAGGCCTCACGCTTCAACATCAGCGCGGCGCTCAAGGAATCGGGCCGAAGCATTGCCGCCGGCCGTCACCGCTTGCAGCGCGCGCTCGTCGTCATCGAGTTCGGCCTCGCACTGACGCTGCTCGCCGGCGGCGGGCTGGCGATCAGCGGGCTCGTGAGCTTGTCGCGAGTGAACATGGGCTTCCAGGTCGAGCAATTGCTGACGTTCGCGCTGCCGGTACCAGACAACCGCCTCGAGGGTGCCGGGGCGGTCACGACGTTCTACAACGACCTGCTGGACCGCATTCGCGCGACGCCCTGGCGTGACGGCCGCGTCCGTTTCGACGGGCATGCCCGTCGTGGGCACTGGCTTCGGCATGCCGCTCTACATCGCCGGCAAGCCGCCGGCCGATCCGTCGCAGCGGCGCGGCGCCGGCTTCAACATGGTCATGCCCGGCTATTTCGAAACGTTCGGGATCCGCATGAGCAAGGGCCGCACGTTCACCGCGCTCGACCGCGCCGGCTCGCAGCCGGTCGCGATCGTCAATCAGACGTTCGTGGATCGTTTTCTCGAGGGCGTCGACCCGCTGACGCAACGCGTCGTCATCGAGCAGTTGATCCCGGGTGAGACTCGGCTCGGTCCGGCGATCGAGTGGCAGATCGTCGGCGTGTATCGCGACGTGCGAAACGCCGGCCCCCGGAACGACGGCTTCCCGGAGGTTGACGTGCCGTTCCTCCAGAGCCCCTGGCCGGCCGCAAGAGTCGCGGTGCGCACGATGGGCGATCCGCTCACTGTGACGCAGAGCCTTTCGGCCGCCGTCCGCGCGATGGATCCCGATCTCCCGATGGCGGACGTGCGGACCATGGATCAGCGCGTCAGCGAGTCCATGGCAGGCGACCGCTTCAACACGGTGCTCTTCGGCAGCTTCGCGGGCGTTGCGCTGCTCCTCGCCGCCGTGGGCATCTACGGTGTCATGTCGTTCGTCGTCGCGGAGCGGCGCCAGGAGATCGGAATCCGCCTCGCGCTCGGCGCCGGCCGGTCGCGAGTCATGCGCGGCGTGCTTCGGGAAGGGATGGTGACCGCGATCATCGGAACCGCGCTCGGCTCAATCGGCGCCTACTTCGTCGGCCGCGCCATGGAAGGCATGATCTTCGGAACCGGGCAGATCAACTGGGTGACGTTCTCGCTCGTGGCGCTCACGCTCACGGGCACGGCGCTGATCGCGTGCCTGATTCCCGCGGGGCGGGCGGCGTTTGTTGATCCGTTGGTGGCGCTCAGACAGGACTAGATTAGAGTGAGCATGTAGGACATGTAGGAATGTAGGCCATGTAGAAAGGCGCGCGCCTTTCTATATGGCCTACACGACTACATCTGACTTCCAACTCTGCTCGTACTCTACCCGACCTTCTTCCCCCACCACGCTTTTTCCCCGACGCCCGACATCACATCGCCCAGCACCCGCACGGTGTATGGCTTGCCCTTCGCGCTGAAGGTCAGCGTGTCGCCGCGAAGCTTCGGCGTCGGTGATCGCCTGACCGCCGAGCGTGCCGGAGACCTGCTGGAACTCCTGCTTGAGCGTCAGCGTGCCGTCAGGAAGGCGCCAGCTGCCGGCGACCTTCGCGGGAACGATCCAGAGGAGCGCGGTGCACCAGCTCGTGCAGTCGTCCTCCACCGTCGCCGTCGTGTCCGGCTGCCAATCCTCCATCGTGAAGGTGTTGGACACGATGCGCGTGCCGGGCTTCAGGTTGAGGATCGTCGGCCGGAGCTTCATGTTGATGCTCGGCAGCAGGAACATCGTGATGACCTGCGCCTTCGATGAGGTCCGTCTCGAAGAGATCGGCCTTCATGAACGTCGCCTTCGCCGTCATCGCCGGCCTGCGCCGCGTTGCGCTTCGACAGCTCGACCATGTCCGGGTTGTATTCGATGCCAACGGCCGTGGCGCCGCGCTTGGCGGCCGTGATGACCGTGCGGCCGTCGCCCGATCCGAGATCCATCAGGAGCTCGCCGGGCTTGACCTCGGCGAGGTCCAGCATCTTGTCGACGAGCGACTGAGGCGTCGGCACCCAGACGACGTCCTTGCCGGCCTGGCCGACGGACGGCTCGAAGGTCGGTGCCGGGGCCTGTGCCGGGAGCCTGAGCCAGTCCCGCCGTGCCACAAATTGCTATCGCCGCAGTAATGGCCGCGGCACGCCGAACGAATTCACTGACTCGCATGAATAGTCTCCTGTTGCGGGGTGAGAGCTTATCACTTGCTCAATCGGGCGCCTGCCAGCTGCGCAACGCCCGCGAGGGTGGTTTGCGCCGCGTTCAGGCCGAGACGGAAGTCCTTGTCTGAGTAGGTCGTGAACACGTCCGTCGCGCGGTGCCAGTGCGGGCTCCAGCCGAACGCCGATGACGTCCCGGCGCTCGTTCTCGCGAATGCTGATGGCCGGCGCGTCGTTCATGAAACTGACCGAGTCGGTGTTCTGCATGCGCTGACCGACATTCGCCGGGTAGTCGGTCGCGTAGAGAAAGTTGATGTCCTTGAAGAACCACGCCAGCTTCTGTGAATCGGCGAGCCTGCGTCGAGTTCACCTGGAACTCGACGTTGATGTCCGCCTCGGGCCGCTGCCACGGGCTCACCTGACCATCGGGCCCCGGCATGCCGTGGTCGAACATCAGCATGTCGTGCTGGATGACGCCGACCCAGCGCGGCTCGGGATAGCGGCCGGAATCCGACGGGATCTTCCTTGCCCTGAAGCGGCACGCCGGTCGGCCACGTAGGCCTGCGAACCCGCGCTCGCCCAGCTCTTCCGAGTTGAACAGGATGAAGCGAATCGACCGCTCGGTCCTCACGTCCGGCGCGCTGAAGATCCGGGCCAGCTCCATGACGAGCGCCGTGCCTGATCCGTCGTCGTTGGCGGCTTCGCCGTAGCCGACGCCGTCCATGTGCGCGGAGACGATGAACATCTCGGACGGAATCGTGGCGCCGACCTTGGTGCAGTAGACCTGCTCGCGCGGGCCGGGCAGCACGGGCCCGCGATTCAGCTCGCGCAGCTTCACGTCACGCTGGTGCTCGGGATCGTTCGTGTTGCCGGTAATCGCCCCGAAGCCCTTGCCCCCGGCGCCTCGCCGGACGGGATCGTCGGGCGTGCCGGCCGGCACGCGCTCGGGCGCGTTGCCTCGCCCACCCTGTCCGCCTCGTCCCGCGTCCTGGCCGTCGGCGGCGGCAACTCGTAGCGATGCCGCTCGGTGTTCGTGCAGCCGTAGCTCTTCAGCTGGGCCTCGATCCAGTCCACGGCGGCGCGATTGCGCTCGGTTCCTTCGCGGCGGTCGCCAAACTGCGTGAGTCCCTTGATGGTCGCCTTGTATCGGTCGAGGCTGAGTCGGCTCAGCAGTTCCTTGATTGTGGGCGCGGCATCCGGGTCCGCTGCACGGGCCGCGGGAACGAACGGTGTCGCCGCTTGCGCGCCAGCAAGCACGAGAATCAGCAAGGTCAGTCGCAACACAGGCCCGAAACCGCGAAAATGATATCCGTTTTCCGGTCCCCCAACCCGAGGCGACAGCCCCCGTCAAAGAGTGGTCGGGTGAGTTCACGGATGACCGTAGAATTCACCCGGCCTCGTGCTTCGACCTGCACGTCGCGCCTAAACACCCGTCGCCGTCAGCTTGCTGTTATCCCACCTGAACGACCGGCCCTGGCGGATCGCCATGACGGCGAGCACCGTCGGCAACGTGGCGTAGAACCCGATCTCGACGCTCGAGACTGGCGTCTCGCGCGATTTCACGCAGTCGAGGAAGTTGCGAACGTGCGCCACGGTGTGCGAGTCCACGCCCGGAAGGTCCGTGAACGGCACGCGGCGCGCCTGCTGTGCCGCCGGCTGGCCGGCCGGCGTCGTTCCGAACGGCGGGCGGATCTCGTAACCCTGACGATGCACGAGAAGGCTGCCTCGCGGCCCGAAGAAGTAGTTGCCGCGACGATCGAACTCCCAGTCATTCACGGCGGCATTGGTGAACGACATCACGAAGTTCGGGTATGCCACGAAACCATGAACGTGTCCGGTGACTGATCACGGTCCGGATTCACGAGATTGACGTACTGCGCAACGCCGCTGGTCAGCGTCGGGCCGACGTTCTGCGCGTTCAGGTACCACAGCGCGACGTCTGTCAGATGGACGCCCCAATCGGTGACGAGGCCGCCGCCGTAGTCCCACCATCCCCGCCACGCCAGCCGCCCGGGCTTGAAGGGCCGCTTCGGCGCGGGGCCCTGAAACAAGTCCCAGTTCAATCCCTCAGGAATCGGCGCTTCCTGTTCAGGAGGACGTCCGTAGCCGGTGCCCGAGTACACGCACATCGCGTGTGTCACTTTGCCCAGCTCGCCGCTCTGCACGAGCTTCGCGCATTCCTGGAAGTGCGGTCCGGATCTCTGCTGTGTGCCGACCTGCACGACACGGTTCGTCTTTCGGACGACCTGAAGCGCCTGCACCATCGGCTCGAGCGTGTTCGACAGCGGCTTCTCGAGGTAGACGTCCTTACCGGCATTGACGGCGTCGATGAGCATCGGACAGTGCCAATGATCCGGCGTCGCGATCAACACGGCATCGACATCGTTTCGCTGGAGCAGCTGCCTGTAGTCCTCGGCCGTCGCGACCGTGGCACCGGGTTGGGCCGTCGTCACAATCTTCACGCCCTGGTCGAGGTTGTCTTTGCGGACGTCGCAGACCGCGACGAACTGTGCGTCCGGCTGCCGCAGGAACAGGCCCATGACGTGCCGGCCGCGGCCGCCGGATCCGATGAGCGCGAGGCGAATCCGGTTGTTGGCGCCCTGCGGACCCGACTGTGCCGACGCAGGCGCGGCAGCGGCCACGACCGATGCACCGGCCGTCCCCGCCGCGAGATCGATGAATTCGCGCCGGCTGATCTCGCTCATGCCTTCAGCTCGAAGCCCTTCCGGTACTTCCTCGTCAGCAACACGTCGGCTTCCTTGTCGCCGCTGAACGTCTCGGTCTTGCCCTTGAATGTCAGCGATCGTCCGACGCGATACGAGATGTTCGCAAGATGCGCGAGCGACGACGACAGGTGGCCGTCCTCGAGGCCGCAGGTGACGAGCGATGGTTTGTCGGCTCGAATCGCGTCCACGAAGTTCTGGTAATGATCGAGAAACGCGCCCGGCTTGTTGAGCGCCGCGCGCGCGGCCGCTTCGGGTCCCTCTTCGGTCCCCGGCCCGGGCTCGTTCTTCGGCCCGAAGTACGACTGCCACCGGCGTCCGCTCTCGTCAATCCAGAGCCAGCCTTTCGGCCCGTAGAACAGGTCGCCGATCCGCACCTCGCCTTCCGCGTTCGTGAACTGGCCGCGCGTGCCGAACTCCAGCACTCGCCCATCCGCGTACTTGAACAGCGTCGTCTGCGTGTCGGGCGTGGTCTGCGAGGACGCCTCGCCGAAGTATCCGCCGCAGGACTGAATCGTGACGGGATGTTCGGTCGCGCCAAGTCCCCACCGTGCGATATCGAACTGATGCGGCCCCTGGTTGCCCGTGTCGCCGTCGCCGTACTCCCAGTGCCAGTGCCAGTTGTAGTGGAAGTGGTTGCGATTGAACGCGCGAAGCGGCGCGGGGCCGAGCCACAGGTCGTAGTCCACCCGCGAGAGATAGGCCGCGTCGTAGGTCAGCTCAGGTGACGAGGCGCCGACCGTGAGCCCGTACGTTTCTCCGGGCGCGAGCGGGCCGTCCGGGTAGCGGCCGATCGACGGGCGCGGCTTGAAGCAGAGCCCGCGCGCCATGAAGACGGGGCCGATGCCGCCTGCGTGCAGAAACGCGATCGCGTCCTTCACGGCCGGCCGGCTGCGGTTCATGAACCCGGTCTGCACGACCTTGCCGGTGCGCGCGGCGACCTCGATCATCTTCCGGCCTTCCCACACGGTGTGCGACGACGGCTTCTCGACGAACACGTGCTTGCCGGCCTCGAGCGCCCAGACGGTCGCGAGCGCGTGCCAGTGGTTGGGCGTGGCAATGATGACCGCGTCGATGTCGGGATCGTCGAGCACTCGGCGGAAGTCCTGGGTGAACTTCGGCTTGAACGTGGGCACGTCGGCGAGTTGCGTGTCGTTCACGCGCGACGCTTCGAGGTTGCCGTCGATGTCGGCAAGCGTCTTGATCTCGACGTTCGAGAGCCGCGCGAAGCCCCGCTTGAGACCGTTGCCCTGACCGCGTACGCCAATGCTTGCCAGGACCACGCGGTCGTTCGCGCCACGCACCCGCGCGTCGCGCGGGGCGGCCTGCGCCGGCGGGGTCCAGAACTGGCTGGCTGCGGCGACGCCAGCGGCGGCGCCCAACTGGGACCCGAACTGACGCCGCGACAACTCGGACGACACGGCTCTTCGTCTCGGCACGTTGCCTCCTTCGGGTTCGAGGGTTGAGGTCCAAGTGGCCCCGCCCTGAACCTTCGGCCCTGGACCCTCGAACCCTGAGTCTTACACTGGGGACATTATGCTCGCCGCCGCGGGCCTCGCCACGATGTTTTTGCTCGGCGTGGACTCCCCCGCCCAGACGGACCCGTCCCGCCTGGCCGCGATCGAACGTCGCGGATTCGTGACCTGCGGTGTCGAGCCGGCGGTTCCGGGTTTCGTCGAGGTCGACGGCCAGGGCGCGTACCGAGGCCTGGACGTGGACATCTGCCGCGCCGTCGCGACCGCTATTTTCGGGGTCCCAGACCGCGTGCGGTTCGTTCGGGTGGTCCACGTGACCGAGTTCTCCAGCAACCGTGAGATTGATATCGTCGCCCGCCGGCTGACCTGGGAGCTCCGGCGCGAGCAGCCGCTCGGGCTGCTCTTCGGGCCGGTGACGTTCTACGACGGTCAGGGATTTCTGGTGCCGCGCGCATCCGGCGTGACGTCGCCGGCCGGTCTCGCGAACCGGCCGATCTGTGTCGCAGGCGGTCCGGTGTTCGAGCTCAACCTCGGCACGTACTTCAAAGAGCAGTCGATTGGGCTCAACAAAGTCATCGTCGATTCGCCGCACGAGTATGCCGAGATCGCAGCGGCGCTCACCAACGGCCGCTGCGTCGCGTACTCCGGCGACGTGTCGGACCTCGGCGCGATCCGACTCCGATTGCCGCCCGGCACCTACGACATCCTCAGCGAGCTGATTTCGAAGGAGCCACTCGCGCCGCTCGTGCGCGACGACGACGTGCGGCTGTTCAACGTCCTGCGGTGGACGATCGCGGCCCTCATCCGCGCGGAAGAGCTCGGCATTCGATCAACGAATATCGAGGCGATGCGCGCGAGCGAGAATCCGGAAGTGCGGCGCCTGCTCGGTGAGATACCGGGCAACGGCAAGGCGCTGGGACTGCGCGAGACCTGGGCCGCCGACGTGATTCGGCTGGTCGGCAACTACGGGGAGATCTTCGACAAACACGTCGGCCGCGGCAGCCCCATCGGACTCGACCGCGGCCTGAATCGTCTGTGGACTGACGGCGGGCTGATGTACGCGCCGCCGCTGAGATAGAAGGGGTCAGGTCTTGAATTGACGTACCGTGTCGCGACTGTCATGACACTCGCGACACGGTACGTCAATTCAAGACCTGACCCCTACTTCGCCGGTTCGAGCACCCAGCCATCGAGCAGGACGGCGCCCTGCTTGTCCGGTACCTTCGGCGCCTTGGCGACACGGTAGCCAGGCTTGGTGATCTTCACCTCAATGAACCGCGGGTCTACTGGTTTGCCGCTGTCCTTGATCGCGCGGCCGATGTCCGGACTTCTGAAGTGCCCTGGAACGTCGTTGCGAAACGGGAAGTTCAAACCGACGTTCGTCGCCGTGACCGTCACCGTGAACTTGTCGATCACGGCGCCTTTGTTGTCCCTGACGTTGCCGTAGTAGTACAGCAGGATTTCGCCGTCGTGCGACGCGTCGAAGAACTCGGTGCCGTTGGCGACAACGGTGACACCACCAGCGAGCGTGATCGCCGCCGCTCCGAACAACGCGGTGAGTCGTGTGTTCAGTCTCATTTCGGACCTCCCGCTGACGCGCGATGTCTTTTTTGTAGCAGGCGATCCGCGATCAGTCAAGAAAACCCCGCTTCATGAAGCCTTCATCGCCCTAAGCCCTACGCCGTGAGCCCTAAGCCTCTCAGTAAAACCACCGCCGCTCGTAGACCATGATCACGACCAGCGTCGCCGCCGCGACGCCCCAGACCCAGCTGTGCGGCAGCCGCTCGGCCAGACGGCGGGGCGTGATCAACGCGCCCGCGGCAGCCACGAGAAAGCCAATCAGCAACCAGCTGTACCAGTTGATGGGCAGGCCGGCTTCGGCGAGCGGCAATGGCGTGCGCGAGAACTCGCCGAGCGCCGGGTAATACCGGAACCACGCGCACTGGCAGGATTCGCTGTAGAGAAACGACGCCATGTACGCGACGCCGTACAGAATCGAGAACACCTTGAACCGCGCGTATTGGTTCACGGGAAGATTCCCCTGATGTTGTTGAGCAGCTCGCCGACGAGGAAATTGAACCAGGCGGTGAACGCCAGAATCCAGGTGAGGTACTTACGCGTGGACGCGTACTCGAGCGACAGCGGCTGGCGCCAGAACATCCAGTAGGCCGGCAGCAGTCCGAGCCCAACGGCCGCGAAGTGCTCCTTCGTCTCGAACAAGCCGTTGGCCGCACGCAGCTGCATGTCTTCGAGCAGCGGCCGCACGTCGATCCGGTAGCGCGGATACAGCAACGCGCCAATGAGCACGCTCGTCGCGTACAGCAGGCAGACGACGTTGGTGAAGGTCGGTGAGTTGACGCCCGTGAATCGGCCGACGAACGTGCGGGCCGGCGCCGACGGCCGTTTCGCCACGGCGAAGGCCTGGTGCGTGAGCGCGCCCAGGAGCGCGGCGCCCGACGAGCACGTGGACGATCAGCAGCAGCTGGATCATCAGGCCGTCCGGATCCGGGTTCCTGACTATCCGGTCACGCACAGCACCTCGTTCGCGGCGCGTTCGCCCGACTCGAGCGCGCCTTCCATCCAACCCATCCAGGCCGACGTGTGCTCGCCCGCGAAGTGTATGCGCCCTTCCGGGCGCGCGACGTCGGCCGCCATGGCCGACATCTGCCCGGGGTGGAACACGGCAAACGCTCCGCGCGACCACGGCTCCGCCGCCCAGGCGCACGCCACACCTCGGTCGAAGGCGGCGCGCAACCTCGGGAAGATCTCGGTCACAAGCTCGACGCCGCGCTGGACGGCGCGCTCGGACGCCAGATCCGCCAACGCGCGGCCGAGGGCGCCGCCCACGGTGGCCGCTATCAACCCGCGGTCTGCGAGCTGATCGTAGGCCGCGTCCCACGTTTCGGCCGGCTGATCGGACCGTGCGGTCCCGCTCAGCCCGTCGGCATGCCAGAACCGGGTCTTCGTCTGCAGCAGGACTCGCGTCGCCGGAAAGTAGGGCAACGCGGCGATCGCACGAGCCTTTGGCGCCGAGAGCGCCGGTCTGCATCTCAATCTGGCGCAATGTCGAAAAAGGCGTCGTCACGATGACGCGGCTCGCCCGCACGGTGCGGCGAGTCTCCTGCTCGACGTAGTCGATCGCGACGCCGTCACGCTGTTGATCGACGCCGACCACCGCCGCGTTGATACCGCACGACGGGGCCGACGGCAGCCGCCAGCCGACGCGGCAGCTGATCCATGCCGCCGTCGATCTTGAAGTACTGCGTCACGTTTCTGAGGAGCGCGAACTGGCGCAGCACGTAGAGCGCCGAGAGCTCGCGCGAGTCGCCACCGGCCGTCATGATGGCGATCGCTCCCGCCGACGCGCCGCGCGATCCGAGCCAGGCCGGCCAGGTCTGCTGGTCGATGGCCTTCCACTCCGCGTACCGCTCCGGCGCCAGCGGCGGGATCGTCGATGCCCGCCGGCAGGTCGCCGACGTATTTGAGCAGCAGGGCACGAGGACTGAGGCCCTGTTCGTCCGTGCCGCAACGAGAGCGCCGGCCCCGAACGCACCCATCCCGTCAGGCAGACGAACGGTCCGCCCACTGACGCGCAGGAGCGCCGCGCCGTTCCCGGACTCGAACGGGATCAGGCTGAGGCCAAGCCGGCCGACGATCTCACGGACGCGCCGGTGCATGTCGGGCACGCGAATGGCGCCGGCCTCGCCGTAGAGGTCTTCGTCCAGCGGCGCGCGGATGGTCCGCACGCGTCCGCCAGCCTCGGCCCGCGCTTCGAGCACGACGACGGGCCGGCCGGCCTGCCTGGAGCAACTCGGCCGCGCGCAGACCTGCGAGCCCGGCGCCGACGACGACGACCGGATCCTCCGGTGCGCGCGACGCCTCGCGCGCACACGCTCGCGGCAAGCGGCGCGGCGCCGACGGCCGAGAGGCGAAGAAACCGGCGGCGGTCGATCAAAGGTCCGGCGGGCTTCGCCAGTAAACCGACTTACGGCGCGACCGGATCGAAACTGAGCACGCTCGACGGCGGGACGGTGGGAATCGTCGGCCGCAGAAACGGCATCTGCACGGCCGTGTGGCAGGAGTGACACGCCGTCAGCGACTGCTTGTACGCCGCGACGAATGCTTCCGTGTCCTCGTCCTCGATCGCGAGCTGGAGCGCGGCGAAGGTGCTCATGTCCATCGGCCGTGAAGAGGCTGCGCAGGTCGACGGTCGCCGCCTGCCGGGTGGCGGAAGCACGCGTTCCGGGCGGATGGCGAGCGTCCATCGGATCTGTTGTCGGCCCTCGGTCGAAGAAGAATCGCGCCAGGGGCCAGTTCTTCTTCTGGACGGCAAACCAGAGGTTGACCCACTGATCGCCGACGTCCTTCATGGTGTGGGCCTGGGTCGGCAGGACGCTCTTCAGGTGCGCGACGTCGGCGGCCAGGTCCGCCGCCGGCCGGCGTTGTCTGCGCCCGCGGCGCGTCGACACCGCGCGTGACGAGCCAGTACTCGACGATCACGCCGCCGATGATGGCGCCGACAACCAGGGCGCCGAGCACGGCGAACTTGCCGACACCCTGGCGGGGCGCCTGCGCAGGATCCTGAGGAAGCTCATTCGCGTCCACGTGTGTCTCCTCGCTGCGGCAGGGCCCCGACTTCTCCGCGGGGCGCGGCTACCGCGCGTTCATTTCTTCTGCGACTGACGCAGGAAGTTGATGATGTTCCAGATGTCGGTCTCCTTCAACCGGTCCTTGAAGGGACCCATGATGTACTCGGGACCGACGCCTTCTCGAATCGTCGTGAACACCTCGCCGTCGCTGCCGCCGTGCGCCCACTTGTCGTCGATCGAGATCGGGCGGCGGCGGAAGCCCACGGTCTTCCGTAATCGATGGCGACAGCCCGCCCTCGCCGTTCGCGCCGTGGCACGTGCCACAGCCGAACTCCGTGTAGGTTTTCTTTCCTGCCGCAATCGACTCTGGCGTGGACGCAACCGGATTCTTGATCTTCGCGGCCTCCGGATTGCCGCCGGTGGTGGCTTGCCGCGCGACGAGGATGCCCGACAGCAACGCGACGGCACACGCGAACGTGAGCGCCCAGCGCGCTCGAATGCAGTGATGCATGAAGATTTCCTTAAGCAAGATTCGACGCGAACTGGCACGAGATCGTACCAACGCGGCTACGGCCAAAAGCAAATCGGCGTGGGAGCGATTCGCTCGCTCCCACGCCGATTCGAACTGTCAGGAACTTCTTAACTTCTGAACTTCTGACTTCCGCGAGCGCTAGTGCGCGAGCGGATTCGGCCGCATCTGCATGTGCACGGCGAGCGCGGCCTGCTTGTCGCCCTCGTTGTGCCACGGATTGCGGTTGCCCCAGCCCGTCCACAGGCCTGCGGCCCTTCCAGCCGGCCTTCGGATCGTCGATGCGGCCGTTGATCGACTTGTTGTAGTAGCCAAGCGGATACGGCACGCGCAGCACGACCCACTTGCCGTTGACGAGCGCGAGCAGCGCGCCGCCCTGGTTGCTGGTGGCGATCTGCACGTTCTCGCCGAGTCCGAGCGAATTGAACTTGTCGGACCAGTTGTAGTAGTTCGAGTCGGCCGTCGCCGCGTCCACGTCGCCCTTGTACTTCGGCCCGGGCACCGCGTAGAACGTCCAGCCCTCGCGGACACATGTTGCCTTCGGCCGCCTGCGGCCCATTCAGCGGCCCCTTGCACTTGCGGCGGTCGAAGCTCGCGAGCTGGCCGCTCGAGAGCACCACCCAGGCGACGCCGTCGCGATCGACGTCCATGCCGCGCGGGACCGTAGCCCTGGCCCGACGCCTTCGGGTCGTTCCATGGGCACCTGGTAGATTTCCGTCAGCGCCGTCTCCGGGAAGTTCGCGCCCGGGTCCATCCGCGTCAGCGAACCCGGGAAGCCGGTATGCGAGCACCACACCGAGTTGTCGGCCGGGCTCGGCCATCACGCCGTAGCAGCTGGCCTGAATGCGCTTGTCCTTGGTGGGATCGACCGGCTCGTTCGGCTCGACGTACGGGTCGCGCTTGCCGTTGCCGTTCGTGTCGACGATCTGCTGCCGTCCAGCCCTGCGACTTGCCCGCGTCCTTTGTCTCGTCCAGCACTTCGTGTTGACCTAGCCCACGAGCCCGCCGCCGCCGCTCCAGATCGTGTTGTTCGGGTCGTTGTCGAAATTGAGGTGGAACGTCGCTGAAGCAGGTGTCGACGATGTCGAACTTGTTGGCTGTCGGATCCCAGACCGTGTACTGCCGGCCGCCGCCGCCCCGGCCACCGCGCCGCCAATCGGCGACGAGCTTCGCCGACGGATGGCCCGAGCCTTCCTTGCAGTAGTGCGGGCAACTCGGCGCGCCGTGCGCGTGCGAGGTCGTGTTCCACGTCCGGCCCTTCTGATCCATCTCGTTGCTGTGGCCGCTGACGACCGTGTTCCAGATGATTTCCTCGCCCCAGAACGGCGAGGGCGCCGCCATGGCCGCCGCGCCGGCCGTCGCTCGGCGCGGCCGGGTTGCGCGGAATCGTCACCTGACGCCACGAGTGTCTTCGACCGGCTCGAGGATCGTCATGTGGTCCGACGAGTTCTCGTGCAGACCGTAGACCGGGCCGTACGGGTTGATGCGCGGGTTGCGCTTGTCGCTCGCGATGACGTCGTGGAAATACTCGCGCGGATCCGCCCAGTCCCACTGCGTGATGACGAGATTGCGCTCGGCGCCGGTCGGGCGCGGCGGCTTGGCTCGCCGGTGTCTCGCCCTTCGCGATGCGATCGGTCCAGTCGGCGAACATCTTCAGCGCGCGGTTGCGGCCGAGCGCCGTTGAGCTGGCCGTCCATGTTGCCAGCCATCGTGGCCGGACCGGACGCGGCGCGCCCACGCCTCAACCGAGTTCGGGAACGTCCCGAGCTTCGGGTTCAGCTCGCGCGTGGTCTTGTTCCAATCTGATGGCAGGAGATGCACGTGTCGGTGTTCAGCGCACGGATGAACTCCGCCTGCGTCGGCCGGGGACGGGCTTCTCCGTCATCGGGAACTCGCTCTTCGCGGGGATGTCGATCATCGAGAACCAGTACTGCGCCGGGTAGTACTCCGCCGCGGCGCGCTCGTTCGGTGCGACCACCGCCTTGAGGTTCAGCGCCTTGCCCGGCACGCCCGCAACCTTGGGCGAGTCCACGAGGCCGTACCCGCGCACGAACACCTGATAGTTCGCCGCCGGCAGATCCGGCACGACGTACCGGCCCTGGTCGTCCGTCACGACGGTGCGGATGAACCGCGTCGGCAGATCGTTCGTTTCCGCGATGACCCAGACGCCCGCTTCCGGTCCCTTGTCGCTCGTGACGACACCGCCGATATCGTTGCTGTCGATCGCGACGGCGCCGCCCTGTGGCGCACCCATCCCGACGAGCGATCCGACCAACACAGCGACGCACACGCCTAGAAACAGAACCTTCTTCGTCATACGGTCTCCCCTAGTCCCCAGCCCCTTAGCATTGACCTCGACAGACGTCCGTCGCCTACGCGAAGCGATGTCTGTGGCGAAGATTTCGAAATGCTAGCACAGCACCATGAAGCCGGGCTGAAGCGAACGCCGGCTCCAATCGGCCCAAACAGGCGGGGAAATGTGGAACGATGCGCTGCTGAGGACGACAGTCCTCTGACCGATGCCTGACCTCACCTCCAGTCAGTGGGCGCTCGCCGTGCTCGCGTCCCTCGGCGTCGGCATCAGCAAGGCTGGATTTCCTGGCCTCGCGCTCCTGCACATCATGATCTTCGCGTTCCTGTTCGGCGCGCGCGACTCGACCGGCATCGTCCTCCCCATGTTGATCGTGGGCGATCTCGGGGCCATCGGGGGGTTCTACCGGCACACTCGCTGGGACCAGCTGCGGCGGACGCTGCCGGCCGCCTGCGTCGGTGTGGTCCTGGGCACGCTCCTGATGCGCCACCTCAGCGACACCGCCTTCGCGCCCGTCCTCGGCTGGATCATCCTGTCGCTCGTACTGCTCCACACGTTCGGCACGCAACCGTTCTCGGACGTCGCGAAGAAAGCGGCCGTGCCGCTGGGAATGCTTGCGGGCGTCACGACCATGCTGGCGAATGCCGGGGGACCCGGTACTGACGTTGTATTTGCTCGGGATGAAGGTGCCGAAGCTCGAGCTGACGGCGACCATCGCATGGTTCTTTTTCGCGCTGAACCTGTTCAAGGTGCCGTTCAGCGCGGGCCTCGGGCTAATCACACCCGGCACGCTGGCGCTGAACGCCGTTCTCGTTCCGGGAATCGCGATCGGATTGCTATTCGGCCGCTGGCTCATTCAACGCGTGCCGCAGAAGCTCTTCAATCAGCTGCTCCTGGCGTTCGCGGCGGTGGCGGCACTCAGACTTATTGGGGTGTTCTGATCGTTCCCCGTTCCCAGTTCCGCGTTCCTCGTTCCCGGTTCCTCGTTCCCGGTTCTCGTTCCCCGTTCTGGGAATGTCGTCACGGCCACGTCAAAGCTTCACCCAACGCCAGCACCTTGTATCGTTGCCCGAGCCGCTCGCACTCTGGAACGAACTCCGTCGCCGGGTCGGCGGTATTGAACTCGAACATGTCGTAGTGGCACGGCACGACGATCTTGGCGCCGGCAGCGTGCGCGACGCGCGCGGCCTCGACGCCGGCCATGTTGCCGACCTTGCCGTTGATGGGCAGCAGCGCCACGTCCACGGCGTACGGACGCAACCGAGCGGCCAGTCCGTCATAGAAGATCGTGTCGCCGCTGTGAAAGACCGTCGCGACGCTCGAACGGATGATGTAGCCCAGGCACTTCCGGCGTCCGCGCGCGTCGTACTCCACGGCCTCGTGCGCCGCCGCAACCGCCACGATCTCGAAGGCGCCGATCTGGATCGTGGTCCCCTCGTCCATGCCGACGATCGACGCGGCGTCCACGCCAGCCCGTTCGGCGGCGAGCGCGCGCCACGTCTCCGGCGCCACCACCGGAACGGTCCGGCCTTCTTCCTTGAGTGTCGAGACGATGGGCCCGATCGTGTCGGGATCGAGATGGTCGGTGTGATGATGCGTCGACAGCACCATCGTCACAGGCACACGGGCGAGATCCTCGGGCGCGATAACTCTCGGGTGCATGCGCACGTGAGGCTTCTCGGTGCCCGCGTACTTCGTGGTGAGCGAATCTGAAAGATACGGATCGATCAGGGCACAGTCGCCACGATAGCGAATAGCGAACCCGCTCTGGCCGAGCCACCAGATCACGAGTGAGCTGTCGATCGGACGCCGCGTAATTTCGGCGAGGGTCATGCGCCCAGCTCGCGGCGGACGAGACGAGCCCCCTCGACCATGCTCGCGAGCTTGCGGCGCGCCGCCCACCGTGCCGTCTGCGACAGACCGCAGTCCGGCGCGACGCTCAACCGGTCCGCCGACGCGTGCTGGAGACAGAGGCGGATGCGATCCGCAACGTCTTCGGGGCGTTCGACGTAGTAGCTCTTCACGTCGATCACGCCGACCGCGACGTCCATCCGCCGCGCCACTTCGGCGATGCACTCAATCTCGGCGAATTCACGGCTCGCCATCTCGAGGTGCATCTCGTTGACGTGAAAGTCCAGGAATGCCGGAAACATGGGGGCGTAGCGGCGCGGGCCGACGGCGCGTCCCTTGTAGTTCCCGAAACAGAGGTGCGTGGAGAGCCGGCATTTTCCCACGACCGGCTCGACGGTCTCGTTGAAGACGGCGACGAGGCGGCGCGTGTCTTCGCGATGCGCGTAACAACTCATCGAGGGCTCGTCGACGGTAATCTCGCCACAGCCGGCGGCCACGAGCGCCTCGAGCTCGGCTCGAACGATCGGCACCAGCGCGGCGGTCAACGCGTGCCGGTCGCGATACTGGCCGTTCGGCTCGAGCCGGCCTGCCATCGTGTACGGACCGGGCACGGACGCCTTGAGCGCGACATCCGGACGCATCGCCGCCCATCCTCCCGACGTGACGACTCGCGCAAGGCGCTCGAATTCGGCAACGACGCCCAACCCGCGCGGCGCCGCGAGGGTACCGACAACCCGATGCTTGCCGCGTTGGTCGTGGGCCGGCGGTCCGAACCGACGTGCCGACGCGCCTTCCATCTCGAGACCGTCCAGGTGTCCGTAGAACGACAGATTGAAATCGAGGCGCGTCTGCTCGCCGTCCGTGACGACGTCCAGACCGGCCGCCATCTGATCGTGCACGGCGGCCACGACCGCGTCGTGCTGGACCTCGAGACGATCATCCGCACCGAACCGGTCCAGATGCTCAGAGGCGAATTCGAGCCAGCTGGGGAAGGGGTAGCTGCCGATGACGGTGGTTCGAAGTGGACGCATGCTGGGCGTGGGGCTCAAGGCTTAGGGCTTAGGCTTAGGGCCAATCACAGCGTTCCGGTGATCCTAGCCCTTCGTACAGCTTCGCCAGCCGTCGCGCGTGCTCGTCGTACGCGGACTCGAACAGCGCGGTCGCGCGGTCGGCGCCAATGACGGCTGCGGCCGTGAGCACTTTGGGCGGCTGCCCCGCACGCGTCAGCCGATCCGCCACCTCGGCCTTGATCGCGTTGACGAGCATGCACCCGCCCACGGTCGATCCAGGGGACACGGGGGTGTCCAGGCCGTCAATCGTCACCATCGCGTCGCCGATGGGCGCTCCAGTGTCGAGCACGAGGTCGCTCACATCCTGCAGTCGCGCGCCGCCGGCATGGCGCGTCGCTGTCGCCGCCGAATGCCGGAGGCTGACGATCGACACGACTCTGACGCCCTTGCGCCGAAAGCCTTCCGCCATCTCGATGGGTACAAGATTGCAGCCGCTCGACGAGATGATGAGCGCCGAGTCGGTCGCCTCGACGTCGAAGTTCCGCAAGATCCGTTCGGCCAAGTCCGGTCACGTTTTCCAGGAACATGGCCTGACGCTGGCCGTTCGATCCGACCACCGGATTGTGGAAGGTCAGCGACAGCTCGACCATCGGGTTGAAGCCCGGGAAGGATCCGTATCGCGGCCACATCTCTTCGACCATGATGCGGCTGTGCCCGGATGCGAACACGTGCACCATTCGCCCGGCGAGAATACTCGCGGCGAACCAGTCGGCCGCCGTTCGCACCGCCGCCGTCTGGGCCGCGACCCGTTCGACCAGCTCTTTGCATCGCTCTAGATACCGCTCAGCGGGATGGGTCATCTTCTTCGAGTCTCAGCGCATGGTAGGCGGCGCCCACGGCGCCTGCGTATTCACCGGCCGTGGCCGCGACGACCTCGACCTTCCGCCCGTGCGGACGCCACTCGACGCGGTCGAGCTCGGCGACGAGCGGACGGAACAGCCGATCGCCGGCCGACACCATGCCGCCGCCGAGTATGACCCGTTCCGGGTCCAGGACATTAATGAAGGAAGCCAGGGCGCAGGCGAGGACACGGACCGAGGTCTGCCATAACGCGGCCGCGTCGGGCGCGTCAGACGCCATGAGTTCGGCGGTGGATCGGAATCGCCCACCGCTTCGCCGAGCAATCGTACAGTCGCCGATGGCGTCTTCGAGACTGCCCGGAGTCCCGACGATGTCGGGCAGGCCCGACGGATCGAGCGACACGTGCCCAAAGTGACCGGCGCGACCCAGATGGCCGCGAATCAGGCGGCCGTCGACGATCGCCGCCCCGCCAACGCCCGTCCCGAGAGTCAGCAGCAAGACATTCCGGCACCCGCGCGCCGCGCCTTGCCAGACCTCCCCGAGCAGCGCCGCCTGTGCATCGTTCAGCACGCGGACGGCACTCGCGGTTCCTAGATGTGAGGACCAGTCGAGCCCCTGGATCTCGTCGCGGCGGCCCTGCATCCACCAGATCGATCGCCCGTCGGGATTCGCGATGCCGGGCGCCGCGAGTCCGTAGACGGCCGGGTCGTGCCCGACCTGTCGCACCAAATCGTCGACGAACGACCGCACGACGGTCGTGAGCGGCTCGCCCGCCGCCATCCTCGCCTGGCGCGCGAGCACGCGCCCCGACGGCTCCATCGCCACGCCCTTGACGTTCGTGCCGCCGGCGTCGACGCCAATGGCGTAGCGATCGGTCATCACGAGGGCGTGCCCCCGCCGACGCTCCAGCCTCCGTCGATCGCGAGCACCTGGCCGGTGACGAACCGCGCGGCGTCCGACAGCAGGTAGACCACGGCGGCGTCCAGATCCTCCACGCGGCCAACACGTCCGCCGTCGAGTGGTTGTCTCGCCCGGACGAATGCACGGATCTCATCGTTGCCGGTCGCGCGGCGGGACATCGGCGTCTCGACCAGTCCCGGCGCGATGGCGTTGAACCGGATGTCGTGTTTCGCGTAATACGCCGCCGCCGACGTCGTCAGGCCGATCACGGCCGCCTTGGCCGCGGCGTACGCATGCGTCGCGAAGAACTCCGGCGCAGGCGCGAAGGCCAGCACCGAGCTCATGTTGAGCACGGTCCCGCCCGTGCCGCGTTTGACAAAATGCTGCGCGGCGGCGCGGTTCGAGAGAAAGAGACTCGTCAGATTCATTTCGACCGTGCGGCGCCAGCCCTCATCCGAAATCTCGTGAAGCGGGCCGTCGCCGAACGCGCGGCCGCTGCCGCCGGCGACGTGGTAGATCCCGTGACACGCGCCATGTTCATCAACGGCTCGCGCGATCGCCGCCGGGGCCACCGCCGGATCGTTGGCGTCGGCCCCGATGACGACGCTGCCGGCGCCGAGTGCGCTCTCGGCCGCGGCCAGATGCTCATCCTCGCGGCCCACAGCGACGACCCGGCCGCCGGCGCGAAGAATCGCCTTCGCGGCCGAGAGGCCAAGACCCGTCGTCCCTCCGATGATGACGACGACCTTGCCGTCCAGAGGGGCCACTATGCGGTCCCCTTCAGTCCGAGTTCCTCGGCGCGTTCGCGCATGAAGCGGATGACGTTGGCCACGTGCTCCTCGAGTGGAAGCTCGAGCTCTTCGGCACCACGCCGGAGATCGTCTCGCGAGACCGCTCGCGCGAACCCGCTGTCTTTCATCCGTTTCACCACCGACTTCGCCTCGAGATCGAGCACACTCTTCGACGGACGGATGAGCGCGGCGGCCGTCACGAACCCGGAAAGTTCATCGCAAGCGTAGAGGGTGTGCTCCAGACGCGACTCGCGAGGAACACCCGAGTAGTCGGCGTGCGACAGGATCGCCCGCGTGACCCATTCCGGATAGCCCAGCGCCTGGAGCCATTCGACGCACTTGTAGGGATGGTTCTGGGCATCGGGAAACTGTTCGTAGTCGATGTCGTGCACGAGCGCCACGAATCCCCAGGCGTTCTCGTCCTCCCCCCACATCCGCGCGTAGCCCCGGACCGCCGCCTCGACGCCCAGCAGATGCCGGCGGAGACTTTCGCTCGAGACATGCTCGGTCACCAGAGCCCACGCCTGCTCCCGCGCCAGCAACGAATTTGTCATCGGGTGAATGTGCCACAATGCGAATACGAATGAAACGCGTCGTTGCCCTCGAACCTGGTGGTCCCGAGACGCTGGCGCTCGTCGACGGTCCCTCGCCAACGCCCGGCCCGCGCGACGTCGTCGTCACGCTCGCCGCGAGCGGCGTGAACTTCATCGACATCTACTTCCGGAAGGGTCTCTACAAAGCAGACGCGCCCGTCGCGATCGGCAGCGAAGGCGCGGGCGTCGTGGCGCGCGTCGGCTCGGAAGTGTCGGAGTTCGCACCCGGCGATCGTGTCGCATTCGCGATGTTCCGCGGATCGTACGCGGAAGAGATTCTGATTCCGGCCGCGCAGCTAGTCGAGATTCCTGACGATGTGAGCTTCCAGACCGCGGCCGGCGGCGATGCTGCAGGGCATGACGGCGCACTACCTGACGCGGTCGACGTTCCCGCTTGCCGTCGGCCAGACGTGTCTCGTGCACGCGGCGGCCGGTGGCGCCGGCGGCATGATCGTGCAGATGGCGAAGCTGGCCGGCGCGCGTGTGCTCGGCACGGCGTCGACCGAGGCCAAGGCCGAAGAGGCACGGGCGCTCGGCGCGGAACACGTCATCATCTACACGGAAGAGGACTTCGAAACCGAAGTGAAGCGCCTCACCGACGGCCGCGGTGTCGACGTCGTGTACGACTCGGTCGGCCTGACGACATTCGACAAGAGCCTGAAGGTTCTGCGGCCGCGTGGATTGCTCGCCCTGTTCGGCCAGTCGAGCGGGCCGGTCCCGCCGGTCGACCCGACGATTCTGAACACCCGCGGTTCGGTCTTCCTGACACGCCCGAGCCTGGCGCACTACCTCGCCACGCGAGATGAGCTTCTGTGGCGCGCCAGTGAAGTCATGGCGCACGTCGCGTCCGGGGATTTGAAGGTACGCGTCTCGCGCGTCTACCCGCTGGCCAAGGCAGCGGACGCGCACATCGATCTCGAAAGTCGGAAGACCACTGGAGCGCTGGTCCTGAGCATCAGGGACCTTAAGTAAGTAGAGCGCGTGACGTTCCCCGTTCCTCGTTCCCCGTTCCCGGTTCTCTCGTCGAGTCTCGCAATCGTTGCGCTGATCGGAGCGGGTCTTGGGACGTGCCATGCGCAGGCCGCTCGGCAGACCACTCCGGAAGAGAACGCCCTGCGACTGCGGGTGTACCACGAACGAATCGTCACGTCCTCGCGGTCACTGCCCGCATCCGCCTCGCTGGCTGACCTCCTCGTGCCCGTAATGGCGCTCGCGGCCGAGC
The DNA here is from genome assembly GCA_963793255.1 of uncultured Acidobacteriota bacterium. Lineage (GTDB taxonomy): Bacteria > Acidobacteriota > Vicinamibacteria > Vicinamibacterales > SCN-69-37 > CAVTYZ01. The sequence goes on from CAWBZK010000016.1 coordinate 41,051, forward strand.
GGAGCGCCTCGTCGAACGCGGCCGACGAAAGCCGCGCCGCCCTGATTGCGATGACGCTGTATGTGAACGGCTGGAATCCCGCGATGCTCGTGCCGGACGCGCACGACTGGCCGCGGGCGACGCGGCGATCCTTGCGGCTCGCGGGCCGCGACGACCTGGCCCAGCACTTCATCGTCTCGGCGGTGATCGCGGCCGCCGGCGGGACACCGATCGCCGCGGCGGCGGGTTTGTACAAGGAGCTGAGCGACGCTCGCGATGGCAGCGGCTTCTCGTTCTCGGACATCGCCGCCGACCGCGCTGGCGAGCGCTTCGGCGGTCTGGCCACGCAGTCGGACGAGTCGGCGCGCGAAATCCAGCGCCGAGTCGCTGCCGGCGTCCGCGATGCGGACGTGATGCCCGGCATCACGGGCCTCGTGGACAACATGCCGGAGGCCGAGTTCCAGCGACGGTTCGGCGGCGTCGGCGCGCCGGCATACAACAACGTGATCGAGGACATCACGCGGCGGGTCATGGCGTTGGCGCTGTACAAGTAGCGCAGCGGTTCCCCGTTCATGGTTCCGGGTTCCCGGTTCTGGTTCAGGGTTCCTGATTCATGGTTCTGGATCGGTCAGAGAACCCGGAACTCTGAACCCTGAACCAGAACCCGAAACCATGAACCCGGAACCCTGAACCGCACCTTTTACGTACAGCGTAGGCGTATACTTCGCGCATGCCGAGCCGCCTCACGCCTCGTGCCGCCGTTCTGATCGCCACTGCCCTCGTCGGCGCTGCCGCGCTCGGCGCTCAGAGTCCGATGACCGTTGAGGAGGCGGCCGCCGAAAGTCAGCGCGGCGACCAGTTCTTCGCGGACGCCCGCTACCCCGATGCCTACGAGGCGTACCACCGCGCGCTCGAGGCCGGCGCACCGGACGTCGTCAGCCACGCACGCAAAGGCAAGATTCGATCGGCCATCCGGCTCGCCCGTTTCCAAATCGCCCGGATCGAGGCCGAAACGCTCAAGGCGTCCGCCGAGAACGATCCCGAAGCCAACACGATGTTCGCCGACGCGCTGTGGGGCGAGGCGTTGTTCGATGAGGCCGAAGCGGCGTATCAGGAGGCCTTCAAGCAGCACCCGCAGTGGCCGCGCGCGCAGTTCGGCGTCGCCCGGTCACTTGCCACGCACGGCCAGCTGAACGAGGCGCTCACCGTCGCCCTCGCGGCGTATGCGGCGGCTCCGAAGGATCCCGAGGTTCTCGTGCTCATCGGCGAGTTGTACGAGCGGCTCTATCGCTTCGACGACGCCGCCAAAATGTTGGAGGAGTACGTCGACGGCCTCCCCCGCCGGCTCCGTGGCGAGTCGGAGGTCGCGTCGCTGAAAATCAAGTTCCTCAAAGCCTTCAAGGGCCGGACACCGGCCGCGATCGAGGGGAATCCCGCGACGCTCCACACAGTGCCGTTCACGCTGAGAGAACGGAAGATTCTCGTTGCCGCCGAGCTGAACGGCCGCCGGGTGGACCTCGTGATCGACACCGGCGCGGATCGGACCGCGATCACCCGTGACACGTCGGTCCGGGCGGACGTGCGACCCATTGCCGACGCGATGATCTCCGGCGCCGGCCAGCCCGGCCTGCGGCAGCTGTCAGTCGCCCGCGCCGACTCCATCCAGATCGGGACTCTCACGGTGAAAAATGTCCCGGTCTCGATTCGGCGGACGAACATGCCGGGCACGGCGAACTGGCAGAACGACGTGTTCTCGCCCGTGCCGCTGGGCCTCTCGGTCGTCGTGGACTATCAGCGCCGCGAGCTGACGCTCAGCCGCCAGATCCCGGACACGCCGGCGGACTTTCACCTGCCGCTCCGCCTCCACCGGCTGGCCATGGTCCGCGGCATGCTGAACGAAACGCACCCGGCGTACTTCATCGTGGACACCGGCGGTGAGCTCGTGTCGATCAGCCAGGACGTCATGGTTCAGCTCGACATGCGGCCGGCTCGCCTCATCCCGATCAAGGTCTTCGGCGTGGCTGGCATCGACCCCAGCGCGGTCCTGCTGCCGGGCGTGAACCTCGAGTTCGACGCGATCGAGATGAGCAAGTACGGCGTGGCGGTCCTCAATCTCCGCGCACCCAGTGTGCTGCTCGGTTTCAAGGTCGGGGGCATCCTCGGCCACAAGTTCCTCGCGGGCTACCGTGTCGCACTCGACATCAACCGCGCCGAGATGCGGCTGCAGAAGTTCTAAAAGCCCGAAAGTGCCGAACGTCGTCGAGATTCAGTGCGGGGTCAGTCCGCACTTCGTAGGCGCGGGACCTAGACTTCTGCCTTACTGCGCTGCCGGCGCTCTACGCAGGAACACGAACGTGCCGCGGTCGGTGGACGTGATGATGTCCATGCGGCCGTCCTTGTTCACGTCGGCCGCCGTCACGGCGTTACCCGCGCCCGAGCGATTGTGCACGAGCTCGGGCACGAACTCGGCGCCGCCCGGCGCCGTCTTGTTGCGCGTGGTCCGGAACACGTACAGGACGGGCGGACCGTAGACGTCTGGATCCGTGTGGTTGTCCAGGTGCGACCAGTAGCGTTTGCCGACGATGAAATCGGGAATCTTGTCACCGTCCACGTCGGCGACGGTCGAGCCGTGCAGCTGGGAGAACACGACACCGCCGGCGTTCTTCGTGGTGAAGTTGTCGATGACCATGTGACGCACCCACGTGCTCTTGCCCGGAGGCGTCGCGCTTCTGCTCGAACCAGGCAATCCCAAATCCATGGGCCTGCAGTGACGTGACGACGTCGGTCAGGCCGTCGCCGTTGATGTCGTAGACGCCAATCTCGGCGCCGCCCGGTGAGGCGTGGCCCGTCCAGCGGCCGAACGCCGCCGGATGATACGTCCACACGCCGCTCGACGCCCCGCCGGCCGGCTGTTCCCACCATCCGTACGGATCGACGACGTCCGCGCGCTTGTCGCCGTTGACGTCGCCGACGCCGAGCCCGTGTCCGCCGCCCCACGGTCCCTCAGTCGACAGGGTGTGGACCGTCCATGGACCCGTCGGGTTCGACGGATTGGGTTTGGCGAATCGCAGGAATCCACCGCCGCCGTACACGAACTCAGGCTTTCCATCGCCGTCCACGTCTTTCAGGAGGGACACTTCCTTCTGGACGACGGGCACCACGTCGAACTTGTCCCAACGCCGCAGCTCGGTTTTCGGGTTGACGTAGAGATGGAGGTCCTGGCCGATGGCGCCCATGCAGATGACGTCTGCGGCGCCGTCACCCGTGAAGTCGTAGGCGAAGTTCTGCATGCAGTCGCCCGGGTACTGCGTGGACGCGTTGATCGTCTGCGCGAGGTAGATCTCGCGGGACTTCGTGAAGTCCGGGCCGATGAAGTAGTACGGGCCGGCCGCGACGTCGTTGACGCCGTCGCCGTTGAAGTCGGCGACAGCCGCGCCCCAGCTGTAGTACATGTCGTTCAGGCGCTGCATCCGGAAGTTCGGCGACGTCCGCTCGACGGGCATCGTCTTCACGGACAGGTCGCTCGTGCCAACGCCGCGGTAACGGACCTCGCCGGTTCCGCCGACATAGAGCGCCACCGGACCGAACTTGCCGGCGGCGTCGTCGACTGCCGCCGAGCCGATCGGGTTCAGGCTTTCGTTCAGAAACGGACGAATCAGCGTCGCGTCGAGCATGATCTCGACGAGATTCCAGTCGTCGGCCTTGATGCCCGTCACCGGCGGCGTGAGGGGCAGGTTCGGCGGCGGACCGCCGCGGCCCGGTCCGGCGGCGCGACCCGCACCACCCGCGCGGGCGCCTCCAGCGGCCGGAGGAGGCGGCGGCGCGAAGCGCAGCTGTCCGCCGGCGGCGCGAAGACGTTCGCGCGTGAGCTCACGGCCGTTGCCGTCGAGCGTGACCGCGTAGACGCCGGGCTCGTCGCCGATGAGCGACACGTACACGCCCTTCATCCCGTTGCCGGTCGATTCGGCGCGTAGCAGAATGCCGGTGCGGCACCCGCCCGTGCAGCGGAACTGGCCGAAGACGCCTACATCCTGGAGCGACCGGTCGAGCACCAGCCATCCGCCGGCCGCGCGACTTTGGCGACCCGATGTACTCGCCCTTCTCGGCGCGCCAGGCCGCCTCGCCGATGACGCGCACGCCGGCCATCGTCATGGCCCGGTACGGCGTGTCGGGCACATAGTTCTGGGCGGAAACCGCCGCAGCGGCCAGCGACAGCGCGGCCGTCGCAATCAGTTGCGAAGCGTGACGTTTCATGGGCTCCCCTTTTGGAACGAACGACGTATGCTAGCCGATCATGGCCCACTCGGTACTCGGCCTTCATCACGTCACCGCCACCGTCGACGATGCGCAGGATGATCTGAACTTCTCGGTCGGCGCCCTGGGCCAACGCCTGGTCAAGCGCACGGTGAACTTCGACAACCCCGGCGTGTTCCACTTCTATTACGGCAACGAGCGCGGTACGCCCGGCACCATCTGGACGACCTTCCCGTACAAGGACAAAGGCGTCAGGAGCGGCATCAAGGGCCACGGCCAGGTGACCACGACGGCATTTTCGGTTCCCGCGGGCTCGCTCGACACGTGGAGCCACCGCCTCACGACACGCGGCATTCGCGTCGAGCGCGCGGCCAGCCGGTTCGGCGACGAGGTGATTCGGTTCTCTGACTCGTCAGGCCTGACCTTCGAGCTTGTGGCGAGCGCGTCCGACGACCGAACGCCCTGGGTGCGGGAGGGCCTCGACGCGTCCACGGCGATTCGCGGCTTGCACAGCGTCACGCTGACCGTCCCGTCGCCGAACGAGACGCTCCCCTTCCTGAAGCGGTTCCTCGGCGTCGAGACGATCGATCAGGCGGGCGGCCGGATCCGCGTCGGCGCGCAGAGCAATGGGCCGGGCCGCGTCGTCGACCTCGTGAGCCCGACCGATGCCCCGCCCGCAATCAATGGCGTCGGCACCGTGCACCACGTCGCGTTTGCCGTCTCGACGTCCGACGAGCAACTCGCAATCCGCCGCGAGCTCCTCGGGATCGGATGGAGGGTCACGGAAGTGCGCGACCGGCAGTACTTTCAGTCAATCTACTTCCGTGAGCCCGGCGGCGTGTTGCTGGAAGTCGCGACCGTGCTGCCCGGCTTCATGACCGATGAGCCGGTCGCGTCGTTGGGTGAAGCGCTCAAGCTGCCGCCGTGGGAGGAACCGTACCGCCCACGTATTGAAGCGGAGCTACCGAGCGTCGCGGTGCCGAGCTTAGCCCCGGGCCGACTCACGCGGCGGGTCGGCAGGCCTAGGCGCCCGGCGCTCGATATCCGACCTTCGCCTTCGCGGCCGCGTCGACTTCCTTCGGCGTCAGAAGCACCGTTGTTCTCAGCGACCCGGCGCCCGTCGCGCCGACCGCGAGGCTCATCGCCGCGGCCGCCACGTTGTCCGGCATGTCCACGATGAGCACGGCGTCGGACGCACCGAACGCAAAGTAGAAGGCCTCGAGCTTGCCGCCGGCGGCTTTCACGGCGTCCGAGACCACTTTCTCTCGCTTGCTCCCGCCGTCCTTCAGCAGCCCCTGGGTTCCACCCGCGCTGTAGTCGAATGTGCACAAGTATTTCGGCATCACGGACCTCCTCGATAACGGACGCTGTACGTCCGCGCACGGTAGCCGAACCGCTCCGGGCCGTCAACAGCTGTGCGTGCTATCCTCCGCCTTTCGACCGTCACATCTTCCTTCCGAAGGGGTGGTCCATGTTCTGGATCGCGATGGTGGTCATTCTTGTTCTCGCAGTCCTGGCGTACGCCGCCAGCCGTCCGGATGAGTTCCGCATCGAGCGACGGACACGAATCAACGCAGGCCCGGACAAGATTTTCCCGCTCCTGAACGACTTCAAGCGGTGGCCGATCTGGTCGCCGTGGGAAAAAATGGATCCGAACCTGACGCGACGCTACAGCGGCGCCGAGAGCGGCCAGGGCGCCGTCTACGACTGGGAAGGCAACAAGAAAGTCGGCAAGGGCCGCATGGAGATCCGTAAAGTCGTCCCGCCGTCGAGCGTCGTCATCACGCTCGACTTCATGGAACCGTGGGCCGCGCACAACACGGCAGAGTTCACGCTCACGCCGGCCGCAGGTGCCACCGACGTCGTCTGGGCGATGCATGGCCCGAATCTGTTCATGACGAAGCTGATGGGCGTATTCATGTCGATGGACAAGATGGTCGGCAAGGACTTCGAACGGGGCCTTGCGAACCTCAAGCAAGCAGCGGAAAGCTAGACAAGGAGGCACCGTCGTGCGCATGCGCGTCTTCGTCCTGCCCGTCACGTTCGTGTTGGCCTGTGTCGCGACGCCTATTGCTCGCCAGGCGGCTGCTCCCGCGCCGGCAACGGCATCTGCACCGCAGGGTCGAGGCGGCGGTCCAGTCATGTCGCCGGAGGTTGCGGCCGACGGACGCGTCACTTTCCGCCTGCGTGCGCCCAATGCGAACGAGGTGGCGGTGGCGTTGCCAGGCGGCCGCCGGCTGGTGATGCAGAAGGATGCGCAGGGCGTCTGGTCGGCCACGACCGATCCGCTCGAACCGGACGTCTATACGTATTCGCTGAGCGTCGACGGCGGGACGATCAACGACCCGTCGAATCGCCAGCGGCAGACGTCGTTCGGCAACTTTCAGAGCATGTTCATGGTGCCGGGGCCGAAGCCGTGGCTGCCGGCGCCCGGAGTGGCGCGCGGCGCCGTCGCGCGCCACGCGTATCACTCGGCGGTGGCCAACGACGACCGCGATTTCTTCGTCTACACGCCGCCCGGATACGACGCAAGGCGCGCGCAGCCCTACCCGGTCCTCTACCTTCTCCACGGTCTCGGCGATGACGCCGAGCGCTGGCTGACCGGCGGCGGCGGAGCGCACAACATCCTCGACAACCTGATCGCGAAGGGACAGGCGCTCCCGATGGTGGTCGTGTCGCCGCTCGGCTACGGCACGTCGCGAGGCCCGGCCGGCGGCCGAGAGCCAGAGAACGTGACCGGTTACGAGAAGAGTCTGCTGAACGAAGTCATTCCGACAGTCGAAAAGGCGTACCACGTGAGCAAGAATCGCGAACAGCGTGCGATTGCGGGTCTCTCGATGGGCGGCGCCGAGTCACTCTACGTGGGCCTGAACCACCTCGACCGATTCGCGTGGATTGGCGCCTTCAGCACGGCGCCCATGCTGTGGCCCGCCGCGGCGGCGGGCGCGCCACCTCCCGCGCCCGGCGGCGGTCGCGGCGCCAACGCACCGCCCTCGATGACCCCCGAGATGTTCGCGAAGACGTTCCCGGCGCTGTCGGCAAAGGACAACGCGCGCATCCGGATGTTGTGGATCGTATGCGGGACGGCGGACGGGCTCATCGGCGTCAATCGTCAGTTCAAGGACTGGCTCCGGTCCCAGAACGTCCGATTCACCGAGCAGGAGGTTCCCGACATGGCCCACGTCTGGCCGCTGTGGCGTCAGAACGTCGTGGACATGGTGCCGAAGCTGTTCCGATGACGTCGTTCACGGCCGCATTGGCCGTCCTCACGCTATTCCTGTCGTCCGCCACGCGCCCTCAGGCGTCGTCGCAGCCCGCCACACCTGTCGTCGCACCCGGCAGCATCACGAGCGAAGACGTTCCCTACCCGTTTCCCGTCTCGTATCTCCCGATGACGGTCTACGGACAAAACGTTCGCATGGCGTACATGGACGTGCCGCCGCGGACCGACGCGAATGGGCGAACCGTCGTCCTCTTCCATGGGATGAATTTCGCGGGGTTCTACTGGGGCGGACCGATCGAGGCGCTTCGGCGCGAAGGATTTCGAGTCGTCGTCCCGGATCAAATCGGCTTCGGTCGATCGTCGAAGCCGATCATTCCCTACCACTTCCATGACATGGCGCTGAATACGCGCCGTCTGCTCCAGCATCTCCAGATCACGCGCGCGACGATCGTCGGCCACTCGATGGGCGGCATGCTGGCCGCGCGCTTCGCGACGCAATATCCGGACATCGTCGATCGGCTGGTGATCTACAACCCAATCGGCCTGACCGACGGGCGCTATTCGCAGCCCTGGTCGAGCACCGATGAAGCGTACACGCGCGTGCTCGGATCCACGTACCAGTCAATCCGCGCGGCGCTCTTCCGTTACGTGTCACACAAGCCAGCCGCGTGGAACGAAGAGTTCGAGCGCTTCGCTCGAGTCCGTTACGCGTGGACGCTCAGTGCCGACTGGCCGCGGTACGCGATGGTGCAGGCGCTCCTGTCACAGATGCCGTACCTGGATCCCGTCGTGGACGACTGGGCGCACATCAAAGCGCCGACGCTGGTGTTCGGCGGCCGCGAGGACAGTCTGACCGCGAACTTCCCCGACCGCATGAAGGCGGTCGCCGATGCCATTCCGAACGGAAACGGCCGGCTACTGCTGCTCCCCGGCATCGGACACGTGCCCCATCTCGAGGCGCCCGCGGAGTTCTATCCGGGGCTGCTGGCGTTTATCAAGGAATAGACACGTTCCCCGTTCCCCGTTCCCCGTTCCGTCCGTTCTACTGAACGACGAAGGTTTGCTCGTGGAGCAGGGCGCCCGTGGCGTCTCGGAGTTCGACCCGCCAGGTCCCGGCGCGATCGGCACTGACGGTATTTCGACTGAAGGTGCGATATCCAGCGCCCGTGTTCGCAGCGACGCGGAGGCTCACGCGTTGATGCAAAGCATCGCCACGATACCAGCGGTGCTCGATGGTCGTGGGCCTCGTCGCCTTGACTCGCGTGTAGAACACGAGCGGTCCTACAGCCGTGGAGCCGGCGACGGGCGTGCAGCGCCACTCTCCGCCGGCTGCCGTCGAAAAATCCCGACAGACAGTGGCGCTCACCAAACTGGCTGGCGATGACGCATCCGCAGGAACGACTGCGGGTATCACTGCAGGCCGCTCGGGTTTCGGTTTGGCGTCGGGTGTCGCTTTCGGCTCGGGTTTGGCCTCGAGCTTCGGCACCGGTGTTGACTCCGCTTTCGAATCTGGCCTGGCCGAGACGGCAGGTGCCGGCACGGCTTGAGGCGCGGGGTCGCGTCGGCCCATCGTCAGCCACATCAACACGGCAGCGGTCAGCCAGTCCGCCAACAGCACCTACCACGACGAGCGTGGACGACGAGCGCCTGACCAAGCCAGAGGGTGCCGCCGCGCCGTCGATTCCAGACGTCGTGGGAGTTACTGGTTTCTCATACGGCCGGCCGTGGGCCTCACAGAACTCGCGCAGGTTTCGGTCGCTCGTCGCGACGAAGGCATGGTCCGCGTCGAAGGCCGTGCGCGTGATGATGCACGCGCGGCGGAACGCGGCTTCTGCCGCGTCAAGGTCGCCGGCCCGCTCCGACGCGACGGCGAGGTTGTTGAGTGTGTTGGCCAGGTCGGGATGAGCGGGGCCGAGCTCCGACTCCTGCCAGGCTGCCAGGTCCCGAAGATGTCGGGCCGCTGACACGTAGTCTCCTGCGGCGGCCGCAGCCTCCGCGAGTTCGGTGAGGGACCGGGCTTGTGCAGCGTCGCTCAATGACATCGATCCTGACACGTTGGCGCAGCGAATGGCTCGCCTTTGTATCGGCGGCGGATGCCAGCGTTGGGATCAACGCGCCTCTGGCAATACAGGGTGCCAGCGCCGAGCCGCCACGCCTGACGGTCTCAGTCTTCTGGGATTGAGTACCGCGCCAGAACGACGGTGACGTTGTCTTTTCCGCCGTTGGCGAGAGCGGAGTCGACGAGGAGCCGGCACGCCTTGTCGGAGCGCGCCTCCCGAGCGAGAATGCCGGCAATCCCGTCATCGTCGGTCATCTCCGTGAGACCGTCGCTGCAGAGCAGAAGCCGGTCGCCGTCGACGAGCTTCACGCGCTCGACTACGGCGCGGATGTCTTTCTGCGAACCGCCGAGCGCGCTCGTCAGTACGTGGCGAAGGCGATGGCGCGCGACCTCATGCTGGCTGATCAGTCCACTGTCGGCGAGCGCCTGGGCGTGGGTCTGATCGCGGGTGAGGCGCTGGAGCTTGCCGTCGCGAAACAGATAGGCTCGCGAATCTCCCACCTGCACGGTGAACAGGTCGTCGCCCAGACTGTAGGCTGCCGTCATTGTCGTTCCCATGCCTCGCAGCCGGGGATCAAGGTTGGCTTTTTCCTGCAGCGACTTCGTGGACCTGGCGGCAGCGCTCCACGGCGCGCTCCATCACCTTCTGCGCATGCTCATCGTCGAGCCGCATGATCCAGTCGGGCACGTGAAGAATGATGTTCATGAGAGTCGCGATTGCCATCCGGCTCGCGACCTCGCCGGCGGCGTGGCCTCCCATTCCGTCGGCCACGATCATCAAATATCCGGTTTCGCCGAATTCGGACGGGACCTCCCCCGGCGGGACATTGGTCAGCAGCGTCGTGGCTCGCCGCCCCCGCGTGGCGACGAAGTAGTGGTCTTCGTTATGGTCCCTCACCTTCCCCTTGTGTGAGAGCGCGCTGACGTCGATGGCTACGCCGGAGGAGAGCGCTCGGGGCAGGTCCAGATCGAGGTGCGGCATTGAGAATTCGCCTGCGTTGGTGTCACGACGGCCGATTGTGACGCGCCGTTGGGACAATATCACTTGCGGCCCGACGAATGCGCACGAGGGCGTCACCTGCATAGACGGCGAGCGCGAGCCAGATGGCGCCAAAGCCAAAGGTCTGCGCGCGTGTGAATGGCTCGTTGAACAGCAGCACGCCGCAGCCGAGCTGTAGTGTCGGTGCGATGTACTGCAGGACGCCGACGGTCGAGTATGGGATCCGCTGCGCTCCGTAGGCGAAGAGCACCAACGGCACGGCTGTGACGAGCCCTGAGCTGACGAGCAAAGCGTCGATCGTCAACCCGTGATGGCCGAACACTCCCCCGCCCGCAACATGTGTCGATGCCAGGTAGAGGGCGACGGGCACGATGAGCAGCGTGTTCTCGATGCCGAGCGCCAGAATCGATTCCACGACGGCTACTTTGCGGATCAGGCCGTACAGACCAAACGAACACGCGAGAGCCAGCGCGATCCAAGGTGGCGCGCCGGTTTGCCAGGTGAGGTACGCCACCCCGCGCGGCCGCGATGAGCACGGCAAGCCACTGCCTGGCGTTGAGCCGCTCCTTCAACACCACGACACCGAGCATCACATTCACCAACGGGTTGATGAAGTAGCCCAAACTCGTGTCGACGATGTGCCCGGCGTTGACGGCCCAGATGTAGAGCCACCAGTTCAGAGCGATGAGCACGCTGCTCGATGGACAGCAGGCCGAGCAGGCGGGGCTGTGACGCGACCGGCCGCCACCAACCGAGCCCGCGCCGCAGGACCAAATAGCCCACGACGAACACGAAGCACCAGGCGATCCGGTGCGTCATGATCTGCAGCGCGGGAACGTCGTCGAGCCACTTCCAAAAGATCGGAAAAACGCCCCAGATCAGGAAGGCGCCGACGGCGGCCCAGAGGCCGCGTTGAGATTGAGACGAATCGTCGCGTCGTGTCATGGAGACGCCGCGGTTTCCGGGCTAGGCCATCTCCGTGCTCGGCCGGGCTCCGATCGGGTCTGGAAGTCCGTCAGATGCGCGTCGTCGTCGACGCCACCAACGCTCATTCCGTCATCAATGCCTACTATCCCCGGCTTCACAGCGTGGCCATCAGCACGTCGTAGACGTCCTGGACGTTCTTGTGCGGATCGCCGGGCAGCTCGTTCTCGATCGAGTACAGCCCTTTGTAGCCGAGCTCCTTCGTCAGGCGTACCACGTCGGCCAGGTCGTACGTGGGCGGATTCAGCATTTTCATGTGGCAGTTCCCGTCAGTGAACGGGAACATCGCGCGCATGCCGGCTTTCACGTGCGCTTCGTCGCCGCCGAATCCGCCGACATCCGGGTTCGTGTAGGCGCCGCCACCGCGCAGCACTTCGGTCAAGAGCGTGAAGTCGTCGTCTCGAGGTTCGGCGCCGACCATGATGTTCTTCGTCTTCGCGTACGCCGTCATCCGGCTCAGCACCTCGATGGCCGTCGCCTTGTTCTCCTGCGTCAGCCGGCCCTGATTGATCATCACGCGCGGCGACCCGAGCACGATGGCGTGATCGATCCAGGCGCGTGTCAGATCCACGGCCTGCGCCCGGAGCGCCGGCGTCGCCGCCGCGATGTTCATGTTGCCGAGCTCGAGGTTGATGTTGGTGATCCGCGACTTGGTCTTCGCCAGCCGATCGAGGAACGTCTTGAAGAACGACGTCTCAGTGGACTCGAAGTAGTTGTGCTGCATCTCGATGTTGTGGACCTTGTAGCGATCCGCGAACATCTCGGGCAGGTCAAGGACATCGAGCGTACGCTCAGGGCTCGACGGCTTGTCCCGGCACTCTGAGGACACGCGAGGAAGCTGTACGCCATGATCGCGATGCGATCCAGTCTGGCGGTTGAGGTCGCTGCTTGTCGCCTGGCGTCCCCAGACGCGTGCCGCCGCGCCAACTGCAGCCGTCGATCCCAGAAGAAATGTCACGTCGGTCCATTCGAGTCCTCGCGTGGCGTCATTTTACGGCAGCGAGGCCCGATTTGCCCTTGATCCGCGGGTCGCTACAGACTAATTTGCGCTGTCTCACAGAGGGGAGCCGGGGCCTAAACATTATGGCAAAGAAACAAGCCGACATTGCAGATTCATTCCCAATCAATAACATGATGGAGTCACACCCTCTCTTCACCCGGCGTGAAATGCTGGGAGTCGCCGGTATGGCCGGTTTGACGGCTTTGGCCGGTATGACACCTTTGGCCGGCAGCGCAGCCGGTGCTGTTCCGCAGACTCAGCAAACACGGCCTCGTATCGCCTGTATCGTCAGCTTTTGGGGTGCTCCGGGATCACATGCGGACTGGATCATCGACAAGCTGATGGACGGCTATTGGTGGCAGGGCGCCCACACTCCTTCGCGGGTGGACGTTGTCTCTGTTTACATCCATCAGTTTGAAACAAGCTTACTGGGCCAGAAAGTCTGCAAAGCGAAAAACATACCGATCTATAAGACAGTCGGTGAGGCCGTCACGCTTGGGGGAACGGAACTTGCGGTGGATGGCGTTGTCATCGTCGGAGAACACGGGGACTATCCCACCGATCTCAAGGGGCACTGGCTCCTGCCGCGCTGGTGGATGTACCAGCAGGTTATCCGGGTGTTCGAGCAAAGCAAGCGCTCGGTGCCAGTCTTCAACGACAAGCACCTCTCCTACAATTGGGACGATGCCAAGTGGATGTTTGACAAGTCCCGTGAGCTGAACTTTCCACTGACCGGCGGTTCCTCCATACCGACCTACTTCCGTAAGCCCGAAATAGACCTCGCTATCGATACGCCTATAAAGAACTCGATCGTGGTTGGAGGCGCTGCCGATGAGGGAGCCATTTTCCATTGTGTTGACGTGCTTCAAGCCTTTGTCGAACGCCGCAAGGGCGGTGAGACAGGCGTCAAATCGGTACAGTCCATCCGGGGACCTGAAACATGGAAGTGGGTCGAACGCAATCCCTGGGCCGGCAAGCTGCTGGATTCAGTGGCGAACACGTTTTGACCTGAAGCCGGGATCCTTTCAGGAGAACGCCCAGGCAAACGTCTGTATCGTGGAGTACAACGATGGAACGAACGCGGCTGTCATTTCGGGCCGGGGTGTGGGCTGGACCTACGCCGGCGAAATTGAAGGACAAAAAGAGCCGACAATCGTCTCGATGCTTGGCTGGCCGGGCCCTTACTCGCAGTACCACGCCGCGAACGCTCAACCGCACTGGATTACCGAGATGATGGTGACCAGAAAGGAACCATTCAATGCGGAGCGGCTGCTGTTGTCTACCGGGATCGTGAACCACTACATGGAATCAAACTGGGAGAACGGCCGTTACTCTGCCGTCGGGCGCCGCATCGAGACGCCGTTCATGAACATGAAATACCGCACAACACGGGGACCGATGTTTGAGAAGGGGGAGCGTCCGCCGAACATCCCATACATCCGGGGTTTTGACAAATAGGCTCGCGATTGACCTGTGAACCGACCATAAACCAATGAAACGCCGAGACGTTATCAAGAGCCTGACACTCCTGCCGATGGCTGGAAGTGTATTTCCCCTGCAATCCCTGCTGCCGCTCCTGTCGCTGGATCCGATCGTCCTTCGACGCCTCTTCAGAACAAGCCGATGCCTGCTCTGCATCGCGATGCATTTGTGATGGACGGGCATACGCATGTCATGACCCGCGAGCTGTTGATGAACACCGATATCGGCCAGCGTTATCCGGATGGGAACGTCGATCTGCCAAGGGCGAAGGAAGGCGGCGTGGACGCGATGTTCTTCTCGGTGTATACGCCTGAAAACTATTATCCCGGACGGTTTGAAATCAAGAATACGTTCCGCGTGGTGGAGCTGGCGCTGGATCAGATAAAGAAGAATAGTCACGCGATCGACTTGGCGCTCAACGCCTCAGACATCGAACGGATCAACAAGAGCGGAAAGATCGCCGCGTTCCTGGATCTGGAAGGCGGATATGACCTGTACGGCGATATACACCTGCTGCGCGCCCTCTACAGGCTTGGCCTGCGCTCCATGCAGCTGACGGCACACAACACCACCAACGCGTTTATCGATGCCTGCAACGACGTGTACACCTGGGGCGGCATCAACGATCACGGAAGAGCTGTGATCAAGGAAATGAACGATCTCGGCATGGTGATCAATGTCGCCCACGCATCCAACGACGCCATCATGCAGTCAGTCGCCGCCAGCCGTCACCCGGTGATCTATAGTCACGGCGGTTTTTACAGAATCGTTGATCATCCCCGTTGCATCACTGACGAAGCTGCAAGAGCGGTCGCCGCAAAGGGGGGCGTGATCGGTATTCATTTCGGCAGCCTCTTCAACAACCCAAAATACTGGGAGTGGCAGAAACCGAACAATCCCGTCAGGTCGCAGCCTGTTCCTCAACCCACAACGCCGAGGATCTTTAGTTCACAGGCAACCACGCAGACGATTGAGGATGTAGACAAGGAGCTGGCACAAACGGTTCCCCTGAATTTTCGCGGCACTATCCCCGATGAATACTGGATGCATGTCGACCAGCTCGCAAAGGTGATCGACTACGGCGTAAAGCTTGTCGGCGAGGATCACATCGCCCTGGGCTCCGATTTGGATGGCGGCCCTGAACTGCCGCGCGAAATCAAAGACATCAGCGATTATCCGCAGATCACCATCGCGATGCAGAAGCTGGGTTACAGCGATCAGCGAATCAAAAAGATCCTTGGCTTGAACTGGCTCCGTGTGATTCGGCAGGTCACGACCGCATGACGCGCATGGAGAGGCTGGTCTTTGCCGCCCCGTTCGTGCTGGGTGCTGCTCGCACAATTTGAGCGGAGCGTCTACCGAGATGAGGCACGAGACATCCCATAAAGGCTCCGCGGTCGTAGCCTTCATCCTGGGCATCGTCATCGCCCTTCTGGCCGTTGCGGTGGTCGTTCTGTGGTTCCGCGGCGGCGGCCCCGGACGGATCGACATCTCCAGGCCGGCCGTCGTTCGCCACATTCAGCAACTCCAGCGGCTCGAAACTGTGGTCTTCGGAATGGACAAGATCGTGTCCGGCGGATGGGAAAGCCGGTTCCTGCCGACATTTTTGGCCGGCGAGCAACTGCTTCTCGTCGTCTACGGCGACGTCACAGCCGGCGTCGATCTTGGCCGGATCGACGCGTCGTTTATCAGCGTCAACGGGCGGGCCATTGACGTACGTTTACCGGAGCCCGAGATATTCGCGACGCGCGTGGACAACGAACGCACACGCGTGTATTCCCGGCGCACTGGCCTTTTTACAGCCGTGGACCCGCACCTGGAATCGGAAGTGCGGAAGGAGGCGGAGCAGCAGATCCGGCAGTCGGCGCTCGACGGGGGCGTCCTGCGCATCGCCTCCGCCAACGCGCGCGCAACGATGACAACGTTTCTGCGCGGGCTCGGGTTCGAAGACGTGAAGGTTCAATGACGATTCCGCCTCGCACTCAGGATCAGTCAACTGTTCCCCAACACCGTCAGCTTCGAGCTGCGATAGCACGCGGTGCAACAGGCTTTTCAAGTGTGGAGGTTGGTGGACCAACCGGGATTGAACCGGGGATGGAGGTTTGCAGACTATCCTGATTGCGCTAAATTGTTGACTCGTCTTGCCTTCTGCTCTGTCGAAGGTGCTCGGGCCCGGCAGTCAAGAGGCCGCACAGCCGTTCGAACGGGTCCACCGCTGCGCCCTGCCCGCAGTCGATGCCGACCAGACCGTGCAGCCACACTGGCAGCTCGACACGTTCGAAGAGAACCGGCACGAGCCGCTTGCGCTTGTCCGCGAGGTCGAGAGTCTTGGAGATGATCGCCTCCTCCGAGCAGTGATCGCTGTCGATGTAGCGCGACGTAATCACGCACAGGACGAAACGGCTCTCCTTGATGCATCGCTCCATCTCGGACAGGAAGTGCTCGTTGGCGCGGAAGTCGCGGAAGTCGATCGCCACGCGGAGGCCACGCGATTCCAGAACTTCCAGGATTTCCCTCGCATAGGTCTCGTCCGGCGCGCCGTGGCGATAGCTAAGAAACGCGTCGTAGACGGGAACCGCCGGGACAGTCGTGGTGGTCTTTGGCAGCCGTCGCAGGCCGACCCACGGCAGTGAGGCCGTGCCCGCGTCGTGCCACGAGCGCCCCAACGCAGGCCGCGAGCAGCGGCACCGTCAGAAGCCCGCCCAACCGAGCCAGAAGCGGCACGACGCGATCGACGCTCTCGTCCAGATCCGCTCTGGATCTCCGCCGCTGTCGAGCAGGAGGTCCGACGCAGACAAGCCGCGATTGGTGTTCACGTAGTCGGCGGCGGCGGGCGTGTAGTCGCGACCGATGACAATCAAGCGGCTGTTGTATGTGGCCACACACGCACCGGCGGCGCCAAGATGGTTCACCAGGAGAGCCAGGCCGAGCACGATCGAGACTGCCGCCACCAGCATCCACACCATCGGGCGCACGCCTCTGACGAGGGCGATAGCCGTGCACGCCGCGACGGTAAGAAAGGCGCACACGAGACGCACTTGAAACGTCTCGCTCGTGGAGAGGGCGGGTGAGAGCCGCCAGAGGGCCGCGAGGAGCAGGCCCGCGGCGCCGACCGCGGCGTGCCGCCTGGCCAGGGTCATCGGACGGCGAGGTCGATCGTGACTTCTTTCTGACCGGCCACCTGGATGAGCACGCGATCACTGGTCGTGCCGTTGGCCGGATCGCGCGCCCACACCCAGTAGCGTCCCGGATCGATGGTCATCTCCGTGGGAGAGCTCATCCGCGCGAAGTTCCTCGCCGGAGTTCTCAGCCAATCGTCGAACTTCAGGAGGTACAGCACTTCGAGTCCACTCACGGTTCCGAGTCCGCGACGGGTGTTGACCTTCACGAGAACCGATCCGCCCATGCCGACGCCGAGTTTGCGGCAGTGTTCGACTTTCGCTTCCAGCTCGCTGGTGACGTCTTCGACCGCCTCTGCACCGGGTTGCTTTCGCAGGAGCCCGGCGGCTCTGCTCAAGGAGGCGACGTAGTCGCGCGACATCACCCCAAGATCGGCTTTCACGCTTCTCGAATTGAGCCATTCGACGGCGGTAAGCAGCCGCGTCGAACGCAAGCTCATTGGAAGGGCATTCACCGATGACGTCAGGTCGGCCAGCGCGCCCGCCAAGTCCGATGCCGACACCTGCGCCGAAGCGCGCGCTGGCATCATCACGAGCGTGAGAGCAACTATCAGGAGGCCTCTCATCGCTTTCACGAAGCCCGTAGCGAATCATACACCCGTGGACGCGGTGCTATCCTCGCAGGCGCCACCCCACGCCCGACGGAGCCGCGCGCTTCGACACCTTCGTGCACCGGTACCTGAGCGCCGCATCAGGCCCTGGAGGCGTCCGTCGCCGTCCGTCAGGCGGCGCCAAACCGGCTGGCGTGAGTTGTTCTGTGAAAACTGAATAGGGCCTACGGCTTACGTGTGACGGTGTACGTTCCCGAGCCATTCCCCGTAGTCGTGGTCGGCAGCGAGCGAACATATGTGAGCGAGCTCACGCGGACAGAGCGGGGCCTGGGGGCCCCCGCGAGTGAGCGTGTGAGGTGGGGAGAAGTCCAGATAAAAATGGAGGCGCCGCCCGGAATTGAACCGGGGATGGCGAGACACTTCTCCCACTACGACGCGCTTTGAGGATGTGCTGCCGAAAGGACAGGAACTCCGTTGAAAACGGTGCTAGAGTGTGCGGCGTCCGGCGGGCACGGCATGATCGACTCCTGCAGGCGCGTCAGGCAATCCGCACTCAACCGACTGCCGCTCACGAAGCAGCCCGATATTCCTTCTCCTGAAACACCCCGCCAGAGCCGTGACATCGATCGGGCCGGTCGGCCACAGAGATCGAGAGGTTTAATATGACCAGGTTCGGGTCAGCCCTCGTCATCGGAATTCTCTCAGGCTTGCTCACGGCCTGTGGCCCATCGCAGGACAGAGCAGCGCAACAAGAGCAAGAGCCACGGCCCAAGATCGGCCTGCTGATGGACACGCTGGACGGACGCTGGCCGCGCGACCGCGACTTGATTCTCGAGCGCGCGAAGGAGCTTCGCGCGGACGTTCTGGTCGAGTCTGCCGATCTCGATGATGCACGGCAGTTCCAGCAGGCCGAGGCGCTGCTCGCGAAGGGCGTGCAGGCACTCGTGATCGTCCCCCACAGCGCGGAGACCGCAGCGAGAGTTGTCGAAGCCGCAAAGAAGCGCTCCGTGCCTGTGATCTGCTACGACCGGCTGATCATGAAGGCCGATGTGGATCTGTACGTGTCCTACGACAATCGGAGGGTGGGCGAGCTGCAGGCTCAGTTCCTGCGCAACCTGGCGCCGAAAGGCAACTACATCCTCATCGGCGGCGCGCAGACCGACCACAATGCCCAGCTCGTTCGCGAGGGGCAGCTGGCCGCGCTCGACGACGCGGTCAAACGCGGCGACATCAGGATCGTGGCTGACCCGTGGGCTGTCGACTGGCAGGCCGACGCCGCGATGACGCTCACCGAGACGGCGCTGAAAAAGGCCGGCGGGCAAGTCGTCGCCGTGGTGGCGTCGAACGACACGACTGCTGGCGGCGCGATCCAGGCACTCGAAAAACGCGGCCTAGCAGGCAAGGTCCTCGTCTCGGGTCAGGATGCGAATCTGGATGCCGTGCGTCGGATCGTCGCCGGGACGCAGACCATGACCGTCTACAAGCCTCTCCGACCGCTCGCGCGGGGGGCCGCGCAAGCGGCCGTGCAGCTAGCGAAGGGCGAGAAAGTCGAAGGTACGGCAACGGTCAATAACGGAATGAAAGAAGTCCAGGCGTTTCTCCTGAATCCGATCAGCATCCGCAGGGACCTCATCGATCAGCTCATCATCAGCGACCAGTTCCACACGCGTGAGCAAGTGTACGGGACTGGCGGACAGAAGTGAGTCTGGGTCGCATCCTGCGGCATCGGATGTGGGGCGCTACTTGGCGGGAGCCGGCACTCGCCCCGCCTGCAAGGCCGCGGGCTGCCCTGGACGGCTGCTTCACGACCTGCGAAGGACCGCGGTGCGGAACATGGTCCGTCGCGGCGTCCCGGAGCGCGTGAGCATGGCACTCACCGGGCACAAAACCCGGAGCGTGTTCGAGCGCTACAACATCGTGAGCAGCGGCGATCTGAAATCGGCGGCGCAGCAGCTGCGAGGGCTCGCAGGGACAATTCAGGGACAATCGGCGCCCGCGTCCGGTACCGCCGATGCGTGATCACGTTGAATTGTTAGGAATTTGTGGAGGCGCCGCCCGGAATTGAACCGGGGATGGAGGTTTTGCAGACCTCTGCCTTACCGCTTGGCGACGGCGCCGTCGTCCGAGCCCTCTATTCTATGAAAAATCTCAACGTTTAGGTTTCAGCAGCAGGTCCTGGAAGTCAAAGCTGAAGTCCACCGCGGGCGAAATGGGCCGCATCTTGACCTGATCGACCGTGCCGTCAGGGTTGAGGGCGAAGGTCACGAAGGCGTCGGCGCGGAGCTCGCGGTCGCGCCAGCGGGCCACGAACGTGTCGTGCTGCCAGTGCTCGAGGTCGCCGACGAGCGACGGCGTCTTCGTGAAACGAATGGCCAGCTTGCCGTTCTCCATCGCCATCACGACGTCGCCATACCAGGCGTCGGTGTACGTCCCGGCATAGGACGCGAGCGGCAGGGACGGCGTGGACCGATCGGCGCGAGCAGAATTCGTCGCGGACTCGGTCTTGCGGAGCTGTTCGGCCGCAAACGCCTTCGCCTCGACGTACGCGCGCACCCAGTCGGTGTCCTTCACACCGAGATAGTGATCGATGACCGACCAGCGTGACGGCGTTGTACGCCTCGCCTGACTCCTGATTCGTCAGGACGGCGACGCCAAGCCCGATCTCGGGGACCCACGCCACGCGGGAGACGTAGCCCGGCAGTCCGCCGGTGTGCGTGAACAGCGGCTTGCCGCGATAGTCCCGAACCTCGAGACCAAGCGCGTAGCCACGGAAATTCGATCGCAGGGCGGTCAGCTGACCGCCGGGCATCGACGGTGGCAGCGGCGTCACGATTGTCGTCAATTGGCGCCACGTCGCCTCGGTGAAGAGCCGAGTGCCGTTCGCCAATTCGCCCTTCGCCAGGAATACCTGCAGCCACTTCGCCATATCCGCGGCACCCGACATGATGCCGCCGGCCGGGTTGGTGTTGTCGCTGAGGAACGGCGCGACCGGCTGGATTTTCCCGTTCACCGGCGCGTGCGTCGCCGCCACGTTGCCCGAACCGGCCGCCGCCGAATGCCGAACATCGGACGAGTCCATGCCCATCGGCTCAGCAGCCGCGACGTGACGAAGTCCTCCCACGACCGGCCGCTCACCGCCTGAATCACCTCGCCGGCGACGAGATACAGCACGTTGTCGTACGCGTACGCGTAGCGGAAGCTTGTCGACAGCGGGATGAACTGCAGCCGTTCGGCGACTTCGCGCCGGGTGTAGGTGGACGGCGGCCACCACAACAGATCGCCCGCGCCCAGACCAAGTCCGCTGCGGTGGACGAGCAGGTCACGGACCGTCAGCTCGCGTGTGACGTACGGATCGGACAGCCGGAACCACGGCAGGTAGCGCACGACCGGTGCGTCCCACGCGATCTTCTGTTCTTCCACGAGAAGGCCGAGCGCGAGCGCCGTGAACACCTTGCTGTTGGACGCGATCCCGAACTGCGTGCGCTCATCCACGAGCGCCGGCTCACCCATCCGCCGGACACCATACCCCTTGGCCAGGACGGTCTTGCCGTCCTTCACAACGGCGACAGCCATTCCCGGCACCTCGAACGTGCGCATCACGTCGCCGATGACGGCTTCGAAAACCTGAGGTGCGGCGGGGGTCTGGGCGGCCGGGCGCAAGCGACGAATAGGAGGACACCGACAATTGCGCGCGACGAAAGCGCGCTGGCGCGTTCCCGTTCCACGTTCCACGTTCCCCGTTCTGGTTCATGGTTCAGGGTTCAGCGTTCCGCCCGCCAGGTGGTCTTCCAGCGGGATTCCCCGGTGAGTGCACGGGTCTGGGGACGAGGTCCGACGTGTTGAGGCGAGCGAACGCTGTGAGCGAGCCCAGCGCGAACGGAGCGGGGCTTCGGGGCCCCCGCGAGTGAGTGTGTAAGGGGTCTGGGGACGAAGTCCCCAGAGAAAGATTGGAGCGGGAAACGGGATTCGAACCCGCGACTTCGACCTTGGCAAGGTCGCACTCTACCACTGAGTTATTCCCGCCCCTGCCGACTCTTGAGTGTACAGGAAGCGCGACCAGCCGGGCAACAGGCGTCACAAGAGCTCACGTCGTTCCCCGTTCCGCGTTCCCCGTTCCGCGTTCTGGTTCAAGGTTCAGGGTTCAAGGTTCAAGGGACTCAAGGGAACGGGGAACGGGGAACGTGGAACGACGATGAGCTTTTTGCAACCAGACTGCTATGCTTCGTCCGATCCCGATGGACCAGTCCCCTGCCCCACGCGTGCAGCAAATCGCGGCCGCCGACGTCAAGGCCATGATGGACCGCGGCGAGACGTTCGAGCTCATCGACGTGCGCACCGAGCAGGAGCGCGCCGTCGCCAGCATCGAGGGCTCCGAGCTCCTGGACGACGCGGTCCACGATCGCCTGCTCACGCTCGACCGCGACACGACCATGGTCTTCCAGTGTCACCACGGCATGCGCAGCCAGGCGGCCGCCGAGTATTTCCTGCGCCTCGGCTTCAGGAACGTGCACAACCTCGTCGGTGGCATCGACGCGTGGTCGACAGAGGTCGGATCGATCCGTGCCAAGGTACTGAGTCAGCGACGCCGGACTAAAGTCCGGCGCTACTTACGTTAGAACTCCTCGCCCCCTTCGACCCTCGCCCCCGAACTCCTCGACCCCTTCGAACTCCTCGAACTCCTCGAATCTTTCGTCACCGATCCACCCAGAACGCGTTTTCAATCACGTTGATGGACATGCGGTCTGTGCCCAAGCCGTCGATCGCGACAACGTCGAACCGGCAGCGGCTGGCTAGCCGGCCGGCCCAGGCCTGATAGTCGAGCGCCATGGCCGCGAGCCGGCGGCGTTTCCAGAACGGGATCGCGGCGCTTGCTTCTCCGAACCGGCGAGTCCGCCGCGCCTTCACTTCCACGAACACCAATATCCCGCGGCATTCGGAGACGATGTCAATTTCTCCAAAGCGGGTGCGGTAGCGTCTGGCAAGAATTGCGTACCCGCGGCGGCGGAGTTCGCCGCAGGCCAGCTCTTCGCCGCGTATTCCGGCGATTTGCGCGTGATCGAAGCCACCCACGCGACTGTTCCTGAGCAACCCATGTGCCATGATGCGCGGCCTGAGCGAGCGCGTGCTAAGCTCGCGACTCTCGTGCCGTCCGGCCGGCTCGTCGCGCTCGTCCTTCTTTTTCTTCTGCTCTGGAATGAGCGGGCTCATCTATCAGGTTCTGTGGCTGCGGCAGTTGTCGCTGGTCTTTGGCGTCACGGTCTACGCCGCCAGCACGGTGCTCGCGGTGTTCATGGCCGGACTCGCGATCGGGAGTCTGGTCGCCGGGCGCGTGGCCGCGCGGGTGCGCCGGCCGCTCGCGGCGTTCGGCATCGCCGAGATCCTCATTGGCGTGCTGGCGCGTGTGCACGCCGGCTGGTCTCGGCGCGACGGCCGTCATCTACGACGCGGTTCACGCGGCGTTGCCCGATGCCTTGCCGGTCGTCACGGCCGCCAGATTTCTATGCGCGGTGCCTGTGCTGCTCGGTCCCGACGATCCTGATGGGCCTGACACTGCCGCTGCTTGGCGCCTCGTCACATCGTTCGGGGGCTGGCGCGGGCGCGCGCTTGAGCGCGCTCTACGCGGCAAACACCGCCGGCGCCCTGACCGGCGCGCTCCTGGCCGGCTACGAGTTGATTGGCGCGATCGGCATGCAGCGCACCTATCTGGCGGCTGCCGCGGTCAATGTGCTGGTGGGCGTTGGCGCGCTGGCACTCTCGCGCGGCGACGAACGAGCCGAGGCGCTGACGGACAGCGCCGGCAACGATTGAGACAACCGAACGGACGCGTCGCGCGATCGCGACGGTCATCGCTGTGTCGGGCGCGGCATCGCTCGCCCTCGAGATCGTCTGGTTCCGGATCCTCCTCCAGTTCCTGACCGCCACGACGTACGCGTTCACGACCATGCTCGCGACCGTGCTCGGAGGCATTGCGCTCGGCGGCGTCATCAGCGTGCGCGTGCTGTCGAGACCGCGCGACTGGCACGCCATTCTGGTCCGCGTCTTGTTCGCCACCGGCATCGCCGTCGTCCTGTCACTCATTTTCCTGATCTGGAGCTTCAATGCCGGGTGGCGAACCTCGGCGACGATCCAGGCGTGTGCCGCCGCGATTCTTCCCGCCGCGATGCTGATGGGCGTGTCGTTTCCGATCGCGTTGAGACTCGGCGCGTTTTCCAGCATCGAGCGAAACGGACGCCGCGGGCCGGTCGATTGCCGACCGAGTCGGCGCGACTCTACGCGCTGAACGTGGCGGGCGCGATCGTGGGCGCGCTTGCGGGAGGCTTCGTGCTGCTGCCGTGGCTCGGCAGCAAATGGTCGCTCGTGGTGCTGGCCGGCGTGTTCATTCTGAGCGCGCTTCATCCTGCTGGCCGCGCACCCCGAGCGCGCGAAGTTACGTGATCGCGTCAGGCGCTGTCCGTTGTCGCGTTCGTGGCGGCCATCGTCATGCTGCCCGATCCGATGGCGGCCACGATTGGCCGCCGGCACGGCGCAGGACAGACGCGAGGTCTGGCGCCACGAGGGCGCCCAGACCGCAGTGTCCATTCTGAGCAAGGGCACACAGCGCACCATGTTCACCGACGGCGTCCACCAGGCGGACGACTCGCCAGCCGATGGTGGAGCTTCATCGCCTCATCGGCCACCTGCCGATGATGCTCCACCCGGCGCCCTCACGGATTCTCGTGGTCGGTCTCGGCGGCGGCACGACGCCGGGCGCCATCAGCCTCCACCCCGGCGCGTACACTCGACATCGTCGAATTCTCGCGAGAGCGTGCGCCTCGCCGCCGGCCGAGTTCGCGCATGTGAACTACGACATCCTGCACCGGCCGAACGTCAGGCTCCGCGTTGACGATGGCCGCAACTACCTGCGGTTGACGGACGACCGGTACAACGTGATCACGGCCGATGTGATTCACCCGACGGTGGCCGGCGCGGGCATCCTGTATTCGCGCGAGTACTTCAGCCTCGTCCGCCGGGCGCTTCGCCCGGACGGCCTGGCCATGCAGTGGATCGGCAACCGGCCGGAGGAGCACTACAAGGTGCTCATGCGCACGTTTCTCGACGTGTTCCCGAACACGACGCTGTGGCAGGGCGGCACGCTCATGGTCGGAAGCCTGTCGCCTCTTCGGGTGAGCCCCGGCACAATCGATGAACATCTGCGCAGTCCGCGCGTCCGGGCGGCACTGGCGGCTGTTGGGCTGCAGTCGGCGGAGGCGTTGCGACGGCTGTACACGGCCGGACCCGACGCGCTGAGGCGATTCGTCGGACCCGGCGAGATCCTGACCGACGACCGGCCGCTCCTCGAGTACCTACGGCTCGTTCAGAGGCGGTGCGGAGAATCCGGACCTGTCGTCAGCTCAGTGGGAAACCCGGACGGAAGTGTTTCAGTAGCCCACGAGGTCAGACCGCCTTCGGCAGGCGGGGTCAGCCCCGGCATCACGCCGTTTTCTTGGTGCTGCGCCGTGGGCGAGTTGACTGTCCGCGCGGTGCACGCTGGCGGCGCTTTCTTGGAGCTTCGACCGCGGGCGCAGCGTTACCGGGTTCGATCTCGGCAGTGTCGGAGCCAGTATCAGCAGGATCCTCGTCCACGGAGATCAGCGGCACGCCGAGCTCAGCGGCCGCGGCGGCGACGGCAGTTTCCTCAGATGCCACGTCAGGTGAGGCCTCAGCGGAGCCTGGCGTTGAGGGGGTGGCAGTTGCGCTGCCCTGGAACACGCGAATGACACCCTGGCGGTCGCGATCGACGCGCACGATCCCTTCTCGATGCGCCGCGCGCAGGAGATCGGTCAGGTTGCCGAACCCGTAGGACCGCTCGTCGAAGCTGGCCTCGGTCTGGCGAATCGCCTGCTTCACGTTTCTGAGATACAGCGGCCACCGCCTCACCACGGCGTTGGACAGGATGCGTCGGAATTCGCGCAGGCCCTCAGCCGCGGTTCCAATGACGACAGTCCGTCCCTGCGACGGAGACGGCTGGCTTTCGTCGGCGGCGCGGTGTCCGTTGCCGTTCGGCGCCGGGCGCTTCGGCATCGGTGCGGCGTCGGTCTCGTCGGCAGCCGGCTTCTCGACGGGGATGGCGCTGCCGTCCACGAGCTCGACGAGCAGTCCGCCCTTGCCGCTGTGAATCTTGACGACCCCGACCTTCTCGAGCTTCTGCACGAAGTCGCGGAACGAGCCTGCGCCGTAGGTCCGTTCGGAGAACGTCGAGTCGAGCTGGAGCAGCGTGCTCTTCAGCAGGCCGAGCTGCGGGGACACTTCGCGTTCGGACAGCACTTTGAGCGCGCGCGTCACGAGCGGCAGCGCCTGCTCGATCGGCGCGCGATCGCGGCCCGAGGAGCGGCGCGCTCCGCCACCGGCGGCCGGCGCGCTGCTCGTCACCCCCGGCAGGTTCTCGTAGGCGATGAACTCGTGGCAGTTGCGCTGCATGATGCCGCTCGTGAACTGCCGGCCGCCGACGACGAACACTTTCTTGTCGTACTGCTTGAGCTTCTCGACGAGGCTGATGAAGTCGCTGTCGCCGCCGACGATCACGAACGCGTTGATGTGCGGGTGCGTGAACGCCATCTCGAGGGCGTCAAGGGCGAGGTTGATGTCGGCGCCGTTCTTGTCGCCGCCCGGCGTCAGGCTGCGCTGCACCATCCGAATGGCGTGCTGCGTGAGCGCGCGGCTGTATCCGCCGGCTCTCTGCCAGTCGCTGTAGGCGGTCTTCGAGACCACCTCGCCGCGCTCCTTGAGCGCTTCGAGCACCAGGCCCGCGTCGAACGCGGCGTTCAGGGTGTTCTTGACGCCAATCTCGATGTTGTCGAAATCGATGAATACGGCTATGCGGAGACGTTCAGAATCGGCCACGTTTGGGTCTTGAGTCCTGGGTCTGAGGTCTTGGGTCCTGAGGCGTGTGGACTCGAGGCCCAAGACGACGCCGACCCAAGTCTCAAGACTCAAGACCCAGGACCCTTAGAGTCTACAACTCCTTGCGCATCAGGACGAAATGGCACGGCTGGATCGTGGGGCGATGGACGTACGGCTCGGTGCCGACGTCCACGTATCCGAGCCGCCGGTACCGCGGCAGCAGGTCGTGGCGAAGATTGACGACGTGGATGTCGATGGAGCGGCCGCCGGCGTCGCGGATATGGCGCTCGGCCGCGTCGATAAGCTGACGGCCGAGACCGGCGCCCTGTCGCCCCGGATCGACGGCCAGCATGCCGAACGATCCGCGGTCGCCATGGATTTCGACGTAGACGCAACCAACCGTCGCCTCGCCCTCGGCCGCGACGAGCAGGATGCCCCGGCGCACGTGCGCCAGCACGTCCTGCGAGCTCGTCCGGTCGCCGAGCACGAAGAAGCGCTCGACCTCGTACGCCTGATTGACGATTCGAGCGACGGCCTCGGCGTCCGCCTCACCAGCATGGCGAATGGTGATCGGCATGGGCTCTATTGTTCGATGTTTTCTGCCGCTTGCACAGCGCTGCACGGCCCATGAGCGAGCCCGAACGGGATCGACGATCGCCTTGACGCCGGTCCGGCCGCACCCTACGATCGGGAGCTTGGCCCGCCAATGATCGGCGAGACTGTCACCCACTATCGCATCGTTGACAAGATCGGCGAGGGCGGCATGGGTGTCGTGTATCGCGCCGAAGACACCCGGCTCGGCCGCCCGGTCGCCGTCAAGTTCCTCTCTCTCAGGCTGCTGGAAGATGCGGTCGCGGTCGAGCGCTTTCAGCGCGAGGCGCGAGCGGCGTCGTCGCTGAATCATCCGCACATCGCCGCGATCTACGACATCGGCAAGCACAACAACCTGCCGTTCCTGGTCATGGAACTGCTCGACGGCTCGACCCTGCGCCGCCGATGCAGCGGCAAGCCGCTGCCCGATCGACCTGCTGCTCGAGTACGCCGTCCAGGCGGCCGACGCGCTCGATGCGGCGCACTCGGCCGGCATCGTCCATCGCGACATCAAGTCGGCCAACATCTTCGTCACCGACCGCGGCCAGGTGAAGATCCTGGACTTCGGTCTCGCGAAGCTGACCGAGCCGCACCTCATCTCGGACCAATACGCCCAGACCACGATCGCGCAAGCGCCCGCCCAGGCCACCGAGACCGGGCAGACGATGGGCACGCCGACGTATATGTCGCCCGAGCAGGCACGCGGCGAAACGATCGACAAGCGCAGCGACCTGTTCTCGTTCGGCGTCGTGCTGTACGAGATGGCCACCGGACGCGAGCCGTTCACCGGACGCACGCCGGCGCTGATCTTCGACGCGATTCTGCGGCAGACGCCGACGCGGCCGAGCGAGGTCAACCCGCATGTTCCCGCCGAGCTCGATCACATCATCTACAAAGCGCTCGAGAAGGACCGCGACCTGCGCTACCAGACGGCGGCCGAGCTCCGCGCCGACCTCAAGCGGCTGAAGCGCGAAAGCGATTCTCAGCGGACGCACATGCGGACGCTCATGACGCCGACGGCTCCCGCGCCGGCCGCGACCCTGCCACCGTCTGCGCCCACGGCACTTGCAGCCGGCCGGCCGTTCGCGAACCGCCGCAATTGGTATCTCGCGGCCGCAGCCGTCGTGCTCATCGCCGCGATCGGTGCGGCCGCGACGATGTTCCGCGAATCGGGAACCACGATTGACTCGGTGGCCGTGCTGCCGTTTTCGATGGCCGCGGGCGGCGCGGAGGAGACGGAATATCTCACTGATGGTCTGACGGAAACACTCATCAACGGGCTGGCGCAGCTTCCCAACCTGCGAGTGAGCGCCCGGAGCGTGGTGTTTCGCTACAAGGGGCAGAACGTGGACGCCCAGCAGGTCGGCCAGACGCTCGGCGTCACGGCGGTCGTGACGGGCCGTGTCGCCGTCCGCGGCGATCGTCTCGTCATTCAGACCGAGCTCATGGACGTGGACTCCGGCAGCCAGCTCTGGGGCGGGCAGTACAACCGGCCGCAAACGGACCTGCTGGCCGTGCAGGAAGAAATCGCCGAGGAAATACTCGAGACGCTCCAGCCGCGGATCAGCGGCGAGGAGCGGCGGCGGGTCACGCGACGCTACACGGAAAACGCCGAGGCGTTCCAGCTCTATCTCCAGGGCCGGTACCACTGGAACAAGGGCACGATCGAGGGCTACAAGCGCGCGATCGACTACTTCCAGCAGGCCATCAGCAAGGACCCGAAATACGCCATGGCGTACGCCGGTCTGGCCGACTCGTACCTGCTCCTCGGATCGTATTGGGTCGAGACACTGCCCGAGGCGAAGGCCGCGGCCGAGCAGGCGCTGGCGCTCGACAACTCGCTCTCCGAGGCGCACGTCGCGCTCGGCAGCATCAAGCTCCTGCTCGACTGGGACTGGCCGGCCGCCGAGCGTGCGTTCCAGCAGGGCCTGTCGCTGAATCCGAGCTCGGCACTCGCGCACAACCAATACGCGAGCTACCTGGCGACCGCCGGACGCTTGAACGAGGCGTTGAGTCAGGTCCGACGTGCGCAGGAACTGGATCCGCTGTCACCCATCGTCAACAGCGACCTCGGCCGTTACCTGCTCTACGCGGGACAGAATGACGAAGCGATCGCGCAATTCCGGAAAACGCTGGAGTTCGATCCGAACTCGGTCTCGGCGCGCCGCGGCCTCGGCCTCGCCTACAGCGCGAACAATCAGCACATGGAAGCGATCGCCGAGCTCAAGCGGGCGCTGACGCTCTCGGAGAACAGCCCACTCATCGTCGGCGACCTCGGCGCCGCCTACGCCCGCGCCGGCGACCGAGCCGCCGCCGAAAGCGCGCTGAAGCAACTCACTGCCATGGCCGCCCAGCAGTATGTGCCGGCTTCCGCACACGCGATGGTCTACGCCGCCCTCGGCGATCGCAGCCGCGCGCTCGACGCCCTCGAAAAAGCACACAGCGAGCACGATTTCGCGATCACGCAGATTACCGTGGCGCCGTGGGCTCAACCGCTCCGCACGGAGCCGCGGTTCGTGGATTGGTGAACAGGCTCGGGTCTGGGTAAGTAGACGACGTCGTACCCGATGCCTATCGAAGTTGATAACCCTGCTGCCCAGGAGATCGACCGTCGATTCGCAGCACCTTGACCGTCTTATTCGTCACTGGCGCCTGAACGAAGGTGATCGCGCCCGGGGTGCGGCTGACCTGATCGATCGCCATTTCGCTGGAGTAGCACGATCTTCGGGCCGCTGGGCGTGTCGGCGCGGAAGACCTTGCCGATCCAGTGCTGGCGGAACTGCGCCTCGGTCATCTGGCACACGTCGCGCACGACCGCGTCACGCTCGCGCGCGATCGGCGCGCGAATGAGGAGCGTGACCCGCGTGCCGGCAGACCAGAATTCGCGGTCGCCGAGCAAGATGCGACGAAGCTCGGCAACTGAGAGATTGTCCACGGCTACTGACGGGTTCACGACCACGGCGATATCCGTCGGCGCCTGACTGCCGGCGCCGGCCGTCGCGCACACGATGACGAGCGCAACGAGGGCGAGCCGGCGCGCGAAGCCGGCGAAACGTCCCGTGTGTCGAGTGCTCGTGGCCATCAGAACGTGAAACACACCTGAAAAAAGCCGCCCTGGTTGCGAACCGAGTTCTCACCGCGCGTCCAGGTGCGGTACTCGCCCTTCAACGCCGTCAACGCCGATGCGTCGTACCGCACGCCGACGGTGGTTCCGTCGAGCCTCGGGACGGTCTGAAAGACCATGTCCGCGTCATCGACGCCGATGTGCTCGAACCGGACGTACGGCTTCCACAGACTTTTGAACTGCGGCAGGCGGTAGGCCGCCTGGACGTAGTACGCGTGACTCCAGGTCTCGAGGCCGCCAGCCCCCTCGTGCCGGATCGCGGCGACCTCAGCGATGATCTCGGGATCCTCTTTCTGCCACGCGGCAAAGCCGGAGACGATCTGCTCGTCGAAGTCTCCCGCGGCCGTCGTCACCTTGTCGCCGTACACCGAGCCGCCGAACTCGAGGCCGAAGAGCCGATCGGGCTTCGAAAATGCATTGGCGAGCCACGCGCGGTGGCCGTTGACGTCGCCGGCATCGCCGCCCCGGCTGATGGCGGTCGCCCGCCCGTTGCCGAGCGCCTGCCTTGTAGTTGAGGTTCCAGCCTCCCGCCGGCACCGACCCCTCGACGAGTGCACCCACGAAGTGCACCGGCAGGAGCCGCCCGCCGAACTGAATCATCTCCGGCCGGGCGATCGTCGTCTGCAGCCACTGCCCGTGATGGAACGCGGTGTTCCAGTAGTTGATCGGCGTGTGATACCGGCCGAACGAGACCTTGAGACGGTCGCTCTGATCGAAACGCAGAATCATGCGCTCGACCTCGGTGTTGAAGCCGGTGACCGCGGGGCTGCCCGTGCCGGCGTCCGGGCGCGCAGTGAAGCTGATCTCGCCGAAGAACGTGACGCGCGGCGAGAGCTCCGACGCCATGTGGAGCGCGAGCTGCCCGAGCGTGAATCCGGTCGGTCCTTCGGGATTCTCGGTCTTGGAAAAATTGACGTCGCCGAAGCCGGAGAGCTTCAGGCTCGGATACTGACGCTGATCGGGCGTCGCCTCTTCAGCTGGAGGGGTTGGAGGGGCCTGAGCGCCTTGAGTCCCCTGCCCCTCTGCACCCATGACGTGCGCGCCCTGCGCGAGGGCCGGAGCGGCGCACACTGCACTCACGACGACTGCGGTGCAGAGGCAACGCCATGCGCGTCCGAATGGCATGGTCATCGATTCTAAATGATCGTGCCGTGCGGCACGATGCCGTTCTTCGGGATGATCACGATGCCGTCACGGATGTAGTAGAGCGCATGATCGACGTGGTCGGGCTTGTCGCGCGGCGAGATGATCACGTCGTTGCCGATGCGCGCGTTCTTGTCGATGATCGCGTTCTCGATCGAGGTGTTCGAGCCGATGCCGACGCGCGGGTGCCCCATCGCTTCGTGCTCCGCGATCGACGCGGCCGACTCGTAGAAGTCGGTGCCGAGCATGATCGTCCGGTGAAGCCGCGCCCCGGGCAGCACGAGGCTGCGGATGCCGACGATCGACTGGTGGATGTCGGCGTGCGAGATGATGCAGCCGTCCGAAATGATCGCGTGATCGATCTGCGCGCCGTTGATCTTCGACGCCGGCAGAAAGCGCGGGCGCGTGAAGATCGGCGCCGTCATGTCGAAGAAGTTGAACCGCGGCAGCTCGGACGCGAGGTCGAGGTTGGCCTCGAAGAACGCGCGGATGGTGCCGATGTCCTCCCAGTAGCCCTGGAAGACGTGCGCCGACACGTTGCGATCCGAAATCGCGCCGGGAATGATGTGCTTGCCGAAATCCGCGAGGTCGTTGTCGAGCAGCGTCGATGAGGACGTCGCGGTTGAACACGTAGATGCCCATCGACGCGAGGAGCAGCTCCTCGTCGCCCGGCGCCAGGCCGAGCGCGACGGCGAGCGCGGTCGGCATCATCAACTCATCGAGGACCGCCGGGTCCGTCGGCTTCTCGACGAAGCGCGTGATGCGCCGGTCTTCGTCGATCTGCATGATGCCGAGCCCCGTCGCGTCGCGGCGCAGCACGGGAATCGTCGCGACGGTGACCTCGGCGCCGCATTCGAGGTGCTGCGCGATCAGCGGCCGGTAGTCCATGCGATAGAGCTGGTCGCCGCTCAGGATCAGCACGTAGATCGAAATCGTGGTTCAAGAGATGGACGAGGTTCTTGCGGACGGCATCCGCCGTGCCCTGGTACCAGGACGTGTCGTTGTAGGTCTGCTCGGCGGCCAGAATCTCGACGAAGCCGCTGGAGAAGTGGTCGAACTTGTACGACTGCGCGATGTGGCGATGGAGCGACGCCGAGTTGAACTGCGTGAGCAGGTAGACGCGCTTGAGCTCCGAGTTGATGCAGTTGGAGATCGGGATGTCCACGAGCCGGTACTTGCCGGCCAGCGGCACGGCGGGCTTGGCCCGGCTGCCTCGTCAACGGGAAGAGACGCGTTCCGGCGCCTCCACCGAGAATGACGGACAGCACCCGGCTGCTGTTCTGGGACATCATCGCGGTGCCTGGCGTCGAAACCATTCGGTTCCTCCGAGTTGCTCGCTAAGGATAGTCGGAAAGACGGCCGATGCTCCGCTCCGCCGTCAGCCACTGCCCTTCCCCGGCCAGGTATTCCACGTAGTCGGCACAGACGTCGTTCGGCGGAGAGTCGGCCGTGCGAAACGCCTCGGCGGGAAACGTGGACGTCAGCGCCAGGCATCGCATGCCGGCCGCCCGCGCGGCCGCGACACCGACCGGGGCGTCCTCGAACGCCAGGCAGCCGGACGGATCAACGCCGAGGCCGTCGGCGGCGCGCAGGTAAACGTCAGGAAACGGTTTGCCGCGGGGCACCTCGTCGCTGAGAGCAACCGCCCCGAAACGCCCCGCCAGACCCAGCTCGCCAAGCGTATGGACGACGTTCTCGCGGGGCGCCGACGTGGCGACCGCCGTCGGGATGCCCTGGCTCTCGAGCGCATCGAGGAGCTCCAACAGGCCTCGGATGGGCTGCAAGCCACCGCGCGAGAACTCCCGATACATCTCTTCCTTTTCCCAGGCGAGCGACGTCACCTCTGCCGCCGAGAGCGGGCGCTCGAAGAGGATCGGCATGATTTCGGCGTTGCGCTTGCCGTCGATCCGCCGGCGCGTGGCCTCGGTGATCGGCGGCAAACTGTGCCTCTGGACGAACGCCTGAAAGGCCCGGGCGTGCCAGTGCATGTTGTCGGCCAGCGTGCCGTCGAGGTCGAACACGACGGCCCGTGGCCGGAACGACTCGGTATCGATCAGCCCCTCCCGTTCGGACGCGAGGCGTCCTTGTGGTCTATCGGGTCGAGCATCAATCCATTCAGTATCCAGCTCACGACGCTGACGACGAGCGCACCGAAGAGCATCGACCAGAAGCCCGCGATCTCGAGCCCGGGCACGAGCGCCGCGGTCAGCCCGAGACACAAGGCGTTGACCACGAAGATAAACAGCCCGAGCGTGAGGAGAGTCAGCGGAAGCGTCAGTACCAGGAGCACCGGCCGGACGAGCACGTTGACCCCGCCGAGAATCAGGCCCGCGACGAGCGCCGTCCCTGGCCCCGCCAGCAGGACACCCGGAACGAAGTAGGCCGCCGCAATGATGGCGATACCGTTGAGGAGTACCCGGGCAAGAACCCGCATGCGACAGGGTAGCTGAAGACGCCCGATCGCGCTTCAATCACCAGTTCCTGCGATGTATAGTGTCTGTTCGCGACCCATTTCCGAGAGGACACACTATGCGTCTCGTCTACGGTTCCGCGTTTGCTCTCGCCATTCTCGCGTTCGTGCCAACGGTCTACGGTCAGGACGCAGCCCAATCCGTGGCCAACGGCGGGATCTTCGTCCCCGGATGGCAGGGAAAGATCGACGCCAACGAGGTGAAGGCGGGCCAGGCGCTCAACAACGCCCGGCTGGCTCCTGAAGGCAGCGGGATGAAGGTCACGACCGGTCCCGCCGTGAACTACTGGAATCCGAAGAATGTCGCCCAGGGCAACTACACCGTGAAAGCGACGTTCAACGAACCGCTCTACATGAACCTGAACAACCACCCGCATCCGTACGGCGTCTTCATCGGCGGCAACGACATGGGCACGGACAACCAGAGCCTGGTCTACTGCGCGGCCTACGGCAACGGCAACTTCATCGTCCGCGGGTTCGGTCCGGCAGCGTTTCAGATGAACGGCCGAGGCGCACCAGCGCCGTCCGTCAACAAGGCCGCGGGCCCGAAGACGCCGGTGACGCAGGAAATCGCGTTGACCGTCAAGGGTGACTCGCTCGAGTGCGCCATCAACGGCACGGTCGTCGGCACCTACCCGAAGGCCGATCTTGTCGCCGCCGGCAAGCTCAAGTCCACCGACGGTGTCTACGGCATCCGCTTCGCTCATAACACCGAAGCGATCGTGACGGGCTTTGGGATGACGAAGAACTAGGAACCGTTCCACGTTCCACGTTCCCCGTTCCACGGTTCGAGGTTCTAGGTTCTAGGTTCGACGACGCGGTGAGGCGCCAGAGCGCTTCACCGCGTTTTTCTTTTGGCGCGGGCCCAGGTCGTCAACAGCAGCGACAGGCCGACGACGAGCATCCCGCTGACGGCGATCGCGCTGGCGCTCGGCCAGTGCGGAAAGAATTGCAGCGAGAGGGCGCCGACGGCCGGGCCGGCGCAGATCCCGGCGCCGAGCGCCGCCTCGTGAAAGCCGCCGTGCTCGGCCTTGGCCTCGCCGACATCCATCGAATAGAAGAGCGACGAGTAGTACATCAGCCCACACGTCACGCCAAAGGCGATCTCGGCAGCAATCACCATCCAGACGCTGGGTGCGAGCAGCACCACCATGAAGCTCCCGGTCATGAGCGCGAAGCCGCCGCGCGAGCCAGCGGAATCGGTAGTGCCATCCGGTCCAGTGCCAGAGCGCGAAAAACGCGAGCATCCGCGCGAAGAGCCACGCCGATCCCACGAGACCCATCTCACCGGGCGTCATCGCGAAGCGGTTCGCGAGGCTGGGCATCGTCGCGAGCAGCGTGTAGATCGCCACGTAGGAAAACGGGTTCGCGATCCAGGCCAGCCGAAGGAACGTTTGCGGCGGCACCGGCTGCGAGTACGCGCGGGCCTCGGGATGCACGACCACTTCCTGAGGCGGATCGGTGCTCAGCGCCTCGATCGCTGCCGCACGGCGCTCCAGGCGTCCGGTCGCGTACCACGCGATCGCAAACACGGCCGCGGGTAGAAGGAAGAGGGCTTTGGCTCCCAGCCAGTCGTAGATCGCTCCGCCCGTGAAGTACGCCGTCGCCGACGCAATCGACCACGTGCAGTTGTAGGCGCCGACCGTGTGCGGCACGCGCGAGGCCGGCTCATCGTGCGTAATCAGCGCTTCGACAGCCGGCCAGACGAAACACACCGACAGCGTGTAGCCGACGACCACGACGAGGTGCAGCCACACCCAGGGGGCGACGGACGCGACGAGCATGCACGCGACCAGTCCCGCAAACCCGATACGAAGACTTCGATGAAGGCCGTGGCGCTCCGCGAAGCGCCCTCCCTGCACGGACGCAAAGACGTAGATGCCGCCGTGAATCGCCGCGACCGTGAGATTGCCGCGATTCTCGAAGCCGAAGCGATCGCGGAGGAAGAAGAAGAGGTAGTTGAAGTAGTACGACGTGGCCAGTGAGCCGAAGGCTGTTAACGCGTAGTAGCCGGTCTTCAACCGGCCGGACGATGTCGTCAATCGGAATGCCTCACGCCAGCGCGATTTGATTCTACTCGGTCGGTCCCGGGTTACTATTCGCGCCAAGACACCGGGTTTCTTGAACTCCCTCAGGAAACCCGGTGTCTTCGTTCAGGAGGGTGTCATGACCGGATTTCGAACGTTCATCGGCGGTCTGGCGGCCGCCGTCCTGGCGGTGACGGCTGGCGTTCGCGCACCATTTCCCGACGGCGTTCTTGCCGCCCAGGCGCCGGCAGCTCCGGCGCCCGCGGCCCAGTCCACGCTGCCACCCGCGCTCGTCGGGTGCCCCGAGCTCTCCGCGGCGCTCCGAGGCGTCGCGGCCAACGACGGGCGCCTTCGCGACTTCTCGCAACTCAACCGGTACCGCGACGCGAACCGCACCGTCGGATCGGTCGACGTGGTGTTCATGGGCGATTCGATCACGGACGTGTGGCCGCAGGAACGATTCGGTGCGTTCTTTCCCGGCAAACGCTACGTCAGCCGTGGCATCAGCGGGCAGACCACGCCGCAGATGCTCGTACGCATGCGGCCCGATGTGATCAACCTGAAGCCGAAGGCGGTCGTGATCCTCGCGGGCACGAACGACATCGCCGGCAATACCGGCCCGATGACCGACGAGGACATCCAGAACAACCTGATGTCGATGAGCGAGATCGCCGCGGCAAGCGGCATCAAGGTCGTCCTGTCGAGCGTCCTGCCGACGAGCAACTACCACGTCGCGGCGAACGGCGTGCCGCAGACAACGCTGCGCCCGATGGCGCGGATCAAGGCGCTGAACGACTGGATGCGGCAGTACGCGCAGGCGCGCGGCCACCTCTATCTCGACTACGTGCCGGCGATGGTCGACAGCACAGGGTTGATGAAGTCGGAGCTCACGAACGACGACCTGCATCCGAACGCCGCCGGATACGCGATCATGGCGCCGTTGGCTCAGGCGGCGATTGATCGGGCTCAATTGATCTCTGATCATCGCATCGGAGGATTTGAAGATTCGAGAGTGATGATCCATCGATGACTGATGTGCAATTGACAAATCGTTGATTGAGAGCTCTCAATCAACAATCCTCAATCGGCGATCCTCACTCATCGATGGATCATCAATTTCCAATTTCAAATCATCAATGCAGTCTGACTACTGATCTTCCACCAACTGTTTGAGCCGCTCGAGGTCGGCCGCCATGCGCGGCCTTCATCGGACCGGAAATCAGCGCGGCCGGGGCGAGCACGGGGCGCGTGACGTCGCCGACGCTGCGGATGCGCACGCGCGAGCCACCGGCCGATCGCTGGATGTCGTAGCGGACGGTGCCGGAGAACGGCCCTTCGATGATCCGGAGGGCGAGCACGTGCGGAAAGTGGACCGCCTCGACCTGGGTCGTCCACGCCAGTTCCTGACCGAGAAACGCGCCGACGCGCCTGACGCGTGCTCCGGGCTCGAGCGCCGGGTCCACGAGCTCGACGCCGGTGACCGCCTTCACCCAATCCGGCTCGCGCTCGGGATCGAACATGACGCCCGCGATGTCGGCCGGTGACGCGGAAATTTCGATTTCTGCAGAAATGTCGATTGAAGCCATTCCTTGAAAATGGCGAGCGTCAGTTCGTTCCTTGGACCTGTCGACCCGTCGCACCCGTCGTACCGTGATCTTACTTCCGTTTCCAGCGCGTGCCCGCGGCGGAATCCTCGAGAATGATGCCTCGCGCCTCGAGATCCGGCGGATCGCGTCGGCGCGGTCGAAATCGCGCGCCCGACGCGCTTCACGCCGTTCGCTGATGAGCCGCTCGATTTCGTCCACCGGCACCGGCGGACGCGCGTCTTCGCTCCGGCGCAGGTCGAGCACGCCGAGGACCCGGTCGAACTCGCCCACCGTTTCTCGAATCAACGTCGCATCCGCCGCGCCCACACGCCCGTCGTCCATCGCCGCGTTCATTTCGCGGACGAAGTCGAAGATGACGCCAAGCGCGCCCGGCACGTTCAGATCGCTCGCGATGTACT
Organism: uncultured Acidobacteriota bacterium; assembly: GCA_963793255.1. Lineage (GTDB taxonomy): Bacteria > Acidobacteriota > Vicinamibacteria > Vicinamibacterales > SCN-69-37 > CAVTYZ01. The sequence continues at coordinate 79,002 of CAWBZK010000016.1, forward strand.
CCCGAAAGGCGGCCGTGGCCTCGGCCGCCCGGCTGGCGACCTCGGGGTGCGGCCGAGCCTGCCGCGACGCCGTCAACGCGCGCGAGGAAGTCGGTGAGCCGCGTGAGTGAGGCCTCCGCCTGATCCAGGCCGTCCCATCCAAACGTCAGCTGCTTGCGGTAATGGACCGAGAGCAGCAGGTAGCGCAGCGCGGACGCGCGGTAGCCCTTCTCGAGGATGTCGCGGACCGTGAAGATGTTGCCGATCGACTTCGACATCTTCTCGTGGTCGATGTTGAGAAACTCGACGTGCACCCAGAACCGCACGAACGGATGACCGGTCGCGCCTTCCGACTGCGCGATCTCGTTCTCGTGGTGCGGGAAGATGAGATCGATGCCGCCGCCGTGGATGTCGATGGGCGGATCGCCGAGCAGCCGAAGCGCCATGGCCGAGCACTCGATGTGCCAGCCGGGCCGGCCCGGACCGACGCCGTAATCCCAGGTCGGCTCGCCAGGTTTCGTCGCCTTCCAGAGCACGAAGTCGCGCGCGTCCTGCTTGCCGTAGGAATCCGAGTCCACGCGCGCGCCAGCCTGGATTCCTTCAGGGTCCAGGCGCGCGAGCTTGCCGTAGGCCGGCAGTGACGCAATCCGGAAATAGATCGAGCCTTCAGACCGGTACGTATGTCCGCGCGCCTCGAGCTGCTCGATCATGCCGGTCATCGCGCGGAGATTGGCTTCGTCGGTCGCGCGAGGATATTCCTCGGCGGGTTCGAGCCCCATGGCCGCGGCGTCTTCACGGAACGCTTCGATATAGCGATCCGTGTATTCGCGGAGCGACACACCGGCCGCGTCCGACGCGGCGATCGTCTTGTCGTCGACGTCCGTGAAGTTGGTGACCTGCCGAACCTCGTAGCCTTCCTGATACTTCAGGGCGCGCCGCAGCACGTCAAGGCTCACGAACGTCCGGAAGTTGCCGATGTGTCCGCGCGCGTACACGGTGAGCCCGCACGTGTACATCCGGACGGTCTTGCCGTCGGCCGGCGCGAACTCTTCCTCAGATCGCGAAAGCGTGTTGAACAGGCGCATCAGAACGAATAGGGCAAAGGGCTGAGGGCAAAGGGCAAGGAGGTCCGGTCAGCGCTTGGCGGCCGGGTGCGGATGGTGCACCACGGCGGACCGGCCGCCGCAACGCACGGTGATGTCGAAACCCGCGGGCTTGGCCGTGCAGGCGAGATCGATTGCCTCGGAGGGCGCGGCGCCCAGCCCATCGATAGCCGCGGCCAGCGCCGTCGCCAGCGTGTCTCGCTCGGTCTCTGGAATGCCGGCGAGGTCGACGTATCGCCCCACCACATCGTTCGCCAACCCGCTAAACCGCGGATCGGCCGGCACTCGAAGCGTGAACTCAAAAGACATCGGCCGGACGATTCTAGCAGTTCAGGGTCCGCCGTCAGGGCGTCGGGGCCGGGCCCACGCCGTCAAATCGCCATCTGGCCGAAGAGCGCGTCGGCGTCGGCGCAGTCGCGAGCAATCTGGGCGCGCAAGGCGTCCAGACCGTCGAAGCGCACCTCGGGTCGCAGCCATTTCACGAAGGCCAGCCGGATGTCCTTCCCGTAGAGGTCGTAGACCCCGTCGAGCAGATGCGTTTCGATGGTGACCGGTCCCTCCCCGATCGTGGGCCGAACGCCGATGCTCGTCACCGCGCGGTGCCACGTCTCATCGATGACGACCATCGTCACGTAGATGCCGTGCGCCGGCACGAGCTCGTTCGCCGTCTCGAGGTTCGCCGTGGGAAAGCCCAGGGTCCGGCCGCGGCCGTCGCCGTGCATCACGCGACCGTCCACGAAATAGTGGTGCCCGAGAAGGGCGCCGGCTTCGTCCACGCGCCCCTCGGCCAGCAGGTGCCGAATCCGCGTGCTCGACACGACGAAGTCCTTGTATCGAACGGGCTCAATCTTCTCGACCCGGAAGCCCCGGTCTTCGCCGAGCGCACGAAGCAGCGTAAACGTGCCGGAACGGTCCCGGCCGAACAGGAAGTTCGTCCCGACCCAGACTTCCGCCGCGCCAATCCAGTCCACGAGCACCGTCTCGACAAACAGCTCCGGCTCCCATCGCGAGAGCTCCTTCGTGAAGCGGACGATGGCGACCGCATCGAGACCGGCGCGCTCGAACGCCTCGAGCTTCTGATCGAGCGTCATCAGAAGCGGCGGCGCCTTGTCCGCGCGCAGCACACGGGGTGGATGGGGATCGAAGATCATCGCGACCGAGGTGCCGCGACACTCACGGGCTTCGCGGCGCACTTCGTCCACGAGCTTCTGGTGGCCACGATGGAGACCATCAAAATTGCCGAGCGCGACGACCGGATGCGGCCACCTGGGCCGCTGATCGTCGGGGAAAGACACGACCTGCATCGGGGACATGGTACGACAGAGGCAAGTGTTCCAGCCGCGTTCCCGCGTTCCCCGGTTCCAGGCGTTCCACGTTCGAGGTGGCCCGTTCGAGAATCGGAACCCAGAACCCAGAACCCAGAACGGGGAACGGGGAACCGGGAACGGGGAACGACTAGGTCGCTTATCTCGACCATTAGCCCGTCGTACGCCAGCGCCATGCCCGGCGGCAGTTCGGCGGACGTCACTGCGTGACCCAGGTCGTGTGCGATGTGCGTGAAGTAGGTCTGCCGCGCGCCAATCTCACCGGCTGTGGTGATGGCTTCCGCCAGCGTGAAATGCGTCGGGTGCGGTCGCCGCCGCAGCGCGTCGAGCACGAGCACGTCGAGACCCTCGAGCAACGGGCGCGACGACGCAGGCACGTCGTTGCAGTCGGTGAGGTACGCGAACCGCCCGAAGCGAAACCCGAGAATCTGCCAGCGGCCGTGCCGAATGGGCACAGGCACGATCTCGGCCCCGCCCACATGGAACGGGCCGTCGACGGTCCTGAGATCGAGCTGCGGCACACCGCCGCCGGCCGGCGCACCGGCGTCGAACGCGTACTCGAATGTCCGGCGGATGGAGTCCAGCGTCCTGGCATCGGCGTACAACGGCATCGACCGGCGGGTCATGTGATTGAAGCGGCGGATCTCGTCGAGCCCCATGATGTGATCCGCGTGCGCGTGCGTCACGATGAGCGCGTCCACCCGCCGGATGTCGTGTGCCAGTGCCTGCGACCGCAGGTCCGGCGTCGCGTCCACGAGGACGCGGGTATCGTCATCGAGCTCGAGGTAGAGAGACGGGCGGAAGCGCGTGTCGCGAGGATCGCTGGAACGGCAGACGTCGCAGTCGCAGCCGATCATGGGCACGCCGTGCGACGTGCCGGTGCCGAGGAACAGAACACGCACAAACGTCGCATGCTAGCATGGCCGCCCGCATGCCTCGCCGGCGCTCTCGCACGCGATCGACACCGACGACACGTCGCGGCGAAGGCGCCCGCGCGGGCGCGGCCTTTGCCCGTCTGGTCGAGATCATGGCGACGCTGCGTTCGCCGCACGGCTGCCCCTGGGATCGGCGGCAGACACATCGCAGCCTACGGCCGTACCTGCTCGAGGAGACGTACGAGGCGCTCGACGCGATCGAACGCCGGGACTTCGCGGCCCTGCGTGACGAACTCGGAGACGTGCTGTTCCAGGTCGTGTTTCACTCCGAGGTTGCGGCTGCAGCCGGGCGCTTCGAAGTCGCGGACGTGATCCGCCAGGTGACGTCGAAGCTGATTCGGCGGCACCCGCACGTGTTCACGGCCGCGGGCGTCCCGCTCGGCCGGAGCACGCTTCGCTCGCCCAAACGCGTGCTCGAGGAGTGGGAACGGATCAAAGCCAGAGAGCAGTCCGTCGCGAAGGCGCGCGTGGGCCTGCTCGCCGGCGTGCCCGCGCTCGCTGCCCGGCCCTTCTCCGCGCGCACAAGATCGGCAAGCGAGCGGCGACCGTGGGCTTCGATTGGCCGCAGGCGGCGGCCGTCATGGACAAAATCGAGGAGGAAGTCCGCGAGCTCCGAGAGGCGTTGTCGGAAGGACGCGCGCGCACCGCGGAGGAGCTCGGTGATCTGCTCTTCGCGCTGGCGAACCTCGCGCGAAAACTCGGCGTTGAGCCCGAAGCCGCCCTGACCGGCGCAAACGACAAATTCACGCGCCGGTTTCACGACGTCGAACGGCTGCTCACCCGTCAGGGCCGCAGCGTGCACGACGCGACCGCGGAGGAATTGGACGCGGCGTGGAACGAGGTCAAGCGTGCGTCCGCCACACGCGCATCGTCCAGGCGCGCCCGCGCATCGAGCGCACGGTCAGCGACCGCCCGTCGGTCTCGATGACCGCCGCGCCATCGCGGTCGGTCCGGAACACCCGGGCGCCGATGGCGCCCAGCCGTTCGACGACTTCCGGGGCCGGGTGACCGAAGGGGTTTGCCCGTCCCGCGCTGATGAGCGCCACCTGCGGAGCGAACTTCTCGATGAACGCGGCGGACGACGACGTGCGGCTGCCGTGGTGGGCGACTTTCAGGATGCGAAGAGGTGCGTGCCCTCCGTCAAGCGAATTGGACGCGAGGACGCGCTCGGTCTCCGCACCGGCGTCGCCGGTGAGAAGGAGCTCCACATCGCCGTAGCGCAACCGCAGGACAAGGGAGTCTTCGTTCCGCACACGCTGCCGCTCCCAGTCCGGCAGCGGCGGGTTCAGCACCTCGATGATCACGTCATCGATCCGCAGGCGATCGTGGCGTTGCAACTCGCGCCAGACGGGCGATGCGTGCATGAGGCGCCGCCGCTCTGCGTTCTCTCGGCACCGGAACACCTTCCCAGATCTCTCGAGGCCTGAATGTCGACGCCACGGCCGCGGCGCCGCCGATGTGATCGAGGTCCGCATGAGTGATCGCGAGCCAATCGAGACGGCGAACACCGCTGGCCCAAAGGGCCGGACTCACGATTCGATCACCGGTGTCGAACCGGGCGCCCGCGCCTCCTGCGTCGACGAGCAGCGATTGCCCGCCGGGGAATTGCACAAGAATGGCGTCCCCCTGGCCCACGTCCACCATCGTCACTCGAAGCGATCCAGCCGGTGGTTGCTTCAGCGCGGTCGCCGGCTCGAACGCCACGAGGAACACCATGACGGCAAACGCGACTCCAACCGCACGGCGGGACGTGCTTCGTGAGGCCCCAATCCACGCAAGGCCCGTCAGGTAGAAAACGGCTATGGAAACTGCCGCCGGAGGTGGCACGCGCCACGACAGCCAGGGCGCGATGTCGACGAGCGTCGAGGATCCGAGCAGCACGCCCGTCGCAGTCCGAGCGACGGCGCCTGCGAGCCCCGCTCCGCTCTCCCACACGCCAAGCACTCCGATTCCGACGATGCCCGCGACCTGAACGATGGCAATCATCGGAATCGCGACAATGTTCAGGACAAACCCTGCGATGCCAACCCGGTTGAACAGCGCCGCCGCGACGGGCAAGAGCGTGAGTTCAGCGGCGAGTGTCGCGCCACACAGTCCGACGAGCCATCGGCGTCCCAACGCGGGCGTGGTTGGTTCCGGCCAGCGTGCGTCGTGCCAGGCCACAATCCGGCCGGCGCCGACGATGATGCCGAACGTCGCGCCGAAGCTCAGCCACGCGCCCGCGTCGATGACGGTGAGCGGGTCGGCCAGCGTCACGATGACCGCCACGACCGCCAGGACGTTCAGAGCCGGCGGCACCAGGCCGATCGCGCCGATCGCCAGGTACACCAGCGCGACGGCGACAGCCCGCGTCACGGATGGATCGCCGCCGACGATCCACCCGTACGCGACGACGCTGGCCATCGTGAGGCCGGCGATGAGGCGAGCCGATCGCACGACGAGTCGCAGGCCGAGATAGATGCCAGCCGTCAGCAGCGCGACGTTGCCGCCGGAGATCGCAATCACGTGATACGTGCCGGCGACCTGCAACCGACGCTCGAGTGGACTGTCGAGCCACGACCGGTCGCCGATGAGAATAGCGACGACGACGGCGCCGGTGGGATCGTCTGGATCCGGAAAGAGGCTGGCGACTCGTTGCCGCACGCGCGCGCGCACCGCTGCGGCCCACTCGTCCCACCATCGCCCCGGCGCGACGTGAACGACGAGTGCGCTCTTGACGCTACCCGTGAGTACGAACGGGCGACGGAGTACTTGCCACCGCTCGGATGGGCCACCAGGATTCAGCCATACCTGTGGCTGGCGGAGCGTCATCGGCGCGCGAATGGAACGACCCGCGGTCCAGTCACGTATCAATCCGGCGGCACGGTCGCCGCCGACATATGCCTGAATGCGTCCACCCACAACGTGAGACCCGCGGTCGTCGTCGATGCTGTGGACATCGATGAGCAAACGAACTCCGGGATCGATCGCGGTCGCGTCGTCGACGAGCCGCCCGTTCACGATGACCGACGGTCGTCGCGGATCGGCTTCCGTTCCGCTCCAGAGCGCGAGTGGCGCGTGGAGCACGCGGTCGCGCGCGACCGCACCGTGCGCCATCGATGCCAGGACTGCGGCAGCGACGACAACTGCAGGACGCCACAAACGCGCCGGCACGACAGCGGCCAGGCTCGCGATCGCCAGGGCCGCCGATAGGCACACTGCGGCGGAGGGTTCGGGCCGAACCACACCACACGCGACGCCCGACAGGACGGCGACGGCCAGCACCAGCCCGATCTTCACGCCACTGCACTCTCGTGCAAGAGCCAGGCTCAACCCGATCGGCCGGGGCTCACGCTCCTGACGCGATCGGCCGAAACCCTGTGAAGATTCCGCAAATCCTGGCTGGCAGTTTCTGCAAGGCGGCTGGCGGGGCGGGTGTATCCTTACGTGTATTCCGAATCGGCCTGATCGGACGGGCGGTCAGTGCCGAGAGATGCAATCCATTGAAAGGGGAGATTATGCGTTCAGGTGTGAGCCGAGTTGTGTACGCATCGTTGGCGGCGTTCGGTCTATCCCTCGTCCTGTCGGGTTCTGCACAAGCCCAGTCGGCCCTGCCGACCGGTGAACAGTCTGTAGCCTCTACCGCGATGAACTTCGACTACGACGCGGCCGTGGCGAACATCGCGCCGAACGCACGGACCGGCGCGAGCTTCCTTCGCCAAGTCCAGGCCGTCCAGGTCAACGACAACGAGGATCAGGGCATTGCCGTCGGCGTGCTCGGCATGCTTACCTGGCCGTCCATCGACATCATTGATGAGTCCGACGATCACATCAAGAGCCGCACGGGCTGGGGCGTTGGTGGGTGGATTGGCGGCAACCGCAATGGCCGCGTCGGCTTCGTCGGAGAGTTCATCTATGGCGTCCGAAAGGCGACATCCCAGGAAGAGGGCGAAGAGGACTTTGACGTTGATTTCGAGATCTTCCAGATTGCCGCGCCGTTTCATATCAACTTCGGGAGTCGCAGCCGCAACAGCGTAGGCGGGTATATCGTCGTCGGGCCGTCGTTCACCTTCAACCTCGGCCAGAAAGGCGAACGGCGAGGACTTTCCGAGCGCCGACGAGTTCGGCGGCGTCGACATCGGAATCATCGGTGGAGCGGGCATCGAGTTCTACCGCGTCGCTATTGAGGGTCGCGGCAACTGGGGACTGAACGAGATTTCGGACGAGGGCGATTTCGACGAAGATCAAGACGACCACATTCGAACTGCTCTTCAAGTTTGCATTCAACTAAGGCTTAGGGCTCGAGGCTTAGGGCTTAGGGCCAGTACGTCGAGGGGCCGACCGTCAGGTCGGCCCCTTTTCTTTTCCAGCCTCAGTCGTCGTCGGAACGACGCGTGCGGTGCTTCTTCGCGGCGCCGCGGTGTTTCTTCTCGGTCAATCGACGCTCGCGCGCGGCAGTCGTCGGCCTGGTCGGCCGACGCCGGCGCGGACGTCTGCTCGCGCTTTGAATGAGCGCGTCGAGCCGCGCCCGCGCCGCCTCCCTATTTGCCGCCTGCGTCCGGTGCTCGCGCGCCTGCACGATGAGCACGTCGTCGGTCGTCATCCGGCTTCCCGCCAGTTGCCGAAGACGTGCTTTCACGTCGTCCGCCAGCGTCGACCGCGCCACGTCGTAGCGCAACTCCACGGCCGTCGACACCTTGTTGACGTTCTGCCCGCCCGGGCCGGAGGCGCGGATGAAGTGTTCGGAAATGAGGGACGGCTCGATCGCCATTTGTTATTGATTATTGGCTATCGGTGATTGCATTGGTTATTTTGCTATTTGCTATTCGGATCGAGATCGACGTTTCTGCATATGTCCGTTCAGCCTTCGGCGCCCGGCGAGAGAATCACGGCCGAAGCCCCTGGCATGCCTCGTGCGCACTGTCTGGAGCGTGACGCCCCAAGAACTGCGCGATCGGACGAAGAAATACGCAGTCGATATAGCTCGTTTCGCCGAGCGACTGTTCGGTCACGTCTCGAGCCGCGACGCGGCGTCGCAGCTGTCGCGCGCGGCGGCATCGGTCGCGGCGAACTACCGCGCAGCGTGCCTCGCCCGGTCCCACGCGGAGTTCACGGCCAAGATTGGCCTTGCGCTTGAAGAGTGCGACGAGAGCGTCTACTGGCTGGAGTTTTTGGCTGGGTGTGGGGCTGTCGGCGACGAACTCGGCCGACTAACCACCGAGGGCCGCGAGCTCACGAAGATCCTTGGTGCCTCGAAACGAACGAGCCGCGCCCGCTCACGAACGACGCGGCCGCGGAGCCGCAAATAACCAATAGCCAATCACCGATGCAATAACCAATAGCCAATAGCCAATAACCAGTGGGAGATGGCTATTGGGCTATTGGGCCCTTCGCCAGCTCCCGGTGATACTCCTGCAGTGACTTGACGCTCAGTCCTTCCGTCCTGAGCGCCTGAATCGCGCTGACTGCCGCTGCGGCGCCAGTCATCGTCGTGATCGCGGGCACGCCCTGGAGCATCGCGACGCTGCGCACCTGCCGGTCGTCGAAGAACGACTCGCGGCCGAGCGGCGTGTTGATGACGAGTGCGATGCGGCGGTTGAGCAGTTCATCACCGACGTGCGGCCGGCCTTCGTTGATCTTGAAGACGATGGAGGCATCGAGGCCGTGCGCACGGAGATAGGCGGCGGTTCCGCGTGTCGCGACCAGTGAAAAGCCGAGCGCCGCAAGCTCGCGGGCGATTGGGACGACGGCGGGCTTGTCCTGGTTGTTGACGCTGATGAACGCCGTGCCGCTCTGCGGCAGGTGCTGGCCGGCCCCCATCATCGCTTTCGCGAACGCCGATCCGAACGTCTCCGCGCCGCCCATGACTTCACCGGTGGATTTCATTTCCGGCCCAAGCAGCGTGTCCACGCCAGGGAAACGTACGAACGGGAACACCGGGGTCTTGACGAAACAACCCGCCACCTCGAGATCCGCGGTCACCCCCTGCTCTGCCAGCGTCAGGCCGACCATCAGGTTCGCGGCGACCTTGGCAAGCGGCACGCCGGTCGCCTTCGAGAGGTACGGCACCGTGCGCGATGCCCGCGGGTTCACCTCGAGGACGTACACCACGTCGTCTTTCACCGCGAACTGCGCGTTCATGAGCCCGACGACGTTGAGCCGCCGTGCGATGCGGCGGGTGTAGTCGCGGATGGTCGCGACGTGGCCCTCGGCGAGTTTGAAGGGCGGGACGACGCACGAGCTGTCGCCGGAATGAATGCCGGCCTGCTCGATGTGCTCCATGATCCCGCCGATCACGACGTGCCCACTGGCGTCGGCGAGCGCGTCCACATCGATCTCCGTCGCGTCCTCGAGGAACTTGTCGATGAGGATCGGATGCTCGGGTGAGGCCTGGACCGCGTGGCGCATGTAGCGGTCGAGCGCCGGGATGTCGTACACGATCGCCATCGCGCGGCCCCCGAGCACGTAGGACGGACGCACGACCACCGGGAATCCGATCTCGGCGGCGACCACCTGCGCTTCCTCCGGCGACGTCGCGGTGCCGCTGGCGGCCTGCGGAATGCCGAGGTCCCAGAGGAACCGCGCAAACCGCTCGCGGTCTTCGGCGAGATCGATCGAGTCGGGCGACGTACCGAGAATCCGGACACCGGCCGCCTGAAGCGGCAGGGCCAGCTTCAAGGGCGTCTGGCCGCCGTACTGGACGACGCAGGCCACGTCGCCGCCGGCCGATTTCTCCTTTTCGATGATCGCGAACACGTCCTCGAAGGTCAGCGGCTCGAAGTAGAGCCGATCCACCGTGTCGTAGTCGGTGGAGACCGTTTCGGGATTGCAGTTGATCATCACGGTTTCGTAGCCGCGGTCGCGCAACGCGAATGCCGCATGACAGCAGCAGTAGTCAAACTCGATGCCCTGTCCGATCCGGTTCGGTCCGCTGCCGAGAATGACGACTTTCGGCTTCGACGAAGGGTTCGACTCGCACTCGGTTTCGAACGTGCCGTACATGTACGGCGTGTAGGACTCGAACTCGGCGGCGCACGTATCGATGCGCTTGTAGGCGGGCACGATGTCCGTTTCGAGGCGCCGGGCGCGCACGCTGTCCTCGTCCATCCCGGACAACCGGCCCAGGTCGGCATCGGCGAACCCGGCGCGCTTGAGGTCGCGGAGCAAATCACCCGAAAGGTCGCGTGCGCCCACGGCTTCGGCCTGGCGCGCGAGCTCGACGATTTGCTGGAACTGGGTCAGGAACCACGGATCGATGTGCGTGACGCGGTGAAGCTCGTCGAGGCTCCACCCGCGTTCGAGCGCGCGGAAGAGCGCCCACATGCGGCGATCGGTGGGAATCGCAAGGGCCTGATGCAGCGCGGCTGTGTCCTCGTCGGCGTACGGCTCGCCGGGATTGCTCTGACCGAACAACCGCCCGCCCTTGCCGTGCTCGAGCGATCGGAACGCCTTGAGAAATGCTTCCTTGAACGTGCGGCCGATGGCCATCGCTTCGCCGACCGATTTCATCTGCGTCGTCAGCGTCCGATCGGCCTGCGGGAACTTCTCGAACGCCCAGCGCGGCACCTTCACGACGACGTAGTCGATCGTCGGCTCGAATGAGGCCGGCGTCGTGCGCGTGATGTCGTTCTTGATTTCGTCGAGCCGGTAGCCGAGCGCGAGCTTCGCCGCGATCTTGGCAATCGGGAATCCCGTGGCCTTGGACGCGAGCGCCGACGACCGCGACACGCGCGGATTCATCTCGATCGCGACCATGTGGCCATCGGCTGGATTGATCGCGAACTGGATGTTCGATCCGCCCGTCTCGACACCGACCCGGCGGATGATGCGGCGCGCCGCGTCGCGCATCCGCTGATATTCCTTGTCGGTCAACGTCAACGCCGGCGCGACGGTAATGCTGTCACCGGTGTGCACGCCCATCGGGTCGATGTTCTCAATCGAGCAGATCACGACGAAGTTGTCCGCTCCGTCCCGCATGACCTCGAGCTCGAATTCCTTCCAGCCGATGACCGACTGCTCCACCAGGATTTCGTGGACCGGGCTCATCGACAGGCCGCGCTGGCAGATCTCGCGGAATTCCTCGACGTTGTAGGCGATACCGCCGCCCACGCCGCCGAGCGTGAAGGACGGACGAATGATGAGCGGGTAGCCGATCCGGTCGCCCGCGACCATGGCGTCTTCGAGGGTGCCGACGATATCGCTGTCGGGCACGTCGATGCCGATGGACCGCATCGCTTGCTTGAACTGGAGACGATCCTCGGCGACCTTGATGGCCTCGATGGACGCGCCGATCAGCGCCACACCGTGGCGTGCGAGCACGCCCTTCTCCGCCAGCTCGACGGCAAGATTGAGCGCGGTCTGGCCACCGACGGTGGGCAGGAGCGCGTCCGGTTTCTCGCGCGCGATGATCTGCTCGAGGACCTCGACGGTCAGCGGCTCGACGTACGTGCGATCCGCCGTGTCGGGGTCGGTCATGATCGTCGCCGGGTTGCTGTTCACCAGTACGACCTCGAGCCCCTCGGCACGCAGCGCCTTGCAGGCCTGGGTGCCCGAGTAGTCGAACTCGCACGCCTGGCCGATCACGATCGGACCGGACCCGATGACGAGAATACGTTTCAGATCTGTACGTCGAGGCATGTGCAATGAAACCGGGTTTCTTGAACAGTGTCTAAGAAACCCGGTTTCTGTGTCTCCATCACGTTCATGAACTCGCTGAACAAATAGTCGGCGTCGTGTGGTCCCGGAGACGCCTCGGGATGGTACTGCACGCAGAACACCGGACGCGAGGTGTGCTTCAGCCCCTCGATGGTGCCGTCGTAGAGGTTGAGGTGGGTCACCTCGACGTCATGCGGGACGGTGTCCGGATCCACGGCAAATCCGTGGTTCTGCGACGTGATTTCGATCTTGCCGGAACGCAGCTCTTTCACCGGATGGTTCGCGCCGCGATGGCCGAACTTGAGCTTGAAGGTCTGCGCCCCCATCGCCAGGCCAAGGATCTGGTGGCCCAGGCAGATACCGAACGTCGGCACGTTGCTCTCGACCAGCGCCCGCGCATTCGAGATGGCGTAATCGAGCACCGCGGGGTCCCCCGGGCCATTGCTCAGGAAGACGCCGTCGGGCTTCGATCTCGAGCAGCGTGGCCGCCGGCGTCTTCGCCGGATACACGCGCACATCGCAACCGTAGGCCGAGAACCGCCGCAGAATGTTCCACTTCATCCCAAGGTCGTACGCGGCGATGCGGAGGCGGCGCGTGGTCTTTCGGTCGCCGGCGAAACGCGAACTCATCGTCTTTCGGCGCCACGAAGTCGAAGGGCGTGTCGCACGTCACACCCTGCACGAGGTCGGCGCCTTCCATCTGGGGAATGCCACGCGCGCGCGCGACCAGCATCTCAGGGTCCGCCTTGCCGGTCGCGACGACACCGCGCATGACGCCCGACGAACGCAGCACCTTGGTGAGCGCACGCGTGTCGATGTTCGAGATGGCGACGACATTGTTGCGGACGAGATACTCGCGGAGCGTGCCTTCGGAGCGCCAATTGCTCGCGATGGGCGATTCGGAGCGAATGATGAAGCCGGCGACCTGGATGCCGCGCGATTCGACGTCCTCGTCCGTGATCCCGTAGTTGCCGATTTCGGGACACGTCATCGTGACGATCTGACCGGCGTAGGACGGGTCGGTCAGGACCTCCTGGTATCCGGTCATGCTCGTGTTGAACACGACTTCGCCGGATGTCTCGCCGGGCGCCCCGGCAGACAACCCCCGAAACCACGCGCCGTTCTCGAGCGCTAGCACCGCTTCCAATATTCTCCTCCGGGGGGCTTCGCCCCCGCGGACCCCCTTACGCGCTCACTCGCGGGGGCCCCAACGCCCCGCTCCGTTCGCGCGGGCTTACTCGCTTCGCTCGTTCGCTCCAACGTCAATCAGGGTTGCCCAACGAGAAACGATGACAAGCGATAGTTCATTCCTGGGACCGGTCGCACCTGACGTACCCGTCGCACCCGAGCCTTATTCAACCGCGCGGAGCGTCGTCGTCAGCGCCGCGGTACGTCCCGCGTCCACGCGCACACGACCCGCCGCGGACCGGTATCCGCCAAGTTCCAATGTGACCTGATGATCGCCCGGTCCGACGTCGGCCAGCCGCAATGGCGCAAGGCCGACGAACCGGCCGTCCACGATGACGCGCGCGCCGCGCGGACGCGAGTCTACATCGATTGCGCCGCGCGTGGAGGTGCTCGCCACGGTGGGCGCCGATTCCAAGCCCGGCGCGAGCGTGACATCGAGCGTGCGGACGGGCGCCGTGGCGCGAATCGTCACACGCTCGGTGCGCGGGACATGGCCGGGACGAGCCACGCGCACGTCGTACGTGCCGGGCGCCAGGCCTTTCGCGACGACCGGGGTCTCGCCAAAGTGCCGGCCGTCAATCGTCACGAGCGCGCCGGACGGCTGAGATCGCACGACAAGGCGGCCAGCGGCGACAGCCGGCCTGGCGTCAGGTGCGGCGGGCGGGTCAGGCCGCTCCCGTTCCGCTGGTGCGACCGGCGGCGCTGCTGGAGCGGGGGTCGGCGCCGGTGCGGGCCTGGGCGCGTCCGTCTCGGCAGGGGGCGCGGGCTCGGCCGAACGGGCACCCGGGCGACGATACCCGTGGACTCGGCAGCCGGTTGGACGGGCGCGGCGAACCAGGTCCGCGCGACCAAGAGCCCACCACCGACGCCAAACAGCAGTCCCGCCGCGGCATAGAGGAGCGTCTTCACCAGCACCGCTGAACGGCGGGGCTGCGGAGTGGCGCGAGTGTCGAAGATACCCGCCGGCACTTCGTAGGACGGAGATGCGAGCGCCGTGTCGAGCCACTCGTGTGCCTGCGCCGCTGCCGGCACGGTCATCGCAGTGGGACATCTGATGGGTGCAATGACCGGCGCGACCTCGTCCACCTTCGCGGTTGCCACCGGCGTGGCGACAGCCACTGGCTCGACTGGCTCTCCGGGAGGAACTCGTCGGCGACCGCGCCGCAAGAAAGAGCTCGGAGGTCTTGTCCGCGTCTGTCTGGAGAGAAAGGACCTCCGAGGTCTTTCTCGCTCTCTACGATGGCCGGAGCGACCGCCGCCTTGGACGGGGCCGTGGATGAGCGCTGACCGACCTCGTCGAGCGCGCCAATCAGGGCGTCGGCCGAGCTTGAAGCGCTGCTCAGCCGACTCGGTGAGGGCGGTCGACAGGACCTTCCGCAGCCGCACGCGGTGCTCTGGCGGCATTTCCTTTGCGAAGACGCCATCCTGCTCGCCACTTGCGCGCCGGCCGACGGCCGGTCAGCAGTTCGTGCGCGATCACGCCGAGCGAAAAGACGTCCGCTCGCGCGTCCCACGGCCCACTACCCCGCTCCGGCGCGACGTAGGGCCGTCGCAGCAGAGGATTGCTCATCCCCGCGGTTTCGAGCGCCTGGACGATGCCGAACCCGGTCACGCCCGCGAGGCCGTCTTCATCGTCGTGGACGAAGACGTCGCGCGGATGCAACGCGCCGTGAAGGATTCCGGCTCCGCCCGCCGACACGAGCGTCGCCGCGAGCGGGCGGAGGATGCGGAGGGCCCGGTCGATCGACATGGGCATCGCGCGGCGAAGCACGATGTCGAGCGTCTCTCCAGGCTGGAACGCCATCACGACGTACGGCGTCGTGCCTTCGAGCCCGACGTCGAGCAGTGGAACGATCAGCGGATGGACCGGCGGAGTGGACTGCAAGCCGGCGCAGTGCATCGGCAAGCCGGACGATTTGTTCAGGGAGGAGCTCGAGCCGGAAGACCTTGATCGCAACGAGCCGGTCACGCGGCGAATCGAACGCACGAAACACCGGGCCGAGAACGCCACTGCCGGTCTGGTGAAGCACGCGATACGTGCCGAACGCAGCAGGCGCGCTGAAATTGCCGGACTCGTCGAAGTGCAGCGCGATGCCTCCCTCTGGTCCAAAACGCCCGAGGACTCGGTAATCCTAACACGCCGGTTCGCATTGGTTCGTCGAGAGCGGCGTCGCGTGCGAGCGCGAACGAAACGACCGCGTGTCGGGTGTAGTAGATTCCTTGGGATGGCCCAGCGCCCGGAGGCGACGCTTTCGCACGGCCTCGTCCGTCGTGCGATCGATTTGCGCCGTTGCCCGTGGGTGCGACCGATCGTCGCCGACTACGCCGACCGGTTCGCTACGCTGTCGTCCCTGTTCGCCGGCAATCCGGCGGATACCGACGCGTGGCGCGCCACGATTGCCCGCGTTCAGGCCGCGCCGCGCGATCGCGCGCTCGTCGCCGGCGTGCTCGCCGACCAGCTCGAGCGCCGCGGCGCACCTGCCGCAGGCGCGGCAGGCCGCGGCGGCTCCTCGCCGACCCGTCGAGCGTCGCCATCGTCACCGGCCAGCAGGCCGGGGCATTTGGCGGGCCGCTCTACACCGTTCTCAAGGCGGTCACGGCCATCCAGCTCGCGCGGCAGCGTCCACGCCGAGCACGGCGTGCCGGTCGTGCCCGTCTTCTGGGTGGACGCCGAAGATCACGACTGGGAAGAGATTCGGACGGCCACGACGCTCGACGCGGACTTCAACGTCGCCGAAGTGACGTTGCCGACGCCGCCTGGCGCGGGCGCGCGTCCTGTCGGCTCGCTGCGTGCTGGACGAGAGTGTCGAGCGACGTGGTGGCCGCGTGGGCCGCGACGCTGCCGGCCACGGAATTCACGCACGGAACTCGTCGCGTCGCTTCGACGCCACTACCGTCCTGGCGCCACGATCGGCGACGGCGTTCGCCGGCTGGATTGACGAGCTCCTGGGCCGACATGGCCTCGTCGTGTTCGACGCGGCCGACCCGCGCGTCAAGCCGGCCGTCGCGAGCTTGTTCGTGGCGGAGCTTGGCGCGCCGGCGCGGACGTCGTCGCTCGTCGAGGAGCGCCGGCGCGGCCGATGGCGGCGCTCGGCCATCCGCCTCAGGTCGAACCTGCCGATGACGCGGTCAATCTGTTCTATCTGGACGAGTCGGGACGACGGCCAATCAAGATTCGTGACGGGCGGCTACGCGATCGGCGACGGCGATGCGGCCGCCGAAGGAGCTCGAGGCCGAGGCCGCCGCGCATCCCGAGCGGTTCAGTCCCAACGTCATGCTGCGGCCGATCGTGCAGGACAAGTTGTTCCCGACGATCTGTTACGTCGCCGGCCCGAGCGAGCTCGCCTACCAGGCGCAGCTCGGCGGCGTGTATCGCGACGTTCGGCGTCGAACCGCCGCTCCTTCACTCCCGCGCGAGCGCCACCATCCTCGATTCACCGTCCGCGCGATTCCTCGAAAAGCACGACGTGCCGTTCGAGTCCCTTCAGGCGCAGGACGAGTCGGTGCTCAACCAGCTGCTCGAGCGCAACTGCCCGCCATCGATCGACGCAGCTCATTCACGCGACCGAACGGCACATCGGCGAGCAGACTGACAGCGCTCCGCGAGGCGGTGCAAGGCGGTCGATCCCACGCTCGTCGGCGCCGTCGACACGACGCGCGACGCAGCTGACCGAAACGATCCAGCACCTGCAGAGCAAGATCGTCCAGGCCAGCAAGAAGAAGGACGACACACTGCGCCGCCAGTTCATGCGCACGCGTGACCTCGCCTTCCCGGGCGGCCATCCGCAGGAACGTGCTGCTCAACGTCGCGTTCTTCGCCAACCGCTACGGCGAGGCGTTCGTCGATCGCCTGCTGCAGGAATTGCCGGTCTCGGCGGCCTGTCACTACCTCGTCACGTTGTAAGCACGCCGCCGAGCGGCATCGGCGAGCACCGCGCGCGAGGCGGCCAACTGCGCGCTGTCAGTCTCGAGACTCTTCCGCGCGTCTTCGAGGGCGGCAGCGACCACCTCCGGCGACGGTCCCCCGAGCGTCCGGCGCACCTCGACAAAGTGTTCGGGGCTGAGGATGCGGCGAGATCGTCCGCCGCGTATTCGATGCGGTGCCCACGCGCCCGGGCGGCGGCCGCGAGGAGCGCTGCCGGCTCGTCTCTGGCGGCGCTGTCGCGCCCGCGCGCACGACGTCGCTGACGATCTCGTGCGCCTCGCCGAACGACAGGCCGTGATCGCGCACGAGCACGTCGGCCAGCTCGGTCACCGTCACCCACGCCGCGCCGCGCGCTCGCGCATCCGCGCGACGTCGAACTCGGCCTCGGCCATCGTCGCTGCCAGCAGCGACACGGCGCGCGTCGCGTCCCTGAACGCGGCGCGCGACGAGCGGCTGCAGATCGTCCTCCGTATCGACGATGTCGCCGAACGGCGTGTTGTGCGGCACCTGCGCGACCGCGCCCAGCTCGCCGAGCGCCTTCGAGAGCAGCGCGCGCGCGTGCTCGAGCGCCACCGGATTGCGCTTCTGCGGCATGATGCTGCTCACCTGCACGAACCCGTCCGGCAGCCGCAGATAGCCGACCTCCACGGTGGACCACAGCAGCAGGTCCTGCGTGAAGCGCCCGAGGCCGATCACCAGCACCGACGGCCGCGCTCAGCGGGCTCGAGCAGGTAGTCGACGGCGCCGATGCTGCCGTAGGTGTTGCCCGTCGGTCCCGAGAAACCCGAGCAGGTCGACTGGTGCGGTCGCGGTCGATCGGAAACCCCGTGCCGGTGATGGCGCACGCGCCGAGCGGATTGCGGTTGACGGTCGCGTACGCGGCACGCGAGACGGACCGTGTCGCGTTCGAGCTGCTCGACGACGGCCAGCAGATAGTGCGCGACCGTCGTCGGCTGCGCCGGCTGCGTGTGCGTGTGCGCGGGAAACACCGAGTGCGATGTGCCGATCGGCCACGTCGATCAGCGCCTGTCCGCAGCTCGACCACGGCCTCGGCGAGCGTCAGAATCCACTCGCGCAGCAGCATCCGGTACATCGTCATGTCGATGTCGTTGCGGCTGCGCGCGGTATGCAGCCGGCCGGCGACGTCCGGCCCGCAGGCCTCGGCCAGCAAGACGGTTCACATAGAAGAAGAGATCTTCGCAGGATCCGTCGTAGCCCGTGCGCTCGAGCGCGTCACGATCGATGGCGTCGAGCGCCTGCCGGATCGCGCGCGCGTCGTCGGACGTCACGATGCCCTGTTCGGCCAGCATCGCGAGATGCGCGTAGTGAATCGCCATCAGCGGCTCGAGGAACAGCGCCTTCGCGTCCTCGAAGTTCTCGCTGAGCACGAGCCGGAGGTAGTCGGGGGCGAAGGACATCGGGCGAGCCGAAAGTATGCGCCGCATCGCCGCATGTCAAGCGCCGTCGGACGGAATTGCCGTACACTGCTTCGGACGTGGCGACCCGTCCGACTTCCCGGCGCCCCGCCCGACGCGCACCGAAGCCCACGACGCTCTTCGGCGCGCATCCGCGCGATCTTCAGGCCTCCGCTGAAGCCGTGGGTGCAGGTACTCGCTCGTGGCCAGCGCGTTCGTGGTCTACGTTTGTCGCGGTCGTGGTCTCCTGGCTGTGGATCTCGTACGGCCGGATGATCGACGCGCGCCTGGCCGGCGAGCAGCGGCCCGGTGCCGCGGATTTTCGGGCGCGCCGTTCGAACTCCGACCCGGCCACGGGCTGTCGCAGGCGCAGCTCGTCCAGCGCCTGAACGACGTCGGCTACGCCGAGCGGCCGACGCCGACGGCGCCCGGCGAGTTCGGCGTCAGCAACACGACGGTCACCGTCGTGCCGCGCAACCCGGAACGCGGACAGGCCGCGCTCGTCCGCGTGGACTTCGCACGCGCCAACTCCACGGTCGATCACGCGACTCACGGGCGGCGACGGCAAGACGGTCGAACGCGTCGCGCTCGAGGCGCCGCTGCTCGCCGCGCTCGCGCCGGGCGAGCGGCGCCGCTACGTGCCGCTCGCGAGCATCCCGCGACACGTCATCGACGCCGTCCTCGCCATCGAGGACCGCCGCTTCTACGACCATCCCGGCGTCGATCCCATCGGCATCGCTCGGCGCGCTCGTCACGAACCTCAGCGGCGACCGGCCGTATCTCGTCGGCGGCAGCACGCTCACGCAGCAGATCGTCAAGAACACGTTCCTGACGCCGGCGAAGACCCTGCGCCGCAAGCTCCAGGAACAGTTCATGGCGCTCGTGCTCGAGTCGCGCTTCACGAAGGACCAGATCCTCGAGCTGTACCTGAACGACGTCGTGCTCGGCCAGCGCGGGCCGTTCGCGATTCACGGCGTCTCCGAGGCCGCGCGCATCTTCTTCGGCAAGGACGTGCGCAACGTCACGCTCGCCGAGGCCGCGACGATCGCCGGCGTCATCCAGTCGCCGTCGCGCTTCTCGCCGTTCCGCAATCCCGGAGCGCGCGCGCGAACGCCGCAACGTCGTGCTCGCGGGCATGGCCGAGGCCGGCGTCATCACGGCCGACGACGCCGAGGCGGCGCAAGGCGAACCGCTCGATCGTCGCCAGCCGCGCGCTCGAAAACGAAGCGCCGTACTTCGTCGACTACGTCAGCTCGCTCGTCGACGAGAAGTACGGCGGGCTGCTCGAAGCGCGACGCCGCCGTGGACGTCTACACGACGCTCGACCTGCACCTGCAGCGCCTGGCGCAGGAAGCGCTGGCCGAGGGCATGGCGCAGGTCGACAAGCAGCTGGCGGCCCGCAAGCGGCGCGGGCAGGCGCAGGCGGCGCTCGTCGCCGTCGATCCACGCACCGGCGAGATCCTCGCGCTCGTCGGCGGCCGCGCCTACAGCCAGTCGCAGTACAACCGCGCCATCCTCGCCCGGCGGCAGCCGGGTTCGGTCTTCAAGCCGTTCGTCTATCTCGCGGCGTTCGAATCGATGGCCGAGGAGGGACGCGCGGACTCACGCCCGCGCCGATCGTCGTCGACGAGCCGACCGACGTTCAAGGACGGCGAGAAGGACTACACGCCGGCCAACTACCAGGACGAGTACGACGGTCCGATCACGCTGCGCCGCGCGCTGGCCCACTCGCGCAACGTCGTCGCCATCAAGGTCGCCGAGACAGTCGGCTACGACCGGGTCGCGGCGCTCTGGAAGCGGATCGGCGTCGGCGCGACCGCCCGCGCGTTCCCGTCGATCGCGCTGGGCGTCTTCGAAGTCACGCCGCTCGAGATGGCCGAGGCGTACACGTTGTTCACGAACGGCGGCTCCGTCCGGCCGCTTCAGGCGGTCACACGGATCGTCGACGACGGCAAGACGCGACAGTACCGAGCACGCTCGCCAATCGCTCGGTCGCGCGCCCGGATGCGACCTACCTCGTCACGAACATGATGCGGAGCGTGCTCAACGAGGCACGGGCGCAGGCGCGCGAGCGCAGGGCTTCGCCCTCGACGCCGCGGGCAAGACCGGCACGACGAACGACCTGCGCGACGCCTGGTTCATCGGGTTCACGCCCGAGCTGCTGACGGCGGTCTGGGTCGGCTTCGACGACAACCAGCCGATCGGGCTGAGCGGATCGCAGGCGGCGCTCCCGATCTGGACGGCGTTCATGAGGCGCGCGCTGGCCGGCCGGCCCAACATCAAGTTCGAGGCGCCCGCGGGCATCGAGTTCGCCGACATCGACGCGGACACCGGACAGCTGGCCACGCCGAACTGCCCGCGGGTCGTGACACGAGGCGTTCCTTGCCGGCACGGCGCCCACCAAGTCCTGCGAGGTCCACGGCGGCGGGCGTCGGGTCGATCCTCTCGCGGCTCGGTGGACTTTTCCGGCGGGTGATCCGATAGCCGGGCAGCCGCTTTCGCCCTGTTTGCTATACTTTGGGTTAGCACTCTCTCGCAGGAGACTGCTAAGCAGCATGATCGCCCGACACCGGCGGATTCTCGCCAGCCTCGTCGCGGGCTACATCGAACAGGGAGAACCTGTGTCGTCGGCCTGGCTTGCCGGGCACAGCGCGCTGGGTCTGTCGTCGGCGACGGTCCGGCAACATCCTGGCTTCGCTCGAGGAACAGGGACTCGTCCGGCAGCCGCACACGTCGGCCGGCCGCATTCCGACCGATTCCGGCTACCGGCTGTACGTGGACACGCTGCTCGAGTCGCGCCGCAAGGCCCGTCCCAGCGCGGAGGTCGAGGCCCGGCTGCGGCGCGTCGGCGACGGTGAGCGACCTGCTCGAGCACGCGTCGCAGGAACTGTCGCGGGCGTCGCACCAGATCGGGTTCGCGCTCGCACCCGCCGAACCCGACCATCCGGCTGCAGCACATCGACTTCGTCGGTGCTCGAAGGCACCCGCGTGCTCGTCATCGTCGTCGGCACCGGCGGCCACGTGATCCACAAGGTCATCGAGACGGACGAACCGTACGACGCCAGCGCGCTGACACAGGCGGCCAACTACATCAACAGCGAGTTCGCGGGCATGACGCTTCACGAAGCGCGCGAGGCGATCGTCGGGCGGCTGCGCGAGGAGCGTCTGCTCTACGACGCGCTGATGAAGCGCGCGCTCGAGCTGGCTCAGCAGGGCCTCGACGACGTCGAGCCGGAAGAGACGCTGCACGTCCAGGGCGCGTCGTTCCTGATCGAAGGCCTGGTCGGACGCCGCCGACCGTGAGCAGACATGGTCGAGACGCTCCGCGTGCTGTTCCGGATGATCGAAGAGAAGCATCAGCTCGTCGAGCTGCTGACGCGATCGATCGAAGCGACCGGACTGACCGTCGTCATCGGGTCGGAACATCCGTCGCCCGACCTGCATCCCTTCAGTCTCGTGGCCTCGACGTTCCAGGACGGCGACCGCACGACGACCGTCGGCGTCATCGGCCCGACGCGCATGCGCTATCAGCGCGCGATCTCGGTCGTCGACGGCGTGTCGCAGGCCGTCAGCCGGCTTCTCGAAAGTCAGTAACGCCCAATGCAGAACGACGAGACACCAGTGAGTTCCGTGGATACCCTTCGGCCGCGACCGGCGACGAAGCCGTTCGTCGCGAGCGCGACGACTACTACGATCGGCTGCTCCGGCTCACGGCCGAGTTCGACAACTATCGCAAGCGGACGGATCGCGAGCGCCGCGAGCGGGCCGAAGCCGCCGGCACGGACGTCATCCGCGACCTGCTGCCGGTGCTCGACGATCTCGAGCGCGCGCTCGCCGCGCCGATCGACTCCGAGCGGCGAACGCCAGCGTTCGCGAGGGCGATCGAGCTGATCCATCGTCAACTGCTCGACGTGCTTCGACGCCGCGGCGTCGAGCCGTTCGACGTCGTCGGCCAGATCTTCGATCCGGAGTGGCACGAGGCCGTCGCCAACGAGCCCGCCGATGGCCGGCCGGACGGCGAGATCACCGCCGAAGTGCGGCGCGGCTATCGCGCTCGGTCAACGACTGCTGCGCGCGCCGATGGTGAAGGTGGCCAAGGCGTGAGCCGCCGGGACTACTACGAAGTCCTCGGCGTCGAGCGGCGCGCGGACGAGCAGGAAATCAAGAGCGCCTATCGCAAGCTGGCGCTGAAGTACCACCCGGATCGCAACCCCGGCGACAAGGAGGCCGAGGAACGCTTCAAGGAAGCGGCCGAAGCCTACGCCGTCCTCGGCGACGCGGAGAAGCGCGCGCGCTACGACCGCTTCGGCCACGCGGGCGTGCAAGGTGCCGGCGGGCAGGGCCCGGGCTTCAACCCGGACATCTTCGCGGACTTCTCGGACATCCTCGGCGACTTCTTCGGCTTCGGCGGCGGCCGGCGCGCGGGTCCGAGCCGCGGCGCCGACCTTCGCTACGACCTCGAGATCTCGTTCGAAGAGTCCTTCGCGGGCACGGAGAGCACGATCCAGATTCCGCGCGAGGAGACCTGCGAGACGTGCAAGGGCACGCGCGCCGCGAAAGGATCCTCAGCCGAGACCTGCCCGCAGTGCCGCGGCACCGGCCAACTGCGCTTCCAGCAGGGCTTCCTCGTCGTCGCCCGGCCCTGCGGCCAGTGCGGCGCGACCGGCCAGATCGTCCGCAATCCCTGCCCGGCCTGCCGCGGAACGGGGCGCGTCGCCCGCGATCGGCGCGTAACGGTTCGGATTCCGGCCGGGATCGATGACGGTCAGCGGCTCCGCCTGCACGGCGAAGGCGAGCACGGCGCCGTCGGTGGTCCGACCGGCGACCTCTACGTGGTCATCCACGTCCGACCGCATCCGGTGTTCCGCCGCGAAGAGGATGACCTCTTCATCGAAGTCCCGGTGCCCTATCCCACGATGGCGATGGGCGGATCGTTCAAGGTCGAGGGACCCGCCGGGCCGCTCACCGTCGACGTGTCGGCGGGCACACCGAGCGGCTCGGTCATCACGTTCCGCGGCAAGGGCATGCCGAGCGTGACCGGCCGCGGACGCGGCAGCTTCCACGTGCGCGTCGTCGTCGACGTGCCCAAGAAGCTCAGCAAGGACCAGAAGAAGCTCGTCACCGAGCTCGGCCACACGATGCCTGTCGAGACCATCGAGGCCACGACGCCCGATGCCGACGGGGACAAGCCGTTTTTCGAGAAGGTGAAGGACCTGTTCGGATAACGCGACTCGTCATTTGTTATTGGTTATTGGCTATTTGTTATTGCATTGGTTATTGGTCATTTGCGATTGCGGAATGAGAATCGACGCATCGGCGCAACCTCGCAATAGCAAATAGCCAATAACCAATGCCAATAACAAATAACCAATAACAAATAGCAAATGGATCGCCTGTTTCCCGCGCTGGACATCGAGTGGCCCACACCGGTTGACTCCGAGCGTATCGAGCAATTGATCGCGGCGCTGGATGACGAAGGACCGACAGCGGTCGAAGAGCGCTCATCCGGGGTTGCGGTGTTCTTTCCGAGCGATGACCGGCGCGATCGCGCGCTCGAGATCGCTCGCGCCTTCGCGCCAGAAGCCAGCGTCACCGCCGTCTCAATCTCCGACGAAGCCTGGGCGGAACGCAGCCAGGCGTCGCTCACCGCAATCCGTGTCGGCCGCGTTGTCGTGACGCCTCCGTGGGCGCGCGCAGGACACGGCGCCGTCGGACGACGACATTGTCATCACGATCGTGCCGTCGATGGGGTTCGGCACGGGCCATCACGCGTCCACGCGCCTGTGCCTGCAGCTGCTGCAGCCCTGGCGTCACGACGGCCGGTCGGTGCTCGACGTCGGCACCGGTTCGGGCGTGCTGGCCATCGCGGCGCTGGCGGCTGGGCGCCGCGCGCGTCGATCGGCATCGACGTCGATGCCGATGCGCTGACGTCGGCTCGCGAGAACGTCGAGCTCGAACGGTGCGGACGCGGCGGTGGAACTGCGGAGCGTCGATCTCGCTGACGCCTCGGACCAGCTCGGAGGCAGCTTCGACCTCGTCCTCGCCAACCTCACCGGCGCGGTGCTCGAGCGGTATGCGTCCGCGCTCGGATCCCTCGTCGCGCCAGGCGGGTCGCTCATCGTCAGCGGGTTCCAAATCGGCGAGGACGGTGACGTCTTGCGGGTGTTCGAACACGCGGCGTTCACCAAACCGGACCGCGCCGATGAGGATGGCTGGGTTGCGTTGCGCCTTTCACGCCCCAAGCCTCAAGACTCAAGCCCCAAGCCTGCCGTCTAGATCCACCCCCAGTGCGTCCACAGCGCGACCAGGGCGACGGCGGGTGCCGCTTCCGCTCGAAGGATCCGCGGTCCAAGCGAGATGAACACCGCGCCCGCCGCCCGGGCGCGTTCCAGCTCGTCCGGCGCCCACCCCCCTTCCGGACCGACGAGCAGCAGGGCTCGTTCGGCACGCGGCAGCGTGGTCACGGATCGCGCGGCGCCTGATGCCGGCTCCACGCACATGACGACCAGCTCGAAGCCACGCGCGGACAGCAGCGCGTCGAAGGGCGACACGTCGCCGATCTCCGGCACGACGGCCCGGCCGCACTGACTGGCGGAGGCACTCGCGACGCGGCTCCACCGGTCGGTCGATCGGTTCTTCCACGCTCGCTCGGAGACGGCGACGTGGGCGGACACGAACGGCGACGATGCGCGGAGGCGCCCAGCATCGTCGCGTCACGGACCACCTCGTCCAGCTGGGTCCCTTTCAGCACCGCAACGCCAAGTGTGACGATGCACCGGCGGCTCGGCGACCGCCCTTCGTTCGTCCTGGAGATCGATCGTGACACTGGACCGCGTGGCCGACGCGATGCGTCCCAACCATTCGTGTCCCTGACCGTCAAACACCACGACGTCGTCGCCGGCCGACAAACGCAGCACGCGCGTCAGGTGGTGGACCTCGGCGCCCGACACGAGTACGGACGGCGGCCGAGCGCCAGGCGCGTGGACTCGATGCACGCGCAGATTGTGAACCAGATCGATATACTTTCACCGGTCATGGTCTTTCGCGGCCAAACGCTCGGCAAGTACCGATTGCTCGAGCCCGTCGGCAGTGGCGGCTTCGGTACGGTCTATCTTGCCGAGGACACCTGGATCGACAAGCGCGTCGCCATCAAAGTCCCGCACAAGCAGAACATGGACTTCGGCGAGCTGCTGCGCGAGCCTCGCCTGCTCGCCTCGTTGAACCATCCGAATATCGTCGGCGTGACGACCGCAGAGAAGCAGGACGGCGTGTTCTTCATCGTCATGGAGTACGTGCCGGGCGAGACGCTCGAGACGATCATCGACGAGCGCGGCCCGCTCGAGATCGCCACGGCGCTCGACTACACGTGCCAGATTGCCAACGCCGTCGAGCATGCGCACAAGAGCGGCGTCATCCACCGCGATCTCCGGCCGGCGAACGTCTTCGTCACCGACCGCGGCCTGCTCAAGGTGGGCGACTTCGGCACGTCCCGATTCCTCGAGATCGCCGCCCATGGCACGACGGTCATCGGCAGCCCGCCCTACATGGCGCCCGAACAGTTCGAAGGCCGGGCGGTGTTCGCGTCCGACCTCTACTCGCTCGGGGTGACGATGTATCAGATGCTGACGGGCGGCTTGCCGTACGAGACGCCCGCGCCGAGCGACCTCGAGCGCCTCCGCCGTGGTGAGCTCGTCTCGCCTCCCCGCACGCGCAACCCGTCGATCCCCAAGGTGATCGACGAGATCGTGATGCGCGCCTTGCGGGCGGACGTCTCGGCCCGGTATCAACGGGCCGAGGACCTTCTGACCGATATCCTGAATGCGCGGAGCGAGCTCGTCCGGCGTACGCCGGCCGCCGTGGCGGCGCCGGCAGCGGCCGAGGCTGCCCGTCCGGCAGGCACCCGCCGTCCGGCGACGTCGCGGCACCAGACGCGTGAAATCAGCGGCGGACGGTTCTGCTGGCAGTGCCGTAAGCCCCTGCCGACGCGCGGCGGCCGGTGCCCGTTCTGTGGCGAGAACCAGTAAGACGCAATACTGGTAACATCTCTAGTTCCGGGCAGGGTTCCAGGCGACGGCCTCGGCAATCCGGCCCGGTTCCCTTTAGGAGTCGCAATGGCTTTCGACCGCACCGCAAAGGTGTGGATCAATGGCAAGATCGTCGATTGGACGGACGCCACCATCCACATCGCCTCACACGTCGTCCACTACGGATCGGCGGTCTTCGAGGGCGCACGCTGTTACAAGACCCCCAAGGGCTCAGCCTTCTTCCGGCTGGACGCGCACATGCGACGGCTCTACGACTCGGCCCGGATCTACCGGATGGACTACGAGCTCGACCGCGAAACAGTCACGCGCGGCGTGATCGACGTCGTCCAGGCGAACGCGCTCGACGCGTGCTACATCCGCCCGATCATCTATCGCGGGTACAACGAGCTCGGGGTCAATCCCCTCACGTGTCCTGTTGACGCCGCGATCCTCGTCTGGCATTGGGGTGCGTACCTCGGCCCCGAAGCGCTCGAGAAGGGCGTCGACGTCTGCGTGAGCTCATGGGCCCGCAGCGCGCCGAACACGTTTCCGGCGATGGCGAAGTCCGCCGCGAACTATGCGAACTCCGCGCTGATCAAGATGGAAGCGGTGCTCGGCGGTTTCGCCGAGGGGATCGCGCTCGACCCGTCAGGCCACATCAGTGAAGGCAGCGGCCAGAATCTCTTCCTCGTGCGCGACGACATCGTCTATACGCCGCCGGTGGGCGCGTCGGTCCTGCCGGGCATCACGCGCGACTCGGTCGTCACGCTCGCGCAGGATCTCGGCTACCAGGTGAAGGAGCAGGATCTGCCGCGCGAGATGCTCTACATCGCCGACGAACTGTTCTTTACGGGGACGGCCGCTGAAATTACGCCCATCCGATCCGTCGATCGCATCCAGGTCGGACCGGGCCACCGTGGTCCCGTCACGACTGCCCTGCAGAACGCGTTCTTCGACTACGTCAACGGCGTGGTACCGGACCGTCACAACTGGCTGACGCCGGTTGAGATTCCGTCGCGCCAGGCAGAGGCGACGGCCGCTGGTCGGAAATCGTAGGACGACGCCGGCCGGCTCGCCGTACTCGGCGGGACTCGCCATGCTCAGCCGGCGCGAGTTGAGTCGCGTCGAGCTCACCACCAAGCTGATCGATCGCGGCTTCGCGCGCGACGATGTCGACGCCGCGGTCGAACGCCTCGCCGGTAACCGTTCCGTGGACGACCGCCGCGCGGCCTTTGCGCATGTGCGCACCGCGAGCCGCCTGAAAGGACGCGGGCGGCTGCGCATACAACGCGAGCTCGAGGCGCGCGGCTTCTCGCGCGAACTGACCCGCGAAGCGCTCGCCGAGATTCCGCCGGACGAGGACGTCAACGCCATCAAACGATTCGTCGAGCGTAAGAGCCGGAGCGTCGACGACACGCCCGCGGGAAGGCGGAAGCTGTTCAATCAGCTCCTGAGGCGGGGCTTCTCATCGGCGATGATTTCGAAAGTCTTGAAGAGTCTTGGGTCTGAGCTTGGGTCTTGAGCCCTAGAGCTCTGGTAAGCCCAAGCCCTTAAGCCGATACAATCTCTTCAGCTCACATGACCGGTCACGAGATTCGTCAGGGTTTTCTCGACTACTTCGCGCGCCAGGGACACCGCATCGTTCCATCGTCGTCGCTCATTCCCTCCGACGATCCGACGTTGCTCTTCACGAACGCCGGGATGAATCAGTTCAAGGATCTGTTCCTTGGCAAGGAACGACGGGACTACCGGCGAGCCACGACGGCTCAGAAGTGCATGCGCGTGAGTGGGAAGCACAACGACCTCGACAACGTGGGTCCGTCCGACCGGCACCATACGTTCTTCGAGATGTTGGGCAATTTCTCATTCGGTGACTACTTCAAGCCGGAGGCCGTGGCCTTCGCGTGGGAGCTCCTGACGACGGTCTGGCAACTCGAGCCGGACCGGTTGTTTCCGACCGTCTTCAAGGGCGAGACTGGCATTCCGCGCGACGACGAGGCGTTCGCGCTGTGGACGAAGTTCGTGCCCGCGTCGCGCATCACCGAGCTTGGCCTGGCGGACAACTTCTGGCAGATGGGCGAGACGGGACCGTGTGGCCGCTGTTCCGAAATCATGTACTTCCGCGGCAACCACATCCCGTGCGATCAGCCGGTCTGCAAGGGGATCGAGTGCGACTGCGAGCGGTATGTCGAGGTCTGGAACAACGTGTTCATGGAGTTCGACCGCGGCGAAGGCGGCACACTGACGCCGCTGCCGGCGAAGTCGATCGACACCGGCATGGGCCTCGAGCGGATCACGTCCGTCATTCAAGGCAAGCTGTCGACGTACGATACGGACTTTTTCCAGCCGATCCTCCGGGCGATCGCGGATCGCGCCGGCCGCACCTACACCGGCACGACGAGACCGCTCGACCACCCGGACGTCTCGATGCGGGTCGTGGCGGATCATCTCCGGGCGATGACATTCCTCATCGCGGACGGCGTCCTGCCGTCGAACGAGTGGCGTGGCTACGTGCTGCGCAAGATCATGCGGCGAGCCATGCGTCACGGGAAGAAACTTGGTCTCAGCGAGCCGTTCCTGCACGCACTCGTGGACGTCGTCGTGCGCGAGATGGGCGCGAGCTATCCGGAGCTCGTCCGCCAGCGCGACGCGATCGTTCGTACCGTGCGCTCCGAAGAGGACCGGTTCGATGCGGTGCTCACGAGCGGGCTCCCCCGTCTCGAGGAACTGCTGGACCGCGTCAAGGCGTCCGGCGCTTCAGTCGTGCCGGGCGACGCGGTGTTCCGCCTCTACGATTCGCTCGGTGTCCCGCTCGATTTCGCAGAGGACCTCGCCGGCCAACGTGGACTCTCCATCGATCGCGAAGGCTACGAGACAGCCATGGAGGCACAGCGGGAGCGCGCTCGCGCCGGCAGCACGTTCGAGTCGAAGAAGGGTGTCTCGTTCGAGTATGCGAACGACGCCGAGCGGCGTCGTATCGAGGCCGTGGGTGATGGGTTCGAGGGCTATCTGACGACCGACGTGCCCGATGCGACCGTCGTCGCCCTCTTCGATGACGCCCGCCGGCAGGTCGACCGGCTCGAAGGCGGGACGACTGGATTCGTCGTGCTCGACCGCACGCCGTTCTACGTCGAATCCGGTGGCCAGGTCTCGGACACGGGCCAGCTCATCACGCCTGACGGACGTGCCTGCCACGTCATCGGCATGACACGCCTCGCGCCTGGCGGCCCACGCGGACATCGCGTCGCGGTGGCGGCCTCCCTCACACCCGGCGTGAGAGTCACGGCGCGCGTTGACGCAGGCGCTCGCGACGCGACGCGGCGCAATCACACGGCAACTCACCTGCTCCACGCGGCGCTCAGGCAACGGCTTGGCACCCACGTACGGCAAGCCGGGTCGCTCGTGGCGCCGGACCGGCTCAGGTTCGACTTCTCGCACTTCGAGGCGCTCACCGACGACGACACGCGGGAAATCGAGCGCGTGGTCAACGAGCACGTCTACGGCAACACGCCGGTCAACACCGAGGTGCGGAGCACCGAGGACGCGATTCGTGACGGCGCGATGGCGCTCTTCGGCGAGAAGTACGGCGATCAGGTCCGGGTCGTCACGGTTCCCGGATTCAGCGTCGAGCTGTGCGGCGGTACTCACGTCCGGGCGACCGGCGACATCGGCCCGTTCGTGATCACCGAGGAGTCCGGCGTCGCCGCCGGCGTTCGCCGGATCGAGGCGTTGACGGGAGCTGGCGCAGTCGCCTATCTGCAGGCCCGCGACGCGGCACTCACGAGCACCCAGGCCGCGTTGAGCGTGCCGGTGCCTGAACTGGCGGATGCGGTGGCACGGCTGCAGGCGGAAGTGAAGCGCCTCACGCGCGAGAACGCGCAGCTGAAGACCAAGGTGGCGATGGGTGGCCCGCGGGCCGATCAGGACGACAGTGTCGCGATTGGCGACGCGCGGCTCGTCGCTCGCCGCGTCAGCGGGCTCGAGAAGGACGCGCTGCGCGGCCTGGCCGACTCGCTCCGCGACAAACTGAAGACCGGCGTCGTCGTGCTGGCCGCCGAGAACGACGGGAAGGCGCAGCTGCTGGTATCGGTCACCAAGGATCTCACCGGCCGCGTCAAGGCCGGCCAGCTCGTCAAGGAACTGGCGCCGTTGATCGGTGGGGGCGGCGGGGGGCGGCCGGACTTCGCGGAAGCGGGGGGCAAGGACCCCTCGGGGATCGATCGCGTCCTCGCGCGTGCCAAGGAACTCGTCGCGAGCGCGCTTGGTGCCGGATAGGTCGAACGATTGCGGATCTGCGATTTGCGATTGGGGATTGAATTGATATTGAGAGATTGGTGATTGCGGATCGAGGTCGGTCGGAAGGCCGGGAGGGTTTCAATCCACAATCCACAATCGCCGGATCATCAATGCAATCCTCAATCGCAGATCGCAGATCCGCAATTCCGTGGCCGGGGATCGCTGTCCATTGACTGAGTCAATCCGCCTCGACGTCTGGCTCGATGTCTCGTGTCTGTTCAAGACGCGATCCGAAGCTCAGCAGGCCTGCAAGGGCGGCAAGGTGCACGTCAACGGACGCTCGGCCAAACCGCACCGCGACGTGAAGGCCGGAGACATCGTCGAAATCACCAGGGCGCTCGGACGGAAGCAGCGGGTGGTCGTGCGGGCAGTGTTCGACCAGCACATCCCCAAGGCGCAGGCCCGCTCCCTCTACGAAGACACAACGCCGCCGCCATCGCCGGAGGAACAGGCTCTGCTGGACCTTCTGCGGGTCGCCAGACCGCACAACCGGCGCGACCTGGGCACCGCGGACCGGCGGGAACGCCGGCGGATCCGGTCGGAAAAGCGGGGCGACTGAGAAATAACGGACACCCGACGTGTTTTTTCATATACTCAAGTGTTCGCGGTCCGCTCATGGACCGCTTCTGGCGGGCTCGGCCCGCAGGTAAGGACAGCACGTGGCTACGCGACATGCATCGGCGATGAAGGCTCATCGCCAGACCCTCAAGCGCACCGCGCACAATCGCGAACTGCGGTCGAAGCTCCGGACCGGGTTGAAGGCGATTCGCAGCGCGGTCACCGCCGGCGAGACGGACAAGGCGAAGACCTTGCTCCGCGAGACCTACTCGCTCGTGGACAAGATGTCGGGCAAGGGCATCATCCACGACAACGCGGCCGGCCGCTACAAGTCGCGCCTGGCGAAGAGCCTGGCCAAGTAAGAAAAGGGGTCGGGACGCTTCTTACGTCGAACGTAAAAGCGTCCCGACCCTTTTCTCAGCGCCAGCCTCGGGCCGCCGGGAGCCGGCGGCCGGTCAGTTCGACCACGAGTCGTTCCAGGAGCACGCGTTCCTCGCCTCCTGAGCTCTTCAAGGCCAGATTCCGTCCGAAGCAGAGCGTCCATCGCCGGCTTCACGCGGGACGCGTCGCCCTCCGCCAGCCGTGAGGACACCCACCATCGCAATTGCCCGAGCAGTTGATGCGGCGAGTCGCCGCGGTCGAAGCGGCGCCCGGTCTCGACGAGGGCTCGGGCCGGGTCGCCCTCGGCGATCGCGTTGATGACCGCCCAGTCGTCGTCCACGGTCTGCTCGTCGGCGACCACTTCCATCACATCGTCCGCCGAGATGCGCCTACGACCCTCGGTGAAGAGCAGCAGCCGTTCAACATCGCCGCGCAGCTTCGTGATGTCGTGCCCGGCCCGGGACACGAGCAGGCGGGCGGCGTCGGCGTCGATCGCACGCCCCGAGCGCGTCAGTTCCTCCTGAAGCCACTCCTGCGCCGTCCGCCGTCCGTCACGGCGCGCCGCGGCGCCGTCCGCGGCAAGTCCCCCAAACTCCACGATCGCCGCCTTCGCGATGAGCTTCTTCGTCAGGCGCCGCGACCGGTCCATGTCCGCCGCCACGAACACGAGCACGCTCGTGTCGACGGGCGCGTCGAGGTAATCCTCGAGCGGTTCGAGGTCGGGAGCGTCGCCCGAGGGCGTCCTCGTCGGCGTCCTCCTCGATCGTCTTCGGCAGGCTTCCCTGCCCTCTTCGGCTTCAGCAGGCGCTCCGCACGCCGGACGATCACGAGGCGCCGATCCCCGAGCATGGGCAGCCCGCGGGCCGACGACACGATGTTCACCGGCGACCCGCTCGCTTCGCCCGCATACACGTGGTCGACGGCGAACGGCCGGTCGGCAGGATCGATCGTGCTCTCGATGGCGTCCACCATGCGATCGACGAGCTTCACGTCTTCGCCGACCAGCACATAGACCGGCGCAAGGCGGCGATCCGCCACGTGCTTCTTGAGCGTGGCGAGGTCGATGGCAGGCACGAGCGTTAGAACGCCTCGAAGATGGCGGTGACGACGTCTCGTGCGAAGCGCTTCGCGAGCCGTTCCTTCGCGTTGGGGTTCTGGGTGAAGAACGCGGTGACGTCGGTCAGGTTGTTATCACTGCGTCACCTGGTATTCCTCGGACACGCGGAACGAAGGATTCGACCACAGCACGTTCTCGTTGTCGCGCATGTTCTTGAACTCGACGTTGGCGGTGACGATGAGCGCAAAGGCGGACGGCAATCGCTCCGGCGTGTAGGCGGTCGCGCGAAGCTCGACGGCAATCACGGTGCCGGTCAGCAGGCCATCCACACCCGCCCCGTCCGGTTGGACCCGGTATTTTCCCTTGCTCTGGAATTCCGCACGCACGGCGTCGCCGATCACGCGCTCGATCTCGGGCTCGATCGACTCATTCGCGAAATACGGCACGCCGATGATCGTGACGTCCGGCAGGCAGCGCATTGCCCCGACCCGCCAGGGCGTAGCCGCATGACGAGACCGCCAGACCGGCGACTGCCACTCCGAAAGCCAGCGACAGCGAGACCAATCGGTCCGTCATGACGTCCCCTTTGCCGGTCTGACGACGATGTTCACGAGACGGCCTTTTGCGACCACCACCTTCACGATCTCGGCGTTCTCGAGGTACGGCGCGACCGAGGGCGCGGCACGGGCGGCGGCCTCCATCTCGGACTCCGACGCGTCCTGGGAGATCTGGATGCGTGCCCGAACCTTCCCGTTGACCTGCACGGGGACTTCGATCAGGTCCTGACGGGCGGCGGCCTCGTCGTACGCCGGCCATCCGGCTGCGACGACGCCGCTCGTGTGGCCGAGGCCTTCCCACAGCTCCTCTGCCAGGTGAGGCGTGAACGGCGAGAGCATCAAAACCAGCGACTCACAGGCTTCCCGCAGCACGGCCGCGGTTTCCCGGCGGGAAATGACGGCCGGCGGCTCGTCCTCGCGGCCGACGGGTCGCAGACCGCGAGGCTCCGTGAACGCATAGATCTCGTTGACGAGCTCCATGAGCGCCGACACGGCGGTGTTGAGATGCATGCGCGGATCGATATCGCGCGTGACGCGGCCGATGGTCGCGTGCGTTTTCTGCCGGAGCGCACGTTCGCCGTCATCGAGTGACATGCCAGCCGGCGCGCCCGCTCCGGCGAGCGCCGGCGTGACGTGATCCACGATCCGCCAGACGCGGCTCAGGAACCGGAACGCCCCCTCGAGGCCCGCGTCGGACCACTCGACTTCCTTCTCGGGTGGCGCGACGAACATGACGTAGAGGCGCAGCGCATCGGCGCCGTACTTGCCGATCATGTCGTCCGGATCGACGACGTTGCCCTTGGACTTGGACATGACGGCGCCGTGCCGCAGCACCATGCCCTGGGTCAGCAACCGGTGGAATGGCTCGTCGATGCCCACAAGCCCCACGTCCCGGAACACGCGGCTGAAGAACCGCGAGTAGATCAAGTGCAGGATCGCGTGCTCGACACCGCCGCTGTAGAAATCGACCGGGCCCCAATACTTCACGCTCTCGGGCGAAAACGGCAGCTCGGTGTTCGACGCGTCGCAGAACCGGTAGAAGTACCACGACGAATCCACGAACGTGTCCATCGTGTCCGTCTCACGGCGGGCTGGACGCCCGCAGGTCGGACACGCGACGTTGACGAAGTCCTCGACGTACTTGAGCGGCGAGTCGCCGCGCCCGGTGAACTCGACCACGTCGGGCAGCGCGACGGGCAGCTGATCGTCGGGCACGGGCACAGGACCGCACTCCGGACAGAAGATGATCGGAATCGGCGTGCCCCAATACCGTTGACGCGAGATGCCCCAGTCCTTCAGCCGGTACTGAATGGCGCCTTGTCCGATGCCCTTCGTCCGGGCATCGGCTGTCATGCGTTTCCGCGCCTCCTGGGACGTGAGGCCCGAATACGGTCCTGAATCCGAGAGCGTGCCGTCGTCTTCGTAGGCGGCATCCAGGCTGTCGGCCGACAGCCCCCCGCCGTCCGGCTGAATGACCACGCGCACAGGCAGACCATATTTCCGGACGAACTCGAAGTCCCGCTGGTCGTGTGCCGGGACGGACATGACCGCGCCGGTGCCGTATTCGCCCAGCACGAAGTTGGCCACCCAGAGCGGGACTTTTTCGCCGGTGAACGGGTTCACCACCTCGTAGCCGGTGTCGACCCCTTCCTTCTCGACCTCACCGGTCATCCGCGCCGAGCGGTCCTGCGCGCGGAAGGCCGCGGCATTGTGCGCGAAGCGCTCTCTCGTTGGGCGAGCCGGCCGCCAGGCGATCGACGAGCGGATGCTCGGGCGCGAGAAACACGCACGTCACCCCGTAAATCGTGTCGATACGGGTCGTGAACACCTCGACGGCCTGGTCGGGCTCCGCGCCTTGAACGTTCACGAGCGGAAACCGGATGCGCGCGCCCTCGGATCGGCCGATCCAGTTGCGCTGCATCGTGAGCACTTTCTCGGGCCACTCCGTGAGGGTCCCGAGAGCATCCACCAGCTCGTCAGCGTAGGCCGTGATGCGCAGAAACCACTGCTCGAGATCGCGGATCGTGACCGGCGTGCCACACCGCCAGCAGCCGCCGTCCACGACCTGCTCGTTGGCGAGCACGGTTTGACAGCTCTCGCACCAGTTGACGTTCGACCGCCGCCGGTACGCCAGCCCCTTCTGGAACATGCGCGTGAACAGCCACTGGTTCCAGCGGTAGTACTCAGGCAGGCAGGTCGCAATCTCGCGTTCCCAGGCGTAGCTGATGCCCAGGCGCTGGAGCTGGCCCTTCATGTGCGCGATGTTGTCGAGCGTCCAGGTCTTCGGATGGACGTTGTTCTTGATCGCGGCGTTCTCAGCGGGCAGCCCGAACGCGTCCCACCCGAACGGATGCAGGACGTTAAAGCCGCGCATCCGCATCGTGCGCGCCATGATGTCGCCGATCATGTA
This sequence comes from uncultured Acidobacteriota bacterium, assembly GCA_963793255.1. Taxonomy (GTDB): domain Bacteria; phylum Acidobacteriota; class Vicinamibacteria; order Vicinamibacterales; family SCN-69-37; genus CAVTYZ01. The sequence goes on from CAWBZK010000016.1 coordinate 114,789, forward strand.
GTTGCGGACATGTCCGACGTGGGCATGGCCGGACGGATAGGCGAACATCTCGAGGCAGTAGAACTTCGGACGGGACGAATCCTCGGAGACCTCGAAGGCCCGGGTGTCCCGCCAGCGCGTCTGCCACTTCGTCTCGATCTCTCTGGGGCGATAGTCAGTCACAACAGTAGATAGGTTGACCTTTTACCTTAGCACGCTGATTGTGGCGTCCAGGCACTCCCGCAACGCGTCGAGATGGTAACCGCCCTCGGTGACCCACGCCGTTCGTCCATGGCAATGTCGAACGGCCGCGTCCTTCAACAGGCCTGCGAGACGCGAGTATCCCGACACGGTGAGGCGCATGCCGGCGAGGGGATCGCGCGCATGCGCGTCGTAGCCGGCGGACACGAGAAGGATATCGGGCTTGAACGCGTCAATCGCCGGAATCACCCGACTCTCATACGCTCGGAGGTAGACATCGTCGGTCGCACCGGCGGCAAGCGGCACGTTGAGCGTGGCGCCACGTCCCGCGCCGACGCCCGTTTCCTCCGCGGCGCCGGTCCCCGGATAGTACGGAAACTGGTGACTCGAAATATAGAGGACCGTCGGGTCGTCGTAGAACGAGTTCTGCGTCCCGTTGCCGTGGTGTACGTCGATGTCGACAATCGCGACGCGCTCGACGCCGCCGGCTCGAAGAGCCGCGGCCGCGACGGCGATGTTGTTCAACAGGCAGAAGCCCATGGCGCGGTCGGCTTCGGCGTGATGTCCGGGCGGACGGACCAGGGCAAACGTCGCGATGCGCGCGTCGTACGCCTCGCGAGCGGCATCGACCGCGGCGCCGGCACCCAGGAGCGCGATCTCATGAGACTCCGGACTCGTAAACGTATCCGGATCGAGCATCGCGGCACGGCCAGCCATCTTCTGCAGCGTGTCGAGATAGTCGGCGCTGTGAATACGGGTCAACTCCTCAACCGTCGCCGGCCGAGGGGGCCGCACCGTACCGCCACCTTGCGGAGAACGCCTCGGCCGTGGCGTCGAACACGCCAGCCCGCTCCGGACCTTCCGGGTGTCCGGGGGGTGTCGTGTGTTCGGCGAAGCGCGGGGACGAGTAAAGAACCATGTGGGGTCGAGGGGTTCGAAGAGGTCGAAGGGTTCGATGAGTCGTGGCCTGCGCTGCCGGAGCCGCCACTGCGGCGAAGGCGGGTCACGCTAGGATATGCGACAACGATGACGCTCAGAGTCTTTGCGATCGCACTCGCGGCCCTTGCCTCATTCGGGCAGGGACGCTCCTCGGTCGTTTCTGATCCTGCCGATCACATGCGGACAGTGCGAGGCGTGGAACGCGCCGCAGGCGCCGTTTCGCGTCTTCGGAAACACGTACTACGTCGGCACGGCCGGCCTTTCCGCGGTGCTCATCACGTCGGACAACGGACTTATTCTCCTCGACGGTGCGCTGCCGCAGTCGGCGCGATTGATCGATCAGAACATTCGCACGATGGGTTTCCGCACCGAGGACGTTCGACTGATCGTGAACTCGCACGCGCACTTCGATCACGCCGGGGCCATCGCCGCACTCCAGCGCGCGTCGGGCGCGGTCGTCGCGGCCAGTCCGGCGGGCGCCCGCGCGCTCGAGCAAGGCAAGCCGGTCTCGGACGATCCACAGGCTGGGTCAAGCGCCTTTCCACCAGCCAAACTAGTCCGTGTCGTGACTGACGGCGAGGTGTTGCGCGTCGGCACGCTCGCGATCACCGCGCATCTCACGCCGGGCCACACGCCGGGCAGCACGACATGGACGTGGCAGTCGTGCGAGGGTTCGAGGTGCCTGAACGTCGTCTATGCCGACAGTCTGAACGCGGTGTCGTTGCCCGGCTTCCGGTTCACCGGCGACCCAACGCATCCGAGCCGCATCGAGTCGTTCCGCCAGAGCATCGCGAAGGTGGCGGCTCTGCCGTGTGACATCTTGCTCACGGTTCATCCAGAGTTCGCCGGCATGTCGAAAAAGCTGGCCCTCCGCGCACAGCAACCGGAGACCAATCCCTTCATCGACGCCAACGCCTGCCGCGTCTACGCGGCCACGGCATCGAAATCGCTCGACCGTCGCATCGCTGAGGAACACTGAACGAGTGTCGAGCATGCTGAGACTCTGGGCGCTCGTCGTCCTGTTTGGGTCGCTGACGATCTCCGGCTACTACCGCGTCCAGGCGAGGAAACTGAGCGGCGTGATCGACCGTCGCCGCGAGGGAGGGCTCGTTCTGGCAGCGCGCGCGGCGGGCGGCCTCGGGGCATTCGGCTCAGTCCTTGCGCATGCACTGGCTCCCGGAGTCATGGGTTGGGCGACGTTCACGGCTCCGGACTGGGTGGCCTGGGCGGGCGCGACACTGGGACTGTTGGTAATCCCTGGAACGTACTGGGTCTTTTCGTCCATCGGGCGCAACGTCAGCGAGACCGTGCTGACCAAAGCGCAGCACGACCTGGTGCAGCACGGTCCGTACCGCTGGATCAGGCATCCGCTCTACACAGTGGGCACCCTGCTGCTGCTCGCGCTCGGGCTGATGCTGACGAGCTGGCTGGTCCTGCTCTTCGCGCTCGTCGCGTTCGTGGTCTTCCGATTTGTCGTCGTGCCGATTGAAGAGGGACAGCTCGAGACGAAATTCGGCGAGGCCTATCGCCACTACAAGAGTCGCACGGGCGCCATGACGCCGCGAGTGCTCTGACGGCTCCACGCCACGCCCTGAGCTTACGACCTAAGCCAGAAGCGCTCGCGCCTGCATCTCCAACATCGCGAGCGCCTGTTCCAGGTCCAAGCGGCACCGTTCGATCGTCGCCTCGTCGGCTTCGGGCGGTACATCCATCGGATCGCCGATCGCGATCGCGACGTCGGAGCCGGGCTTCGGGACCTGATGGTGATCCCAGCTGTTCACGCTCCAGAAAGACGCCGCCTCGATGTGAAAGGGCACGATCGGCTGGCCGGTCGCGCTGGCCAGCCAGATGGCGCCTGGCTGGGCCACGCGCTCCGGGCCCCGCGGACCGTCAATCGTGAACGCCGCAGGACGACCGGCACGCATCTCGCGCCGCAGCTGCGCCAACGCGCGCGCGCCGCCGCGCGAGGTCGACCCGCGGGCCGTGTCGTAGCCGAATCTCCGAATGATTCGCGCGATCCATTCGCCGTCGAAGTTCTCGCTCGTGATGACGACGATCCCGCGATCGCGGAAGTAGAGGGTCGCGGTCAGAATCCGTCCGTGCCAGAAGGCGAAGATCGGCTGGCGCCCCTGCCGGGCGATGTCGCTGAGCACCTCTCGTCCGCGCTCGCGCCAGTTGTACGTCCCCCCCAGCGCCTCGATTACCGGGGACACCAACCGCCGAGATCGCGGCGACCTGCCAACGTCTGGATGTGGACAACATCACATGCCGATGTAGCGAGGGCCCTCGCCGCCCTCCGGCGGGACCCAGTCGATGATCTGGTACGGGTCCATGATGTCGCACGTCTTGCAGTGAACACAGTTCGACGGGTTCAAGTGCAGGCGCGTGCCGCGCTGTCCGTCATCCACCATTTCGTACACGTGCGCCGGGCAAAAACGCGTGCAGGGGTTCGCATACTCCGTGACGCATCTCGTGCGGCATATGTCCGAGATCCTGCACGATGAGATGCGACGGCTGGTCCTCCCGATGTTTGGTGCCGGAGTAGTGGACGCTCGTCACTCGGTCGAACGTCAACGTTCGATCGATCATGGTGACCGGCGTGGGCCGTTCGCCGCGGACGCCCCGGCTCTGGAGTTGTTCCATGCGTTCGTGGCCAGCCTTCGAGGGCACTGGATCTCGAAACCACCAGCCGCCGCTCACGAGTGACCACCCCGCGAACGCGAGACCCGCGACGAGATGTCTTTCGAACATCTGGTGCACGTTTCTCACCGGATACAGCTCTCGCCGAACGTCGCCGGCATCGATCGCGTCCTGGTAGCCCTTCAACGCGCCTTCCGACGTGTCGCCAGATCGGACGGCGCGAAAGGCGGCGTCGGCCGCGAGCATGCCGGTGCGCATGGCGAGATGAATCCCCTTCAGCCGCATCGAGTTCAGGAATCCACCAGCGTCGCCGGCAATCAGTGCACCATCGAGGTGCACCTTCGGAATCGTGTGCCAGCCGCCTTCCGGCAAGGCCTTGGCGCCGTAGCGCACTCGTGACCCACCTTTCAGGAGCCCGGCCACGAACGGATGTTGTTTGAACGTCTGGAACGCGAGGTACGGGTCGAACATCGGGTCCGGGTAGTCCAACCCCACGACGAGTCCGACCGAGGCGAGGCCCTGCTCCAGCCCGTACACGAAACCACCGCCGAACTCGCGTGGCGACAGTGGGTACCCCAATGTGTGGATCACCGCGCCAGGGGCGAGACGCCCAGCCGGCAGCTCCCAGAGCTCCTTCAGCCCGAGCGCGTAGACCTGCGGGAGACGTCCACGACCGAGATCGTGGTCTTTGACGAGGGTCTTTGTCAGATTGCCCCGGACGCCGTCACAGAAGATCGTGACCTTGGCTCGAACGTCGACGCCAGCCTGAAACGACGTGCCCGGCTCGCCCTTCCGATTCAGGCCAAGGTCGCGAGTCCGCACACCCGTGACACGCGGTCCATCGTGCAGCACCTCTGATGCCGCGATACCGGTGATCAAATCCACGCCGCCGGCCTCCGCAATACCCGCCAGCCATTTCACGAAGGCGTTAACGGAGATGACGTAGCCCCCGTGGTTGACCAGCGGAGGCGGCGTCCAGGGAAAGCGCCAACGCCGCTGGCTCGTCAGGAAATACACCGCGTCGGTCGTGACCGGACACGTAAGGGGCGCACCGCGCTCCGCAAAGTCAGGCACGAGGTCCCGAAGCGCGGACGGATCCAGGACCGCGCCTGAGAGCGCGTGCGCGCCTGGCTCAGGCGCCTTATCGAGCACGGCGATCGAGAGCGGCTCGCCACCCTCCGTCTTCTGCAACGTGGACAAACGAATCGCGGCGGACAGGCCCGCGGGACCGCCACCGACGATCAGGACGTCGACATCCAGCTGTTCGCGCTCGGCCACGCACGAATCATAGCGGGGGTTTATCTGCCGAAATAGCCTTCGCGCGCGCGCACGTCGAAGTTGCCTGGTTTCATCACCTTGACGGAGATGTCGTGCCAGCCGGGCGCAGGTACGCCGGTTGGCTCGAAGAAGAGCACATAGCTGTGACGGAAGTCCTCGATGGCACGCTGGAACGCCGCGACGATGCCGCCCACGTTCTGCGTCGGCGGGTAGAGCGAGCCGCCGGTGCGCGCCGCGGCCGAAGCCAGCGCTCCGATCGCCCCCACTGACGGCAGCTCGGTGCCCGACGGTCTCACCAGCGCAATGTGGACGATCGAATCCGTATGGCTCGCCAGTTCTGGCAGCGCACCGTAGCCGAGGATGCTCGACGTGTCGTAGCCGTCGGTGAACACGAACACCAGGTGCCGCCGGTCCGGCCGGCTCGCGCGCGCCAATGCGAACGCGAGCGCGTCGGCGAGCGACGTCGTGTCGCCCAGCTGAATCTGCTGCACCGGAGGCCGCTCGGACGGCGCCTGCATCGCCAGAATCTGCCGGACCTCCGTATCGAACGTGATCAACCGAATCTGCTCGTTCGGCTGTAGCTGACCGACAATGGCCTGCACCTCACTGCGGAACAGCGGCAGGCTGTTGATCACGCTGCTGCTGGTGTCCACGACCAGCGTGACGTCGATCGGAACGGAGTCCGACGACACGACTCTCAGGGTCTGCGTGACCCCACGATCGGTCAGTGTGAAGTCCGCTGATTGCAGGGCGCCCACGGTGCCCCCTCCGGCGCGGACGGACACGTAGACCGGCACGAGATCGGTGTTGGCGCTGAACACGGGTCCCTGCGCGCGCGATGACGCCGATACGGCGACCGCAATACCGGCGGTCAAGGCGACGAAGGTGCGCCTCACTGGAGCGCCTCTCTGAGCTGCCGAACCAGCCGGGGGTATTCCGAGAAATCACCAACGTAGTAAGTGCGCCAAGGATCGGAAGGCGCCACGTCGGCGACCAGGAACTCCTCCGCGGCCGCCTCGGCTTCGGATAGCTGAGTCGTTCTTCACGAGGAGCGCGACGAGAAGAGACGTCGCGGACTGTGCCCGCGGGACGAATCCGAGCGCGGCGCGGTAGGCGGCGGCGGCCTCCTGGGTCCGCCCCAGGGCTCCCAAGGTCCACCCTGAGAAAAGGTGCCCCAGATACCGTACCGGCACATTCTTGGTGAGCGACGGCAACCGGTCGAAATGCCCCAGCGCGGCGTCAGACTGGCCCTGCCGCAAACGGACGTGGCCCAGTCGCAGGTTCGCTTCGGCAGCCAGCGTCTCGTGTGACGTCAGGCGATCGAGCAGCCCAGCCGCTCGCTCCAGGTCGGCCGTGCGTTCGGCCAGGCGCGGACCGCCGGCCTCGAGTCGCTGAGCGGCGATCGCGTCCCAGCCAGTGGTGCTCTGAGAAAGAGTCGCCGCCAGCCGGTCCGCCGTGTTCGCCGCCGACCTCTCCGCCCCCAGGGCTTCCGCCATCTGAAAGTGGGGGTCGTCCGGGAACCGTGTGCGCGCGAATCGAATGTGCGCGGTCGGCACCGGTCCAGGCTTGCCGGACGCCGTGGTCTGGCCAACGCCCTCGACGAGGAAGGTCCATCGACCAAGTCCCTCTGAGATGGCGATCGACGCTCGCAGCCAAACGGCCTCGATGGACCGTGGCGGCCTCCGACTCATCACGCCGCGCGCCCAGTTGAGCATGGCTGGCAGCACGCCCTGCCGGACACCCGCGTACTCGAGCGCGTAGAGCGCCGCGGCCAACTGACGGCGCTCAGTGGCGGCCTCGCCTCCCGCCGACATCCAGCGCTCGGCGTCTTCGAAGTTGAAACGCGCGAGCCGTGGCGGGTTTCCCACTGCCGCTTCGTAATCGCCCTTCAGGTACCTGGTCGAGGACCTCTCGTGTCGTCGGCCCGCGGGGAACAGGCCCGGATTTCGCGGGCGTCGGTGGGGTCTGGGCTACGGCGATGGGTGCCAGGACAGCGAGCAGCCCTGCAGCGAGCACGCATGCCGCGACGACCCGCATGACCGACTCGTCATCCTTTCAGCGCCGCTCTAGCGGCTGCTTTCAGCGCCGCTTCAACGGCCCCGCTTTCAGCGCCGCTTCAACGGCTCGCTTTCAGCGCCGCGACCATCGCGGGCACGACCTCGAAGAGGTCCCCCACGATACCGTAGTCGGCCACCTCGAAGATCGGCGCGTCCGGATCTTTGTTGATGGCGACGATGGTCCTCGCGCCCTTCATGCCGACGATGTGCTGAATGGCGCCGGAGATTCCGAGACGCGACGTAGAGCCGCGGCGCCACGGTCTGGCCCGAGCTGCCAATCTGCCGGTCCATGGGCAACCAGCCGGCGTCACAGACCGGCCGGGACGCCGCGACCTCGGCGCCAAGGCCCTCGGCGAGCGCGCGCGCAAGCTCCAGGTGCTCCGGCCCTTTGATGCCGCGTCCGACCGCCACGATGCGGTCGGCCTGCGACAAGTCGACGGTCTGCCGGGCTTCGCGAATCGCGGGCTCGGGATGCTGTCGAATCTTGGATGAGTCCACATCCGCATCGACACGCGTGACGGCCACCGCGGCAGCCGCCTTGCTTCGCTTCGTCAGCGCGAAACGCGCCGACCTGGCAGGTGACGAGACCGGGCGGCGGTCCGTCGAGGACGACTTCGGCGTTCAACTTGCCGCGGAACATCGGCCGCGTGAAGCGGACGCCGTCCGCGGCGGCCGCGATTGCCGTGCAATCGGTGACGAGGCCGCGGCTCAGCCTCGCGGCGAGCGCCGGCACGAAATCCCGGCCGCGATACGTGTGGGGAAACACGACCCACTCCGGTGAACGCTGTGAGATCAATGCTGCGAGCGCACTGACGAACGCATCGGCCGTGTACATCCGCCAGGGCCGGATGAACGAGCGCCGTCACGCCGGTGACGTCGTAGCGCGGACACCTCGCGACAGGCATCCTCGATGTCGTGACCAGGGACGACGACCTCCAGTGGCACCGCCGAACCGGCTCGCTGCAACGATGGCCTCGATCGAGACCGGGTGCAACCCGCGCTCACGCGTTTCGGCAACGACAAGAATTGCCATGGTCATCGACCCTCGATGACCCGAGCGCGGTCGCGAAGGGCGCGCACGAGCTCCGCCGCGGCCTCTGCCGGCGTTCCGCCGATCATCTCTGTCTTCTTGGCACGTTCCGGCACGAACAGACGGACGATGCGCTGGGAGGCGCGCGCCGGACGAGGCGGGGACCGTCCGGATGTCCTTCTTCTTCGCGCCCATGATGCCCTTGAGGGTCGCGTATCGCAGCTGGTTGATGCCGCTCTGGATCGTGAGCACGGCCGGAAGCGGCAGCGTGAGCCACTGCGACCAGCCATTCTCCAGCTCCCGCTTGACCCTGAGCGTCGTGCCGCTCACCTCGATGGCCATCACGATCGACGCGTGCGGCGCGCCGAGCCACTCAGCGAGCATCACGCCGACCTGGCCGGCGCCCTGGTCGTCGGACTGGAGTCCGGTGAGCACGAGATCGGCGGTGTCGTCCCTGAGGGCGGCGGCGAGAGCCTGTGACGGTCGTGTTCGAGTCGGCGCCGGCAAGGTGATCGCCGGCGACGTGGATGGCGCGATCGGCGCCGCGAGCGAGCGCCTCGCGAAGAACCTGGGTGACACGCGCGGGGCCGGCCGAGACCGCGACGACCTCGCCGCCGTGCTGCTCTCGCAGACGCAAGGCCGCCTCGAGCGCATAGGCGTCCGGCTCGTTCAGTTCCCAGCCGGCTTGCGCTTCATCAATCCACGAACCCGCCCGGTCGAGTCTGACCGGCGACTCGCGGGTCACGACCTGTTTCAGGCAGACGGCGATGCGCACTACTCGTATCGCTTGAGGACGAGGGTCCCGTTGGTGCCCCCGAAGCCGAACGAGTTCGAGAGGGCGTAGCGGATGGCCAGCGGCCGTTTCGCGTTGGCCGCGTAGTCCAGATCGCACGCCGGGTCCGGGGCTTCGAGGTTGATCGTCGGCGGCGCGATCTGGTCGTCGGACCGCCAGCGCGCAAATGCCGGCCTCGAGCCCGCCCGCGGCACCGAGCAGATGCCCGGTCATGGATTTGGTCGACGACATGACGAGCTTGTACGCGTGATCGCCGAAGACGGTCTTCACCGCGAGGGTCTCGGTCGGATCGTTGATCGGCGTCGAGGTGCCGTGCGCGTTGATGTAGTCGACGTCGGCCGGCGTGATGCCGGCCTTCCGCAGGGCCATGCGCATCGATCGCACGGCGCCGTTCGCGTCCGGCGGCTGCGCGGTCAGATGGTACGCATCGCCGGACAACCCGTAGCCGACGAGCTCCGCGTAAATCGTCGCGCCGCGCCGTCGCGCCGTTTCGAGCTCTTCGAGGATGAGAATGCCGGCGCCTTCGCCCACGACGAAGCCGTCACGGTCCTTGTCGAACGGCCGGCTCGCGTGCGCCGGATCGTCGTTGCGCGTCGACAGCGCCCGCATCGAGGCGAAGCCGCCGACGCCCATCGGCGTGATCGACGCTTCGGATCCGCCGGCGATCATCACGTCGGCGTCGCCTCGCCGGATGATCTCGAACGACTCTCCGATGGAGTGCGCCGAGGCGGTGCACGCCGTGCACGTCGCGAGGTTCGGACCACGCGCGCCAAACCGGATCGACACCTGTCCGGCCGCCAGGTTGATGATCGACGCGGGAATGAAGAACGGCGAGATGCGGCGAGGACCGCCGTTGACGAGCTCGAGGTGCTCGCGCTCGATCGTGCTGAATCCCCCGATGCCGGACGCGATGAAGACGCCGACGTTGTCGGCGTTCTCGGGCGTGATCTCGAGACGCGCGTCCTTGACCGCGAACTCCGCCGCCGCGACGGCGAACTGGATGAAGACGTCCATCTTCTTGACGTCTTTCCGGTCGAGGTACTGCAGCGGGTCGAACCCCTTGACCTCACCCGCAATGCGCGCCGAGAAGTCCTTCGCGTCGAAGTGCGTGATGGGGCCGATGCCGTTTTGGCCGGCAAGAAGGGCCGTCCCAGTTCGCCTCGGTTCCGATGCCGACCGAGGAAAGCAGGCCGACGCCGGTGACGACTACTCGCCTCGTCAAGTGCGGCCTACTTCTTCTTGGCGTGGCCCTCGATGTACTCGATGGCTTCCTTCACGCGGGTGATTTTCTCGGCATCCTCATCCGGGATCTCGATGCCGAATTCCTCTTCGAAGGCCATGACGAGTTCGACCGTGTCCAAAGAGTCGGCGCCGAGATCGTCGACGAACGAGGCATCCGGCGTCACTTCCTCTTCATCGACCCCCAACTGCTCGACAATGATCTTCTTGACCTGATCCGCAACCGCCATTCAGTCCTCCTGCGCTACATGTACATGCCGCCGTTGACGGCGAGCACGTGTCCCGTAATATACGCTGCCTCGTCGGACGCAAGGAACGCGACCGCCGCGGCGACATCCTCGGGCGTTCCGAGCCGCTTGAGCGGAATCCGCTCGGCCCACTCGTCGTGCGTGCTGCCCGCGAGCCCGCGCGTCATGTCCGTGTCGATCAACCCGGGCGCCACGGCATTGACCGTGATATTACGCGACGCGACCTCCAGGGCAAGCGCTTTGGTGAACCCAATCAAGCCGGCCTTGGACGCCGCGTAGTTGGCCTGCCCGGCGTTCCCCGACTGCCCGACGACCGACGTCACGTTGATCACGCGCCCCGATCGCTGCTTGACCATCGGCTTCAGGACCGCCTGGGTGCAGCTGAACGCCGCCGTGAGGTTCGTCGAGAGCACCGCGTCCCAGTCGTCGCGCTTCATCCGCAGCATCAACTGGTCGCGCGTGATCCCGGCGTTGTTCACGAGAATATCGATCCGCTCCAGACGCTCCAGGATGCTCGCGATCGCGGCCTGCACGGCCGCCGCGTCGGTCACGTCGAGCGTCATGCACTCGGCGCGTCCGCCGTCCTGGACGATCTCGGCCGTCACGGCTGCCGCATGGTCGCCGCGCGCCGCCGCCACGACGATGGCGCCCCGCGCGGCCAGCCCTCGCGCGATCGCCCGGCCGATGCCGCGGGACGCGCCGGTGACGAGGGCCACGCGGCCCGTCATCGTGGTCATGACAACCTGACTACTTCAGCACACTTCGCGGTCAGAGGCCAACTCCAAGCGCCTCCGTCACACGTTCGACGACGCGTCCCTCGACGAGCCTCACGGCCATCGCGATGCCGCTCTCGACCGCCCGCGCCGACGATCGGCCGTGGCCAACGAGCGTCAGACCGCGCACGCCGAGCAGCAGGCCCGCGCCGTACTCCGCGTAGTCCACGCGCTGGCGGAACCGTTCGAACGCCCGGCGCGACAGCAGTGCGCCGATCTGCGAGACGAGCGCGCCGCCAAGCTCCTCACGGAGCATTTCGGTCAGCGCCTCGACGAGCCCCTCCCCAACCTTCAGCGCGACGTTGCCGGTGAAACCATCGCACACGATCACGTCGGCGCGGCCCGTGAACAGCTCGCGCGCCTCGATGTTCCCGATGAAATTCAGGTCGGCGTTCCGCAGCCGCGCGTGCGTCTCTCGGATGAGGTCGTTGCCTTTTTCGGCCTCTTCGCCAATCGACAGCAACCCGACGCGGGGCCGGTCGAGCAACAACGACGCCGCGGCGTAGGCCGATCCCATCGTCGCGAACTGGACGAGATGGTCGGGGCGGCACTCGAGGTTGGCGCCGGCGTCGAGCAGGACCGCGGCGCCGGCGAGCGTCGGCATGGTGACGGCGAGCGCGGGGCGATCGACGCCAGACACGACGCCAAACGCCGCGTGGGCGGCCAGCACGGTCGCCCCCGAGTGGCCGGCGCTGAACATCGCCGGCGGCGTCACCAGCCGCGACTGCGTCGGCGGCGACGCGAATCGACGACCGGCGCTTGCGCCGCAGCGCAGGCAGCGGCGACTCGTGCATGGCCACGACGTCCGGCGCGTCGACCACGCGAATGGAGGCGCGGGCCGCCGGATCGTGCCGCGCGAGCTCGGCATCGAGAATCGCTTCCGGGCCGACGAGCAAGATACCAACGCTCGTACGCGCCGCCGCCAGCACGGCCCCCTCGACGGCCGCGCCGGGAGCCCGATCCCCGCCCATCGCGTCAACGGCGATGACAGTGGACATGGGTGGACATGGACAAGTTAGAAGTTAGAACCAGAAGTCAGAAGTACTGACGGCCTGCCGCGCCGTGCACGCCTGTCGTGCACGGCAAGCGCCCAGTAGCTTCTAACTTCTGGCTTCTCACTTCGAACTTGTCGAGCTATTCCTCTTCGACAGCTCTAACTTGTCTTCCCCGGTAGTAGCCGCAGTTCTTGCAGACGATGTGCGGCAGCTTGAGCTCGTGGCACTGCGGGCACTCACTCGTGCCGATGGGCTTGAGCGCATCGTGCGTGCGGCGCTTGGCGGTGCGGGTCTTGGAATGGCGACGTTTAGGATTAGGCATCGGAAATCTTCGTCCTGAAATCTACTGTCTGCCGGTCAATCGCTTCAACGCATCCAAACGCGGGTCCGTCCACTCCGTCTGACACGTGCACGTCTCGCGGTTGCGATTGATTCCGCAGACCGGACACAACCCCTTGCAATCCGGCCGGCACAGCGGCTTCATCGGCAGCACCAGGTAGAACTGCTCGCGCATCAGCTCGCCGAGATCGAGCGTTTCGTCCTTGTAGAACGACACGCCGAGGTCCTCATCGGCGACTTCCTGTTCGCCCTCGCCCGCATTCGCCGACCGCCGGCAGGAACAGGGCATCGAACGCCGCGTCGACCGGGATATCGAACGGCTCGACGCACCGGCTGCAGTCCAGCTGCAGCGTCGTCGCCACCCGCCCGGTCACCCGCACCTTGGTGGCGTCCTTGTGAATCTCCACGTCGAGATCCACGGGCGCCCCAGGCGAAACTCTTCCTCGACCGGGAACTCGGACGGCTCGAAACGGCGCGTCAGCCGGTCTGTGCCAGTACGGAGCCGGCTGAGATCGTAAAGCATGCTCATAGTGCCGAACCCGACAGGCCGGGCAAACCGTCATCTTACCATTCCCTGAAGGACGGCGATGGCGGAAATCGCCCCGGTTTCAGGCCCTGGCCAGGCCGTTACGGCCGCCGGCGGTAGACGTGCACCGGGGCAGAAAACCCGTCCAGCTCGTCGTAGGCCGTGCCGTCCAGCTCCAGGGTCCTGCCTGACAGCCTGACGGCCTCCTGGTGGACGAGGCTGCCTCCATCCAACCGGACCACATAGCCCGGCCGCTCCCGTTCGACGCGGGAGAGGTCGGCCGGCTGGCGAATGCGAATCGCCTGCTCCTCCAGCAGCCCGCCATAGAAGACCAGCGGCAGGTCGAGAAAGGCCGTCTCGTCGATATCCACAACGAGCCCGTGGCCGGCCGGCGACGACCGTCGAACGCACGAAGCTGGCCGCGGACATCACGGCTCGAGGATTGGTCGACGTCGGACTGAGCGGCCGGATGACGTTCGGAACGAGGCCATCGCGCCTGAACGTGAGCCACACCGATGACCGACCGGGACATCGCCTGCGCAGAGCGACCGCGGCCCGAACGAGCGACCGGGCGCGATCACTCCCCACCGCCGGGTCACCGCCACGATAGCCGTCCCAGACGAAGACCAGCATCAACGCGAGCGAGACGGCCATGAAGCGCGTCAACGGAACGAAATCGCCGAAGACCGTGGTTCGAGCGGCGTAGTACAGGATCGGGCGGCTGCGAGCGATCACGATGATCCAGCGCACCGTCCGGCGCTCGCGCCAGACGGCCACGATACCCACGAAGCCGAACGCCGCGACGCCGGGTGTCAGTGACACCAACGCCATCGCCGGCCAGAACCCGATGCCTTGGAGCTCGAAGCCACAGCTCGCGCCAGAACCCGTCGAACGTTGCCGCCCATCGGCGGTGTTCGCCGTTGATGTAGTCCAACGGAAACGTCGGGTCGCCATGCATGTGGTAGTTGCCGAACATCCACAGACGCGGAAACAACAGACACGCCGCGACGAAGCCGCCGAGCTGGACGTCGGCTCAGCGAGGCATGCGCGCCGTGTCAGAGAGCACAGCGCGCAGCGAGGACGGGCGGATACATCCACGCGTCGTAGCGGACGGCTTCGGCGCAGGTTCAGCCAGACTGCGGCCCACATCGAGATTGCGCGAACGCGCCCGTCTCCAGCGCGGACAGAGAACGCAGACGAGAGCCGACAGCATGAGAGAGACAGCGCGAGCGATTCGCTGGCGGCGGTCGTCGAGAACTGGATATGAAGGCCCCAGACCGCGAGGGCCAGACACGCGACGATGCCTGCCTGCCATCCGGCGAGGCGACGAGCCGAGCCGGTACAGCGGCACGACGGTCAGGACGCCACAGAGCAGACTGACGAGCCGGCCGGCGATTTCGCGGTCGACGAACGCCGTGGCCAGTCCGATCAGGTAGAGGTGCAGCGGCCCGTACTGGCCTGCGCCGTCGCCGAACGCCGTGATCAGGTGCGGATGCGCCATCCATCGCTCAGCCCATTTCAGTGCGCGAGATGGCGTCGCCGTAGAGATTTTCGTTGAACGGCAGGAGCGTCAGGCGCGGAAGCGCGACCGCGGCCATCATGACCGGCGGTCACTATCCAGACGCGTGGCTCGCGTGCAGGGGCGTTCAGGGACTACACGCTCCAGGATCGCGGGACGAACAGCTCTTCGAAGAGCGACACGGCGTACCGGTCGGTCATGCCCGCCAGGAAGTCCTTCGCCGCGACGTCGACGCCTTCCTCCGCCATCGTCGTCGCATCCAGATACTGCTCAGGCTTGGCATGAAGGGCCTCCCAGATGCCGCCGAGCACACCTGACGCCTTCTTGAACTCTGCGGTCGCGACGGGATTCTCGTAGACGGCGGCGAAGAGAAACTCGCGAAGCTCGAGCGTCGCGCCCAGGATTTCGTCACTCATCCGGATCTCGCTGAGCGCGCCGTCGAGGGTCCGGTGGACGACGTCGGTGACCATGGCATTGATCCGTTGTGAGGAGCTGCGACCGAGGACGGCCGTCGCGGACGACGGAAGCGCGTCCTCGCGCGAGCACGCCGGCTCGCACCGCATCGTCGATGTCGTGATTCACGTACGCGATGATGTCGGCGACCCGCGCGATCTGTCCCTCAATCGTGCTCGCCCGGTCCTGTTTCGGCGCGCCGACGGGCAGCCCGTGCTTGCCTTTCGAATGATGGGCGATGCCGTCGCGCACTTCCCACGTCAGATTCAATCCCAGCCGTCCGTTCTCGAGGACGTCCACGATGCGCAGGCTCTGCGCGTAGTGACTGAAGCCGCCGGGCGCGAGGCGATCGATCACGCGCTCGCCGGCATGGCCGAACGGCGGATGTCCGAGGTCGTGGCCGAGCGCGATGGCCTCCGTCAGCTCCTCGTGCAGGCGCAGAACTTTCGCGATGCTCCGCGCAATCTGCGAGACCTCGAGCGTGTGCGTCAGCCGGGTGCGGTAGTGATCGCCCGTCGGCGCGAAGAACACCTGGGTTTTGTGCTTCAGCCGCCGGAACGCCTTGGAGTGAATGACCCGATCCCGGTCACGTTGAAACGCCGGACGGATTGGGTCCTCGGGCTCCGGCCGGCGGCGCCCCTTCGTGTCTGCGCTCTTCGCCGCCTGCAGCGCGAGAAACTCCCGCTCGCGCGCCTCCAGGTCTTCGCGGATGGTGGACATCGAGAGGAATCGTATCGTAGGCGGCTCAGGGCTTGGGGCTCAGGCGTTCGTGGCTTCAGGGCCGGCCAGGAACTCTCGAACCAGTGTCAGCGCCTGACGCTGCGCCTCGGGCGTCTCCCCGGGCGCCTCGAGCCACATCACGCCGGGCTCCTTGCGGAACCAGGTCACCTGGCGCTTGGCGTAGCGCATGTTCTCTCGCACGACCAACTCGCGCGTGGCGGCCGAGATCCCGGACGCCGTTCAGGTAGTCGACGACCTGGCGGTAGACCAGGCCGCTGAACGCGTGGGCCGAGAGCGGCACCCCGCGCGCGACGAGCTGGCGAACTTCGTCGACGACACCGCGCTCGAACTGCTCGTCCACCCGCCGGCTCACCCGATCGAGCAACGCCTGCCGCGGGACGTTTACACCGATCGTGAGCGTCTCCAGCACACCAGCCGGCGAGACGGTATTCGCGAAGTGATCCGTCAGCGGCCGGCCCGTCAGCAGGTAGACCTCGAGCGCGCGAACGAGGCGCTTTCTGTCCCGCGGCTGAATTCGTCGTCCCGACGCTTCGTCAACGCGCGTCAGCCAGCGATGCAGCGACTCCACACCTCGGCGATCCGCGACGCCGTTGAGACGCGCGCGCAGCGACTCATCGCGGCCGGCCCTGGAAATATTCCGCGGACGAGGGCGCGGAGATAGAACCCCGTCCCGCCAACGACGATCGGCAGGCGACCCCGCGCGGAGATGTTGGCCACCGCGGCGGCCGCGTCCTGCGCCATAGCGCGCCGCTGAGTACACCTCCGTCGGCTCGACCACGTCGATGAGGTGGTGCGGAATGCCGCGGCGCTGTCCGGCGTCGAGCTTGTCGGTGCCGATGTCGAGGCCGCGATAGACCGCCGTCGAGTCGCAGGAGATGATCTCGCCGTCGAAGGCCGCGGCAATGGCGAGCGACAGCGCGCTCTTGCCGCTGGCCGTCGGGCCAACGACGGCCACGAGCCGCATCAGGGACTTTCCCTGACCGGCTCGTTGTAGCGGAACGTGACGACGAACGGCGCGCGGTCGTCCGGGATAATCCGGCGGGAGAACGGCGGTGGGATTCGACAGCTTGATCGAGTTCAGCGCGGAGAGGGTCAGCGCGTCGATCGCGGCCGGCTGCACGACGCGCAGATCGACGATCGCGCCGTTTCGCAGGACGGTGAACTGAATGACGACGTGTCCCCGGGTGAGCTCGGCGACTTGCGGGATGAGCCAGTTGCGCCGCACCTGTGCGACGAAGCGGCGAAGCCAGGGGCCGAAGTCCGCGCCCTTCGCGTCGAACTGAATGTCCGCGTTCTGATCGGTGGCGCCGCCGAGCGCGTTGTCGTAGTTGCTGTCTTGCAGATACTGCTGCAGGTTGCGAAGCGCCCGTCCCACGTTGGGCGCCGGCGGCGTCGGCGGCGATGGTTGTCTTGCGCTCGGTGTAGAGCCCGGCACTGTTCTCCGGAACACGCTCAGCGGGTGGCGACGGCGGCGGCGACGCGGCCGGTTCGGGCGGCTCGGGCGGCCCACCGACGACTTTCTCCGGCGTATTGCCGCGCGAGAGCGGCGCCTCGTTCTGCGGCACCGGCGCGCGCTCGCGGGTCGCGCTGCGGCGATCGATGTCCGACTGTTCCGCTTGCAGCTTCGCCAGTTCCTGCCGATCGATGGCCGGCAGCATCTGCACGAACTTCAGCGGTTCCTTGTTGACGGGCACGGGAACCACCGGCTCGGCGGCCGCCTCGAACCACTCGTCGGGCCGAACAGGATGACCAGCAGCATGAGGCCGTGGAGGACGAGCGACAGCAGGACACCTTCGCGGACCGAAATGACAGACGGCACCCGCGGGGTGTCCGGCCGATAATCCTCGAAGTCCAGGTACATCAGCGCTTTGTTGGCAGTATATCGGCTGTGGGCACACGCGTCCCGTGAGGCCCGGCAGGGTGTGGCACCCCCTTAGACGTATCGGTCGAAGCGCGGGTCTGGAAAACGGAAAAAGTGGCCGGGTGAATTTTCGTGCCTCGCGAATTCAGCCGACCACTTTGGGCCTCTCGTGGCGATGTACAGCCAGACGATGCCGAAGGTCAGCGGCTGGCTGCGCACGTCGTCGAAGCCCGCGGACCGGAGCAAGTCGCGAAGGCCTCTCCCGCGGGAAAGTCCATGACGGACTCCGGCAGGTAACTGTAGGCGTCGGAATGCTTCGAGATCGCGCCGGCCCACGAGCGGCAGGACGTACCTGAAGTACCACAGGTACATGGTCCGAATGCCCGGAATCCTCGGCGCGCCGAACTCGAGGATGGCGAGCTGCCCGCCGGGCACGAGCACGCGATGAAGCTCGCGGCACGCCTGAACGGGATCGACGACGTTGCGGATGCCGAAGGCGACCGTCGCGACGTCGACCGACCAGTCGGGCAGCGGCAATCGGCGTCGCGTCGCCGCGCGCGAGGTGAACGCGCGACTGCCAGCGACGCCGCACGAATCTTTCGCTGGGCCAGCCGGAGCATCTCGGACGAGAAGTCGACGCCAACGACCTCGCGCGCCTGGCCGCTCGACGACGTCGCCGCCTCGATGGCCAGGTCGGCGGTGCCCGTGCAGATGTCGAGCACGCGCT
This sequence comes from uncultured Acidobacteriota bacterium, assembly GCA_963793255.1. GTDB lineage: Bacteria > Acidobacteriota > Vicinamibacteria > Vicinamibacterales > SCN-69-37 > CAVTYZ01. Next base: position 133,127 of record CAWBZK010000016.1, read on the forward strand.
CGCGACCCGTGAGCTCCAGTTCGCGAATGGCGCGCCGCCGCCAGCGCCGGTCGAGGCCGGCGCTCAGCAGGTGGTTGAGCCTGTCGTATCGGCGGGCAATCGCGTCGAACATCCGCGCGATGCGTTCCGGCTCCTTCGAGAGGCTCGCGCCCGTCGTCGCGTGCTGGTCACTCGCCCTTCCAGGCCGGAAACAGGTGCTGTTCGAACCCGAGGGCGTTGAGGATCTTGCCGGCGAGGAACGCCGCAAGGTCGTCGATCGTCTTCGGCTGCTGGTAGAACGCCGGCATGGCCGGCAGCATCATCGCGCCCGCTTCCGCGCAGGCCACCATGTTGCGCAGCTCGGGCAGGCTCATCGGCGTCTCGCGCGGCACGAGGACCAGACGCCGGCGCTCCTTCAGCATGACGTCGGCCGCGCGCTCGATGAGGCTGCGCGAGAGGCCGTGCGCCACGCCCGCCAGCGTCTTCATCGAGCACGGCACGATCACCATGCCATCGCAGCGGTGACTGCCGCTCGCCAGCGTCGCGCCCAGATCCCGGTTGCTGTGCAGGACGAAACTGCCCGCGCGCGACGCCGTCGCCGTAGCGCTCGACGAGCAGTTCCTGCAGCCGCTCGACCTTCGCGTCGGGGCCGAGCTCGTCCATCAGCAGCCGCCGGCCGTAGTCGCTGAAGACGATCTCGAGCTCGCAGCCGATCTCGAGGAGCGCGGCGATCGTGCGCACCGCGTAGATCGCGCCGCTCGCGCCGGTGACGCCGACCGCGATGCGGCGGCGCACGCCCGGCGTCTCGCTCACCCGGTCATTCCCTTCCCGAGATAGACGTCGAGCGCCGTCGCGGCGAAGTACAGCAGGCCGACCCAGCCGTTCAGGTCGAACGCGCGCTTGACCTGCGACAGGTCGTCCGCGCTCACGAGCGACTGCTCGTAGACGAGCAGCACCGCGACGATGACGACGCCCGCGGTGTAGACCGCGCCGAGACCGGACGAGCACGACCGAGCGTCGCAAGCGACGCGACGGTGACGACGTGCAGCGCGCGCGAGATCCACAGGCGACCGCGGCACGCCGAACCGGACCGGAATCGACCGCAGGCCCTCGCGCCGGTCGAACTCGACGTCCTGGCAGGCGTAGAGCACGTCGAAGCCGGCGACCCACGTGCCGATCGCGAGGCCGAGCAGCCACGGCTCCCAGCCGCGCCGGTCCGCCGGCGGCAATCCAGCCGCCGACCGGCGCGACGGCCATCGCCAGGCCGAGAAACAGCTGCGTGTAGGTCGTGTAGCGCTTCGCCAGCGAGTACCAGAACACGATCGCCAGCGCGACCGGCGACAGCGCACAGACACATCGGGCCGAGCTGCGCGGCGAACAGCACGAAGGCGCGTCGACGAGACGGCGACGAACAGCATGGCCTCGCGCCGCGACATGCGCCCCTGCGGCAGTTCCCGCATCGCCGTCCGCGGATTGCGCGCGTCGAACGCCGCGTCCACGAGCCGGTTGAAGCCCATGGCCGCGCTGCGCGCGGCGACCATGCAGCCGACGATCCAGCACGACGCGCATCCAGCCGAACGGCACGAGCCTGACGCCAGCAGCGCGCCGGCCAGCGCGAACGGCAGCGCGAACACCGAGTGGCTGAAGCGGACGAACGACGCGTAGGTGTGGAGGCGGGCGAGCATGTCAGACGGTCACGGGGCGGACGAACGGACGCCGGCACGCCGCTGACCAGGTATTCTTCCACATCGGTGATCCCGCGCGGCACGTCGACGGCGACGAGCGCCGCGCGCTTCCCCGGCGCGATCGTGCCGTAGTCGCGCCCGAAGCCGAGCGCCCGCGCGCCGACGCGCGTCGCGCTCTCGAGCAGCGAGGCGGCGGCGACCTCGGGCGCGATCCGCCGCATCTCCGCCAGCTCGTCGAACAGGTTGAGCGTCGACGTCGACGCCAGGCTGTCGGTGCCGATGGCCACCGGCACACCGGCGGCGTAGAAATGCGAGAGGCGCGGCGGCCCGGCGCCGACCCACACGTTGCTGCGCGGACAGGTCACGACGACGGCGCCGGCCTGGCGCAGCCGCTCGAGTCCCTGGTCGGTCGAGATGCACGCCGTGCACGACCAGCATGCCGGGCCGCAGGTAGCCGAGCTCCGCGAGGTACTGCACCGGGATCGCAGGCGGGGACGCGCCACGCGTCGGTCCAGACGCCGAGCGCCTCGAGCATGTCGCGAATCGGCCCGCGCCCGGTGCGCAGGAACTCGATCTCCTCGGGCGACTCGCCGAGATGGACCGCCAGCGGGCGCGCCGCGAGCGCTCCGCGCAATCTCGCCGAACAGCGCCGGCGAGACCGAGTACGGGCGCGTGCGCGACCACGGAAAACTCAATCGGCGCGGGCTCGTCGTCGGGTCCATGCCGGCGGCCGCCGCCGTGAGCCGAGTGTCCCACTCGTCGACGCGCCGCCACGCGTCGCGCACCAGCGCGGCGGTGTTGCGACGGAGAATCCGAGCAGCTCGTGAAACACGACGCCGCCAAGGCCAGCCTCGCGGAGCGCCCGGCCGTCGTCAGCGTGTTCGAGATGTCGCCGACGAGCACGGTGCCGGTCGCGCGCATCGATCGGGCCGCGTCCAGCGCGCGCGGCCGCTTCAGCGGCGCGCCGCCCGGAGCGCCTTCCCGCCGGACGCGCATCAGCGTGCGGATCCACTCGATCCATCGAGCCGGCCGGCGGCACGCGGCCCGCCATCCAGCTCAGTTCGAGGTGCGTGTGGGCGTTGACGAGGCCGGGCAGGAGCGCGACGTCGCCGAGGTCGCGCGCGGCCACAGGCGGCGTGCCGCCGCCCACGCGCAGGATGCGGCCGCCGCCGATCTCGATCCAGCCGCCTTCGATGGGCGGCCGATCGATCGGCAGCACCCAGCGCGCGCGAATGATCGTCGACGACGCTGCGATCGTCAGGCCGCTTCGACGCTCTGGCTTCGTCGCGGCGCTGCGCGCTTCGTAGCCGCGCAGGTCGTCGGCCTCGCCGGCCTGCGCCGTCGGCGCGCGCGACGGCCAGCTCGAGCATGCGCGGCACGTCGCGCTCGCGGAAGACCGGATCGCCCAGGACGTCGTAGTGCATGTTGCGGCGCTTCGCGCGTGAAGCCGGCGTTCTCGATGTTGCGCACGACCTCGAACTCGTCCATGCAGTACTCGGCGCCGGCGGCGCGCACGACGTTCTCTTCGATCATGACGCTGCCCATGTCGTTGGCGCCGTAGGCCAGGCTGAGCTGCCCGACCTTGCCGCCCTGCGTGACCCACGAGGCCTGCAGGTTGTCGAAGTTGTCGAGCACGAGGCGCGCGATCGCGAGCGTCCGCAGGTACTCGACGCCGGTCGCTTCGATGCCGCCGAGCTCGGTGTGCTGCGGCTGATAGCTCCAGGTGATGAACGCGGTGAACCCGCCGGTCTCGTCCTGCAGATCGCGCAGCCGGAACAGGTGCTCGAGCCGCTCCTCGACGGTCTCGACCGTGCCGTACATCATCGTCGCGGTCGTGCGCAGGCCGGCGCGATGCGCGTGGCGCATGACGTCGAGCCACTCGTCGGCGGTCGCCTTGTTGTAGCAGTTGAGGATTCGCCGCACGCGATCGACGAGAATCTCGGCGCCGCCGCCGGGAATGCTGTCGAGGCCGGCCGCGACCAGCCGGTCGATGACGGCCGGCACGGGCAGCTGCGACAGCCGCGAGATGTGAATGACTTCCGGCGGCGACAGCGCGTGCAGCCTGAAGTCCGGGATACCGCTGCTTCACCTGCCGGAACAGATCCTCGTACCACTCCAGCGGCACGTCCGGGTTGTGGCCGCCCTGCAGCAGCAGCTGCCCGCCGCCGAGCGCGGATCGTCTCTTCGATCTTCCTGAAGATCTCGTCGAAACCGAGCGTGTAGCCTTCGCTCGATCCGACCGGGCGGTAGAACGCGCAGAACTTGCAGCGCGCGACGCAGACGTTCGTGTAGTTGACGTTGCGGTCGATGATGTAGGTGACGACGCCGTCGGGATGCTTGCGGCGGCGGACGTCGTCGGCCAGGCGGCCGAGCAGCGCCGTCGGCGCCGCGGTGTAGAGCTCGAGCGCCTCGTCGCGCGTCGATCCGGCTGCCGCGCGTCGACGCGCTCAGCGATGCGCGTCGACCGTCATGCGGCTCATTCTACGCTATGGCTCGATCGGACCGCGGCCGTCGAAGAACGCCGGTCTCGCGCGAGCCCGGTCGACCAGCCCGAGCGCCGCCGCTTCGTCGTAGTACGTGCGCAGGCCCGTCGAGCGCCCGCGCGCGTCAGCCGGAACGTCAGGTTCTCGCGAAGATAGCGCTCGAGCCGTCGGCTACGTCGGGCGCGATCGTCGCGACAGTACGCCGCGGCAATCGCGTCAGAGTGCGCCATGCCCTTCCGCGGCGGCCTCCTGCAGCAGCGCCACGGTGTCGGCCGATCGCCGCGTCCGGCCGGCCCGCCCAGAACGCCCAGACGAACGGCAGCCCCGTCATCTCCGTCCACAGCGCGCCGAGATCGATCTTCTCGCGCCGTGAGCGCGCGGTGGTCCGCGAACAGCGCCGGATCGCCGATGAGCAGCGCCGCGTCGGCGCGACGCCAGCATCGCGGCGAGATCCGGCGGATGCGGCACGAACGTCGGCGCGATGCCGAAACGCCGCGCGCACAGAATCCGCGACGAGCGCGACCGACGTGCGCGACGACGTGTCGAGCGCGATGCTGCGGACCTCGCGCGATCGGCCGCCGCGTGAAGAGCGCGACCGACGCCACCGGGCCGTCGGATCCGATGCACGACGCCGGGCACGATGCGATCGCCGGGCCGATCGAGATACGTGATCGACGGCACCATGCCGAGGTCGATCTCGCCGGCGTCGAGCAGCCGCGCGCACTCGGACGGCACGTCGAACCGCAGCGTGACGACGTCGGGCCGCGCGCTCGAGCCCGTAGACGAGCGGCCGCACGTTCAGGTAGCTGACCGCGCCGAGCCGGACGGGGCCTGTCACGACGCGCGGCTCGTAGCGGCCGTTGCGCTCGACCGGCATCGCCCGCGGCGGCGCGAATCTGCCGCGCGATGTCTTCGCGCGGCGAGCGCCGCGGCCCGAGGTCGGCCGCGTCGATCGCGGCCACGCCGTCGATGTCGTTGGCGCCGTACGCGATCGCCACCTGCGCGAGCTTCGGGCCGTAGAGCGGCCAGTCCACCTGGATGTACGGGATCGTCGCGCACATCAGCCGCGCCACCGCGACCGTCCGCACGTCGTCGTAGCCGGTCGACGGGCGCGTCGGCCGGATCGAGCCGCGGCAGCGGCGCGAACGCCCGAACGCGCCCGATCTCGCGCTGAACCGCCGCGGCGCGCTCGATCAGATCGAGCCGCTCGTCGATGCGACGCCGCGATCGATCGTCAGGCGCCAGACGCGCCAGGCCGCCGTGCTCGACCGCGCGCACGACTTCGACCGCGTTGTCGGTGTCGCCGAGCGATCGAGCGGACACTCGGCCACCGCGTCGAGCCCGGCCTCGCGCAAGCCGCGCGCGCGCAGATCCGCGAGCGCCAGGTGGTCGCCGCCGCACAGCTCGAGCAGATCGCGCCAGCGAGAAGCCGGTCAGCGGCATGCCGTCCGGCGAACGGCCGCCGCGCGCTGCACCCAGCTCGACGGCCTCGTCGACCGACGCCGGCGCGCCCGCGAGGCGGACTTCGCCGGCGTCGCCCGACGTCGACGCCGGAACGCTGCGCCGGCCGCGACTCGCAGCACGCGGCCGAACGTGACGACGTCGCCGGACGCGCGCTTGCCGCGCCAGCTTCGCCGAGCATGCCGACGCTCGACGAGATCCGGCGACGCCAGCACGCGCTCCGCCTCTCGCGCGCTGAACGGCGCGCCGGCGGCGGCCTTCTGCTTCGAAATCGCTAACGTGTCGCGTCATCGGTTCCTGCTGCGATCCGCGCCCAGATCTGCTCGGCCTTCGTCGCGCGCCGCGTCGGTCGTCGACGAGCCGCTTCGGAAACTCGCGCGTGACGCCCTCCGACGGCCACTTTCGCGTGGCGTCGATGCCCATCTTGCCGCCGAACGCCGGCAAGATCGCCGCGTCGTCGAGGTCGTCCACCGGGCCCGTCGTGATCTCGATGTCGCGCGACGGATCGACGTGCGTGCCGGCGATCCAGGCGACTTCGGCCTCGTTCTGCACGTTCGACGTCCTTGTCGACGACGACGATGCACTTCGAGAACATGAGCTGGCCGAGCCCCCAGAACGCGCTCATGATCTTGCGCGCGTGGCCCGGGATAGCGCTTGTCGATCGAGACGAGCACGAAGTTGTGGAAGATGCCGGCGGCCGGAAAGTGCATGTCGACGATCTCCGGCAGCGTCTTGCGGATGAGCGGCAGGAAGATCCGCTCGCTCGCCTTGCCGAGGTAGAAGTCCTCCATCGGCGGAATGCCGACGACCGTCGTGACGTAGACCGGCTTCGGCGCATCGTGATGCACTGTCAGGTGGAACACCGGGAAAGTCGTCGGCCAGCGAATAGAGCCCGGTGTGATCGCCGAACGGCCCTTCGCGCCGGCGCTCGCCGGGCTCGACGTAGCCTTCGAGGACGATCTGCGCGTGCGCCGGCACCTCGAGATCGACCGTCCGGCACTTCACCATCTCGACGCGGCGCTTGCCGAGCACGCCGGCGAGCATCAGCTCGTCGAGCCCTTCGGGCATCGGCGCGGTCGCCGAGTACTGCAGCACCGGATCGGCGCCGAGCGCGACGGCCACTTCGAGCCGCTTGCCCAGCCGCTCGGCGACGCGATGGTGCTGCGCGCCGCCCTTGTGCCGCTGCCAGTGCATGCCGGTCGTGCGCCGGTCGTACACCTGCATGCGGTACGTGCCGATGTTGCGCATGCCGGTTTCGGGATCGCGCGTGATCACGAGCGGCAGCGTGATGAACGGCCCGCCGTCTTCCGGCCAGGTCTTCAGGACCGGCAGCTCGTCGAGGCCGCCGTCCGTCTTGACGACTTCCTGGCACGGCGCGTCCTTGACCGTCTTCGGCATCAGGTCGGTCAGCCGGTTGACGAGCGGCATCAGCTTCAGCGCGTCCATGAAGCCGCGCGGCATCGGCGGCGTCGTCAGCTCTTCGATCTCGTGCGCCAGCTCGTCGAGGTGCTCCACGCCGAGCGCGAGGCAGATGCGCGACATCGATCCGAAGAGGTTCGCGGCGACCGGCATCGTCGCCGCCCGTCGGCTGCTCGAACAGCAGCGCCGGACCGCCGCCGGGCGACTTGCAGGCGCGGTCGATCACGGCCGCGATCTCGAGATTCGGGACTGACCGGCTCGGCGATGCGCGCGAGCTCCTTGCGGCGCTCGAGCTCGGCGATGAACGCGTTGATGTCGGTAAACATGTCGGATCGCCTGATCCCTGCGGCGATCGGCCTCGGCCACGCGCGTCGCGAGCGCCAGCGCGCGCGCGGCCGTCATGCGCCGGTCACGCGCGGCGCGCCGGCCCGTCGCGGACGGCCTCGACGAAATCCGCCAGCTCGCGCCGCAGCGGCTCGTCCTGCGTCGACCGGCGACCGGCCCGCCTTCGATCGCCGGCCGCTCGCCGGCGCCGCGGCGCAGCCGCCACACCTCGAGCTCCTGCGCGCCGTAGTCGACCGACACGTACATGTCCGGCTGGAAGCAGCGCACCTTCCGGACCTTGTCGCGGCTGATGCGGCTGGCCGTGATGTTCGCGATGCAGCCCGACGCGAACTTCACGCGCGCGTTGGCGATGTCGATCGCGACGTCAGCACCGGCACGCCGACGGCCTCGACGCCGACGACCTCCGCTCCGATCGATCGCCAGAATGATATCGAGGTCGTGAATCATCACGTCGAAGATGACGTCGATGTCGAGGCTGCGCTCGGGAAACCCGCTCAGCCGATGGACCTCGATGAACCGCGGCGTGCCGCAGCATCGGCAGCGCCGCCTGCAATCGCCGGGATTGAACCGCTCGGTGTGCCCGACGGCCAGCATCGCGCCGGAGGCTGCGGCCGCGCGCGAGCATCTCGTCGGCCTCGGCGAGCGACGACCGCCATCGGCTTCTCGACGAGCACGTGGATGCCGCGCTCGAGGAACTGCGCGCGCCACCGCGCAGGTGGTCGGCGGTCGGCACGGCGATCGTCGACCGCGTCGACGCGACCGAGCAGCGCGCCGGTAGTCCGTCGAGCGCCTCGGCCGTCGTGCCGGCGACCGCCGCGCTGGGCGCGGTCGCCGACGAGGTCCGACGGCGCGCGACGAAGTCCGACGTCGCGGCATCGCCGCCAGCAGCCGGGCGTGATGCCGGCCGAGATGGCCGACGCCGATGACCGCCGACGCGCAGACGCTCGCGGCGGCGTCACGTCATGCTCGCTCCGGCCGACGACGACGATGCCGGCCTCGTCGGCGGCCGCGGACGAACGCGTCGCCGTCGAGAATCAGCGTCCGGCCGGCGTCGATCGACAGCGCGTCCGCGCCGGCCGCCTGCATCGCGTCGATCGTGGCGACGCCGACGACCGGCACGTCGAACCGCATGTCCTGCGACGGCTTGGCGACCTTGACGACGCGCGTGCCGGCGCCGGCCAGCGCGCCGGCGCGCGCGATCGCCGCGTCGGTGCCTTCCATCGCCTCGACCGCCACCACCGCGCGGTCCTTCACGACGATCGGTCTGCCCGACGTCGACGCCGGCGATCGCATCGGCGACGCGGTAGCCGAACTCGAAGTCCGCCTGCATCGCCTCGGTCGGGCGCTGCGCGCGTCAGCACGCCGGGCCGCGCCAGCAGGTCCGCAGCAGCGCGGTCGAGTCCATCAGCGTGATGCCGTGCTCCTGCAGGACGTCGGCGACCGCGGAGATCAGCGCGTCGGTGTTCTTGCGCCGGCAGCCTGCGCCAGCACCGCCAGCAGCGTCAGGTCCGGCATCGACGCCGCTGAAGAGCTTGACGTGCTTGACCTGGCCGGCCATGACGGCCTGGCGTGACGCCGGCGCTCTTGCAGCGTCGTGATGCACGTGCCGAGCTGGCCGAGCTCGATCCACGCGAACGTCGTGCCGCCGAGCTCGCGCGCCAGCGTCTCGAGCTCCGGCGAACGCCTCGCCCTTGATCGCGACGACGGCGACGTCGTGGCCGAGCTGGCGCGCGGCGCGGAGCACGAGGAACGGGAACGTGCCGTTGCCGGCGATCAGGCCGATCGGCACGGCGCGACTCGCGCTACTCGACGTCCACCAGATCGTCGACGCGCTTGCGACGGCCGGCGCAGGATGACGCCGCGCCGGGCCGACGTGATGAAGTTGACGAGGTAGCTCACTTCCGGCGCCGCGAGCGTCGGATCGCGCTCGATCAGCTCGAGCGCGCGGCTGGTGTTGTGCTGCACCAGATGCCGGTAGGCGCGGCGCAGCTTGCCGATCAGCTCCGGGCTGAACCCGCGGCGCGCCAGGCCGATCGTGTTCACGCCGTAGATGCGCGCGCGGTTGCCGACGGTCTTCGCGAACGGCAGCGCGTCGCGCGTGACGACGGTGTAGCCGCCGATGAACGCGTGCTGGCCGACGCGGCAGAACTGGTGCACGCCGGAGTAGGCGCTGATCGTCGCGAAGTCCTCGACCGTGACGTGGCCGCCGAGCGTGGCGCGCGTTGCCGAAGATCGTGCGAGTTGCCGACGTGGCAGTCGTGCGCGACGTGCGCGTAGGCCATGAACAGGTTGTGGTCGCCGATCGTCGTCACGCCGCCGCCGCCGGCCGTGCCGCGATGGATCGTGACGAACTCGCGGAAGACGTTGTGCTGGCCGATGACGAGCCGCGTCGGCTCGCCCTGGAACTTCAGGTCCTGCGGCGCGAGGCCGATCGACGCGAACGGGTAGATCTCGCGTGTGGTCGCCGATCTCCGTGCAGCCGTCGACGACGATCGACGCGCCGATCCGGCAGTGGCGGCCGATCGACGACGTTCGGGCCGATCGATGGCGTACGGCCCGACGACGGTGCCCGCGCCGATCACCGCGCCTGGGATGCACGATGGCCGTCTCGTGGATCGACGCGTGGCCGCGCCGCGGCCGTCGCGCTCGGCCGGCGCGACCGGCTCGAACGACGATCACGAGCTCGGCTTCGGCGACGACCTGGCCGTCGACCGACGCGACGGCCGCGGCCCGCACGATCGCGCCGCGCCGCCGCCCGATCGTCACCTCGAGCTCGAGCCGGTCGCCCGGCACGACCTGGCGGCGGAACTTCGCGTTGTCGACGCCGCGCAGCCACGCGCGCCGGCCCGCGGGTCCGGCCGTCGGCGAGCAGCAGCGTCGCGACCTGCGTCAGCGACTCGATCATCAGCACGCCCGGCATCAGCGGCGTGCCCGGAAAGTGGCCCTGGAAGAACTCTTCGTTGACCGTGACGTTCTTGACGGCCACGATGCGGCGGCCCGGCTCGTGCTCGCGTGACCGCGTCCACGAGCACCGACGGATAGCGGTACGACAGCCGCTCGAGGACGGGCGGGATGTTCATGCGTAACGGACGCGGACAGATCGCGGGAACGCGTCACACGGCTGACGTCAGCGGCGTGCTGTGGCAACCGCCTACGGCGCCGCGTCGAGCCGCTTGATGACCTCGAGCGACAGATTGAGGCCCGGGTGACCGGCCGCGATCGGCGTGTCGGCGGTGAAGATCAGCCAGAGGTTGCGCTCGGCCCGGATCTGCTCGACGAGGGGCAGCACCTTCGTTTCGAAGTCCGACAGCAGCTGCTTGTTCAGGCTCTCGAGCTCCGCCTGCTGCGACTGCGCCAGGAACTGCGCCTCACGCGTCTTTCTCTCGAGATCGGCGTTCTTTTCGTTGATGACCGCCGGCGTCAGCACCGAGGCGCCCGCCTGAAGATCCTGCTGGAGCTTCTGGATTTCCGTGGTGCGCTGGGTCCGCTCGGTGTTCTGCTTCGCGCTGAGGGCCTGAATCTTCTCCATGCCGGCCTTGCCCAGCTTCGACTCGGAGATGACGTACTGCATGTCCACGAAGCCGACCTTGGCGTCCGCCGGGAACGGCACCGGAGCGGGGCGGCGTCGGAGGCGTTGGAACGGTGGGTTTCGCGGTCGCCGGCGCTTGCGGCGCTGGCGCCGCCGGAGCCGTGGGTTTCTGCGTCGCGCGCCTGCGCGCCGGCGGTGCCCGACAGCACAAGGGCACCGAGAACAAGGCCAATCATCATGCGCATCATCTGCGACACCTTCACGGGAGGCTGTCGTATGGGCCCTTCTGCCCCGGCCGCCCCCGATTGATCACCACATCCTATCAGACGTCTGCGCGGGCCCGTGGCCGTGCCCGGCTCAGGTCCCGCCCGCCCGCCGCGCCCCGCGCGGCGTCCTATGGTGGAGACACCGAGGCCGAACCCCTTTTGTCCGGCGGCCGGTTACACTTGACGAAGTTGCCGGGCATGGACGTTGCTCCAGGACCGGCGATTCGAGGAGACAGCATGCACCGACGGCTACTTTGCGCGCGCCCTGTCCGTGGCCCTTTTGGGCTCCGGATGCGGCGGAGACAGCGAGCCAATCACCCCGATCGATCCGACACCGACCGAGATTACCGAGCCGCCATTCACCGGAACGCTGACCGTCAACGGCGGTGCGACGCAACCATTCTCAGACCGTCGGTGCCGGCACGGTGACCGCCATCATCGACTCGATCGCAGCCGACGCCGACGATCGCGCATTGGCGTCTCGCTTGGCACCTGGAACGGCACGTCCTGCGAGCAGGTGACCTTCAACGACAACGCCGCGCGTCGGCAGCGGCGTGGCGGGCCTCGCCAACGGCGCCGGCAATCTCTGCGCCCGCGTGTACGACACCGGTCAGCTGACCGGACCGGTCGAGTTCTCGGTCACGATCAAGCATCACTAAATCAGGGTTCCAAGGTTCCAGGGTTCCAGGGTTCAGATCGCCAGGTACTGGACCTTGGAACCGTGGAACCCTGGCTAGAACGTTGTCCCGACCGCGAAACGGAAGGTGAACTTCTCGGTCGGTTGGAGGTTGTGGTCTAGAACACCGAACCGCTGCGGGTTATAGGCCGCGATCAGCCGGAAGGGGATGTTGAGGACCGGGACCATGAACCTGGCCTCGACGCCCGTTGAGGTCTTGAACGCGCTCGCGTGGCCGATGATCTCGGCGGTGATCGCGCCGAATTCGGTCAAGAGGTTGCGCGGATTGACGAAGTCCAGGTTTCCAACCAACGGCGGCGTCGGGAAGTTGATCTGCACGATCGGCTCAGTCCAGATGAAATTGTCGCCGACGTCTTGAACCTGCCCGGCGTCGTAGAACGCCAGCACGCGCACCTGACCGATGTCCACGTAGTACTCGGCATTGAACACGAGCGCCTTGTTGCCGCCCGTGACGATACCGGTGATCGGATCACGCGGCGACACCGTGCGGATGTCGTAACCGCGGATGTTGTACTCGCCGCCGAGGAAGATCTTCTCGAAGATTGGAAGCGTTCGCGTGCTGCCGTAGGGCCGCGTGTACTGCCCGAGCGCCCGAAGACCGAACGACATCGGCCCCTTGACGCGGTGATACCACGTGCCTTCGGCGTTCACTTCGGTGTAGTTCGTGTTCCCGCCGATGCCCGCGAAGCCAAACCCCAGCGAATACCGCGTGCCGGCGGTCGGATAGAGCGGCTGGTTGACCGTGTCGTAGACGAGGCGCGGCGAGATCTTGCTCACCCTCCGCCGCCCGTTCTGGCCGACCAGCAGAGACTCAGCGAGAATCGGGTTGGTCGCCAAGACCAGCGGCGACAGATACGCCGGATTGACGTCGAAGACTCTCACTTCTTCATAGCTGTAGCCGATGAACCCGCGCGTGTAGTTGCTCACCGGCAAGCCGAGCACCGAACTGAAGCCCGTGGACCGCTGCGTATACGTGTTCGGATAGGCGAACTCGGTGCTGTGGACATCCATGCCGACCGTCATCGGCCGGTCCAGGAGATACGGCTCGCTGAAGGCCAGCCGGTACTGCTGCGCGCGTGCCCCCTTTTGCAGGTAGACGCTCGCCGTCTCGCCGCGTCCCAGGAAGTTGCTGGTCTGGTACGACAGCTGGCCGAACACGCCCTCGAACTGCGACATGCCCGCGCCGAACGCGAGCTGATTGCGGTTCTGTTCCTCGACCTTGAGCGTGATGTCAACGTGGTCGTCGGTGCCCGGCGTCGGCTTCACGTCCATCTCGGTCTCATTGCCCTGGAGGGGCTTGAAGTAGCCGAGCTGGTTGAGGCGGCGAATGCTGCCCTTCAGCGCCTCGCCATTGAATACCGCGCCTTCCGCCACCCGCAGTTCGCGGCGAATCACGGCGTCGTGCGTCGTGTGGTTGCCGGTGAAGGTGATGCGGTTGACGAAGAACTGCTTGCCTTCGTTCATCTTGACGGTCAGATCCATGATCGGCGGCGGTTCTTCTTCGCCGATCGGCTTTCCCGTCTCCAGGTCGATCCCGCGCGGTTTCATCTCCGTGTCGGGAGCCCACTGGTAATACCCGTACGCGCCGTACATCTCCTTGAGTTTCTCGAAGCTCTTGCGCAGCTTCTCGAGACTGAAGACGTCTCCCTCTTTCAGCGTGATGAAGCTGCGAATACCCTCGGTGCGAAGCGCCTGGTTTCCGCTGATCTCGATCGTTCCGACGGTGTATTTCCTGCCCTCTTCAACCGGCACGCGCAGCCGGACCCATCGCGTGCGGCCATCATCGCTCGTGTCGATCGTCTCGACCTGTGGAGCGCCGACCTGGACGCTGGCGTAGCCCTCGTTCTTGTAGTACTCCGATACCGCCTCGGCGTCGTCGGCGAACTTCTCTTCACGGTACGCCGTGCCGTCCGTCCAGAACAGCAGCTTGGACGGCGACTTGTTCTCCTTCATCTTCCGGCGAAGTTCGGTGTCCGTGACCGCCGCGTTGCCATCGAAGACGATCTCCGTAATGCGAACCCGTGGGCCTTCGGTGATGTTGAAGCGCAGGTCCACGAGCTTGACGCCGCCGGCCACTTCACGCAGGGTCGGTTCCACGCGCGCATCGGTATAGCCTTCCTGCGCGTAGAGATCCCGCACGACGCCGCTGACCTTCCGGATCGTCGCCTCGTCAACGAACGAGTCGAGATTGACCTCGACGTTCTTTTCCTTCAAGGCCTCGTCGATCTTCGAGACCGCGATCCTGAGCTTCGCGTTCTCACCGACCGGCGCGTAGTCGACCGCCTTGACGCGATTGCGCTCCTCGATGTGAAACACGACGTGTTTGGCGGAAATGCCGTTGCCGTACGGTTCCTCGATGACCTCGACCCACAGATTGTCGAGGAAGCCGGTGCCCCAGAGCCCCTTGAAGTCGCTCAGAATGGCGGCCTCGCTGTAGGGCGCCCACTGGTTCTGGCTGGGCCGTGTGAGCGGCATCCGGATGTAGTACTGATAGGTTTCGAGCGGCACCATCGTCTCGTTGACGGGATGGGCGCGGAGCTCGACGCATTTGACGAGCGGCGGGGAATTCGCCGGCGGCAGCCGCTCCGGGTCGCCGCAGGGTTCCACAGGTTCAGCGGCAGGGGCAGGCGGCGTCGCCGGAGCCGACTGGGCCCAGGCGGCTGGGCCGCCGGACAGCAGGACGCAGGCCAGGAGGCCCGTCCACACAAGACGAACAGTTTCGGTCATTGTCACGAACGCCTTAATTATCACGCACCAGGGTGGGGCGTGACCACGGTGTCGTTTTAGACGGTCACCGCCAGGCGCCGGCCTGCCTCGCTCTGACCGGCCTCGCGCCAGGCCAGGGTGCCGTGGTCCATGTAGATTTCGATGGAGCCCGTCCGCAGCTGACCGCGAATCAGCTCCTCGGAAAGCGGGTCTTCGATGTAGCGCTGGATGGCCCGCCGGAGCGGCCGGGCGCCGTACGACCGATCCTGGCAGGTAATCTCGATGACCCAGTCGATCACTTCGGGCGTCACCTCAATCCGCAGCTGCCGGTCCGCCAGGTGGTCGTTCAGCGTGCCGATGAGCAGCAGCGCGATGCGGCGGAGATCATCATCCGACAGCGGCTCGAAGACGATGATCTCGTCCACGCGATTGATGAACTCGGGGTTGAAGGTGCGCTTGACTTCGCCGAGGACCAGCTCGGTGACCGACTTCTGAATCTCGCGCGAGTCCGGCGTCTGGAATCCCATCGACGCCTTCTTCTGAATGAAGCGGGCGCCGATGTTGGACGTCATGATGACGATGGTGTTCTTGAAATTGACGCGGTTGCCGAGCCCGTCCGTCAGATGACCATCCTCGAACACCTGCAGGAGGATGTTGAACAGATCCGGGTGGGCTTTCTCGATTTCGTCGAGGAGCACGACCGAGTACGGGTTCCGCTTGATCTTCTCAGTCAGCTGACCGCCCTCCTCGTGGCCGACATAGCCAGGGGGTGAACCAATCAGCTTCGAGACAGAGTGCTTCTCCATGTACTCGGACATGTCGAAGCGAATCAGCGAGTGGTCGCTGCTGAACAGGAAGTTGGCGAGCGCGCGCGCCAGCTCGGTCTTTCCGACGCCCGTGGGTCCAAGGAAGATGAAGCTACCGACGGGCCGCTGCGGATTCTTCAGCCCGGCCCTGGACCGCCGGATGGCGCGTGAGAGCGCCGAGATCGCCTTCTCCTGGCTGATGACGCGCCGGTGGAGCTCCTCTTCCATCCGGAGCAGCTTCCCGCCCTCGTCTTCCGTGACGGACGTCAGGGGCACGCCGGTCCACTTCGACACGACTTCGTCGATCTCGTGCTTGCCGATGAAGATGCGCGTGGCGTTCGATTTGACGTCGAGGCGCTCGCGGACGAGTTGAAGGCTCTCGCGGGCCTGAAGTTCCTGGTCCCGGTAGAGCCAGGCTTTCTCGACGTTTCGCTCCGTCACGGCGCCATCCATCTGCTCGACGGCCGTGCGGACGATGCGGCTCAGTTCGCCGACTTCGGCGCTGAATTCGGCCTCGCGCAGCTTCGCGCGCGCGCCCGCTTCGTCGATCAGATCGATCGCTTTGTCCGGCAGAAAGCGGTCGGTGATGTAACGGCTCGACTGGTAGACCGCGGCTTCAATGGCTTCGGCCGAGGTACTCGACGTGATGGAACGTCTCGTACCGGTCCTTGATGCCCATGAGCACCTGGACGGTTTCCTTCTCCGAGGGCGGATCGACCTTGACGGCCTGGAACCGCCGTTCGAGCGAGCGGTCCTTCTCGATGTACTTGCGGTACTCGGCCGGCGTCGTCGCGCCAATGCAACGGATCTCGCCGCGCGACAGCGCGGGCTTGAGGATGTTCGCCGCGTCGAGGGAACCTTCCGCGGATCCAGCGCCCACCAAGGTGTGCAGCTCATCGATGAACACGATGATGTTCGGGTTCTCGGTGAGCTCCTTCATGATCGCCTTGAGCCGTTCCTCGAACTGGCCACGATACTTCGTGCCGGCGACGATGAGCGAGATGTCGAGCGCGAGCACGCGCTTGTCGGCCAGAAAGTGCGGCACGTCACCGCAGGCAATCTTCTGAGCCAATCCTTCGACGATGGCGGTCTTGCCGACGCCGGGCTCACCGATCAGAACGGCGTTGTTCTTGGTGCGTCGGCAGAGCACCTGCTGCAGGCGCTCGAGCTCGACGCCCCGCCCGACGAGCGGGTCGAGCTGATTCTTGACGGCAGCCTCGCTCAAGTCGCGGCTGAACTCCGCGAGGAGCGGCGTTTCCTTCGGGCGGACCGGCGCCGTCTTCTCGTTCAGGAGCTGGACAATGTCCTCGCGGACGCTGGCAAGCCGCATGCCCTTGTCGTAGAGGATGGCCGCGGCAACGGAACGTTCTTCACGCAGGATGCCGAGAAGGAGGTGCTCGGTGCCAATGTAGGTGTGCAGCAGCCGGTCGGCTTCTTCAGCCGCGAACTGGAGCACGCGCTTGGTCTCGGCGCTGAAGGGGATTTCCACCGAGGTGGACACCTTCTCGCGAAAGACAGTGCGGCCCTCGATTTCTTTTCTGATGTTCTCGAGCGAGAGATGGGACCGGGCGAAGATCCGGCTCGTCAGGCCTTTGCCCTCGCGAATCAGCCCCAGCAGCAGGTGTTCCGTCTCGATCGACGTGCTGCCGAGCTGGGTCGCTTCATATCGCGCGAAGAACAGAACTCGACGCGCGCGCTCCGTATAGCGTTCAAACATCCAATCGTCCGCCGGAAGGCAGGCCGTGCATGGCGTCCGTGAACATTATACGGCATCGGCCGATCGGGCTGGCCGGAGTGTGCAGAACTGGTCAGGCGGCCCTGAGGATCCGGCGGATTTTCGTGAGGAGCTCGGTCGACGAGAAGGGCTTCAGCAACAGCCGATCGGCGCTCACCGTTTGCGCGTGGCGCGCGACGGCCGCGTCCGCGTACCCCGACATGAAGAGCGCCGGCAGCCCGGGGCGCGCCTGGCCGAGCAGACGCAGAAGCTCGGGCCCGGTGCTGCCGGGAATCACCATGTCGCTGATCACCAGATCGATGCGACCACCGAACTCTTGCGTCAGCGCCAGCGCGTCGGTCGCGCGTTCGGACGCGATCACCTGGTAGCCGTGCGTTTCGAGCAGGAGCGTGAGGTACCGGCGAACGGCATCCTCGTCTTCGACGAGCAACACGGTCTCGTTGCCGCGACCGAGATCGGGCGTCGGAATCCGGCGTGCCGACGCGATCGCGGGCTCGGACGCCTGGGGGAAATACAGCCGGAACCTCGCGCCGCGATTGGGTTCGCTCTCGACGTCGATCGCGCCGCCCATCTGCTGCACGATGCCGTACGCCGTCGAGAGACCGAGGCCGGTACCGCTCCCGACCTCCTTCGTCGTGAAGAACGGTTCGAAGACGCGGCGCCGCGTCTCCGCGTCCATCCCGATGCCCGTGTCGGAGACCTCGAGCACGACGTGCGGTCCCGGCACGAGCTCGGTCGCACCCACGGTCGACCACCCCTCGTCCATCCACGCGTCGGACGTGCGGATGGTGAGGTAGCCGCCGTTCGGCATCGCGTCTCGCGCGTTGACCACGAGATTCACGAGCACCCGCTCGATCTGTCCCCGATCACCCATGATGGCCGGCATCATCGACGAGGGCTCGTCGTTGATCACGATGCGATCGCCAACCAGGCGCCGAACCATCGGCAGCAGATCCTCAACGAGATCGTTCAAGTCGAGCGGCGCCGGCTGCACCATCTGCCGGCGGCTGAAGGCGAGCAGCTGTTTCGTCAGGTCGGCCGCGCGGTCGGCGGCCTTCTGAATTTCGGCGACCTGTTCCTGGCGCCGGTCGCCGGCGAGCTCCATGGACAGCCAGTCCGCGTACCCGAGAATGGCCGTCAGAAGGTTGTTGAAGTCATGGGCCACGCCGCCGGCGAGCTGGCCGATGGCCTCCATCTTCTGGCCCTGCCGTAGACGCTCTTCGAGATTCCGGCGATCCGTCACGTCGTGCGTCACCACGACGAACCCGGGCATGCTACCGGCGTCTTCGATGAGCGGTCGAATCACCGTCGTCCCGATGAACTCTGCCCCATCGAGCCGGCGGCATCGCGCCTCACGCCGTGCGCTGCCCCACACCCGAGCTTCGTCCAGCCACTCCGCAAACTCGACCGGCGTCAGATCGTAGAGTCCGGCGGCCGACAGGCCCACGACATCCTCACGTGTGTGGCCAAAGACGTGGTGCGCGCCCGGATGCCAGCCCGCGACCCGGCCGGCCGCGTCGAGCACCAGCATCGCGTAGTCCTTGATGCTGTCGAGCATCAACTCGACGCGGGACTCGACCTGGCGCAGGCGGCGGTCGGCGGCCTGGCGTTCCTGCTCGCGCCGTTCGGCAATGAGCTGGGCGTGGTCGAGCGCGGTCCCTGCGTTACGGGCCACCTGCGCCAGCATCGCAAGGTCGTCTTCAGGAAAGAGCGACCCGCGCCGTTGGGCCACCACGACGACGCCCCACGAATGTCCGGACGAACGAATCGGCGCAACCAGAATGCGTTCACCATAGGGCCCGACCGCCCGCGCGACCTCAGGTTCGCACTCGGTCGGGAGCCCGTCGATCGCCACGCCCTCGTCGAGCGCCCGGTTCACGAGCCCCTCTCCCCTTCCGACCTCACGCCCGAGGAGCGACCGGTCGCTGGCGGCCGTGATCTCCAGCGCTTTCAACGCGCGGGGAGGTCGGAGCGCGACAAACGTGACGGCACCACCCCCCCGCGCACCGCCGCCTGGAACACGTCGTTACTGGCATGTTTGCCGCGTTCCTCCGGATCACGCTCGTTGACGGTTTCCAGATATTTGGCCTGCTCCGCTCGGCGCCAGCGCGACGAGCAGGGGCCGCGGCGTGGCAAACGCAGAAGTAGAAACAAATCAGCGCAAGGCCATGAACGTCCCTGGAGAATCGGAAATACCGAGACTCCCAGCTCCCTGGACCATCCGGCGACACTGGCGAGAGCACCTGCACGAGCTCAACAACGCGGAGCCCCATGAAGCCAGGCGGATTCGAGTTGCCTTGACGCCGACAGAACGTCGGGCCTCGCGAAAGAGCAGATATGCAACAGTCGCCATCGCGCCCGCCGAATAGAGGGCGGTGACGCGTCCCAGAGCCCTCGCGAGATCGTCGTGCAGAAAGAACGATGCAATCGGAGCGACGGCGGCGACGATTAGAATCCACTGGATCCACTCCCGCCGAACCGGCCGAAACTGCCTGATGAGTCGCAGAAGGGCGACCGGGAGTAATTGGCCGGCCAGGAGTGTGAGCTCCCATACAGGGAGCACCTTGGAAGCCAGAAGCAAACCGAAGACAACGAGAACATCGACCCGCGCGCGGTCCCGCCGGCGCGATGCGTCAATCGCGATTCTGACCAGCCCCACGACAAGCAAGGCGTGACCGACCCACGGCACCGCGAGTCCCAGAAATCTCATGTCACGGCCTAGTGGGTGAAACGCGGGCTATCTCGAGCACGTCACGCCGGTCGGTCTCCGTCAACCGGCCCTCTCGCGCTAGCAAGATCTTTCCGGAGTCGTCTGCCATCACCACCGTCGGCACCTGACGAAGGCGCAGGCGGCGGAGGTCAGTTCGCAGGATACGCGACGGAGCGAGACCCAACTCAGTCGCGAACAGACGTTCTTCTTCCGGCACCGCGTCGGGAACGACGAGGAAGACCTGCGTGTCCGGCCGTTCCGCGAGGTCGGCGACCATCGCGGCCATGGTCGGTTTTGAAGCCTGGCACGCACCACACGAGAATTGAGAGAACAGGAAGAGCGTTCGAGCGGACGATGTGAATGTCGCCGGATCCAGATCCAGCCTGTCGCCCACCGTGTAGGCGACAGGCTGCCGATCACCGCGCAACTGGTCCGAGAGCCCCGGGACCGCGAGTGCCAGGACAGTGGCAGCCAGCGCGACGATACTCGCGACAGCGAACCACACCGCTGCCCTCCCGATGCGCGCGTCCCGCTGGTCAGACACTGGCATGGTTCAAGAACACCAGTGTCAACGAGTAAGGGGAGCTACTGGAGACTCAGACGTAACCGCGTGCTCCTGGTTCACGAGCCGAGTTCTACAGCGCGCTGCACATGCCGTTGCACGGCGTGTTCCAGAAATAGCCACACATCGGCCAGCCGGTACTGACGTTGCAACCGTAACTGGTATTGCAATAGGCGACATAGTAACCGCAGTCCCGATCGGCCGCGCATTCACAGTCGCTGAGCCGCGCCATGAGGATGAACTGGTTGCGGGCGTAGTTCGCCAATTTGTCCAGGAGTGGCTCGCCGCCGGCGAGGGTTGCCGTGCGGGTACCGAGATCCCGAGTGAGATAGTTCGATTCTTCCTCGCCGAGTGCGGCGTCGATTTGCTTACCGGCCTCCTCGAGAGCCGCGCGCTCGGCCGCCGTCGCCTTCTCGCCAAGCACGGTCGGCGTCAACGCGGCGCGAGCAGCCTTCAGCGCCCCAACGGCAGCGCCATCCAGACGCCGATGGCTCGCCAGGTATTGATCAATGTGATCGCGCCAGACCGCAGCACGCTTGTTGGGCGACAGTGCGCCCATGATCGCGCGACGATAGGCGACAGAGTAGGACTGGATCGACTCCGCCGCGGCATCGAGCGACGTGCGGTCCAGATCCGCGGCCCATTCGGTGGCCGCGACTTTGTCATTGGGTGCCTGCAGGGCTTTCAGCAGGACAACTTCTGCCGGCAGCGTCAACGCCACCATCAGGAGACTCACGAATACGCGACGCTGGGTCTTTGGACTCACGGGACACTCTCCTCGAAACAGCAGCTTCTTGCAGGCAGGTCAGGCTGCCGTTAGCCGGCGAACTTTACTTGCCGTCAGAAGTCTCGTCAACGGCAGAAAATGTCGCGATCAAAACGGTGATCGGGCGTGTCGTCAGTGTCCGCTGGAGTCCATTTGAGGCGGTTATCAGGCGGAGATTTCTGCTGCGACGAGACGTCCGCCTTCGAGCCGCACGATCCGATCGCACGAGGCCGCAAGCGTCGGATTGTGGGTGACGATGATCGACGTCAGCCCATGTTCGCGATGCATGTCGCGGAGTAGCCGTTGCAAATCAGCGCCGGTCGTTTCATCCAGGTTGCCGGTTGGCTCGTCGGCCAGGAGCACGGCCGGCCGACACACCAGGGCGCGTGCGACGGCGACGCGCTGCTGCTCGCCGCCAGACAACGCGCCCGGCCGATGCTCGAGCCGATGCTGGAGCCCGACGCGGCCCAGCAACTCCTCGGCACGTGTCTTCGCCTCGCGTCCGGGCCGGCCGGCGATGAACAGCGGCATCGCCACGTTCTCGATGGCCGTGAATTCCGGCAGGAGATGATGAAACTGAAACACGAATCCGACGTGCTGGTTGCGGAATCGCACGCGCGCTTCATCGTCCATCTGATCGATCGACGCGTCGCCGATGCGCACCATGCCGCCATCGAGCGCGTCCAGTCCCCCTATGACGTGAAGGAGGGTGCTCTTCCCGACACCAGACGCTCCGACAATCGCGACCATCTCGCCCTGCGCGATGTCGAGGTCAAGGCCGCGAATGACCTCGAGGCGACCGCCTGGTCCCGTGTACGACTTCACGAGGCCGCGCACTTCGACGAATGCCATCACTGGTTCCGCAAGGCCTCGGCCGGATCGATCCGGCCGGCCTGGCGCGATGGGTACAACGTGGCGAGGAGACACACGCCGATTGCGGAGAGGACGACGATCACGACGTCCGTGGTCTCGACGAGGAATGGGAGATGCGTGATCTGGTACACGTCGGACGGCAGGCGTATCAGCTCGTAGCGATTCAGAATCGCGCACGCAATCAGGCCCAGCACGGTACCGGTGATCGTTCCGACCAGGCCGATCGTCAGTCCCTGGTAGATGAAGATGCGCCGAATAACGCCCGCCGACGCACCCATGGTCCTCAGAATGGCGATGTCGCGGCTCTTTTCCATGACGAGCAACACGAGCGATGCCACGATGTTCAACGCCGCGACCATCACGATCAGGCCAATCGTCAGCGAGATCGCGACTTTCTCGAGCCACAGGGCGGAATACAGCGGCTGGTTCAGCTGCGTCCAATCCTGCACGAGGAATCCGGCCCCGAGCTCCTGCTGCAACGACTCACGCACGGCGATGGCATCGTCCATGTTCGCGAGGCGGAGCTGCATCATGTCGGGCCCCTCCCGGTTCAGGAGGTCGGCGGCCGTCTGCAGCGAGACCAGCGCGTGCGTGCTGTCGACTTCGTGAAAGTTCAGGCTGAAGATGCCCACGACTTCGAGCGCGCGGAAGCGCGGCTTCAAGCCGCCCAGCGTCCGTTCGAACTCCGGCGTGACCGCCGTGACAGTGTCGCCCACGCCCACGCGGAGCGTTCGCGCCAGCGCCTCACCAAGGACGACGCCGTCCTTCTGCTCGACGGTTCGATGGGTCAGCGCCTTCAGCGATCCACTGACCATGGCCGACCCGATGTCGGTGACGCTCGGTTCGCGTTCGGGATCGATCCCCTTGAGAGTCACCCCCTGTGAGACCGACGGCGGCATGGTCAGCACACCGAAGCCGATGATGGCCGGCGACGCGCCGATCACCTCCGGCCGCGTCCAACGCGCCGCCGCAATGTCGAGCTGGCCGGTCACCTGACTCACGTAGACGTGAGCGGTCGCCCCGACGATCCGGTCGCGCATTTCGGTCTGGACGCCGGTCATGAGGCCGAGCGCGATGACGAGCGCCATGACCCCGACACCCACACCGGCGATCGACACCGCCGAGATCAGCGAAATGAACGCCTGCCGGCGGCGGGCGGTCAGATAGCGGCGCGCGATGAACCAGGGGAACGACATTTACTATTTGTTATTGGCTATTGGTTATTTGCATTGACCTATCGGTTAATGGTCATTGCCCATCGTCGTCCCTGGCTGGACGCATCAGCGGGAACAGGATCACGTCGCGGATCGAAGCGCTGTTGGTGATGATCATGACGAGCCGATCGATGCCAATGCCTTCCCCGCCGGTCGGTGGCAGTCCGTACTCGAGGGCGCGAATGTAGTCCTCGTCCATGCGATGGGCTTCCGTGTCACCGGCCGCGCGATCACGGAGCTGGGCCTCGAACCGGCGACGTTGCTCGGCCGGGTCGTTGAGCTCGCTGAATCCGTTGGCGATCTCGAAACCGCCGGCGTACAACTCGAAGCGCTCCACGGTGTCCGGGTCGTCGGCCTTCTGTTTCGACAGCGGAGAGACCTCCGTCGGAAAGTCGTACACGAAGGTCGGCTGAATCAGCCGGTCCTCCCAGAGCGCTTCGAACAGCGCCATGGCGATCTTGCCGGCGCCGTGGGCCGGCGCGACCTCGATCCCCAGCAATTGGGCGACCTCGGCGGCCCGCGCGCGATCCCGCAGATCCGCTTCGGTGACGAGTGCTGCGGCCGTGGTCCCCGCGTCCCGAAGCCGTTCGGTGGCCGCCTCGGCGGCGGCCGCGCGGAGCGACAGCCGCTGATAGGGCGGCGCGAACGACACGGTCTCGTCGCCGAACCGCGCGTCCGTGCTTCCCGTGACCTCGCCGACCACGTGCGAAAGCATGGTCTCGGTCAGCGTGATCAGGTGGTGATAGTCCACGTAGGCCTCGTAGAACTCCAGCATCGTGAACTCGGGATTGTGCTGGGTCGAGATGCCTTCATTACGGAAGTTACGATTGATCTCGTACACCCGTTCAAAGCCGCCGACGACCAGACGTTTCAGGTAGAGCTCCGGCGCGACACGGAGGTAGAGCTCGAGGTCCAGGGTGTTGTGATGGGTGACGAAGGGCCGTGCGAGCGCGCCGCCGGCGATCGGCTGCATCATCGGCGTCTCGACTTCGAGAAATCCCCTCGCGTCCAGGAAGCGCCGGATCGCGGCGACGACCCGCGCGCGCGTCTCGAACACCTTCCTCGACTCGGGATTGACGATCAGGTCGAGATATCGCTGGCGATACCGCGTCTCGATGTCGGTCAGGCCGTGCCACTTCTCCGGAAGCGGCAGCAGCCCCTTCACGAGGAACTCGATCCGTTCGGCCCAGATCGTGAGCTCCTTCGTCTTCGTGCGGAACACCCGCCCTTCCACACCGACGTGATCGCCGAGATCGACGTGCGTCACGATCTGAAAGCTCCGCTCGTCCATTGAGTCCGCCCGGACGTAGACCTGAAGTCGCTCCAGGCCGTCGGACAGGACCAGAAACCGCGCCTTGCCGAAGCTGCGCACCCCGAGGACACGCCCGGCGACCGCGACCTTCGGACGATCGGCCTCGAGCGCCTCGGCCTCGCTCGCACCAAACGTCGAGATCACGGACTGGACCGTCTCGGTCCGTTGGAACCGTGTCGGATAGGGGGCCACGCCCAGCCGGCGGAGTTCCTCCAGCTTGGCCAGACGCTGTGCGAACTGCTCCTCTTCGTTGGACATGACCTAGTT
The DNA here is from genome assembly GCA_963793255.1 of uncultured Acidobacteriota bacterium. Classification (GTDB taxonomy): domain Bacteria; phylum Acidobacteriota; class Vicinamibacteria; order Vicinamibacterales; family SCN-69-37; genus CAVTYZ01. The sequence continues at coordinate 157,942 of CAWBZK010000016.1, forward strand.
ACTCTTCTCTTCCAGTGTCTTCCGAATGCCGTCGAGGACACCGTTGACGAATCGGACCGAGTCCGGCGAACTGAACAGGCGCGCCAGCTCTATCGCCTCATTCAAGACGACCGCGGGCGGTGTGTCGGTCCCGTGCCTCAGCTCCCAGACGGCCATCCGCAGGATCAGCCGGTCGATGACCGCGAGCCGTCCGAGACGCCAGTGCTGGGAGTGTTGCTCGATGATGGCGTCGAGCGCGGCGAGTTCCGCGATCGTGCCGTGCACCAGTTCGGCCGCGAACGTCATGACCGCCTCGGTGGCGTCAGGCGCGTGCTCGGCGAAGTACGAATCAATCGCCGCGTCCGGTTCGGCGCGTCCGACTTCCCAGAAGTACAGAATCTGAAGCGCGGCTTCGCGGGCGTGGCGCCGCGGTCCGGTCACGATCCGTCCCAGTCGTGATCGCTGTCGTCCCCGGAGAGACGGGCGTACAGCCGTACCATGGCGGCGGCCGCCATGGCCGCTTCGCGCCCCTTGTTCGCCGGGCCCGGCGTCGCTCGCGCGACGGCCTCTTCCACGGTGTTCGTCGTCAGCAGACCAAAGGCGACGGGCACGCCCGTCGTCTGCGCGGCGCGCATGATGCCCGCCGACGCCGCCTGCGCGATGTAGTCGAAGTGCGGCGTTTCGCCGCGGATCAGACAGCCGAGACACACGACCGCCGCGAAGCGCCGCGACTCGGCGACCCGCTGCGCGGCCTGGGGCAGCTCGAACGCGCCGGGCACGAGGAACGTCTCCACGGCATCGTCCGACCACCCCGCTTCGGCCAGAGCGCCGCGCGCCCCGGTCTCGAGTCCGTCGGTGATGAACGCGTGGTACTCGGAGACAACGAGCGCAACCGACGTCATTCGCTCGAAATTATACTTCGCGCTCTTTCGTGCGCCGTCCGCGCGCCCACCTGGCGACGCCCAGCGCGACGACGGCGCCCAGGGCCGCGCCCATGGCATCCGCGACCCAGTCGCCAACGCTCGGCGTGCGCCCGGGAACGAAGGCTTGATGCAGTTCGTCGGTCACCGCGTAGAGCGTGGCCGTCATCCACGCCTGCCGGACAGCGTTTCGCGGTGTAGCCGGCCCACGCCGTGCCGGCGAACGCGCGGGCGAGCAGCACGCCGAGGAGACCGTAGGCGACGAAGTGCGCGACCTTGTCAGAGGTGTTGGCGGGAAGCGGTCCGAGGTTGGGGATACCCGAAGCCACGAAGATGGCGGCCATGAAGGCCAGCGCGGGCCCCCACCGCCACAGCCATCCGGTCACCCGAAGAGCCCAATCAGGATCCAGCCAGTCACGTAGGCGCCAGCCACGAACCCGCCGAACAGGCGCCCGCCCATGCGCAGCTGTTCGCGAGGTTGGTCGCGCATCAGCACGGCAAAGACGATCGACACACAGGCGGCGAACAACGCCATCATCCCCAGGTGCGTCGTCATGACCGCCTTCGCCCCTTCGCGAAGTCAATGGCGTCGAGCACGACGAGCGCGTTCAGGAGGCCCGCGACAATGAGAAACGTGTTGCCGTACTCGTAGGCCGGCGCGGTGACTTCACCGGCGCCGAAGCCGCTGACACCGGCGATGAGGCGCGGCAAGCCGACCATCCACTCGGCGACCGCTTCCAGGAACACCAGAGGATCGCTGGGCTGGAAGGGAAAGAGCCGTCCGCCGGCTCGCGATGCCAATCATGAACATCGCGACGAGCGTGACGAAGAAAATGACGGCCTTTTGGGTTCGACCCTGAAGGAAGTGGCCCGCGCCCGGCACGAGCCAAGCGCCAATCGCCAGACCGATCATGCCCGGTCAGTTTACCTGATTGACTTCGGTGACGAGGACGCAACCGCAACGACCGTGGCCGCGATCGCCGCGCCAAGCGGCAGGCCCGCGAACGCGCGCGCGACGTTCGTCACCGGCACGCCGAACGCCCATTCCGCAATCCACGTGACGGCGGTCGGCAGGCTCGCGACAACGAGGACGATCGCGATTTCACGGCCGCTGACCCATCGTCGCATCCGCGCGGCGAAGCCGAACCATGCGCCACAGGCCGCACCGAAGTACAGGCCGCTGCAGCGTGCGCAGACGGGCCATCGCACCCCAGACGTGTGAAACGAGCGCTCGGGTCGCTGATGGCAGACGCGCGATCCCACGATTTGGACCATCGCCGTCAGCGCGCCGCCCGAACCGTGGATCGTCGCGGCGACGGTCGCGGCTTGGACGAGCGGCCACAACACCGCGATCGCCGCGAGCGCTCGGGCCATCAGTCGCCGCGCGCCAACCGCAGCGGGCCGAAGTGCGAGGCGTACCGGCGCTCGAATTCGTCGATCGTGTAGGCGTGACTCTGACCGCCCAGGTGTTCGAGCGCGTAGGTCGCGGCGACGCTGCCGATCTGGGCGCACACGACCGGACTGGCGCCCTGCGCGAGCCCTTTGAGAAATCCCGCACGGAAGGCGTCGCCGACACCGGTCGGGTCGACGATGCGCGACGGCGTGACCGCAGGCACCTGGCTCTCGCCATCACGGGCAATGACGGACGAACCGGCCTCCCCGCGCGTCACGATGACCATCGCTGCCACGTCGAGGATGCCGGCCAGGTCGAGGCCGGTCTTCTCCTTCAGCAGCTCGAACTCGTAGTCATTGCAGATCACGATCGAGGCGCCGGCAATCCCGTCGGCAAGTTCCGGTCCCGACATCCGTGCGCACTGCTGGCCGGGATCGAACATGAAGTCGATGCCCAGCGCGCGACACTCCTCGGCGTACTGCGTCATCGCCCGGGGATCGTTCGGCGAGATCGTCACGAAATCCACAGGACCGACCGTACGGAACGACAGCTCGGCCGCGTGGGCCATCGCGCCCGTATAGAACGACGCAATCTGGTTGTTCTCCGAGTCCGTGCTGCAGAAGAACGACGCCGTGAACTTGTCCAGGACCTGCCTCACGAGTGAGGTGTCGACGCCCGCGGCCTCGAGCCACCGGCGATAGTCCTCGAAGTCCTGCCCGGCTGTCGCCATCAGATACGGACGCTCGCCGAGCAACGCCAGCGTGTAGGCGATGTTCGGCGCACAGCCGCCGCGACGCTTGTCCATGCTGTCCACGAGGAAGCTCAGACTGATGCGCGACAGGTGCTCGGGCAGGATGTGCTCAGTGAACCGCCCGGGAAACGACATCAGGTAGTCGAACGCGATCGATCCGGTGACGATGATGCGCATGGAATCAGGAAAGGTATTTGCCGACGATCGGCTTCAACTTCTCGCGCGTGGCGGCGGGAATCGTGTCGCGCCGCGTGATGATGGCTGGTTCCAGCGCCCGCGCGCACTCGCAATCGCGCGCGATCGGCAACTGGCCGACCGCGTGGGCAATCACCTGCTGCGCCATCGAGGCGTTGGCGGTGAGGTTGGCGATGATCATCTCGACGGTCACGGAATCGTGGTCCGGATGCCAGCAGTCGTAGTCGGTCACGAGCGCGAGCGTCGTGTAGCAGATCTCCGCTTCACGCGCGAGCTTCGCCTCCTGCAGGTTCGTCATCCCGATGATGTCGAAGCCGGACGCCCGATACGCATTCGACTCGGCCACCGTCGAGAACTGCGGCCCTTCCATGCACACGTAGGTGCCGCCTTGGTGGACGGTCGCTCCGGCCTCCTGGGCGCTCGCGTGCAGGATGCGGCTGAGCGGACCGCAGAACGGATGCGCGAAGGCCACGTGAGCCACGAGCCCGTCACCGAAGAATGTGCTGACCCGCCCGCGGGTGCGGTCGTAGAACTGGTCGGGGATCACGAGATCCTGCGGTTTCAGCTCCTCGCGCAGGCTGCCAACCGCGCTCGCCGACAGAATCCATTCGACGCCGAGTGTCTTCATCGCATAGATGTTTGCGCGGAAGTTCAGCTCGCTCGGCAGGAGCCGATGCCCGATGCCGTGACGCGCCAGGAACGCGACACGCTGTCCGCGCAGCGTCGCCAACACGAACGGCGCCGATGGCTCGCCAAACGGGGTGGAGACGACGCGCTCTTCGCGGTCGGTCAGCTCGGCCATGTCGTACAGACCGCTGCCGCCGATGATGCCAACTCGTGGTGTGGACGACATAGACAGGAAGGACTCGAAACTCGCCGCGCTTCTCAGCTGGAAATGGGATCCACCGACAGCCGGCCGGCGTCATCTCGGATAATGCCGGCGGCCACAGACGGATCGTGCTCGAAGAAGATAACGTACTCACCCGCCACCGCCTCGGCCAGGAACCGCCGCTTGTAGGCCAACGTGTCCATCGGGTACAGGTCGTAGCCCATGATCCACGGCAGATCCAAATGCGCGACCGTCGGGATGAGATCGGCCGCAAAGATTGCCGTCCGGCCTTCTGACTCGAACCGGACGATCTGGTGGTGCATGGTGTGCCCGCCGGTGCGCCACACGCTGATTCCCGGCATCACGTCCCCATCCTCCTCGATGAATTCCACGCGTCCCGCCTCCAGCAGCGGCACGTAGTTCTCGGCGAGGTAGCTCGCGCGATTGCGCTCGTGCGGGTGCGTCGCGTCCTCCCACTCGCCGCGACGGATGAGGTACCGGGCATTCGGAAAGCGCGGCGCGATGCGGTCGCCATCCCGTACCGTGAAACCGCCGGCATGATCGAAGTGCAGATGCGTCGCCAGCACGATGTCGATGTCGTTCGCCGCGAGACCGGCGTCGGCCAGCGTGTGGTCGAGGTGACGCGACCGATCGAACCCGTAGATGTCGGCGGCCTTCGGGCCGAGCTTGTCGCCCACGCCCGCGTCGATCAACATCGTCGTTCCGCCGGCTCGTACGACGAGCGGCCGCATGCTCATCACGATGCGGTGCCGGTCGTCCGGTTGCGCGCGCTTGCTCCACATCGTGCGCGGGATCACGCCGAACATCGCGCCGCCATCGAGGCGGAAGTTCCCGTCGGACAAGGACGTGATCTCGAATTCACCGAACTGCACGTTGCGTTGGCTCCCCCGCAATCAGCTCCACGAGCACGCCGCCCGTCGCCGACGGATGAATGAAGGCGATGGGCCTGCCGTCCGCGCCCGGCCGTGGCGTCTCATCCACAAGACGCACGCCGCGCGCACGCAGGTCCGCGAGCGCGGCGTCGAGATCGTCGACTTCGACCGCGATGTGGTGCAAACCCGGGCCACGTCGCGCCAGAAACGCCGCGATGGGCGACTCGGCGCCGAGCGCCTCCAGCACCTCGATCGAACTCCCGCCGAGGCGGACGAACTGCACCCGTACTCCGTGCGAGGCCGCGTCGATGGCTGGTTCGGCGCCGGCGCCAAACGCCTGCGACAGAAACGACAGGAACGGGGCGGCATCCGCGACCGCGACGCCAACATGATCGAGTCTCACTCGCGCCGCATCGCGTCGCGCCAACGCCCGATCGGACGATCGCGCGCGACGCCGCTCGCCAATCGTGGTCGCCATCTCTCCGCGAAACCGGTCGATCACCTCGACCACAGCCGCGACACCTGTGCCATCGGTCGCGACCGTCGCGATCACCGGAGGGATCCACCCGTCGTCCGGCGCCGCGGTCAGCCGCAGCGCGCCTTCGAGGGACGTGACCGTCCGATCGGCGCCCGCGCGGTCGCTCTTGTTCACAACGAAGATGTCGCCGATCTCCATGAGACCGGCTTTCATGTCCTGGACTTCGTCGCCGGCGTCCGGCACGAACACGACGAGGCGGATGTCGGCGAGGCGGGCGATGTCGAGCTCGTCCTGACCGACGCCAACGGTTTCGATGATGACGACATCGAACCCGGCCGCGTCGAGCACGTCAGCGGCGCCGGACGTTGCGCTCGACAAACCGCCGAGCTGTCCCCTCGTCGCGAGACTGCGAATGAACACGCCAGAGTCGGACGCGTGCGCCTGCATCCGCACGCGGTCACCGAGCAGCGCGCCTCCGGTGAACGGGCTCGTGGGATCGACCGCCAGCACACCGACGGTGCGCCCCTTGCTTCGAACTTCCCGGATCAACCGATCGACGAGCGTGCTCTTGCCGGCGCCTGGCGGCCCGGTCACGCCCACGAGCAGCGCGCGACCCGTACGGCCTCGGATATCTGCCAACAGCGCCGGTCCGGCGACGGGATCGTCGGACACCGCACTCAGCGCGCGCGCCACCGCCCGCGGTTCTCGCTCGAGTACACCCGTGACCAGCGAGACGGGCACCGTCACTGGCCCAGAAGCTGTCGGGCAATCACGAGCCGCTGAATCTCGCTCGTGCCCTCGCCAATCGTGCAGAGCTTCACGTCGCGGAAGTACTTCTCGGCAGGGTAATCCTTCACGAAGCCGTAGCCGCCGTGGATCTGCACACATTCCTCGGCAGCACGAACTGCCACCTCGCTGGCATAGAGCTTCGCCACCGACGAGGCCGTGGAGGTGCGTTCTTCGCGGCGGTCCCGCAGCCATGCGGCGCGGTAGGTGAGCAACCGGGCCGCCTCGATCCGCGTCGCCATGTCTGCAAGCTTCCACCGGATGGCCTGAAAGGCGGCGATCGGCCGTCCGAACTGGCGTCGTGCTTTGGCGTACGCCAGCGCGGCTTCGAAGGCGCCCTGGGCAAGGCCGACCGAGAGTGCCGCGATGCCGATGCGTCCCGCATCGAGCACGCGCAACGTGTCCACGAACCCGCGGCCGACCGCTCCGAGCACATTCGCCGCCGGCACCCGCACGTCGTCCAGAATCACTTCGCTCGTATCGCTCGCGCGCATCCCGAGCTTGTTCTCATGGCGCCCGGCTTTGAGCCCTGCGGTGCCACGCTCAACGATGAACGCAGAGATGCCGTGGCTGCCCTGGCTCGCATCCGTCACGGCCATCACCACGAGAAGTCCCGCAGTGCGGCCGTGGGTGATGAACTGTTTGGTGCCGCTGATCACCCAGCCGCCGGCGTCCGATCGAGCGGTGGTCCGCATGGCCCCGGCATCGCTGCCGGAGTCGGCTTCAGTGAGGCCCCAGGCGCCGAGCATCTCGCCACGGACGAGTGGCCCGAGGTAGCGCGCCTTCTGCTCGGCTGTGCCGACCATCGCCAGATGGGCCACGGCCAGGCCGTTGTGCGCCGCCACGGATAACGCGATGGACGGATCGACTCTCGCCAGTTCCTCGATGGCGATGCAGTAGTCCACGGCCGACATCCCCGATCCACCCTCGTCTTCGGACACCTGGATGCCCATCAGCCCCATCGCCGCGAGCTTGCCAACCAGCTCGTTCGGAAACGCCTGCGCCTCGTCCCACTCCATCACGTGCGGCCGGATCTCCGCCTCGGCGAACTCCCGTACCGTACGGCGCAGCAGCTGCTGGTCGTCGGTGGGGGTGAGATTCATGACCAGATACTATGCTGGGAGCGGGGTGCCTGGGCGTCGCGACGACGCCGAAGGACGCGAGTGAGAAACAGCTTCAACTGCGACGGTCCGATAAGCCGACCATGAAACATCGGCAGACGATTTGCGCGCTCGCGCTTCTTCTGGTCAGTATCCTGCCGACGACGGCGGCGGCAGACGTGACGGCGTTCTTGGGATTCTCCCCAAAGCCAGCGACCCGCTCCGTGGCGGGATTCGCCGTGGGCGTCAGCCTGGTCATCGTGGGCTTCGAGTTCGAGTACGCGAGCACGTCGGAGAACCCTGAAGAGCTGGCGCCACGTCTGCGGACGGGGATGATCAACGGACTCATCCAGACGCCAACGCGGACGCAGTTCTATCTGACGGCTGGCGGCGGTTTCTATCGCGAAGCGCTGGAGGAGACGATCCGATACCCACTTCGGGACGAACATCGGCGGCGGCATGAAGATGCCGCTGGTCGGACCGCTTCGGCTGCGCATCGACTATCGCGTCGTTCAACCTACGCGGCAGCCCCATCTACAATAGGCCGCATCGGATTTACGCCGGGGCGAACATTTCGTTCTAAATCACGTCGTTCCCCGTTCCCCGTTCCGGATTCTGGTTCTCAGTCTCAAGAACGGGGAACGAGGAACGGGGAACAGGGAACGGCTACCGCAGTTTGTTCAGCCCCATTCGCTCCACGCGCACGATGTCGGCGCGGAGCCGCTCGAACAGGCCGGACAGCTCGGCCGGCGCATCTTCACTCAGAACCTTGATCGGATCGTAATCGGCGCCGCTGACGGCCGGATCGAAGAAGAACAAATAGATGACCGCATCGCGCGGGGCTTCGGCGGACCGGTAGATTCGCCAATGGGCGGCCTGTTGCCGCCGTACGGGGTCGGTGGAGCGATCGAGCGACTCGGCGATACGTTTGACGATGGCCTCGAAGTCCTGGGCGCGTTCCGGCCGCACGTGGAAGAAGAGCACGCCGGCACCCGTCGGAAAGACGTACTCCTGCGCCGCGGGCCGCGGAGGCGCCTGCGCGTGAGACACGATGCCGCCAGCCAACATGGCGGCGACTGCGTACACGATGGACCTCCGAAAGCCTCGTCGCATCGCGTTCTCCTCTGAAAACAGAAACGGGACGTTCGCGCAGCAGCGAGAACGTCCCGTGTGAAGTCGACGCCGGCGGATGCCGACGGCCCGTGGCCTACTGAATCCGCTTCAGCGGCTTTGCATCAAGACCGAGCAGCGCGCCCTTCAGCTTCTCGAAGATCGCGTCGGCCTCAGCACGAGGAAACAGATCGCCGGTCTCGTAGAGCAGCGCCGTCGGGTTGTAGCTCTGAGTCTGAGACGCGGGGTCGACGACGAAGTAGTAGAACGCGACTGGGCCGACGCCCGGTCCACCATCGACCGGAGGCGTGTCCGGTTTGTACATCTTCAGGCTCTCGCCAACCGCTTTGTGCTCCGGCTTGTCCGAGGCACTGAACTTGGTCTTGATGGCGACCCAGGCGGACTCGAAGTCAGCCGTCTTGTCACCTTTGACCTGCCAGAGAATCCACCCCATCGGGGTTTTGAACTGGAACTGGTCGTCCTGGGCCGCGGCAGCCTGCGCCGACGCCACACGCGCCGTCGCCAGAACGGCCACGACTCCAAGAATCATTACAATTCGCCGGCTGAGTGCCGACCCGCGATCCGCGAACTTCATGTGAACTGCCTCCTGCCCTCCGGGGCGGCATTAAAAAAGCCGGACTACCATATCGTACCCTCATTCGAGCCCGCAGCGGAATCGTGCGGATGAGGATTCGGTTACACAAACTCTGCCAGAATCGAATTCGCGACGAGCATCCCACGGCGCGTCAAACCGAAGCGACCCCCGTCGAGCCACATCAGCCCGCCGTCAACGTAGGGCTCGAGGGTTGGGCCATACCTCTGCCATGGGTCGACACCGAAGCGTGCCTGAAAGTTCCGCCGGTCAAGACCTTCGGACAGTCGCAACCCGGTAAACAGCGCCTCCTCGACCCGGGACGTCGGTGACAGCGGCACCACGTCGACACGCACGGTGGTGCCCCGGCCCAGCCGCTCCACGTACTCCGCCGTGCCACTGACATTGCGCCAGCGAAGCGCGTCAACCGTCGAATGTGCTCCACAGCCAAATCCGCGCCAGGCGCCGCTCTGCCAATACTTGAGGTTGTGACGGCTTTCGCGGCCCGGTTTCGCGACGTTGGAAATTTCGTACTGATGGTACCCGGCCGAATCGGCGAGCGCGAGGCCCTCGAGGTACATGTCCGCCGCCTGGTCCTCGGCCGCCTGCGCCCAGTGGACGGCGTCGCCGGCCTGGGCGCGCGCCATCGCGTCCTTCAAGGGAGCGTTGGGATAGAGCTCGAGCAGGTACATGGACAGATGTTCCGGCTCGAGCTCGACGGCGCGCCCGATCGTCCGCAGCCAGGATGCCGGCGATTGGCCCGGAAGCCAGAGCATCAGGTCGAGGCTGACGTTTTCGAAACCGGCGGCCCGGGCGACGCTGACCGCCTCAACCGCCCGGCTCGCCGAGTGCACCCGCTCGAGGCGGTGCAGTTCGTCATCGTCGAAGGACTGCACGCCGAAACTGATGCGGTTCACGCCGGCGGCACGAAACCCCGCCATCTTCTCCGGAGTGACGGTCTCGGGATTCGTTTCGAGCGTCACCTCGGCGTCCGGCGTGAGGTCGAACGCGTCACAACATGCCGTGAGAAGCTCACGAACCTCGGTCGGTTCGAGGAGCGACGGCGTTCCGCCGCCGAAGAAGACGGTATCGGCGGCTCGGCCGTCGCCCGCCTCCTCGATCTCCTGTCGGAGCGCACCGACATACCGGGCCTTCAGTTCGGCGTCGAACAGACCGCGGTTGAAGTTGCAGTAGCTGCAGAGGGACTGGCAGAACGGGATGTGGAGATAGAGACCCAACATTGAGGATCTGCGATCTGCGATTGATGAATTGAATCGGCGACTGACTCTTCTTACCGGCCGGCTTTGCCGCCCGGCCACTTCAGATCGCGCGGCTCGCGGTTCGCGGCGGGCTCGCGGATCTCGGCCCGGGCCGACCGGTACGCGCGCGCCGGAAGACTGCGCTGGCCCCGTTTCTTCCACAGGGTCGTGAGGTCGTCGGCGCCGCCGTTGGCCGGAAGCATCCGGTAATCGCCGCCGTCGTACTCCAGGAATTCGCACATCTCGTGGAGGCGTGAATAGAGCCTGAACCCCACGCGGACCTTCAGCGCGTCGAGATCGGCGTCGTCGGGAACATCTTCGTAGTTGGTGGTGAAGATGGTCGGACGCCGCTCGTTGTACCGCGTATTGACGATGAGGTTGACGGTCTCTTCCACCCATTCGGACGGCTTCTCGGCGCCGAGGTCATCGAGGACGAGCAGGTCCGCCTCCATGACGGGGCGCAGGATGTCCATTTCCGCGGTGCGGACGACCGGGTTGTACGTCGATCGGATAATCCGGAGCAGGTCGCGAACATCGTAGAAGAGCCCCCGTGCTCCCTGCGCCGTCACGACCTTCCGGAGCACCGCGACGGCGATGTGCGTCTTCCCAATCCCGGGCGGACCGATCAGGCACAGCCCCTTCGAGACGGCAGGAAAGTCGTCGGCGAACTTCTTCGCGCGATTGATGACCGACAGCAGCCGCTCGTTCTGGTAGAGGATGAAGTTGTCGAGGTCGCAACGCGCGTAACGCGGCGGCACGCGCGCGTCGGCGACGAGCTTCGAGGTGCGTGTGTCTTCCCAACACGCGCAGCGCTCCACTCGTCTCACACCATCGCGTTCGACAGGGCGCCAGCCCGTTCCGCCGCAGGAGGCGCAGGACATGCGCCCACAGGATACATGAAACGCGCGCGCGATCAGACGTCGCGCGAACGAAGAAGTTCGTTCTCGTTCTTGATGTCGGTGACGTCCTTGACGCCGGAGGTCGAGGCGGGCACGAGCGCCGTGTTGAGGCGCTGTTCCCAATCGCCGAGTCCTCGCGCGAGCTCGCGTTTGACGTACTGCATGAACTCGTTGACTTCGCTCTGCATGCGTTCCATCTTCCGGCGCATGTTGAGAATGATCTCCACGCCGGCCAGGTTGACGCCGAGGTCGCGTGTCAACGCCAGGATGGTTTCGAGGTCCTTGAGGTCCTCGTCGGAGTACAGACGCGTGTTCCCTTCGGTTCGTGAAGGTTTCAGGAGCCCTTCGCGTTCGTACAACCGAAGCGTTTGCGGATGAATGTTGTACCGGGTCGCGACCGCGCTGATCATGTAGTAGCCGCGTCCGGTTCCTTGCTTGGTGGCCATAGAACACCGTCGGCCCGGCGTGGGCCGCACTTACGCCTGTTCGAATAACGTCCGGCGGACATCGTCGCCGTTGCGACGGCCGAATTCCTGCAACAGCGACCGGGACTCCTCGTCCAGCTCTCGAGGTAGCACGATCTGCACCTCGACCACGAGGTCGCCTGCCTCGTCGTCGGTGCGGTTCGGCTCGAACCCGATGCCCTGACCGCGGACCCGGAGACGCTCACCGGACGCCGTGCCGGGTGGAATACGTACCCGCACGGTGCCGTCGAGTGTCGGAACGTCGACACGCGCGCCGAGCGCCGCCTCGTGAACCGCCACGGGCAAGGTCACGTGCAGGTCTCGACCCTCGCGCCGGAGAAACGGATGCGGGCCGACGTCAATCGTCACGTACAGGTCTCCCGCCGGTCCCCCGCGCGCGCCGGCGTGCCCGTGGCCGGGCACCGCGATACGGGCGCCCGCGTCGACGCCGGCCGGAATCGAGAGCGTGATCACCTCGGTGCGCGACCCCGTGCCGCCACCCGCGCACGTGCGGCAGGTTTCGTTGTCGATGCGTCCCTGGCCCGCGCACACGTCGCACGCCTTGGTGAACACAAGGTGTCCGCGCGCCCATCGCCGCGAACCCGACCCGCCGCACGCCGGGCAACCTGCCGCGGCGCGCACCACACGCCCCCGGCCGAGGCACGCGACACAACGCTCTTTCCGCGTCACCGACAGCGGCACGTCGGCACCGCGCGCGGCGTCGCGAAATGAGATCTGGAGATCGGCTTCGACATCCAGGCCACGCGACGGGGCCGTAGCTTCCTGCGCGGCGTGCTGAAACACGTCCGCGAACAACTCGGAGAACGTCGCGGCCCGCGGGCCTTCCGCGGGCGCTTCGAAGTCGAACCCCTCGAACGTAATGGTCGCTTCGACCACCGGCTCGCCGCGCGCGCCGCGGTCGTACTCGCGGCGCCGCGTGACGTCGGCGAGCACGGCGTAGGCCTCTTGAATCTGCTGGTACATCGCCTCGGAGACCCGGTCCCCCGGATTCACACCCGGGTGATAGCGGCGCGCCAGCCGACGGAATGCCCGTTCGATTTCGGCTGACGACGCCGTGCGCGCGACTCCAAGCAACGTGTAGAGATCCACTTCGAACTCCTCGACCTCTCCGAACTCCTCGACCTCTTCGAACCCCTCGACCCTTTCGAACTCCGCCTACTTCTTCTCGTCCACGATCTCCGCGTCGATGACGTCGTCAGCGTGGCCATTCCCACCCGACGGGCCCGCGCCAGCTGACGGCCCCTCGCTCGGACCACCGGACGGCTGCGACGACGCCTGATACAACCGCTCCGCCGCCTTCTGCTGTGCCTGCATCAGCGCGTCGAGCGTGCGCGCAATCGACTTCGGCTCGCTGGAATCGAGCGCGTTTTTCACGTCATTGATCGCCGACTCAATCGCCAGCCGGTCGGCCGCCTCGAGCTTGTCCCCGGATTCCTTCAGGAACTTCTCGGCGGAGTAGACCGACTGGTCGGCGCGGTTGCGGGCCTCGACGTCCTCACGCCGCTGCTTGTCGTCGTCCGCGTGACTCTCGGCATCGCGCATCATCCGGTCCACCTCATCCTTGCTGAGACCGCTCGATGCCGTGATCGTGATCTTCTGTTCCTTGCCCGTGCCCTTGTCCTTCGCCTGCACGTTCACGATGCCGTTCGCGTCGATGTCGAACGCCACCTCAATCTGCGGCATGCCACGCGGCGCGGCCGGAATGCCGTCCAGGTGGAACTTGCCCAGCGTGCGGTTGTCGCGCGCCATCGGCCGCTCGCCCTGCATGACGTGCACTTCCACGCTCGTCTGGCTGTCGGCCGCGGTTGAGAAGACTTCGCTCTTCCGCGTCGGAATCGTCGTGTTGCGCGGAATCAGCGTCGTCATCACGCCGCCGAGCGTCTCGATACCGAGCGAGAGCGGCGTCACGTCGAGCAGCAGGAGGTCCTTCACTTCGCCCGAGAGCACGCCGGCCTGCACGGCCGCGCCGACGGCAACGACCTCATCAGGATTCACGCCCTTGTGCGGATCCTTCCCGAAGAGCTCCTTGACGATCTGCTGAACCTTTGGAATACGGGTCGACCCGCCGACCAGCACAACTTCGTCAATCTGATGCGGCGTGACGCCCGCGTCCGTGATCGCCTGTTTGCATGGCCCCACGGTCCGCTGCAGCAGGTCGTCGACCAGGCTCTCGAACTTCGCCCGCGTCAGTTTCATCGTGAGGTGCTTGGGCCCGGTGGCATCCGCGGAGATGAACGGCAGGTTGAGCTCTGTCTCCATCAGCGAGGAGAGCTCCATCTTGGCCTTCTCCGCCGCTTCCTTCAGGCGCTGCAGCGCCATCCGATCCTTCGACAGGTCGATCCCTTCCTGCTTGCGGAACTCACCGACGATCCATTCGATGATGCGCTGGTCCAGATTGTCGCCGCCGAGGTGCGTGTCGCCGTTGGTCGCCTTGACCTCGACCACGCCCTCACCCACCTCGAGGATCGAGATGTCGAACGTGCCGCCGCCGAAGTCGTAGACCGCGATCGTCTCGTCCTTCTTCTTGTCGAGGCCGTACGCCAGCGCCGCGGCCGTGGGCTCATTGACGATGCGAAGCACTTCGAGGCCGGCGATGCGGCCGGCGTCTTTCGTCGCCTGGCGCTGCGCGTCGTTGAAGTACGCCGGCACCGTAATGACCGCCTTGCTGACCGGCTGGCCAAGATAGTCCTCAGCCGCGCTCTTCAACTTCTGCAAGATCATCGCGGAAACTTCGGGGGGCGAGTACTTCTTGTCCGTGCCATCGGCGTTGATGCTGACGGCGACACGCTCACCGTCGCTCACGACGGGATACGGCACCATCTTCATTTCCTCCGACACTTCGTCGAAGCGTCGGCCCATGAACCGCTTGATGGAGAAGACGGTGTTCTCCGGATTGGTGACAGCCTGGCGTTTCGCGACCTGGCCGACCAACCGCTCGCCGGATTTGGTGAAGCCCACCACCGACGGGGTCAGCCGTCCGCCTTCCGAATTGGTGATGACCACAGGTTCGCCACCCTCCATGACCGCGACGACGGAGTTCGTGGTGCCCAGGTCGATCCCGATAATCTTGCTCATAACTCTCTCCCTCTCCGAGAACCGGAACGATGTTTAGTGACTTAGATGATAGATTCTTGAGTGCGGTGTCGTCAATCAATCATCGCTTGGGGCTCATGCACTTAGGGGGTATCATCCGAATCAGCCAAGCCTGCCTGACCTGCCGGGAGTACCTGCGATGACCCGTCGTCTTCGAGTCAGGCCCATCACCCTTCAAGTAGTGGCCGTGGCGCTGGCCGCGGTCTTGGCGCCTGTTCCAGCCGCTCGTGCCGCTGGCGGTCAGCAGTACCCCGCCCCTTCCACTCGCGATCAACTCCCGGTCGACGAAAACAGAGACTTGACAGACCAAATCCCCGCCCACGTGTCCGTGGTTGACGGCACGGCCGAACTGGAGCGTGACGGGCAGCGCGAGACCGCGGAGGAAAACGTCCCGCTGCTTGCCGGCGATCGTCTGCGCACGGCGCGCGGGAGGGTCGAGGTGCTCTTCTCTGATGGTAGCGCGCTTGCCCTGGACGAAAACACGGACGTCGATCTTCTTTCCGAGTCACTGCTGCGCGTCCAGTCGGGACGCATCCGCATGGCGATCGCTCGTGGCGGGACCGAACTCGCGTATCGCGTCGATGCCGCCGGCACCACCACGTGGCTCCGCTCAGCCGGCGAATACCGCATCCTCGTCGACAGCCGATCGAACGAGCCTGAAGTGCTCGTCACCGTCCTGCGTGGCACGGCTGAGCTCGAGTCGGCCGGTGGCCGCACGCTGATCCGGACCGGTCTTGAAGCACGCGCAAGCGCGCGCAATGAACCCTCGCTCCCCTACGCCGCGAACGTCTCGGCGTGGGACACGTTCGATCGCTGGGTGGACGATCAGCAGCGCTCTCGCACGGGCGCGCGTTCGGCGCAATACCTGCCGGCTGAGCTTCGGCAGTACGGCGGCGCGTTCGATCGCGACGGTTCGTGGGAGTACGAGCAGGGCTACGGCTACGTCTGGTATCCGGTGGTCGCCGTCGACTGGCGTCCGTACCACTACGGGAGCTGGTCGTACTACGGCTCATTTGGCTGGACGTGGGTGGGCGGCGGTCGTTGGACCTGGCCCACGCATCACTACGGCCGCTGGGGCTATGGAACAAATCGCTGGTACTGGATTCCGGGACGCCGATGGGGCCCGGCATGGGTTTCGTGGGCCAGCGCGCCCGGGTATCTCGGATGGTGCCCGCTCGGTTTCGACAATCGGCCCGTCATCTCGGTCACGAACATCAATCACTACGGCGGTGACAGACGCTACGGGTGGACGGTGCTCCCGTCCAACCGGTTCGGTTCGCGGGTCGCGGTCAACCGCTGGGCCGTCTCGCCGCAGACGCTGTCTGGCGGAGGGTTCACGCAGCACGCGAGCTCTCCAGTCCGTCCCGTGGCCGTGACGCGCCAGATCGAACCGCTCCGTGCGCCGACCTATTCGGGTGGCCGCTTCGCCGTGCCGCGGTCGGCGAGCTCGTCGTCGGCCGGGTCGCTCAGCACTCGACCGTCCAGTGTCGGCGGGGATGACGAGGCGCGGTCGGCGGTCGCTCGAGGCCGAGCCGCCGCGACACCGGGGCGACCGTCGAACCCCGTCACACGGCCTTCTGGCCCCGACGATGCCCCTCCGGATCGTCCGTCCACGATGCGGACCGCCGCGACCTCGCTCGCGGTCGGCCGACGATGGCGGCTCGGCGGATAGCCCGGGCACAGTGCGTTCGGCCAGCCCTCGGTCGCGCTCGAACCCGAGCCCGGCTCCTGCCGGCGGTTCGGGTTCCGGGTCGAGTTCAGGTTCTGGATCGGGGTCTGGGTCTGGGTCGAGTTCGGGTTCTGGGGTCGGGTTCAACTTCGGGCTCGAGTTCCGGACCGTCGTCCGGACAGGCGGTTGGCCGTCGGCGGTCTATGTCATCAACACCGGCGCCTCTGCCATCCGAGCGAATCATGAACCGCCGCTTCAGTTCGTCTCTCTTTGAGGGCGCCCCGGTTCAGCGGCCCCTCGCCTCCGCTCAGGGCGCCCCGAGCAACGTCGAGGGACGGAGCGCTCCCTCACGCGAGGTCGGGCGCTTCCCCTCCTCGCCTCGCGCGTCGGCGCCTTCCTACGAACGCGCGCCGCGCATCGAGCGGTCCGCGCCCAGGCAGCAGGCAGTCGAACGAGCTGCGCCGAGCCAGTCGATCCGGATGGCGCCCACGCGATCGCCCCAGATGGAACGCTTCGCGCCGAGCCGATCCGATCGTGTCGAGCGTAGCGGCCCATCCCCGACAGGGTCGTCCGAGAGCCGCGGTCAAGCGCGCAGCCGAAACAGCCGCTGACACGCGAGCCTGTTGCCGTACACTGTTAATCCATGAACCGATTGACCGGGCGCCTCGCCCGGAACTTCGGCATCGCGGCGCTCTTCCTCCTCGCCGCGGTGTCGGGCACGGCCGGCGGCGTACTCTTCGCGTTTTCTGGTGACCTCCCGCAGATCTCGGCGCTCGACGAGTACGCGCCGGGAACGATCACCCGCGTCGTCGGACGCAACGGCGCCGTCGTCGGCGAGTTCGCCACCGAACGGCGCGTGATCGTCTCCTACGCCGACATTCCGCCCGTGCTGCGCAACGCGCTCGTCGCGGCCGAGGACGGTTCGTTCTTCCACCACAGCGGGGTCAACGTTCGTCGCTTCCTCGTTGCGGCCGTGCGGCGGGCCACGGGATGCCGGCGCTGCGGCGGGGCCAGCACGATCACCCAGCAACTCGCCCGAAAGTTGTTTCTGACGGACGAGTTCACGCCGGAACGCAAGATCAAGGAGATGCTCCTCTCCCTTCAGATCGAGAAGCGCTACACGAAGGAAGAGATCCTCACGATGTACGCCAACAAGATGTACTGGGGACACGGCATCTATGGCGTCGAGGCGGCCTCGCAGCTGTACTTTGCGAAGTCGGTGAAGGACCTCACGCTCAACGAGGCGGCGATGATCGCCGGCATTCATCAGAGCAATGCCCGGCAGAGCCCGTACAACAACATGGCGGCCGCGATCGAACGCCGGAACTATGCGCTCGATCGCATGGTGGACAACGACTTCATCACGAAGGCCGAGGCCGATGCGGCCGAAGGCCATGCCGATCGTGACGCACGGACAGCCGACTCCGACACCCTCGAGCGCGCCCTATTTCGTCGAGACGATTCGGGCGCAGCTCGAACAACGCTACGGCGCCAAGGCGTTGTACGAAAACGGCCTGGTCATTCGGACGGGTCTCGATCCGGAGCTCCAACGCGCCGCGACCGTGGCCCTGGACACCGGAGTCCGGCGTCTCGACAAACTGCGGGGATATCGAAAACCCACGCGCAACGTCCTGGCGGAACAGCGCACGGTCGAAAACTACCGCCACCCACGCTGGACGCGAGACATCCAAGTCGGCGACGTCATTCCAGCCATCGTGGCGGGCGTGACGGAGTCAGGCCTCCGCGTACGCGCCGGGCGGCTGACCGGCACGGTGGACAAGGCGGGCTACGAGTGGACGAGACGAAAGCCAACGGAACTCGGACGCGTCGGTGACCTGATCGAAGTCCGCGTGCTCAAGCTCGACGACACGGAAACGGCGACGTTCGCGCTGGAACAGATCCCGGTGCTCCAGGGCGCCATGGTCGCGCTGGAGAATCGAACGGGCCAGATTCTCGCGATGGTGGGCGGCGAAAGCTTCGACCGCAGTCAATTCAACCGCGCCACGCAGGCCCAGCGGCAGGTGGGCTCGCTGTTCAAGCCGTTCGTCTACGCCGCGGCGATCGACCGCGGCTACACGACGCAATCCTTGCTCGACGACTCGCCGGCGAGCTTCACCGCCGGTCCCAACCAGCCGCCGTACGAGCCGAGGAACTACGATCGCGAGTACCGCGGGATGGTCACTCTGCGCGACGCGCTCGAAGACTCACGCAACGTGCCGACCGTTCGGCTGATGGCGGCGCTCGGACCGCGCGAAGTCGTGAACTACGCGAAGCGCCTGGGCGTGACCTCGCCGTTGCCCGAGTACCTCTCGGTCGCCATCGGCGCGGCGGAAGGTTCGCTCATCGAGATGACGGCCGCGTATGCGGCGTTCGCCAATCAGGGCGTGCGCATGACGCCAATCCCGATCCTCGAGGTCGTCGGCCGCGACGGCACGATTCTCGAACAGCATCGCGCCGAGCCCCACGAGGCGATTCGCGCGGACACGGCATACATCACGACCAGCATGCTCGAGGGCGTGATTCAGCACGGGACCGGCCAGGCCGCGAAGGTGCTCGACTGGCCGCTTGCCGGGAAGACCGGCACGACCGACGACTACTCGGACGCCTGGTTCATCGGTTTCGACCCGAACATCACCGTCGGCGTGTGGGTGGGCTTCGATCAGAAGAAGCCGATCGGCGACGAACCAGACCGGCGCCGTCGCGGCCCTGCCGATCTGGCAGGAGATCATGAAATCCTGGATCGCGCGCCAGCGCCCGGCTCACGCCGAGCCGCCCGTGTTCGAACGGCCCGGCAACATCGTCACAGTGTCGACCTCTCGTGGACCGGAAGTGTTCATTGCGGGGACACAGCCGCAATAGCCAATTGTTATTGGTTATTGGCTATTTGTTATTGCATTGGTTATTGGTCATTTGTGATTGGGCGTGCGGGCTGCCGCGCGCATCTCGGCTCCTTACGCGGGCTGCGATCAATCACCAATAGCCAATCGATCAATGCAATCGCAAATAACCAATAACAAATAACAAATGTCTTAGTCTTCCTCCGCCGCGGTTTCCAACTTGCCGAGCGCACGTTTCATCAGATACGCCTTGATGAACTCGTCGAGGTCGCCGTCGAGCACCCGGTTGATGTCGCCCACCTGGTGCTTCGTGCGGTGGTCCTTGACCATCTGATACGGGTGCAGCACGTAGCTGCGAATCTGGCTGCCGAAGGCGATGTCCTTCTTCTCGCCACCCAACTGGTCGAGCTTGGCCTGCTGTTCCTTCAGCTTCAGATCGTAGAGACGGGCGCGCAGCACCTTCATGCCTGACGCACGGTTCTTGTGCTGCGAGCGTTCGTTCTGACACGACACCACGATGCCCGTCGGCAGGTGCGTGATGCGAACGGCGGAGTCGGTGACGTTCACGTGCTGGCCGCCGGCGCCGCTCGACCGGAACGTGTCGATCCGCAGGTCCTTTTCGTCGATCTCGACGTCGATGTCGTCCGGCAGTTCCGGCCAGACGTAGAGCGACGCAAAGGACGTGTGACGCCGCGCGGCCTGGTCGAATGGCGAAATGCGCACGAGGCGATGAACGCCCGGCTTCCGCGGAGAGCAGCCCGTACGCGTAGTCGCCGTTGATCGTGACGGTGACGCTCTTGATGCCGGCCTCGTCGCCCGGCTGATAGTCCATGACCTCGCGCTTGAACCCGCGGCGCTCGGATCCAGCGGGTGTACATCCGCAGCAGCATCTCGGCCCAGTCCTGCGACTCGGTGCCGCCGGCGCCGGGATGAATCGTGACGATGGCGTTCTTCCGGTCGAGCTCGCCCGACAGCATCGTGCGGATCTCGCCGGTCTGAATGTCCCGGCCATACGCCTCGAGCCCGCGCTCGAGGTCCGCCGTCACGTCCTCTCCCTGGCGCGCCCAATCGATCAGCACACCAAGATCGTCGCCCTGCTTCCGCAGCGCTTCCGCCAGCGTCCGGTCGTCCTCGAGACGGCGGCGGCGCTGCTGGACGCGCTGGGCGTTGGCCGGATCCTTCCAGAAGTCCGGCGCGGACGCCTCGGCTTCGATGTCGGTCAGTTCGCGGAGAAGCCGGGCTTCGTCAAAGCCCCCTCCGGAGGTCAGTGGCGCGCTCGGCCAGGCCCGCGTGCATGCGGACCAACTCGTCCAACGTCATGGTCATGTCGAACTGTCTCCATCTCACGATCTCGCCGGCCGTCGCCGACCCGCCAGCCACACCATCGCGGTGGCCACGAGCGACATCCACACGACGATGTCCCCAAGCTGGTTGTACGACGTGCGGCCCGACAGGAGCCGAACGTCGGCGGTCACCGCCGCCGGCACGAACAGATCCGTCCGCATCAAGACGCGGCCGTACGGATCGACGGCGCCGCTGATGCCGGTGTTCGCCGCTCGAACGACATATCGCCCTTCCTCGACCGCGCGGATCGCGCCCTGCTCGAAGTGCTGGTACGCGGCCGACGATCGCTGGAACCAGGCGTCGTTCGTGATCGTCACGAGCAACTGGCTGCCACGCAGCGACGAACGCGCGCGCGAGCCACGGGTACACCGACTCGTAACAGATGGCGACACTGAAACGGCGGCCGTCTGCGTCGAACACGACCGGCTCGGTCCCCGCCGAGAAATCGCTCACCGCCTCGATGAGCGGGCCGACGAAGAACAGCAGGCGTTTGAGCGGCACGTACTCGCCGAACGGCACGAGCTGCATCTTCCGGTACGACGCCGCGGGATCTGCCGTCACGCCCGACCAGCACGGCGGCGTTGAAATAACGATCCGGGGCCTCGGCCGTCGCCGGGACGAACTCGTCGGTTCCGATCAGGAACGGCGTCTTCGCCTCAACGGCCAGACGGCGAACGGGCGCGGCGAAATTCGCCTGAAGGTCGAAATAGAACGGCGTCGCGGCCTCGGGCCACACGACGAGGTCGGCCCCCTCGCCAATCACCTGCCGACTCAGGTCGAGATAGCGTCCCAGGATGACGTCGCGAAGCTCGGGATCGTACTTGTCTTCCTGCTTGATCGAGCCCTGCACGAGGCCCGCCTTGAACGATGCGCCCTCGTGCAGCAACACGCCGCGGTTCACACGCAGGAGCCCGCCCGCCACGACGGCGGCGAGCAGCAGCGCGACCGCGATCGCGCCACCGCGTTGCGCGCGATCGCGCGTCAGCGCGACGGCAGCGGCCGCAGTGCCGACCAGTGCCACGAGCGCCGACAGACCGTAGACGCCGACGACGCTCGCGGCCTGGACGACCGGAATGACCGTCGCCTGCGAGGATCCGAGCGGCGCCCACGGCAAATCCCGCTCCCCCAGTCGAGCGCGCCCACTCAGTCGCGACCCAGAAACACGGCGAGAGCCAGACGCCCGCCACGCCCAAGCGGTGCACGGCCATCCGCACGAGGAGAGCGAAGAGACCGACGTACAGCGCAAGGTAACTGGCGAGCAGCAAGGCGACGAGCACGGAGACGACGAACGACAGTCCGCCGTAGGTGTTCATCACGCCCGTGACCCAGTACAAGCGTGCCGCTGAAGTAGACGAGCCCGGACAGGACGCCGAGACCGAACGTGCGCGAGCGGCGCGCGGCGCTCGCCGAGCGCCAACACGACGGACACGATGAGCGGCGCGAGCGCAATCCACGCGAGGGCGGGAGTGCCGAACTTCGGGAAACTGCCGGCGAGCAGCGCGCCGGACAGAACGGCCAGCGCAGTCTTCACGGGTCAGGCTGTCGGTTGGATGGTCACCCGCGGATTACCGGCCGACAGACGCGCGAATGTTGTCCTCGCGCTGGAGCCGCTCAGCCGTCAGGGTGGCCTCGGTGCGCTCCTGGAACGGTCCAATCCGCACGCGGAACAGGGAACCCGGGTCGGCTTGCACGATGGCGGTGTATCCCTTCGCTTTCAGCTGAGTGACCTGCCGATCGGCGTTTTCCCGCGACTTGAACGCGGCGACCTGCACGAACCATCCGCCGCCGGCCGTGGGCTTCGCGGTGGACGGCGCCGGCGCTGCAGGCTGGCGGCGCAGCGGGTCGTGCTGCGGCCGTCTGCGGCGCGGGGCTCGCGGCCGGTGGCGCAGGGGGCGGTTTCACCGGCACTGACGTCGTGTCCGTTGCTGCAGGCTTCGTTGCTGCAGGCTTCGTTGCTGCAGGCTTCGCGCGGCTCATCGGGCGGCGCGGCCTGTGCCTTCGGCGCCGTCTGATCCTGAAGCTTGTCGTGGTAGCCGAGGTCGGCCGGCGACGTCTGAGTCGGCGGGAGGCATCTCCGCTGGCGGAGGGGAACGGCGGCCGGGGCGTCCGTGGCCGACTTCCGTCGCCGGCGTGCCGACCCCGCGACCGACAGAGATACCGAGCAGGAAGATGGCCACGGCCAGGACGACCGAGGCCATGAAGAGGAAAACGAGTTGCTTTCCTCCCAACTGGATCTCACGGACGTTTTGATCGGGCATTCGTGGGCGTCGATGTTAGCACGCGTCTCAGCCGCCAATACGCTTCAGTAACTCGCGCGCCGGCTCCGACGTGGGCGCGAGCACCAGCGCCCGTTCGGCCGACCGCTTGGCGCCTTCGGTATCACCCGAATCGAGCAGGGCGTTGCCCAATGCGATGTGCCCCGCGGCGGTCTCACGAGACCAGATCGCGATCTTGAACGCGTCGATGGCCTCCGGCAACCGGCCCGCTCTTCGATAGAGCGTCCCGAGGAGCAGGTGCGGCTCGTCGGCGTAGGGCGAGAGGTAGATCGCACGCCGGAGGGCCTCGATGGCTTCGGTGTCGCGACGCTGATCGACGAGCGTTCGCGCCCGGGCCAGATGGAACGCCGCTGTTTCCTGTTGGTCGCGCTGCACGGGAGCGGCCTGGGCACGCCGGGCCGCCGGGGAGGCGCCGAGATCCGTCTCCACTCGTTCGAGGCCAGCCGGCACCCGGCCGCCGGGCACGGCCAGGCTGGGATTCGAGCGAGGCGCCCAGCGAACGGGCCAATTCCAGCTCGCGCTGCCCTTCCGGCGTTTTGCCGAGCACGGCGCTCATGACGAGGTGCGCATCCCCATCGGTCGGGTCGAGCCGCACGGTTTCCCGAAGCGACGTCAGGGCTTCGGGGTTGTTCGACGCCAAAGCGTGCGCATAGCCAAGATTGAAGAGGTACGTCGGTGTTCGCAGGGGCCTCGCGGACGGCCCTGGCGAAATACATGGTGGACGGGTTCGTGCCCTCGGCCGGGCCGCGGCGAAGCTGGACGATCCCCAGCGCGTTCGAGACGGCAGCGGCCGGCTCGGCCTTGTACAGCGCGTCGAGCTCGTGCATGGCGCCGTCGAATCGTTTGAGCGCGATGAGCGATTGCGCGACCGCGAATCGTGCGCGGCGGAAGAGCGGCGACGCGGCCGGAACGGTGTTCGCCGCCTCCAGCGCGCGATCATCCAGGTCCTGCGCCGCGTACACGTTCCAGAGCTCCAGCTGGATGCGGGGATCCGTCGGCGCGATTCGCATGGCGCTTTCGAGAAATCGCTGCTCGACGGCCGGCGTTCCCGCCACGAGCCCCTTGACGTAGAGCTCGAAGGCTTCGAGTGGAAGATGGGCCACGGCGCGCGTGCCCCGCGGGCGGAGACGCCCCGTCACGTCCGCGACCCGGCGCGACACGCGGTCGAACAGCGTGAAGATCTCCGGGAGTGTGGCGGCGTCCTCGACCGACGGCCGTTCTGCTCCCGGACCGAGGCGAATGAGCCGCACGCGGACACGCAGCTTGTCTCCGAGCTCCACCTCGCCGAACACGAGATCAGACGCCCCGGTCAGCTCGCCGACCCGGATCATGGTCGCGCGCGTGAGCGCCGCGGACATCGGCAGCTGCAGACGGTCGAACGCGGCGATCCGCTCTTCGCGGGTCAGCGCGCCCACCCCTTCATTGGCCAGCCCCTCGCCAAGCAGCACCGCCGCGGCCTCACCGAGCCAGAGCGACGTGCCGGCGCCGCCAGGGGCCTGCGCTTCGACGTCGGCCGCAAACGGCATGACGAGGACGCGTGAGCCGGGCGCCGCCTGAGCGCCGACAGCCGCCGGCAGGATCAGAATGGCGAGCAGGGCGATCGCGGCCTGCTTGCGAACGTCAAGACTGTCGTGCTGATATTTCATGCGGCGAGGGCCGGATCCGATGCGATTTCTGCGTCGCTCAACTCCAGGACCACGAGACACGTGGACCCGCCCGCGGCACGGCACTGTTCGGTACGACCGACGGCGCCAATCGCGAATTGCCGCAGGGTCTCGACCGCGACCGCGACATAAAACCGGCAGAGCGGCGCCGCCTGCGTCTCGCGGACGGCACAGAACAAGGAGCTGACGACTTCAACTCGGGCGGAGTTTCGCCGGACTCGCGTCGAGACGCGGCTGGAACTTCGCAGCGCGCGAACGATGCCGGCTGCCACACGAAGCGCCGCGCGCGCTCGCCACGTGCGCGGCAACCAGCCGATCGCAGCGGCGCGTCGACGGGGACAGCGAGGCAACGGTCCAGAGCGCGGCCAGCTCGCCGGCGCGAAACGTGACCTCGTCGTACGCCGCGCCCTCCGTGCGAAGGAATCCCAGCACGGCCGAGATCGGCGCCTGGCCGATGTTGCCGTCGCGCAGGCCATCGGACGTGAGCCAGTGCTCGTAGAACTCCAGCCGCTGCGGCAGCGTTCGGCGATCGCGCCGTGCAGGCAGGCGGCCAGGAGACGTCCGATTCGGGCCTCTGTCATGATCAGTTCATGCAGCCTGGGTCCACGTCGGCCGCGATTCTGGCCGGCGGCCAGGCGCGACGGTTCGGCGGTCAGGACAAGAGCCGCCTGGTCGTCGCATGGCCGCTCCATCATCGTTCGACAGGTCGAGGTTCTGCAACGGGTCGCCGCCGAGGTCTTCGTCGTGGCGCACGATCCGGAGCGGTTCGCCGACCTCGGTCTCACCGTCCATCGCCGATCGCGTCCCGGGCACTCGGCGCCATCGGCGGAATCTACACCGCGCTCGACGCCGCGCGCGGCGATCGCGTGCTCGTCGTCGCCTGCGACCTGCCGTTCCTCGACGATCGATTGCTGCTCGCGAGCTGGTTCGACGCGGCCGAGCCGGGCGACGGCGCGTGGGTGCGCACGACACGCGGCGTCGAGCCGCTCGTCGCGTGTTACCAGCGCCACGCGCGCGCCGCGATCCTCGCGGAGATTCAGGCGGGACGACTCAAGGCCAGCGACCTCGGCACGGTCCTGCGCATGGCCGAGATCGCGCCGATCCGAGCTCGATCGCTTCGGGTCGGCCGACGAGCTGCTGGCCAACGTCAACACGCCCGAGGACTACGCACGAGTACAATATCGCGCCTCGATGATTCTGCCCGTTCACGCTGCCGTCCGCACCGCGCTCGCCGACACGCTCGCCACCAGGTTTTCGATCGCGCCCGACGATCAGCCGGCCATCGTGATCGAGTTGCCGCCGCAAGCGCGCGCTCGGCGATCTGGCGGTGCCCGTCGCGTTCGAGCTGGCGCGCCGGCTGCGCAAGGCGCCGCGCGCCATCGCGCAGGAGATCGCCGACGCGCTCGGCCCGATCGCCGGCGTCGCACGCGTCGAGGCCACGCCCAACGGGTACCTCAACTTCTTTCTCGACCGCGCGGCGTTCACCGGACAGTGGCTCGCCGGACGCGACAGCGGCTCGCGCCGAATCCGGCGGCAAGGTCATCGTCGAGCACACCGCGATCAACCCGAACAAGGCGGCGCACATCGGGCATCTGCGCAATGCGACGCTCGGCGACACGCTCGTGCGGCTGCTCCGCTTTCAGGGCCGCGCCGGTCGAAGTGCAGAACTACATCGACGACACCGGCGTGCAGGTCGCCGACGTGGTCGTCGGCTTCACCACGCTCGAGGGACGCGACCTCGCCGGCGTGCAAGCGCTCATCGCCGACCCGGCCGTCCGGTTCGACTACTACTGCTGGGACCTCTACGCGCGCGTGACGGAGTGGTACGCGGCCGACAAGACGCGGCTCGAGATCCGGAGCGCGGCGCTCCACGCGATCGAGGAAGGCGGCAACGCGCTGGCCGAGATCGCCGCGTTCGTCGCCGACCGCATCGTCCGCGCGCACCTGGACACGATGGCGCGGCTGAACGTCGGCTACGACCTCCTCACGTGGGAAGGCGACATCCTGCGCCTGCACTTCTGGGCGACGGCGTTCGAACAGTTGAAGGCGACTGGCGCGGTGTTCCTGCGCGACGACGGGCGGCTGAAGGGCTGCTGGGTCATGCCGATCGGTGACGGAGCCGACGCGCAAGGCGCTGACGAGACCGAGACGCCAGCAGACGAAGACGAGCGCCGATCAGCGCGAGAAGGTCATCGTGCGCTCGAACGGCACGGTCACCTACGTCGGCAAGGACATCGCGAATCAGTTCTGGAAGTTCGGCCTGCTCGGCACGGGACTTTCACTACCGGCCGTTCGAGTCGCGGACGGCCGCACGGTCTGGGCGACGACGTCGTCGCCGTCGGAGACGGTCCACGCGCCGGCGTTCGGCCGCGCGTCGGCGGTGTACAACGTCATCGACACGCGCCAGTCGTACCTTCAGGCACTGCTCAAGCAGGCGCTCGGCACCATCGGGTTCACGGAGCAGGCGGCGAACTCGACGCATTTTTCGTACGAGATGGTCGCGCTGTCACACGCGACGGCCCGGGCGCTCGGCTATGGCGACCAGAGAGTCGGACGGCAAGCCGTTCGTCGAGGTGTCCGGCCGCAAGGGCCTCGGCGTCAAGGCCGACGACCTGATCGATCGGCTGATCAGCTCGGCCACGGCCGAAGTCGCCGAGCGCAATCCCGACATGCATCGGCGCCGATCGGCGATCACGCGGCCAGGGTGATTGCGACCGCCGCCCTCCGCTACTTCCTCGTAAAGTTCACGCGGACGAAGGTCATCGCGTTCGACATCGACGAGGCGCTGAGCTTCGAAGGCGAGACTGGGCCGTACCTTCAGTACGCGACGGTCCGGGCCGGCAACATCCTCGCGAAGCTCGCCGAACGCGATGGGACGACCGAAGACGAGATCGTGCGCCGCCTGCCGGATTTGTCAGACGCGATCCGATCGCGGAGGGCGACGAGGCCGACGAGCTCTGGGGTCTGGTCCTCGAGGCCGCGCGTCTCGACGAGGTGGTCGAGATCGCGGTCCGTTCGCTCGAGTTGTCGCTCGTCGCGAAGTTCGCGTTCGGCCTGGCGCAGTCCTTCAACGCGTTCTATCACCGCCAGCAGATTCATGAAGGAAGATCGTGTCGATGCGCGCCTCTGGCGCGCGGCGGCCGTCGTGTACACGCGCCGGCAGCTGACCCGGGCGCTCGATTTGATGGGATGTGACGTGCCTGCGAGGATGTAGCCGGGTCGAGGAGGTTCGAGGGTCCAGGGTTGGGAGTCCGAGTGCGAACGAGTGAACAAGTGAACGGGGAACGAGGAACCGTGGAACGCCGAACGATGACGTCCGGTGATCGGCGTGGCGTTTCCGAAGCCGGACTACCTGAAGTCGCTCGAACGCGCGGGCGGCGAACCGCTGGTCCTGAAACCTGAGCGCGATGCGTTGCCGGACGCGCTCGAGCGGTGCGATGGCGTGCTGCTCACCGGCGGCGCCGACGTCGATCCGTCGCGATACGGCGAAGCCGACCGGCACAGCACGGTGGAGATCGATGCCGAACGTGACGAGTACGAGATCGGCTTGACCAGGCTCGCGCTCGACCGCGACCTCCCGCTTCTCGCCATCTGCCGCGGCGTTCAGCTCCTCAACATCGTCGCCGGCGGCACGCTCGTGCAGGACATCCCGACGAGCCTGCCGGAGTCACTCGCCCACCGCCGGCCGAAACCGGCGCGCGTGAAGAAGTCGCGCGCCCACGACGTCGCGCTCGTGCCGGGCACGCGTCTCGCGGGCCTGCTCGAAGGCGCCGCGAAGCGAAACGGCCAGGTGGCCGTGAACAGCCGGCACCATCAGTCCGTCAAGACCGTCGCGCCCGGGATTCGTCGTGTCCGCGACGGCGCCGGACGGGATCGTCGAGGCCATCGAACGTGCCGGCCGCGGCTTCTGCGTCGGCGTGCAGTGGCATCCGGAGAATTACTGGCGAACCGGCGAGTTCTCGGAGCTCTTCGAAGGACTGATTAGCGCGGCTGCCGGCCGGCGGCAGACGCGGTCGTAGTCGATCCGGACTTCCGGCATACAATCGCGCCACCAGGAACCCACGATGCCAAACCGACGCAGCTTCTTGCAGACACTTTCAGGACTGCCGGTCGTCGGCGGACTTCTCGCCTCCTCGACCGCCAGCGCGCGCGCCTCGGCCGCCGGGCGGGACTACTTCCGCGAGCTCGGCGTCCGGCCTTTCATCAACGCGGCCGGCACGTACACGGTGCTGACGGCGTCGCTGATGCAGCCGGAGGTCGTGGAGGCCATCGAGTACGCGTCGAAGCGCTACGTGCCGCTGAACGACCTGCACGATGCGATCGGCAAGCGGCTCGCGGAGCGGCTGGGCGTGGAGGGCGTGATGGTCACGTCGGGCGCGGCCGCCGCACTCACGCTCGGCACGGCCGCCTGCGTCGCCGGCAAGAATCCCGGACTGGATTCGACGACTCCCCGACCTCGCCGCCACGGACATGAAGAGCGAGGTCATCATGCAACGCGCGCACCGCTACGGCTACGACCACGCCGTCCGCAACTGCGGCGTGCGCATGGTCGAGGTGGAGACGCGCGAAGAGCTCGAAGCCGCGATCAGCGAGCCGGACGGCGATGATGCTCTTCTTCAACGACGCGGACCCGCGCGGCCAGATCAAGGTCGACGAGTTCGTCGCGCTCGGCAAGAAGCACGGCGTCCCGACATTCAACGACGCCGCCGCCGACGTGCCGCCGACGGAGAACTCTGACGCGGTACAACAAGATGGGCTTCGACCTCGTCACCTTCTCAGGCGGCAAGGGCATCCGCGGTCCGCAGAGCGCCGGGCTGCTCCTCGGCCGCAAGGACCTCATCGAGGCCGCCGCGCATGAACTCATCGCCGAACGGCGACACGATCGGCCGCGGCTTCAAGGTGAACAAGGAAGAGATGCTCGGCATGATGGTCGCCGTCGAGATGTATCTCAGCCGCGACGCCGACGGTGAATGGAAGGAATGGGAGCGACGGGCGGAGACGATCATCGCGGCCGCGACGCGCCAACCGGCCGTCAAGGCCGAGGTATACGTGCCGCCGATCGCCAACCACGTTCCCACGTCCGGTTGACATGGAAGCTGGCCGACTTGCGGTGACCGCCGCGGACCTCCGGCGTCAGCTCAAGCGAAGGCGAACCTTCGATCGAGATCGTGCCGGGCGGCTCGCAGGCCGCCGCCGGCCGATCAGGAAGTTTCGATCGGCGTCTGGCAGATGCAGCGCGGCGAAGCCGACATCGTCGCTCGCCGCTTGCGCGAGGTCTTCAAGGCCTGACCATCGCCAGCAGCTTCGTGACGGTGCTCCAGTTGCGGGTCGTGATGCCGTCTCCGGCCGCGCGTCCGATGGCCTCCAGTGCGCGGCTCTCGAGAATGCTGTCCGGGCACCAGACGTAGACCACGCGCGGGCCCGCCGCCACTTCGTCGGGCGCCCATTTCTGTCGCACGAGGCCGTCGATGCGGCGTTCGTCGGCCGGCGTTCGGAAGAATCCGACCATCAACTTCGACGGATCCCGACCTTCTGTCGGCAGCGTCAGCCCGTCAACGGCCTTCTGCAGGTCGGATGCCGACACGACGGTGACTTTTGCCGTGACGCCTAGCTTCCGGGTCATGGCCTCCTCAATCCGGGAGGCGAGAGCGGTGTCGGCACTCTTCGGTGCCGTGAACACGGCATTGCCGCTGTTCAGCAAGGTTCGAACATCCCGGTAGCCAAGCCCTTCGAGCAGGGTGCGAAGGTCAGCCATCGCGATGCGCTTCGCGCGGCCGACGTTGATGCCTCTGAGCAATGCGACGTAGGTCATGAGATGGGGTCAGGTCTTGAATTGACGTACGGTGTCCAAGTTGACATGACAAAGACGACAGCGTACGTCAATTCAAGACCTGACCCCATCTCTTTCAAACCGCGCCACCGCCTCGACGTGCGCGGTGTTGGGAAACAGATCGAACGCACGAAGCGTCGTTAGATTGTAGCCGCTCGCCACGAGGCGCGCGCTGTCGCGCGCGAGTGTCGCCGGATCGCAGGACACATAGACAAGCCGAGGCGTTCGGAGGCTGATCACCGCGTCGAGCGCCGCCGGCGAGACGCCCGTACGCGGCGGGTCCAGCACGATCGCGTCGAAACGCTCCTTGCCGACGTGCCGCAGGCGCATCTTCGACCGACGTTCGGAGCGTCCGGAGCCGCTGACCGAAAGGCTCCGCGTTCGTGACCAGGTCTCGGCCGCCGACCCGATCGCCTTCGACGGCAACGACGTCATGGCCACGCGCGGCGAGCGCGACCGCGAACAGTCCGACGCCCGCGTAGAGGTCAGCGACGGACTGGCCATCCACGCCGTCGAGCACCGCGCTGGCCAGCGCTCCGACGAGGAAACGGTTCGCCTGGAAGAACGACGCAGCCTGGCGCGTCCACGTGGTGTTCGCAGGCACAGGCGGGTGGTCTCCGAAAATATCAATCGCAGTATCGGTGACGTGTCCGGCGCCGGCTAGACCGATGACCCGGCTGTGGACGAGGGACGTGACGCCACTGATGTCAGCGTCCTGCCACGCGCCCATCTCGAGACCGTCCAGAGACCCGCCGTCCAGCCCCTCGAGGTGCAGGACCCGCTGGCGGGCCGTCACGCTCTCGGCCACCACAACCGTCGCGACTTCCTTGGCGCGACCACCCAGTGCGCCGAGCAGCCGATCGACGGCCGGGACGCTTTCGGGCCGCAGTTGCCCCGTTGCCGTCGCGTCGCACAGCGCGTGCGACCCTTCGCGAAAGAACCCCGCGCGTCCGCCAGCGACGTGCAGTTTCGCACGCAGTCGATATCCCTGCTCGGGTGAGCCCGCGACCGACACGTCACCCGGCACGGTGATTCGCCCGATGCGGCGCAGCGCATCGACGATGACCTCGCTCTTGCATCGGAGCTGTTCGGGATAGTCGATGTGGGCGTAGTCCATTCCGCCGCAGGAAGGGTCAGCAACTCCGGGTCGACGCGCCGGGCTCGCGCTGAGGACATCCTCGACGCGAGCGAAGATGACGCTCTTGGTCTTGCGCTCGACGCGCGCGCGAACACGTTCGCCGGGAATCGCGCCGGCGACGAGGACGATGATGCCCTCGTGGCGGGCAAGCATACGGCCACCGGCCACTGCGCGTTCAACGTGAAGATCGAGGGTGGACACGCTAGGCGTCAAACGTGAACGTCGGCAGGCCCAGATGATCGCGCACGAGTTGATCGAGCGCGCGATCGACGCTGCGGCGCCAGAGGTCTGGCGACAGCCGCGGGCGGTACGGAGCCAGGTCGATCTCCGCATCGCCGCGGAGACGCTCGAGCACATCCGAACTGATCGCGTCGCGGCCTGCCGTGATGAGGGCTGCGTCGATCGCCGGCAGCCGCGCGGTCAGTTCGTGTCTGGCGTCGCCACGCGCGGTCCGGGCCGCCTCGCGAATGGTCGAGAGCTCGGCGATCGACCGGCTCACCTCGTCGCGAAACGGCTCGGCAAGGTCAAGCCGGCCGGCGACACGCGACAGTTTGTCGAGCGCGCGATCCATCTGCCGCGGACAGCGATGGACGCCTTCCGGTCTCGGCAGGTTCCACCGCGCCTTCAGGCCCTGCGGATAGTCCGCTCAGCCCGACGGAGCGACGCCACCGCGTGTACACCTCGCGAACGTCCGCCTCACAGAACTCGAGCCGCAGCGGACGCGTGGACCGGCCCGCGCGGTGCCGTTCGGCCTTGAGATCGATGCCGTGGGCGACGATGCTGAGCGGCATCCCTTCGAGCGCCCAGCCCCGAGCGAGCTCGAACGCCGGCCCGACAATCCTGATGATCTGGCCCTCGTTCACCCGTGCCAGGTGTTCTTCAACACGCCGGCAGAAGTCCCCGATATCCACGCCACTGGCGTCGGCCTCCGTTCCGCTATTCACGCGACAGCCCTTCCCACGTCACTTCGCCAGCCACCAGGCGCTCGACTCGTCCGCCTGACTCGACGAGCAACGCGCCGTCACCGTCGATGTCGCGTGCGCGTCCCCGATGCTCGCCGGTGCGATCGGCCCAGCGAACGGCAGCGCCACCGAGACTGGGCGCCGCGAACCCGCGCCATTGATCACAGATCGCGCTCAGGCGACCCGCGTGGAAATGTTCCACGACCGTGGCCAGCGATTCGAGAATCGCGACGACCAATGGGGCGCGTTCGACCCGACGCCCCAGCTCAGCCTCGATGGACGTCGCGCGGTCGGCAATCTCACGAGGATACGCAGTGACGAGCAGGTTGATCCCGATGCCGACGACGACCGCGTCGATTCGCGCGCCGTGCCCGGTGGTCTCGCAGAGCACGCCGCCCAGCTTTCGCCATGGCCGGCCGATGACGAGGTCGTTGGGCCACTTCAGCCCAACGGGCAGGGCCACAACGGATCGAACGGCACGGGCTGCCGCGGCGCCGGCTGCGAGCGTCAGAATCGGCACGGAGCCGGCTGCGCCTTTGGGGCGCACGATCGCCGACAGATACACGCCGGCACCGGACGGCGAGAACCAGTCGCGCCCGCGTCGGCCGCGTCCGGCCTGCTGTTGATCGGCCACGACCACGGCGCCTTCGGGCTCGCCGTTCGTGGCCATCGACAGCGCCATGTCGTTCGTCGATCCAATCTCCGCGTGGTACGTCACTCGGCTGAACGCGCCGAGGTGGCCGGACATCGACAACGCCGCCGCCAGGTCGGTGGGAATGGGATCAGCCATCGGCTGAAGATCGGTGGTCGGTGATGATATCGAGGCTGATGTCGACAGCCGGCGCCGAGTGAGTAATCGCACCGATGGACACGTAGTCCGCTCCGCTGTCCGCAAGCCGGCGCACGCGCTCGATCGTCATGCCGCCAGACAACTCCACGCGCGCGCGCCCGCCAATCCGCTGAATCGCGGCGCGCACGGTCTCGTCGTCCATGTTGTCGAGCATCACGATGTCTGCGCCGGCCGCGACCGCGGCCTCGACGTCGTCGAGCGTGTCCGCCTCGACCTCGACCGGCAGAAGGGATCCCGTCGCGCGGACGCGGCGGAGCGGCTTCGGTCACGCCGCCGGCGACCGCGATGTGGTTGTCCTTGATCAAGATGCCGTCATACAGGCCCACGCGATGGTTCAGCCCACCGCCGCAGACCACGGCGTACTTCGCCAGCGCTCGCAAGCCGGGAATGGTCTTGCGGGTGTCGAGAATCTTGATGCCGCCGCCGGCAGCTTCGACGAACTCGCGCGCCCGCGTGGCGATCCCCGACAGGTGCTGCAGGATATTGAGCGCGGTTCGTTCCGCGGTGAGGATGCCGGCCGCCGGCCCGGTGACCGTGGCCACGCGTTCGCCCGGCTGGCAGAGGCTGCCGTCGGATCGCCAATCAAGGAATTCGATCGCGGGATCCACCGTGGCGAACACTTCACGCGCCACGTCGAGGCCTGCGATCACGCACGGCATGTTCGCGACGATCGCCCCGGACATCCGGGCATCTGCCGGCACGACGGCAGCGGTCGTCACGTCGCCCGGACCGACGTCCTCAGCCAGGGCCTCGCGCACCAGCCGTCGGTACGTGGACGGATCGAGCCGATCAGGCATCGGCGGCGTGCGGCTCGATGGTGACAGCGACCTGCTCGGCCGCGAAGGAGATGTCGGCAGCCGCCACGTTGTTGCCCTCCAGCACGTCGCGCGAAATCGCGGGCCACAGCGGCTCGTGAGCCGGCGTCAAGGCGATCCGCGCGCGCACCGGAACACCAAAACCCAGATTTTTCGACGACCGTTCCTGTCGCAGGCTCGCCGTCACCTCCGACGCCTGGTGCACCGCATCGTCGTTCGCCGGCGAGCGGGCCGTTCCGGACACCTGGACGTCAGCGGCCGTGGGCCATGTCGACCGATGGACCGACCCGTCCTGCCACCATGACCAGACCTCTTCGGTGACGAAAGGCAGATACGGCGCAAAGAGCCGGAGCAGCACCGACAGCGCCGTCGTCGCCGCGGAGGCCGCGGATGCCGCGTCGCCACCGTCGCGTGCGCGCCGTCGCTTGACGAGCTCGATGTAGTCGTCGCAGAACCACCAGAAGAACGATTCGATTTCACGCAGCGCGGCCGCGTAGTCGTAACCCTCGAGGTGAGCGGTTGCCGATGTGACGAGCGACTCGAGCCGCTGCAACATCCCGCGATCGAGTGGTTCCGAGACCGGCCCGGACGGCTCGGTTCGCGAGAGCACGAACTTCGACGCGTTCAGGAGCTTGATGGCCAGCCGCCGTCCGACCTTCATCTGTCCCGGCTCGAACGCCGTGTCTACTCCGGGCCCGCCCTTCGCCGCCCAGTAGCGAACCGCATCGGAGCCGTGCTCGTCGAGCAGCGCCATCGGCGTGACGACGTTGCCCTTGGACTTCGACATCTTCTTGCGGTCGGGATCGAGCACCCATCCGGAGATCGCCGCGTTCGCCCAGGGCAGCTTCCCTTCCTCCAGGTGCGACCGAAGCACAGTCGAGAACAGCCACGTCCGGATGATGTCGTGCGCCTGCGGTCGCAGATCCATCGGGAACGTCTGTTGCCACAGGGCCTTGTCACGCTCCCATCCGCAGACGATGAACGGCGTCAGCGACGATGTCGCCCACGTGTCCATGACGTCGAGGTCACCGATGAACCCTCCCGGCACACCCCGCTGATCGGCCCGAAATCCGGCCGGAACGTCGGTCGACGGATCCATCGGCAACTGGCTCTC
Source organism: uncultured Acidobacteriota bacterium (assembly GCA_963793255.1). Classification (GTDB taxonomy): domain Bacteria; phylum Acidobacteriota; class Vicinamibacteria; order Vicinamibacterales; family SCN-69-37; genus CAVTYZ01. Next base: position 193,203 of record CAWBZK010000016.1, read on the forward strand.
GTCGGGTACCAGGCGGGCGTTGTAGTCGGTCGTGCCGTCGGGCCGGACGCGATACCACACTGGAAACGGCACGCCGAAGAAGCGCTGGCGGCTGACGCACCAGTCCCCATTCAACCCGTTCACCCAGTTTTCATAGCGCGAGACCATGTGCGATGGATACCAGTGGAGCGCTCGCCCGCGTGCGAGCAGCGCCTCACGCACTTCCATCGTCTTGATGAACCACTGACGGCTCGTGATGATCTCGAGCGGGCGATCCCCTTTTTCATAGAACTTCACGTTGTGCGTGATCGGCCGCGGGTCGCCGAGGAGCTCGCCACTTTCCTTCAACAGCTCGACGATCCTCGTGCGGGCCTTGGAGGCGGACAGCCCGGCCAGCTGGTCGTACGCGACCTGTGCGGCGGACGTATCGCGCGCCTCCCATCCGGACTGACCCCAGGTAATTGGCCGCAGTGCGCCGTTCGCCTGAAGGATCGCTCGCACCGGCAGGCCCAGCTCGCGCCACCACACCACGTCCGTGAGGTCGCCGAACGTGCAAATCATCGCGATGCCGGTCCCCTTCTCGGGATCGGCGAGCGGGTGCGGGCGGACGGGAACCGGGACCTTGAACAGCGGGGTCAGCACCTCGCGCCCGAAGAGCGGCTGATAGCGGGCGTCGTCGGGATGCGCGACGAGGGCGACGCACGCCGGCACGAGCTCAGGCCGCGTCGTGTCGATTTCCACGGCGCCGGCCCCGTCGGCATGGGCGAAGCGGAGGCGGTGATACGCGCCTGGCATCTCGCGGTCCTCGAGCTCGGCCTGCGCGACTGCCGTCTTGAAATCCACGTCCCACAACGTCGGCGCCTCGAGCTGGTATGCCTGGCCCCGGCCGAGCAGGCGCAGAAACGCCTGCTGCGACACACGCTGTGCATCGCGCCCGATCGTCGCGTACGTGAGGGACCAATCCACCGACAGCCCGAGATGGCGCCAGAGATGCTCGAACGCCTTCTCGTCTTCGCCTGTCAGGGCGACGCAGAGCTCGACGAAATTCGGCCGCGACACCGAGATCGGATGCTTGTCCGGCTTCGCCGGCGGAGTGAACGCCGCGTCGTACGGCAGTGACGGATCGCACCGGACACCGTAGTAGTTCTGGACCCGGCGCTCGGTTGGCAGACCGTTGTCGTCCCACCCCATCGGATAGAACACGGCCTTGCCGCGCATGCGTTGAAATCTGGCGACGACGTCTGTGTGCGTGAACGAGAACACGTGCCCGACGTGGAGCGAACCGCTGACGGTCGGCGGCGGCGTGTCGATGGAGTAGACGCGGTCGCGCGGAGCCGACCGGTCGAACCGATGCACCCCATCGGTCTCCCAGCGGTCCTTCCATTTACTTTCGAGACCTTCGAGGGCGGGCTTGTCAGGAACACGCGGCGAGTGTGGCAACGTTACTCCGAATCAGCTTTGATCTTTTCGATCTCTTCGCGGATCAACCGCTCGGCGGTCTCGACCACGATGCGGCGGACGATGCTGTCGGTCATGCGCACGAGCGCGCGACGAACGGCTTCTTCCACCACGGCGTCCGGCAGCGCGGTCTGCGCCGGCGCCGGCGTCTGGCCGAGTGAGCCGATTGCTCGGCGGCCAGCAGGGCCGAAAACGCATTGGCCAGCGACACGCGGGACGGCAACGCCGCTTCACGGCCATCGTGTCCGGCTCTCGCCACGTATTCTGACTCCTCGAGTGCGGCCGGCGATGGCGCCACCGACAATCGCGCCACACCGGGGAACGGCGTCACGACCCGGGCACGTGGTTGCCCTCGGAGACGGCGACGTCCGCTGACCGAGACGTGCCGTGCTCGAGCAGCGACCGCACGCGGCTCACAAGTTGTTCAGGCTCGAACGGCTTGGCGAGAACGCCGTCCGCTCCAGCCTCCCGCGCCTGGTTGTCGTCCACCGGCTCGAACACGCCCGCGAGCAGCAACACGGGCACGTGCTTGAGGCGCGGTGACTGCCGCACATGGCTCGTGACGGCATACCCGTCCACTTCCGGCGCGTCGATGTCCACCAGCATGACGTCGGGAGCTTCCCGATCCATCCATTGCAGGGCACGGCGTCCATCGCCCACCGAGACCACGCGCACGTTCTCGTTCGCGAACGTGAGCTCGATCACGCGTTGAATCGTGACGCTGTCGTCGACGAGGAGGAGCGTCGCCATGGGCATTGTCACATCGCGCCCGCGCGGGTACGCACCGCGGCGTTGATGAAGTCGATGATGGCCTGCATGGGGCTGCCCGGCGGGAAGATGCCCTCGACGCCAAGCGCCTTCAGCGCGGGAACGTCCGCGTCCGGAATGATGCCGCCCACGAGCACGACAACGTCGTCCAGGCCCTGCGCCTGCAGGAGCTCTCGCACGCGGGTCACGACGTGGAGGTGTGCGCCGCTGAGGATGGACAAGCCGATGACATCCGCGTCCTCCTGCAGGGCGGCCGACACAATTTGTTCAGGCGTCTGCCGCAGGCCCGTGTAGATCACCTCCATGCCGGCATCACGCAGGGCGCGGGCGATGACCTTGGCCCCGCGATCGTGGCCATCGAGGCCCGGCTTGGCAATGACAACCCGCGTTCGACGCATGTGTGCCCTATTGTAGAGAAAATGGCGGAGGGTGCGGAGGTGCGGAAGTTCGGAGTGCGAAGGTTGGTACGAAGGTCCGAAGGTTGGTTCGGAGGTGCGGAGGCGGTTCGAAGGTGCCGCACGGACGTGCAAACGCCGAACCTCCGTAGCCAACCTTTCGAACCTCCGAACCAACCTTCGCACCCTCGACTTGCGCACTTCCGAACCTAGATCGCCGGCGTTTCCTCGTATTCGCCCCAGACCCTGCGAAGCACGTCGGTCATCTCGCCGACGGTCGCATAGGCGCGTGCCCCGTCGATGAGAGCGGGCATCACGTTGGTCGCTCCCTGGGCCGCATTCTCGAGGCTCGCCAGCGCACGCGCGGCCGCCGCGGGGTCGCGCCGGGCCCGGGTCGCCGCCGTACGGGCGACCTGCTGTTCGGCCGACTCTCGAATCGATTGACAGCGTCGGCACGGGCTCGACATTCTCGTCGGCATACTCGTTCACGCCAACGATGACCCGCTCGCCGGACTCAACCGCTCGCTGAAAGGCGTAGGCGGAGTCCGCAATCGCGCGCTGGGGGAAGCCGGCTTCGATCGCGGCCACCATCCCGCCAAGCCGATCGATCCGTGCTATGAGCGCCATCGCCTCGGTCTCCATGTCACTCGTGAGCCGCTCGAGGAACCACGAGCCGCCAAGCGGATCGACGACGGCGGTAACGCCCGTTTCGTGCGCCAGGATTTGCTGCGTTCTCAGGGCGAGCCGGGCGGCGTCCTCCGTTGGCAGCGCCAGGGCTTCATCGAGCGCGTTGGTATGCAGCGAATTGGTGCCTCCCAGGACGCCCGACAGAGCCTGGAGTGCCGTCCGCACCACATTGTTGTACGGCTGCTGAGCCGTCAACGAGACGCCCGCCGTCTGCGTATGGAAACGCAGCTTCAGGCTGCGCTCGTCGGTCGCACCGAACCGCTCGCGCATGAGCCTGGCCCAGATGCGCCGCGCCGCGCGGTATTTGGCGATCTCCTCGAAGAAGTCGCTGTGCGCGTTGAAGAAAAACGAGATGCGGGGTACGAACGCGTCGACCGTGAGGCCGGCCGCGATGCCCCAGGCTACGTACTCGATGCCGTCGGCCAGCGTGAACGCCAGTTCTTCCACCGCCGTCGCGCCCGCTTCGCGGATGTGATACCCGCTCACCGAGATCGAGTTCCAGCGCGGGACTTCGGCCGCAGCAAAGGCAAGGACGTCGGTCACGAGCCGCATCGACGGTCGTGGCGGGAAGATGTACTCCTTCTGCGCAATGAACTCTTTGAGGATGTCGTTCTGGATGGTGCCGGACAGCTGCGTCCAGGGCACGCCCTGGCGCTCAGCGACGGCGAGGTACATCGCGAAAAGAATCGCCGCCGGCCCATTGATCGTCATCGACGTCGTGACATCCCCGAGCGGAATGCCGTCGAAAAGCGCGTCCATGTCCGCGAGCGAGGCCACCGAGACGCCGCAGCGCCCGACCTCGCCTTCCGACAGGGCGTCGTCTGGGTCCCGTCCCATCAACGTCGGCAGGTCGAAGGCGACGCTGAGGCCCGTGCCGCCCGCCGCCAGGAGCTGCCGGTAGCGCTGATTCGTCTCCTCAGGCGTGCCGAACCCCGCGAACTGACGCATCGTCCACAGCTTCCCGGCATAGCCGGTGGGATGGATGCCGCGGGTATAGGGGTACGCGCCCGGATCGCCGAGATCGCGCGCGTACTCGACATCCTGCGTGTCGTCGGCGGTGTAGCGCTGGTTGATCTCGCGGCCTGAGATGGTGCGGTGGTGGCCGCGCGTGGAAGACACCCGGATCGACCTAGCCGGAGATGCGAATGGCCAGCAGCTTCTTCGTGACGGCCCCGCTCGCGTCGGCTGCAATCTCGATGAGGTAGTCGCCCGGCGGGAACGCGCTCAGGCTGAACTCGGACTCGAAGGTCTGGTCCTTGGTGAGAGTTGGCGGAGGCATGGACTGCCATGGACTCGCCCAGCTTGTTCAACACTCTCATCGTCAGTGTCGGCACGGTGCCGCCGGGTCCGTACGCCGCGAACCGCAGGAGCAGCCGTTCCGCGCGAGCGAACGTGCGGACCGTCGTCGGCAGCGGCGCCGGCAGCGTTCGCAGCTGCTGAAGGTCGCGCGCCGTCCGACCGCGGAAGACGAACGGTGTCGTGATCTGCGCTTGCGTGGACGAGAAGTCAGGCACTTCGACGGTGACGTCAGTGGACTGCAGACGCCGGCCGGTCGCGTGCGTGAGGTCAGCGCGGACGCGGATAGTTCCTGCCGGCGCCTCGAATGAGACCTGACCCGAGGGCGTCGGTGAGGCGGCGTCGCGATCGACCCGGCCGGTGTAGAGAGTCTGTCCCTGGGCTGGACTCGGCCGTGATCGTCACGTAGTCGACGCGCTCGGACGGCACGGCGGTGACATCACCAACTTCCCAGACGAACGTGACCAGCGCTTTCTCCGCGGGCCCTTTCGCGGTGCCGAGCCACAGCGTGACCGGCTGGCGGCGCGCGGACGACGACGCATCCGCGAGGGTGTCGAGCGCCGAAGAGACAGCCTCAGGCACGATGGGCTTGGCTGCCGCCGTCGCCCGTGCGACCTCTTCGGCCGAGACGGCCCAGTAACCCTTTCGCGCTCGAACGTCCACGTCACGCCGCTTCACGCGTACTTCGATCTTGTGGAACTTGCCGTCGCGGAATCCCGCGGACGAGGTGTAGCCCAGCAGGTAGTAGGCGCTACCGTCCCGCATCATCTGCTGGAGCGCCGGCAACGGATCGTTCCGATTCACAATCGCGCGGCCGTCGGTCTCGTCGGCGATGGTTCGCAGCACGTCAGTCGTCTGGGACAGCATGCGCTTGTCCATGTCGAACCCGACCGAGTCGGCCACCGAGTACTCGAAGTTCGCCAGACCCCGCGGATCGATCGTGTAGATCGCGGTGTTCGTGCGATTCGCGACGCCGAACACGCGATACGACAGGTCCATCTGGATCTCCATGGACTCGAGCAACTGCCCGCTGTTCGTTCGCGAGCCGGCTTCCGGCGCTCCGAATGTGCCGAGAGGGGTGTAGGGATCAATACGCGGGCCACCCGTCGTCTGCACGCCGGGGGGCAATGTGTTGGACATCCCCTCGCTCACGTAGAGAATCGTCTTCCGGCCGTTCCGGAACGATCCCATGTACTCGCACAACGCGCGGAGCGACGACATCGTCCACGTATTGCGCATGCGTTCCTGAATCGCGGGCAGCTCGTTCGCGTACTGCGCTTCGAGCGGATGCTCGGGCTGATAGTTGTACTTCCGCCCCTTGAAGTTCATGATCTGGGAGGCGGTCGATTCGTGATTCCGCGAGAACGTCAGCGCGGATGCCGGCCGCAGCGGCGTCGTCAGCGCGACGAGGTCGTACGGTTGAAGCTGCACGACGAACTGGGCGAGCTTCTCGCGGACGTTCCAGCTGTTCTGGAGCCGCGTGTGGTAGTCGTCGAGGAAGATCACGAGCAGACGGTTGTCTTCGCGCGCGAGCTCACGGGCGTGATCGGCCGACGACAGGATGTCGCGGGTCGGAAGGGGTTCCTCCCGGTCGTCGTCGATCTTGACCAGCCTGAACGCTTCGATCGCCTGCGGCTTGCCCTCCTCGCGAACCTCGAAATCGGCCGCGGTGAGATCCGTCACCGGACGGCCCTGCTTGTCCGTCACGTTCACGTCGACGCTGATCGAATCAATGCCGCTTCGGAAGACGGCCGGTGGGCCCTGCGGAGTCGGTGCCGGCGCGGGTGCGGCGGGCGGAGGCGCAGGCTGCTGCGCGGCCGGCTGGCTGACCAGGCACACTCCCGCGAGGAGGAGGCTCGCGACGACGCGGATGTGGCGAAGCACGCGAATAGCCAATGATACCATCCGGCTCCATGACGGGCCGGGCGGATGATGCGTCGCCAGCGCCGCTGACCGTCCTCGGCGAGGACGAGATCACTCTTTCGCCGTTCAATCCGCGAATTCGCCGACACCGTCGTCCGCCCGCTCGTGGACGACATGGACGAACACGCGCGCCTGACGCCCGACCTGATCGACCGCCTCTTCGCCCTTGGCGTCATGGGCATTCAGGTGCCGGAGTCTCTCGGCGGACAGGGCGGACGGTTCTTCCACGCGGTGCTCGCGGTCGAAGAACTGTCGCGCATCGATCCCGCGGTCGGTGTGTTCGTGGACGTGCAGAACACACTCGTCATCAATGCCATCCTCCGTTGGGGCACGCCCGCGCAACAGCAGGAACTGCTGCCCGGCCTCGCGGCCTCGCACGTCGGCGCCTACGCGCTGTCCGAAGCAGAGGCCGGCAGCGACGCCTTCGCGCTGCAGACCCGCGCCAGCGCCGACGGCGACTCGTTCGTCCTCGACGGACGGAAACTCTGGATCACCAACGCGGCCGAGGCACATCTGTTCATCGTCTTCGCGACCGTGGATCCGGCCGCCGGGCTACCACGGCATCACGGCGTTTCTCGTTGACCGCGAGACGCCCGGACTGACGGTCGGCCGGCGCGAGCACAAGCTCGGGATTCGCGCGTCCAGCACGTGCGAGGTCGTGTTCGACGGCTGCCGCCTCCCGGCCTCGCGCGTGCTCGGGTCGCGTTGGCGCGGGCTACAAGGTCGCCATCGAGACGCTGAACGAAGGACGGATCGGCATCGGCGCGCAGATGCTCGGGCTGGCCGCCGGCGCGCTCGAACAGGCAATCGCGCACGTCACGGCGCGCAAGCAGTTCGGCCGCGCGATCGCCGAGTTCCAGGGCGTGCAGTTTCAGATCGCGCGCGCGGCGGCGGACGTCGAGGCGGCGCGCCTGCTCGTGTACAACGCGGCCCGCCTTCGCGACGCCCAGCGGCCGTTCGTGACCGAAGCCGCGATATGCAAGCTCGTCGCCTCCGAAGTCGCGGAGCGCACCGCGTCACTCGCCGTCAACCTGCTCGGCGGCCAGGGATTCGTCAAAGACGGCCGTGTCGAGAAGTTCTACCGCGACGCGAAGATCGGACAGATCTACGAAGGGACGTCGAATATGCAACTGCTGACGATTGCCAAGCAGCTACTGCATTGAGGATCTGAGATTTGAAATTGATGATCCATTGATGATTGACGGTTGATGATTGGGGCATCGGGCGATTGAGACCTCGACCGAACACGGGCGCGGGCATCGATCCTCAATCATCAATCCCCAATCGCCGGATCATCAATGAATCATCAATTTCAAATCTCAGATCCTCAATTTCCTATCAGGTGTCTGCTTATTACCAACCTCTGGACCTCAGAGGTCCCCTGATAGATCTCCGCCGCGCGAATGTCCCGGAACAGACGTTCGATGCGCGAGCCGCGCTGGTAGCCGGCTGAGGCTTGAATCTGCATCGCGCGATCGGCGGCGCGGTGCGCGGCTTCGGAAGCCTGGAGCTTCGCCATCGCGGCTTCCATCGCCGCGGCCGAGCCGCGCGCGCGCGAGTCCGCGGCCTTCCACATCAGCACGCGCGCGGCGTCGAGATCCGCGGCCAGATCCGCGAGCTGAAACTGAATCGCCTGGAAATCGCCGATGCGCTGGCCGAAGGCGTGGCGCTTCCGCGCGTAGTCGAGCGCGTCGTCGAGCGCGGACCGGCCGACGCCCAGCGCCTGAGCGGCGATCGCGATACGTCCGCCGGCGAGCGCGTCGAGCGCGATGCGCCAGCCGTCACCCGTTTCGCCGAGCCGCGCATCGGCGCCGACCTGGACCTGGTCGAGCGTCAGGTCAACACAGCCAAGCCCTGCGCACGCCCAGCGAGTCCAGGGGCGTTCGCGAGACGCCCGGCGCATCCAGCGGCACGAGGAACGCGGTGATCGATCGGTCGACCGGCCGCTCCCTCGACGCGGGCGAAGACCAGCGCGAGGTCAGCCAGCTCAGCATTCGCCACCCATGTCTTTCGACCCGACAACACCCAGCCGCGGCCATCGGGTCGCGCGATCGTTTGCTGATTGTGCGCATCCGAGCCCGGCGTCGGCCTCGGAGATCGCGAAGGCGCCGAGGATCCGGCCGCTTACGAGCGGGCGAAGCCAGCGTTCGCGTTGCTCGGTGGTCCCGGCCGTGACGATGGGCTCGGCCACGAGCGAGTTGCTGATCGCGAGGATGACCGCGACGGTCGCACTGTGCGCCGCGACGGCTTCGACGGCCAGCGCGTAGGTCACGTAGTCGCGTCCCGCCCCGCCCCACTCGACGGGCACGGTCACGCCGACGAGGCCCGAGCGCCGCCGCTTCTGACACGAGCGCGCGCGGATAGACCGCCGTGCGGTCGATCTCGGCCGCGAGCGGCTCGACCCGATCGCGCGCAAACGCCGCGGCGCGATCGACGAAGGCTTGGGTATCGGCGGAGACGGAAAAATCCATGCGGGCTTAGGGCTTGGGCTTAGGGCTTAGGGCTCACGGCTCAGGGCCTCGCCAGAACTTCTAACGCTCTGGCTTCTAACTTCCAACTTGCGCGAGGGCGCTGCGCAAGCGATCCGCCGTCGCGCCCAGTTCTTCCGGCAGCACACGCGTTTCGCCGAACACGGTCATGAAGTTCGTGTCGCCGTTCCAGCGCGGCACGACGTGCAGGTGCAGATGGTCGAGCACGCCGGCGCCGGCCGGCTTGCCGATGTTGAGACCAAGGTTGAAGCCATGCGGGCGGTACATCGCGGTCAGCGCCTTCTCGACGAGCTGCGCGAGCGCCATCATCTCGGCCAGCTCGTCGGCGTCCAGCGCGCCGAGCTCACCGGTGTGGCGGTGCGGCACGACCATGACGTGCCCGTTGTTGTACGGATACTTGTTGAGGATGACGAACGTTCGCCGGCCGCGATGGACGACGAGCGGCTCTTCGTCGATTCGCGCGAGGGCGTCGCAGAAGATGCAGCCCGGATCGGAGCGGCTGGCTTCGCTCACGTAAGCCAGTCTCCAGGGCGTGAACAGCCGATCCATGCGCGCGACTTTCCGGTGACCCTCATCGCGCGTCCGGGTCAGGGTCGCGGTCCCCTTCCGCTTTGTTGATGAGGTCCTTCAGCTCTTTGCCGGGCTTGAAGTACGGCACGCGCTTCGGCGGCACGTCCACCTTGTCACCGGTCTTCGGGTTCCGCCCCTTGCGCGGCTCGCGCCGCCGCAGTCGGAAACTGCCGAACCCGCGCAGCTCGATCTTGTCGCCTCGATGGAGCGCTTCGACGATCGTCTGGAACACGGTGTCCACGATGACCTCCGAATGCTTCTTCGTGAGGTCGGAAACGCGCGACACCTCTTCGACGAGTTCGGCTTTGGTCATCGGCGCATGAACGATTTTCCGGTTCCCGGTTCCTCTGTGCCCCGTTCCCCGTTCGCCGCCACTAGTCATCTGAACGGGGAACGTGGAACGGGGAACGTGGAACGACCGCTTACTTCAAGTGCTTGAAATGATCGCCGAGCGTCACTTCCGGCCGGCCGGTGGTCTCCGAGTACGCTTCCCAATCGGCGCGATACTCCTCGTCCTTCAGCGCGCGGATGCTGAGACCGATCTTTCGCTCTTCCGGCACGAGACGGATGATCTTCATCTGATAGCTCTCGCCGGCTCGGAGCTCGAGCTTCTCGCCGCCTTGCGACGAATCGAACTCGGACACGTGAATCAGGCCTTCGATGCCATCGGCCAGCTCCACGAACGCGCCGAAGTTCGTCAGACCGCACCACCTTGCCGTCCACGATGTCACCGACGTGGTGCTTGTCGAAGAACTCTTTCCAGATGCCGGTCTGCAGCTGCTTGAGGCCGAGCGACAGGCGCTGGTTGTCGGCGTCGATGCTGAGCACCTGCGCCTCGACCGTGTCGCCCTTCTTCAGCACCTCGGACGGATGCTTGATCTTGCTCCACGACATATCCGAGATGTGAATGAGCCCGTCGATGCCTTCCTCGACCTCGACGAACGCGCCGAACTCGGTCAGGTTGCGCACCTTGCCGGTGATCGTCGTGCCGACCGGGTACTTGCCGGCCAGCTCGTGCCACGGGTTGCTCTCGACCTGCTTGAGTCCGAGCGAGATGCGGCGCGCGCCCGGATCGACGCCGAGGACCATCGCCTCGACCGCGTCGCCGACGTTGAGCATCTTCGACGGGTGCTTGACACGCTTGCTCCACGACATCTCGGAGACGTGAATCAGTCCCTCGACGCCGGGCTCGAGCTCGATGAACGCGCCGTAGTCGGTGAGGCTGACAACCTTGCCCGAGACGCGAATGCCGACCGGGTAGCGCTCGATCACGTTGCCCCAGGGATCGGGCACGAGCTGCTTGTGGCCGAGCGAGACGCGCTCGGTGCCCGGGTCGTACTTGAGCACCACCACGTCGATCTCGTCGCCGACGCGCACGACTTCCGACGGGTGGGTCACGCGTCCCCACGACATGTCGGTGATGTGCAACAGACCGTCGATGCCGCCGAGGTCGATGAAGGCGCCGTAGTCGGTCAGGTTCTTGACGGTGCCGCGGAGCGACTTGCCCTCCGCCAGCGTGTCGAGCGTCGTCTTCTTCTTCTCGGCGTTTTCCTCTTCGAGGAGAACCTTGCGGGACAGCACGATATTGCCGCGCTTCTTGTTCACCTTGATGACGCGCATCCGGAGCTCTTGCCCCTTGAGCGCGTCCAGGTTCCGCACCGGCCGCACGTCGATCTGCGATCCCGGCAGGAACGCGCGGACGCCGATGTCCACGGCCAGCCCGCCCTTGATACGTTCGATCACGCGGCCGATGACCACCTTCCGTTCCTGGTAGGCCTTCTCGACCTCGTCCCAGATCTTCATCTTCTCGGCCTTCTCGCGCGACAGCACGACATAGCCGTCGCGGTCTTCCGTGCGCTCGAGCAACACGTCGACGGTGTCGCCCGGCTGCGCCGTGACCTGGCCGCTTTCATCGATGAATTCTTCGACGGGGATGATGCCTTCGGACTTGAAGCCGACGTCGACAATGACTTCCGTCGGCGTCACCTTCACGACGGTGCCCTTGACAACTTCACCTTCCGCGATGTTACGGAAGCTGGTATCGTAAAACTCGAGGAGGCGCGCATATTCCTGGGGATCCAACTCGGCGCCGTCCTGCGCTGAGGAGTATGTCGAGAAGCCTGGCAGGGTCTTCACACCTCCTTGGGATGATGCTTTCTTGGTCAATTCTGCACTCATTTCGTTTCGGATCCTCCTCAACGGGCGTCTGCGCCGAATTGCAGCTTCGGCAGGCTGTAGGGTTGGCTCGCAGTAAATGCGATAAGCGTCGAATTATCCGGTACTTAGGACATCGAAATCAACCGGCGGAGGCATGACGGCATGGCTCGAAGGAAACCAGCTCGACGATCCAAGCGATCCCGCCAGGCCCGCCAGACGACGCGGCGCGCACCCCGCCGGACCGGCGCCGCCAAACGGGCACGACGAGCGACAGGCCGGCGCAAGACGCGGACGGTGGCCTCGGTCCGACGAAAGGCCGCAAAGACCCCCAAAAAGTCGGCGGCTAAGTCGGCCAAAACGAGCCGCCCGATCAGCAAATCTAAGGTGACTCGACCAAAAGTGCGTCCAGCGAGGCGTCCTGTTCCTGCGGTCGTCCCGCCTTCCGTCGAGGCCGGCGGAGCCCGTCGAGCCGCCCACACGCCACCAAAGCTCGACCGAGAGCGTCGCCGGCTGGCTGATATCGAGCGGCTCCCTTCAGCGTCGGACACTCGCACCGAAGCCGACGACCGGGCCGCCGCGGCAGCCCGCTCCGGGCACGAGGAACTGAAGGCGACGCTCGCCCGCCACACGGAAACCAGTCCGGCGCTCACGGCAGGCGATCTCGATGCCCGTTGGGAGGACGCCTATGCGCTCGGCGACGAAGCACCAGGCGGCGACAATCCCACGCCCGGCCAGGACAGAGTCGACGAAATCGGCAAGGCGCTCGGTGTCGTGTACGAAGACGCCGAGGAACTTCGAGGGAGCGAAAAGGTTGCGGACCGCGACCGGCACCGCTGGGAGCTCGACCCGGCCTCCTCAGACGACTGGCCTCATGACGGAAGTGAGAAGTGAGAAGGCAGAAGTCAGAAGTTACCGGGCGCTTCCCCTGGCTGGGACGCGCGTCCAGTTGCTTCTGACTTCTGACTTCTAACTTCTAACTTGTCTGACCTTCTCCACCAGCTCCATCACCCGTGCCACGACGTCCATGACCGCCAGGTTCGTCGTGTCGATGTAAATCGCGTCCGGCGCCATCTTCAGGGGTGATACGGTCCGGGTCCGGTCGATCCGATCCCGGACCTCGAGCGCTTCCGCGACGCCATCACGCCCAATGGCCCGGCCCGCCGCGTGGGCGGCGTCGGCCGACCGGCGCCGCGCGCGTTCGCCGGGGTCCGCATCGAGATAGACCTTCACGTCAGCATCAGGAAACACCACGGATCCGATGTCGCGTCCTTCCATGACGATCCCGCCGCCCGCGGCGTAGCGACGCTGCCGCTCGACGAGCACGGCCCGGACGGGCGGATGCTGCGCGACGATGGCGGCCGCGTGGTCAATCGCCGGCGTGCGAATCGCGTCGGTGACGTCGTGACCGTCGATGACGACCTTGTCGTTCACTTCGAACGAGGCGAGCGAGGCGAGCGGACGCGACGGCGGCGCCATCCATGGAGGTCGACGCCGTCGTGCGCCGCCTTCCAGGCGACGGCGCGATACATCGCGCCCGTGTCCACGTGTCGGTAGCCGAGCCGCGCGGCAATCGTGCGCGCGACCGTTCCTTTGCCGGCTCCGGAAGGGCCGTCGATAGCGACGATGATCTCGAGACGTGACATGGGGCAGCACGTATTATTCCCGGGATGTCGCCTCGCCGGAAGCGCTGGGTCGCCATCGTCGTCGCGCTCGCAGTGATGGCGAGCGTTTTCGCAATCTGGCCGACGGTCGGAACGGTCGCGCTCCTGCTCGATCTCGGCGGATGGACGGCCTTCCCCCGCCCGATCGTGCCCGGTGCGCGCCGCCGCGACGTCATCCGAAAGGATCACGGTTCCGACCCGCCACGGTCCCGTCGTCGCCCGCATCGATCGCCCGGCCGGCGGCGCCGACCGTACGCTCGTGGTCCTGCCGGGTGTGCATGCCGCCGGACTCGACGAGCCTCGACTGACGCGTTTCTCGACGCGGCTGGCCGGCGCCGGCATCAACGTCGTGAGCGTGCCCTTGCCGGACCTGCGGGCATTTCGCATCGTCGGCCGCTCGACGGACGAGGCCGAAGACGTGACCGCCTGGATCGCGGCGAACCGGAGTCTCGCGCCGAACGGACGGGTCAGTCTGGCAGGGGTGAGCTTCGCGGGAGGTCTCGCGCTCGTGGCGGCCGGCCGTCCGTCGCTCGCCGGGCATCTGGACACGGTGGTGTCGCTCGGCGGTCACGGCGATCTCGGCCAGGTCCTCGACTACCTGTGCACGGGACGATTGCCGGACGGGACGGTGCGCGCGCCGCACGACTACAGCGTGGCCGTCGTTGCGCTCGCGGCGGTGCCGCATCTCGTGCCGCCGGCCGAAGCTGCCGGCCTCGCGCGCGGCATTGTTCTGTTCCTGGAGGCGTCCGCGGATGAATCTCCGGAACGGACCCGAACCCAGCGTCAACTCGCTGAGGCCGTCCAGCTCCGCGACGCGATGCCCGCGCGATCCCAGCAGATCATGAACTGGGTCCTCGACCGCGACGTCGCGTCGCTTGGCGCGGCGATTCGCCCCTTCATTGCCGAGCTCGCGAAGGATCCTGCCCTCTCGCCGGAGCGGTCCCCGGCAACCACGGTGCCCGTGTTCCTTCTCCAGGGCCAGAACGACTCGGTGATCCCGCCGTCCGAAACGCCGCGTCTGGCCAGGTACCTTGAAACGCACGGCACACCGAGCGTCCGTTGGCTGCTCACTCCCGTGTTGTCCCACGTTGGCATCGATACCAGCGTGTCGGTGTCCGACTGGTGGCGGCTGGTTCGTTTCTGGCGCGACCTCGAGGATGCGATCGGGGAGTGAACACGCACGTCAGCTTGAACGTCGAACGACAAACTCTTAGGTTTTCAGTTTGACGCTTGACGGTCGAACGTGACGTGCGCCTTTCTCTCCAAGTAGCGCTCGCACCTCGGCCGGAGTCAACTCCCGAATCTGGCCGGGCTTGAGGCGCTTGTCGGAGATTGGGCCGATGCGGATCCGGCGCAGGCGGTTGACGGGGTGCGCGATGGCGTCGCACATGCGGCGGACCTGGCGGTTCCGTCCCTCGCGGATGGTGATTTCCAGCCGGCACCGTGGTCCCTGCCGGCTCTCGAACGATCCCAGTTTGCGCACGTCCGCCGGGCGCGTCCGACGGCCTTCGATGGTGATGCCCCGGCGTAGTCGCTCCAGATCCCGATCGTCTGGCACTCCCTCGACCTCAACGTCGTAGGTCCGTTCCAGCTCGTGACGCGGATGCGAGACATGGTCGGCGAAATCGCCGTCGTTGGTCAGAATCAGCAGTCCCTCCGAATCGAAATCGAGACGGCCGACTGGATAGATATAGCCCGAAAATCCGCGCGAGACGGCGAGGTCGATGACGGTCGGACGCCGCTCCGGATCCGAGCGCGTGCTCACGACACCGCGCGGCTTGTAGACGAGCAGATACCGGCGTTCGGGCGAGGTGCGCTTCAGCCGGCGCCCGTCCACTTTAATCTCGTCCTGCGCCGGATCCGCCTGGCTCCCGAGTGCGTCAACGACCCGTCCGTTGACTTCAACTCTGCCCTGTTTGATCAGCTCATCAGCGGCCCGACGGGACGCGATACCGGCGGAAGAGAATCTTGTTCAATCGCATTGCGGATCTGCGATTGGTGATTGCGGATTGCATCGGCGATCGGCTGATTGCGGGATTGAGGATCGAAGCAACTTTCCGTCGGCACTCCGTCGATCGCCCGATCCTCAATGCAATCCTCAATCGCAGATCGCAAATCCTCAATGTACTGATTCAGTCTCATCTTTTTCGAACGGGAGCGCCGTCTGTGGGGCCGGCTCGGCGACCGACGCGGGGAGCTCGAATCCGAGCAGCTCCGACATGTCCTCGACCTTCGGCAAATCGGTCAAGTCGTTCAGGCCGAACCGCTCGAGGAATTCCCGGGTCGTGCCGTAGAGGAACGGACGTCCGACCACCTGTTTGCGGCCCACGATCTTCACGAGCTTCCGTTCGATCAGCGTGCTCAGCACGCCCGCCGCGTTCACGCCGCGAATCTCGGCGACCTCCGGAGACGTGACCGGCTGTTTGTAGGCGATGACCGCGAGCGTCTCGAGCGCCGCGACGGAGAGCTTCTGCGTGGTCCGCTCGTGGAACATCCGCCGGACCCACTCGTGCAGCTCGGGCCGCGTGACGATCTCCCAGCCGCCCGCGACCTCGACCATCTGAAGTCCGCCCGGGCGGCTGTACTGCTCCTTCAAGCTCGTCAATCGCCTTGACGATGTCGTCCTTCGACTCGCCGTCGAGGAGCTTGACGAGCGACTTGATGGTGATCGGCTCCGGCGCCGCGAAAATCAGCGCTTCAACGATGGCCTTGAGATCTGACATTACGGCGCTTCTCCGAAGGTCGGCGCGCCGGCCGGGCGCGCGCGCTTGTAGACGCGAATCGGACCAAAGTTGCCCTGCTGGAACACGCGCACGAGCTTGAGGCGGATCATCTCGAGCAGTGCGAGGAACGTGACGATCATGCCCGCGCGGGTCTGCACGTCCCCGAACAGATCCTCGAATCCGCAGGCCTCGGTCTCCGAGAGACGCGCGGTCAACTGCTCGATCCGCGTCTCGATCGACATCTGCTCGGGCGGCAGAATGACCCGCGGCCGCTGGCGCGCCCGTTCGAGCACCTGACGGAACGCCGCCATGAGGCTGTACAGATCCACCTCGACCTCGGGTTCGGGCGCCTCGCCCACGACCTCCGAGATCCGGCCGTCGGGCCGCCCCCACTGCGCGCTCCGCTGAATCTCGCGCTCGTGAAGCAGTTCCGCCGCGGCCTTGAAGCGCTGGTGCTCGAGCAACTGCCGCATCAGCGCCTCGCGCGGGTCTTCGTCCGGATCCTCCTGCGACGGATCGGGCCGCGGCAGGAGCATGCGCGACTTGATGTGGATCAGCGTCGCCGCCATGACGAGGAACTCGCCCACGACGTCGAGGTTCAGCTCCGACATCAGGTCGAGGTACTCGAGATACTGCTGGGTCACGAGCGCGATCGGGATGTCGTAGATGTTCACCTCATTCTTCTTGATGAGGTGCAGCAGCAGATCCAGCGGCCCCTCGAACATCTCGAGGCGCACGGGGTAGTCGCCGAGAATCGACTCGAAGTCGAGCGGTTCAGCGTCGGACATGGCGACTCAGTACCTCAGCTTCACGGCGTCGCGCACGCGCGCCATCGTGTCCTGAGCCACGGCACGTGCGCGCGCCGATCCCGTCATGACCAGGTCGCGCAGATCGCCCGGACGCTTGAGCGCCGCCTGGCGCCGCTCGCGAATCGGGTCGAGCATGGCGTTGATCGCGGCCGACAGCTTGGTCTTGACCTCGACGTCACCGACTTTGCCCGTGCGGTAGCGGGCCTTCAAATCCTCCACCTCTGCGTGGTTCGGATTGAACGCGTCGTGGTAGACGAACACGGGATTGCCCTCGACTTCACCGGGGATGTCGGCGCGGACCCGCTTCGGATCCGTGTACATCTGGCGGACTTTCTTCACGACCGTCTCGGGCGAATCCGACAGGTCGATCGTGTTGCCGTAACTCTTGCTCATCTTGCGGTTGTCGAGGCCAGGGAGCCGGGGCGTGGCCGTGAGCAGGGGCTGCGGCTCGACAAACACCTCGCCGTAAAGGTTGTGGAACCGCCGCACGACCTCACGCGAGAACTCGAGGTGCGGCACCTGATCGTCGCCCACCGGCACGTAGTGCGCGTTGTAGATGACGACGTCAGCCGTCTGCAACAGCGGGTAGCCGAGGAAACCGAGGTTCGACAGGTCGCGGTCCGACAACTGCTCAATCTGCTCTTTGTACGTCGGCACGCGCTCCAGCCAGGAGATTGGCGTGATCATCTGGAGCAGCAGATAGAGCTCCGCGTGCTCCGGAACCATCGACTGCACGAAGACCGTGCTTCGCTCGGGGTCGACGCCTGCGCCGATCCAGTCCGCGACGTTGTCCAGCGCGTACTCGGCGATCCGCCCGGTGCTCGCGTAGTCGCTGGTGAGCGCGTGCCAGTCGGCGACGAAGTAGTACGCGTCGTACTGCTCCTGCAGGCGCGTCCAGTTCTGAAGAGCGCCCACCAGATGGCCAAGATGCAGCGGCCCGGTCGGTCGCATCCCGGACAAGACCCGAGGTCGGGCGGTCATGGCAGCCACCGCACGAGAAAGCCGTTGACGGGTGCGGCGATCCAGACCAGCACGCCGCTCAGGAGCAACGCGTACAAGACAAAAATCCCGAACGGCCTCAGTTGGTCGAGGATCCGAGCGGCGGATTCTGGAACGACCCCCGCCAGGATATTGCCCCCATCGAGCGGCGGCACCGGTATCAGGTTGAATACCGCGAGGAAGACGTTGAGGTGGATGAAGCCTCGCAGAAAGTCGAGCAGCATCGAGCCCGTCACCTCGCCGGTGCTCAGCAGCGACAGCGGAATCAGCGCCAGGAACGCGAGCAGGAGGTTGCTCAGCGGCCCAGCCGCCGCGACCATGGCGAAGCCCCGCCTTGGGTGTCGGAGGTTGAGCGGGTTGACTGGCACGGGCTTGGCCCAACCGATCAAGGGCAGGTTCGAAATCGCCGCGATGAGCGGAAAGAACACCGTGCCAATCCAGTCGATGTGCGCCAGCGGATTCAGCGTCAGCCGCCCCAGCAATCGCGCGGTCGGGTCACCGAGCTTGTCGGCGCTCCATGCGTGCGCGGCCTCGTGAAACGAAAGCGACAGGATCAGAACGACGAGAAACGGAAGGGCGGAGACGACAAGATCCAAGCGCGAAAACTCTATCAGGGTTCAGGTCCAACCCTAAGCCCTAAGCCGCGAGTCGTGAGCCGTGAGCCCTACGCCTTGAGCCCTAAGCCCTCCGCGAAGTGCCGCAGCACGGCGTCCGCCGCCTTCGCGCCGACGACCGACGCCAGCTCGGCACGACTTGCGCGTTTGACGCCGGCAACCGATCCGAACGCCGTCAGCAGCTGACGCCGGCGCCTCGCGCCAATGCCCGGGACGTCGTCCAGCTCCGACCGAAAGTCACGCATCGTCCGGGCCCGCCGGTGAAACGTGACCGCGAACCGGTGCGCTTCGTCACGAATCCGCTGCACGAGGCGGAGCGCGGGCGATTCGGCGGGCAGGGCGATACCGTCGGCCCGGTCCCGCGTGAACAACAGCTCTTCCTCCTTCGCGATGCCGACAGCGACCAGACGCTCGAGACCGAGCTCAGCGAGCGCCGCGTAGGCGGCGGACAACTGTCCCTTGCCGCCATCGATCAGAATCAGGTCGGGGAACGGTCCGCCCTGCGCGAGGAGGCGACGATAGCGCCGCAGGACGACCTCGTGCATCGACGTGAAGTCGTCGGGCGTGACGAGCGAGATGCGAAACTTCCGATACTCGCTCCGGCGCATCCGTCCCTCGAACGCGACGACCATCGACGCCACGGTCTCGCGGCCCTGGAACGTCGAGATGTCGAAGCACTCGATCCGGCGCGGCAGTGTCGGCAAGTGCAGCACCTGACGGAGCGTCTCCAGGGCCTGGTAGGCCGTCGTCGCGCCCTCACCGAAGTGCGATTGATACGCCAGCGCCGCATTCCGGGCCGCCAGGTCGACGAGCCCCCGCTTCTCGCCACGCTGGGGCGTGAGAAGGCGCACGCGGCGGCCCGCGGTTGAAGACAGCCACGCTTCGATCGCGGCCTGCTCCTCGTCGTCGAAGGGCAGACGGGATGTGGACCTCGGGCGGCGCCTGGCGTTCGCCATAGAACTGCTGAACCGCCGCCGTGAGCACCTCCGTCTCGGACCCGGACAACAGGTCGCGCGCGTCGGTCACGAGCTCGATCCGGTCGCAGACGCGGCCGCGGCGCATCTGAAACACCTGAACCACGGCGCCGGCGGTGCCCAGCTTGATGCCGAATGCGTCGCGGTCGCCCATCGCCGGCGACTCGACCCTGTTGTGGCGGTCCCGAAGAGTCTCGATGGTCTTGATCGCGTCCCGCAGGTGCGCGGCGCGCTCGAACCGCTCGGTGCCAGCCGCCTCGCGCATCTCGTCCGAGAGGCCCGAGATCAGCTCGTCCTGTCGTCCTTCGATCAACAGCCGCGCCTGTTCGGCCGCGCGACGATACTCGTCGAGACTGCAGATCGCCGCGACGCACGGGGCGAGGCATCGCCCGATGTCGTACTCGAGACAGGGCCGCGGCCGGTTCCCGTCGATGACTTCGTTGCACGAGCGGATGCCGAAGAGTTTGTGCGCCAGCGACATCGTCCGGCGCGCGACCGCGGCCGGCATGAATGGCCCGGCGTAGATGTTCCCGTCGCGCTCGACGCGCCGGGCCACCAGCAACCGCGGCGCCGGCTCGGTCAACGTCAACTGCAGGTAGGGATACGTCTTGTCGTCGCGAAGCAGAATGTTGAACCGCGGATTGCGCTGCTTGATCAGCCGGTTCTCGAGCGCAAGAGCCTCCACCACCGAATCGGTGACGATCACCTCGAGCGCTGATGCGGCACCCAGGAGCGCATCGATACGCGGACTGGTCCCGAGCGCGGCCAGGTAGCTGCGCACGCGGTCGCGAAGCACGCGGGCTTTGCCGACGTACACCGTCTCACCGGATGCGTTGAGGAACAGATAGACGCCCGGCTGCTGAGGCAGACGGCCGATCTGACCCTTGAGATCGTGAATCGCCATGGACTACGCTGTGGCGGACCTCGTGACCTTCACTGGCGCCATCGGCCGCGCGTGTAGTTTTCCTCTGCGGCTCATCATCGCCATCTGCGTTGGGCTTCGGATCCACCCGAATGTTCTCACGTTCACGGGCGTGCTCATCAACATCGCCGCCGGCTGGGCGCTCGCGATGGGCCATTTCCGCTCCGCCGGCGGGATCATGATCCTCGCGAACATCTTCGACTTCATCGACGGCAAGGTCGCCGTCGAAACGGGCGAGGTCAGCGAGTTCGGCGGCTTCTGGGACTCGGTGATCGACCGCTTCTCGGACCTTGCGCTCTCGGTCGGGCTCATCTGCCTCTACGCTTCGCTCGGCCGGACAGACTACGTGCTCATCACGTCGATCATGATGGTGTTCGCGACGATGACGAGCTACACGCGTGCGCGCGCGGAATCGCTCATTCCCAAGTGCAAAGTCGGCTTCATGGAACGGCCCGAGCGGATCGTGCTGTTCATGATTGGTGCGTTCACCAATCGCATGGCGGCCGTAATCTGGGTGATCGGCGTCCTCTCGATCGTGACCGTCGTCAACCGGATTCAGTACACGTATCTCGAGCTGAACAAGCGGCCGCAGCCGCGCCGCTCCGGTCCGATTGGCTTCTTCGTCCGGGCGTTCTACTGGACCGACGAGCGCGCGACGCTCGCCTACGACATCTGGGTCATCGCCATCCTGGCGTTCGTCTGGCTGACCCCGCCCGACTGGCTCAATGACCCCATGGCGGTGGGAGGGAAAAGCTTCCTGCAGTGGGCCATGGGATGGGCAAGTTAGAAAGTGAGAAGTGAGAAGTCAGAAGTCAGAAGCACTGACGAGCATGCGCGCGACGCGGCGAGCGCCCAGTTACTTCTGACTTCTGACTTCTAACTTCTAACTTGTCAGGTCCTCCCCAAGTATTCCCCGGTCTCCGTATTGATCCTGATGACGTCGCCCGTGTTGATGAATGACGGCACGTTGACGACGAGTCCCGTCTGCATCGTCGCGGGCTTGATTTGGGCGGACGCCGTCGCGCCCTTGATGCCCGGGACCGTGTCGGCGACCTTCAGATCCACGGTCAGCGGCAGCTCGATTCCCACCGGCTCCGTCTCGTAGAACTCGACCTTGATCAAGGCGTCCGGCAGCAAGTAGAGCGCGCTGTCGCCGAGGACCTCCTGCGTCAGATGGGTCTGCTCGTAGGACTCCGTGTTCATGAAATGGAACACGTCGCCGTCCTTGTACAGAAACTGCATCTCGTGCTCGTCCAGCGTGGCCCGCTCCACGTCGTCTTCGGCCCGGAACTTGTTGTCCATCAGGCGGCCGGATCGGATGTCCCGCATCTTGCACAACACATGGCCGCGCTTGTTGCCGGGGGTGATGTGCTGCAATTCCAGGATGCGGCACAAGTTGTTGTCGTACTTGATCAGCATGCCTTTCCGAAGGCGTGTGGCTTGAATTGAGCTCATAGGAATCGTCGGTGGCTAGTGAATCAACTCACCATTCTATCGTCGAAAAGGAGGCGGGTGTTTTTCGCATTCGCCGGCCGAAAGATCACCCGACGTTTTCGTTCTCTAGTAGGATGGGATTGATGCCTTGGGATCCGATGCGCGACCTGCTCACGATGCAGGAGCGACTCGAGAATCTGTTCGGCCAGGCGACGCCGGGCTGGATGCCGCCGGTGGATCTCACCGAGCTCGAGGACCGGTACGTCCTGACCGTCGAACTGCCGGGCCTCGCTCGCGCGGACGTTCAAGTGGACTACCGCGACCTCGTGCTGACCATCAGGGGCGAGCGGCCAGGCGATGCCTGCTGTCCCGAGCGCTACCAGCAGTTCGAGCGCGGGCACGGCCCTTTCACACGATCGTTCCGGTTCGCGGTGCCCATCGCCGACGATCGGATTACCGCGGACCTCGTGAACGGCGTCCTGACGGTCGTCGCGCCCAAAATCTCACCGCGGCGGATCACGATCGAGACCTGATGTCATGAACAAGACTGCTGCCGCGCTCTTCGTCGTGCTGCTCTCGGGCGGGTTCCTGCTTGGCGGGCTCGCCGTCGCGAGCCGCAACAGCGCCCCGGCGGATGCCGCGCCAGCCGCGGCACCCGCTGGGGATCAGGCGAAGCCGGTTCCACCGGCTCGGCGGCACCGTCGCGCTCCCCGCCGCCGCCACCCTGCCGGACTTGTCGTCAGTGGCCGAGGCCGCCCTCGACGGCGCCGCCAACATCACGTCCACGAACGTCGTCCGGCGCGAAGATCCGTTCGCGATGTTCTTCGGAGAGGCGCCGTCGCATGGAGACCTCTCAGAGTCTTGGTTCGGGCGTCGTCGTCTCCCCTGATGGTCTGATTCTCACCAACACGCACGTGATCGGCAGCCGCAATGCGCGAGTGAAGGTCACGCTGACGGACGGGCGGGAGCGCGAGGCGGAGATCGTCGGCATCGACGAGCTGAGCGACCTGACGGTGTTGCGCGTGAAGGCGAGCAACCTGCCGACGATTCCCTGGGGCGATTCGAGCAAGCTGCGCGTCGCCGAGTGGGTGCTCGCGATCGGCAACCCCTTCCAACTGAGCGGAACGGTGACGCTCGGGATCATCTCGGCGAAGAGCCGCTCGCAGAGCGGCGGCGTGACCGACTTCATTCAGACGGACGCGGCCATCAACTCGGGGAATTCGGGTGGCGCGCTCATCAACGCGCGCGGTGAGCTCGTCGGCATCAACACGATGATCCTCAATCCGAGCGGCGGCGGCAATCTCGGCATCGGGTTCGCGATCCCGTCAAACCTCGCGCGCGAGATCATGACCGAGCTCGTCCGGACCGGCTCGGTGCCATGGGGGTCGATCGGCTACGTGCAGTGGGCGGAACCCGAGGCCATCCGCCGCGCCTACGGTGTCGACGTCGCCGGGCCGCTCGTCTATCGGATCGACCCAACCTCCGCGGCATATCGCGGAGGCCTGCGCTTCCGCGACGTCCTGCTCAGCGTCAACGGGCAACGCATCGAAGGCGTCCAGGAGCTCGAGACGCTGGTCGCGAAGTCGAAGCCCGGCACCCAGGCCCGCGTTGAGATCCAACGCGAGAGCAAGCGTCTTTCCCTCACGATTCCGATCGAGAACCGGTCGGAGCAGCAGGTGCGACGGCCGAGGCCGAGATAAGCGTGTAGAACATGTAGACAAGTAGCTCATGTAGAAGGCTTTCCTACATGGCCTACAGCTCTACATGACCTACATGTCTATTTCCCCGAGACGGTCTTCCCCACCCAGCAGCATCGCCACTCCCGCTCAGTTCCGACGCGAATACCGATGCGTTTCGATCGCGCCAGTCGATCCGGCCGGAGGCCGTGATCTTCGATGGTGAGTGGGCCCGACGTCAGGTCGGCCAGGTTCTGACGCAGATCGATGCCGAGCGCGACGGTCAGGTTGCCGGGCCCGCGGCAGAGATCGCCGTTCTCGATCGCGCGCATGCGGCCTTTCGGTCCGCGGCGACGCGCGCGTCGCCGCCGCATCGCGTCAAGTCCCTCGAGCGGTTCGAGTGCGCGAATCAGAATCGCCGCCGGCGCGCCTTTCGCTTCGGTCACGGCGTTCACCAGATGGTGCATGCCGTAGTTGAAGTAGACGTAGGCACGGCCGGGCGGTCCGTACAACGGCCGATTGCGTGACGTCGGGCCCGGCGCCGCGTGGCAGGCCGGGTCGTCTTCACCGACGTACGCCTCGGCCTCGACGATCACGCCAGCGGTCCTCACGCCCCGCACCTCGTGCACGAGGACCTTGCCAATGATGTCGTCCAGGACTTCCAGAGTCGGGCGGTCGTAGAAAGACACGGGTAGAACTACTGACATTGCGGAATTGTGATTTGTGATTGAGGATGCATTGATCGATTGCGGATTGGATTTCGGAAAACTACCCGGACGAAGTCGAGCATCCCTCTCGATCCTCAATCCGAAATCTGCGATCGCCCATGCAATCCTCAATCGCGAATCGCAGTGCCCTCAGTTGGTTCGCTCCAAGCGAATGACGGCCGCATTCGCCGCGCGCTGGACGCGTTCGTCGGGGTCGCGAAGCAGCGGCTGAACCATCGGTAGATCCGCGGCGCTTCCGAGGTACCCGATGGCCTGGATCAGGTCCGCTCGATGCCGCGAGAGCACCGCGACCTTGAGCGCCTCCTGGACTGCCGGGCAGGGCCTCGGGGCCCAGCTCGAACAGGTACTCGCGCGCCTGGGTCGGTGCGCTCGTCGTCGGCGAGCACGGACGCGATCGCCTGAGACTGGACTGCGGCCGAGGCGGTGAAGCGCAAACGCCGCGGCCAGCCGGACGGCCGGCGCGCGGTCGCTCGTCGCGAGCTGATCAATCGCGCCGACGGAGGCGCGGTCGCCGATGCGGCCGATGCCTTCGGCTGCGGCACGGCGCACCCCAGCGCTCCGGTCGGCCAGATGCGCCTTGAAATAGGCGAGATCGTCGGGCGCCCCGATGCGCGCCAGCGTCAGCGTCAGCCCGTCCACGTTGCGCTTGCCCGCGCGCGCAATCAGATCGCGGACCTTCGGCAGAGCGCGGTCTTCGCGCACGAAGCCCAGCGCTTCGACGGCAAACAGGCGCACGGACTCGCTCGAGTCGTCCACCGCCACGAGCAGCCGATCACCGGCGTCGCGCTGGCGCAACCGGCCGAGCACCCGCGCCGTCGCGGCCCGAATCACGGGATCGTAGTGGTCCATTTCATCGGCGAGCGCCCGCAACTGCTCTGGCGGGCAGGGGCGCTTCGGCGATGAACCCGAGCGCATGAACCGCATCGAAGCGCACGCGCGGGTTTTCGTCCCGGATTGCCGCAATCAGGACGTCGACGAGCGATGGTGGCGCGGGCACGGCCGTCCGGAGAAGCGGACCACCCTCGAAGGCGAGCTGTGCGCGGCTCTTCGAGCCGCCGACGCCGAGGATGCGACGATCGCTGAGGCGATCGGAAAGAAAGAACGTCAGCTCTGCGTCGATCGCGGCGGCCTGGACCCGATCGTCGGGATCTCGAACGAGGGGCGCGAGCGGATCAACGGCGGCGACGTAGTTCGCGCGGCCGAGTCGCTCAACCGCGTCAAGCCTCGTCTGAGCGTTCGGGTGCCGAAGATTTCGGATGACGTCCTGCCACTGCGGCTGCGCGGCGGCGGCGCCGGTGAACGCAAAGTAAGAAACGGCGGCTGCACACAATTGCACAAGACGCGGGTCACGCCTCATGCCTGTCAGCGTACGCATGCTCCCGGCCGGCCGCAAGCACGCGGCCGAGATGCTGTCCGGTGTACGACGACCGCACCGCCGCCACCTGCTCCGGCGTGCCGACCGCCACGATGTGGCCGCCCGCTTCTCCGCCCTCCGGTCCGAGGTCCACGATCCAGTCCGCGGTCTTCAGCACGTCGAGGTTGTGCTCGATCACCAGCAGCGTGTGGCCCGCCAGCAGCAGTTTTCGGAACGCCGCGAGCAGCTTGACGATGTCGTCGAAGTGGAGGCCGGTCGTGGGCTCGTCGAGCACGTAGAGCACCCGATCGCCGCTCTGCGATCCCAGGTGGGAGGCGATCTTGATCCGTTGTGCCTCGCCGCCGGACAGCGTCGTCGCCGGCTGTCCAAGGCGCAGGTAGCCGAGTCCGATCTCGTCGAGCACCTGGAGCCGGCGCGTCACCTTGACCGCGCCCGCGAAAAAGCTCAGCGCTTCGCGCACCGTCAGGTCGAGCACCTGGTCGACGTTCTTCCCTTTGAACTTGACCTCGAGGACTTGCGGCCGGAACCGTTTACCGTCGCACTGGTCGCAGGGTACGAAGACGTCGGCGAGAAACTGCATCTCGACGCGCACGGTGCCTTCGCCCTCGCAGGCTTCGCAGCGGCCGCCCGGCACGTTGAACGAGAAGTGACTGGCCGTGAGCCCGCGGGCCCGCGCGTCCTTGGTGCGCGGCGAACAACTCCCGAATGGGGTCGAACGCCTTGAGGTAGGTCACCGGGTTGGATCGGGGGGTGCGGCCGATCGGCTGCTGATCCACCAGCACGGCGTCGGTCACGAACTCCGCGCCGTCGATCCGCCGGTGCGTGCCGACGCGCCGATCCCAGTCCCCTTTCGACCGCTTCACGGCCGCGTAGATGACATCGTGCACGAGGGTCGACTTCCCCGAGCCGCTCACACCGGTCACGCACGTCAGCACACCGAGCGGGATCTCGACGTCGATGTCCTTCAGGTTGTGTTCGGACACGCCCTTGACGACCAGACGCTGCGGTCCGGAGCGCCGACGCACGGCCGGCACGGGAATGGCCAGCTCGTCGCGCAGGTAGCGGGCCGTCAGCGACCGCGCGTCAGCCAGCAGGCCCTGGAATGAGCCGGAGTAGATGATGCGGCCGCCCTGCTCGCCCGCGCCGAGACCGAGGTCCACGACCTGGTCGGCGACGCGGATCATGTCGGCGTCATGTTCGACGACGAGGACGGAATTGCCCTGGTCGCGGAGCTGCAGAAGAATCGCGATGAGCCGTTCGTTGTCGCGCGGATGGAGGCCGATTGACGGCTCGTCGAGGACGTACAGCGTGTCAACGAGTGCCGACCCGAGCGACGTCGCCAGATTGATTCGCTGCGACTCGCCGCCGGACAGCGTCGACGACAACCGGTCGAGCGTCAGGTAGTCGAGTCCCACGTCGGTCAGAAAACCCAGGCGGCGGCGAATTTCGTGCAGGATCTTCTCGGCCACGGCCGCATCGTGATCGGACAGCGTGAGCCGCTCGAAGAACGCGGCCGCATCCTTCACGGTCAGCGCGCAGATCGCATCGATCGTCTCTCCGCCCACACGCACGTCACGCGCTTCGCGGCGGAGCCGCGTGCCCGTGCAGTCGGAACAGGTCAGATAGCCGCGGTAGCGGCTCAGGAACACGCGAACGTGCACCTTGTACTTCTTGCGCTCGAGCCGGCGGAAGAAACCGCGAACGCCCTCGTACTCTCCTTCGCCCTCCACGATGAAGCGGCGCTCGTCGTCCGTGAGGTCACGCCAGGGCACGTCGAGTCGCACCGGGTGCTGCCGGGCCGCGCGACGCAGCTGCGTGAGCGACGATCGATAGTGCGGTTTTGTCCACGGCTCAATCGCGCCGTCGCTGACCGACAGTGCCTGGTCGGGCACGACGAGGTTCATGTCGAGCTCGATGATGTTGCCGAACCCGTGGCACGTCGGGCACGCGCCAAACGGATTGTTGAACGAGAACAGTCGCGGCTCCGGCACCTCGTACGGGATCCCGCACGCCCGGCACTCGAAGCGCTCGCTGAACCGGTGCGTGGTCGCGGGAATCCCCGCCTGGTCCACTTCGACCGCAAACGCCGCACCGTCGCCCTCGTGGAACGCGGTCTCGATCGAGTCGGTCAACCGCGTCCGGACCTCAGGCGCGACGCGTAGACGATCGACGACGACGGCGACGGACGCGGCGCCGACGAGGGCCTCGGGCGCCGGGCCGAGCTCGTCGAACGACAACGCGCGGCCGCCCACGAGCAGGCGGCCAAATCCACGCCGTCGCAACGTGTTCAGCGTCGTCGTCAGCGGATCTTCATGCAGCGGAAGGCCAGGTGCGTCAGGCTCTGCAGAGGCCGCGACCTCCTCGTCCGTCGTCGGCTCTTCGTCCAGCTCCGTGTCCGGACGCGCGGGCGGCGGGGTCAGACTGACGACCCGATAGTCGAAGCCCACGAGCAGGCGGACGCCTTCGGGGAGCGCCAATAGGCGTGTCGCGACGACCTCAGGCGACTCCCGTTCGACCTCGCGGCCGCATTGCCGGCAGATGGTCCGGCCGATGCGGGCCCAGAGCAGGCGAAGGTAGTCGTGGCACTCGGTGGTCGTGCCGACGGTGGAGCGCGGATTCCGGATGCTGTTCTTCTGCCGGATGGCAATAGCCGGCGCGATGCCGTCAATGCCATCGACGTCAGGTTTCTCCATCCGCTCGAGGAACTGGCGCGCATAGGCCGACAGCGACTCCACATAGCGGCGCTGGCCCTCCGCGTAGATCGTGTCGAAGGCAAGCGACGACTTGCCCGACCCGCTGACACCCGTGAAGACCACCAGGGTGCGGTGAGTCAGCGTCAGGTCAACGCCCTTGAGGTTGTGGGTGCGGGCGCCCCGAACGACGAGCGTGCCGGCCGGATGGTCCGCCGGCACCGTGGGTTCCGACATTGGTGCCTACAGTGGGTTGTCCAGGCTGGGATGCAAACAGACATCGTAGCACTCGGGCGCAAGCGAAGCTCAACTCAGGGCTTAGGGCTCACGGCTTAGGGCTCAGGGCCGCAGAATACCTCTTGACCTTTTCGCCTCTTTCCTGCCTCTGCCCTTTGCCCTCTGCCTTTTGCCCTCTGCCCTGTTGAGTGCTATCCTTTCCCCGGTTCATCCCAGCCCACCCCCAAGCGACCGCATCCCAAGCTTCATCGACCTGTGACAACCAACGTTCGTGGCGGCGCGAGCATTTGAGGACACTTCACCCTTTGGGTATCCCTGATTCCACACGCGAGGACAGTCCGTGGCTGTACGTCTGTTCGTAGGCAACATGCCCTACGGGGCAACTGAAGCGGATCTCCGCACGCATTTCGCGGCGGTTGGAGCGCCGTCCCAGGTCGTCATCCCGGTGGATCGCGAAACCGGGCGGCCTCGGGGCTTCGCCTTCGTCGAGTTCCTCGACCGGGCGATTGCCGAGCAGGCCGTCGAGCGCTTCAACCAGCAGCCGTTCATGGGACGCTCGTTGTCGGTCAGCGAAGCGCGCCCGCGCGAGCCTGGCGGCTTCCGACCGAGCGGCGGTCCACCCGGTGGCGGTGGTGGTGGCGGCTTCGGCGGTCCGCGGCCGCCTATGGGCGGTGGGTTCACTCCACGGCCGCCCGGGGCGGGCTTCCGATCCGGCCCTCCGGGATCGGCCCCGTCGATTCCCGGCAAGAACTTCGGCCCCCCGAAGAAGAAGAGCGCCTCGAGCGAGAAACGGTGGGATGCCAAGGAGCGCGGCCCCAAGGGTCCGATCAAGGAGCGCTACACCGGGCGCATGGGCGGGCTGTACGACGACCCGAACGACGAGCCGGTCACGCCACCGGAGGACTTCGACGACGTCGCCTCGAAAGCGTCAGAAGAAGGCGACGACTAAGAACTGATTGCGGATTTGTGATTTGAGGATCGAGGATTGGGCACAGGTGCGGCTCAACCCTCGATCCTGGAAATGCTCCAGTCCGCGATAAATCCGCAATCGCAAATCGCAGATCTGCAATAGCGCGGTCTGGACTACTGGACCTCGAGCTCGATGCCGCCGGTCCAGCCGGCGATCAAGTTGTAGGCAAACGCGACAATGGCGCCTCCAACGAAACCGAGCACGCCGTAGAAGATCGGCAGAATCACGATCGCGCCGGCGCCGAACATCATGCTGATCATGCCCGCCGCCGGAACCTCCTCCTGCGGCATGAAGCTGCCGATCGACATCATGACCAACGACACGCAAGCGCCAACAAGCAGGCCAATGACCGCGTACAGGAGGCCAGACACTTTCGCGCACGACATCGGGCTGATCCGCTTGATGACCATGGGGGGCTCCTTGGAATGAGGGAGAGCGAATGCTAGCAAAGGACCGCTCATTGCGGATCTGCGATCTGTGATTGAGGATTTGCCGCCCACAATCCATCAATCCGGCAATTTCTCAATGCAATCACCAATCACAAATCGCAGATCCGCAATGTCGTCACCCTCTCCGAATCGGCCTCGTCAGGCAGGTCGGGCCGCCGCCGCCCTTGACGCTGATCTCGGCCCCGGAATAGACGAGAACATCGACGCCTGAATGCTCGAGTCGAGCCCGTGTGCGCGGGTTGCCGTCGAGCATGATGGCGCGACGCGGCGAGATGGCGAGGACGTTCGCGCCCATTGACGCAAACTCCTCGTCCGGGACGTCGACGAGGGTGTAGCCCACGTCGAGCAGCCGTTCACGAAACGGCACCGGCATCAGCGGTGAGTACACGACGGCGAGGTCGGTATCGATCGGGCTGATAACGGACATCAAATGGAACACATCGCCGGGGCCGCGCCAGTGTGGCAACGGCACGACGATGACGTCGATATCCGGGCCGGCGAACGCGCGAAGCTGCGCGATGCCTTCGTCGTTCGTGCGATATCCGCGGCCCACCGCCAACGTACGATCGTTCAGCCACACGACGTCGCCACCCTCGAGCGTCCCGGGCGGCTCGATGGCGCCGGCGATCGGAATACCCCACTCCCGGAAGGCAAGGCCTTGCGCAGCAGGTTCGCCGGAACGTAGCGGCTTGCCCATCCGGCACAGCACCATGCCGGACGGCGTCACCACCGAGGCGTCGCGTGCGTAGATCGCGTCGAGGCCGACCGACGTTCCCGACGGCAACTGATGCACATCGGCTCCAGACCGAGTCAGGAGCTCAAGAAACCCCTCGTACTCGTCGGCCGCGCGCGCGAAGTCCGGGGCGCTCGTGAAGCTGAGGCCGCGCCACTCGCGCTCGATCTGCGCTGGCCCTGCAAACGCATCGCGTGCGTGCTTGACGACGACGGAGGTCAGCGAGGCGGTCTCTGAGAGGCTCACAATTCCACTCACATCCTCAATCACCAATCGCAGATCCGCAATGAAATATAGTCGCTTTCGGTCACGAACTGTGCCGCGAGTTCCTTGACGAGCTTGGCGCTGAGTCCCGCGGTCAGCCCGCCGATGTCCTGGGTAGGGTTGAACTCGACGATCTCGGCGCCGACGAGGTCGCCGCCGATCGTGTCGATGATCGTCAGGACCTCCCGCACGCTGAGGCCGCCGGGCTCGCGATGCGAGACGCCGGGCGCAAAGGCCGGATCGAAGGCGTCGAGATCGATCGACACATACACGAGACCTGACGTGGACGGTCGCGCGCCGTCCGCCCACGTGCGCATGTCGATCTGCTCCACGTGAAAGCGTTGCGCCTGCTCGTGCTCGTGCGCGGTCGCCGTGCGAATGCCCACCTGCACGAGCCGAACCGCAAGCCGCTCCTCCATCGCGCGCGCGGTCGCGCTGAAGTGCGAGTGCGGGTCGTCGTCATACCGATCATGAAGGCACGAATGTGCATCGATCTGAAGCACGGTGACGTGGCGGTAGCCGGCTCTCAGGCCGCGGAGGATCGGATACGTGACCGAGTGGTCGCCGCCAATCGCGATGAACGGCCGGCAGATCTTCGCGAAGCCCGCGACGACATCCTGAATCCGGGCTCGGGCGTCGGCGGCATTCGAGAGGTCGAGGTCGCCGGCGTCCTCGAGCGTGTCAGCGCACGCGGCCTGAACGAGCCTCTCGGACCACGCGTTCGACGCCTTCGAGCCCAGCGCCTGTCGAACGGCCGAGGGGGCCGCGGCGGAGCCGCGGAGATACGACGAGCCCGCGTCGTGCGGAAGGCCTATCAGCGCTGGACGCATTCCCTTTACAGCCCTCTGTCGAACTCTTCAACGAGCATCCGCAGCGTCTCGACGGCATTCACGAAGAACACGTGCGTCATGTTGTCGTAGTCGTCGGTCGGCTGATGATGCTGCTGCGTTGTCCTCGACGCCGACGTAGAGCGCGGGAATCCCGGCCTCGATGAACGCCCATTGGTCCGACGACCGCATCCAATAGTTCGGCCCCGCCTTTGGGATTGTCGTACCCCATGAGAAGACGCACGGGCGCGCGTTCAGCCACGCGCGTGACGTAGGGTTTCAGAATCGGCTGCTCGAAGGTGCCCGAGACGTAGAGGCGATTGTTGGCGTCGCGGCCGATCATGTCAGCGTTGATGTCCAGCGCGATCGACTTCAGATCGACGGGCGGTCTTCGGACGAACGCGCGCGCGCCCGTCAGGTTGATCTCCTCGGCGTCGAAGGCCGCGAAGATCAACGTGTGCTGCGGCTGGTTCGCGCTGAAGTACTTGCCCAGCGCAAAGAGCGCGGCCGTGCCCGAGGCGTTGTCGTCCGCGCCGTTGAACACGCGCCCGCTGTTGACGCCGACGTGATCGTAGTGGGCGCTGACGACGATGTGCCGTGCCGGCTGCCGTCGGCCTGCAATTCGACCGATGACGTTGACGCCGGTGGGCGCTGGCGCGTTCGCACTCTCACGCGCGCCCAACGGAAACTCCGTCGTGTAGGACTCGCCGATCGGCTGAATGCCTGAGGCCTTGAAGCGGCTGACCACATACGCGCGGGCTCTGGCGCCGCCCGCCGTACCGGCCTGGCGGCCCTGCATGTCGTCGGCTGAGAGAGTCTTCAGATCTTGAAGAAGCTGCGCGCCGTCGACCGCGACCTTTGGCAGCACGATCGCCGGCGCGCTCTGGGCCAGGATCCCGGCGCCGGCCAGAGCACAAACGAGTCCGGTGGCGAGAGCACGCATAAAGAAAGGAAACCAGCCGACAGCGCCATCGTACAGGACCGGACCGGTCAAGGCTACGACGAGGCCGCCAACCTTTGTCTGCCTTTACTCGTCACATCACCAACCCACCATGCGACAGCTGCGACTCGCCTTCCGCACTCTGTTCAAGACGCCGTTCGTGACCATCGTGGCGATCCTGTCGCTGGCCCTGGGAATCGGCGCGAACACAGCCATCTTCTCGTTGTTTCACGAGCTTCTGCTCCGGCCGCTGCCGGTCCAGAATCCTGGGACGCTGGTCAATCTGTCGGCGCCAGGGCCCAAGCCGGGCTCGACATCGTGCGGAGCGGCCGGCAACTGCGAGCAGGTATTCAGCTACGCGATGTTCCGGGACCTCGAACGCGCGCAGGACGGTCTTTACCGGCATCGCGGCGCATGTGATGTTCGGCGCCAACTTCGCCTATGACGGCGAGACGATCAACGGCCAGGGACTGCTCGTCTCGGGAAGCTACTTTCCGACCCTCGGGCTCGCGCCGGCACTCGGCCGCCTGATCGCGCCCGCTGACGACCAGGCCCTCGGTGAGCCGCGCGCAGTCGTGCTGAGCCACGCCTACTGGCAGCGCCGCTTCGCAACTGACCCTGGCGTGCTCGGTCAGCCGCTGATCATCAACGGACAGTCCATGACCATCGTGGGCGTCGCGCCGGCCGGGTTCGACGGCACGACGACGACGATGGGCAACCGTCCTCTGGTGTTCGTGCCGATCACGATGCGGCGGGTCATGCAGCCGACGTTCGACGGCTTCGAGAATCGGCGCAACTACTGGGCCTATCTGTTCGCGCGGCTCAAGCCTGGCGTGTCGATCGAGCAGGCCCGCGCGGCAATGAACGCCAAGTATCAGCCGATCATCACCGGCGTCGAGGCCCCGCTCCAGCAGGGAATGAGCGAACAGACGATGGCCCGTTTCAAAGCGCGAAGTCTCGTGGTCGAACCGGGATCGCGTGGGCAGAGCTCCGTCCACGGGGAAGCGTGGGCCCCCCTCACGGCGCTGCTGAGCCTGACCGGCGTCGTCCTGGTCATCGCCTGCGCGAACGTCGCGAATCTATTGCTCGCGCGCGCCGCCGGACGAACGACCGAAATCGCGGTTCGCCTGGCCGTTGGCGCAGGCCGGCGGCACCTCATCGGACAGCTCCTGCTCGAGTCCTGTGTCCTGTCGGTCATCGGCGGAGCGGCGGGAATTCTCGTGGCCTACGCGACCGTGTCGTTGCTGACCTCAATGATGCCTGGCGAAGGTGCTCAGAACCTCACGTTCCAGCTCAACGGCACCGTGCTCATGTTCATGACGGCGGTGTCCGTCGGTACGGGCCTCATCTTCGGGATGTTTCCGGCGGTGCTGGGTACACGGCCGGATCTGGCGGTGGCGCTGCGCGCCCAGTCCGGTCAACCAGGCGGTCCGCGCAGCGCCTCACGCTTCCGCGCAGCCCTGGTCACGTCGCAGATCGCGCTCTCCGTCACCTTGCTCATCGTCGCCGGGCTGCTGACGAAAAGCCTCGCGAACATCGCCAGCGTGCAGCTTGGGTTGAATCCCGACCACATCCTGATGTTCTCCGTCTCGCCCCGGCTCAACGGCTACAAGCCGGATCAGTCCCTGCGCTTCTTCGACCAGGCCCGCGAGGCCGTCGGCGCGCTTCCGGGCGTGACCGGCGTGACCACATCGAGCGTCGCGCTCATCGCGGGCAACAACTGGGGCACGGGCGTAAGCGTCCAGGGCTTCCAGGCGGGTCCGGACACCGACGTCAGCTCCGCGGCGAACTTCATCGGACCGAATTTCTTCCGGACGATGGAAGGACGGCTGATGTCGGGACGCGAGTTCAGGCCCACCGACAAGCTCGACGCACCAAAAGTCGCCATCGTCAACGAGGCCTTTGCTCGCAAGTTCAACTTGGGTCGGGACGCGGTCGGCAAGCGCATGTCACTGGACTCACCAGCCAAGGAGCTCGACATTGAAATCGTCGGCCTTGCAGCGGACATGAAATACAGCGAAGTCAAAGATGACATCCCGCCACAGATCTACCTGCCCTATTGGCAGGACCGCTTCATCGGCAACGCGACCTTCTACGTACGCTCATCGGTCGATTCGGCGTCGCTGATTCCCGCGGTGCGTGACGCCATTGCCCGCATCGATCGCAACCTGCCCGTTGTACGGATCCGGCCGATGGACCTGCACATCCGCGAGAACGTGTTCGAGGACCGCATCGTCTCGACGCTGTCCGCCGCATTCGCCCTGCTGGCGACGCTGCTCGCGTCGGTCGGTTTGTACGGTGTGCTCAGCTACACGGTGTCGCAGCGCACGCGTGAGTTCGGCCTGCGCATGGCGCTCGGCGCGGGGCCCGGCCGCGTGCGCCGGCACGTGCTTCGACAGGTGCTGTGGATGGTCGGCATCGGCGCCGTGGTCGGGCTCGGACTCGCGATCGGCGCTGGCCAGTTTCTCGCGGCCCTTCTGTTCCAGACCGAGGCCTACGACGGGTGGATCGTCAGCTCCGCGGTGGCCGCGATCTGCCTCATCGCCCTGGGCGCCGGCATGATGCCCGCCGTGCGCGCGTCACGGATCGATCCGATGAAGGCGCTACGGTATGAATAGCTCACTGTCATTGCGGATCTGCGATTTGTGATTGAGGATTGCATTGATCAATTGAGGGATTGCGGACCGTTGATTGACGCAACCGCCGTCACGCTACCACGAATGACCTTCAATCCGCAATCCTCGATCGGCCAATTGATCAATGCAATCCGCAATCACCGATCACGCCAATCCGCAATGTCTTGTCCCTCCTGATACAGTCACCGAGTGCCTGTCGATCTGCTGGTTTTCGGTCCGCACCCCGACGATCTCGAGATTGGACTCGGGGGAACCATCGCGCGACATGCCGCGGCCGGGTTCTCGGTCGGGCTCTGCGATCTGACCGCCGGAGAGCTGGGCTCGAACGGCACACCGGACGAACGGAAGCGCGAGGCCGCCGACGCCGCACGCGTCCTTGGCGCCGCGTGGCGCAAGAACCTCGGGTGGCCCGACGGCGGCATCGTGCCGTCGCCCGAGATCCTGCGCTCTGCGGTGGACCTGATTCGCGCGTGAGCGGCCGAAAGCCGTCGCCCTGCCCTACTGGGAGGATCGACACCCGGATCATGGCGCCGCCAGCCGCGTGCTCGACCTTGCGGTGTTCCGAAGCGGACTGCGCCGGTACGTCACGGATCTCGAGCCGTGGCGGCCCGAGTGGGTCTGCTACTACTTCATCAACAACAGCGCGCCGCCGTCGTTCGTCGTGGACGTCTCGGCGCACTACGAGACGAAGCGTGCGGCGCTGGCCTGCCATCGCAGCCAGTTCGCGCCGTCGGAGGCGTCGGCCGTGCCCACGCGGCTCACGGCCTCGACGTTCCGGCAGCTCATCGAGAGCCGCGATGCCCAGTTCGGCGCGCAAGCCGGCGTCGCCTTCGCCGAAGGGCTGATCGTCCGCGAGCCGGTGGTCCGTTCGTCGCTCTTCAGGTCCGAGTTCGTGAAGATCGGCATCATCTGTTACGCCTCGGTCGGCGGCAGCGGCGTCGTCGCCACCGAACTGGCGCTCGCGCTCGCCGACCGCGGTCACGACGGTGCACCTCGTCAGCGCCGAACTGCCGTTCCGCTGGCGCTGGGGGACGCCGGGTCTGTCGTTCGAGCGCGTGGACACGCCGAGCTATCCGCTGTTTCGCGAGCCGCAGTATCTGATCGCGCTCACCAACACGCTCGTGCGCGTCTCGCGGATGCACCAGCTCGACATCCTTCACGCGCACTACGCCGTGCCGCATGCCACGGCCGCCTATCTCGCGCATCAGATTCTCAGCTCGGACAACGGCTGCGACACCGCCGCGCACGGTCACGACGCTTCATGGCACGGACATCACGCTCGTCGGCAGCGATGCCTCCTACGCGGGCGTCGTCGGGTTTTCGATCGAGCGATCGCACGGCATCACCGCGGTCTCCGAGAGCCTGAAGCGCGACACCGAAGCCTCGCTCGCCATTCGCAGCGAGATTCGGGTGATTCCGAATTTTCTCGATGGCAACGTCTGGACGCGCCGGCCCGACCCGTCGCTCAGGGCGCGCCTGTCGGCGCCCGGATCGGGCGCGGTCATCGTGCACGTCTCGAACTTCCGTCCGGTCAAGCGCATCAGCATGGTGCTGGACATCTTCGGGATGATCTCACGCGAAGGTGCCGGCCCGGCTGGTCATGATTGGTGACGGTCCGGACCGGCCCGCGGCCGAACGGCAGGCGGCCGCGATGGGGTTGTCGGGCCACGTCGAGTTCGTCGGCGAGCAGCAGGACCTCGTCCCGTGGCTCTCGACGGCGGATGTGTTTCTGCTGCCCTCCTCGCAGGAGAGCTTCGGCCTGGCCGCGCTCGAAGCCATGGCCTGCGGCGTGCCGGTCGTGGCGTCTCGCGTCGGCGGCCTGCCCGAGGTCATCGTGGACGGCACGACGGGGTTTGTGTCGCGACCCGTCCGATGCGGGCGCGATGGCGGAACGGGCCATCGAGCTGCTCCGCGATGCCCCACGCCGCGAGGCCATGGGCCGCGCCGCGGCCGAGGACGTGCGCGCGCGCTTCTCGGCCGACGCCGTCGTGCCCCGCTACGAGGCGTTCTACGAAGAAGTGCTCGCGAGGGGTCTGTCCCCGGTTGCGAAGCGGGACTGACCCCTCGTGAGCACTGTCCCCGATTGCGAAGCGGGACTGACCCGCTGGTGATCGTGTTGTAATTGAGAAATGACGACCCGTTCGAATGGACCGGAATCGGACCGCGTGCTCATTGCGGAGGACGACGCCGCGCAGCGCGTCGGGCTGCAGCAGCTCCTGAAGAGCTGGGGCTTCGCAGTCGAGGCGGCGTCCGACGGCGAGGACGCGCTGGCGAAGGCGTCGTCGTTCCGGCCGACCATCGTGCTGAGCGACATGGTCATGCCCAAGATGGGCGGCCTCGATCTTCTGGCGGCGCTCCGCCAGGAGGATCCGGACCTGACGGTGGTGTTGATGACCGGCCAGGGCACGGTCGAGACCGCGGTCACGGCCATCAAGCAGGGCGCGTACGACTACCTCGCGAAGCCGGTCGACCCGCAGCGGCTCAAGATCCTGCTGGACCAGATCGTCGAGCGTCACGACACCCACCGCGAGATGCGCGTGCTGCGACGCCAGTTGCAGGAGCGCGGCACGTTCGGTCGGATGATTGGCGCGAGCGCGGAGATGCGGCGCATCTACCAGTTGGTCGAGCAGGCGGCGCCGACGGTGGCCTCGGTGCTCGTCAGCGGTGAGTCTGGCACCGGCAAGGAGCTCGTCGCGCAGACGCTCCACCAGCTCAGCCCGCGCGCGTCACAGCCTTTCGTGCCACTCAACTGCGCGGCGATTCCCGACACCCTCCTCGAGTCCGAGCTCTTCGGACACGAGAAGGGCGCGTTCACCGGCGCGATCGCCCGGCGGCAGGGCGCGTTCGAGCTGGCCAATCGCGGCACGCTGTTCCTCGACGAGATTGCGGAGATGACGCCGGCCACGCAGGCCAAGCTGCTGCGCGTGCTGCAGGAACGATCGTTCCGTCCGCTCGGCGGCCAGCGCGAGCAGTCGGTCGACATCCGCGTCGTCGCGGCGACCAACGTGGACCCGCTCGAGGCGGTCCGGCAGGGCAAGCTGCGTGAGGATCTCTACTACCGGCTGAACGTCTTCGCCATTCAGCTGCCGCCGCTGCGCGATCGGAAGGGCGACATGCCGCTGCTCATCCAGGCGTTCCTGAAGGAGTTCAACGCGCGCAACGGCAGGACGATCGTCGGCGCGTCGGACCGCGCCATGGAGATGCTCGAGCGGCACAGCTGGCCGGGCAACGTGCGCGAGCTGCGCAACGTGATCGAGCGCGCGACGATCGTCGCCAAAGGCGACCACATCGAGCCGGTCGGACCTGCCGCCGCTCGCGACCCAGACGCTGAGCTCGGCCGCGGCGGGCGGCAGTGGCGGCGGCGCCGGTCTCACGGCCGGCACGACCGTGGACGAGGCCGAACGCAAACTGATCGAAGTCACGCTCGAGCACACCGGCGGCAACAAGACGCGCGCCGCCGAGATGCTCGGCATCAGCCTGAAGACGCTCCACAACAAGCTCAACCGGATGAAGCAAGAAGAAGCGATTGAGTAGGCGTTCGTTCGTTCCCCGTTCCGCGTTCCCCGTTCCCGGATGGAACGGAGAACGGAACGAGAACCTGGAGAACGGGAACCGGGAACGGGGAACGGGGAACCGGGAACGGCGATCAGCCTTCCACATGCTGCTCAGCCTGAAGACCAAGCAAGTCGTCGGCGTCACCCTGTTCGTGGGGCTGGTCGTCGTGTTGCTGAGCGCGTGGTACATCTCGTCGCTCGCGACGGTCTGGCTCGGCGAAACGCAGAAGCGCGCGGACATGCTCGCGCAGGCGATCTTCCAGTCGGCGTTTACGGCGGTGCAATCGGACCCGGCCGATCCCGTGTCGCGGGCCTCCAGAACGACGCCGGGCTGCGTTCGATTCTCGAAGCCAGCCTGACCTCTCCCGACGTGCTGTACGTCGCGATCGTCGACAGCGGCGGGCACCGTGATCACCGAGGAGCCGGAGCTTGGCGGCCAGTCGCTGACGCCGGCCGACGATCTCGGCGCGCTCGTCGCGGCCGGGCCGATCGCGCAGGCGCAGGGCGATCTTCACGCCGGGGCTGCGCACGTTCGAACATCGGAAGTCGCTGCTGCGCGGCGGCACGGAGTTCGGATCGATCCGGATCGGCATCTCGACCGGACTGCTGAAGGAAAACATCGGCACCGCAGATGCGGACGCCGCTCATCACCGCGGCCGTCGCCATCCTGCTGGCCTCGTTCATGGCCATGCTGATGGCGCAGATCGCGCTCCGGCCGATCCACGTGATTCGAAGCGGCCTCGCGCGCCTGGGTCGTGGCGAGCTGGACGTCAGCGTGGATCTTCCCGGCGACGCCGAGCTGGCCGAGCTCGGCGACTCGTTCAAGGCCGTCACCGCGCGGCTCGCGGCCGATCGTACGGCACTGGCCGGCCAGCGCGCGACGCATCGAGTCCGTGGTCGAGTCGCTCGAGGACGCCGTCGGCTTGTTCGACGCCAACGGCTCATTGCTCTTCGCGAATCCCGCGATGCGGACGGCGCTCGGCGATCGGAACGCGACGATCGATCAGCTGCTGCCGCCCGGCCATCCGTATCGCGTGGCCGTCAACACCGCGCTCGAACGGCGCGAATCGCTGACGCCCTCGACCGTCCAGGTCCCCGACGCGGGCCAGCGCCTGCTCCTCACGCACGTCGTCGAGGATGCGGACGGCGGCATCGTCGGCGTCATGATTGTCGCGCGCAACGTCGCCTATCTGAGCGAGGTCGAGACGACGCTGAGCTACTCGCGCAAGCTCGCGGCGCTCGGCCGGCTGTCGGCCGGCATCGCGCACGAAGTCAAGAACCCGCTCAACGCCACGATGATTCACCTCGAGCTGCTGCGCATGCAGCTCGCGGATGCGCCCGACGCGCTCGAGCACGTCTCGGTGATCGCCGCCCAGGTGCGCCGGCTCGACGAGGTCGTGCAGGGATTCCTGAAGTTCACGCGGCCCGAGGACCTGCAGCTTCGGCCGGTGGACGTGCTGCCGGTGCTCGAGGAGTTGATTCCGGTCGTCTCCGCTGAAGCGAGCAAGTCCGGCGTGGACCTCCGCATCGAGGTGCCGGCCACACTGCCACCGGTGAGCGGCGATGCCGGCATGCTGCAGCAGGCATTCCTGAACCTTGCGCTGAACGCGTGTCAGGCGATGCCGAACGGCGGCCGACTGCGCATCGCGGCGGCGCCTGCCACGCCGCCGTACATCGAGGTCATGTTCGAGGACACGGGCGTCGGCATCCGGCCTGAGGATTTGTCGCGGATCTTCGATTTGTATTTCACGACGAAGGACACGGGGAGCGGCATCGGCCTCTCGCTCGTCTATCGCACGGTGCAGCTGCACGACGGCGAGATCGAAGTGCAGTCCGTGCCGGGGCGCGGCACCACCTTCCGGCTCCTGCTTCGTCAGGCGCACCCCCCGGCTCGCGCGCTTGCGCCGTCTTTGCTCGGTCTCCGCGACGAGATCCCGGCCGCCTCCACCCGTGCTTCTACGTCATAATGGGATGGACGTGGTTCGGCCCCTCCGCCTGATAGTGCTGGTTGTCGTTGCGGTGGGGTGTGCAGCGTGCAGCCGAATGCAGGCCCGTACGCCGCCGCCCGTGGTGATGCTCGTCCCGCCGCCGCCACCCCGTGTGGCGATCCCAGTCTCGCTTCCTGAACAACCGATCGTCGAACCGGAGCCCGAACCTCCGGCGACGGCTCCGACGACGACGCCACCGCGCGTCCGCGCCCGGACACGCCAGCTCGCACGGTCGAGAAACCCGCGCCGCCGCCGGCGCCAGCCGCCACTCCTGAAACAGCCGCGCCGGTGCTGCAGACGACGGTGAATGTCGGTGCGCTCGAGCAACGGGCGTCGTGGCTGCTCGGGCAGGCGGAGAAGGATCTGGAGCGAGTGAATCGCGGCCAGCTCGCCGCGCAGGCACGCGCGCAGTTCGACCGGGCGATGAGCTTCATCCGCAACGCGCGGAGCGCCCTGCACATCAAGAACTTCAACTACGCGGAACAGCTCGCGGCCAAGGCCGCCTCACTCGCGCGAGAGCTGGTCAAGGGCTAGAGTCCGCGCTCGTTCGACTTCCACCGCTCTTTCAATTCCTTCCACTGCGTTTCGAGTGACGCGAGCGTCGGCTTCGGGTCGTCGCCGGCGGCCATCTGCAGAGCCCGCTCCGGCAGAATGACCTGCGTGACAAGTCGATCCAGGTCTTCGCGCAGCGCCGCGCCTCGGTCGCCGAGCGACGCCGCACGCACCCAGCGCCGCGACGGCCGCACCCCACGCGCGCGGAAGATCGTTGACGCCGCGCGCACCGGCCGCGAGCCAGTACGACGCGGAGGCGGCCGCGACGTCGCGCGCCATCTCGCGCTCGGCGCGATCGACGATGCGCTGGTAGGCTGGGCGGCGTTCCGCCTCGGGGCCGAGCTGCGCCTGACGATCGAGAGACAGCGCCCACCAGTCGAAGACCCGGTCGCGGCTGTCGGTGTCCAGAAGATCGGCGCCCCCGAGCGCGACCTCGAACTGCTCGCGCCGCGCCTAGCGATCGTCGAACTGAACTGTCGTCGAGGTAGAGCAACTGGCCGAGCGCGATCGTGAACTCCACCTTGTCTCTGGGAGCGAGCTTCGTCGAATCCACGCCTTTCAGCGCCTACGCGCGGCCTCGAGGCCGGCGGTTTCGGATCCGGCGCGGTACTGCTCGAGGTGCGCGCGCGCGAAGACAATCGACGCCGGCGCCGCGATGGCCGCCACCTGCCGTGCTTCGTCCGCAATCTTGATCGCGTCGGCGTAGCGCTGCTCGTTATAGAGGCGGCGCGCCTGAGCGAGCTGCGCCTCAGGCGCTCGCGTCTGCCCCATCGCCGCCACGATCGCCACCGCCAGGATCAGGCTTCGCCGCATCTACACCTCAGTTTCGTTGCTCGGGGTCGTGTCACCGCCTGCGAAGCGGGACTGACCCCAATGTTAGTCCCCGGTTTTGAAGCGGGACTGACCCAGACGTTGGATCATCTTAGGCTTAGGGCTTAAGGCCCACCTTTCGAATTCCGTAGACCCACTCGACCTCTCGAACTCCCCGAACTCCTTGTCGAAGAGCCGTTTCGCCCGAGCGCCTCACGTAACTTCTACATAATGATCGAGTTCGCGCCGAAAAAGAGGCCAAATCGCTTGAATCTTCAGCGGAGGGCCACTTGGCAAGGAAGTTGAACTATCGGGCAGCGATGAAAAGCGGCCTGATCGGCCTGTTCGTCCTCGCGATGTGGGGCTCCAATGCCGCGGCAACGGCTGGAGTCGCGCAGGAAGGACGCCCGACGTTCCGCGCGACCACGGACCTCGTGACCGTCGCCGCCACTGTCCGAACCCGCCGTGGACGGCCAGTCGTGAACCTCAAGCCCAGCGACTTCCAGCTGCTCGATTCCGGCAAGCCCCGCACGATCACCGATTTCAAGTCCGAGCCGGCGCCGGTCAGCGTGGCGCTGCTCGTGGACTTCAGCGGCAGCATGGAAGTCGGCGAGCGCCGTGGCGCCGCGCGCGACGCCGCCGCGCACATCGTGAATTTCCTGAAGCCGGAGATCGACCAGGCCGGCCTCTACGTCTTCGATCAGAAGCTCCACGAGGTGCAGGCGATCGCGCCGGCGCCGGGCGGCGTCCTGGCGCAGCTCGAGTCGATGGCGCGTCCGTTCGGCGCGACGTCGCTCTTCGACGCGATCGCGGAGACGGGGCGCGTGCTCGCCGGCAGCGGCGGACAGCGTCGCGCGGTCATCGCGCTGACTGACGGCGCGGACAACGCGAGCCGGCTCACCGCCTCCGAAGTGTCGGGCATCGCCAGCAGCATCGACGTGCCCGTCTACATCGTCGTC
Organism: uncultured Acidobacteriota bacterium; assembly: GCA_963793255.1. GTDB lineage: Bacteria > Acidobacteriota > Vicinamibacteria > Vicinamibacterales > SCN-69-37 > CAVTYZ01. The sequence goes on from CAWBZK010000016.1 coordinate 236,449, forward strand.
ATCGTCTCGCCGCTCGATCGCGACGGCAAGACGACGATCGACGACCCACGGCTGATGGATGCGCGCGCTCGAAGGCCCGCTCGCCGATCTGGCGCGCTGGACGGGCGGAGAAATCTTTGTGGGCGCGGGGCCGTCGCAGTCGCTCAACGCGGCCCGGCAGATCGTGTCAGAGCTTCGTCAGCACTACTTGATTGCGTTTGAGCCCGATGGCCGCCCGGGCTGGCATCCGATCGAGCTGCGCACCCGTGATGAAGATCACGTCGTGCGGGCGCGTAGCGGGTACATCGTCACAAGACGGCCGTCGGCAAGGGCTGTGAAGTCTTTTGAGGAGGGTTAGCGATGAAGAAGGCACTGATTGTCATCAGCATGCTCTGCGTTCGCCGCGGCCGGTTCGTCCGCGTGCGCGACGAAGGGCTACGTCCGAAACCAGGTCGGCCAGGTGAGCAGCAAGGTCGACACGCTCAGCCAGGCGCTCGAACAGACGCAGGAGCGCACGCGTGCAGAACGAGGCGCGCATCGGCGAAGTGGACACCAAGGCCGGCGCGCGCCCAGAGCGCGGCCGATCAGCGCGGGCACGGCGGCCGGCGCGGCCGACACCAAGGCCATCGCGGCGAACGACGCGGCCCGTTCGGCGATGACGAAGGCCGAAGCGGTTGAGAAGTCGGTGAACCGCATCGTGCTCGAGGTCGTCCTGAGCGAAGACCAGGGCAACTTCACGTTCGGCAAGGTCGACCTTCCGGATTCGGCGAAGGCGCGGATCGACGAGCTCGTGCAGCAGCTCAAGGCTGACCCGAAGGGCGCCTACTTCGAGATCGAAGGCCACACGGACAACGTCGGCGACGCGATCTACAACGAGAAGCTCGGCATGGAGCGCGCCGACGCCGTGAAGCGGTATCTCTACGAGCAGCACCAGATTCCGCTGCACCGCATGAACGTGATCAGCTACGGCGAAGACAAGCCCGTGGGCGACAACAAGACCAAGGACGGCCGCGCGCAGAACCGCCGCGTCGTGCTCCGGATCCTCGCGTAGACCTTCCGAGGATCACACACCGCGGCGGCGGGTCTGGCACAACCAGACCCACCGCCGCGTTTTTCTTGTACGGGGCACGTCATACTGGAGGCCCATGCGAGAGGCAGACCTCCAGACCGGCCGCCGCCTCGCAATCGTCGGGATGTGCGCCAGCGCCGTCCTCGCGTCGCTCAACATCGCCGTTGGTCTCTCCGTCCAGTCCACGTCCGTCGTCGCCACCGGCATCGAGCTCGCCGGCGATGTCCTCGCGTCGCTGATCGTCTTTGCCGGCATGGTGGTGGCCAGCGCGCCCGCTGACGCCAGACATCCCTACGGCCACGGCCGGGTCGAAACGCTGGCGGCGTTCGTGGTCGGGTTGATTCTGACCGCCGGGGGCGCCGGCATCTGCTGGAACTCGCTGCACGCGATCGGCGATCGCCATCCACCCCCATCGGGCCTTGCGATCTGCGTCCTCGTCCTCGTCATCGTCGTCCGCGGCGGCATGTCCTTCATCAAGTTTCAGCGTCGGCCGGCGTATTCGCAGCGCCTCGCTCGTCGCCGACGCCTGGAACGACACGGTCGACATCCTCGCCGCGACCGTTGCCCTGACGGCGGTCGGCCTGACCATGTACGACATCGATCGGTTCCCGGCAGCGGACCACTTCGGCGGGTTTGCCGTCGGCGTCATCGTCATCTTGATCGGTGTGCGCGTCTTCCGTGACGCCTCACTCGAGCTCATGGACACGATGCCGGACGATGCGCAGATCGCGCGCATCCGGGCGGTGGCGCAGGAAGTTCCGGGCGTCGTTGGCGTGCACAAGACCCACGCGCGGAAGACCGGCTTTGCCTATCACGTGGACATCCATGTCGAGGTCGATCCGACGCTCACCGTGGCCGCGTCGCACGAGATTGCGGGACGGGTGCGGAGTCACGTCCGGGAGACGGTGGAGTGGGTGGCGGACGTGCTCGTGCACATCGAGCCTGCTGTGGAAGGCGCGACGCGACCAATGGTTTAGTGATCGCGACTCACAGGGGCACGCTGAGACATCGATATTGGGCACGTAGCGAGCAATAGGTGACGATCGAGGGACCGTTCGGAGAGGATCAGCCTTCGTTCGGCGATTTTCAGCTAAGAAACTAGACGTCGAGAGCTCGACTTTCGCCTCGCCGTGCAGAAGAACGGACTCCTGCGGCCCATCAGAGTGGATTGAAGATCGTTGATTTGATGACCAACCTCACATGAGGGGCGCCCAGCGGTCGTCTGGACGCGATGACGCCCGACCTGGTCGCGCTAACGAAAGGTTCGGACAGGATTTCGTACTCTTCGGAACGGATCCTGGACCGTTCGGAGAGGACTCCGCGTCGCGTTGGGCGAAAGTGGCTATCGGCGATCTGCAGAGCCACCAGACCGAGCGTACGCGCCGCGTCCGTACCGTCCATCCGGCTGCGACCTCGTCTGTCCGACCTTCGCGCTTTGATCGGGTTGGGAGGCGCGAATGGAATTCTGGGGACTGGGCCTGTTGCTGGCGCTGTGGCGCTACTTCCGCGAGGTCGATTGGGACCTCCGCGTGCGGCGGAAACCGCGGCAGAAGAAGGCAAGAACATGAGCGGCCCGCCGGGCGTTGGCCGCCAATGACATGACCAGCGGTTGAGCCCGACATCGCGTGCTAAACTCAGATGTTTGCGGCGGCCGTCAGGGCTGCCGGGAACGCACTCGCCGGGCCGGCGTAGCTCAGTTGGTAGAGCAGCTGATTCGTAATCAGCAGGTCGTCCGTTCAATCCGGATCGCCGGCTCCAATTAAAATCAACACCTTACAGGGATTTCGTTGTCAGCCTGCTGGCGATAGCTACCACATAGCTACCGGCTGAAAGCCGGAGCCGGCCCGCTTCCCGCGCCCAAAGCAAAGGCCCGCGCGCTGGCGGACCTCTGCACTTCTCTTGACATTAGTGGTGCTACGTGCGCTTGCGGAACCGTCGCACAGGCTGCGCCCGCGCCCGACCTAAAGGCAGAACGCGGACTTACGAACCCTTGCTTGCAAATGGCGAGAATCAGGCAATTTCCGGTAGTGGGCCACTTTCAATTTCACACCCCGGTCAGCTCTGCCTCTTTCGACCCCTGGCTGTCACGCCGAGGCCGATTATCAAGAACACGACTCCCACGCTCAGATATGTGTTCTGGCCTTGGGTGAGACCGATCGCCATGAAGATGACACCCAGGACTATGAAGGCAGGCCCAGCCTTTCGGGTTCGCATGGGCGGAGTCTACGACTGTTTGTGCGTTCAGGCCAGCGAAAATTGCAGTCGTCTGAGGCGGCTTTTGTGACTTCGACTCGATCAGCACGTTCACGAGGTCGGACACGTCGAACAGCCGATCCACGACACCAGACGCCATCGCGGCGACATCGAGGAGTGAGCGATGGATCTTGATGAAGTTATAGGCGAGAGTAGTTGATCGCCACATGGCCGATGTTTAATGGCCGCAGGCCCGAAAAAGCAAAGGCCCGCGCGATGGCGGGCCTCTGCACTGTCTCGCGACGTTCGTGGGGCTACGTGCGCTTCCGGAACCGTCGCACCGCGGCGCCCGCGAGGCCGACGCCGAGCAGCGAGAGCGTGGCGGGCTCGGGAACTGGCGCCGGATGCGGAGCTTACGTATTCGAGCGCAGTGGTAATGGCCAATGTGGATCGGTTTTGTCGTTCGCGCGAAAGCGCTGTCGTGCTCCAGACAACTCCCCGCCGTAATCGATTGCCCAGTATCCATTGAGGTCTCGAGTCGTCGGCGATATCGGAGTCATTAACGTACCCGGCGCCTGCGTTCAGGAACGTCGCCGCTCCGGTGGTCAGATTAATGGTGGACAAACCACCGCCACCCGCTTCGAGCAGAACCATCTGACCGTTAGCGGAATTCCAATCGTAACCGCCCGGATAAACTTCGTTGCCTATCTTTGTAATCGGTGGCCAGCAGCGGTAGTCGTATAAGTGGTGTCCCGGAGCCGACACTCGACTGCCCATAGAGGTTGCTGCCGTCGTAGCCCAGCGCAAACATGTCGCCGATACCGTGCGTGCCGACCAATGTCGCCGCCCCGGTAAGCAGGTTGATCGTATAGAGGTTGTTATTATCGCGCCCTGCTGACCAGTACATGATCTGGTTCAGCTCGTCGTAAGCCAAATTTGCGAAATGCCGGCTGCGACGCCAGTGGGGCCAATAGGAGTTATCGCCAAGGTTGTCGGATCGAGACTGACTAACACATTGTCGATGTCCCTGACGGCATAGAGCGTGCCGGCTCCTGCGGTCCCAGCACCTACGCCAATGAGCGCTGATACTGCGACAAGCGTCTTCAGACTTCGCATTTGAACCATCCTTAATCGAACAGATAGGCGCGGAGGAGAACCAAAGCGACCCGGCAAGAGCGATCGCAAGTTGTCAGGAGGTGGACTTGCTTTAGATCGCAATAGTGGCGCGCCAACACAAGCGGCCGGGGAGCTCGCAACGTGTTCTCCTGTCTGAGGACTTCGGAACCGGCATGATACACGCGCCACGACATTCCCACGCTGGCGGCCGAGGCGCTCGATGGCCACCTTCGACATAAGCCCGTGGAACTGCGGCTCAGACTGAAGCCAGGAAGAGATTCCTCGTAGGCGCGAGCGATGAAGCGATGGTGAACTTCTACCGTGCGATAAGTGCGGGCACGTTTGGACCGTTCCGAAATCGAATCCGGACGGTCCAATCTCTGACGTGACGCTGCCGCCGAAGAAGTAGCCGCTCCACGTCAGCGAAGTGATAAACTAGAGAATCTTCCTCCTCCAGTAGGTTCTCTCCTGATTCGCTGTTCCGCCGGTCCGAGCGACCAGACGCAAGCACGGGGACACCGACGCTTGCGGACCGGTCGAGGACGGCGGCCGCGAAGGCCTTCACCGTGTCGTCGAGGCCGGTCGCCGGCATGTCGTCGTGCAGTCCGGCCTGGGCGCCGACCCCGACGACCACCACCGGGATGGTCAGCCCCCGCACCAGCGAGGTGAGGTTCGCCAACCGGTGCTCGAACTCCGGGCGGAACGCGTTGGCCAGCGGGATCACGAAAGCGTCGAACTGCTCAACACCCGGGCGATCGACTTGTGGGACGCCTCTCGGGTCTCCGACAGCGTCCCGTTGGGCACGACCGTCGTGGACCCCGGTCATCAACGTCTTGTGGACCGAGTCGGGCGAAGAGGTAGTTGCCGGTGTTGGAGTTGAACACGTCCTGGGTGAGCGTCGCCTCACCGGACACCGCCGTGAACGGGTCCTTGCCCGCCCTGATCAGTATCTGGCCCATCGGTTCCTCTCTCGACGCGTGGCCGAAGACTACCGCCGGCCCGGTCCGGGGTCAGTCGGGCCCGGGCCCACGGTTCCGTTAGCATGAGGCGAACTTTCCGCCAGCGGACGAGGAGGATCCTTGCGTCCTGAGCGACGACTCGCTCCCGCGCTCCGACGCATCGACAGGCGACTCCCGAACTCCCTCCGCCAGGGGGTGCGGAGGGCCATGCAAGCGGGCCGGGCCCGGGGCCGTGGAACGTTGGTGAGCGTGGTGGTGACCGTCGACGCGACGGCCGCCGCGCACGTCGACGAGGGGCTGCACGCCGTCCGTGACCAGACCCACCGCCACCTCGAGGTGATCGTGGTCGCCGTCGGTGACCCCGGCGCCGCCGACGAGGTGGTACGGCGCCACGCGGCCGACGACGTACGCCTCCGGCTGCGCGGCTCGGCGCCCGACCAGGCCACCGCCCGCAACCACGGAGCCGCGAAGGCCCACGGCGACTACCTGCTGTTCGTGGACGCCTCCGACATGCTGCCGCACAA
>CAWBZK010000017.1:0-241567 GCA_963793255.1 uncultured Acidobacteriota bacterium
GACGTGGACTTCCACGGGCTCATCGAGGAGCTGCGCTTGGCGTCGAGCAGGCCGAACGAACCGGCGAGCCGGCCGTCAATCTTCGCGACGTCAACCCGTCACACGTCGAGGCCGACATCTTCGAGGTGTACAGCATCCGGCTGAGCAAATGCCATCCGACGATGCTGCACGGGCTGGGCGACACCTGCGAGGGAAGACGCCGAGGACGTGGACGTCGTGTGGGCAGCTCGGAACGACACGGACTGCGGACGATGCTCGTCGATTGGAGATGACGGCCGACGACCACGCGCGTCGGCTGCGTCAGTTCTACGGCGACGACCGACCGGCCATCACTTACGTCCGGGCGACTCGTGGTCTTGTCCACGAAGTCGATCGCTCAGCGCATCATTCCACGACCACCAGATCGAGTATGCCGGGTTCGATTCGGTGGGACCGGTACGATGGTCCGCCCGAGCAGGCCGACACGCGCTGGCGTTCATGCGGGCATCCGGCAGCTCGGCATCGGCGCGCTGATCGCGCACCAGTCGAAGGGCGAAGGCGGCGACAAGACGCCATTCGGATCGGCGTTTTGGTTCAATTCGAGCCGCGTCATCTATGCCGTGAAGCGCGACGAACAGACGCTCGACGATCCCGCGTCAACGTCGCGCTCTATCCCACGAAGTCGAACCTGTTTCGACGTGGCCGGCCTGTCGGGCTCGAGTTCACGTTCACGACGACCACGCCACCATCCAGCAGCGCGACATGGCCGACATGGGCAGCGACCTGGCCGCGAAGCTCAGCATCCCGCAGCGCATGCGCTCGGCGCTGAAGCGCGGGCCGTTGACCGTGGCGGCGCTGGCCGACGAGCTGGGCGTCGATCCCAACAGCATCAGCGTCAACGTCGGCAGGGGACCAAGGGTGAGCGACGTTGCCGCTCGCGAAGATTCCCGGTTCGATGGCGTCTATCGCATCGGTCTACTGGCTGAGGGTAGGTGACAAGTGTCACGTGACACACATGACACGTCACATGACAACAGCCCTATGGGCTGTCATGTGGGTGTGCACCCAAAGGACTGTCATGCCGACGAAGCCCATGTCGTTCTGTTCACAGCCGGGCTGCTCGGCGCGTGTCCCGTTCGGCGCTGTCCCGCTCAAGCCAACCCGGTATCCCGCTGAGCATCACGCCCTAGCCGTGCCCGCGTGGCGACAGTTCCGACGACGTGGTACCGGCTGGCTCGCTCTGTGTCGATTGCCGGGCTGCCGGCCGGCTCACGATCGCGAACGAGCTGCACCACGTTCGCAAGCTCGCTGACGGTGGATCGCTACTGGACGAGTCGAACGTCCGCCCGTTGTGTTCGAGCTGTCCACTCAGTCCGCACTCGGCGCGGCGAGTGATAGCGGCGAACGACTACGCCATCTCGATTGAGGCGCGGCGAGCGTCTCACCAGTGGCGTCACGTGACGGATGTCCGATGCGTCCATCTTGGAGACGGACCACGAGTGCCCACACGCTGGGCAGCGGTAGTACCAGACCGCACGCAGCCTGGCTGGCTCCGTCAAGCAGTCGACTGGTCTCCGAGTCGCAGGATGGGCAAGGTCTTACTGGCATGGTTGCACCGAGACGCGCCATGGGTGGGAAGTTCCCCGCGCGATCTCTGGTGGTCGCTCGTCCCCAGACGGTGACGGCGGGTCAGAAGAGGAAGTCGGAAGTCTACCGTACGGGGCAATCGACATCACCGCAACCCTGACGGCCTCACAGCGCCGCACGGGCAGTTATTTGGCCTGCCAATACCGCGGCGGGAGTAGGTAGGTGTTGAAACCCCTGCCTATCTTCTCGGTTCGTCCACGGTTACGTGATGGATTGGGCCGTCAGGGTTGTGTTTCGCAACAGTCCAGACATGCCCGCACCGGTCGCACCGGTAGAAGTTCACGCTCGACTCATCGCTCGCGCCTTCAAGGAAACGCGAGATTCTCGGGTGCGCATTTCGACAAGCAGGATCGGCATGGTCACCACCATTGCTATCCGCCGGAGAGACTTTAAGAGTGTACGGGCTGTTCGGCGGGTTGAGCAGGCGCGAGAGCGCGGCGGCCGGATCTCCCAGCGGAGGCCGCCTGATGGCGCGTCCGCGTCTCCGTGGCGACCAAGGCCGCACGCGGCACGCTGCGAAAGCATCGCGAGCGGACGAAGGCCGCAATCGAGGTTCGCGCAATTGCCGAACCCATCGATCGCGACTATCTCGGCATCGCGGCCGGCTACATGGCCGGCGTGCTGGACGGATCGATCATCACCGGCAATGGGCAAGGTTGGCCGTCGAGCGGCAGGACCGTGACCTGAGACGCGCGGCCGGCGATCCGACGTGGCCGTACGTGTCGCGGCTGAGCACGCGGCGGACGTCTGCCGGTTCCTCGAACGGCTGCCGCACGTCGAAGGCACGTGGCCGACGCCGACGATCGTTCTGCAGCCGTGGCAGGTGCTTCCTCGTCTCGACGCTCTACGGCTGGCGTCACCGGGCCGGACCTGTCCCGGCGACGGTTCACGACGCTGTATCTGGAAGCCGGACGCAAGAGCGCGAAGTCCACGCTCACGGCCGGGCTCGCGCTCTATCACCTGCTGCACGAGAACGAGCCGGGCGCGTCCGTCGTTTGCGGCGCGACAACGGGCGCTCAGGCGCGCGATCGTGTTCTGGATCGCACAGCGCATGGTGCGGCGCGGCGGCGTGGCTGCGGGACGCCGGGCTGCAGGTCGTTCGCAAACGCCATCACGCACGACGCGGCCGGCGCGAGCATGCAGCCGGTCAATAGCGAAGGCGCAGACGTCTCGACGGGCTGAACCCGAGTTGCATCCTGCTCGACGAGTCGCACGCGCAGACGTTCGGGCTGCACGACGTGCTGAAGTCGGCACAAGGCGCGCGCCAGAACCCGCTGCTGCTGTGTCCGACGACGGCCGGATACGACCTGCTCTCCGTCGGCTACGCGCTCGCGGACGACGTTCACGAAGGTGCTCGATCAGGTCATTCGAGACGGATCACCTGTTCGGCATGCATCTACGCGCTCGACGAGGGCGACGACTGGCAGGACGAGCGCACCTGGCGCAAGTCGAACCCGATGTCTCGGCATCACGCCGACGCTCGACTGGGTTCGCAGCTACGCGAAAGACGCCGAACAGACACCGGGCCTGCAGGGCGAGTTCCGCGTCAAGGTCTGCAGCGAATGGCTGCACTCGGCGTCGTCCTGGCTGTCCATGACGGCATGGGACGCATGCGCCGATCGCGCGCTGAGGCTCGAGACGTTCGACGGGCGAGCGTGCTGGATCGGCTGCGACCTCGCGTCAGCGCGACGATCTCGCGGCCGTGGCGTATCTGTTCGAGCGCGACGGTCTGCTGTTCGGGTTCGTTCGCTGCTACCTGCCCGAGCTCGTGGTGCGCGAACGCGCGCGCGACGTGCCCGAGTATCGCGTCGTGGGGCGGATCCGGGCAGCTCGTGCTCACCGACGGCGACATCACCGACCACGGACGGATCGAGCAGGACATCCGCGGCCGCGTGCAAGCAATTCGCCGTGCAGGACATTTGCTTCGACCAGTACGGCAGCGTGCAGATCTCGGGCACGCTCGCGGCGGACGGACTGCCGGCGCGCGTCGAGGCGAAGAACGCGAAGACGTTCACCGGGCCGGCGACGGAGTTCGAGGCGCGCATCACGCGGGGCAAGTTCCGGCATGACGGCGGCTCGTTGCTGAAGTGGGCCGCGTCGAACTGCGTCGTGTCCAGACGGACGGACGACTCGTTACTGCCGAAGAAAGCGACGGCCGAGAGCCCGCACAAGATCGATCCGGTTGACGCGCTGATGCTCGCGATTGGCGGCTGGCTGCGACAACCACGACCACGCGAGAGCGTGTACCAGCACCGAGGCGTGCTCGTGCTGTGAAGGGCACTACCGCGCGAAGACTCACCGAGCCCGCGCAGACTGCCGGCGAATGGTTCCCCGAACCCGCAGGCGTATTCGTTTCGAGATAGAGGCAGACATCATGGAAGTTACCGAGTTCATCACCGACACCGCGAAGGGGCCGGTCCCCGTCGCAACACTGACCACGATCGCGGCTGACCGACGAGCCCACGGCTCGGACGTCGAGGCCGCGTTCAAGACGCAGATCGAACTGCGGACGTCGCAGGCGCAGGCCGTGCTCGACGCGGCGCAGGCCGCCGGCCGTGACGCGCTGCTCGCATCCGAACAGCGGAGGTACGACGCGGCTGTTCGCGAGCGCGACAGCATCATGGGCCTGCAGCGCAACGTCGAGGCCCGGACCGCTCAGGCATCGTACGTGCCACCGACGCAGGTGACGCCGACCGAGACGACTACGGCCGACGTCAGCGCGGTTCTGTCTCGTGACGCGAAGCTCGCGGACTGGTTGCAGAAGCGCGGCGGGTATCGAGTACGCGGGCGAACGCGGCTCGGAGTCGCATGCGATTCGGCCGCGTGGTGCGGGCGCTGGCGCTCGGCGATCGTCGTGGGCTCTCGGCGCTCGAACAGCGGGCGCTGTCCGAAGGCACGGACGCATCCGGCGGATTCACGGTCCCTGAGATCCTGGCCGGTCGGTTCCTCGATCGCACCAGAAACGCGATGGTTGTGCAGCGGGCCGGCGCGCAGATCGTGCCGATGACGTCCGATGTCCTGCACATTGCGAGACTCGCGCAGCCCACCGATCCGTCACCGGACATCACAACGGCCCAGTGGAAGACCGAGAACGCGGACATCGACGAGACGGATCTGCTGCTCGAACGTGTCACGTTCACGGCGCGGACGCTGCCGGTTCTGCTCAAGCTCTCCGTCGAGTTGTCGGAAGACAGCGTGAACATCGACGAGATCATCGAGCGGGAATTGTCCGGGCAGCTCGCGCTCGAACTCGACCGCGCGGCGCTGCTCGGATCGGGCACCCCACCCGAGCCGGACGGCATCCGCAATCAGAGCGGCGTCAACGTCACGGACTTCCTCAGCGCCGATCCCGCCGACTACGACTTCATGGTGGACGCGATCGGCCGCGTGTGGGCACAGAACCACGAACCGAACGCGCGCATCTATAACGCAAGCCTGGCGACGCTGCTGGCGAAGCTGAAGGACCAGCAGGATCAACCGCTCCGGGCACCGGACGTCGTGACGGCTGTTCCGGCGTTTCGAACGCAGCAGATCCCGAACGCAGGCGGCTCACCCGACGCGACGACGCTGTTCGTCGGCGATTTCTCGCAGCTCATGATCGGCATGCGGACATCGTTCCGGCTGGAAGTCTCGCGCGTGGCGGGCACCGCGTTTGAGAAGCTGCAGATTTGGGTTCGCGCGTATTTGCGGGCTGACGTGCAGCTCGCGCACCCCGAGGCGTTCGACGTGACGATCAACGTCGGCGTGTAGGGCATTGGAATCTCGCTGCCGCCGGCGTCTCGGCATTCAGCAGCGGGTAAGGCTGTGGGCGTGAAGCCTAAAGCGGCCGGCAGCGGCGTCTCGCACGCCGGCCGCACACGCCCGTTTTCATACATCGGAGCGTAAATGCACACCGAGGCAACGGCATGATCTGGCCCTTCTCCCGACTGCTCGAACGGCGCTCGCACACGTGGCGATTGTCCCGGCTGCACTCATGGAACGAAATGGGCATCGGCTGCGGGCCGACTGCGGCCGGCATCATCGTTACACCCGAGAGCGGCGCTCACCGTCCCGGCTGTGGCCGCGTGCGTGACCGTGCACCGGTCAGGACACCGCGAAGACGCCGATCAAGCTCCGGCGCAAGGTGGGGCCGGACACGTTCGAGGACGCGACGGATCATCCGCTCTGGGAGATCGTCCACGACCTGGCAAACGCCGAGACGACCGCGTTCTCGTTCAAGCAGCAGATGATGCTCGACCTGCTCACGTACGAACGGGCGTACGCGGAGATCGTCCGCGTCGAAGGCCGCGTCGTGGCGCTGTGGCGACTCGATCCGATGCTCGTCCACATCGATCGCGACGACCAGCGGCGGAAACGGTATCGCGTCACGCTGGCAAGCGGGCACCAGCAGACGTGGACGTTCGACCCGAGCCGGCCGCCGATTCTCGAGCTGACGCACCCGAGCCCGATTCGCCAGTGCCGCGAGCTGATCGGCGCAGCGCTGGCGCTGCAGACGTACGTCGGCGCGTTCTTCAGCAACGGCGCGCGGCCGAGCGGCGTGCTCGCAAACAGACGGTCTGCTCGATGACGAGCAGGCGCAGCGACTCCGCGACTCGTTCTCATCGCGGCAGAGCGGCGCTGGCAAATGCGTTTCGCGTGGCCGTGCTTGAGGCTGGGCTCAAGTGGACGCAGCTCGCTCGCGCCGAACTCGGACGCGCAGCTCAACGAGACGCTGCAGACGATCCGTACCGAGATCGCGGCGACGTTCCGGCTGCCGCCGTGGAAGGTGGGCGACCTGAGCAAGAGCACCTACTCAGAACATGGAAGCCGGCGCGATCGAGTACGCGACGGGCACGCTCGATCCGTGGTTCGTCGTGTGGGAGCAGGCCATTCGCCGTGACCTGCTGACGACGCGGCAGTTCGGGCAGTTCGACGTCACCTTCGACCGTTCGACGCTCATCCGCTCCGACGTGAAGTCATTGCACGAGGCGCTGGCGCGCGGACGCGACGCCGGGTACTACAGCGTCAACGACGTCCGCCGGAAGCTCGGCGAGAACCCGATCCCGGCCGAGCAGGGCGGCGACATCTACGCGGCGAACGGCAATCTGCGACCGCTCACCGAGAGCGGGCAGCCGCAGGGAGATCCCAATGGTGAATGACCTAGAACGTCGCGCGGCAAGTGTCGGCGCGCATGGCACCCTGATTCGAGGGCTCGCGATCCCGTTCGGCTCGCTGTCGCAGGACTTGGGCGGGTTCGTCGAGCTGTTCGAGCCGGCCGCCGTCGATCGGACCCTGGCCGAGCAGATCGACGTCCGGGCGCTCGTCGATCATGACGCCGGCAAGATCATCGGCCGCGTGAAGGCGGGCACGCTGAAGCTCCGCAAGGCCGACGACGGGCTGCAGGTGGAGATCACCCCGCCGGATACCACCGTGGGCCGCGACGTGCTCGAAAGCGTCCGCACGGGGCGACGTGGATGGCATGAGCATCGGGTTCCGCGTCATGCCGGGCGGCGAGCGGTTCGAGCGTCGCGGCGGGCTCGACGTCCGCATCATCACCGACGCGCGCATCGTCGAGGCGTCGATCGTCACGTTCCCGGCCTACGCCGCGACGGACGCGACCGTGGCGCAGCGGGCGCTGCAGGCGTTCCGGGCAGGGCAGGGACGGTCGATCTACTGGCTGAGAAGGCGACTGCATTCCTAAGCCTCTGGATGAGTCCGCTGTCACATTGTCACACTGGCACATATGTGATAGTGTGCATGACCAGGAGATGTCACCCATGCCCAAGAAGAACACTTACAGGACGAATCTGAAGTCGGTTCCGAATCGAGTAGTCGGCCGCTACCGTGCAACGCACTACCTGACCAAACCCCTGATCACGCGTCTCAAAATCCGCGCTGCCAAAGACGGGACGGACGCATCGACTGTCGTCCGGGCGGCGTTGGAGGCGTTTCTTAAAGACGACCGCCTGGAGGACTGAAGCTCATTCACGTCCTCAAGGGCACGCAGGAGGTTCTGTCATGGGAACGATCTACCGTCAGGCGGGCCGCACGCACTGGATGATCAAGGACTACCGTGACGGCCGGGCGCTCTATGAGAGTTCGGGCACGGACATCAAAGACGACGCTCGCGATCTGCTCAAGGTTCGAGAAGGGGAGATCGCGAAGGGCGGCGTCGTCGTGCCGAAGGCAGGCCGGTTGCGATTCGAGGACGCGGCAAAGGACGTCGAGAACGACTACGCGAGAACCAGCGGCGCTCAATCGGAGACATCAAGCGTCGGATCAAGTTGCACCTGACACCGGCCTTTGTCGGCCGCCGCATGAGCACGATCACCACGGCCGACGTCCGCAAATACACCGCGAACGGCTCGAGGCCGAGGCGAAGCCGGCGACGGTCAACCGTGAACTCGCCATTCTCAAACGCGCGTTCACGCTGGCGATCAAGGCAGGCACGCTCGTCTCGAAACCGCACACCCAATGCTCCGAAGAACGGAACGTGCGGACGGGGTTCTTCGAGCGGGAGCAGTTCGAGCCGTGGGTGAAACACCTGCCGGGCGCGCTGCAGCCGGACGATCAGGTTCGCGTATCTCACGGGCTGGCGGGTTCGGAGCGAAGTCCTGCCGCTGACCTGGGCGCAGGTAGACGAGCAGGCGCAGGTGGTTCGGCTCGACGTCGGCACGACGAAGAACACCGAAGGGCGGACGTTCCCGGACGGCGTGCTTCCTGAATTGCGAGACGTCATCAAAGCGCAGAAGGCGCGACAGAAGGCGCTGAAAGAGAAGGGCACGATCTGCCCGCTCGTGTTCGCCCAGGACGACGGGACTGCGATTAGTCCCTGGTTCTTTGAAGCATGGCGCGCAGCATGCAAGGCGGCCGGGTGTCCTGGGAGATCTGCACGACTTCCGACGAACGGCCGTTCGGAATCTTGTCCGGGCCAGCGTCCCAGAGAAAACGGCGATGATGCTCACCGGGCACAAGACGCGCTCCGTGTTCGACCGCTACGACATCGTGAACGAGAACGACTTGCGAGACGCCGTGACAAGACTCGCGAGCGTGGGCACGCTCACGCGAAAGCGCGCTCACCGCTAACTATTGCGCTAACCATTGGAGGCGGGTTCGGGCAGACTCGGGCGGAACAGGGCGGTTAGTTCTCTAGGGAAATCGCAAGATCGCGCCTGTTCCGCGTCGAGTTTACGGACTTAAAATCCTGGGGGTCCACAAGGCCCGTGTGGGTTCGATCCCCACCCCCGGCACCACCACAATCGATGTCTTGGCCTGCTAGCCTTCACCCAGGATGTCTTGATTAACGTGGGGCTAAGAGTCTTCACGCGCTCCGCTCCCGCCCCTGACGGGCTATCCCGCGGTGCAAGCGTTGTCAGTGTCCTAGGCGCCGATGGTGTCGCTAGACTGCGGCGCGGTCGTGGTCGTAATCAGCCGATAGCCGTCGCCGTGTACCGTTTGAAGGTGCTGTGGTGAGTGCGGGTCGAGTTCGATTTTTCGTCGCAGTCGCCCGATCGCGACGTCGATCGTCCGGCTGAAGGGCACATCGCGGTGTCCCCACAGCTCTTGCAAGAGCTCGCGCCGCGACACCACCGTGCCCTCGCGTTCGGCGAGGTACTGCAGGATTTCCAGCTCTCGGGCCGAAAGTCCCAAGTCCGCGCCGTTTCGAGTCGCCATCATTCGCTTGAAGTCGACGGTGACGGGGCCCAGCGCGATTCTGCCACGCAGAGGCCGCGCCCGGCGCAATACGACACGGATCTGGGCCACAAGCTCGTCGATGTGAAAAGGCTTGGTCACATAGTCGTCAGCGCCCATGTTGAACCCGCGCATCAGGTCGGGACGCTGGTCGCGCGAGGTGATGAAGATGTTGGCGGGTTTGATGTCGCGGTGGATGATGCCCGCGGTATGCGCGGCGTCCAGCGCGTCGGCAATCTGGATGCCCATGTCGAGCAGCGGGTTCAGGCTCAGCGAACCAGCGGCGAGCCGATCCTGTAGCGTCGTCCCTTCCAGATACTCCATCACGATGAACGATCGCCCGTCCTGCTCGCCGATGTCGTGGATGGTGCAGATGTTCGTGTGGTTCAGCGCCGACGCCGTCTGCGCTTCGGCGCGAACGGCTCAACGCCTCTGGATCGCGTGAGAGTTCCTCGGAGACGAACTTGAGCGCCACCGGACGGCGCAACCGCGTGTCTTCGGCCTTGTACACGACGCCCATGCCGCCGCCGCCCAGCCTGCCGACGATGCGGTAGTGTGAGAGCGTCTGACCGATCAATGGAGCGCGGCCGCCCTCGACGGCATCGCTGCGCCTTCGGTCGCCAGTCCTCCCGTTTGGATCCATCGCCCTGAGCGCCGAATTATATGTGGCGTTCAGCTGGAGCGATGAACTCGGGATTGAGTTCCCAATGATCTATCTCTCGCGACGCCAGCACGCCGCGTATCTCGCTGGCTACCTGGCCGGGCTTGCGGCCCACAATCAGATCGAAGACGTGCTCAGGGACCGGCGAGTTCCTTTTGCAAACCGATGAGATCATTTCGGGTGTCGCCAGTGACGCCAGTGGCAAGCCCCTGTTCCACGTACTGCCGAGCACGCTTGGGGTCAGTCTGCTTGTGGATGCGCGCGAGACCGGCATACGACCAAGCGCGAAATAGCGAGGCAAGACCGTCCGGTTCCTGGTTGCGCAGAGCCAGAATCGCCTCGTAGCGGCGGCCGGCGACGTCGAAACGGCCCAACTGAGTGTTGAGCCCGCCCGACATCAGCAGCACCCAGCGGTTGGTGGGATGCTCGGCAGACACGTCGCTGTCCACCCGCAGCGCATACGCGCTTGTCTCCGAGTCCGCTAGCGATGCGGCGGTGAAATGCGCCACGACGTCGTGAGACCCACCATGCGGTAGTCGCGCAAGCTGGTTGAATTTCTGCCTGGCCGCAGGGCGGTCTTGATTCCAGAGCGAGACAAGAAGGTCCTGTGTGAGACGCTCGCGTTTGCCAATGTGCTGGCCGACCTCGGGTGCGAAGGTATCGAGGAAGGCTGTTGCGAACGGCGAATAACGCACGTCGCCCATCAGCAGGCGGAACGGATTGGAGAGCTCGTCCGTGTTGGCGAGCAACACAAGCGCCAGGTTGCGCGTCGGAAGCATCAGCAGCAGCGCGCTGGAATGCTCCGGATCGTCCTGCCCGAAGCTCCATACCACGCGCTCGTTCGCTAACGTCTGCGAGAAGAAGCCGACGCCGACCGGCATCGGTAGTCCCTTCATGGAGACGGACGCCGTCGTCATTTCCTCGAAACGCTTGGGGCTCAACAGCCGGTTGTCCTGTAGCGCCTGTGCGAAGTGCGCCATGTCCGACACCGTCGACACGAATCCAGCGTGCGCACCCAGATGCGGGCTATCACGCCATGTCATGCGCGCGGGAGTGAGAATTTCCGTACGCAAGACGTCTGCGAAGCTCGCGGCCTTAAGCGCCTGTGTCAGGATTCCCCCAAGCTTGGCGTAGCGGCTCGAGCTATACACATATTCGTCGCCGGGGATTCCTTCGGAACTATGCGCCGCGAGGTGGCGCACGCTCACGCCCGCATCACCGTTGAACTCAGCCACCCACTTGAGCACGCTGTCGTCGAGCGATAGCGCTCCGCGATCCA
Source organism: uncultured Acidobacteriota bacterium (assembly GCA_963793255.1). GTDB lineage: Bacteria > Acidobacteriota > Vicinamibacteria > Vicinamibacterales > SCN-69-37 > CAVTYZ01. Next base: position 11,238 of record CAWBZK010000017.1, read on the forward strand.
CCGCGCGCATAAGCGCCACGGCCGTCAGTGCCTTGGTCACCGAGGCGAAGCGCAGCGGCGTGTCAACGGTCAGCGGCGCCGTGGACGTATCAGAGTTCAGCTGCCCGGTGTGCAGAAGTGTGCCGTCGCCAACGATGGCGTATGCGATGCCGGGAATCGTGAGCTCAGCCCCGAGGCGCCGCAGCGAAGCCTCGAAGGAGCCGTAAGCACTCGACTGCGCTCCTGCGCCCCACTGCGGGTAGGCCAGTAACCCCGCGACCACGAGAGGAAGGAATCGTTTCATTGCTACGGAGGTGACGCCGGACTCACCGCAATGTTCAGACGAGAGTGACACAGTCCAGCGTTGCGGCGTGAAACTCTATACCATCAACACGGATCCAGATCGGATGACGTATGAAGTCTAAAACAAAGGCCTTGCATCGACAGCTCTCCCGGTCTCGATCGTTGAGGCCCTATCTTCTCAGTGCGTTGCGCATCGCGGTCGCGTTGTCGTTTGTCACGCACGGCACGCAAAAGCTGTTTGCGTGGCCGGTGAGCCAGGCGCGACCGGTCGCGGATCTCTTGACTCAAACCTGGTTTGCGGGGGTACTGAAACCGTCGGCGGGTTGTTCATGTTGCTCGGACTCTTCACCCGCCCCGTGGGGTTCATTCTGTCAGGACAGATGGCGGTGGCGTACTTTCAGGCGCACTGGCCGCGAGGTTTCTGGCCCATCCTCAACGGCGGGGAGCTGGCCTCGATCTACTGCTTCCTGTGGTTGTACTTTGCGACCGCCGGTGCAGGTCCGTTCAGTTTGGATGCAGTGCTATTCAAGGGACGGACGGAGGAGCGTTGAGTGGCCGACACCCGTAACCAAGCACTGCGGCTTGCTGCCACACAGCGTCAATCGTCACGGGCACCAAATACTCAACTGACTGTTGACGTCACCGAACGAGTTTCAGCAACCGGCTCCGACGAACTCGTTCCATGACGACCCTGGTGTCCTCGATCGCGCGAGCAAACTCGAGGCCGTAGCGGAAGCCTGCGTCGAACTCTGCCACGCCGGGTTGCGCGGCCGCTTCAGGGTCCTCGGCCCGGAGCAACGCTTCCATCGCATCGATTAACAGCTGTCGCTCGGTCGCAATGTCGCGACCAAGGCTCGCCAGTTCATCCTCGGGAAGCACCGCCTTGGAGTTGAAAGCGCGGTTCGTGAGCCCCACGAGATTCTTTGTCCGGCGGTCGATCTCGTCTTCCCAGTCGCTCATGGTTGGCGTGTCCTGAGGATGCGTCACACTATGGTCGCACACCAAAGGGTCAACCGGCCGTGTCGTGTAATGGACCGGTTACATGTTTCTCGGTGTCTACATAAGCGATGCGCTCCAGCGCGTGGCCCGATGTGACACGGAACCATCAATGGCTCGCCATCGTCAGATTGGACATCCCTTTTGCGAGAACTGACACTAACCGACACGTAAGTACCGGACGGTCGTTACCCTTTGCCTGAGGTGCCCCTCATGGGACTTGACCGGGCTATTCAACGCTCCTTATGTCGGAGACGATGTTTGTCGTGGGAGCCAACGTCCGGATCGAGTTCGTCAAGGATGCGGGCGGCGCCGTGACGCACGCCATGTTCCGTCCAGCCAATGGTCCGGAAGATGAAGCTGGTCAAGAAGTAAGCGGCCGCGCGAGTTCGATGACGGTCAATCGCCTTAGTGCGATTCGACGACCGGCGTTGGACGCGAATGGGGCTTGCGCAAGAGCAGCACCGCCGGCGCGACGCAGATGAACGACAGGAACAGCAGCAGCCACGCGTCGTTGTACGCCCGCATGGTCGCTTGTCGCATGAGAAGGCCGTCGAGGATGGCCATCGTCCGCTGTTGCGCATCGGCGAGCGAGAACCCCTGCGCCGACAGACTGGCCAGAATCGCATTGTAGCGATCGACGAACGCCGGATTGCCCGGATGCATGTTGGTGATGAGGTCCGCGCGCTGATACGCGACGTGACGAGTGAGATAGGCGTCAGCACCGCAATCCCGAAGCTGCCCCCAAGCTGGCGCGCCAGGTTGATCAGCCCCGACGCCTGCTGGGCCTCTGACGGCCTCAGATTGCCGAACGCGACGTTATTGATCGGGGTGAAGAGCAGCCCGAGTGCCAGGCCTCGAATGATCAAGGCATACCGCGCGTCCGCCTCTCCGGCCATGGTCGACAGGTGCCCCAGGGTCCACATCGCCAGGAGCATCAGGACCATTCCGGACAGGATGAGAATGCGCGGATCGACCAGCGGCCGATGTCCGGTGAGCAGGCGGCCGCACAGCAGCGCCATGGCGGCCGTCGCAAGGCCCCCCGGCATCATGGCCAGACCAGTTTGAGTGGGCGAGAATCCGAGAATCGTCTGCGTGAAGAGGGGAAAGATCACCACGCCGCCGTAGAGGCCGAAGCCCAGCACGATGAACAGGATGATCGATGCGGCGAGGTCTCGGTTGCGCAGCACGCGGAGGTTGATCACGGGCTGGCGATTTCTGGCCGACAGCTGCCACCAGAGCAGAAGCGACAGGGCGATCGCCGAGATGATGGAAAAGTAGATGAGGAGACGGCTCTCGAACCAGTCCTTGCTGTTGCCTTCCTCGAGCACGTATTGCAGGAGCCCGACGCCCACGACGAGCAGGGCAATCCCGAACCAGTCGGCGCCGCCGGTCCGCCGCTGCTGATTTGGCGGATCGTGAAGGAACGTCACGACGAGAATCGCTGCCGCGATGCCGATTGGCAGGTTGATGAAGAAGCACCAGTGCCAGCTTGCGTTGTCGGTGATGTATCCGCCGAGAGTCGGCCCGAGCGTCGGCGCCACGATCACGCCCAGGAGAAAGATCGACTGAACGATGCCCTGTTCCTCGCGCGGGAAGACCTGCCGCAACGTGGCTTGCGCAGTGGAGAGCAGGGCCGCGCCGCCGGCGCCCTGAAGGAGACGCCAGAGTACGAGCGCGCCAAGGCTCGTCGCCGTGCCACAGAGCACGGACGCGACGATGAACAGGATGATGGAGAAGGTGAGGTAGCGCTTTCTGCCGAACCTCTCGGTCAGGAACGCTGTCATCGGCAGCACGATCACATTGGCGAGGATGTAGGACGTGCTGACCCACGCCACCTCTTCGTGCGTTGCCCCCAGGTTGCCCGCCATGTGTGGCAGCGCGACGTTCACGATGGTGGTGTCGAGCACCTCCAGGATCGCAGCCGTGATCAGCCCGAGCAGGATGAACCAGCGCCCGGCGATCCGCTCCTCGCCACCTTCCGTGCGGTCGTCGTCAATTCAGATAGACCGTCGCGGTGACCGACATCCCGGGACGAAGCACCGCCGAAGGGTCGCGGACGTCGTCGAGCACGATTTTCACCGGCACCCGCTGCACGACCTTCACGAAGTTCCCGGTCGCGTTGTCCGGCGGCAGGAGGCTGAAGGTCGCGCCCGTTGCGGCGGCAATCGACTCCACGTGACCCGAGTAGCGGCGCCCGCCAAACGCGTCCACCTGGATCTCGGCACGTTGCCCGGCAGCCATCGAGCCGAGTTGCGTTTCCTTGAAGTTGGCGGTGACCCACACGTCACCAAGAGCCGTCACTGACATGAGCGGCTGCCCGGCCTGGACGACCTGGCCGACCTCGACCGACCGGCGGCTGACGAGCCCGTCTGTGGGTGCGCGGACCACGGTCCGCTCGAGGTTGAGACGCGCCTGATCGAGCGCCGAACGGGCGAGAAGCACCTGTGCCTCAGCGCCTGACGCGCGCGCCTCGATCAGGGCCACCTGCTGCGGAACCGTGTCCGCCGCGCGGGCCTGCGACTTCGCCTGCGCGACGTTGCCCGAGGCCTGCACGCGCCGGGCCTCGGCGACCTCCAGGTTCGCCCGCGCCTCGCGCACGCCGGCATCGGCGGATGCGACGGCGGCGTCCGCGGCCTGTTTGTCGGCAACCGCCGCGTCGAGCTGCTGGAGAGGGATCTCGTCCTTGGCCGCGAGCGGCGCCAGCCGCGCGTGGTCTTGTGCCGCGCGGGTCGCACGGGCCTGTGCCTCGGCGTGTCGCGCTTCGGCGGACGCGATCTTGGCTCTCGACGCCTCGATCTCGCGATCGGCCGCGCGCAGTCCGGCATCGGCGTTGTCGGCTGCGGACGCGGCGACATGCTGCCCGCTGTAGGCCGACGTCGACGTGATTGGGACGTCGCTTCTGGCCGCCCGTGCGGCGGCTTCGGCGACGGCGAGATCCGCCTCGGCGCGCGCGACGGCCAGCTGGTAGTCGCGCGGATCGATTTCGATCAGCACGTCGCCGGCCTTGACTGGCTGGTTGTCCTTGACGGCGATCTTCGCGATGGGGCCGGCGACGCGCGCCGCAATCGGACTCACGTGCCCGGTTACCTGCGCATCGTCGGTGCCTTCACGCGGCGCGATCGTGCGCCACACGAAAAAGCCGCCGATCGCCAGGGCGATGACAGCGCCGCCAAGGACGAACCGGCCGCGATGTCGTTTCAGAATCGATTCGTCACTCACTGCTGAGCTCCCCGACGAGGGCAACGAACTGCCGCTCCACTTGTCCGGTCGCACGGATGAACGAGGCCTTGGCAATCGCGTGCGCGTAGACGCTGGCGATGTACTGCTCGGTGACGGCGGCCACGGTCTCCTGCGCCTTCACGAGCTCGAGCGAAGTGGACACGCCCGCACGAAACCGGTCCTGCGCCTGCTCCAGTTGCTGGCGGGACAAGTCGCGCGCACTGTCGGCCACTTCCACGCTGGCATCAGCGGCCTTCATGTCGAGCAGCGCGCCTTCGACCTCGTAGCGCAAGCCGGCCGTCACATCGGCAAGTTCCGCTTCGCGCGAATGCAACTCGCTCTCGGCCCGCTGGACACGCGCACGGGTGTTGCCGCCTTCGAAAATCGGCACGCGCACGACCGCCGCAACCGAGTAGGTGCGTTCCGCCGTCGACGTGGTTGGGCCGATGGCGCCGACATCTGCATCCAGATGCAGCGTCGGCAACCAGCCGGCGGCCTCCGCCGACCGGGCGGCCTTCGCGGCATCTACGCGCGCCTGAGCCGCCCGCAGATCCGCGCGATTCATCTCCGCCTCGTGCACCGCCTGGTCGAGCGTCGTCGGTGGCGATGGGACGAAGGTGGTCCTGTCGGCGAGCGTGAACCGCTGGCCGGCCGGAAGGCCAATGGCGCGAGCGAGCGATAGCTTGGACTTGTCGAACTCGTTTTCAGCCGCGATCAGCCGCGACTGGGCAGCTTGCAGCTGAACTTGCTGCTGCAGCACGTCAATGCCGGCGACAAGGCCGGCCGCGCGCTGGTCACTGGCGATCTGAACGAGAGCCTCGGCGGTGGCAACCTGCGCCCGGGCAGAGGCGACCCGCGCGGCTCCCGCTTCGGCCTGGAGATACAACGTGCCGACGGCGAGGACGACCGCTTCGCGGACGTCCTGAACGGTCGCCTCTCCGGCGCGCACCTCGGCGCGGCCGCTGCGGAGCGCCCCCAAACCGCGGGCGTCGAAGAGCGGCGCTGACATGGAAACGCGCGCGTCGAAGAGGCCGAACGGACCGAGGAGTGTCGGCAGACCCGGGAGCGTGAAGCCGAACGCGGCGGTGCTGAGCACCTGGTCCGACTTGCGAACCGAACCTGATACGTGGGGCAGGAGCTCACTCATCGCCGCCAGCCGCGCGCTCTCGGTGCCTTTCAGGCGTTGCTGCTCGAGAATGACCCCGAGGTTCTGCTCGAGGCCCCGTCTGATCGCGTCGCGAAGCGAGAGCGCAATTGGTTCCGCCGAGGCCTGACCGGCGGGAACGCCGTGGATCAGCGCCTCCACGGACTGTGCCGCACCGGCAACCGGTCTCGCGAGGAGAAAACCAGCCACGAGCCATCCCAGGCCTCGCCTCATCGCGCGGCCAGCCCTTTCCAGATCGTGGCGGCCGCTTGCAGGGCGCTGGACGCCACGGGCGTTGCGGTCCACCCGCGCAGTCGCTGCTTCGCCAGTCCACTGGCGAGCGCGACGATGGCGACGGCGCTGGCGTCGGGGTCGATATCGCCGACAAGCCCGGCCTGACGGGCGCTCGTGAGCGCTTCCCGCCAGGCCCCGTGCTGGGCCTTGTAGACGGTTTCGAGCTTCTGCAGCGCCTTGCGGCGAACTTCCGGTGTCATCTCGAAGTGCGCATGCTCGAAGAAGTCCCGTTTGCGGTCGAAGAACGTCAGGGAAGCGGTCAAGAACGCCGTCAGCTTCTGCTCGATGGATCCGGGCTGCGAGAGGAGGGGGACCGTGTCGTCCTTGAGTTCGGCGAGATCTTCGTCGAGCACCTGTCGCAGGATTTCTTCCTTGGAGCGGTAGTAGAGGTACACCGTGCCCTTGGCCACCCCCGCGCGTTTCGCGATGCCCTCCACGGTCGTGCCCGCCAGCCCTTGTTTGGTGAAGGCATCGCGGGCGGCGTCGAGGATCTGCGATCGGCGGAAGTCGGTGACGACGTCGGTCTTGCTGGGCTTGGCAGGAATACTCATGAGTCTCGTGAAATGACCGAACGGTCAGTCCAGAAGACAGCTTAGCACAGGCCGAACCGGAGGAGTGGGGCGTGTTCCTGGTGGAACCAAGCCAGGCCTGGGCCAGGCCTAAGCCTTGGGCCTTAAGCCTTGAGCCGTAAGCCCTTTAGGTCTCTCTCCATCTGTCGAGCGACGTCGCGGCAAGGAGCACGACACCTTTGACGATCATCTGGTCGTACGTGCTGACGTGATACAGGTTCAGCGCGTTGTTCAGGATGCCGATGAAGAACGCGCCGGCGAGCGTGCCCCAGATCGAGCCGCGACCGCCGAAGAGACTGGTCCCGCCGACGACCACCGCGGCAATGGCGTCGAGCTCGTAGTACTCCCCGGCGCGAGGGTAGCCGGCATTCAGCCGTGACGCGACGAGCACGCCGGCCAGCCCGGCCGCGAGGCCGCTCGTCGCGTACACCGTCATCTGGACGCGGGTCACCCGAACGCCAGACAGCCACGCCGCCTGCAGGTTGCCGCCGACGGCGTAGACGTGGCGGCCGAGCGGCGTCCGGCTGAGCACGACCCACGCCGCGACGAACACGGTGAGCATGATGGCCGCCGTCACCGCGCCGCCACTCAGGGTGCCGAACGCGGGCGGCAGACCCGTGATGGTGCGCGCGTCGGTGTACTTGAACGCCGCGCCTCGCACGACGAGCATCATCGCCAGCGTCACGACAAACGCCGGGATCGCGGAGCGTCGTCACCGCGGCGCCGTTGACGATGCCGGCCGCCACGCCGACGGCGAGTCCGGCCGCAATCGCAGGAAGCACGCCGGAGCCACCCGACGAGGAGCCCGGCGCAGACGACGCCCGAAAGCCCGACGACGGAGCCAACCGACAGATCGATGCCGCCCGTCAGGATCACGAAGGTCATGCCGGCCGCCAGAATCGCGATGAACGCGTTCTGCCGCAGCACGTTGGACAGGTTCGCGGACGTGAAGAACGTGTCGGTCGTGAGGCCGACGATGAGACACTCGAGGGCGAGCGCAACGAAGATGGCGTAGCGCGAGAGCCCGTGGCGGATTGTCATGCCGCGGTCGCCGCCATCGCCATGACGCGCTCGGCCGTCGCTTCCGATCGAGCGAATTGACCCACGGTTCGGCCCTCGCGCATGACCACGATCGCGGTCCGACATGCCGAGCACCTCGGGCAGGTCGGACGAAATCATCAGGATGCCGAGGCCCGCGGCCGTGAGCCGGTTCATCGCGCGGTAGATCTCGGCCCGTGCGCCGACGTCGACGCCGCGCGTCGGTTCGTCGAGGATGAGCACGCGCGGCGGTTCGACGAGGTAGCGGGCGACGAGTGCCTTCTGCTGGTTGCCGCCCGAGAGCGTGCCTGCCGGCTGTGTCGGGCGTGCGGCCCGAATGTCGAAATCGCGAATCGCTCGTGCGACGCTTTGCCGGTGCCGGCTCGGCGACAGCAGACCGCCGGTTGCAAGGCTGGCGAGGTGCGTGACCGTGATGTTTTCGTCCAGGCCGAGGAGCGGGAACAGGCCGCGTGCCTTGCGGTCCTCGGTGACGTATGCGACGCCGCGCGCGATCGCGTCTGCCGGCGAACGAAACGTCGCCACGGAGTCATCGACGCGAACCGTCCCCGACGCCCCGAGCGCGCCCGATGGTCGCGAGCGCCGTCGAAGTGCGCCCCGCGCCAACGAGGCCCGCGACACCGACAATCTCGCCCTGGCCGACCGTCAACGAGACGTCCCTGAAACGCGGCGGGGCAGCGAGCCGGTCGATCTCGAGAACAACGGCGCCCGCCGAGGACTGCCGGGGCGGAAATTCCTCGCTCACGTCGCGGCCCACCATGTGGCGGATGAGCGTCTCGCGCGTCAGCGTCGCGACTGGCGCCGTCACCACGTGCCGGCCGTCACGGAGCACGGTCACCGAATCCGCGAGCGCGAAGATCTCGTCGAGCCGGTGCGACACGTAGACGATGCCGAGGCCCCTGGCCCTGAGGCGCCTGAGTGCCTGAAACAGGCTCGCGACCTCCGTCGTCGACAGCGTCGCCGACGGCTCGTCGAGGATGAGCACCCGCGCGTCGGTGACGAGCGCGCGGGCGATCTCGACCATCTGCTGGTGCGCGACGCTCAGCGGACGGACCGGTGCGCCGGCGTCGAGCGAGACGCCGAGCTCGTCGAGCACGGTCTGGGCCTTGTCGGCGCATCTCGGACCGCCGAAGCCACATGCCGCCGGCCTCGCGCCCGAGAAACACGTTCTCCGCGACGGTGAGGTCCGGAACGAGCGTGAACTCCTGATAGACGACGCTGATGCCACGGTCGCGTGTGGCCAGGGGACTGCCGGGTGGCAGGGGAGTGCCCTCGAGCCGGACCTCGCCGGCATCGGGAACCACGGCGCCGCTCAGGATCTTGATCAGGGTGGACTTGCCGGCGCCGTTCTCGCCGACGAGCGCGCGGATCTCGCCCGGCGCCGACCTCGAGATCGAGGTCGGCCAGCACGGTCACGCCGCCGTACGACTTCGTGAGGCTGCCGCGGCGCACGAGCAGCATCACCGGCGCCAGCGTTTCAGCCGTCACGACGCTCACCGGCACCGCGATGACCTTGTCCACGGGCCGTCTCGCCAGGTGGTCCGCGATCGCGTCGGATGGCCGTGACGCCGATCTCGCTCGGATGCTGCGCGACGTCGGCCTTCAGGGCGCTGCCGCGGCGAATCGCGTCCTGCGCTTCGGCCGTCGCGTCGAAGCCGACGATGACCAGGTCGTTCGCGCTTGGCCGCCTCGAGGACGGCGAGCGCGCCGAGCGCCGAGTCGTCGTTGATGCCGAAGACGCCGCTTGAGGTCGCGGTGCGCCTGCAGCATGTCCTCCATGACGGCCATCGCCCGCGCCCGCTGTCCGCTCGCTGATGGCCGTCCCACGACGCTGAATGCCCGGGTACTTCGTCATCTCCTCGTCGAATCCACGCGTGCGGTCCTGCACGGACGCCACTTCGGGATGGTCGATGATGATCACGTCGCCCTTGCCGCCCAGGCGCTCCGCGAGCGTCCGTGCCGCCAGCCGGCCGCCTTCGAGGTTGTCGCTGGCGACGTGCGACACGACCTTGCCGCCCCGAGCCGCGATGTCGGCGGTGAACACCGGGATGCCGCGCACTCGCGGCCTTTCGAGGTACGGGACGATGGCGCTCGAATCGCACGGCGCGGCGAGCATCGCGTCCACCCGTTGCGTGACGAAGTCCTCGATCTGCGACGCCTGCTTCGCCGGATCCATTTCGCAGGCGACGACCGCGAGGTCGAGATTCCTGCGCACCGGCCTCCTTGCGCAGCGCCTCCTCGAGCTCCTTGTAGAACGCGTGCGTCTGCGTCAGGAGGGAGACGCCGATGAGCGGCCGCGCCCGTGGCCCGCCGTCCTGACTTCCGCAGGAGGCCGCAATCAGCCCACCGACCAGCGCCCAAGCCAACCGCGCGGCGATTGTCCGGCTTCGAACCATCACGACACCTCCTTAAAAAACCGGGTTTCCCTGCGAGGGGAGGAAACCCGGTTTCCTGAACAGCACGAGTCCCAGCACCCCAACGCCGGCGAGCACGATCGAGACGCGCCGCCAGACAGTATGCGCGTCAGATCGACCTCGCGAGGCGGGATTGATCGACCAATCGGACGAGATTCGGGTCGCCATACAAGCGACCGTCGCCATCCATCGCTACCGTTCGGCCGTGCCGGATCGCCTCCAGCACTCCCTCGCGTGTCCGCTCGCGTACGAACAGCACCGTCCGGCACCGGCCGAGCGAGGGTGACGTATGAAAATCCGACGAGCCGATCGCGGCCACATCGGGGTTCACGGCGCGTACGCGCTGAAAGAAGTTGGCGAACTCCACGCGAAACTGCACACTCTCGTGCATGGCGGAGTGCGCGAGCTCCGAGCCGTCCAGCCGCGCGATCGCGTCGTCGTCATATCCCGTCGCGCGCGGTCCGGGATGCGCGGCGATGGCCACGCCACCTTGCGCGTGGATATCGTCGATGGCGGCCGCCGCGGGCTGGGCAGCATCGACTGGAGTCCTCACGCCCACGCCAATGAGGTGATAGCCGGGATTCGTCACTTCCTGGCCGGCGATGACGAGGGGACCATCCGAGAACGCGGCCAGCCACTCGCTGAAGCGCGAGGTGAACACGCGATTGTGGTTGGTGACCGCGAAGACATCCAGACCGGCTCGCGCCGCTTCATGACGAAGCGTCCACGGCGCCAGGGACCCATCGCCCGGAAACGCGTGAACGTGAAAGTCGCCGACGAGCACCGCGTAATCGCCGGCCGTGATTGGCGAGTGCACCGGTATGCGATCCGCCATCGTCCCGATGACCAGGCCGGCCACGATGCAGACGATGAAGATGCTGGCCGGCCCGCGCGCTGTCATGGTTCCCACGACAACGTCCTGGCGATTGGTGCGAGCACCTGGAACCAACCCCCGGCCGCCCACGCGACGTAGCCCAGGGCGATCGTCCAGACGAGCAACTGGTGCGCGGTTGCGCGCCACCAGGCGCCGGCGCGGCCCGTCTGAAGCACGACACGGCAGAAGGCGGAAACGATGACGAAGGTCCAGGCAGCGGGGATGATTGCGCTGGCAATCAGAAGCTCCGCCGATGCGTGGCGCGAGGTCGCCATCAGGACCGAAACCACAAGCATCCACACGGTGTAGGGCAGGTGAGCGGCAAACCAGAGGTTGAGCGCTTCCAGCATTCCGATTCGGCGCGCGGGAACCGATGCAATGACGAGAGCGGCCACAGCTCACTTGAATCGCGAGCACGAAGGACCAGGACAGCGCAGCCGTCACCACGAGCAGAATCGTCGCGCGCTGTACCGCCATCATGGGGACGGCAATACCGATGACGAGAAGCATCACGCCGAGCCGCTGGAGCAGTTGACGCCCGGCACGCGCAGTGGCTCCGCCGAGGAGGCGGCGATACGCGACCTCGGGCCCGAAGGCGACGACAACTTCAGTGGAAGCGGACCACATACTCAGAACGCGGACGGCGATTATAGCCAGCGCCCGGTAGACTAGGCGGCCATGGACGCTCGTGCGATCGATACTGCCGCGGATCTTCTCTGGCGCACGTGGATGACGCCGACCCGCATCGAGGCACTGCCGGCCGAGTGCCGGCCTAGGGATCGTGCCGACGGCTACGAGATTCAGGCCGCGGTCGTCGGTCTTTCAGGCCAGCGAGTGGCCGGGTGGAAGATCGCCGCGACCAGTCAGGCCGGGCAACGGCACATCAACGTCGACGGCCCGCTCGCGGGGCCGCTGCTCGACCGTCGCGCACTACTGCCCGGCATGACTGTCTCGCTCGAGGGCAACCACATGCGCGCGGCTGAGGCGGAGTTTGCTTTTCGATTCGGCAAGCCCCTGCCATCCAGAGCTGAGCCGTACACGAGCGACGAGGTTCTTGCTGCCGTGGCATCGCTTCATCCGGCGATCGAGGTGCCGGACTCGCGCTACTTCGATTTCACCAAGGTGGGCGCCGCTCAACTCATCGCGGATTGCGCGTGTGCGTGCTGGTACCGCATCGGTCACGTGGTTGAAGCGAATTGGCGCGCCGACGACCTCGTCCACCACGCGGTGACGGCAAGAAAAAACGGAGAGGTGGTTGGGACTGGTAGCGGCGCCAACGTCCTGGGTGACCCGCGTGTGGCCCTGACATGGCTCGTGAACGAGCTTTCGACCCACGGCCGCGGGATCGCCGCCAATGACGTGGTCATGACGGGCACGTGCCTGGTGCCGGTCACGGTCAGCCCGGGCGACCATGTCCGCATGGATTTCGGCGCGTATGGCGCCGTCGAGGTCTCGTTCGCCTGAGTTCACTCGCGGGTGGCATAGCTACCCGGAAAAGCGGGTTCCAACGTTCCGGGTTCCAGGGTTCCGAAAGGACGAATTCGTTGCACAGGTTCAATTCAAGCGACGGCAGCCGCGCACTCGGCCTGTCGCTCGTTGTGGCCGTTGCGTTCACGTCGCGCTCGTGGGCGCACAGGCCTATCCGCCGCGGCCCGCGGCCCCGGCCGATGTGGTCGAACGCGGTAAGGCGCTTTACAGCGTGCACTGCGCGCTCTGCCACGGCGCCGACGCACGGGGCAACGCGGGACCGAGTCTTCTCCGGTCGGAGCTCGTCCTCAAGGACCAAAAGGGCGAGCTGATCGCCGACGTCCTTCAGAAAGGCCGCCCAGAACGCGGCATGCCGGCGTTTGCGCAGCTCACGCCTGTCAACGCCACCGACATCGCGGCCTACATCCACAGTTTTCCCGTCGGCAGCCGCGATCCCGCACGCATGAGGCCGCCGACGATCGTGGTCGGCGATTCGTCGTCCGGGCGCGGGCGTGTTTGCCAAGAGGTGCGGGGCGTGTCACTCGGCGACGGGTGACCTCAAGGGGTTCGGCGGCCGCTTCACGGATCCCCGGCAGATGCAGCAGTGGTGGCTGATGCCCACCGCCGGAGGTTCCAGCCCCGGCGGCGGCCCGGCGCTGAAGCCGGTCACCGTGACCGTCACGCTTCCGGCGGGACAAAAGGTCGAAGGACGGCTGCGGCGCATCGACGACTTCCTCGTCTCCATCTATCTTCCCGACGGGCGGGAACGAACGATCACGAGGAACGGTGCGACGCCGAAGGTCGAGCTTCACGACCCGCTGCAGCCCCATCGCGATCTGCTTCCGACGTACGCCGACAAAGAGATTCACGACGTGACGGCCTATCTGGTGACTCTGAAATGACGTGCCTGCTCCGACCTCTCGTGATCGTCTCACTCTGTGTCGTGCCCGTCCTTCTTGCGGGCCAGACCGCCGGGTTGACCCACACGGAGATGCTGAAGCCGCTCTCGGAGCAGTGGACGTCGTACTCGGGCGACTACTCAGGCAAGCGCTTCAGCGAGCTCAAGCAGATCAACACGTCGAACGTGCGGCATCTCTCGCTTGCCTGGACGACGCGCCTCTACGGCGGTGCGACAGGCCGGCCGGGCGCGCCCCCGACGATCGTGAGCGGTGTCGGCACGACCGAATACCAGGGCACGAACGTGCGCGGCTCGATTCTGATGGTGGATGGCGTCCTGTACGCCACCACGCCAGATAACGCCTGGGCACTCGACGCGCGCGACGGCCACGAGATGTGGCACTACTTCTGGAAGACGCGCGGCGCGACGCATATCGGGAATCGCGGCGTCGGAATGTACGGCGACTGGCTCTACATGGAGACGCCGGACAACTACCTGGTCAGCCTCGAAGCGAAGACCGGCAAGGAACGCTGGCACAAGGAAATCTCGAGCTTCGAGCAGCAGTATTTCTCGACAATGGCGCCGCTCGTTGTCCGGAACCACGTGCTCGTGGGCACGAGCAACGACCTCGACGGTCCCGGCTTCCTGCAGTCGTTCGATCCGGTGGACGGCTCGCTGCAGTGGAAGTTCTATACGGTCCCGATGAATCCCGGCGATCCGGGGCTCGAGACCTGGAAGGATCTCGACGCCGCGCGCCACGGCGGCAGTCACGCCTGGAACACCGGCAGCTACGATCCGGAAACGAACCTGTACATCTTTGGGACGGGAAACCCGACGCCCGCCTACTTCGGTGCGGCGCGAGGCGAAGGCGACAATCTCTTCTCGTGCTCGATCATCGCGATCAATCCCGATACGGGGAAGATGGCCTGGTACTACCAGACGGCGCCGCACGACACCCACGACTGGGACTCGGCGCACACGCCGCTCCTCGTCGACGGCGAGTTCCGCGGCCGGCAACGCAAGATGGTGCTGCATACGGGCCGCAACGGTTACTTCTACGTTCTCGATCGCGTCACTGGTGAGCACCTGCTGACGAGCGTCGTTTTCCGACACCGTGAACTGGGCGAAGGGCTTGAACGACAAGGGCCAGCCGATCCGGATCCCGGAGAAGGACCATCACGTCGGCGGCGCGCTCGTGTCCGGCAACAACGGCGGCGCGACGAACTGGCCGCCAGGGAGCTTCAGCCCGCAGACAGGCCTGTACCTACGTCCCGCTCGCCGAAACGTTCGCGATGTACTACACGGCGGAGACGGATCCGCGTGGCGCGATGGGCCTCGGCGGCAAGGAGGAGGTCACGCTCGGATCGAAGGGCAGCTACATGGTGGCGCTCGACTACAGGACCGGCAAGCCAGCCTGGAAGCACCGGTATCCCGGGCCTCGGCGCCGGCAGCGCGAACGGGCTGCTGACGACGGCCGGCGGCTTGCTGTTTGGTGGTGACGTCAGCGGCAATCTGGTCTCCTACGACGCGCGCACGGGCCAGATCCTGTGGCACGCGAAACTCGGCGCCGTGTCCAACGCGCCTCAGACCTACATGCTCGACGGGCGGCAATACCTGCTCGTTGCCTCGGGCGATACGTTGTTCGCATTCGCGGTGAATGAGTAGGCACCGTTCCCCGTTCCTCGTTCCCCGTTCCGGGTTCTGGTTCCGGGTTCTTGGTTCAGGGTTCGAGCCAGGAACGCGGAACCATGAACGAGAACCCGGAACCCGGAACCATGAACCAGAACCCGGAACGTGGAACGGGGAACGGGGAACGGCGTCATGGTATTAGCCCCCGCCGACTATCTCGTCATTGCGACGTACCTGGTCGCCATCACGCTGTTCGGCTCGTGGTTCGCGCGGTTCCAGAAGACGACGCGCGACTACTTCCTGGCGGACCGGTCCACGCCGTGGTGGGGAATCTGTTTCACGATCGTCGCCACCGAGACGAGCACGCTGTCGTTCATCGGCGTTCCGGCGACGGCGTACGCCGGAAACTTCACGTTCCTGCAGCTCGCGATCGGGTACATCATCGGGCGCGTCATCGTCGGGGCGATCTTCATTCCGGCGTATTTCCGCGGCGATCTCGTGACCTCGTACGAGCTTCTGCAGCGTCGCTTCGGTTCCGAAGTGAAGACGGTCGCCGCGGGAATCTTCCTGATCACGCGGTCGCTGGCTGACGGCATTCGCCTGTTTGCGACCGCGCTCGTCATCGCCGTCGTCACGCAGATGCCCGTGACGGGCATCGTGATTGTCCTCGGCGCCGCGATGATCATCTACACGGTGCGGGGCGGGGCGGCGGCGGTGATCTGGACCGACGCGATTCAGATGTTCATCTATCTCGCGGGTGCGCTGCTCGTGTTCTCCGCGCTCCTCAACCGGATTGATGGCGGTTGGGCGGCGGTTGTCACCGCCGGGGCGGCCGCCGGCAAGTTCACGTTCCTGAATCTGTCGACGGACCCGACCGCCACCTACACTTTATGGGCGGGAGTCGTCGGCGGTGTGGCGCTGACCCTTGCGACGCACGGCACGGACCAGTTTCTTGTGCAGCGCTTGCTCGCCGCGCGGTCGGGTCTCGAGGCACGGCGGGGGCTCGTCCTCAGCGGCGTGCTCGTCTTCGCGCAGTTCTGCCTGTTCCTCGTGATCGGCGTGATGCTGTTCACGTACTACCAGCAGACGCCGGCGCCGGCCATCTCACGCAACGACGAGATTCTGCCCGCGTTCATCGTCAACTCGCTCTCGGGCGGCGCGGCCGGGTTCATCGTCGCGGCGATCGTGGCCGCCGCGCTGTCTCCGTCGCTCAACTCGATGGCGGCGGCGACGGTCAACGACTTCTACGTGCCGTTCTTCCGTCCGGACGCCGACGATCGGTCGCGGATGCGCGTGGCGCGACAGTCCACGGTGTTCTGGGGCGTCGTCCAACTGGGCGTCGCCATCGGCGCCCAATGGATGGATCGGTCGGTGCTCGACGTCGGCCTGTCGGTGCTGTCGCTGGCCGCGGGGCCCGTCCTGGGTGCGTTTCTCATCGGTGTGCTGACGCGCGACGTCGGCGGACGGCCGATGCTGATTGGGATGATCACGGGTATCGTGGTCCTGTTCTGGATCTGGTGGACCGCGGTGCTGGCCTGGACCTGGTACGCGTTTGTCGGCGCGGCCGTCACGAGCCTCACTGCCATGGCTTTGAGCCGGCTGCTGCCCGCAGAGAAAGCTTCAGAGGGGAGGACCTATGCGTAGCGCGTTGCTCGTGCTGACCTCGGCCGCCACGTTCGTGTTGTCCGGATCGACGATGGCTCAACAAGCCGCGGAGGGCACCGCGCCGAAGCCGCGGCCCCAGGACACCGAAGTCTGGGAGCCGGTTCCGGCGATGGTCGCGCCAGGCGCCACGGATAGCGCACCGCCGGCTGACGCGATCGTGCTCTTCGGTGGACGAAACCTCGACGAGTGGGCGAGCCGCGACGGCGGCGTCGCCGGCTGGACGGTTTCGAACGGCGTCGATGACGGTCGACAAGAAAGCCGGGAACATCCAGACGAAGCGCCGGTTCAAAAGCTACCAGCTCCATATCGAATGGCGGATTCCGGAGACGATCACCGGTGAGAATCAGGCGCGCGGCAACAGCGGCGTCTTTCTTGCCTCAACCGGCACGGGCGACGCCGGCTACGAGCTTCAGGTGCTCGACTCGTTCAACAACAAGACGTACGTGAACGGTCAGGCAGGCAGTGTCTACAAGCAGTTTCCGCCGCTCGTGAACTCCTCACGCAAACCGGGCGACTGGCAGGCCTACGATGTCGTCTGGACGGCGCCGTCGTTCAATGCCGATGGTTCAATGAAGACGCCCGCGTATCTCACGGTGCTCCACAATGGCGTGCTGGTTCAGAACCACGTCGCGCTGCAGGGCCAGACGGTCTTCATCGGCAAGCCGTTCTACAAGGCGTACGACACGGCGCCCATCATGCTCCAGGCTCACGGCGACCCGAGCGAGCCGATCAGTTTCCGGAACATCTGGCTCAGGGAACTGCGGTAGGCTTCCACCCGACGATCGTCAGTCTGTCGCAGGAGGGTCCCGTGAAGCCGCTACTTGTCGCCGTTGTGGTGTGCCTCGTGGTCACGGGCGGGGTCTATTCCGCCCAGAGCCAGAATCCGCCGGCGCAACCCGCGCCGTCGATCGATCCCTACGCGAACAACCCGAAGGCCGGCACGACGACCTTTCCGCTGGCGGCACCGGCAGGTGCAGACAGTAAGGCGAAGACCGTCGCGCCCGCAGGGTCGGTGAACGGCGGTCCGTTCGATCCCGCGACCTGGAAGTACGGACCGGCTTTCAACCCGCCAGCCGGCGCGAAGGTCTGGAATCCGGTCAAGCTCAAGCTGATGCAGGGCGGCAAGGTGACCGGCGGCACGCTGTTCGGCGCCACCGACGCCTCGACTTATTGCGCGATGGCGAACGCGGGCTATGACTTCATCTGGACCGAGATGCAGCACAGCGACCGCGACTGGGAGTCGGCGGCGCGTATGTGGCGGACGTGCCCCTGGGCGCGCGCAGTGCCGGGCGTTCGAGTCGCCTATACGGACGAACGCGAGATTCAGCATGCTCTCGACTCCGGAGCCCTGGTTGTCGTCGTGCCGACCGTGGACACGGCCCAGGAGGCCATCGAGGCTCGGGACTGGACGTACTTCCCGCCGCTGGGGCGACGAAGCCGCGGCGGCGGACAGGCGTTCGGCGCAGAGATGTGGGGCAATGTTCCGGGCGGGTATCGCGAGACCGCGAACGACAACATCGTCCTCATCCTGATGATCGAGACGCTCGAAGGTCTCAAGAATGCCGATGCCATCGCGAAGGTGCCAGGCGTGAGCGCGGTCTTCGCGGCGAGCACTGACCTGGGCAACTTCACCGGCTACGCGCAACAGTCACCGGACTACGAGCGGGCGATCAACATCGTCCACGATGCGGCCATCAAGGCCGGCATCAAATTGTGTGGTCCGCTCGCGTGGCGCGACCGTGCGGACTTCACATGTTTCCAGGGCGGCAGCGAGCTGGCGGCAATCGCACGCGGGGCCGCGGCCGAGCTGGGGACATTGGCCAACACCCAAGGGAAGCCAGAGGTTGGACCGTTTGCAGGGAAGAACTAACCCGAGCCGCCGGCACGCGCTCGAGCGCATCGGGGCGGCGTTTCAGCAGGCGGCGCCGGGCGCGGTGCGACTCGTGCCGCGCACCGACCTCATCAACGTGCTCGAGTTCGAGGCACAGGCGAAACGCGCGCTCGACGCTGCCGCGTTCGCGAGGATCGCCGGCGGGGATCGGTCTGCGTTCGACCGGCTCACGCTTCAACCGCGCGTGATGGTTCCCACGCGAGGTCTCGATCTCGGGCTCACACTCTTCGGCCACACGCACCACAGCCCGATCATCGTCGGACCGATTGACGGCGCGTCGTTTTCAGATCCGGGCGCTGACGCGCTGCTGCTTCGAGGCGCATCGGCCGCGAACGCGACGGTGATTGCTGCCGGCGCGACAGCCAGCCGCCCCGAAATCCGGCAGATGAAGACGCCGGTCTGGTTCCAGGTGTTCGCGGCGGACCCCGCCGCGGGCGACGGCGTCAAACGGGCGGTCGATGCCGGCTGCCTCGTTGCGTGCGTCACGATCGGCGCCGAGCCCACCGCTCGTGGCGTTCGGGCCGCCGCTGTGGACGCCCGTCAGTGGCGTGCGGTTCAGGCGACAGCCACAACCGCCGGCGTTCCAGTGATCGTCAAGGGCATCACGAGTGCTGCCACCGCCAGGCAGGCCGTACAAAATGGCGCCAACGGCCTCGTGTTCTCCAACTACGGCAGCTTGCTCGGACGCGCTGACTCGGCATCGATTGTCGACTTGCCTGCGATCGTCGAGGCGGCCGGCGGCAAGATTCCGGTGCTCATGGACGGCGGATTCCGACGAGGCACGGATGTGCTGAAGGCCCTCGCCCTTGGCGCGTCCGCCGTGCTCGTCGCCCGACCCGTCGCGTGGGGCCTGGGTGCGTATGGCGCCGATGGCGTGCAGTCGGTGGTCGAGTTGCTCCAAACCGAGCTCGCACGATACATGGCGATGTGCTGCAAGCCCAACCTGCAGGCGCTCGACCGCGCAATGGTCAAGATCCATGCGAGATAAGACGGA
Source organism: uncultured Acidobacteriota bacterium (assembly GCA_963793255.1). Taxonomy (GTDB): domain Bacteria; phylum Acidobacteriota; class Vicinamibacteria; order Vicinamibacterales; family SCN-69-37; genus CAVTYZ01. Next base: position 30,633 of record CAWBZK010000017.1, read on the forward strand.
CCTCTCGCGGCGGCGTGCGATCGCGAAGATGGCGGCGTTTCTTGCGGCGTCGCCGCTTGCCCGCGCAGCGGCAGCGCAGCAGGATCCGCGGCCCCTTTTCGAACAGCGGAGGGTGCCGGGCCTCGATGAGATGGCCACGGCGTTCGATTTCGAACCGGTGATGTTCGCGAACGTGCCGCTCGTCACCTACAACTACACGGCGCACGGAGACGGGTCTGAGTTCACGCTGCGCCGCAATCGCGAAGCGTTCGAGTGGGTGGACATCGTCCCGGGCCGTCCGATCGATCCGGCGACGGTGGATCTGTCCACGGTGGTCCTCGGGACCCGGATGCCGTTCCCAATCATGGTGGCGCCGACGGCGCTCCAGGTCCCGGTCCACCCGGATGGGGAATCAGGCATGCGCCGCGCGGCCGTGGCCGCGTCGAATACGCCGATCATCCTGAGCGGCAACTCGAGCACGCCGATCGAGAAATTCGCCGCGGCGGCGACCGGTCCCTGGTGGCAGCAGTTCTATCCGCAGGAGGACCGCGACACCGGCCGCGAACTGCTCGATCGCGGGCAAGCCGCGGGTTGCGCGGCGCTCGTGGTGACGGTGGATCAGCAGGCGTCCTACTACGAACGCACGCAGCAGACGCGCAATCTCAGCGGCGGCGCCGGCGGCCGCGGCGGGGCACGAGGTGGCGGGGCGGGCGCTCCCGCCACGCCGACAGGCATCGCGCGCTATCGCGTGGGATCGAACCGTCTCTGGTACACCTGGTCGTACCTCGACGAAGTCAAGAAGCTGCTCAAGGTGCCGATGGTCATCAAGGGCATCGTCTCGGCCGAAGACGCGAAGATCGCAATCGATCACGGCGCCGACGCGATCATCGTGTCGAACCACGGCGGCCGATCGATGGATTACGGGCCGTCCACGCTCGAGGTCCTGCCGGAAATCGTGGACGCCGTCACCGGACGCGTGCCCGTGCTTACCGACAGCGGCTACCGGCGCGGTACTGACGTCCTGAAGGCGTTGGCGCTTGGCGCCAGCGCAGTCCTTCTCGGCCGAACCACGCGCTGGGGACTGGGGGCGTTCGGCCCGGCCGGCGCCCAGCGCGTCATCGAGATCATGCAGCGTGAGCTCGTGCGCTGCCGCGGCGGCGGCAGGCCGGCCCAACGCTGAAATCGATCGACCGCACGCTCGTGAGAACGAAGTTCGTTTAGGCCGCAATTACCAATGGCTATCGGGGTTCGTGACACGAGTCACATCGGGTAGGCGCGGCCTTCTCGGTGTGACAGCTGATGCACGCGGCCATCGACGTGTCCTTGAGCTTCTGCATCTTGGTCAGCTCCCGCACGTTGCCGTGGCATGTCTCACACGTGATCCCTTTGCCTGACGCGACGTGTGTGGTGTGGCTAAAGCCGACGTATTCCGGCAGACGGTAGACACGCCGCCAGGGCACGTCCTCTTTTTTGGCGTGATAGCCGGCGAGCTTCTGGATCTCCGTGCTGTCGGTTCGAACAGTGGCATGGCAGGCCATGCACGTCGTCGTGGGCGGCAGGGTCGCTCGATCGCCGGTCTCTGCGCTGGTGTGGCAGCCGGTACACACAAGTCCCTGGCTCAGATGAAGCTGATGACTGAAGGCCACAGGCTGCTCAGGGGGCGGCGGGGGCCGGAAGTCTGCGGCTGCAGGTTCCTGACTGCGGACGATGGGGGAGAGCGCGATCACGATCATCCACGCGGCGGCGAATTCCGACCAACGATTCATGTCGTCCTGACGTTTACGCTACCACCGGACCACCGGCAGCGTTCACCCCCTGACCTATAATCCTGCCGTCTCTCGATGGCACTCCGGATCCTGACCGCGGCTGCGGTCGCTTGGTTGGCTGCGGCGTCGGTCTGGGCGTCGCCCGGACAGCGATCCGTCTGGTCGGGCGTCTACACCGAGGTCCAGGCGGATCAGGGCGCAGTGCTCTTCAAGACGCACTGCGTTTCCTGCCACGGCGAGTCGCTGGGGGGCGGCGAGCAGGTGCCGGCCTTGCGAGGCGTTTCGTTCGGTGCAACCTGGGAGGGCGTTCCGATCTCCGACCTCTTCGAGCGCATGCGGAAGACGATGCCGCCGGGGAAGGCTGGCGTGGTCACGCGACAGGAGCACGCGAGCATCCTGGCGTACTTGCTGAAGATGAACGGCATGCCGGCTGGAAGCACCGCGCTCGCGAGCGACCAGGCGGCCCTCGCGGCCATCATGTTTCACGAGCAACAGGCCCTGACGGGCGGAACTACAGATGCGACCTCATATCACTCTTGCGTGTGTCACGACTCTAGTCGCGGTCACGTCAATTGCGACGTTGCTGGGCGCGCGCACGTCGAACGGCGAGTGGCCGACATATGGCGGCACGCTGGCGAGCACACGCTACTCTCCGCTCGATCAGATCAACGCCTCCAACTTCTCGAAGCTCGAGGTTGCATGGCGTCTGAAGACGGACATCTTCGGTCCGAAGCCTGATTTCCTGTTTCAGGCGACACCGCTGATGGTCGGCGGCGTCGTGTACTCGACGGCCGGCGCCCGCCGGGCCGTAGTCGCGCTCGATGCCGGCACCGGCGAGCTGCTGTGGGCGCACACCGAGCACGAGGGGCCCAGAGGCGACGCGGCGCCGAGGCTCGGCGCCGGCCGCGGGCTCTGGTACTGGGCCAGCGGCAACGACGCCCGCATCTTGTACGTCACGCCCGGCTATCGGCTGGTGGCGCTCAATGCGAAGACCGGCGTGCCCGTTGCAGGCTTCGGCGTCAACGGCGTCGTCGATCTCAAGCTCGACAACGATCAGACGATCGATCCTGTCACCGGAGAAATCGGACTGAACGCCGCACCGGTGGTGGCCGGCAACGTGATCGTGGTCGGTGCCGCGCATCGCAACGGCAACGCGCCGGCCACGCATCGGAACGCCAAAGGCTATGTGCGGGCCTTCGATGTTCGGACGGGGAAGCGTCTGTGGATTTTTCACACGATGCCGAGGCCCGGCGAGTTCGGCTACGAGACGTGGGAAAACGGCGCCGCCGAACAGAATGGCAACACCGGTGCCTGGGCTCAGATGAGCGTGGACGAGGCGCTGGGCCTTGTCTATGTTCCAGTCGAGCTCCCGACCGGCGACTACTACGGCGGACATCGGTCTGGGAACACGCCTGTTCAGCGAGAGCCTCGTTGCGCTTGATCTCAAGACCGGGGTCAGGCGCTGGCACTACCAGTTCGTCCACCACGGCGTGTGGGACATGGACGTGCCGTGCGCGCCCATTCTTGTGGACCTCGTTGTGGACGGCAAGCCCATCAAAGCGCTCGCCCAGCCGACGAAGCAGGCGTTCCTGTTCGTCCTCAATCGTGAGACCGGCGTTCCCGTGTGGCCGATCGAAGAACGACCGGTTCCCCAGAGCGACGTGCCAGGCGAGAAGACGAGCCCAACGCAGCCATTTCCGACGAAGCCCGCGGCGTTCGATCGCCAGGGCGTCACGCACGACGATCTGATCGATTTCACGCCCGAGTTGCGTGCCGAGGCGATCAAGCTCGTTTCGCGCTACCGCATCGGTCCGCTCTTCACGCCACCGGTCGCCAGTCGATGGGAAGGACCGCTCGCGACGCTGATCCTGCCGGACAACATCGGCGGCGCCAACTGGCCGGGCGGTTCATTCGATCCGGAGACCAATTACCTCTACATCCATTCGCATTCGCAGATTTTCGATCTCGGTCTCGTCCAACCTCCGCTGGACCGCTCGAACATGCGGTACGTGCGAGGCACAGCGTCGGCCCCGCCGGCGCCGGGGGCCTCAGCCTCCACCACCGTCCTTGCCGGCGCAGCGCCGCAACTGAACGTGCAGGGCTTGCCCCTGGTCAAGGCGCCGTACGATCGGATCACCGCCATCGACATGAACAAAGGCGAAATCGTCTGGCAGAAGGCGCACAGCTCGACGCCGGACAACATCCGGAATCATCCAGCGCTCAAAGGGCTCAACCTGCCGAGGCTGGGACAACCAGGGCGCACGTTCGTCGGCACACTCGTCACGAAGACGCTCGTCATCGCCGGTGACTTTGGCTTTCACACGAACGCTGCAGGCCAACGCGGTGCGTTGCTTCGCGCGTATGACAAGGCGACAGGCGCCGACGTCGGCGCGGTGCAGATGCCGGCAGGGCAGACCGGGTCTCCCATTACCTACATGCACGAGGGCCGGCAATACATCGTGCTCGCTGTAAGTGGAGCAAACTACAGCGCGGAGCTGCTCGCGTTCAGGTTAGAGCAATAAGATCAGGTACGACAGGTGCGACGGGTGCGACAGGTCCCAGGAACCTGCAACGCTCGCCATCTTCCTTGGTCTTGCGAACTTCCTTCCCCAGTCTTGCGAAGCTTCGTTTCTTGCCCCAGCCGCTGGCGCGTCGCTCGCAAGCGTGAGTCCGCCTGATTGTCCGCATTGCAACACGTAGGCCGATGCTCCGGCTCACTGGGTTCGTTCAGCTTTCCGGGTGGTCAGTGTTTCCTCTTCTGCTCTGGCCGTCGTGGCCGTCGTGGTCCTTTTCTCCATTGGTCTATCCGTGCTGATGACTTGGCTTAGCAATCGGTCCGTCCTGCAGAACGCACTGCTGGCGGCGCTGGCCGTGGCCTTGATCGGGCTGGCCTTGTTTGGGACGCTGGCCCTGGCTTCCCGCGTTGCATTCAGCAACTGAGGCACGCTCATCGGCGGCCAAATAACCAATAACTCAATCACCAATGCAATAACCAATAGCCAATAACCAATAGCAAATGGCTATCTGCCTCCCTTCTTCGTCAGATTGAAGAAGATGAATGTCCCGCTCGCGCCTGACGTGACGATGTCCGCTGTGCCGTCCTTGTTGAGATCGCCGACGCCGATGTGTGATCCCACACCCGAACGGTTGTGGACGAGTTCGGGCACGAACTCGGCACCGCCCGGAGCGTTGGCATTGCGGACGACGCGATAGACGTAGAGCACGGGCATTCCCCAATTGTCGGGGTCGGTGTACTGGAAGTGCGAGTGATGCCGCTTGCCGGTAATCATGTCCAGGATGCCATCCTGGTTGACGTCGGCAAAGGTCACCGCGTGCGGCTGCGTGAACCAGACGTCCCCGGCGTTCTTGTCGAGCGCGCTATCCATGATGATGTGCTGCACGAACGTGATCCTGCCCGCGGCGTCTCGTTTCTGCTCGTACCACGCGAGGCCGAAACCGTGCCCTTCGAGAGAGGTCACCACGTCGTTGAGCGTGTCGCCGTTCACGTCGTAGATTCCCATCTCCGCGCCGCCTGCGCCGCCCTGTGAGCCTCCCCAGCGTGCGAGTTGAACGGGATGCCAGGCCCACCGGGTGTTGGCGCCGGCGGCTGGCTGTTCCCACCAGCCATAGGCCGTCACGTAGTCCGCGCGGCCGTCGCCGTTGATGTCGCCGACGCCCATCCCGTGACTCGCGTTTCTGCCCCAGGGGCCCGGCTCGGAGATCGTCGTCGTCATCCACTTGGCCGTTGGATTCGCCGGGTCTGGTTTGGAATAGCGGAGCGCGTCGTTGCCGGCGTGGATGATCTCTGGCCGTCCATCGCCGTCGATGTCCTTGAACAGCGTCTCCTCGTTGCCAATCGGTTCGAGCACGACGTGCGTGTCCCAGCGCCGGTGCTCGCCCTTCGGGTTGACGTAGAGCGTGCCGATACCGTTGCCGGCATTGCCGCTCATGTTGAGGACGTCCGGCCAGCCGTCACCGGTCCAGTCGTAGGCGAGGTTCACCATCGACGCGAGCGGGTACTCGCTCGTCGGGTTGTAGGTGATGCCGGCGTAATACTGGCGGCCGACAGTGAAGGTAGGACCCAGGTAGTAGTACGGCCCTGAAATGACGTCCATGTTGCCGTCGCGATCGATGTCGGCGACCGCCGCGGAGTAGCCGTAGTAGAACTCGCTGAGCCGTTGCGCGCGGAAGTTGGGCGACGTCTTTTCTCCGTCGAACGGCCGCGCGTTCAGGTCGGCATACGCGAGATCTCTGAAGCTCGCTGAGGCCGTTCCGCCGACGTACAGGGCGATTGGGCCGTACTTGCCCATCGAGTCCTCAGTGTTGCCGAGGTGCGACAACAGCGAACCCGTGTTGAAGCGAACGGCCACGGAATTTCCGGTCATCGTGATGTTGACGGCGTTCCGCTGGCCAGGTCTGTATTCGCCCATCGGGAGCGACGTCAGGCCCGGAAGCACGCCGGCGGGCAGTGGCGGCGGCGCCCACGCCGGCATCGCTGGTGGACCCGGGGGTGCGGGTTGCGCTGGGCCGCCGGCGCGTCCCATGGCCATGTCGAGCACCGTTCCGGCCGCGAGCGCTTGACGTCCGATTTCGGCGCCTTGAGGGCTGAGTGTCACTCCGTACGAGACGAGATCGCCCTCGGTCAGCGAGACGTAGATGCCCTTGATGCCGCCGTCGTCCGTCTTCTCCGCGCGTAGGAGCACGCCGGCCTTGCAGCCTGCCGTGCACGACAGTGTCGTGTAGAGCGCCACATCCTGGTACGACTTGTCGAGCACGAGCCAGCCGCCGGCCGGCTGACGCGGCGTGCCGACGATCTCGCCGTTCTGCGCGCGCCAGTCCGCCTGGCCGAGCGACGCCCAGCCCGCCAGCGACGATCCGCGAAAGACGACGTCAGGGCGAAACGTTGGGCCGGCGGCATAGACGCTGGCGGCCAGGACCGAGATGAAGAGGGATGTGCGTGCGATGTGTCGTGTCATGGGGTCCACAAAAAAGAAGAGGTGCGACAGGTCGTTCCTTGGACCCGTCGCACCCGTCGAACCTGTCGTACCCGAGGTCTTACTTCGCGCCCTTCTTGATCTGGTTGAAGAAGATGAACGTGCCGCTCGATCCAGACGTCACGATGTCGGTCGTGCCGTCCTTGTTGAGGTCGCCGACGCCGATGTGCGAGCCGACGCCGGCGCGGTTGTTGACGAGCTCAGGCACGAACTCGGCGCCACCCGGCGCCTTCGGATTCCGGACCACGCGGTAGACGTACACCACGGGCAGTCCCCAGTTGTCGGGATCGGCGTACTGGAAGTGCGAGTGGTGCCGCTTGCCGGTGATCATGTCCAGAATGCCGTCCTGGTTGATGTCCGCGAACGTCACGGCATGCGGCTGGGTGAACCAGACGTCGCCCGCGTTCTTGTCGAGCGCGCTGTCCATGATCGTGTGCTGCACGAACGAGATCTTGCCGGCGGCATCGCGCTTCTGCTCGTGCCACGCGAGGCCGAAACCATGTCCCTCGAGCGACGTCACGACGTCGGTCAGCTTGTCGCCGTTCACGTCGTAGATGCCCATCTCCGCGCCGCCGGCGCCGCCCTGTGATGCGCCCCAGCGGGCGAACGCGACCGGGTGCCACGTCCAGAGGGCCTGGTTCGAGCCCTTGGCGGGCTGCTCCCACCACCCGTACGCCGTCACGTAGTCCATGAGCCCGTCGCCGTTGATGTCGCCGATGCCCATGCCATGCCCGATGTTCACGCCCCACGGTCCCGGCTCCGAGATCGTTGTCGTGATCCAGGTTCCGGTCGGGTTGGCGGGATCGGGCTTCGAGTAGCGGAGCGTGTTGTTGCCGGAGTGAATCAGCTCCGGCTTACCGTCGCCGTCGATGTCCTTGAGGATCGTCTCTTCGTTGCCGACGGGCTGGACGACGACGTAGGTGTCCCAACGGCGGCTCTCGCCCTTCGGGTTCACGTAGAGCGTACCCGTGCCGTTGCCGGCGTTGCCGCTCATGTTGAGCACGTCCGGCCAACCGTCACCCGTCCAGTCGTACGCCAGGTTCACCATCGACGCCAGCGCCCATTCGCTCGTCGGGTTGTAGCTGATGCCCGCGTAGAACTGGTAGCCGACGTCGAAGTTCGGTCCGAGGTAGTAGTAGGGGCCGGACACGACGTCGATGTTGCTGTCGCGGTTGATGTCAGCGAGCGCCGCCGAGTAGCCGTAGTAGAAATCGTTGAGCCGCTGCGCGCGGAAATTCGGCGAGGTCTTTTCGGCGGTGAACGGACGCGGGATGAGGTCGGCGTACGCGAGGTCCTTGAAGGTCGCCGAGCCAGTGCCACCCACGTAGAGCGCGATCGGGCCGTACTTGCCGAGATCGAATTCGGCGTTCCCGCCGGCCGCGCCGAGTGACCCGCCGTTCCAGCGAACGATGGCGGTGTTGTTCGCGAGCGTGATGTCCACGTTGTTGCTCTGGCCGGCCTTGTACTCGCCGGCCGGACGAGACATCAGGCCCGGAAGGTTGACGCCAGCCGGCATCGTCGGCGCACCGCGTCCAGCCTGAGCGCCCGTCGTCGCGCCCGGCTGTGTGATCGCGCCAGTCGCCGGCGGTGCGGCTGCCGCACCTGCCGCTGGCGCGGCGCCTCGGCCTGCACCTCCGCCACCCGGGGCGCCGGCACGGCCGGCACCGCGGTGCGGCGCCGCCCGCACGGCCGGATGACAGCGGCTGCCGTGCCGTCTCGGCGCCCTGCGCGTTCAGCGTCACGGAGTACGAGGCGAGGTCGCCCTCAGTCAACGAAACGTAGATGCCCTTCATGCCGCCGTCGGGCGTCTTCTCCGCACGCATGAGGACGCCGGCCTTGCAGCCGGCCGTGCACGTCACGTTCGTGTAGACCGCGACATCCTGATAGGACTTGTTCAGCACGAGCCAGCCGCCGCCGGGCTGACGAGGCGTGCCGACGATCTCGCCGTTCTGGGCGCGCCAGTCGGCCTGGCCCAGCGGCGTCCAGCCAGTGAGCGCGTTGCCGCGGAACACCGTATCGGGCCGGAACGTGGGACCGGCCGCATACGTGGTCAGGGCGAGCAGACCGCACAACAACGCGGTGAGTGAAAGACGTCGTGACATGGCGCGCTCCATCCTCGGGTCTGAAAATAGTGTCGAACCGGTACCGGGACGACCTGAAAGTCCCCCGGAGTAGCCTCAATGTTTGAGCCCGAGCATTGTACGGTGTGCCCAGCGCGAGGGGAAATCGGTTGTCACAATCGGTCGCATCTGCCGGACTGATGCCTGAAAAACTGCTCGGGTGAGTTTTACGTTTAACGTAAAACTCACCCGAGCAGTTTTTCTGATAGGTTGCTCGGCAACCGGCACATGAATCTGAAGGGGCTGGACCTCAATCTGCTCGTCGCCCTCGACGTTCTGCTGCGAGAGCGCAGCATCACCCGGGGCGGCGAACGGCTCGGCCTGAGCCAGTCGGCGATGAGCGGCGCGCTTGCGCGGCTGCGCGAGTACTTCAGCGACCCGCTGCTCGTGCCGGTGGGCCGATCCCTGATGCTGACGCCGTTGGCCGAGGGCCTGACGGACCCGGTTGGCCGGATCCTTCACCAGATCCAGGACACGATCTCGACGCGCGCGCAGTTCGACGCCGCGCAGTCGGATCGGCGATTCTCGATCATGGCGTCCGACTACGCCTTCACGGCGTTCATGCCGCAGCTCTTCACGCGGATCGAGACCGAAGCGCCCGGCGTCTCGCTGCAGCTCCGCCAGTTGAGCCCGAACTGGCACGAGGAGCTGAATCGCGGGCACATCGATTTTCTGATTGTGCCGGAGCGCTACGCGCTGCCGAATCATCCGAGCGTACCGATTTTCGACGACGACTTCCGGTGTGTGGCCTGGAGCGGGAACACGTCGATTGGGAAAGAACTGTCGCTCGAGCAGTATCTCTCGCTCGGTCACGTGGTGGTCGAACTGAGCGGCGTGCAGGAAGCCAGCTTCGACGAATGGTTTCTGAAGAGCCGCGGCCACGTCCGGCGCGTCGAAATCGTCGCGCCAACCTTCGCGCTCGTGCCACAGCTCGTCGTTGGCACCGGCCGCGTCGCCACGATCTGGACCCGGCTGGCGCAGATGGCGACAGCCCATCTGCCGCTCAAGACATTGCCCCTGCCGATCGAGATTCCATCCTTCAAAGAAGTTCTGCAGTGGCCCGTGCAACGCGACACCGAGCCCGGCAGCGTCTGGCTTCGCAAAGTGCTGCAAGAAACTGCGGCTGTAAGTTAACTCGTCGTTCCCCGTTCCCCGTTCCCCGTTCCCCGTTCCCAGCCCCAGGCCCTGAGCCCTGAGCCCTGAGCCCTAAGCCTCTATAATCGTCGCCAGTGTCCACAGAGGCTTGGCTTCGAGGGCCCGTTCCCGGGGTCGCGCCCGTACTCCAGCCAGCGGCGCATGCGTTGATCCAGGCGAACGAGGACGTGGCGGCGCTTGCCCCGTCGGTGCCACCTGACCTGCTCTGGGTCGAACGCGGCGCTGCGACCGCCGGTTTCCACCTGCTGCACATGGCGGGCGCCCTCGATCGTTTGTTTGGCTACGCGCGCGGCGAAGGGCTGAGCGATGCTCAGAAGGCCGTCCTCCGCGCCGAAGCCGTGCCACATCCGGAACTGGATGGCGCGGCCCTCGCGGCACGTGTCGCGCACGCCATCGAACGCGCGCTCGATCAATTGCGCGCGACTGACGCTGAGCGCGTGTTCGACGACCGGCGCGTGGGGCGGGCGGGTCTGCCGTCAACCGTGATCGGCCTGCTGTTCCACGGCGCCGAGCACACGACACGACACGCAGGGCAGTTCATCACGACCATTAAGTTGCTGCCTACGAGGGGTCAGTCCCACTCCGTGGGCGGGGACAGACCCCTATGACAATTCTCTGGTGGCACTGGCTGGTCCTCGGGCTGCTGTTCATGCTGGGCGAGCTCGTCACCCCCGGCGGCTTCTACATCATCTTTTTCGGGATCGGCGCGATTCTCGTGGGTCTGCTGACACGGCGTCGACCTTGCCGGTCCGTCGTGGATGCAACTGCTCCTGTTCTCCGTGTTGTCGGTCGGCATGCTGGTGATTTTCCGTTCGCGGCTGCTCAAGTGGATGCAGCTCGACCCCCAACTGCCGGCGGTGGATGCGCTCGTCGGCGAGGTCGCGGTGGCCAGTGGCCACCTCGAACCGGGCGCCATCGGGAAGGTCGAGCTGCGCGGGTCCTCGTGGTCGGCTCGGAACGTGTCCAGCGCGGCGGTCGGACCAGGCGGCCGGTGCCGCGTGCTTCGTGTCGAGGGGCTGATGCTCGACGTGACCCCGGAAGGAGTCCGCTGATGGTCGAAGTAAGTGGCACGCTCATCGTGATGGCCGTTCTGGCCATCATTGCCCTCATCGTCGTGAGCAAGACGGCCGTCGTCGTGCCGCAGCAGAGCGCCTTCGTCAGGGAGCGGCTCGGCCGGTTCGCCGGCGTCATGAACGCCGGCTTCCACATCCTGATTCCGTTCATCGACGTCATTCGGTACCGCCACACGCTCAAGGAGACGGCGTGCGATATCCCGGCGCAGGTCTGCATCACGCGCGACAACGTGCAGGTCGGCGTGGACGGCATCCTCTACATGAAGGTGCTGAATCCCGAGCGCGCGTCGTACGGCATCGCGGACTACGTCTTCGCCATCTCGCAGCTTGCGCAGACGACGCTGCGAAGCGAGATCGGCAAGATCGATCTCGACAAGACGTTCGAAGAGCGCAACAACATCAACATGCAGGTCGTGACGGAGCTCGACAAGGCGTCGGAGTCCTGGGGCGTCAAGGTGCTGCGCTACGAGATCAAGAACATCACGCCGCCGCAGGACGTGCTCGCCGCGATGGAAAAGCAGATGCGCGCCGAGCGGGAGAAGCGCGCCGTCATCCTCACTTCCGAAGGCCAGCGCGACGCGGCCATCAACAGCGCCGAAGGCGAGAAGCAGCAGGTCATCAAGGCGTCGGAAGCCCGGCGGCAGCAGCAGATCAACGAGGCAGAAGGCCAGGCCGCGGCGATTCTGGCCGTCGCCACCGCGACGGCGTCGGGCATTCGCCAGGTCGCCGACGCCATCGAGCAGCCCGGCGGCATGGAAGCGACGCAGCTTCGCGTGGCCGAGCAGTACGTGACGCAGTTCGGCGAGCTGGCGCAGAAGAGCAACACGGTGATCCTGCCCGCCAACGTCGCCGACGTCGCGTCGATGGTCGTCGGTCGCGATGCGAGTCTTTCACGACGTGAAGAAGGCTTAGCGGCTTAGGGCTGGTTGGCGGCTTGAGTCTTGGGGCTTGGGGTCTGCGACCCTTCGAACCCTGTCGGCCTCTTCGACCTCCTCGAACCCTTTAGAGCAAGTAGATCCCTACCGCCAGCGCCACCGCCATGAGCGCCAAGCCGATCGCCGTCAGGATCCGATAGGCGCCGCGCCCGACCGCCAGGACAATCACGAGCTTCACGATCGTGTTCGAGATGATCCCGATCGCCACCGCCGTGGCCGTCGTCGCGGCGGCGGTGCCGGCCGTGGTGAGTTGCGCCATCGAGATCGTGAGCGCGTCCATATCCGCGAGCCCGAGGACGGCGGCAGACGGGTAGATGCCAGCCTGGCCGAAACGCGCGGTGACGAACCCCACGACAAACAGCACGATCTGAAACAGCGCCGCCATCTGCAGCGCGGCGGTGAACTGGAGCGGGTTCGTTGCCGGATCCTGACGACGGTTGGCGCTTCCGTGGTCACGCCATCCGGTGAGTGCGAGGGCGATCCCGATGCCGGCTGGAACGACGAACAGGGGCCAGAGTGACCGACTGAGCGCGGGCGCGAGCACCGCCGTTGCCGCGACGAGGCGCGGCAGAAGCATGACTGACGCACCGACTGCGCCAGAAGCGAGCGCGCGTCCAGCGTCCGGGTGGTTCTGGCTGAGTCGCGAAAACGTCAGCGTCACGGACGTGGACGAGAGCAGGCCGCCGAGCGTGCCGGCAATGAGATATCCGCGGGACGGCCCCACGATCTTCCGCGCTACGTAACCGACGAAGCTGAGGCCCGAGAAGAAGAGCACGAGCGCCCAGAGCATCCGAGGACGGATGGCGTCGTAGGGGCCGAACGGGCCAGCGGGCAAGAGCGGCAGGACCACGGCGGCCATGACCGCGAAACGCGCGCCGGCGCGAACCTCCTCGCGGTCGAGCCCCTGCACCCAGCTGTGCAGTCGCTTCTTCTCGACGAGAAGCAGTCCCGTGATGGCCGTGATGCCGGACGCCAGAGGGCGCATGCCCGCGCCGGCCAGCACCCGGCCACCATCACGACGAACGCAGCGACTTCCGTCGTGCCGTCGATGTCGGTCCGGCTGGCCGAGAGATAGGCCACGACCACGAGCGCACCGAGGCCGCCGAGAAAGACGAGGGCCGGACCCTGGGCGCCGGCGGTCCACAGCCAGCCGCTCAGGCCCGAGACGAGCCCGAGCAACGTGAACGTCCGAACGCCCGCGAAGCGCGCGCGCGGCCCGCCTGCCTTCCCACTCCACTGGCGCTCGACACCAATCGGCAATGCCGCAGAGAGTGGCGATCGCGACGTTGATCAGGGCGAGCTGGTCGAACGGAGGAAGCGGCACGGCTCGGCGGCGCCAGCGTAACTCAGAACACACAGCTAGAATGGACGGGTGCGGTTTCGTCACCTCACGCTCGTCTCGCTGCTGGCGGCAATTGGCGCCGGTTGCGGTGTTCTTGCCGGCTGTGCGCGGGCCCCAGCAGCAGTCGGGACAGGCGGATCAGACAGCTCCGGCACCGGTCGATCCGGCCACGGGGCAGAGCAGCGAGCCGGTCATCGAGATCGCGTTTCTCGGCGACAGCCTCACGGCCGGCCTCGGCCTCCTTGCCGAGCAGGCGTACCCGAACGTCATCAAGCAGATGTTTCACGCCGAGGGCTACACGGAAGTCGACGTCGTCAACGGCGGGTCGAGTGGCGACACGACGGCCGGCGGCGCGCGCCGCGTCGAGCAACTTCTCAGCGCCGAACACTCGTATCCTGGTCGTGGCTCTGGGCGGCAACGACGCGCTGCGCGGTCTGACCGTCCAGCAGACGCACGACAACCTGGCGTCGATCCTCGATCAAGCCGTGAGTCGTCGGCTGGCCATCATGCTGGCCGGCATGCTGGCGCCGACCAACCTCGGCGAGGACTACCAGAAGGGCTTCCAGAACGTGTTCGGTCGGCTGTCGCGCGAATATCAGAACTCGATCGTCTTCGTGCCGTTTCTGCTCGACGGCGTCGCCGGCGATCCGAAGCTGAACCAGGCCGACGGCATCCATCCCGAACGCTCAAGGCGCCCGTGTCATCGCGGAGCGGCTGTTCCCCGGACTTCGCCGCCTCGTTGACGACAGTCTGAATGCCGGCCGCTGACAGCATCATCCAGCTCGTCGACGTTTCGCGGACCGTGCCGAGCGGCGCCGGGCCGCTGACGATCCTGCATCCCTTGACGCTCGACATCGCGCGCGGCCGGGCCGTGGCGGTCACCGGCGCGTCGGGCAGCGGCAAGTCCACGCTGCTCGGCCTGATCGCCGGACTCGATGCGCCGACCACCGGCCGGATCCTTCTCGGTGGCGTGGACATCACGCGCCTCGACGAGGAGGCTCTCGCCCGCCTTCGCGGCGAGAAGGTCGGCATCGTCTTTCAGTTCTTCCACCTGCTGCCGTCGCTGACCGCGCTCGAGAACGTGCTGGTGCCGATGGAGATCGCCGGCGTGGCGAACGCCGGCAAGCGCGCCGCCGCGCTCATCGGCGAGGTGGGCCTCGCGGATCGGGCGCGGCACTATCCGTCGCAGCTGTCGGGCGGCGAGCAGCAGCGCGTGGCGATCGCGCGCGCGCTCGCGAACGATCCGCCGATTCTGCTGGCCGATGAGCCCACCGGCAACCTCGACAGCGTGACCGGCCACCAGATCATCGACCTGCTCGTGGACGTGAACAAGCGTCGCGGCTGCACGCTCGTGCTCGTCACGCACGATCCGGAGCTGGCCGCCCGGACGAACGAGGTGATCGTGCTTCGCGACGGCCGGCTCGCCGAGCGCCGCGTACCCGCTGCAAGAGGCCGCGCGATGACGTTCGTCCTCCGGATGGTCTGGCGCGAGATCCGGTCGTCCTGGTCGCGGCTCGGCTTCTTCTTCCTGTGCGTCGGCATCGGCGTGGCCGCCATCATCGCGCTGCGCAGCGTGGTCCAGAACGTCCGGACGACGCTGACGGGCGAGGCGCGCAGCCTGATCGGCGCCGATCTGGTTCTCCAGTCGACGCGACCGATCGCAGGTGACGTCCGGTCGCGCATCGATCGGGAGCTGGCGCATCTTCGGCGCGACCGGCACGCTCGACCTCATCGAGACCCAGACGATGGCCGCGCCAGCCGAGGGCCGGGGCAACGGCCAGGTGAAGCTCGTCGAGATTCGCGGCGTCGCGGACGGGTTTCCGTACTACGGCACGATCGAGCTCGAGCAGCGGGCCGCGTTCGCGCACGCACTGCTCGGCCGATCACGGCGCGGTCGTCCAGCCGGAGCTCCTGATCGCGCTGGGCCTGGAGGTCGGGCGACACGCTGCGCCTGGCCGGCCAGGCGTTCGCGATCCGGGGCACGATCGCGAAGGACCGCGCGCAGCGCGGCGGGCATCGCCTTCGGGCCGCGCGTCTACGTGGACCTCGATGACCTCAAGGCCACGTCGCTGCTGGGTTTCGGCAGCCGCGCGAGCTATCAGCTTCTCGTCCGCGTATCCGCCCGACCCGGGCGGCCTGACGCTCCGTCTGCGCGAGGTCCTGCGCCAGGACTCGTGTCACGGTGCGGTCGTGGCAGACGCTCGAGGATCGGATCGGCCGCAATCTGTCGATGGCCGAGAACTATCTCAGCCTCGTCGGCTTCGCCATCGTCGTGCTCGGCGGCATCGGCGTGTGGAGCGTCACGCGCGTCATCGTGCAGCAGAAGATCCGAAGCGTCGCCATCCTGAAGTGCATCGGCGCCTCCTCCGGGCGCGTGCTCGCGATCTATGTCCTGCAGGTTCTCGTCCTCGCCCTCGGCGGCAGTCTGCTCGGTCTCGCCATCGCGGCCGTGGGGCTGGCGATGGTGCCGGCGTCGGTCGTCGCGTCGCTCGGCGTGGCGGACGTGTCGGTCACGGCGTCGGCGGCCGTACAGGGCATCGCCGTTGGACTGCTGGTCTCGTTGCTGTTTGCGCTCGTGCCGCTGCTCGAGATCCGGCAGGTCAAGCCGCTCCTGCTGCTGCGGGCAGACACGACGGGCACCGCGCGCCGCGAACTGGCAGAGCCTGACTGGCCGCGGTGGCGATCTCGCTCGCGCTCGCGGTCGTCGCGATGTGGCAGGCCGATTCTGTTCGCGCGGGCCTGATCGTGACCGGTGGACTCGCCGTGGCCGCTGGATTCCTGTAC
The DNA here is from genome assembly GCA_963793255.1 of uncultured Acidobacteriota bacterium. Taxonomy (GTDB): domain Bacteria; phylum Acidobacteriota; class Vicinamibacteria; order Vicinamibacterales; family SCN-69-37; genus CAVTYZ01. Next base: position 46,781 of record CAWBZK010000017.1, read on the forward strand.
GGCGCGAGCCTGCTGCTCGTCCGGCTCACGCAACCGCTCGACACGCTCCCGCATCTTCGCCGTCCGCCACGCGGTGATCAGCCTCGGCCGGCCGGGCAACCAGACGCGCGTGATCCTGATGGCCGTCGGGCTCGGCTGCTTCTTCGTCCTCGGCGTGCGCGCCGTGCAGGCCAACCTGCTCGCGCAGATCAACCGGCAGGTCGGCGAGAACTCGCCGGACTTCGTGCTGATCGACATCCAGTCCGACCAGGTCGAAGGCGCTGAAGAGGATCGTCGAGCCGTATCTTGCGCGCGGCCGGCCCGGATCACGCCGCTCATGCGCGGCCGCGTCGCGTCGGTGGACGGCAGCCGGACCAAGCTTCCCGACCGCGAGGCCGTCGTGAGCGCGGACGGGGACTCGCACGCGAGTTCGGCCTGACGTTCCGAAGCGCACTCGAGTCGAACGAGCGCGTCGTCGACGGCGCGTTCTGGACGAGCCCGCTCGACGAGTTCGCCGGCCGGACGGGGAGCCGGACACCGAGGTGTCCATCGAACGCGAGCTGGCTGCGGAGTCCGGCATCGGGCTCGGCGACCGCGTGACGTTCGACATCGCCGGCCAGCTGCTCGCGGCCCGCGTCACCAGCGTCCGCACGGTCGAGTGGAACGACTCGCAGAACGGCGGGTTCGTCTTCGTGCTGCGGCCAGCGCCGGCGCGTCGCGCGGGCCGCGCACAACTACGTCGGGATTCCTCCAGGTCGTGGACGATCCGAAGGCGCGCGGGGCGCCTGCAGCGCGATCTCGTCAAGAGCCACCCGAACGTCTCGGTGATCGACGTCCGCGACGTCATGGCCTCGATCCGCGACGTCGTCGACAACGTCACCCTCGGCGTGACGGTCGTCGGCGCCGTCACGCTCCTGGCCGGGGCGCTCATGCTCATCGGGGCCGTCGCGATGACCAAGTTCCAGCGGCTCTACGAGGCGGCGATCTACCGCACGCTCGGCGCCGGGACGCGCCTGGTCGCGGCGATGGTGGCGGTCGAATACGGTATCCTCGGCGTGCTGGCCGGCGTCCTCGGCGCCGTCGGCGCGGTCGGCCTTTCCTGGGTCGCTGGCGAGGTATCTGTTCGAAATCGAGTGGCAGCCGGCGTTTACGCTGTTGTCAGCTGGCGTCGTCGCGACGGCCGCCCTCGTCGGGGTCGTCGGCGTCCTGGCGAGCATCGACATGCTCCTCAGAAAGCCGCTGGCCACGCTGCGCAGCGAGTGACCGCGGCGGGCTCACTTCCGCCGTCGCTGGACTGGTTTGATAAAATGCCGAGGATCGTCTGTGGGAGAAGGCGCCATCCATACCATGTCTGACCAAGTCCTCGACGAGACGTTGCTGGCGAAGCTGAAGGAGGAGCTGCTGCAGAAGCGCGGCGAGATCCTCGCGGCATCGACCGGACCCGCCCGCTGCCGGCCTCGATGGACGTCAACAGCCGGCAGGGCGACCTGGCCGATCAGGCCAGCGGCAACAACGAAGTCCACATCCAGCTCAAGCTGAAGCAGACCGACGCGAAGATCCTGCAGGCCATCGAAGAAGCGCTGTACCGCATGGAGAAGGGCACCTACGGGATCTGCCGCGACTGCGGCGACCCGATCGCGCCGGCCCGGCTCGAGGCGATTCCCTGGACGCGGGTGTGCATCACCTGCAAACAGAAGCAGAACACGTGAAGCCTGACGACCTTCTCTCGACGTCTGCGTGAGTTCCACCGCGACAAGCTGACGATGCGCGAGCGGCACGTCGCCGTCGCGCGCTTCGTGACCGACTACGAGTTCAACAACACGTACCAGTACGTGATCGCCCGCGAGGACGTGCACCTGTCCTGGCTCGAGGCGGCGCTGGTCGAGCCCGGCGGCAATCCGGACGTCGTCGAGGAGCCACGCATCACGGCCGCGCGCGTTGGCGCGAAGGCCGACTTCGTGCCGCTCGTGAAGGAAGACGTGAGGCCGTTGACGCGTTCGTCGCCAGGTGGCGGCCGCAGCTCGCCGAGATCTCGAACGCCCGCCATCGCAGCATGATGCAGGTCGTCATCGGCGAGACGCTCGAGCAGCAGCGCTTCTTCGATCAGATCCTTGCCGGCCACGACGACCTGCTCGGCCGCCGCGCCAACGGCCCGGGCTCGCCCGGCACGGGCGACGGAGTCCTTCCTGTCAGGTGGCTGGGGTAGCTCGCCATTTGCTATTTGTTATTGGTTATTTGCTATTTAGGGATTTGCTATTGGCCAATGGCCATTGCACGGCGCGGCAACTCGGGGCGCGATCGCTCAATAGCAAATGCCCAATGACCAATAGGCAATAACAAACAACCAATAACAAATAAGAAATGGTTCGCGTCGCTCTTTCACTGGGCTCGAACCTCGGCGATCGGCGCGCGCACCTGGAGTGGGCCGCGGACCGGCTCCGGTCGATCCTCGCGAATCTCGAGACCTCCGACGTCATCGAAACGGACCCCGTTGACGTTCCCGACCCGCAACCGCCGTACCTGAACATGGCGGCGACAGGGCAGACGAGCCTCACGCCCGACCGCTTGATCGAGAGGCTCCTGGACATCGAGAAACGCGGCGGCCGCGAACGCCGATCGCCGAAGGCCGCGCGCACGATCGATCTGGATCTGATTCTTTACGGCGACGTCAGATGTGCGACGCCAGCCGTCAGCGTTCCGCACCCGCGTTTCCGGACCCGGCGCTTCGTCCTGGAGCCGCTCGCCGCGATCGCGGCGGATTGGGTGGACCCCGTCACGGGCCGCACCGTGCGGCAACTGCTGGATGATCTGAACGAAAAGAAAAAGGCGCGTGAGCCGTAGCCCACGCGCCGCGTGTTCAGGCGGTGACGTCGCGCGGAGCGTCAGGCTCCGCGTCATGACTACGCCGCCTTCTTGTAGGTGACCTTCGTCGTCGTGCCAGGGCCGCCGTCGCGTCCCGGAGCGGCCGTCTCGACGACGAGATTGCCGCCCTGAAGCGACAACGTGCGCTTCAGCTTCGCCGGCGCCCGTCGTCGTGGTGACGACGAGCGACTGACCGGACCAGGCCGCCTTGGAGACCTGTTCCATCTGCCCGCCGCGGCCCATCACATGTTCTTGCTCTCGGTGCCGTCGAGCTTGTAGACGAGCTTGACCGGCGCCGGGTTCTGGCCGCCGCCCATGTATTCCAGGGTCAGGTTCGCGGCGTCCTGGGTGATGGTCAGTTCCTGGCCGAGCATGCCGCCGCGGCCGCCGCCACGTCCACCACCACCGTCAGCCGGCGGGGCCGGACACGGAGGCCGGATCCGAGCGTCCACTTGCCGGCGAAGTTGGCCTGTGCCGCGACCGACGCGGTCAGGAACGCGAGCGCCGCGACGATCACGAGAGCTGTTGATTCTTCGCATGTATGACTCCTGCAGTGAACTCGGAAAGCGATTCGCCCTCCGAAGGGTGCCGGCCTACTCGAACCGCAGCGCTTCGATCGGATCCAGCCCCGCGGCTTTGCGGGCCGGATAGAACCCGAAGAAGATGCCGACCGCGGCCGAGAACAGCACCGCGGTGACCACCGCGTTGAGCGGCACGATGGCCGGCCATGTGCTGATAGACGTTCGGAGAAGCTCGGCGACGCCGTAGCCGAGTCGCGATCCCGACGGCGCCGCCGACGAGGCTGATGACGACCGCCTCGATCAGGAACTGGAGCAGCACGTCGAAGCCGCGCGCGCCGATCGCCAGGCGCAGGCCGATCTCGCGCGTCCGCTCGGTGACCGACACCAGCATGATGTTCATGATGCCGATGCCGCCGACGACGAGCGAGACGCCGGCGATGCCGGCGAGCAGGTTGGTCATCGTGCTGGCGTTCCTGCGTGCGGAGGGCGACGATGTCGTCCAGCGTCTGCACCGTGAAGTCGTCCGTCGTCGCCGGCGTCGATGCCGTGCGCCGTCGCGCATCGTCGCGGTGATCGACGCCGCGGCCGCGTCGAGCGTCGTCGGCCGACTCGCGCCGAGACGTAGATGCGGTTGAGGTTCGTGCTGGCCCGGACAGCTTCTTCATCACCGTGGTGTACGGCGCGAAGACCTGGTCGTCCATGTTCATGCCGCCGCCGGCCGCGCCCTTGGAGCGCCATGACGCCGAGCACGCGGAAGACGTGGTTGCGGACGCGGATCTGCGCGTCGGTCGGATCGACGCCTTCGCCGAACAGCGTGTCCGAGACGTTCGAGCCGAGCACGATGACCTTGGCCGCGGCCTGCACGTCCTCGTCGGTGAAGAACGACGCCGTACTTCAGCGGCCAGGACGCGGATGAGCGGCAGGTCGACGTTCGTGCCTTCGACGCTGCGTGTTCCAGTTCTGGTTGCCGTAGATGAGCTGCAGCCGCGTGCCGACGCTCTCCGCGACGTACTGCGACTTCGGGCAGGTCGCGCAGCGCCTGCGGCGTCTTCCGGCGACGAGTCGCGTGTTGCCGCCGGCGCCGCGTGCGGACGCCGCCGGCGTTGGCGCTGCCCGGCGATGATCGGTGATCAGGTTCGTGCCGGCGGTCTTGACCTGCTCCTCGATCTGCGCCTGCGCGCCGGTGCCGAGCGCGACCATCGCGATGACCGCGGCGACGCCGATGATCATGCCGAGCATGGTCAGCGCCGTGCGCAGCTTGTTGCGGGCGAGCGCCTTGAAGGCGATCCGAAGCGTCATCAAGATCGACATGGTGTCAGGTCCTCTGCGTCTCTAGTGCGCCGCCGCGCTCGGCTTCGGCTGGCGGCGGAATCTGATCCGGCTCGGGCGGCGGCAGCGCCGCCAGCTCGTCGGCCGCGTTGCGGCGGTGGAGCACCGGCTGGTCGGCGACGACGCGGCCGTCGCGGAAGCGAATGAGCCGCGTGCCGTACTCGGCGATGTCCATCTCGTGCGTGATGAGCAGCACCGTGATGCCGCGCTCGCTGGTTCAGCCGCTGGAAGATGCCCATGACCTCGATGCTCGTGCGCGTGTCGAGGTTGCCCGTCGGCTCGTCGGCCAGGATGATCGACGGCTCGTTGATGAGCGCGCGCGCGATCGCGACGCGCTGCTGCTGACCGCCCGACAGCTGGTTCGGCATGTGGTGATAGCGCTGCGCCGAGCCCGACCGCGTCGAGCGCCGCCAGCGCGCGCTTGTGCCGCTCGGCCGTCTTGAAGCCGTTCTTGCGCCGGTAGAGCAGCGGCAGCTCGACGTTGTCGAGCGCCGTCGTGCGCGTCAGCAGGTTGAAGCCCTGGAACACGAAGCCGATCTTCTGGTTGCGGACGCGCGCCAGCTCGTCCTTCGACATCTTCGAGACGTCCTTGCCGTCGAGGTTGTACACGCCGCTCGTCGGCCGGTCGAGGCAGCCGGCGATGTGCATGAACGTGGACTTGCCCGAACCCGGACGGGCCCGGTGACGGCGACGAACTCGCCGGCCTCGATGTCGAGCGACACGCCGCGCAGCGCGCGGACTTCGTGGTCGCCCATCTTGTAGATCTTGGTGAGGTCCCTCACCGCCATGACGACGGGCACGATTGACTCCGTGTCGTTGAGATGCCGAGCTAGTTCCCGGCGTCCGCCGCCTCCGCCGCCACGGGCCTCCGCCGCCGGCATTGCCGAAGCCGCGGCTCGCCGCCGCCGCCGCCGCCGCCGCCGCCGGTTGCCGCTGGCCGCCGCCGTCGCGTCCGCCGCCAGGCTGCATGCCGCCGAAGCCGCCGCGGCCTGCCGCCGAAGAGCGGGTTCTGCGCGTTGCCGCTGGGCCGTGGTGAGCGGAATGATGATGCTCGTGACGACCTGCTGGCCGACCTTGACGTCGCCCGAGACGAGCTCGACTGAACTGGCCGTCGGTGACGCCGAGCGACCACGCGAGTCTCGGTCGAGCTTCTTGCCGGCCTCGTCCCAGGTCCAGACGGACCCGGCGTCGCTGCCGCACGGGCGTCGGCAGGAAGAGCTCGTCGATCTTGTCGGCCGTCAGCGGCCAGCGGTGCTCGCTGCGACGCTCGCCGCGGCCGCCGGCGGCCTGGCCGCGCCGCCGCCTGCGCCCGCCGCCACCGCCGCCGCCGCGACCGCGCGAACTGCTCCATCATGCGCTGACGCTCTTCCGGCGTCATGTTCGCAAACTGCCGCCGCGGCCGAATCCCTCGCCGCCTCGGCCGCCCTGCGCCTGCGCTGGCCGCCCTGACCGTCGCCCGCCTGCCGCTGCCGCCCTGGCCGCCGCTGCCGCGGCGCCGCGGCGCGCCTGGCTGCCGCCTGCCGCCGTCGCCTGTGGCCGCGCCGGCGCCGTCAGCCGCCTGGCCGCTGTCCGCCCTGTCGCGGCGCCGAGCCGCCGGCGCCGCCGGCTGACTGCCGCCGGGCGCCGCCTGCGCGTCGCCGCGTCCGCGGCCGCCGCGCGCCCTGCCCGCGCGCTGGCGGCCGGCGGGCGGCGTCGAGGCCGAGCGCCGTGTAGATGTCGTTCGTCGGCCGGAACCGCAGCGCCTGGTTCGGGACGCGCACGACGCTCGGCGCGCTCGAGATCACGAATCTGCACCGTGCGCCGTCATGCCGGCCGCAGCTGCAGGTCGGCGTTCGGCACCTTGATCCACACCGGATAGGTGACGACGTTGTTCTGCGTCGGTCGCGTTCAGGCGCACGGCGTCGACCGTGCCCGTCGAACGTCTGTGCCCCGTACGAGTCGACCGTGAACGTCACCGGCATGCCCGGCCGGATCTTGCCGATTTCCGCCTCGTCCACGCCGGCCGTCAGCTTCAGCTCGCGCAGGTCGGTCGCGAGCACGAAGAACTGCGGCGACGTTCATGCTCGACTGCACGGTCTGGCCGACGTCCACCTGCGGTTCGACGACGACGCCGTCGATCGGCGAGTCGATCTTCGTGTAGCTGACGTTCAGCTTCGCCTGGTTCAGGTTGGCTTCGCGCCGTGCACCAGCTGTCTTCTCGCGCCGAGTCGAGCTGCGCCTGCGCGGTCTTGACCTGCAGCTCCGCCTGTTCGAGCTGCTGCTGATTGACCAGCTCTTCTCGAACAGCTGCCTGCGTCCGCTCGAGACTGCTTCTTGTCGTCCTCGAGCTGCACTTCCTGGTTGGCGATGTCGCCCTCCTGCCGCTCGACGTTCGCCTTCTGGATGTCCACCTGCACCTGGAGCAGCGACGGATCGATCTCGGCGAGGACCTGGCCCTTCTTGACGATCGAGTTGAAGTCGACGTAGATCTCCTTGACGACGCCCGAGACCTGCGAGCCGACGTCGACGCGCGCGCATCGCCTCGAGCGTGCCCGTCGCCTGCACCTCCTCGACGATGTCGCCCTGCGAGATCGTCGCCTGGACGACCTGCGGCTTCTCCGGCGCGGCTTGCCGTACGTTGTAGTAGTAGTAGGCGCCGCCACCGGCGGCCGCGAGAAGAATGAGAATCGTCGACCAGTTTTTTCATGATCGGTGACTAAGGCTTGCTCAGGGTGCGAGTGCGCCGCCCCTCGGCGCAGTCCGCTGCAAGCCTTCTTCGAACAGCGTGTAGACGCGTCGGCACCAGCACCAGCGTCACCAGCGTCGAGGCCGATCAGGCCGCCGATGACCACGCGCGCCAGCGGCGCCTGCAGTTCCGCGCCTTCGCCGATGCCCAGCGCCATCGGCACCAGGCCCAGAATCGTCGTCAGCGTCGTCATCAGGATCGGCCGCAGCCGCGTCCGGCCCGCCACCTCGACCGCCTCCCGCAGCGGCAGGCCGTCGCGCCGCCGCAGGATGTTCGTGTAGTCCACCAGCAGGATCGCGTTACTGACGACGATCCCGCGCCAGCATGATTACTCCGATATACGCCTGAAGGCTGAAGGACGTTGACGTCAACTTGCAGGGCCACCACCACGCCGATGGCGGCCACCGGCACCGAGAACATGACGATGAAGGGATCCCGGAGCGACTCGTACTGCGACGCCATGACGGCGTAGACCAGCAGCACGCCCAGGATCAGCAGCACCTGCAGCTGCTGGAACGCCTGGGCCTGCTGTTCGACCTCGGCGCCGAAGCCCACCGAGAAGCCCTCGGGGACGTCGACCTCGGGCAGCCGGGCCTGCACGTCCTTGACGGCATCGCCCAGCGCCGCGTCCGGCGTCGAGCTCGGCGTTGACGCGCGTGATCCGCTGCTGGTTCTTGCGCTCAATCTGCGTCGGGCCCGTCTGCGGGCGTGAGGTCGAGCACGTTGCGCGCCGGCAGCACCAGGCCCTGCGGCGTGCTGATCAGCACGTCGTTGACCGACTCGGACCGCTCGCGGTCTTCTTCGCGCAGGCGGACGATGATCGGGAACTCCTTGCCGCGCTCGCGGAACATGGCCGCCTGCGTGCCGCTGATGTTCGTGCGGATCGTGTTCGCGACGCCCGACACGGACAGGCCGAGCAGCGCCGCCTTCGGCCGATCGACGCGAATCGCCAGCTCCGGCCGGCCTTCTTCGCGGCCGATCTGCGGATTGGCGATGCCGGGCGTCTCGCGCATCATGGCGAGCACGTCCTGCGAGATGCGCTTGCGCCTGGTCCAGATCGTCGCCGCGGATTTCGACGGCGAGGCGGCTGTCGCCGCCGCCGCCGCATGAGGCGCGCGTGAGCTGCTGGTTGCCGCCCGAGGCGCGCGTCGTGATCGTGCACGCCGGGGATGCCCGACGAGCACGCGGCGCAGATCGGTGGCGATCTGGTCGCTCGTCCGCTCGCGTTCCGTGCGCGGCGTCGAGCTTGCACCGTGACTTGAGCGCTCGATCCGCCGCCTCCGCCGCCGCCCGGGCCGCCGAACCCGCCGCCGCCGGCGTTGCTCATGATGGTCACGCGCTTCCGGCACGTTGGCGCGGACCATCTCTTCGAGCTGCAGCGCGACTGCCTCGGTGCGCTCGATGCGCGTGCCCGGCGGCATACGCGCGCTGACACCGAGACTTCGCCTTCGTCGGTCTGCGGCACCAGCTCGCTCGGGATCGTCGGCAGGATCAGGAACGCCAGCGACCGTGATCGCCGCTGACGCGCCGATGCACCGTCGGCCGATGCTGCAGCGCCGTGTGAATCAACGCGCGGTAGATGTCGTCGAGCCCCTCGAGCACGCGCTCGCTCCACGGTGAAGAGGCGTGCCGGAGAAGCCCGTCGCGTTCCGCCTCGGGCGGCGGCAGCTTCAGCAGGCGCGAGCAGAGCACCGGCACGACCGTGACCGCGACGAACAGCGACATCGATCAGCGAGAACATGACGACGATCGAGAGCTGGACGAACAGGATGCTCGAGACGCCGGTCAGGAAGAGCAGCGGCACGAACACCGCGATGTGCGTGAGCGTCGACGCGAGAATGGCCGACCAGACTTCTTCGCTGCCGTCGATCGCCGCCTGCATGCGCGACTTGCCCTTCTCCATGTGCCGGAACGTGTTCTCGAGCACGACGATCGAGGCGTCGACAATCATGCCGACGCCGAGCGCCAGGCCGCCGAACGTCATCGTGTTCAGCGTGAAGCCGGCGAAGTAGAGCAGCGCGAACGTGCCGACGATCGAGATCGGAATCGACAGTGCAGATGATGAACGTCGAGCGCAAGTCGCGCAGGAAGATGAAGATGATCGCCGATGACCAGGAACGCGCCGATGTAGACGCGCTTCCGTCACGGCGTCGATCGACCGCTCGATGAACTTCGACTGGTCGTCGAGCAGCGTCAGGTGGACGGTCGGCACCTCGCGGTTGGTGCGCTCGATCTCGGCGCGTGACCGCCGTCGCGCGATCGCGACCGTGTTCTTGCCCGACTGCTTCGTGACCTGCAGGCGCACGCCGGGCTTGCCGTTGATGCGCTGGAACGACCGCAGGTCCTCGGTCGTGTCCTTGACCTCGGCGATGTCGCGCAGGTAGACCGGCACGCCGCCCTTGGTCAGCACGACGAGGTCGCGGATCTGATCGAGGTTCTGGAACTGGCCCTGGCTGCGGAGCAGGTAGGTCGTGTCGCCCTCGTCGACCTCGCCGAGCGGGACGTTCTGGTTCTCGGAGCGGATCGGCTGGACGACGCGATCGACCGAGAGGTCGAGCGCCGTGATCTTTTCCTTCGACAGCTCGATGTGAATCTGCCGGCGCAGGCCGCCGCTTGACGGTGACGGCCGCCACGCCCTCGACGCGCTCGAAGCGCGGCACGAGGTCGTTCTCGGCCATCTCGCGCAGCGTGACGCGGTCGAAGTCGCCCTCGACGCCGATGCTCATGATCGGCGGGGCCGACGAGTCGAACTTCTGAGATGGTCGGCGGATCGGCTTCCTCCGGCAGCCGGCCGCGCACGCGATCGACGCGCGTGCGCACTTCGTCGGCCGCTTCGTTGAGGTCCGATGCCCCACGCGAAGTTCAGCCGCACGTTGCCGGAGCCTTCCTGACGCGGTCGAGTTGATCTGCTCGAGGCCCGGCACCGCGGCCAGCGACTGCTCGAGCGGCCGCACGATGAGCTCTTCGATCTCCGCCGGGCCGACGCCGCCGTAGCCGACGCGCACCGTGATGCTCGGATAGGTGACGTCCGGCATCAGGTCGACCGGCAGCCGGAACAGCGAGATCGCGCCGAGCAGCACGATGACGGCCGACATCATGAACATCGTGACGGGACGTTCAATCGCAATGCGCGGGATACTCATCGACGAATCTCCTTCGGACGATCGAACGTTAGCTGCCGGCGGGCTTCTGGCCGCCCGGTTCGGTCTGCGCCGCGTCGCCGCGTCCGCGGCCGCCTCGGCCGCCGCGCCGTCCGCGCGGCCACCGCCGCGCCGCTCCAGCGCCACTCACTGAAATCGCGGTCGCCATCGCGCAGCGCGAGCGCGCCCGACGGTGACGACGCGCGTGCCTTCCTGCGAGGCCGTCGAGCATCTCGATGCGCTCGCCGTCGGACGAGGCCGGTCTGCACCGCCTGGAACTGCGCGACGTCGCCGTCGACCGGGAACACGCCGCGCTTGCCTTCGATGTCGACGACGGCGTTGCGCGGCACGGTGAGCGCGTTCGGCTTGCGGTCGGCGGTCAGCCGCACGCGCGCGTACATGCCGGGCTTCAGACGGAAGCCCGGATTCGGCACTTCGATTTCCATCGTGGCGGTGCGCGTCGCCGGGTCGAAGACGGGCGCGACGCGGCTGACGCGCCCGTGAACTGCTCGCCCGGGAAGGCGTCGACCTCGACCATCGCCTGTCGCGCCGACGACGATGCGCTTGAAGTCCTTCTCGACGAGGTTGGCGATCAGCCGCACCGTGCTGATGTCGACGACCGAGAGATCGACGGTGTTGGCGCCGGCGAACGCGCCCGGGTCGAGGTTGCGCCGGCTGACGAAGCCGTCCATCGGCGCGACGAGCACGTCGTGTTGGCGAGCGTGATCTTCAGCTCGTCGAGGCGCGCCTGCGTCTGAGGTGAGCTGCGCCTTGGCGACGTCGACCTGCGAGACCGCGGCGTTGTAGCGCGCCTCGGCGTCCTCGAGCGCCTGCTTGCGAGATCAGGCCGCTGCTCGAAGCTCGTCTTCGCGCGCTCGAGCGCGCTCTGCGGCCACCTTCTGGTCGTTCTCGCGCGCGACGACCGTCGCGTGGTTGACCTCGAGGTTGGCTTCCGCCTGGTTGATCTGCTCGCGGAGCTCGCGGTCTTCGATCTTGGCGACCAGCTGGCCCTTGCGTGACGCGATCGCCGAGCTTGACCTGCATGGACTCGAGCCGGCCGGCGACGCGCGGCACGACGTCGACCGTGGCCTCGCCGATCAGATTGCCGACGACGGTGATGTAGTCGACGACTTCGCGACGACGTCGCGGCGTCCGACGTCGACGGTCATCGCCGCGCCGCGGCCGCGACCGCCGCGTCCGCCGCCGCCGGCGCCCGCGCACCGGCGCCGGCGTGCCGCCGCGGCCTCGTCGTTGCCGGACCGGTAGAACCACGCGCCCGCGCCGAGGGCGACCGACGACCGCTGACACCGAGGAAAACTTTTCGCATCGACTATGTCCGCCCGCTCCGTTACTGAGCGCCACCACCGCCGCCGTTGCCGCCGACGCGCTGGACGCGATCGAACTCGGCAACCGCGTTGAGGTAGCTGATGAGCGCCCGGAGTTCGCTCAGCCGCGCGGTCGTCAGGCTGTTCTGCGCCTGCACGACGTTGAAGTTGGTCGACATGCCGACGTCGAAGCGCGTCTGCTCGGCCTCGGCGTTGCGCTGCTGCGCTTCGCGCGTCTTCTGCGCCGCCAGATACTGCTTGTAGGTGTTCTCGACGGCCAGGCCGGCGTTGGTCACCGCCGCCGAGACGTTCAGTTCCTGCGCCTTGAGCTGCGCCTGCGACTGGTCGACCTGCAGCAGCGCGCCGCGCGTAGTTGGCCTTCGCCGCCCGCATGCCGAGCGGGTAGCGTGAAGTTGAACGTGCATGTTCCAGCGTCGGGAGGTCGAGACCCCGGATCTGACCGAGCGCGTCGCCAATAACCGCCGGAGCGTGGAGATGATCGCGCCTCCCTGTACCGTCCGTCGGACCGCCGAGGCCCGCCAGCTGATACCGCGTGTTGAGTCGCAGCTCGGGCTTCGTCTGGTTCTTGGTCACTTCGAGGTTGAGCTGCGAGATCTCGATGTTCTTCCGCGCCTGCACGAGGTCGGTGCGCTGTTCGAGCGCGCGTCCGCACCGCCGCCGGAATATCGACGCTCTGCACGGTGAGCGATCGCCTGCTCGGTCGGGTTGATCGTCGCGCTTGTAGACGTCGTCGTCCGGGCCGTTGGCGAGCAGCCGCTTGAGATTCAGCTCGGCCGTCCGCCAGCCGATGCGCGCCGCCAGCAGCACTTGCTCGGCGTCGCCACCTGCGCTTCGGACTGCACCGTGTCGATCGGCGCCAGCGTGCCGATCTCGACCTTGATCCGGTTGTCCTGATAGAGCCGGTTGGCGAGGTCGAGCGCGCGCTGCGATCTCGATCTGCTCGATGGCCTGTTCAGGTTCCAGTAGGCCACGCGCACCTGGCCTTGGTGTTCTCGATCGTGCCCGTGAGCTGGACGTCGGCAATCTGCCGCTGGATGGCCGTGGTCTTCAGGGCGTTGCGCGTGTTGTCGGCCATGAACCCGTTCAGCAGCGGCAGCGGAAAAGACCGCCGTGAGCGACGTGTTGTAGCGCCGGACTCCGAGGCGTCTGCAGAGAGTTCGTGCCCTGCCGGCTGTTGTTGAAGCTGACGTTGTACGTGGCGCCGTGCCAATGCAACGCCTGGTTCATCGAGGTGTTGAACTGCTGGTTGACGGTGTTCACCGACAGCAGGGTCGGATCGAGGACCGAGCTGTTGTTCGGCCGCGACTGGTTGTTGTAGCCGTATGTGCCGTGCAAGCTCGGCGAGAACGCCGCGCGTGCGGACTGCAACTGGTAGTCCACGGTCTGCGGCGTCAGCCGAGCCGCCTTCAGATCGAGGTTCTTCTCGAGCGCCATGTCGATGGCCTGCTCGAGCGTGAGGTTCAACAGTGTCGTTCCGGGCTCGGACGGTGGCAGGGCCTGGCCGACCACATAGCGATCGACTGGAGCCGGTCCCTGGGGTGCGGCCGCGGTCGGTGCCGGCGGCTGCTGGGGTAGGTGGCTGTTGGGCATCAACCGAAAGGCCGAGGCCGAGTACCGCGGCGACGAGCGCCCAGACCTTGGCGGTACGCAAGACATGAATCATTGCCGTCTATCTCCTGAATGAATGAAGAACAATGGCCGGCGACCCCCGCCAGCCTGCGAAACGTTATCGAGGTCCGACCTCGGCCGTCCATGGCCCGCCGGCGGTCCATGATCTCCTGCAGCTTCTTGTACTGCTCGGGCTGCAGCTCCCGATACATGCGATAGATCATGACCGTCCGGCTCTCGCGGAGGCGCGCGAAGAGGTGCTGGACCTTTGAAACCTGCACCGCGTAGGTCGATTCATCAGCCACGCGTTCACGGGTCATCCGATCCAGCCGGTCGCCCTCGCGACTCAGCATGTCCGAGAGCGGCTTCACCTCGATCTCGCGCTTTTCGAAAATGTCCCGAATCTTGCGCGCCTGATCCTCGGTGAGCTTCAAATCCTTCTTGACTGCCGGATCCGACCACCAACTCCAAGGCGAGCCGAAACTGCCCGGGGGGCCCGAGGGGGGCTGGTTCGGCGCCGCCTGGCCGGCGGGCTGAGCCGTCTGTTGCTGGGGAACCGCGCCTAGCCCCGGAGCCGCCTCGGCGGCCACGAGGGCCGATGAGACAGAGAAGGCCCCCGTCGCGGCAAGACCCGCGACGGCCAACTATCCGGACCACTCGACTCAGGGAAGAGCTGCTACCAGTCACGCCTAGACTTACGCTCCCAGGGGCCAAAACGTTTACGAATTGGGGCCGTCGGGGTCCCCGGCCAGGGCCTGAAGCCGCTCGATGACCTCACCCACGATGTTGTTCGGGGTCGAGGCGCCGGCCGTCAGGCCGACACTGACGGTGCCGGACGGCAGCCAGTTCCGGCTGATGACCTCGTCGACGGCTGCGGTCGAGGGCGCGCCGATCGGCCGGTGCCTGACTCGCGTCCTCCGACATCAGGCAGGCCGGTTCGGCGATGTGATACGTGCGGACGCGCTCGGCGCAGATCCGCGCGAGGTTGCACGTGTTGCTGCTGTTGTAGCCGCCGACGACGATGGCGAGATCGAGGCGCTGCTCGTCGAGCAGGGCGACCACGGCATCCTGCCGTTCCTGTGTGGCGCTGCAAATCGTGTCGAACGCGCGAAAGTGCTCGGCGAGCGCGGCCTCGCCGTACCGATCGATCATCGCGACTCGCAACATCTCGCCCACGCGCAGCGACTCGCTCATCAGCATCGTCGTCTGGTTCGCGCACCCGACGCGCACGAGATGCTGTTGTGGATCGAAGCCCGGTGAAACCGCGTCGCCGAAGTGCGCGACAAACGCGCCGGCGTCGCCGCCGTGGCGGATGAACTCGCACACGAGGTCCGCCTCGGCTTCGTCGCGGACGACCACGAAGTGGGCGCCCGGGACGCCGGTCGCCTGAGATGCCGTCGCGCGCGTCTCCTCGTGATGGACCTTGCCGTGGATGACCGAGGTGAATCCGTCCTGCGCGTAGCGGCGAACGTTCTTCCAGACGTTCAGCACCGAGCCGCACGTCGTGTCGACGAGCGTGCAGCCCTGACGTTCGAGAGCCGCGAGGTCGCTGATGGCCACACCGAACGCCGGAAGGATCACGACGTCGTCCGGTCCAAGGCGCGACCGGTCTTCTCCGGGATCACTCAGGAAACGAATCTGCTGCGCCCGAAGCCGATCGTTGACCTGCGGGTTGTGAATGATTTCGCCAGTGAGAAAGACCGTGCGATCGGGAAAGCGGCGACGGGTCTGATAGGCGTAGTCCACGGCGCGATCGACGCCGTAGCAGAACCCGAACTCTCGAGCCAGGTGAATGGTCAGCCGGCCGTGCCGGCGCACGTACCCGTCGGCCTGAATCGCGTCGACGATTGAGCTGTGATACGCGGCGGCCAGCTCGCCGGCCACGGCGTCCTTGAGGTCTTTCTGGAGGTCGAGGCCCTTGCGGAAGACTATCGGCGGCATGGGCTCGGCGCAAACATCCCGTTATTGTAGCCTGTCGCGCCCAAATCCGGCCGACTCGGCGGGCGAGGGCCTGCCGCGCGACGTGTCGTTTCCGGCCGGATTTTCGAGAAACTAGCGCCTGATCGAGGCAACGACTCGCGGCGTCGCTTCGTTCAACGCTCCCAGCGACGCGGGCATGTAGCCGTCCACATCCGCCGGATCAACCCAGGACGCGTTGGTGAAGCTCGCCGGTTCGGCATCCGGAGCGACGACGGGGCTGATGGGCGCGACGGCGACCGGCGCCGGAGCGTCTGCGACGCGCGCGGTGAACTGACCGCCGACGGCGCCGACGACCAGACCGGCGGCGGCCGCGACGCCGAGCCAACCCGGCGCGACGCGCCAGCTTCCGCCCTCTCGCGCTTCGGGCCGGGTCTGACGCGGGAACGCAATGACGCGTGCCGGCTCATCGAGCTGTTCGAGCCGGCGAAGGATCTGGGATTGCTGGGCGGCGAGCCGCTCCTGCGGAAACGCCTCGTCGGCCGCTTCGATGGCCGTGGTCTGAACGGTGTCGAGCCAGCGGTTCAGCTCCACCGCGCGAGCGGCGCAGATGTCGCAGCGATCGAGGTGGAAGGGACGATCGCCGCTCATGATGGCGTCGACGAGCGCCCGCTCTGAAAGATGTCCCTGACGAAACAACACATCAACGAGCCGCATGGCTGTTTTTCTCCGCTGACGAAGCCGTCCCTGACGGTGCACCGAGCAATCCCCGCAGCCGGCGAATGGCGCGGAACAAATGCACCCGCACCGTCGATTCGTTCAGGCCCGTGGCCTGGCTGACCTCACGCGACGACCGCCCCTCGAAGTGGCTCAGCATGAACACCATGCGCTGCCGCTCCGGAAGTGCCGACAAGGCCGCCAGCAGTTGCCGGCGGCGCTCGCGCGAGAGCACGTACTCTTCGGGGCCGGGCGTTCGCGACGGCAGGTATTCGGCCGGGTCACGCTCGGCGCCGCTCGCGTCGACGACTGGCGGGGCAATCCACCGTTCACGCCGCCGCCGCGCTTTGATCCGGTCCAGGCATCCGTTAATCAGGATGCGGGTGAACCAGACCTCGAAGGGCAGCTCCTCGCGGAACGTGCCGAAATGCATGTAGGCCTTGACGAAGGCATCCTGCACGGCCTCGTCAGCGTCCGCCGCGTCCCGCAGATAGTGAAACGCGATTCGGACGGCACGCCGCTGATGCCGCGCCACGATCTCCGCGAACCTCTCGCGGGCTTCCTCGAGGCGCCCTGCGGCCTGCAGGGCCTTCACATCCACCGCCACCCTGGCGTCGGCTTCTCGGGCGCTCACGGCGGCGGATGTGTCTCCTGTCATAGTTACGTCACAAATGGCGGGGCGTTTACGGAAGTCTTAAGGGGATTTTAACAAGACGGGCACCTCCCGGCCCACAAGATTCGCCGCCGACTGCGCGCCCGACGGAAGCGACCGTCGTCAGGGCGGTCCCGGGGTAGTACGCCGACAGGATGTCGGCGACGGCCTCGCCGCGAGCAGCCCGTGCCGCGGCGCCAGTCTGGCACAACCCGACGCCGTGTCCGAAACCGGTGCCGGTGAACCGGTACGTCTGGCCCCGGCGTTCGATCGAGACGCGGGTGCTCATGATCGCGCGGAAGCCAAATTCGCTGTTGAGAATGGCGCGGAGATCCTCGCCGCGGAGCGTGCGCGTCTTCTCGCCGCGCACCTGAACCTCCTGCACGCGCCCACTGTCGTCGCGCGTGGTCACCGCCATGCGATCGAGCCGTCGGCCGACGGCGCTCCGCGGATCGAGGTTCAGGACCGCGCGAACCTTTTCCACGGGCGCGTCGAACGTCCACGACCGGTGCGTCAGCGACGGCACGTCGTCCGGCGCGCCGGTGAGGTACGGCACGTGCGCGCCGCCCCAGACGGCGTCGGCCGCCGCAGTGTGGCCGCCGCAGTCGGAGTGGTAGAGCGCCTCAGCCGGGAGGCGCGAGAACATCAGCACGACGCCGCGCGTTCGCTCGACGGCACGGCGCGCGGACTCCGGCGAACCGCGAGGTCTCGATCCGTCCCGGCTGGTAGAGCTGACAGTGCGTGCGTGTCGCAAAGGTCGAAGCCTTCCTTTTGGTGACGCCCGAGGTGCGCCACCGCGTAGGTGCGGGCGAGCACCGTCTGGACCTCGAAGATGCGCGCGACGGCCGCCGGATCGGCGCCGATCGGCGTCAGTTCCGACAACGCGGAGCCCGAGCACGTAGTCCTCGATCGGAACGTCCGCGATGCGCCCATCGGTGCGAACGCGGATGACCTCCGGCGCGGCAAACGTCTCCGGGCGGGGGGTACGAGGGTTGACACACCCGGCCACAATGCCGAGCGCGATGACGGTCGAGAGAAAACGAAGACGTGCCATTCGGATGGGATATCGGGACGAAAAGGGTAAGCGTGTAGAGAGTGTCGTTCCCCGTTCCCCGTTCCCCGTTCCCCGTTGTCGGCTGCTCGTGCGGACGGGAACCGGGAACGTGGAACGCGGAACGACACCGAAGCTAGAATTGCCTCGTGCCGACCGTTGAGTACGAGCCCGTCATCGGCCTCGAAATCCACGCGCAGCTGCTGACCGCGACCAAGATTTTCTGCGGGTGCTCGACGGCGTTCGGCGCGCCGCCGAACACGAACGTGTGTGCGGTGTGCCTGGGGTTGCCCGGCGCGCTGCCGGTGCTCAACCGGCGCGCGGTCGAGCTGGCGGTCCGCGCGGCGCTCGCGCTCGGCTGCACCGTCCAGCCGCGGTCGATCTTCGCGCGGAAGAACTACTTCTATCCGGACCTGCCGAAGGGCTACCAGATCTCGCAGTACGAGCGGCCGCTCGCGACCGGAGGCGGCATCCCGCTGCCGGCAGGGTCGCGGACGCCGGTGGTCGGCCTGACGCGCATCCACATGGAAGAGGACGCGGGCAAGTCGCTGCACCATGGACTGCCCGACTCCGATCGGTCGACCGCGCTCGACTTCAATCGCAGCGGCGTGCCGCTCATCGAGATCGTCACCGAGCCCGACCTGCGCTCGGCGGCCGACGCGGCCGAGTGCTTCTCGCGACTGCGCGAGATGCTCGTCGCGCTCGGCGCCAACGACGGGAACATGGAGGAGGGAAGCCTCCGCTGCGACGCGAACGTCTCGATCCGCCCGGTCGGCGCCACGACGCTCGGCACGAAGACGGAAGTCAAGAACGTGAACTCGTTCCGCTACCTGCAGAAGGCGATCGAGTTCGAGATCGAGCGGCAGATCGACCTGGTGTCTCAGGGCGGCAGGGTGCGCCAGGAAACGCGGCTCTGGGACAGCGAGACCGGCGAGACGACGTCGATGCGCAGCAAGGAAGAGGCGCACGACTACCGGTACTTCCCGGAGCCCGACCTGCCGCCGCTCGACGTGTCCGCCGAGTGGGTCGACGAGATCCGCCGGACGCTGCCCGAGCTGCCCGAGGCGCGCAAGGCGCGCTACGTCGCGGCGCACGGCCTGAGCGACTACGACGCCGACCTGCTGGTGCGGGCGGTGACGGGAGGCGCCGACTACTTCGAGGCGGTGGTGGCCGCGGGCGCGCCCGCGAAGGCGGCGGCCAACTGGATTCAGGGCGAGATTCGGCGCCGGCTGAAGGATCTCGGCGCCGACGACATGTCCGCGGTTCCGGTTGCCGCCGACCGGCTGGCCGAGCTGGTCAGTCTCGCCGACCAGGGCGTCGTGAGCAGCACGGTCGCCAAGGACGTCTTCGACAAGATGTGGGCGACGGGGGCGCGGCGCCGGAGAAATCATCGAGCGCGAAGGCCTGGCTCAGGTCGGCGACGAATCGGAGCTCGCCGCGATGGTCGACGCGGTCCTCGGCGCCCAGCCGGACGCGGTCGCGCAGTATCGGGCGGGCCGCAAGAACACGTTGGGCTTTCTGGTCGGGCAGGTCATGAAGGCCAGCCAGGGCAAAGCGAATCCGAAGGTCGTCAGCGACCTCTTCAAGAAGGTGCTGGAGGGCTAGTCCCGCGCCCTAAGTCCCTTGAATCGAGCCCTTAGCGGGATCGAGAAAAATACTTCACGTCCGCTTCATCTCCATTGACAGCATACTCACGGAGTGCTTACACTGATTTTGGCTCCTACATACATGGCCGTGAAGAGTCGCCTCAAGCCTGTCGAGGTTTCCGGCCTGCCGGGCCGTTCTGCGGACCCACCTGTCAGTGTCTCAGCGAGTTCTACCGAGAAGAATTACTCAAACATCATCGATGCCTGGAACGTCAGCGCGAGTACTACTCTGACGTCGCGATTGCCCAGGCCGAAGACGCGCTCCAGCTTCTGCTCGCCAACCTCGACGCGCTCTGTCAGCGCGACGATGCCTGCCAGATGATCGGCGAGCTCCTTCGCCGGATCGACGTCGTCACCAAGCTTTCTGCCTGGACCGAGCCCCATCAAGTTCACTAGTTCGAGCGCCCGACAACATCTCTCGTCGATCGTCTCCGCGGCAATTTCGGCCGTGGACGCGCGCCGCGCCACGGCCAAAGGCCTCGAGGCGGTCGGCGGACTCGCTGCGGCACGAGCGACAGATTCATGCGGTCGCCGTGGGAAAAGCCGCAGTGGGCATGGCCCGCGCGGTCGACGAGGCGCATCGGGCACGCGCTGGATGCGGGCGTGATGACCGCCGACGTCGCGGGCGACACCGGCGCGTGGCGATGTTTCGCGGCGACACATCCGCAGCCGTCCGAGGCCAGCGAAGCCGCCGGTCGCGCCGCGTTGGAGCTGGCCGATTCGTCGAGGCGCAAGGACGCGCTGCTGCTCGTCTGTCTGTCGGGCGGCGCCTCCGCGATGATGGCGGTGCCGGCGCCTGGCCTGACGCTCGCGGACAAGACCGCGGTGACGCGCCGGCTGTTGCTGGCCGGGTTGAACATCGGCGAGCTCAACCTCGTTCGGCGGCATCTATCGGCGGTCAAGGGCGGCCAGTTGGCGGCCCGCGCCGGTCGATCGATAACGCTCGCCATCTCGGACGTATGCGTGCCCGTGGAGGACGATCCGGTCGTGATCGGGTCAGGGCCGACGACAGGCGATGACTCCACGTTCGCGGAAGCGATCGACGTCCTTCGCCGGCACGATGTGCTGTCCGACATGCCTCCGGCGGTGGTCGCGCATCTCGAAGCCGGCGCGGCGGGCTTGATCGACGGCCCGGTGCCGTCATCGGATCGACGTCTCTCGGCAGCGGCGTATTTCATCGTGGCGTCGAGGCACGATGCGATGCGCGCCGCGGCGGACACCGCGCGCCAGCTCGGGTATCACACGTTCGTTCAGAAGTCCCCGACCGTTGGCGAGGCGCGTGACGCGGCGAAGATGTTTCTCGACAGCGCGCGGGGACTCGAGCGTCCCGCGTGTGTCGTGGCGAGCGGCGAGACCACGGTGCACGTGAGAGGCAGCGGTCGCGGCGGGCGCAATCAGGAGTTCGCGCTCGCGCTGGTCGAAGGCCTGTCACAACTGGCGCCAGCGGCGCTCGCGAGCATCGGGACGGACGGCCGCGACGGGCCGACGGATGCCGCCGGGGCGTTCGTTCACGACGCGATGTGGCCGGCGCTCGGAGTGTCCGGCGGCGATCGCGTGTCCGCCGCGTTGCGGGAGAACGACGCCTACCCGTTCCTGGACGAGATCGGAGCCCTCGTCCGGACTGGCCCTACGGGCACGAACGTTGGCGATCTTCAGGTTCTCCTGCTGCCATAATCCCCGCCATGTCCATCCGAGTCATCGGCGTCATCCTCCTGGCCCTGATGGTGGCGGCCGGGGTCGGCTGGTTCACCGGCTCGTCCGGCCGTTCGGAGCTGGAACGCGAGCGTGCACGCATCGAGCTGCGCGCGGAGTTTTCGGAGGCGCGAGCCCTGGTGCTCGAAGGCCGCGTCAGCCTGTTCATCTCGAACTTTGGCGATGCGATTCAACGGTTCCAGCAGGCCGGCCAGCGCATCGGCCCCATCCAGAGCCGGCTTCGCGCCATGGGACAGGTCGAGCAGGCGAGCCGACTCCAGATCGCGATCTCGAGTCTCGGAGACGCTCAGCGTTCGGCGGCTGGGTTCGACACCACCAAGGCGCAGGCTGCGGCGGATCAAGCCCTTGGCGCACTACGCGCGGCTGCCGGTGCGAATTGAGGGCCATGCGCCGGGCCGCGCGCAGCGGTGAGAGGGTTCGGCGATCGTGCGATGGCGATCGAAACTTCGCCAGTTGATTCGTCTCGCCTTCGAACCCTCGCACCCCGAACCCTCGAACTACAGAATCATTAATTTAAAAGGTAGAGTTCACTCAATGTTGTCAGAACAAGAAATTCTTCGATTGATCCGCGATCGGGTCGATCATCCCGCGACCGCCAAGGAACTCGCTGCGGACGCTTGCGTATTCCGCGCGAGGAGCGGGCCACGTTCAAGCGCCGGCTGCGCGCGCTCGTGGCCAGCGGCGCGCTCGTCGAGATTCGCGGGCAGCGGTTCGGCCTGCCCGACCGGATGAACCTGGTCGTCGGCCGCGTCTCGACCAACCCCCGCGGCTTCGCGTTCGTCGAACCTGAAGCCGCGGGCGACGGCGGCCCGGCGAGCATCTTCATCGCCGGCAACAACCTGAACCAGGCCATGCACGGCGATCGCGTCGTCGTGCGCGTCGAGCACGGGCGCGACGCCGACCGCGCCGAAGGGCGCATCGTCCGCATTCTCGAGCGCGGATCGCAGCGCATCGTCGGCCGCTACGACGTCGACGACACGGGCCGCGGGTTCGTCGTGCCGTTCGATCGCCGGCTGCTCATCGACATGCAGGTCCCGTCCGGCGAGAGCCGCGGCGCAGCGGCCGGCGAGATGGTCACCGCCGAGATCACGCATTGGCCGACGGCGACGCGTCCCGGCGCTCGGCCGCGATCGTCGAGGTGCTCGGCCCGCTCGACGCGCCCGGCGTCGACACGCAGGTCATCATCCGCAAGTACAGCCTGCCGGACGCGCACAGCGACGCGGCCATCGCCGAAGCGCAGCCGCCTCGGGCACGACCGTCCGCGAGCGCGACATCAAGGGCCGCACCGACTTCCGCCCCTGGCCGACGGTGACGATCGACGGCGAGCACGCGCGCGATTTCGACGACGCGCATCTCGATCGATCGGCTGCCGAACGGCAACTTCTGGCTCGGCGTGCACATCGCGGACGTGTCGCACTACGTCGACGGAGGGCAGCGCGCTCGACTCGCGAGGCCTACGAGCGAGCCACGTCGGTCTACTTTCCCGAGCGCGCCGTCCACATGTTTCCGTCGGAGCTCTCGACGGGGCTGTGCAGCCTGAATCCGCACGTCGATCGGCTCGTGCAGTCGTGCCTGATGGAGGTGGACCGACGCACGGGCGCCGTCGTCCGCTACGAGACTGCACGACGGCGTGATCCACAGCGACGCGCGGATGACCTACACGGACGTCAACGCGATCCTCACGGACCGCAACCCGGAGGTGATCGGCGCGCTACGAGGCGCTCGTGCCGATGTTCGAGCGGATGCACGAGCTGTTCGACGTCCTCCACGCGCGCCGGCGCCGGCGCGGATCGATCGACTTCGATCTGCTAGGAGTCGGAGATCGTGCTCGACGATCAGGGCCGCGTCGAGGCGGTCGTCGCGTCCGAGCGCAACGTCGCGCACCGGCTCGTCGAGGAGTTCATGCTGCTCGCGAACGAGACGGTGGCGGCGCACCTCGAGCAGCATCCGCATGCCCGCGCTCTACCGCGATGCACGAGACGCCCGATCCGCTCAAGGTCGCAGACGTTCGAGGAGTTCATCTCGACGCTCGGGTATTCGCTGCCGGGCGACGAGCAGCGCGCCCGTCCCGGCCGACTTCCAGCGGCTCGTCGAGAAGATTCGCGGCAAGCCCGAAGAGAAGCCCATCGCGTTCCTGATGCTGCGGACGATGCAGAAGGCGCGCTACGACCCGGCGAACCTCGGCCACTTCGGGCTGGCGGCCGAGGCCTACACGCACTTCACGTCGCCGATTCGCCGCTATCCGGACCTCGTCGTGCATCGGCTGCTGCGCGAATCGCGCGCAGGGCATCGACGACGAGCGGCGCGAGGAGCTGGCCGACGATCTGCCGGAGATCGGCCGTCACACGTCCGAGCGCGAGCGGCGCGCGAACGACGCCGAGCGCGAGCTCGTGCAGTGGAAGAAGGTCCGGTTCATGGCCGACAAGGTCGGCGACGAGTTCGAGGGCTACGTCACCGGCGTCAGCGCGTACGGGCTGTACCTCGAGCTCGTCGAGCATTTCGTCGAGGGCATGGTGCACGTGTCGACGATGGCCGACGACTACTACCGGTTCATGGAAGGTGCGCACGTCCTGCGCGGCGAGAAGAACGGGCGCGTCTATCGGCTGGGTGACCGGGTCAAGGTGCAGGTCATCCGCGTGGACCTCGAGCGCCGGCAGATCGATCTGGGAGTGTCGGAGATTCTCGATGCCGTGCGCGCGTCGGAGCGGGGCGCGGGGCCCGCAGGCGCAGTCAGGCGCGACCGAAGGGCAGCCGCGGAAGCGCTCACGGCACGCGAGCGCCGCGGCCGGCCGGGTCGCCGCGAGCGGGCCGGCGAGAAAAGGCCGCGTCGCCGGCGCGGAAAGTGATCAGCCCTGCTCGGACTTGTTGCCGTCTTTCGTCGCGTCCTTGAAGTTCTTGATGCCCTTGCCGATGCCGCGACCCAGCTCCGGCAGACGGCTCGCGCCAAAGATCAGGACGACGATCATCGAGAATGACGACGAGCTCGGGGATGCCCAGGCGCATGGAAATAACTCCTGCCCGGTGACGACCGGACCTCTGAATTCTAGCAGGGTTCCCCGGGCCGGGCGCACGGGCCGGCTCACGGTATTCGAAACCAGAAGGCGACAGCAGCCGTCTCAACACGAGAGCCACAACAGGCAGCTGAGGCGCTCGCGAGCGGTCCAACGGCACCGTGATTGCACGACCGCTCGCGTGCGAGTCGACGTCCGACCTGCCGATGTGAGTGGACTGGTTATACTGTGTGAGGACGCATCCGATAGCCATGACTGACCAAGAGGCTCAGGTGCCTGCCGCCGAGAAGCCTCACACGGGACCCGGAGTGGTCTCGACGGGGTGGCTCGCCGCGGATTCGACCTACGGCCGCAAGGAGCGCGGACGTCTAGGGGCCGGGCTCGGCGCGTCGCTGGCGCTGCACGGCGCGCTGCTCGCTCGATTCTCACGCTCGTGCTCGCGCTCGACGCAGACATCGCTCGACGAGCTGCCCGATCGCTTTGCCAATCTGGTGTTCCTGCAGGTGCCGGGCCCGGGTGGCGGCGGCGGTGGCGCTCCCGCAGCAGGCCGCTCCGAAACCGCTCGAGATTCCGAAGCCGAAGCCCGCCTGAGGCGACGCCCGTCGCGCCCATCGTGCCGGTGGAAACACCGCCACCGCCTCCGCAGCTGACGGCGCCGATCATCACGCCGAACGCCTCGACGCTTCAGGCGAGTGGCGTGTCGTCCGTGTCGCTCGCGCAGCTGGGCGGCGGAGGACGGGGCCGCGGCGTCGGGCAGGGAGCCGGGCGCGGCCTCGGTGAAGGCGAAGGCGGCGGAACCGGCGGCGGCGTCTTCAGGCTCGGCGCCGGGATCATCGATCCAAAGGTTC
This sequence comes from uncultured Acidobacteriota bacterium, assembly GCA_963793255.1. Lineage (GTDB taxonomy): Bacteria > Acidobacteriota > Vicinamibacteria > Vicinamibacterales > SCN-69-37 > CAVTYZ01. Next base: position 71,846 of record CAWBZK010000017.1, read on the forward strand.
TGAAAGAAGTGCGCCCGACCTACACGCCGGACGCGATGCGCGCCAAGATTCAGGGCGAGGTGCTGCTCGAGGCCGTGGTCCTCGATTCAGGGCAGGTCGGCGACGTGAAGGTCGTGAAGTCGCTCGACCCGAACGGCTTGGATCAGGAAGCCATCAAGGCCGCCAAGCGTGGCTGTTCCAGCCGGCGACCGACCGTCGAGGCAAGCCCGTCGCGGTCTACGTGACGCTGGCGTTGAGTTTCAGAATTTTCTAACGACGTCCGGCTTAGGGCTTGAGGCTTAGGGCTTGAGTCAATCAAGACAAACGGGCCCGGCGTGGCTTTCGCCAGCCGGGCCCGTTTGTCTTTCGATCCTGAATCCACAATCGGCAATCGCCGATGCAATCTTCAATCACCGATCGCAGATCCGCAATTCAGTACATCCCGCCCATGCCGCCCGGGACCGCCGCCCTGCGGAGCATCCTTCTTCTCTTCAGGAATGTCGCAGACCATGGCCTCGGTCGTGAGCAGGAGCGCCGCGATCGACGAGGAGTTCTGGAGCGCCGAGCGCACCACCTTCGTCGGGTCGATGACGCCAGCCTTCACGAGGTCCTCGTAGGTGTCGGTGGCCGCGTTGTAGCCGTAAGCCGGCGTCCTTCGCTTCCTTCACCTTCTGGACGACGATCGAGCCTTCGACGCCCGCGTTGGACGCGATCCAGCGCAGCGGCGCCTCGATGGCCCTGCGCACGATCTCGGCGCCGACCTTCTGGTCGCCCTCGAGCTTCAGGCCGTCGATGCGCCTTCGTCGAGCGAAGCAGCGCGACGCCGCCGCCCGGGACGATGCCCTCTTCGACGGCCGCCTTCGTCGCGTGCATCGCGTCCTCGACGCGCGCCTTCTTTTCCTTCATCTCCGTCTCGGTGGCCGCGCCGACCTTGATGATGGCCACGCCGCCGACGAGCTTCGCCAGCCGCTCCTGGAGCTTCTCGCGGTCGTAGTCGGACGTCGTGTCCTCGACCTGCGTCCGGAGCTGCTTCACGCGGCCCTCGATGGCCGACTGGCTGCCGGCGCCTTCGACGATCGTCGTGTTGTCCTTGTCGATCGTGATCTTCTTGGCCTTGCCCAGGTCCTCGAGCTTGATGTTCTCGAGCTTGATGCCGAGGTCCTCGGTGATGGCGCGTCCGCCCGTCAGGATCGCGATGTCCTCGAGCATGGCCTTGCGACGGTCACCGAAGCCCGGGGCCTTGACCGCCGCGACCTGCAGCGTGCCGCGCAGCTTGTTGACCACGAGCGTCGCGAGGGCCTCGCCGTCCACGTCCTCCGCGATGATCACGAGCGGACGCCCGCCGCGGGCGACCTGCTCGAGCAACGGCAGGAGATCCTTCATCGAGCTGATCTTCTTCTCGTGGATCAGGATGACCGGGTTCTCGAGCACGACTTCCATGCGCTCAGGATCGGTGACGAAGTAGGCCGAGAGGTAGCCGCGATCGAACTGCATGCCTTCGACGACGTCGAGCGACGTCTCCATGCTCTTGGCTTCCTCGACGGTGATGACGCCGTCCTTGCCGACCTTCTCCATGGCCTCGGCGATGATCTTGCCGATGGTCTCGTCGCTGTTGGCCGAGATGGTGCCGACCTGCGCGATCATGTTGCCGCTGACCGGCTTCGAGAGCTTCTTCAGCTCGGCGATCACGCCTTCGACCGCCTTCTCGATGCCGCGCTTGAGCTCCATCGGGTTGGCGCCGGCGGTGACCATCTTCAGGCCCTCGCGGTAGATCGCCTGCGCGAGCACCGTGGCCGTCGTCGTGCCGTCACCGGCCGTGTCCGACGTCTTGCTCGCGACCTCGCGCACCATCTGCGCGCCCATGTTCTCGAGCGAGTTCTTGAGGTCGATTTCCTTGGCGACCGTCACGCCGTCCTTGGTGATGGTCGGGGAGCCGAATTTCTTGTCGATGACGACGTTGCGGCCCTTGGGGCCGAGCGTGACCTTGACCGCGTCGGCCAGGGCGTTGACGCCGCGGAGGATCGACTGCCGCGAGTCCTCTCCATACACAATCTGCTTTGCCATTGCTGAGCTCCGTCTCTTGTGCGGCGATGTTCGCCGCGAATGCTATCTGGGTGACGGCGGGTGCCGTCTTACTTCTCGATCACGCCGAGGAGTTCCTCTTCGCGCATCATCAGGTATTCGTTGCCATCGATCTTCACTTCCTGGCCCGAGTACTTGCCGAAGAGCACGATGTCGCCCGCCTTGACGTCGAGCGGCGTGACGCGGCCGTCCTTCTCGATCTTGCCTTTGCCCGCGGCGATCACCTTGCCCTGCTGCGGCTTTTCCTTGGCGGAATCCGGGATGATGATGCTGCCGATCTTCTGTTCGGTATCTTCAATACGCTCGACGATCACTCGGTCGTGCAGTGGTCTCACCTTCATGACGGTCCTCTCTACGCTCATACGGGGGCCGGCGGCCCGGGCCCCGGCCCGGGACGACCAGCCGTGAGCTGGTGTTGATGGATGTCTGGCAGTCCGAACTTCTGAGTGTTAGCAGTCGAACTGGTTGACTGCTAAATATAGGCAACCGCGCGGGCGCCAGGTCAAGAGCGCAACCGCCCGGGCATCGTTCCTCGTTCCGAGTTCCCCGTTCCGCGTTCTGGTCTCAGGTTCAAGCCGACGGCAAGCGCAACGTGGCGGCCGACGCGTGGTCCGGCATTCGATGCCAGCGGCTGCCAACGAGGGAGCGCTGAACCGGGAACCGGAACGAGGGAACGTGGAACCGGGAACGGGGAACGATCTTAGGCAGTCTTCTTAATCTTGTACGTCGTCATCTTCCGGCTGAGCGTGTTGCGATGGAGTCCGGTCATCTTGGCGGCCTTGCAGACGTTGTAGTTCGTCTTCGCGAGCGCGCGGCTGATGAAGACGCGCTCGAACTCGCGCTGTGCGTCGTCGTACAGAATCCCGCGGTCGAGCATCTGCTGGACAAGCGCCGAGAGATCGTCACGGATCATAGCCAATGCATCCCCACTCGTTCGGCTGGCCGGATCAGGTTCTGAGCTCGCGTCCCGTCAGTCGACGGTACGCCTCGAGGTACTTTGCGCGCGTCTTCTCGATCACGTCATCCGGCAGCGATGGCACGGGCGGTTGTTTGTTCCAGCCGATCGCTTCGAGGTGGTCGCGTACGAATTGCTTGTCGAAGCTCGGCTGTGCCCGTCCGGGGGCGTACTGATCCTTTGGCCAGAAACGTGAAGAGTCTGGCGTCAACACCTCGTCGATGAGGACGAGCGTGTCTCCGGCCATGCCAAACTCGAATTTGGTGTCTGCGATGATGATGCCGTGCTCGTCGGCGTGCACGACGCCGCGCTCGTAGAGTTCGAGCGTCAGGTCGCGCAAACGCGCAATCAGCTTCGCGCCGACGATTTCTCCGGCGCGGGCTTCACTGATGTTCTCGTCGTGGCCCGACTCGGCCTTCGTCGCCGGCGTGAAGATCGACGTCGGCAGACGGTCCGATTCGCGCAGGCCAGGCGGCAGCGAAACGCCGCAAATTGCGCCTGTTTTGCCGTAATCCTTCCATCCAGAGCCCGAGAGGTATCCGCGCGCGACGCACTCGACGGGCAACGGCTCGGTCTTCCGCACGAGCATCGTGCGGCCTTTCAGAATGTCGCGATGCGCGCGCGCCGCGGGGGGAAACGAATCCACGTCCACCGACAGACAGTGATGCGGCACGGCGTCGCCGAGATGATCGAACCAGAACGCCGAGAGCTGCGTGAGCACCTTGCCCTTGTCGGGAATGCCGGACCCGAGCACGTAGTCGAACGCAGAGATGCGATCGGTCGCAACGATCAGGAGGTGACCGTCAACCTCGTAGACGTCGCGGACTTTGCCGCGCCGCACGAGCGTTAGACCGGAGAGATCTGTCTGAAGGACGACTGCGCTCATCGAAGGCGATTTCGAAGAAAACGAAGCCTATCATTTGGCTTCGCTGATCACAATCGTGCCGCGACGATTTCTGAGCGCCACCGGAATAGATCCCGAATTGACAGTATGGCGGACGCGGGTCTCCTCGTTGATCCGCTCGGGAACGACGCCGAGTGACTCCGCGGAGATCGTGCCGCCATCCGTCGTGATCGCATCGAGTTGAAACGAAGGCCGTTCGCTGAGCAGGAGGCGCAACGGCTCATCGGTGGTGAGAATGGTCAGTGGAACGGCGCGCGCGAGCTTGACGTCAACGGATGTGCGGCGTGTGTCGACGTGAACCGCGTCTCCGGGATTTTCGATCGCCAGCGAACCGCCGGAGCCCGTGATGCGGACAGGACCGGCGGGTTGCATCAGCACGATCTCGTCGTTCTGTGTCGTGATCTCGAGCGGACCTGTCGCGCCGGTGATCCGGCAGTGCCCATTTCGTGTCGTGACCTTCGTGCCGCGCGTCCGGTCGAACGCGGCTTCTGAATTCTGCAGGGAGAGCTCGATACCGACCGAATCTGCAATTGTGACCGTGCCGTTCCGGTGGGTCCCGGTGACCGACCCGGTGATCCCCGCCACCCGGACGTCCCCGGTCGGCGTCGAACTGGAGATCGGAGAGGCCGGACGCCTCGAGGGTGGCCCCGCCTTGCGTCGCCTCGATCCGGACGCGGAGTTTTGCAGGGACCCTCACGGTGAGCGAAACGACCTGTCTGCCGTCGCGTGGGGCATTTGCCCGGAGTGCCAGCACAGTGCCAATTTCGTCCTGCGACAGTGTCGTCCGTGCAGCATTCTGACGGGCCGCGCCTTCATCGGGCCCATTCGCCTCAACACTGAGCGTGTAACCGATGTCATCGCGCGCTTCGCCGCGGACCGTCACCCGGGCCACGCTCGAGATTCTGGCTTCGGTTACTGTGGAGGGCAGGGGAATGGCGCCTTCGGTCGTGACCGTCGCGCTCGCGCGCCGGCCGGTGGTTTCCTCGCGAAAGTGGTCCATCAGGGTGGCGAGAGAAAACTGCCGACGGCCCTCTGCAGGAGGCTCGGCGCCGAGCTGATACGCGACGACGCCGATCACGACGAAGGCCGTGACGATGAGTAACTCTCGTTTTCCCATAGACTTGCCGCCAATCTTATAGTACGAACAGTCGGCCCACGTTGATGTCCTCCGCGTCCAGAAGGCTCTCGGTGCCCTGGCACACCATTCTGATTGCGCTCCTGACGGTCGGTCTTGTCGCCGTCTTCCTGCGCAGCATCGATCTTCGGGAGGCCTGGCGCGCGACGCTGGCCGCGCACCCCGGCTGGATCGCCGCCGCCGTGGCCGTCACGCTTCAGACCTACCTGCTCCGCACCTGGCGGTGGCAGTCCCTTCTCCGCCCGATTGGCGGCGCCCGCTTTCGCACCGCGTTCCGGACCATGATCATCGGATTCGCCGCCACGTTCCTCCTGCCAGCCCGGGTCGGCGAAATCCTCCGGCCGTACTGCTCGCACGACAGGAGAAGCTGGACCCGGCCGCGGCGTTCGCGACGGTCATCGTCGAGCGCCTTCTCGATCTGTGCACCGTGCTCCTGCTCTTTGCGTTGGCGCTCTTTCTTGCCGGCGTCGATGTCGGTCGCGAAATCGAGGCCGCCGGTCTCGTCGCCCTGGGCGTCTCGGTCGTCGGTCTGGGCGGGCTGTTCCTGCTGGCCGGCCATCCGGAGCGCCTTGGCCGCTGGGCCGGCCGGCTTGCTCGGCACCTGCCGGAACGGGCAGCCAAGCTCGTCAGCCACCTCGTGCAGACCTTCGCCGAAGGCCTGAAGGTCATGCGCAGTCCCGGCCATCTCGCCGTGGCCATGGGGTGGTCCGTGCCCCTGTGGCTCTCGATTGCCCTGGGCATCCTCTTCGTGTCCTGGGCGTTCGATTTGACGATTTCTTTCGTCGGCTCGTTCCTGGTGGTAGGGTACCTTGCCGTTGGCGTGGCCGCGCCGACACCTGGAGCCGCCGGCGGGTTTCACTACATGTATCTGGCCGCGATGACCCAGTTTTTCCGCGCGCCAGCCGACGCGGCCGGCGCCGCCGCCGTGGTGCTGCACCTCGTCTCGTTCGTCCCGGTGACCCTGCTCGGTCTCTTCTTCATGTGGCAGGACGGTTTGACACTCGGGGGACTCAAGCGAATGAAAACCCAGGCGCAGGGTGAGATTGATCAAGTTTGAAGTGAGAAGCCAGAAGTTAGAAGTTGCTGGGCGCTTGCCGTGTCGGCACGGGCCGACTGAGGAGACAAGCGAACGTGATTTCTAACTTCTGGCTTCTCACTTCGAACTTGTCGGGGTCTTTGACCCCATGAAGTGTCCGTACTGCGCCAACCTCGGCGACAAGGTGGTGGACTCTCGCGAGAGCCGCGAGGGGGAAGTCATTCGCCGGCGGCGCGAGTGCCTCAACTGCGGGCGCCGGTTCACGAGCTACGAACGAATTGACGAAATTCCCTACATGGTCGTCAAGAAAGATGGCCGGCGCGAGCGCTTCGACCGTCAGAAGCTCGTCAACGGCCTGCTGAAGGCCTGCGAGAAGCGGCCGGTGCGCGTGCCGGCGCTCGAAGCCATCGCCGACCGGGTGGAGGCGTCTCTTCAGGACAAGCCCGAGCGCGAGATCAGCGCCGAGGAGATTGGCGCCTACGTGATGAAGGAGTTGCGCCATCTCGATCAGGTGGCCTTCGTGCGCTTCGCGTCGGTGTACCGCAACTTCCGCGACCTCGATGAGTTCAAGCACGAGCTGAACGAACTGCTCAGGATCCGCGAATGACGCGCCGGCGGATCGTTCTGTTGGCCGCTGCATGTCTGGCCGCGACCGTCGGCATCCACGCAGCCGCCGAACGCATCGAGGTCACACCGGTCGTCGCGAACGACCGCGTGCTGGCCTCGTTCTCGACGCCGTCGAGCTTCGCGACCGACGCGCACGAGATCGTCAAGAGCGGCCTGCTGCTGACGTTCACCTTCACGGTCGAGCTTCGGCGGCCGTCTGCGGTCTGGTTCGATCACACCCTGACGGCCGTGACGGTGGCGTCGTCCGTCAAGTTCGACAACCTCACGGGCGTGTACCAGGTGTCCAAGCTCGTCGATGGCCGGGTCGTCTGGTCGGAACAGAGCCGCCACGATCCCGAGGTGCGGCAGTGGATGACGACCTTCGAGAAGGTCGCGCTCGTCTCGCCCGTGCCGCTCGAGCCGAACGCGGAGTACTACGTGCAGGTGCGCATGCACGCCACGCCGAAGCGGACGTTTTCGCTCTGGCCGTTCTCGGGCGACACGGCATCGGGGCGGGCGGACTTCACCGTCATTCGCTGACCCATGTTGCTCCGGCAGAGCTCGCGCGCCGAGGCCGTGCCCACGGCGGCGCGCCGGCGCCCGCTCGACAGTCCGCGCCTGCTCACGCTGGTCGGTCTGCTGCTCGTCGCGATTCTGGCGGGGCTGTTCTGGCTCGCCGGTCGAACGAGCGACATCGCGCCGCCGCTGCTGGCCGACGTCCTCCTGTACTTCCTGCTGGCCGTCGATCTCGCGCTCCTGGCGGCCCTGTGCTTCGTGCTCGCGCGCAGTCTCCTCAAACTCTGGGTGGAGCAGCGCCACGCGGCGCCGTTCGCGCGATTCCGCGCGAAGCTCGTCGCGGCGCTTCTCGCGATGACGATCGTGCCGGCCGTGCTGGTCCTGATCAGCGGCAGCCAGATCATCCGCGGCAGCGCCGAGCGATGGTTCAGCGAGCCGGTCGACGGCGTGCTCAGCGCCGCGCAGGGGATCGCGCGCCAGGTACTACAGCGAACGGCAGGACGAGATGACGCTGCGCGCGCAGCGTCTGGCGCGGGCGCTGCCGGCGTCGGCGGTCGCGACCGGCGACATCGGCGCGCTCGGCCGCCTCATCGAGGACGAGCCGAAGACGATGCGTGGCGGGATGGCCGAGGTCTATCGCACGGTCACCGAGCCGGGCCGGCCGCTCGACGTCGCGTTCGTCTTCGCGGCGCAATCGACGATGCCGAAGGATCTCCTGCACGCGTCGGCCGATCGGCTGGCGGCGCGCGCCGCGGCCTCAGCCTCTGAGGAGACCCAGAAGGAGGATCTGAGCACCGGCGGCACGCTCCTGCGTTCGGCGGTTCCGGTCTTCAACGCTGAGAACGTCGGTCGTCGGCGTCGTCGTGGTCTCGCAGTTTCTCTCGCCCGAGGTCAGCGCCCGCGCCGAGTTTGCGACCGAAGCGTACGAAAGCTACCAGGGGCTGCGCGTGCTGCAGGCGCCAATTCGGGGCATCTATCAGTCCGTGTTTCTTGCGGTCAGCCTGCTGATCCTGATGAGCGCGACCTGGCTGGGGCTGTACCTCGCGAAGCGGATCACGCGCCCGGTGCAGATGCTCGCCGAAGGCGCCCGCGCCATCGGCGCGGGGCAGCTGGATTCAGGTTGGAGCCGGACTCCGGCGACGAGCTCGGGTCGCTCGTCGAGTCCTTCAACATGATGGCGGCCGAGCTCCGGACCAGCCGGGAGAAGCTCGAACAGTCGCGCCTGGATCTCGAGCACAAGAATCTCGAGGTCGACGCGCGCCGCCGCTACATCGAGACCATCCTCGAGCGCGTCGCGACCGGCGTCATTTCGCTCGCGTCAGACGGCCGGATCTCGACGGTGAACGGCGCGGCCGAGCGGCTGCTCGGCCTCGGGACGACGGTGCTCGGGCCGGCCGGCCGCTGACGTGTTCGGGCGCGAGGATTTGCAGCCGCTGCTGCCGCTCGTCGAAGCCGACGCGGTCCGATCCCGGCGGGACGCGTGCGCGAGATCACGATCGCGCGCGAGGGACGGGAAGTGCACCTGGCGGCCGCGGCGACCGTGCTCTCCGGGGGAGACGCGGCGCGTCGCGAGGGCGCCGTGCTGGTGCTCGACGATGTGACGCCGCTCATTCGAGCGCAGCGCGTGGCGGCCTGGCGTGACGTGGCGCGGCGGCTCGCGCACGAAATCAAGAATCCGCTGACACCGATTCAGCTCAGCGCGGAACGGCTCCGTCGGCATTTCGGTGAGGCGCCGCCGCCGACCAAGGCGCTCGTCGCCGAATGCACCGACGCCATCATCACCGAGGTCGAGGCGCTCAAGGGCCTCGTGGACGAGTTCGCCCAGTTCGCGCGGATGCGCGGGCCGCGGCTGCTGCCGACCGATATCAACCGGATGATCGACGAGGCCCTGCAGCTGTACGCCGGCGTGCTGCAGCAGGGCGCCGTCACGATCGAGCGGCGGTTCGAGGCGGCGCTGCCGCCCGTTCGCATGGACGTCGAGCAGATGCGGCAGGTCGTCATCAATCTCGTGGACAACGCGATCGAGGCGCTCGGCGGCCCCACGGCGCGCGCCGCGGCCGGACGGCGCCGCGCCGACCATCGCGATTGCGACCACGCGCGATCGGCTGAACGGCGTCGTGCGTGTCACCGTCAGCGACAACGGTCCCGGCGTGCCGCCGGCGGACCGTGACAAACTGTTCATGCCGTATTACTCGACCAAAGGGACGGGGCAGCGGCCTCGGCCTCGCGATCGTCCGCCGGATCGTCGTCGAGCACGGCGGCGGCATCGAGGTCGGCGTCGGGCCGGCCGGTGGCACGGTCTTCACCATCGAACTCCCGGAAGGCTAGCGCAGTGTCCATGCCATCCTGATCGTTGACGACGAAGCCGGCGTGCGGGCGTCGCTCGGCGGCGTCCTCCGCGACGAAGGGTACGCCGTCGACGCGGTCGACAGCGGCGAGGCGTGTCTCGATCAGATTGGCCGGCGGCCGTACGAGGTCGTGCTGCTCGACATCTGGCTGCCGGGGATCGACGGGCTCGTGACGCTGGAGCGGCTGCGCGATCGTCACGTGGACGCGCAGGTCATCATGATCTCCGGGCACGCCAACATCGAGTCGGCCGTCAAGGCGACGAAGCTGGGCGCGTTCGACTTCATCGAGAAGCCGTTGTCGCTCGAGAAGACGGTGCTGTCGGTCCGCAACGCGCTGCGGCAGGGCCGGCTCGAGGCCGAGAACCGCGCGCTGCGCGCGCGCGTCGATCGCCGCTACACGATGGTCGGCGAGAGCCGCGCGATGGGTGGGTTGCGCGAGCAGATTGCGATGGCGGCGCCAACCAACGGCCGCGTGCTCGATCTCCGGCGAGAACGGGACCGGCAAGGAGCTGGTGGCGCGGCAGATTCACCAGCTCAGCCATCGGCGCGGCGGGCCCTTCGTCGAGGTCAATTGCGCGGCGCTTCCGGAGGAACTGATCGAGTCCGAGCTCTTCGGTCACATGCAGAGGCGCCTTTACGGGCGCGGTGGCCGACCGGCGCGGCAAGTTCGAGACGCGCGTCGGGCGGCACGCTGTTCCTCGACGAAGTCGGCGACATGAGCTTGAAGACGCAGGCCAAGGTGCTGCGGGCGCTTCAGGAACAGGTCGTCGAGCCGGTGGGCGGGCAGGCGAGCATCCGCGTGGACGTCCGGGTGATCGCGGCGACCAACAAGCATCTTCTGGAGGAGATTCGCCAGGGCCGGTTTCGCGAGGACCTGTATTTCCGCCTCAACGTCATTCCGATTCTCGTGCCGCCGCTCAGGGAACGCGGTGACGACATCATCCGGCTGGCCGAGCACTTCGTGAGCGAGTTCGCGCGGGAGTACGGCCGTCGCCGGAAGACGTTGTCGCCCGAAGCGCTCGGGTCGTTGACGCGCTATCGGTGGCCTGGCAATGTGCGCGAGCTCCGGAACGTCATCGAGCGGCTGATGATCATGGTGCCGGGAGACGTGATTCGAGTCCGACGACCTGCCGTTCACCGCCCCGCCGCCTGAGCCGGGCGCGCCCGTCGAGGTCCAGGAGGTCAAGCCGCTCTTCGACGCGCGCGATGCCTGGGAGCGGGACTACATCGAGGGCGCCCTGTCGGTCTTCGAGGGCAACATCTCGCGCACGGCCGATGCGCTCGGCCTCGAGCGCAGCAATCTGTATAAGAAGATGCGGACGCTCGGCATGGCCCCCGTCCGCGATCGAGACGAGGCCTAGCAGCCCGTGGTGAAGTCGCCCGGCGAATGCAGGCCGACTTTCACCACGGGCTGCTAGGGCTTCACGGCCGCGAGTCGTCGCTCGAGGATCATGCGCTGCTCGTCGAAGTCGCGGAGCCTGACGTGGGCCGCGATGGCCGGCGTGAGCGCCGCGGCGGGCGCCAGGCCGATCAGCTCGCTGCCGATGACCGCAACCCCGCGCGCGTGAGCCCCGGCGTCGACGGCATCGAAGGCCTCGGTGATCGATGTCGTCCGAAAGTCCGTGAGGTTCATCGAGACCTGAACGATTCCGCGATCCGCCAGCGCGATACCGATCGCCTTGACGGCAGGCAGGCCGCCGGAGCTTTGCCGCACTGCGCGCGCAATGGCCCGCGCGGTTTCGAGTCGGTCGGTGGCGAGCTCAACGTTGTAGGCCACGAGCGGCGGGCGGGCGCCGATCACGGTCACCCCGGCCGTCGGGTGCGGCGACGACGGACCGAAATCGGGTCGCCAGCCGGCGTCGCTCATGCGCGAGGTCAGCGCCGGCAGTCCACCTCGGCGGACTTCCTCGAGCCGGCGATACGCGCCGGGTCGCGAGGCCCGTTCATAAAGGTAGACGGGGAGTCCGAAGCGGTCGGCGACCGTCTCGCCGAGCCAGTGCGCGAGCTCGACACACTCGGCCATGGTGGTGTCGCCGAGGGGCACGAACGGCACCACATCGACCGCGCCCACACGCGGGTGCTCTCCCTGGTGCTGTCGCAGATCGATCGCGGCCACTGCGACATCGAAGAGGGCAAGGGCAGCGGCCCTCACGGCGGCCGGCTCGCCCGCGAACGTCAGCACGCTCCGGTGGTGCGCACGATCTGACGTGACGTCCAACAGCGCTGCCGCGGCCCCAATCGCGGCGGCGCATCGGTCAACGACCTCTGGACGCCGGCCCTCGCTGATGTTGGGGACGCACTCGATCAAAGGCACGGGGCATAGTACGTCGGTACGACAGGTTCGACGGGTGCGACGGGTCCAGCGAACCAACTGACGCAACCTGCTTTCTTAGTTCTCAGGAACACGAACGAGGATGGCCAGCGTCAGTTCGTTCCTCGGACCCGTCGTGCCTGTCGCACCGACACAAATCATTGCTCTTGTACTGCACGAGTTCGACCGATATAATCCGCAGGACTTCAACGATGCCTGAAACGAAGCGCCTCGAGTCCACGCCGGCTTCCGAGGTCGCCGACCGCGACAGCCGCGCTGAGGCGTTGCTCGTCGAAGGGCTCGATCGGGTACTTTGCCGGTCAATACGAAGACGCCATTCATGTGTGGACGCGGGTCCTTTTTCTGGACCGATCCCATGCGCGTGCCCGCGCCTACATCGATCGGGCGCGCACGACCCTTTCCGAGCGACAGCGACGCGCCGAGGAGATGCTCGCGGCGACGAGCGAGCTGCTCGCGCAAGGACAGACCGACCGAGCTCGTGCGCTTCTCTCGCAGGCCGAAGCGGCCAGCGGAGACGACCAGCACACCGCGGCCTTGAGGGCCAAACTCGAGCGCGTCGAGCGCGCGGGGATGGACGCCGGATACCGGCCTGCCGTCCCGGCCATTGCTGATGCGGTTCCGATCCGCGGGCGCCATCGGTGGTCGGCCACCCGCGCCGTGGCTGGAGCCCTCGGCCTCGCGGCTCTGGGCGCGATGGTGGCGGCTGGTACGCTCGTCCTCCAGGCGTGGCTGGTCGCGGTCGTCTCGGCCGCTCCCGACCCTCGCGCGGATGTCCCCATTACCGGTGCTGTCCAGCACCGAAGTTGCGCTCGTGCGGGCACGTACGCTCTACGCGCGCGGCCGGTTGGCCGAGGCGCTCCTGGCGCTGGACCACGTGCAAATGCAGGACGCCCGGCGGTCCGAGGCGGACAAGCTCCGTGTGGAGATCCAGCAAATCCTGCTCGCAACGCGCCGCGCATCGGCGCCCGTCGCTGACAAGGATTGAGGTTCGCGATGAGATGTCCGAAATGCCACTACCTGAGCTTCGATCCCGAGCCCCGTTGCAGGAATTGCGGCTACGGTTTTTCGCCCGAAGATGACGACCTGCTGATTCGCGACGAGGATCTTCCCGCGCCGCCCTTGGCCGACATCAGCCTGAGGCCGGCCCCGGTCGAACCGGCAACGTCACGGCCGCCTCAGCCGGTGGAGTCTCCGCGCGCTTCGGCGGTCCGGGCGACCTCGCCGTTTGCCTCGATTGCCGGAGCACCCGATCTCTCCATCGCTGGTGACGTCACGCCGGCCGAGCGCGCGGCGGTCAATCTGCCGCCGTCGCCCTCGCGTTCACGTCCGGCGCCGACCACGGAGTTGCCGTTGTTCGTGAAGGGGATGTCGGGTGCAGCTGCGGCGCCAGCCCGAATGCCAATCGACGACCCACTCATCCAGTGGTCCGAGGAGCCTCGACCGCCACTTTCGGTCCGGCGGAAGGTTCAGGACCCGCCGGCGCCGAAGCCCGTGCGTCCCGCGGCGCTTCCCGAATCGAAGACAAAGGGGCCGCTGGATCGTGACCTTCTCGCGGACCTTCAAGGAACCGACGAACTCAACGAGCGAGACAATCGGGGTCGCCGAGGGGTGGCGGCCGCTCCGATCGCCGGTTCGGTCGGCGCCGGCCCGCGGCTTGCTGCCGCGGCCATCGACGGCGCACTGCTCGGATCGCTGAGCGTCGCCGTGATGTGGTTGACACTGCGCTGGTGTGGCCTGCCGCTCGATCGGGCGCTCATGTTGCCCGTGCTCATGCCGACGAGTGCGTTCCTCTCACTGCTGGGTGTTGGGTATCTCGTCATGTTCAACGCGGCGGGTGGCCAGACGATCGGCAAGATGGCCGTCGGTCTTCGCGTGGTTCGCGAGATCACGCCTTTTGATGCTGGCGGGCCCGTCTCGTTCGGGCAGGCCATGTTGCGCGCGTTACTGACGCTGCCATCCGTCCTGGTCGCCGGCGCCGGGTTTCTGCCGGCACTCATGGGCGAGGAACGAGCGGTTCACGACCGACTGGCCCACACGCGCGTCATTCGCGCATGAACCGCCTCGCGGTCTTCCTGGCCACCGCCGGGGGGGCCGGGTACGTGCCCGTGGCGCCGGGCACCGCCGGGTCGGCCGTCGGCGTTCTGCTGTACTTGCTGACGTGGAAGTGGACGCTGACGGGGCAGCTCGCTCTGCTTCTCGTCATCTCCGTCCTGGGTGTCTGGGCTTCGCACCAGGCCGCGCGGCACTTCGGGCGCGAGGATCCGGGCCCGGTCGTCATCGACGAAGTCGCAGGCCAGTTGCTGACGCTCATCTTTGCTGGCGGAAGTCCGATGACCCTCGTGCTCGGCTTTCTTCTGTTTCGGGCGCTCGACATCGTGAAGCCGTGGCCGGCAAGACGTTTTGAGGATTTGCCGGGAGGTCTCGGCATCATGGCCGACGACTTGATGGCAGGATTCTACGGCCGCGCGATCCTGATGGCCGCGGCGTCACTCGCACCCGCGTGGTTCTGATGCGTCGTCTCGATCGCGCTGAGATCATCGCGGCCGGAAGCGAGCTGCTGACGCCTCACCGGCTCGACACCAACTCGCTCTATCTGACGGGACGCCTCAACGAGCTCGGCGTCGTGCTCGCCGGTAAATGTGTTGTCGGCGACGATCGACGTGCGATGGCAGAAGTCTTCGGACAGGCGATCGCACGGGCGGACCTCGTCATCGTGACCGGCGGCCTTGGGCCAACGGCCGACGACGTGACGCGCGATGCGGTATCGGAGGTGTTGGGAAGAACGCTCGAGGAGAACCAGGAAATCCTGACGGCGATTCGTCAGCGCTTCGAGCGGCGAGGGCTGAAAATGCCCGAGGTCAACCGGCGTCAGGCGCTGGTCCCGTCAGGCGCCGTCGTCCTGGCCAACGCATTCGGCACCGCGCCGGGCTTGTTGCTCGAGGTCGATGCGCGAATGGTGGTGCTTCTTCCCGGACCGCCGCGAGAATTGCGCCCCATGTTCGAGACCCACGTCGAGCCGCGCATTGCCGCGCGGACCGGCGGCCGGCGGGTGCTGCGACGGGTGATCAAAATCACGGGGCGCTCCGAGTCGCAGGTCGAGGAGCTCGCGTTTCCCGTGTACTCGACGTTCGGCACCGCCGACGCGCCCGTGGAGACCACGATTCTGGCGGCGCCCGGTCAAATCGAACTTCACGTGTCGGCGGCCGGGTCTGACGTCACCGCGCTGGCGCGGACGCTCGAGGACGCGGTCGCTCGTCTCGAGGCCGTGGTTGGAGACGCCGTCTTCAGCACGGACGGCCGATCGCTCGAAGCCGTCGTCGGCGCCGGACTGAAGGCGCGCGGGTGGAAGATTGCCGCGGCCGAGTCCTGCACAGGCGGCGGATTGTTGAGCCGGCTCACTGACGTGCCCGGCAGCTCGGCCTGGGTTCAGGGCGGCGTCATCGCGTATGCGAATGACGTCAAGGTTGAGCAACTGGGCGTGCCCACGACCCTCATCGCGGCACACGGCGCGGTCAGCGAGCCCGTGGCGCAGGCGATGGCTGAAGGCGTCCGGGCAGCGGTTGCGCGCGGACATCGGCGTGGCCATCACGGGAATCGCCGGACCCGACGGCGGGTCCGCTGAGAAGCCGGTCGGGACCGTCGTGATCGCGACCAGCGGCACGCGCGCCGCCGTGCGCACGTTCCTGTTCCCGGGCGACCGCGAGGCCATCCGCCGTTTCGCGACGACCGCGGCTCTCGAAATGGTCAGGCAAACTCTTTCTTGACGTATCAGTCCGTGACGGATATATCTGTCACGGTTACATGCCTCCGCTGACACCCGCGGTCATCCACGTCCTCATGGCGCTCGCCGGCGGCGCACGGCACGGCTACGCCATTGCGAAGGACGTGCAGCGCCTCACCGACGATCGAATCAAGCTTGGACCAGGAACTCTCTACGGAACGCTTCAGCGGCTGATGGAAACCGGCTGGGTCGAGGAGGCGTCGGCGCCTGCGCGCAATCCGGATGAACGTCGGCGGTATTACCGGCTGACCAGGAATGGCCGCGAAGCGCTGACAGCCGAGGCGCAACGCCTCGAGGCCCTGGTGCAGGCGGCCCGCCAGCAGCGGATTCTTCCGCGGACCTCGCGCGGATAGAGCGGAGACGGGATGACCTCTTCACGCACGCCCCTCGACGCCCGAATCTATCGCGCCTCGCTCCGTCTCCTTCCGGCAGCATTCCAGCGTGATTTCTCGGACGATATGCTCCGCGATTTCAACGACGGCCTGGATGAGGCGCGGCAGCGCGGGCACGCATCCGCACGCTGGCTCTTTCGGGGCCGGCTGTTCACCGACCTCGCTCGAACATTCGGCCTCCAGTGGTTGCGCAGTGGATGGCCAATCGCCGCGATGCTGGCGATGGGGATCACGCTCGCGTCCACTGCAGCGCTCGCCAGCGTCTGTCTGAACCTCGTGATTCTCCTGCCTTCGGGCTCGGTGGATCAGGATGTCATCGCCCTCGAGATGCTCACCGTCGTGGTGTTTCTCTTCATCGTCGCGACCGTCCTGCTGACGATGTGGTCGGCACGTATCGTGAGGCGCGGGGCACAAGCGCCGCGCATAGCGAGATGCTCGAGGCGCGCGGGCTCACCAAGCGGTACGGCGGACTCACCGCGCTCGACCGCGTGAGCTTCGATCTGCGCCCTGGGGAAATCGTCGGCTATCTCGGGCCGAACGGCTCCGGGAAGAGCACCACGGTCAACCTGGTCGTCGGGTTGCTCGAGCCCTCCGCCGGCTCCGTGTCGCTCTACGGTCGTCGGCTTTCGGACGATGCCGTCGCCTACAAGCGTCGCATTGGGTACGTGCCTGAAGAGCCGTTCCTCTACACGCACCTGACCGCATCCGAATATCTGACGCTTGTCGGGCGTCTCCGACAGATTCCGTCGGCACGCTTGGATCCGTGCATTGCTCGTCTTCTGCACCTGTTCCAACTGCACGACGCGCGCTACCGGACGATGAGCGCGTACTCGAAGGGGATGAGGCAGCGGGTGCTGCTTGCCGCTGCGCTGCTGCACGATCCTGATTTGCTGGTGCTCGACGAGCCTTTCTCCGGCCTGGACGTGAACGCAGGGTTGCTGTTCCGAGCGCTGCTTCGCATGCTCGCGGCGGAAGGCAAGATGGTGCTGTTCAGCACGCACCGGTTCGACATGGTCGAGCGGCTGTGCTCGCGCGTCGTCATTTTGTCGGCCGGCAAGATCGTCGCCGAGGAGCAGGTGGCCGACGAAGGCGGTGGAGGCAAGTCACTCGAGGACCTGTTCGTACGTGCGACACAGCAGCCTGATTTCACCCCGGTGGCCCGGGCCATCCTCGACACCATCCGGGTCGCATGACGCCGATTTCGGATCGATTGTCGTCCCGCTTGACCCGTCATTTCTTTTCGGCCCTCTTCGATTTCGGCTTTCTCTCTGACGCGGGCGTGCAGTCGTTCACGCGATTGATTCTCGGCTTCTATGCCGTGTTCCTGGCGCTTGGCCTGCTGCTCGTTCGCATCTTCATGGCGAAGTACGGCTCGCTGATGGACGGCGAGTCGCCCGAGCAGTACGTCGCGGCCGTGATCGCGGATCACACGTTCCTCATCGCGGTGCCGATGTGGATTGTGGCCTTCGTGACGATTCTCATCGGTCACGCCGTCTTTCCCGACGAAACGGATTTTCGGGTCCTGATGGCTCTGCCAATCACGCGCCGCCTCGTGTTCGGGGCCAAGCTGGCGGCGCTCGCGCTTTTCGCCGCGCTGTTCATTGCGGCGGCCCAGGTCGCGCTCGCGCCGTTGTTCGTGTTGACAGCCGTGGGCCCGTTTGCGGAGCGAACGTTCGCCCTTCGCGCGCTCGCGTACGGGACGGCGACGCTCCTCGCCTCCGCCTTTGCGATCCTTGCGGTAATCGCGGCGCAAGGTGTGATTCTGATGGGTGCGCCGAGGGGCCGGCTCGTCGCGCTTGCCGCCACGCTTCGAAGCGCAATGCTGTGCGCGCTCGTGATCTCGTTGCCTTTCCTGATCAGGTTGCCGTTCCACACACGCGCTCTGCGCGAGGGCGCCTTCTGGGTGACCCTGACGCCACCGGCGTGGTTCATGGGGCTGGAGCGCGTCTTCCTCGGCGATCGAAGCCCGCACATGGTTCAGATGGCGACAGTGGCGATCGTCGCGTTCGCAGTCGCCGGGTTCGTGGCCGCGACGAGCTACGCGTTGCTGTACCAGCGTTTCGATCGGGTCATGGCGCGGCCGAGCGGCGGCGTGCAGGGTTGGAGGGAACGCGGCGTGGCGTGGCGGTGGAAGTGGCGGACGCGCCGGCCTGTGCTCTCAGCCATTCGCGCGTTCACCTGGCTCACGCTTCGCCGGAGTGTGATGCACCAGGGCATCTTCGTGGCACTGGGCGCCGTCGGACTGGGACTCGCGGTCAACACCTTCATCCAGGCCGACTTTTTCCAATGGCTGGCTACTGGCGACCCTCCGGGCACTCGTCTCGTCATCGCGGCGATCTGGGCGACCTTCGCGCTGATGTTTGTCGCAGTCCTGGCGGCGCGGACGGCGCTCCTGGTTCCGGTGGAACTCAAGGCGAACTGGATCTTCCGAATCATCGAACAGGATGATCGCCGGGTGGATCAGTTGAAGGCTGGTCTGCGTTCCGTGATGACGCTCGGCGTCGTCGTCCCGGCGCTTCTCGTCGCACCGGTTCAGTGGACGGTGATTCGCCAGGACGTGTTCGTGGTCCTGGCCAGCACGATCCTCTGGGGTTGGCTCTTTGTCGAGATCCTGATGCGCGACTGGGGCCGCATTCCGTTTACGTGCTCGTACATCCCGGGCAAGGGCTTTCTACCGCAGACGATCCTCAAGGGGCTGGGTTCGTTCGTTGCCTTCACGACTTTGGGTAGTGCGCTCGCGCGGTTTTCCATGTCTGGTTTTCCCGTCGTGCTCTACTTCGAGGCTGTCGTGTTGATTGCCGCCGTCGTGCTGGCTCGCGAGACGGCTGAACCATGTGGCAGCACACGATCCTCGCCTTCGAGGACGACCTGCCGACGGACGTGAATCCGCTGCGGTTGATGGACTGAAAAAGGGTTCGAAGGGGTCGAAGGGTTCGAAGAGGTCGAAGGGTTCCTAGAGGTCGAGGAGTCGCGGTTCAGGCCGTGAGCCCTAAGCCGTGAGCCCTAAGCCGGTACAATTGCGTCCGTGCCACCTGACCCGAAACATCGTGCCGCTGTGCTGGGCGCTGGAAGCTGGGGGACCGCGCTCGCCGTGCACCTGAGCGGCTGCGGCCATGACGTGCGTCTCTGGGCCCGCGATCCGGCGCTCGTCACCGAGATGGCCGCGCGCCGCGCGAACCCGACGTATCTGCCGGACATCGCGTTTCCAGCGTCGCTCGTGCCGATGGCGTCGGTGGCCGAGGCCCTTGAGGGCGCTCGCTACGTCGTGCTGGCCGTGCCGTCGCACGGGTTGCGAGGCGTTCTGCGGGGCGCCGCCGCGGCGATCCCGCCGGATGCGGTGCTCGTCAGCGCCACCAAGGGTCTCGAGGGCCACACGCTTCTCCGCATGTCGGAGGTTGTTGCCGAGGAAACTGGCGCCGGCCGGCCGATCGTCGTGCTGTCCGGGCCGTCGTTCGCCGCGGAGGTCGCGCGCCGCAAGCCGACGGCGCTCGTGGCCGCGTCCAACGATGACGCGGCCGTGTGTGCGCTCCAGGATGAGTTCAGGAGCGCGTACTTCCGGCTCTACAAGTCGGACGACATGGTCGGTGTCGAGATTGGCGCGGCGCTCAAGAACATCATTGCGATTGCGGCGGGTGTCGTCGAATCGGCCGCGCTTGGACACAACGCCCTGGCGGCGCTCATCACGCGCGGCCTGGCCGAGATCTCTCGTCTGACGTCGGCGATGGGCGGACGCCGCGAGACGCTGGCCGGCCTGAGCGGTCTCGGCGATCTCGTGCTGACGTGTACCGGCAGCCTGAGTCGGAACCGACACGTGGGCGTCGAGCTTGGCCGCGGCCGGCCGCTTCACGAGATTCTCGCGAGCACCCGGATGGTCGCCGAAGGCGTCATGACGACCGCCGCGGCGCTCGAGCTCGGGGCGCGGCATGGTGTGGAGCTGCCGATTGCGGCCGAAATGGCGGAGGTCCTTGCGGGACGCGAGACGGCCGCTGACGCCGTCGGCCGTCTGATGGTGCGTCGTCAGCGCGGCGAGTTCGATGAGGTCGCCTCATGAGCTCCATGTTTTCCCGGGTCCGCGAAGGGCTCGCGCGAACCGCTCAACAGATTCGCGACAAGCTTCGAAGCGCGGAGCCGGCGGCCGTGGCATCGGCGCCGGGCGTCACGAAGTCGCGCGCCAGCGTCCATACCATCGAGGCGCTCGAGGACGCCCTGCTGACCGCTGACGTGGGACTTGGCGCGACCGAGCGAATCCTCGACGCGGTTCGCGACGAGTCCCAGGGCACGCTCGGCGAACGCGTCGAGCGCATGATCGCCCGGCATCCTTCTCGACGTTCCCGCGCCGCGCGAGATCACGACCACGCCACACGTGGTCCTGATTGTCGGCGTGAACGGCACAGGCAAGACGACGACCGTCGGCAAACTGGCTCGGCTCTATCAGGCGTCGGGGAAGTCCGTCATGGTGTGTGCCGCGGACACGTTCCGCGCCGCTGCGGTCGAGCAGCTCGCCATATGGGCGGATCGCGCAGGAGTCGATCTCGTCCGCGCGCAGTCGGGCGCCGACCCGGCCGCGGTAACCTTCGACGCCGTTTCCGCTGCCAAGGCTCGGGGACGGGACGTCGTGCTCGTCGACACGGCAGGCCGGCTCCACACGCGCGCCAACCTCATGGCCGAGCTCGACAAGATTCGGCGTGTTGTCGGCCGCGAGGTGCCGGGTGCCCCGCACGAGGTGCTGCTCGTGCTCGACGCGACCGTGGGTCAGAACGGCCTCGTCCAGGCGCGCGAGTTCATGGCGGCGAGCGGCGTGACCGGCATCGTGCTGACGAAGCTCGACGGTACGGCGAAAGGCGGGATCGCCGTCGCCATCGCGCACGACCTCAAGCTGCCAATTCGTTACGTCGGCGTCGGAGAGGGTCTCGACGATCTGTTGCCGTTCGACGCCGCGGCCTACGTGGACGCGCTGTTCACTGAGAAGTGGTGATACGCCCCGACGATCGGCGTGTGGATGGAGCGCGCGCTTTTTCACGCCGAGCGTGGCCGTGGCCGCACGTCACCCAACCCGATCGTCGGCGCCGTCGTCGTTGACGCCGAGGGCATCGTCGTCGGCCAGGGCGCGCATCTTGGCGCAGGAGGCCCGCACGCCGAGGTCGTCGCGCTCGACCGCGCCGGCGAGCGCGCGCGCGCCGGCACGCTGTACTGCACGCTCGAGCCCTGCAGCCACGTTGGGCGAACCGGTCCGTGCGTTGAACGGATTCGATCCGCCGGTGTTCGGCGGGTCGTCGCAGCGACTGGCGATCGCAATCCAAAGGTCGCTGGCCAGGGGTTCGCGTATCTGCGATCGCACGGCATCGAGGTGGTCGAAGGCGTGGGTGGGGAAGCCGCCGAGCACCAACTTGCCCCGTTCTTCACGTGGATGGCGCAGGACAGGCCGTTCGTAATCGCCAAGGTCGCGACATCGCGTGATGGTTTCATCGGGCGACCCGACGGCCGCGTGGTTCTCACCGGCGCCGCGGCAGATCGCTACTTCCATCGGCAGCGAGCCGAGGTCGATGCGATCGCGGTTGGCTCTGGAACCGTCCTCGTCGACGACCCCGAGCTCACCGCGCGTGGGGCCTACCGTTTCAGGCCGCTCACACGCGTCATCTTCGACTGGCGGGGTCGCGTGCCTCCCGATGCCCGCGTGTTTTCGACCCTCCTAGCCGGGCCGGTCATAATGGTGGTGAGTCAGGCCGTGGTCGAGGGGGACCCGGCGCGGTTCGCCGGGCTGGCTGAGCGTGGCGTCGTCATTCACGCCGTTCACGTTCGGGACCTGAAATCCGTTCTGGCCTGGCTCGCGCAGCGCGACATCGTCACGCTTCTCGTCGAAGGAGGAGCCGCGCTGCACACGGCCTTCGCGAGCGCTGGCGTGATCGATCGCGTGCAATGGATCGTCACGACTCACCATCTCGGGTCCGGCGTTCCGGCCGCGGCGATTTCGCCGGAGGCGTTCGGGGCGAGGAGCGTGCGCAGGCCGCTCGGCTCTCGAGGATCTCAGGAACCGACGAGCTCATTGAGTTCGATGTTCACAGGACTGGTTGAAGCAACCGGGCGAATTGAGCGCCTCGACGGCCGCGACGAGGGCCGCCGGCTGCAGGTGTCTGCGCCGTTCGTGGGCGAGCTGCGGGATGGCGACAGCGTCGCCGTCAACGGCGTGTGTCTTACCGTCGTGGAGACTGACGGCAGCACATTCACCGCTGATCTGTCGCGCACGACTCTCGAGGCGACGTCGCTGGGTGCCGTGCGCGTCGGCCGGCTCGTCAATCTCGAGCGGCCCGTGCGTGCGGATGCGAGGATGGGTGGACACTTCGTGCTTGGCCACGTCGATCAGACGTCGTCGATTCGCCGGCTCGATCCGGACGGCGACGGCTACTGGCTCGAGGTCGACGTGCCGGACGCGCTCGAAGCCTACGTGATTCCCAAGGGCTCGATAGCAATCGACGGGATCAGCCTGACGATTGCGTCGCTCAACGAACCGCACGGTCGGCGTCCAGATCGTGCCGTTCACGTTCGCGCACACGTCGCTTCGCGAGGCACGCGCGGGCGATGCCGTCAATCTCGAAACCGACGTGCTCGGCAAATACGTCGTACGACTACTGGAGCGCCAACCATCATGAGTCGCCCACTTCGCCTTGCTGGCCGTTCAGCGCGCTCGTCGCCCTTCGCGAGCGTCGAAAGCGCCGTCGCGGCGATTGCCGCCGGCAAGATGATCATCGTCGTGGACGATGAGGACCGTGAGAACGAAGGCGACCTCACGATGGCCGCCGATCGCGTGACGCCAGAGGCCGTCAACTTCATGGCGCGATATGGGCGCGGGCTCATTTGCCTCGCCATGATGCCCGACCGGCTCAACCAACTCGAGATTCCGCTCGAAGTCAGCCACAACGCCGCGCGGCGCGACACGGCCTTCTGCATGTCGATCGACGCGCACGACGGAACGACTACCGGGATCTCGGCCGCCGATCGCGCGCGGACGATCCAGGTGGCCATCGCGCCCGCGACCCTGCCGCGCGACCTGGCGCGCCCCGGCCACGTGTTCCCGCTGCGCGCCCGTACCGGCGGCGTGCTCGTGCGCTCCGGACACACCGAAGCCGCGGTCGATCTGGCGCGGATCGCGGGCCTGCAATCGGCCGGCGTGATCTGCGAAATCATGAACGACGACGGCACGATGGCGCGCGTTCCGCAATTGACGAAGTTCGCGCGCAAACACGGTCTGTTGATGATCACGATCGCGGACCTGATCCGGTACCGCATGCGGACCGAGAGCCTCGTCCAGCGCGTGGCCACCGCGGAGCTTCCGACCGACGACGGCGCGTTCACACTGCACGCGTACGAAAGCGCGATCGACGGCGAGTCGCACGTCGCGCTCGTGCGAGGTGACATCGGCGACGGCCAGCGCGTCATGGTGCGCGTGCACTCGAAGTGCCTGACCGGTGACGTGTTTCACTCGCTCCGGTGCGACTGCGGCCCGCAGTTGCACGCGGCGATGAAGCAGATCGCCGCCGAGGGCCGCGGCGTGCTGCTCTATCTGCACCAGGAGGGCCGAGGCATCGGCCTGGCCAACAAGATTCGCGCCTACGAGCTGCAGGACCAGGGACTCGACACCGTCGAAGCGAACGAACGCCTCGGCTTCAAGGCCGACCAGCGCGACTACGGCATCGGCGCGCAGATTCTGCGGGACATCGGCGTTCGCACGATGCGCCTGCTCACGAACAATCCGCGCAAGTTCGTCGGCCTCGAAGGCTACGGACTCTCGGTCACCGAAACGCTGCCCCTCGAAATCGCACCGCCGAGCGAGTTCACGCGGCGATACCTGAAGACGAAGAAGGACAAGCTCGGGCACACGCTCAAGGGCGTGTAGCTGGACACGGCTCGGGGCTCACGGCTTAGGGCTTACGGCCTCGCCTCGCGTCGTGGCTGACGCAGTGCCTGCTACATGCGGACTGCCGATGTTCGGCTCTTCTTCGAGCGCGACTCGAGTTCTTGCGCAGCGGCCAACAGCATGGCGGCGACGGCGCGGAAGTCATCTGTAGCGCGACCGCCGACGTCTCGTCGACCATCCCGAGTCGAGCCGCGACGTCCGAGGAGGTACTCGCACTCTCGTGCCGAACCGTGGGCGATATACAGGAACCGGCAATACTCGACGGTCTTCGGCCGGGCGGAGCCCTCGACGATGTTCGTTGCTACCGACACCGCAGCCCGACGAATCTGGCTGCGGAGGCCGTAGCGCTCATCGGACGGCATGGCTGACGTCAGGCGATAGACGTCATGACCAGCGAGTCGGCCAACCCGAAAGGCCCGAGCTTGCGGTGGTCCCGGCTCACGTCCGCGAGCCTGTGCAAGCGGCATGTTCCGGCGTCGATTTCTGAGTGTTTTGGCTGACTTGTCGCTAGACGCTGGATTGCAGATTCTGCAATGCCGGACGTCCCCAGTCCGATCTGCTGGTTTCTGCAACTAGCAAGGCCCGTGAGCCCTAAGCCGTGAGCCCTAAGCCTGCCGCCCAGCGCTTGAGCCTGACGCTAAAGTCCACTAAGATAACCGTTTGCGCTGAAGCAGGTCAGGCCCGCTAGAGGGCACTGGTTCCAGCGAGTGAGCGCGACGGAATGTTCGAGTCCCTCAGCACCCGGCTTCAGGATGTCTTCAAGTCCCTGCGAGGGGAAGCCCGGCTGACGGAGGGGACGGTCGATGCGGCGCTGCGCGAGATTCGTCTCGCGCTGCTCGAGGCGGACGTCAATTTCCGCGTCGTCAAGGCGTTCATCGAGCGGGTACGCGTCAAGGCGGTCGGCGACGAGGTCCTGAAGAGCCTGACGCCTGCCCAGCACGTCGTCCGGATCGTGCGCGACGAGATGCTCGCGCTGTTCGGCGATGCGCAGGGCGGGTTGCCGCCCGTCGACCGGTCGCCGCGGGTGGTGCTGATGCTCGGCCTTCAGGGGTCGGGCAAGACGACGACCTCGGCGAAGCTGGCGCGGTTGATCGCGAAGCAAGGGCGCCACCCGATGCTCGTCTCGACCGACGTGCGACGGCCGGCGGCCATCGCGCAGTTGTCGGTGCTGGCGGAGCAGATCGGCGTCCGCGTGCACGACCCGGAAGGCGAGATGGATCCGGTGGTGCGCGCGACGGGCGCGCTGGCGGCCACTCGCAATCTCGGGCTTCGACACGCTCATCGTCGACACGGCCGGTCGGCTGCACATCGACGACGAGTTGATGGGCGAGCTCGAGGCGGTGAAGGCGGCGGTGGCGCCGACCGACCTGCTCTACGTCGCGGACGCGATGACGGGGCAGGACGCGGTGAAGAGCGCCGGCGAGTTCAACCATCGCGTCGGCACGACGGGCGTCGTGCTGACGAAGATGGACGGTGACGCGCGTGGCGGCGCGGCCCTGTCGGTCGTCGGCGTCGTCGGCGTGCCGATTGCGTTCGTCGGCATCGGCGAACGGCTGCAGGACCTCGAGGCGTTCCAGGCGGACCGGCTCGTGTCGCGGATGCTGGGGATGGGCGACGTGCTGTCGCTCATCGAGCGCGCCGAGGAGGCCGTTGACGACGAAAGCCGCGAGCGGCTGGCGAAGAAGACCAGGCTCGACGACTTCACGTTCGAGGACTTTCGGGATCAGCTCCGCACCATCAAGAAGATGGGGCCGCTCGAGCAGGTGCTCGGCATGATTCCGGGTCTGGGCGCGATGAAGGATCTGAACGCGCAGCGCGAGCAGATGGACGAGAAGCAGCTGGGTCGCGTGGAAGCGATCATCTGCTCGATGACGACGGGTGAGCGGCGGGATCACACGATCATCAACGGCAGCCGCCGAAAGCGGATCGCGCGGGGCAGCGGCACGACGGTCGAAGACGTCAACCGCGTGCTGAAACAGTTCGTGGAGATGCGCAAGATGCTCAAGGTCGATGAGCGGCGCGGGCGGCGGTCGCAAGGGCCGCCAGCGTCTCATGGGCATGTTGCGAGGGATGAGATAAGAGCTGACGGGTACGACAGGTACGACGGGTCCAGGAACGATCTGGCGTTGGCCAGCTCGTCGCGAGTGGCTGTCGCGAATGAGCGAAGGAGAGAAGTGCATGCTGGCAATTCGTATGCGGCGGGCGGGGTCGAAGAATCGTCCGTTCTACCGCATTGTGGTGACTGAAGCGAAGTCGGCCCGTGAAGGTCGGTTCGTCGAGGTGCTCGGGCACTACGACCCGCGCACGAAGCCGGAGACGGTGCGGATCGATCGCGAACGGATCGCGCACTGGATCAAGGCGGGCGCGAACCCGTCCGACACGGTCCGGACGTTGATGGATCGCCTGCCGGCCGAAGCGCCGGCTGCCGAGGCGCCGGCGGCTTCGTGAGCCGCGCGCGCGACGTGGTCGAGGTCATCGCGCAAGGCGCTGGCCGCGCGACCGGATGACGTCGAGGTCAGCGAGTACGAGCGCCGCGATCAGACGGTCGTGGAGCTGACGATGGCGCCCGGTGAGCTGGACGCGTGATCGGCCGGCAGGGACGCACGGCCGCGGCGGTGCGAACGCTCGCGGCGACCGCCGGCGAACTGGACGGTCTGAAAGTCGCCGTCGATTTCCAGGACGAATAGTCCGTGGCAACGAAGACGAGTAGTCCGGAACATCACGGCGCGGAGAGACAACTCGTGGATTGGGCCTCGATGGTCACCGTCGGCCGCATCATCCGGCCGCACGGCAACCGAGGGCACGTCGTCGTGGCCCCGGAGTCCGACTTTGCCGAGGAGCGTTTCCGCCCGGGAGAAGTGCTTCGCGCACAGCGTCCCGAGGCGACAGGCGAGCCGGCCACGCTGACGGTCATCGCGAGCCGATGCCACGACGGCCGGTGGGTTGTTGGATTTCGAAGGCGTCGCGTCGATCAACGACGCCGAAACGCTGCGCGGACTCGAGTTGCGCATTCCGGAAGAGGATCTGCGCGCGCTCGGTCCCAACGCGTTCTACGTCCATCACCTCGTTGGGTGTGAGGTGCGGACGGTAGCTGGCGAGCGAGTGGGCGTCGTGGATCGGGTCGACCTCGCGACCGACGTGCCGGTGCTGGTGGTGTCGGGCCGGGGCGAGGTGCTCGTCCCGCTTCGTGGACGCGATTTGCCGGCGCGTGGATCCCGAAGCGCGAGTGATCGAGATCGACCCGCCGGATGGGCTGATTGCGCTGAACGGCGCCCGGGTGTAACGGCGATGGTGGTGGATATCGTCACCATTTTCCCGGCGATGGTCGAGGCGGCGCTCGCGGAAGGAGTGGTCGCGCGGGCGCGGGCGAGCGGAGTGCTCGAGATTCGCGCCCGGGACTTGCGCGACGTTCACCGACGACCGGCACCGCACCGTGGACGACCAGCCGTACGGCGGCGGGCCGGGCATGGTGATGAAGGCCGAGCCGCTGGTCCGCGCGGTCGAGGCGATTGCCGCGGAGCGCGGGACGCCGTCGGCGGTCGTGCTGATGTCGCCGCAGGGGCGGTTGCTCACGCACCGCGTGGCGGAAGAGTTGAGCCGCGCCGAGCGGGTCATCGTTCTGTGCGGACGATACGAGGGCGTGGACGAACGGGTCGCGGAAACGGTCGTGACCCACGAGATTTCGATCGGCGACTACGTGCTGACCGGTGGCGAACTGCCGGCCCTCGTGCTCGTCGATGCGATGACCCGGCTGGTGCCCGGGGTGGTCGGGGAGGCGGAGTCGCTCGTCGGCGAGTCGTTCGTTGGCCGCTGGCTCGACCATCCGCACTACACCCGGCCGGCGTCGTTTCGTGGCCGTGAGGTCCCGGCGGTGCTGATGTCGGGCAATCACGCCGAGATCGACGAGTGGCGGCGCCGCGAGCGCATTCGAAGGACGAAAGCGCGCCGGCCCGATTTGATTGACGAGCGCGGCGTTGACCGAAGAGGAGCGTAGGGAGTTGAAGGCGACGGATGAATCGGAGACGCGGAGCTAAAGCTCCGCGCACGTGCCGTAAGCCTTGAGCCCTAAGCCTTGAGCCTGACCGAGTTCTTAACCGAGGAGTACCTGTCATGAAAGCGATTGAAACCGTCGAACAGCCGCACCTGACCACGCGGCCCGACATGCGCTCTGGCGACACCGTGCGCGTGCACGTGAAGGTCCGCGAAGGCGACAAGGAGCGCATCCAGGTCTTCGAGGGATCGGTCATCGCGCATGCACCGCGGCGGCGTCCGGGCCACGTTCACGGTCCGCAAGGTGTCGTTCGGCCAGGGCGTCGAGCGCATCTTCCCGCTGCATTCGCCGACGATCGACAAGATCGAAGTCGTCCGCAGCGCCAAGGTCCGCCGCGCCAAGCTGTACTTCCTGCGCGACCTGAGGGGCAAGGCGGCGCGCATGAAGGAAACGAAGCGCGCCTAGGTCGCGCACGGTCCCGTCCATGCGCGGCGCCTCACGCAGCATCGAGAACGAGTTGCGGCGGCTGGGATACGTGCACGTGGCGGGTGTCGATGAAGTGGGCCGCGGGTGCCTGGCCGGGCCGGTCGTGGCCGCGGCGGTCGTGCTGCGGGCCGAGCGGTACGTCGCGGGCGTGGCCGACTCCAAGCTCCTGACGGCCGCGCACCGCGAGCGCCTCTTCGACGAGATCGTCGAGGCCGCGGTGTGCTGGCGCGTCGCGGTCGTGGACGCCGGCGAGATCGACCGCATCAACATCCATCGCGCGTCGCTTCACGCGATGGAGCTGGCCGTCATGGGACTCGAGCCGCTGCCGGGGTTCGTCGTCGTGGACGGCTTCCGCATTCCCGAATCTCCTCATGGCCCAGCGGCCAATTCCGGGCGGGGATCGGCGGTCCACGGCCATCGCGGCCGCGTCGATTCTGGCCAAGGTCACGCGCGACAAACTGATGCAGGACCTGCACGCGCAGGATCCCCGCTACGGATTCGATCGCCACAAGGGCTACGCGACCAAGGACCATCTCGACGCGGTCAGCCGTTTCGGCTACTCGCCGGTCCACCGCCGCACGTTCAGGCCGCCATCGCTCTTTGATACGATGCCGGACTGATCAGCCCTCTCCAGACGAGGAAGACACCCATCGCTTTCCTGACCCGTCTGCTGTTTGCGATCTATTTCATCGAAACAGGCCTGCTGTTGATCGTTGGCCCGTGGACGGAATGGTGGTCGCGGAACCTCTTCGCGCAGCTGCTCCCGTGGCTCCAGCTGATGATGACGTGGTCGCTCACGCGCCTCGCCGTCAACGTTCTTGGTCTCGTGACGGCCTTCGCCGGTCTGAGCGAGGTCTGGCGGCTGCTCGTCCGGCGGCCGTATCCCCGGCCATCCTCGACTCCGTGAGCGGCCTGTCACGTCCAGTCCTCTGTCTCGTCACGGACCGGCGCCGCCTGACGCCCGACGCGGACGCCGAAGCGGCGGTTCTCGGTACTGGAGCGCTTTCTCGATCAGGCCGTTGAGGCGGGCGTTGATCTCATCCAGGTGCGCGAGCGGGACCTCGAGGCCGGCGTCCTGTGCCGGCTGGTCCGGCGCGTCGTCGACCGGACGCGGGGCAGCGGCGTGCGTGTCGTCGTAAACGACCGAGCCGATGTCGCGCTGGCGGGCGGGGCAGACGGCGTTCACCTTCGGGGTGACAGCCCCGCGGCCGCACGCCTGAGGCCCCTGTCGCCGGCCTGGGTCATCGGACGGTCAGTGCATCGCCACGATGTGGCCGACCCTGACCCGCACGCCGACTACCTGCTGTTCGGCACCGTGTTTTCGACCGCGTCGAAACCAGACCTGACGCCCTCAGGTCTCGAGCCGCTCGCAGCGCTCGCGGCATCTTCGCCAGCGCCGGTGCTTGCTATTGGCGGGATCACGCCCGAGAACGCCGGGAATGCCGCATCGCGGGCGCGGCAGGCATTGCCGCAATCGGCGCGTTCCTTCCAGAAGGCACGGCTCCGGGCGCTCTTGGCGTCCACGCGGCCGTTCGCGCGTTCCGCGCGGCGCTCGGGGAGGCTTCGCAGACTGGCTCACGGCTTAAGGCTTAGGGCTCAGGCTGAGAACCGGTTCGAACCCGCGTACCAACCTTCGAACCCGCGCACCAACCTTCGAACCTGCGCACCAACCTTCGAACCCTCGAACCTCCGCACCCTCGAACCCCGGAGTGTCTCTGTTACAGTTACCCCGCCCCCTGATGGATGACCTCGGCGCCCAGTTGAAACGCGCTCGTGACGAGCGAGGGATGTCGCTCAGCGAAATCGCGAACCGTACGAAGATCTCGGTGACGGCGCTCGAGGCGCTGGAGCGCAACGATCTATCGAAGCTTCCTGGCGGTATCTTCGGACGCGCGTTCGTTCGCGCGTACGCCGGGGAGCTCGGTCTCGACCCGGACAAGACCGTCGCGGACTTTCACGTGGCACTCGAGGAAGAGGAGCGTCGCGCGGCCGAGCGCGGCGCCCGGCGGATCGAGATCACCGCCGACGATCGGGAGTTTCTGGAACGGCAGCGTCGGGCGGTGCGGATTTTCCGCATCGCGTTGGCCGTGGCGGTGATCGGGGCGGTCGTCCTCGTCGGCTGGCTGGTGCGCGGGATGTGGTCGCCGGCGCCCTCAGCGCCCGCCGCCGGTGCGTCCGCCCCGGCCACGACCGCTCCCTGACTGTCCGCCGCCCCACTCGGAACGCATCTGGGACAGCCCGTCCATGTAGACGGCCGCACGCTGGCGTTCGTCATCGTCCTTCATCGACTTGAGCAGGTCGACCGCGCGCGCGAGATCGCGCTGAATCGTCGTGCGCGTCGTGTTGTAGTACAAGCGCTTGATCTCGGCGAGTGCGTCCACAGTGAGTCCCTGAAATTGTCGTGAGACCCGCGCATTATAATGGCGCCGGATGTCACTCCGGGATTTCCGGCGACATGTGGGCCGCCTGGCGATCGTCGGTTTCACCGGTCACACCGTTCCCGCCGGGCTTCGTGAGCTCGTCGCCGAGTTCGATCTCGGTGGCGTCGTGTACTTCGCCCGCAACATCGTGGACCCGGCGCAGGTTGCGGAGCTTTCACGCGAGGTCGCGGCGCTCGCGCGGGATTGGCCGCTCTGGATTGCCGTCGATCAGGAAGGCGGCCGCGTCGCCAGGCTGAAGGCGCCGTTTACCGAGTGGCCGCCGGCCCTGACGCTCGGTCGCAGCGGCGACGAGGCACTCGCGGCTCGATTCGCCCGCGCGCTCGCCGGCGAGCTCGCCGCCGTCGGCATCAACCTCAATCACGCGCCCGTGCTGGACGTGCTGACCCGCGCGTCGAACCCGGCGATTGGCGATCGCGCGCTGGCCGAGGGGGCCGACGATGTGGCGCGGCTCGGCGCCGTGATCATCCGCGAGCTGCAGGCCGCCGGCATCGCCGCCTGCGGCAAACACTTTCCCGGCCACGGTGATGCGGACGTCGATTCCCATCACGAGCTTCCGATCCTCGACCACGACCGCCGCCGGTTCGACGCGGTCGAGTTCGTGCCATTCCGTCGAGCGATGGCGGAGGGCGTCGCCGCCATCATGACCGCGCACCTGCTCATTCCTGCGATTGACGCGGAGCGGCCGGCGTCGATGTCTCCCACGATCGTCCAGGGCCTGCTCAAGGACTCGCTGGGCTTTCAGGGCGTCGTGTTCAGCGACGACCTCGGGATGAAGGGCGTGAGCGCGACACGGCCGCTCCCCGTGGCCTCGGTGGACGCCATCGTCGCCGGCACGGACGCCGTGCTGCTCTGCAATTCGACAGTGGAAGATCAGGTGTTGGCGATCGAAGCCATCATTCGCGCCGCGGAGACGAATCAAATCACGCAGAAACGAATTGACGACGCGATGGCGCGCCAGCTTCAGATGAAGACGCGTTTCCTCGCTTCCGGCCGCCCGCGTGTGACCGTCCCGCTGGGGATCGTCGGATCGGCCGCGCACCAGGCGGTCGCCAGGGACATGGCGGCGTGGCTGTAATCCCGCGGACCCGGGCTGGGCTCGTCAAGTTCCGGCCCGTTGAGTCCGGGGCGCGCGTGGCGGTCGTGGCGCCGGCGAGCCCTTTCAATCCGGACGCATTCGAAGCCGGGCTGGCCGAGCTGAAACGCATCGGGCTCGAACCCGTGGTGGACGCGCGCGTGTTTGCGACCCATCCCATTGTCGCGGGGCCGGCCGATGTGAGGGCCACGGTCATCGCCGAGGCGCTCGCGCGTCCCGACATCCAGGCGGTGATTGCCATTCGCGGCGGTTATGGCAGCGCCGAGATCCTTCCGTACCTCGATGCCGCGGTGTTCCGGCGTTCGCGTAAAGCGGTCGTCGGCTACAGCGACATCACGGCGCTGCACGCGTTCCTGAATTGCCACGTCCGGCTGACGTCGGTCCACGGGGCGATGGTGGACGGCCGCTTGTCGAAGGGTGCGGACGCCTACGACGTCGGCAGTTTTCTGAACAGCCTGAGCCGCACCCCGATCGGCGAACAGTCGCCCGAGGGGCTCGAAATCATCCGGGGTGGTGAGGCGATCGGACCAGTCTTCGGCGGCACGCTCACGCAGCTCGCGGCGTCGTTGGGTACGCCGCACGAGTTCCACGCGCCGCCGCGGCACGTCCTGTTCCTCGAAGACGTGGCCGAGCGGCCTTATCGCATTCGTCGGTTGCTGACGCAGCTGAAGCAGAGCGGCCGGCTGGCGGACGCGTCGGCCGTCGTGTTCGGCCAGATGGTCAGGTGCGACGAGCCCGGCGGCGGCACGACGACGCGCGATGTCATCGCGGAGTTCTTCGCGGACTTTCCCGGGCCTGTGCTGTTCGGTTTTCCGTCCGGTCACACCACGACCCCCTCGCTGTCGTTTCCACTCGGCGTCGAGACGCGCGTCGTGGCGGCCGGCAGTCCCCGAGTCGTGTTCACCGAGGCCGCGGCGGAGTAACGCGTGCCACGATTTCATTTCATCGGGATCTGCGGGACGGCGATGGCGACGCTGGCGGCCATGCTCAAGGCGCGCGGCCACGACGTGCAGGGCTCCGACCACGCGATGTATCCGCCGATGAGCGACTACCTCGTGCGCGAGGCCATCAGGACGTTCGACAGCTATCGGCCCGAACACATCACGCCGGAGATCGACGTCGTCGTCGTCGGAAACGCGATCTCGCGCGGCAACCCCGAGCTCGAAGAAGTGCTCGATCGGAAGATTCGCTTTGTCTCGCTGCCGGAGCTCATCCGCGATCAGTTCTTGTGGAGCGCGCGGTCGGTCGTCATTGCCGGAACGCACGGGAAGACCACGACGACGGCCCTGACCGGGTGGCTGCTCGCAGCCGGCGGCCTCGACCCGAGCGTGCTCGTTGGCGGGATTGCCGTGAACTTCGACGGGAGCTACCGGCTGGGGTCGGGTCGTGAGTTCGTGATCGAGGGCGACGAGTACGACAGCGCGTTCTTCGACAAGACCGCGAAGTTCCTCAAGTACCTGCCGGACATCGCGGTGATCGGCAACCTCGAGTACGACCATGCCGACATCTACCCCGACATGGAATCGCTGCGGACGGCGTTCAGGCGTCTGCTGGCACTGGTGCCGCGCCGGGGGCTGGTCATCATCGGCGCCGACAGCCCGGAGGCGCTCGGGCTTGCCTCGCTGGCCCGGTGCGAAGTCGTCACGTTTGGCACCGACGCGGAGGCCGATTGGCGCGTCGCGTCGGTGGAGGCGAACGGCGGTGTCGTGAGCTTCGACGTCACACGCAAGGGGCAGCCGTACGGCCGGTTCGATTCGAACCTCCACGGCACGCACAACGTCAGGAACGCGCTGGCCGCGCTCATCGTCGGCGACGCCGTCGGCCTGTCCGCCGGCGAGATGGCGAAGGGACTCGCGAGCTTCCGCGGCGTCAGGCGCCGGATGGAGCTTCGGGGTGTCGCGAAGGACGTGTCCGTCTTCGACGACTTCGCCCATCATCCGACGGCGATTCTGGAAACGCTCCGGGGCGCCCGATGGTCCAACCCGGGCCGTCGCCTGTGGGCGATCTTCGAGCCCCGCTCCGCTACGTCCTGCCGCCGCGTGTTCCAGGATGACTTCGCGCGCGCGTTCATCGAGTCGGGTGCGGATGAAATCATTCTGCCCGACGTGTTTCGTGCGTCTCTCCCGCCTGAGGAGCGCCTCTCAGTCGATGAGCTCGTGAAGGCGGTGGACGGCGACGGACGGCGTGCGCGCCACATTCCCACCGTCGATGCGATCGTGGAAACGGTTGCGAACGAGGCCGGACCTGGCGACGTCGTCGTGATCATGTCGAACGGCGGCTTCGACGGTATTCACGACAAGTTGCTGGCTGCTCTAAACGGCTAAGGACATCGTTCCCCGTTCCCCGTTCCCCGTTCCCGGTTCTCCGTTCTGGGACCAGCGAACGAAGAACGTGGAACCAGAACCTGGAACGGGGAACGGGGAACGTGGAACGACGAATGGATGTGCGATCGTTCGAGAACGCGGCAAACGATGCGCTGGGGCCTGGGCGGCTGGCCGTCGACGTGCCGCTGGCGCCCTTCACCACGTTTCGGGTGGGTGGCGCGGCGGATTGGCTCGCCGAGGTCCGTTCGGTGGACGAGCTGCGCTCGCTTCTCGGCATGGCGCGGGCGTCAAACGTGCCGGTCACCGTGCTCGGCGGAGGCTCGAATGTCATCGTGTCGGACGATGGCGTGCGTGGTCTGGTCGTGCGGCTGCTGCTTACCGGCATCAGTCAGCCCGACGAGACCACCGTGCGCGCCGAAGCCGGTGTGACCATCAACGGTCTCGTGCGGTGGACGATCGGACGCGGGCTGGCGGCCCTCGAGGCCTGGGCCGGAACGCCGGGCACGGTCGGTGGCGCGATCTTCGGCAACGCGCACTGGCAAGGCCGCAACATGGGCGACCTCGTGACCCAGGTTCTTCTGGCGACTCCTGCGGGTGAGCTCAGCGTCATTCCAGGCTCACAGATGGCGTTTGCGTACGACACGAGCCGCCTGCAGAAGTCTGGTGAGATCCTGGTCTGGGCGGACTGCCGCGTGTCACCGGGTGAGCCGACGGCGCTTCGCGCGGAGGCGCGCCGATCGCTGGCGTATCGAAAGCGCACCCAGCCGCTCGCGAGCCCCAGCGCCGGTTGCATCTTCCAGAATCCGGAGCCAGGGCGTGACACCATTCCTGCCGGCATTCCCGCCTCGGCGGGCGCGCTGGTGGATCGGGCCGGCCTGAAGGGCCGGGCCGTGGGGGGCGCCCGAATCTCGGAGACACACGGCAATTTCATCGTCAACGAAGGCACGGCGACCGCCGAAGACATTCGTACCCTCGTCGAGATGGCCCGTGACGGCCGTCCGCGATCGTTTTGGAGTCGTCCTGCGCGACGAAGTGGTGTGGTTGGGAGCGTTCTGACGCATGGCCGAGCTGATCATTCACGGTGGACGCTGCCTGTCCGGGACCATCTCGGTTGGCGGCAACAAGAACGCGGCACTCCCGATTCTCGCGGCGTGCTTGCTGACCGACAAGACCTGCGAGATTCGGAACGTCCCGCAGATTCGCGACGTGGCCGTGATGCTCGCGCTCCTGCGATCGCTCGGAGCCGAGATTCAGGGCGACGGGACGCCGACCGTCCGCGTCACGTGCCGTGACATCAGATCGGCCGAGCCCGACCCGTCACTCGTCGGCCGCCTTCGCGGTTCCGTCCTCCTTCTCGGCGCGCTCGTCGGCCGTGTGAAGCGTGCCGTGCTCGCGCCCCCCGGCGGCGACTTTCCGGCTCGCCGAAGCATCGCGACGCACCTCCGTGCGCTGCTCGCCATGGGCGCTCGGCTGGTCGACACACCCGCCGGCCATTCAATCGAGGCGCCCGATGGACTCACGGGGGTCTCGATGTATCTGCTCGAGGCGTCGGTGACCGGGACGGAGACGGCGTTACTTGCCGCGGTTCAAGCCAACGGCGCGACCGAGATCCGTAACGCGGCCTGCGAGCCGCATGTGGTCGAACTCTGCCAGTTCCTCGCCGCCATGGGTGCTGGCGTCACAGGCATCGGAACCTCGACGATTCGAATCGAGCCGCCCGGCACGCTCAACGGCGCAACGCACACACTCGGAGGCGACTACATCGAGGCCGCGTCGTGGGCGGTCGTTGCCGCCGTGACGCGTGGAGAGGTCGAGGTGAAAGGCGTCGCGGCCGTCGATCTCGAACCGATCGCGGCGGTGCTCGCCGAGATGCAGCTTCGATTCGAGCTGGAGGACGGCCGCTTCGCGATCCACCCGTCGGCCCTCGTCGGTATCCGGCGGCTGACGACGGGCCTCTGGCCAGGATTCCCGAGCGACATCGTGAGTCTGGTCACGGTGCTTGCGACGCAGGCGACTGGCGGCACACTGGTTCACGATTGGCTCTACGAGCTCAGGCTCTTCGCGCTCGAGCAGTTGAGCGCGATGCGCGCCGACCTCTTTCTCTGCGATCCGCATCGCATCATCGTCACGGGTCCGACCAAGTTGCGTGGCCGAACGCTCGACAGCCGCGATATCCGGTCCGGCATGGCGGTCGTCGCCGCGGCCCTCGCGGCGGAAGGGCAGAGCACCGTGCTGGAAATCGAAACCGTTGAACGAGGCTACGAGGATCTGGTCGGCCGGCTCACATCGCTCGGGGCGGATGTGTCGCGGCAGGGCTGACGTCAGCGCTGAACGTCGACGCCGGGTGGGATCCGGAACGTGAACACGCTGTCCGCGATGCCCTGGTTCTCGCGAAGGTTAGAGAACCGGAACGCACGAACGGTCCCCTGATCGTCGAGGATGTCGAGGCCCATCAATCGAAGGGTCGTTCGATCGACCGCGAGTGTGATCTCCTTGTAGTCCGGCTGGGGCGTCCGCGGCATGAGCGTGAGCCGCCACTCGCCTGGCGGCTGATTGGGCGCCATCTTCGCCGTGAAGTCGCGCGTGATGTCGCCTCGTCCCGTCAGCAGGAGCAACGCGGTCGACGTCTGGTCGTTCAACGCAACCTCGTTGACGACCTTGTCTTTCGGAAAATAGTTGAACAACCGCGTACCGTCCGACACCACCTCGTGGCGACTGCCGGTTTCGAGCGTCCAACGCATCCGCACCGGCTTCTTGACGATGACCTTCCCGCGATCGGAACCGCCGCCGAGCGACAAACCGCTCGTCGTCGTCAGCGTGAAGTCCGCTGTGAAGTCGCGAATGGTGGAGTACCGGGCCTGCACGCGTGTGGCGAGCGCGTCGGCTGACGGCGCTGCCTGCTGCGCATGAACCGCGACGGCAGTCACCGCAAGGAACACGGTCGAGGCGAACGTGAAAGAGCGCACACCCGTAGTCTAGCAGGGCGAAGAACTCAGGTACGACAGGTGCGACGGGTCCGAGGAGCGAGCTGACGCTCGCCATCTTTTCCCGGCTGGGCGGATGGCGCTCGTTAGTGGAGGACGAGCGCCGATGCGGCGGCCCTGAGCAGGATCTCGACGGCAGCTTCCGTTTCCCCGTTCGCGTCCATGATGAACGCGAAGCCCGCGAGGAACCTCGGCGATCCGTCCGCGGATTCGAC
This sequence comes from uncultured Acidobacteriota bacterium, assembly GCA_963793255.1. GTDB lineage: Bacteria > Acidobacteriota > Vicinamibacteria > Vicinamibacterales > SCN-69-37 > CAVTYZ01. Next base: position 109,358 of record CAWBZK010000017.1, read on the forward strand.
GGACCGGCAATGCCGTGCGCTCGCGCGAATCAGTACCTCGATGCCGTTCTGCGTAATGAAGCGGAAACGATGAACGGCGCCAACCGGAAAGTCGACCGAGCTTTCGACGGCGAACCCTCCGTTGCTGAGGTCGCGGACATCGAGCGGCACGTTCATGGGGACGAGCTGGCCGTGCAGCTGGCCCATCACCTCGATGCGTGGGGCGCGGCCCGACGCCGGGGTGGCGGATGCTGCGGTTGGTCGCGTTCGGTGTCGCATCTAAAAGTCCCAGCGACGTTTCCGCAACGCAACCGGCGTGCCATTTGGCGCCGATCTGTCCCGTGTCCATGTGGCGAACTCGACCGGACAAGAACGTCACGCCTGAGGCGATTTGCGGCGATTTTTGCGGGTGTCGCCGGATTCGGATGCCGAAACCGGTATCGAACTAACAATTTTGAACTTCGGCGGGTGACGGCCGTCCGTCAGGATTTGCGCGGTTGGCGTGTCGTGGAACCGTCCTTCAGCTGCTTCAGGCGCTGCTCGAGCCGGCTCGTTTCTGCCGCAGCCTCCCTCGCCCGTCGCTGTTCGGCGGTGTGGGCATCCCGAAGAGTCTGGAGCTCAGCGTTCGCCTCCTCGAGCGCCTTGCTCAGGCGGTCGCGAGTGGCTTCAGCCCGCTCGACAGCCTGGCGCGCGCGGGTGACCGCCTGGTCCGCCTTGCGTGCGCTGGCGTGGGCCGTCTGCAGCGATCGTTCGACCGTCGCGGCTTCCCGACGGCGTTCCGCGTCTTCGCGCGCTGAACGTTCCGCCGCGGTCTCGGACTGGGCGCGCTCGCGTCGCGAACGATCGATCGCGACGACCTCGGCGACGTGTCGCGCGGCGGCTCCGCCTTTGGGAAGCAAGCCGGCGAGGGCGGCGAATCCCTGCGGACGAAGCGGCCGCGTCAGGCGGCCGGGCGCATCGGGCCAGGGCATTGCGTGCAGTGTTTCAGTGACAGCCGTCGTCGTCGCGCTGGTGGCCGGATCGCCTGCAGCGGACAGGAGCTCCTGCGTCGCGCCGACCGCGGCCTGGAGGGCGGCGGCGTGCACCATCTCGGCGCGTTCGAGATCGGCCGGCTTGCCTGAAAGCCGCCGCGCGTGGGCGGTGCGAACACCCTCGGCGGCCGCGGTGAGCCGATCGAATACTTTTCGACGTTTCCAGTAGAGCTGATTCACCGCCCATGCCGGAGCCGTGGGTTTCTGCAGCTTGCGGATCGCCGGGCCATCAGCGCCGGAACGCTTCGCGAGCGCGTCACGAGCGGACGTGAACTCGGCGAGCGGCAGTTGGTAGAGCCGAATCGATCTCGGTGTCTTCCGTACGCGTGCCCACTCTCGGAGTCTAGCTCACGGGAACGCCCGTCTACTGGTTCGTCGGCTGCGCGGGCACCGTTCGCAGGTAGGCCCAGATCGCCTGCATCTCGACGTCCGTCATGCGGTTCGCGTACGGCATCACGAACGACATCGGCGGTTGTAGTGCCGTGCCGTCCGGCCGCTTGCCCTCGCGCATGGTCTTGGCAAACTGCTCGTACGTCCAGCTGCCCAGGCCCTCAGTGTGCGGTGTGAGATTTCTGGCGGGTACCCACGCCGGATCTCCGCCGATGATCGGTCCACCGGCGAGGTTTTCGCGATGGCATCCCGTGCAGATCGCCGTCAGGTGGCGTCCAAACTCCGCCGTGGCTCCGGCCTCTGGCGGCGCGATCGCGTGCGCGGCGTTGTGGTCGCGAATCCGCTCCACAGCGAGAGGCATCTGGCCTGTGGCCACGAGCACCTTACCCAGTGGCCCGAGGGCCACTCCAGGGACCTCGTTGTCCACGGGAGGAACGGATCGGATGTAGGTCACGATGTCCGAGAGCTCCTGATCCGACATCAACTGGAAGTCCTCCGACGGCATCGCCGCCGGCCGCCCATCCGGGAGAATCCCGTGACGAACGATGTGATCCCAGTCCGCGGCGCGATAGTTCGTGGTTCGGCTGCCGTTTCCTGTCGTGATGTTCGGGCCGAGGATCGTGCCCATGGGAAATGCGTCGATCATGGTGCCGCCACCGAAGTTCTTGCCGTGACACTCGATGCACACATATCGCGATTCCACGAGATGGCGGCCGCGCTCGGCCGCGCGGACGAGCGCGACCTGGGCGCGTTCTGCCTCAGGCACGGCGGCGGCCTCCGCTTCAGTCAGCGGAAACGGCACCGGGAAATCCACGGCGTGCGCCTGGAACGTCTGCGACAGCTTTCGATTTGACGCAACGGTTGCCCAGATGTAGGCACCGGCGACGAGAAGAATGACGATGACGACGAGCGCGGCGACGATCTTCAGAAGGGTTTTCATCGTTGGCGAGGCTCCCGGGGCAAAGTGCCGGGGAGTACCGCCGCAGATGTTACCAAAACCTCGGGAGCCGCTTCAGCCCTTGCGCGTGATCTTGAACGTGCCCTCGCCGCTGCTGTCGATCGCCCGGCCTTGCGCCGTTCCCTTGGCGACGTTGCCGTCGAGGGTGAAGAGCACTTTGGGATCGCCGACCTGACCAAGACCGAGCCTGAGGGCGGCGGTCTTGGGATCGAACGTGCCGGTTTTCACGTCGGCGGGACCTGGCAAGCCGGCGACGGTTCCAGACACCGCGCTCTTGCCGTCGAACTTGAGTTGAATCGTCACGTCAAAGCGCTTGCCGGAGTCGGGCACGATCTCCCCGGTCCAGACGCCGGTGATCGTGATCGTCCTGGGCCGCCGACGCTACGTCCAACGGGCAGGTGTGACAACACGAGAGCACGAGCACACCACGAGCGAACCATCTGCGCGTCATTGCTAGTCCTCCCGGAGGGCAACGACCGGATCGACCCGCGTCGCTCGAAGCGCGGGTAGCGCAGCCGCCGTGAGCGCGGCCACGAGCAGCGCGGCCAGCGGGTACGGCGAGGTTCCAGGCATCGAGCGGACGAACGTCGAAGAGGAGCGTTTCGACGAAGCGGGACAAGTAGAGCCCGCCTGCAAGCCCGACGGCCGCGCCAACGAGCGTGGTGACGCCGATGTCCGTCAGGACGGTGCGGACGACGCCGAGCCGCGAGCCGCCGAGCGCCACGCGAACACCAATCTCGCGTGTGCGCTGCACGACCGAGTAGCTGAGGACGCCGTACAGGCCCACCGCCGCGAGCACGAGACCCGACCGCGGCGAAGAATCCTGACAAGCAGCGCCAGCAGACGCTCGCGGAGCAGCGTGCGGTCGATCACGGCCGACTGCGTCGTCGTTGCGGTCACACGAAACAGCGGATCGCCGGTCGCGGACCGCATCGCGAAGTCGGGCGGTGACTGCCTCTGGGCTTCCGCTCGCTCGGACGTGGATCGTGCCATTGCTGCGCAGCCACATCGGGAAGTAGAGCGTCGGCGCTGGCGTGTCGCGCAGACTGTGGCGCGTGTCGGCCACGACGCCGACGACCTCATGCCGTTCGACGCCGCTGTCGTCGAAATTGCTTTCTACCATCCGGCCGACCGCCGGCTCATCACCGAAGTAGCGCTTCGCGAACGACTCGCTCACGATGACGGGCGCACTCGTCGGGACGACTGTCTCCTGATCCGTGAACACCCGTCCGGCGATGAGCGGGATCCTCATGGTGTCGAAGAACCCCGAAGTCACCGGCGCCATCGTTGTCTCCACGCGGTCGAACTCGGTGTTCGGTATTCGAAACCCGTGGGTCCAGGCGCGGCCAATCAGATTGAAGTCGGCCGAGGCGGCCGACTCGACGCCTGGAACCGTGCCGAGCCGATCGAGCACGCGGACGAGCGCCTCGCGCCGCAGTGGCGGCTCGACGCGACGAACCGGCTCAACAGACAAGCAGCAGGACGTTCGAGCTCGCGAAGCCCGGGTTGAGACTCGCGAGCCGGGTGAAGGAAGCCACGAGCAACCCGCCAACGAAGAGAATCGCCAGACTGAAGGCAACCTGCGACCGCGACGAACGGACGCATCACGCCGGCACGCGCCACGGTCCGCGATCCCGCCGGCCCTCAGCGCCGTCATGGGCGCCACATGAGATGCGCCAACGGCCGGGGCGATTCCGAAGAGCGCCGTCAGCACGACCATCAGGCCCGCGACCACTGGCAGCGAGACGCCAGTTCACGACGAGGTCGAGCGAGACGGGGTCGTCGGGCGAGGTCAGCATGCCGACGATCGCCGGCGCCGCGGCTCCGGCAAACAGCAGGCCCAGGACACTCGCGGCAGCCGCGACAAGCGCGGTTTCGATGAGAACCTGCTGGATCAGGCGCCCGCGCCCTGCGCCAATCGAAAGGCGCAGCGACATCTCGTGCTCGCGCGCCCGCGTGCGCGCGAGAAACAGGTTCGCGACGTTGGATCCGGCGATCAGCAGCACCAGCAGCGCGATTGCCGCCGAGAATCCACAGCGGACGCTCGAACTGCGACGCGCAGGGGCGAAGGGCCGTTCTCGGCCGAGCGCAGGTTAAGGGGCACTTGGATGTACCGCTGCGAGCACCTCCGGCGAATCCCCAGGCCCCCAGCCGTTGAATCTCCGCCGGAAGTCGGTGAACGCCGGTTGCAGTGCGCTCTGCTGCCTGCTCGACGGGCACGCCGTCCCGCAAGCGGCCGAAGATCCGGAAGAAGTTGAATTGGAAATTCCCGAACGCCTTCGGATTGTTGTACATGGCGTAGGGCAGCCAGACGTCCGTCGGGCGGCCTGGTTCCACGCCACCGAAATCCGATTCAGTCACACCGACGATCTGGAATTGACGTGTTTGAAATGGCGCCTCCTGGTGACTCAGCCAGCGTCCGACGACGGATGGGTCGCCGCCGAACCGCCGCTGCCAGAACGCGTGACTCAGAATCGCGACCGGGTGCGCGCCTGGTGTCAGGTCGTCCTCGGTGCTCAGGAGCCGTCCCGCCGCGGGGCTGACGCCGAGCGTCGTGAACGCGTCGCCAGACACAAATTGCGTGCGAACCTGCTCCTTCTCTGCGTCGGCGCCGTCGAATGACATGGAGCGCAGGACCTGCGTGCTCATGGCGAAGAGCGCCACACGGTCGCGGCCGGCCTCGCGCAGCTGAACGAACATCGGATCGGCGAAGGTCGAGGACTCGGATGTCGACAGACTGCCGGAGCGGCTTACGTTGTTGAACGCCAGGTACACGAGCCGCCCGGGCTCGCGAACCGACAATGGCCTGAGAATCAGCGCATCGATGAGCGAGAACGCCGCGACGGATGCGCCAAGCGCAAGGGCGAGCGACAGAACCGCGGCAATCGTGACGGGCGCATTGCGCAGGTGCACCCGCAGACCGAGGCGGATGTCGCGCACGAGGGACTCGAGCCATGGCATCAGCTTGACGTCGAGGCTCTGTTCGCGCGTCCTCAAGCGGCTGCCGAGGCGTCGGGCGGCCTGTTCGGCCGCGGCCTCGCGCGAGAGACCGGTGGCCATCAACTCGCGAATCCGTTCCTCGACGTGGAATTGGACTTCGTCATCGAGCTCGCGCCGGACACGGGCGGGCCGGAACACGTTGGTCAGTCGAGACCGGAGCGACATGGGGATTCCTTGACCTTACGCGTGCTTCAGGATGTGGCCGACTGCCGCTGTGATGGCTCGCCATCGCGCTTCCTCAGAGGTGAGCTGCTTCCGGCCGTCAGGTGTGATGTCGTAGACGCGAGCCTTGCGCCCGCTGTCGGTCGTCTTCCAGCGGGCCTTGATCCAGCCGGCCTCTTCGAGGCGATGGAGCGCGGGGTAGAGGGAACCCTCCTGGCAGCGCAACGTCTCGTCGGACATGCCCTCGATGGCGGTCGCGATCCCATAGCCATGGAGCGCACCGCGTCTCGCGAGCAGGGTGAGGACCAGCAGCGGAAGTGAACCTTGGAGCGCGTCCTGTCGTGCCATGCCAAGTAATATTACTAAGATATCTAACTATTGCAACCGCGATGTCCGCCGCTGGAGCCCGCGTTCCCGCGTTGTGGCCCGCCACCAGGTGAATACGCAGCAGAGCCCTGGCGGTGGCGGTCTGGCGATACAATCCCGCCGATGGCGACCCAACCCTCCCGCTTCCTCAGGGACAACGCCTTCATCGTCGCGGCCGTGGCGCTGCCCGTCCTGGTTGGTGCGTTCTTCGTCGTGGCTTCTGCCATACCCCGGTGGACGGTGGCGGCACCCGCCTACGACCTCGTCATGCGCGTGGGGCGCCCGTACGATGCGGTGCCGGGCAAGGTCGTCGTCGATTTCAGTGTTCGCGACGGCCGGGTCGAGGCTACCGTCCGTCCGGCACCGCAACAGACTTACGCGCAGCCGTGGGGTCTGCTGTACTTCGACCACACCACGATGGCCGTCAGAGAGATTCCGCTCGACCTGCCGGCCAGTCTGGGCCCGGCGAGGAGAGCCGGACGGTCGTAATTGAAGGGCTGTCGAAGATGCGCGTCTCGGCGCAGACCACCGCGCCCGATGGCTACAAGCTCGAGAACAGCACGAGCGGCAGCCCCGGCATCGTGGGTGATCTCTTTGGGATCGGGCGCTACCGGCAGAGCGCCGCGCTCATGAATCGCGGCCGGATCATCCGCATGGAGCTGCCGTCGCCGTACGAGGAACCGTACCAATCGACGGCCTACGCCGTGGGCTGGGTGGTCGAACCAGGACAACGCTGACGTGGACGACCGCGCGCGAGCACTCGCCGAAATCGTGACGCTCGCCCGTCAGCACGGGCTGTCGGCGCGCGAGATTGGCGACGCGCTGGGCGACGCGCCCGCCGCGACGACGAGCCCGCGCGGGCGGGGCGTGCTCGTCCGCGTCCTCGGCTTCATCGGTGGGACGTTCGTGTTCGCGGGCGTCGGCGTGTTCGTCTCGCTGCAGTGGGAGTCGATGAACTCCGCGGCGCGGGTGGTCATCACGCTGGGTTCCGGCATTGCCGCGTTCGTGATGGCCGTTCTCGCCACACGGGACGCGCGCTACGAAAAGGCGGCGACGCCGCTCTTCCTCATGGCGGCGGCGCTCCAGCCGACCGGGCTCCTCGTGCTGTTCAACGAGTTCGGGTCAGGCGGTGACTGGCGGTGGGCGAGTCTGGTTACCTGCGCGTCGTCGGGATGCAGTTTACCGGCGACATTCTCGGCGATCCGACGGTCGACGCTGCTGTTCATGGCGGTGTTCTTCGGCGTGCTCTTCTTCTGGACGGCGTTCGACATGCTGGACGTCGACGAAGACTTCGTCGCGCTGGTGCTCGGCGCGAGCCTGGTGCTGACGGCCGTCGGCGTCGACCGGACGCCACACCGGGTCATCACGCCGGTCTGGTATCTGTTCGGGACGACCGGCGTGCTCTACGGAATCTTCGACCTCGTCGAGAACACGCCTTTCGAGCTCGTGTTCCTGCTGGCCGCGGCGGCCTTCGTCTATCTGAGTGTCGCGTGGCACAGCCGGACGGTCCTCTTCGTGGCCACGGCCGGCATCCTGTCCTACACCGCCTGGTTCACCGGCGAGTACTTCGCAGATTCGGTGGGTTGGCCGATCGCGCTCATCATCTTCGGGCTGTTCCTCATCGGTCTGAGCGCGCTGGCGCTCCGGATCGACAGGGACTACGTCCGCGCGAAATAAGGCAAAAGGCAGAGGGCACAAGGCAGACGCCTTTTGCCTTCTGACTTTGAGAGTGGTCTACTCCTAGCTCATCTAGGAGACACGATGGCACCGACCGCGGATTTGCTGCCCGGCACGCTCGACATGCTCATCCTCAAGGCCGTGTCCCTGAAGCCACTTCACGGCTACGGCGTGCTGCTTCGCATTCAGCAGATCTCCGGCAACGCGCTGCAGGTCCCCCAAGGGTCGCTGTATCCAGCGCTCTATCGGCTCGAGCACCAGGAGCTGATTTCGGCCGAGTGGGGTGAGAGCGACAACAATCGCAAAGCCAAGTACTACACGCTCACGGCTGCCGGTCGTCGGCGCCTGCGTGAAGAGGCGGCGGCGTGGAAGCGGTTGTCCACGGCCATTGCGGCGGCCATGAACACGACCGCCGACGAGGTGTGACGTGTTCGGCCGACTTCGCTCCGCTCTGCGCGTCCTCTTCCGCCGCAACCGGTTCGAGCGAGGGATGTCGGACGAACTGCGCTTCCACGTTGACGCCTACGCCGCCGATCTTCGGCGGACAGGGCCTGAGCCCCGCCGAGGCGTCGCGGCAGGCGCGCGCCGCGTTTGGCAGCGTCGAATCCGTCAGGGAGGATTGCCGGCGGTCGCGAGGCCTGCGCTGGTGGGACGAGCTCCGGCAGGACGTCCGCTACGCGCTGCGGCTGATGCGTCGAGCGCCGGCATTTACGGCAGCCGTCGTCTTGTCCCTGGGGCTGGGGATCGGTGCGAACACCGCGATCTTCAGTCTTATCGATGCCGTGCTGCTGCGGTCCTTGCGCGTCACCAATCCCGACGAGCTGTACTTTCTCGCGCACGGCGAAGGCGACCGGCCGAGCCAGAGCGCCAACTATCCGTTGTTCGATCGGTATCGATCCGTGCCGGCGTTCAGTGGAGTCGCGACGTTCCGTTCGGCGGCGTTTGTCGTCAACACCAATGGCGCCGCCGAACTCGTGGTCGGTCAATACGTCAGCGGAAACTACCACGGCGTCATTGGCGCTCCGTTCGTGCTCGGGCGTGGATTCGTATCGGAGCCGGACGAGCCGGCCGGCAACGAGTCGATCGCGGTGATCAGTGAGCGCTTCTGGCAGCGCCGGTTTGGCCGCGCTTCGGATGTCCTCGGCCAGACGATGGTGGTTGACGCCAGGGTGGTCACGATCGTCGGTGTGACGCGGGACACGGGTTTCATGTCCAGCTGGACGCTCGACGTCACTCTCCCACTGTCGATGTACGTTCAACGCAATCCGACGCATCTCTCGGCGATGGATGGGTTCACGTCGATGCCGATCATCGCCCGTCTGGCCCCGGGCGTGTCGGCGCCTCAGGCGCTTGCCGCGGCTGACGTCGTGTTCCAACAGTTCATGCAGGAGCCTGCCGTCCGCTGGGCGCGCCAGCAATCAGCGACGACGTACAGCGTCGCCCGCCTGGTGCCAGCGGGACAGGGCAATGACGAGCTGCGCCACCTGTACCGCATCCCCCTTCTGATCCTGATCGGTATGGCGGGCCTGGTGCTGATGGTCGCAGTGGCCAACATCGCGAACCTCCTGCTGGCGCGCGCGGCCGCGAAGGAGCGGGAGACCGCCATTCGCCTCTGTATCGGCAGCGGCCGATGGCGTCTCGTCCGGCAATTGCTGACGGAGAGTTCGGTCTTGTCGCTGGCCGGTGGCCTCCTCGGCGTGCTGCTTGCCTTCTGGGGTACGGGCCTGATCATGGCGGTCTTCAGCACGTGGCAGCGACGGCTGTCGCTCGACGTCTCTCCCAACCCTCGCGTGCTGCTGTTTGCGACGGCCGTGGCGTTGTGCACCGGTCTTGCCTTCGGCGTCTTGCCGGCCTTGAGATCGACGAAGGTCGACTTGAGTCCGAGCTTGAGGCCGAGCGGCACTGCGTGGGCGGGCCCCGGACGAGGCGTACTGGGCCGAGCTCTCGTAATCAGTCAGATCGCGTTGTCGGTCGTGGCGCTCGTCACGTCGGCGCTGCTCGCACAAAGCGTGCATGGGTTGAAACAGCGGACGCCGGGTTTCGACGCGTCGAATGTCCTGTTGTTCGACGTGGCGTCGTACGGCGTTCCGCTGCCTGACGCCGATCGGCGTGCCTTGTATTCAGGAATCATCGATCGGCTCAGCGTGCTCCCAGGTGTGACGTCTGTGTCGCTCTCGACGATGACTCCAATGAACACCGTGGGGACCTATCGAGGGGTCGTCATCCCGGGCGAGCCCGAAACGCCCGAGGCGCGCGGCGTCTACTCGAATCAGGTTTCCGAGGCGTACTTCCGCACGATCGGCGTTCGGCTCCTCCAGGGTCGAACGTTCGACGCCGGAGAGGTGCTCACAGGCGCGAACGTCGTCGTGCTGAACGCGCGAGCCGCGCGCCACATCTTCAAGGGCGCAAATCCGATCGGCCAGACCACCGCCTGGATGTCGTCGCCAGGCACGCCGCTGACCGTGATCGGAGTCGTCGAGGACTCGAGCCGCGAAAGTCTTCGAGAGGATCCGCCGCGGATGGTGTATTCGCCTTTGACCGTCGCCAATTCTGGCGCCGTGCAGGTGGCGATCAAGACGACGGCGGCTCGTGGACCGCTGGTCACGGAAGTTCGCGAGCTCATTCGTCGCGGAGGACGTGATGTGGTCGTGGACCGCATCCGAACGATGGAGGACCAGATGAACGCGTCGGTCGTGCGCGAGCGAGGCCTGGCATGGCTGGCGACCGCGTTCGCGATGCTGGCCGCGATGCTGTCCCTGGTCGGGTTGTACGGCGTCATGTCCTACCGGGTGGCGCGACGCACTCGCGAGTTCGGCATCCGGCTCGCGATTGGCGCCCGGCCCGGCGCGGTGCTCGGAGGTGTGCTCGGCGAAAGCCTCTGGCTTACCGCGGCGGGTATTGGAATCGGCCTGATCGGAGCGTGGTTTGCCACGGACGTCGTGTCGAGCTTCCTCTACGGGTTGTCTCCACGAGATCCGATGACGCTCGTCGGCAGTCGGCGTCGGACTCGACGCTGACGGCACTCGCCGCCAGCTACCTGCCGGCGCGACGCGCAGCCCGAATCGATCCCCTTCGCGCCCTTCGGACGGAGTAGAGCGAGACGCTTTTACCGCGAAGCGTCCACCTCGCGCGCCCGGCCCAGCCTCGTACACCCGCAGCAGCATGACGGCCCACGGCGGCGCGTTGTCTACCGTCGCCGTTTGCGTAATCCGTACGAACTTCGCCTGCACGGGAGCGAACGAGATCACCGTGCTGCGTCCCGTTGCCCTTGCCTTCGGCGACCGGCGCGCTCCACGTCGTGCCGTCCATCGACACCTGAACCTGATAACCACGCGGATAACCGCCCGCTGCCTGGAAGCCGCCGGACTGAGGCGACGAGGAAGGCGTCAACGTGACGGGGTTCGGACCCTGGCCAGCCGCCGCCGGACCGCCGCCTGGCGCACGCAGCCGCGTCCACGCCCTGCGCCGCCACCACGCCCGGAACTCGACTCCGAGTCGAACTGGATCTCGGTGACCATCGCCGCCTGTGGCAGCTCAATCTGCAGCCACATCCCCGGCTGCTGCGGTGCGCCGGTGGTCCACGGCGCGAGGCTCAACGCGTTGCGCGCGGCGGCCGTGTTGTGGCTCGCGGTGAACTTCCACTGATCGTTCACGACGAGCGCCTTCGGCAGGCGCGCTTCGATTTCTTCGACCGTCCAACTGGTGTTCCGGCCCGATGAGGCCGCGCGGACGCGAGCGACGTCGGCTGGCGACACGAAGGGCGCCCGGTTGCCCCAGGAGTTCCTGACGTACGACCCGACGGCGGCAATCCACTCGTCGTGGATTCGCCCCCATCGGGATCATCGTTTCGTCGTACCGCTGTCCGCCGACGGGACCTGCGATGCCCGCGATGAGTCCATGCGTGACGTAGTCGCGATGGCCGAGGACTCGAGGTGAGCCAACGAGCGAGGGGGCCCGCGTGACGCCGGCCGCGACGCCCGGCAACGCGGCGCCACGCCCGTCGTCTCCATGGCAGGCGAAACACGTCTCCGAGTAGATCGTCTGGCCGCGCGCCATGATCGCCTGTTCGTCAGCTGTGAGCGGCGCAGGTCCGCCGCCGACGTTGGCCGCGGCGCCGCGACCGACGTACTGATTCGCCGTCGGATCGAGAATGGCGGTGCCGACGATCTGCACGCCCTTCGTCTTGTTCGCGGCCATCGTCTTCGTGGCGAGCGACGGACGTGTCGGCGACCTTCAGGTGGTTCAGCGTGAGCAGGGCCTGGATGACGACATCGTTCTCCCGGTCTTCGGCGAGCGCGCGGTAGTCGCCGGCAAACGAACGGTCGCCACCTTTGTAGAGTGTCTCGCTCGCGCGGACGGCCTGAATGCGAATCTGCGGATCGGCATCCTTCATGAGGCTGCGAACCAGCGCGGCGTCCATCACGCCGAGACCTTCGAGCGTCCAGAGCGCGTGGATGCGCGCGAGCTGATTCCGCCTCCGACGATGGCGACTGCGCCATCTTGCGAAGCGCGGGCGCGACGGAGCTTGTCCTGCTTGAGGACGAGCAACTGCTGCGCCGTGTCGCGCCACCAGCCGTTCGGATGGCGCGAGGTGAGCGACGAGCTGCGCCGGCGTGTTCGTTCAACATCCGCGGTTGCCGCGTGTCGCGCGGCATGCCGTCATAGCTCACGCGCCAGATCCGGCCGTGGCGAATGACCTTGTCGAGTTGCAGCTCCTGAATCCGGCCTGCGGATGTACGAGCCCGGCTGATTCCACTGCAGCTCTTCGATGACGCCGCGATACATGTCGGTGATGTACACCGTGCCGTCCGGCGCCGTCGTGACGTCGACCGGCCGGAAGAGCGGGTCGGTGGACTTCACGAACTCCGACAACGGATAGACGTTCCGCAGCTGCGTCATGCCCTCGACGTTGACGGGACGAAGGCGTCGAACGACCCGTCCGGCAGTCTCGCCGTAGAGGTAGTCACCGACGACGTCCTTGGGGAGTCGATCGCCGCGGAAGATGTCGTTGCCGGCGGCAGCGGTGGCGCCGATGAGCGATCCATCCGGATACCGTGCATTGTTCGCGCTGGCAAAGTCGCCGGTGAGAATCGGCGCGCCCCAGATGGTCGTCAGTCCCGGCTCGAACTCCTCGGGAAAGGCGAAGGCCCCGTAGACGACCGGCAGCTGAAAGTACGCCGGCATGCCGCTGCCGCCGGCCTGGAACCACATCTTTCCGTAGTTGTCCTGCGTCAACCCCCACTGGCCGCCGTTCTTGCCCGTCGGCTCGCGCAGAATGCCCGTCGGCGTCCACCGGATCCGGAACTGGTTGACCGTGCTGTACATCCAGTTGTCGAGACCCCAGGTCAGACCGCTCTGTTGCAGCTCGACGTTCGTCAGCCGGCCGAAACCGGTCGCGAAGAGCTCCTTCTTGTCCGCCTTGCCGTCGTTGTTCGTGTCGGTGAACTTGAAGACTTCGTCGGCGTTCGACTCGTTCGTGAGCACGGCGTTCGCGCCAAACGGCATGACCCAGCGCGGCAGCACGAGCTCGTCCACGAATACGCCATGCGTCTCGTAAATGCCGTCGTTGTTCTTGTCCTCGTGGATGCTGATGCGTCCCGTCGGATCGAGCTGGCCGGTGGCATCGAGATCCTGCATGTAGCCGCGCAGCTCGACGACGAACATTCGGCCGTTGCCGTCAAACGCGATCTGACCGGGCTCCTGAACGTCGGGCTCCGTGACGACGGCCTCCATGCGGTAGCCGGCCGGAAGCCAGAAGCGCTTGGCTTGTTCGGCGGCTGAAAGTGGGAGCACCGGGCCACGGAACGTGAGGTCGGCGCCACCTCGTGGACCGCCAGCGCCGCGCCCACCTGCGCGTCCGCCTTGTGGACCGATCGGGACCGGAGCCGTTTGAAGCGCATTCGGAGCCGTTTCCTGGGCAAGTGGCGACAGTCCGGCTGCCAGCATCAGCGCGGCAAGGCCAAGAGTGAGGCGAGACGAATGCGCAGGGTTCACGGGATACCTCCGGAACGCGACCGTGTCAGGATGAGGCACAGAATAGCGCATGGACCGCCGCACGCTGCTCCAAATCGGGCTCTCATCGCTCGCGCCCGCGTGGCTTCGAGCACAGGCGGCAGAGCGTCCCCGACATCAATGACGTCGTGATTTACGGCGGCACTGCCGCGGCTGTTGCAGCAGCGGTGCAAGCGACACGGATGGGCAAGTCCGTCGTCGTCGTATCGCCGGACCAGCATCTCGGCGGCCTGTCGAGCGGGGGATTGGGCTTTACCGACACTGGCGACAAGTCGGTCATCGGCGGCCTCGCTCGCGAGTTCTACCACCGTGTGTGGCAGCACTATCAGTCTGCCGACGCGTGGCGATGGGAACGGCGGGAAGAGTTCGGGAACAAGGGCCAGGGCACGCCCGCGATTGACGGCGAAAACCGGACCATGTGGATCTTCGAGCCGCACGTGGCCGAGCGGGTCTTCGAAGATCTCGATCAGCGAACATCGAATCACCGTCGTCCGCGACGAGTGGCTCGACCGGACATCCGGTGTGACGAAGGTCGGTGCGCGAATCCAATCGATCCGTACGCTCGCCGGTCGGACCTATACAGGTCGCATGTTCATCGACGCGACCTACGAAGGCGACCTCATGGCCGCGGCGGGCGTCAGCTATCACGTCGGGCGCGAGTCAACCACCACGTACGGCGAGCGCTGGAACGGTGTGCAGACCGGCGTGCTCCATCACCGCCACCATTTTGGCGCCGTCCGCGATCCGATCAGTCCGTACGTGGTCCCGGGTGATCGCGCGAGCGGCATCCTGCCGCGGATCTCCGCGGCGCCACCCGGCGAATACGGGACAGCTGACAACAAAGTCCAGGCCTATTGCTTCCGGATGTGCCTGACCGATCGCCCGGAGAACCGCGTGCCGTTCGCCATGCCGGAGCGGTATGACCCGACGCAGTACGAACTGCTGCTGCGGATCTTCAATGCCGGATGGCGTGAGACGTTTCAGAAGTTCGATCGAATTCCGAACCGCAAGACCGACACGAATAACCACGGTCCGTTCAGCACCGACAACATCGGGATGAGCTACGACTACCCGGATGCCTCGTATGCGCGCCGACGCGAGATCGTTCGAGAGCATGAGGACTATCAGAAGGGTCTGCTGTATTTCATCGCCTCCGATCCACGAGTCCCGGCCGACGTTCAGACGGAGTTTCGAACGTGGGGGCTGGCGCGCGACGAGTTCGCGGACAACGGCCACTGGCCGCACCAGCTCTACATCAGGGAGGCGCGACGGATGGTCGGGACCTACGTCATGACCGAGCACGAGCTCTTGAAACGTCATCCGACGCCCGATCCTGTCGGAATGGGCTCCTACGGCATCGACTCGCACAACATCCAGCGCTACATCACGCCTGAAGGTTTCGTCCAGAACGAAGGAGACATCGGCGTGTCGACGAACGGTCCGTACCAGATCGCGTACGGTTCGATGACCCCGAAGGCCGGTCAAGCCGACAATCTTCTCGTGCCGGTCTGTGTCTCGAGCTCCCACATCGCGTTCGGGAGCATCCGCATGGAGCCGGTGTTCATGATCCTGGGACAGTCCGCAGCGACGGCCGCGGCGGTGGCCATCGATGGGAATCTTCGCGCTCAGGACGTACCGTATTCGCGGTTGCGAGAGCGGCTCTTGGCCGATGGACAGGTGCTGACGGCATAGGCGCCCATGACTGGACGAGGTCTTCGCGTGCTCACGCTGCTCCTCGCGCGGCACGTGAAGGACCACCGCGCCCGGCCAAACTAGCGCGGCACGTACATCAACCGCGGCTGCTGCGGCAGCCCGATTCGTCAGGGAAACCGGGAGTCCTGGCGATGATC
The DNA here is from genome assembly GCA_963793255.1 of uncultured Acidobacteriota bacterium. Classification (GTDB taxonomy): domain Bacteria; phylum Acidobacteriota; class Vicinamibacteria; order Vicinamibacterales; family SCN-69-37; genus CAVTYZ01. The sequence continues at coordinate 124,783 of CAWBZK010000017.1, forward strand.
TTGCAGTGGCTCCGAGTATGGCTGCGAGGTCTCGCTATGCCGCGCGAGTGTGTGTGCTGCTGGTCAGCGCGCTGGCGCTCGACGCGTGCGCGAGAAGCCTGGCGCGGCCGTCCACCGTGCCGTCGCCGGCTCAGGTGCGGTCGCTTTGGCACGAGCCGACAGATGTCGAGCGCCGCAATCTTTTCGATGGCCCAGGTAGCCGCCAGGCAGGCCCCGGCACCGGCCCCTTCACATTCGTCGAACGCAAGCAGAGCGGGATGAACCCCGGGTTCGACGTGCGCGATCGTGAGGGCACGCAATGGAGCGTCAAGCTTGGTCGCGAAGCGCAGAGCGAGATCGCGCTGTCGCGCGTTCTGTGGGCCATCGGATACCACCAGCCGCAGACGTACTACGTCGAGCAGTGGGAGATGACCGGCGCCGTACGCGGGAAGCAGGAAGCCGGACGTTTTCGACGCGAGGTCCCCAGCGAGGAAGTCGTGGGCGAGTGGTCGTGGTACGAGAATCCGTTCATTGGCTCGCGGCCGTTCGCCGGACTGCTCGCCGTCAACCTCCTGTTCAACAATTGGGATCTGAAAACGACGAACAACAAGGTCTACGCGCACAAGACAGGCACCGGCCTCGAGCGTCGGTATGTCGTCAGAGATCTGGGTGGATCGCTGGGCAGTTCCAGGCAGCCCGCAGTGCTGCGCTGGTTGCCGTTCATGCGTCTCAAGCAGGGCTCACGCAACGATCTCCCGGACTTCGAGCAACAGCCGTTCATCGAGTCGGTCGACGGCAACGAGGTCAAGTTCGCCTATCGCGGAATTGACGGTGCCTTGGCCGACAGTGTCACCATGGAAGACCTTCGGTGGACCGCATCGCTCCTGTCAAGGTTGTCCGAGCGTCAATGGCAGGACGCTTTCCGGGCCGGCGGGTACTCTGCCGACGAGAGCCGTCGGTACGTTCGAAAGATCCACGAGAAGCTTGCAGAAATCGGAAAGGTTCCTTCGCGCCGTTCCCGATAAGCCGCCGGCACCATTGCCATGCCGTTCAAGAGCAAAGCTCAGCGGCGAAAGTTCGCCGAGCTGCTGGTCGCAGGCAAGATTAGCGACGAGGCCTACGAGCGCTGGAATCGCGAGACCGGAAGCAAGAAGCTCGTTGAACGGGTCCATCCAGAAAAGAAGAGCCGCGGGAAGACCAGGAAGAACCCAACCAAGAAATCGACGACCAGGCGACCCGCCACCCGGCCCCGGCGCCGGTCGGCTTGACGCCGAGCGTTATTAGTTCATAATACATGAACAAATAAGGGGGTCGTCATGTCGCATGTGTAGGATGGTCGTCTCGTGATCGAAAGCCTGCGCCGGGCATCCGGAGGACAATCGAACGCGAAGATGGTCTATGCGCGCCTGCGGTAACAAACGCGACGGTCTGGGGCGGTATGATTTGCGGAAGCCGTCCCATGACTGTCCTTGCTCCCACCCGATCGGTGGCCGTCGTGGCCGGGGGCCTCGCGATCTCAGCCGCGTTGCTGACGGCCCAGCAGCCACAGGCCCCGCCCGCGACGACATTCCGATCGTCTGTTGATCTCGTCACCATCGACGTATCCGTGCTCGACCGGGACCGGCAGCCGGTTCGTGGCCTCACGGCGTCGGACTTCACGGTGCTCGACGGTGGTGCGGCGCAACAGATCATCAGCTTCAAGGCCATCGATCTGCCAGACCGACAGGCGTTTCAGGCGGCCTGGATGCGCGACACCGCGCCCGATGTCGCGACCAATCGCTTCGACGCCGAGCGGATCGTGGTGCTGCTGCTTGACGACTACAACGTCTCGACCGATCCGGCCCACGGGCAAACCGTGAGGGCGATCGCGCGCGGCATCGTCAACCAACTGGGTCCGTCCGACGTCGCTGCGGTGTTGTACACGTTCTGGCACAAGAACAGCCAGGAGTTCACGAGCGATCGCGCCAGGCTGCTCGCGTCGATCGATCGGTTTACGGCAATGGGCCGGACACCGCCTCCGCCGTCAGCCTGTCCGGACAATCAGTGCGTCACGGCCGTCATGCGGAGCGTGGCCGAGATTCTGAGGCGATGGCCGGAACGCCGAAAAATGCTGGCGTACATCAGCCCGGAGGGGACGTACAACTTCGGCCCCAAGAACATCGAGCAGAATCAGGCCGAAGCGAACGCGACCGCGTTCAGTTCCGTGCCGGACCTGCAGCGAACGTTCAGGGCGCTGCAAACGGCGAATATCAACGTGTACCAGTACGACTCGCGCGGCTTGAAGGAGTCGCTCGACATCATGAATGGCGGGATCGGCATGTTCGCCGACAACACGGGCGGACGAACCGTGACCCGCACCAACGATCCGGAAACTCGCGTGGGCGAGATGTTCGTCGAGAACGGTTCGTACTACCTGCTCGGTATCGAGCCGACTCGCCGGCCGGCGGTCGGCGAATTCCGCCCGATTCGAGTGCAGGTCAACCGCCCAGGTGTGGTGGTGCGGACTCGCACAGGTTACTTCGGTGAAGCGCCCGGCAACGCCGGCCGTCGGTCCACACCGGACGAGACGGAACTCGACAAGGCGATGGACGGCGCGGCGCCAACCGGCGCTCTTCCCTTGACTTTGACCGTCGCGCCCTTCGCTCGGCCCGGCCAGCGGACCGCCACGGTCGCTATCGTCGCAGGTCTCGATCGACCGGCGGCGCTGGCAGGGAAGGATGTGGTGCAGATCGCCGCGAGAGCGTTCGACCAGGCGACGCCGTCACGTGTGTCGAAGGGCGTCGCGACCGCGACCTTGCAGTTGACGCCGCGTACATCAGGCCGGGACACCCACTACGACGTGCCAACAACGTTGGAGCTGGCGCCCGGACGCTACGAGATACGGCTCGCCATGGAAAGTACGGTGGCGTCGGCGCGAGGTAGCGCGTTCATCTCAGTCACCGTACCGGACTTCCTGAAAGATCCGCTCGCGCTTTCCGGTGTCGTGCTCGCGAAGATTCCCGCCGCGCGGCCCGCCGGCAGGCACGCGTTGGCCAATCTGCTGCCGTTCACGCCGACGACCGTCCGGTCGTTTTCGGCAAGCGACCGTGTGCACGCGCTGTTGCGTGTCTATCAGGGCGGAAAGCGCGATGCCGCTGCCGTGACGCTGGCGGCGCGCATCACCGATGGCGCGGACAGGCGCGTCTACGAGCGATCAGTGATTCTGCCATCCACGGCGTTCGTGACGGCGGGCCGCGTCGCTGAATCGGGGCTCACCCTGCCGCTCGCCGAGCTCGTGCCGGGGCCGTACTTACTATCCATCGACGCGACGGACGGCAAGGCGACAACCGTCCGTCACGTCCGATTCGCGGTGGAGTGACGCTCGGCGCCGGCGATGTCATCGCCGCTTGCGGGCGGCCTTCGCGATCTCAATCCACTTCTCGAGCGGTACGGCCGCCACGGCTTTGCCGATGGCGTCGAGCGCGAGGTCGTCGGCCTCGTGAAACCGAATGCACGCGAGAAAGGGCTATGGCTCGGCTGGTCGGTAGTGCCGCGAGCAACGATTCAGCGCTCTTCAAAGGCTCGTGGCCGATCATCGCATACCCCGTAGAAGAGTGGCGCGCTCACGTGGACGGGTCGTCACGCCGTGGCAGCGGCGTGATGTGGGTAATCTGTGTGTCGTCCTTGTTCGCGATACTCCATACATGCCGGCAGTTCTGGCAGCGGTAGTACCAGACCGTCCCATCCTTCGTCAGGTCATTCAAGAGTCGCGGCGTGGGAGCGGCGCAAGAGGGACAGGGACGGATAGTCATCGGCGCAAATAGGGCGTCTAACTAACCGGGCGTTCGCGTTGTGTTCGGCTGTTAGACGTAGCCGCGGTAAGTACGGTTCGGAGCCCGGCAGCTATCTTTGACACCGGCGGCGCGAGATCGGTCCAACAGCGCGAACCGTAATCGCACCCGGAGCGTTAGCACGTGAGGTTCAAGCAGGCCGCCCGGGAGTTCAAGGCGGTACGGAAGCAGAGCCGCGCCGGAACGCTCGTCAGTAGTGTGCGACGGTCAGCGAATAGCGCAGGGGTTCGGTCACGGTTGGCGCCGCGGGGTTGTCGAAGATCTGCACGCAATAGACACCGGCCAAGAACGGCTGATCAACGGTGGGGAGTTCCTGATTCACCGACGTGGAGGCTCGCGTGTAGCTCGGCGCCCTCGTGCAGACGCCACCATTCAGATTGCCAAACGCGAGGCCAACGGTGATCGCCGGCACGCTGCCGTCCGCGACGGTCGTCAGGCTCGTGATCACCATGCTGGCGTCGGTGGTGTTCACCGTGTATTGGGCCGTCCAGGCATGGTGGGACGCACCGAGCGGATTGAGTGTCCCCGTGAAGACCTCAGTCGTGAGAGTCGGAATGTCGGACGGTCCGAGCTTCTTGCCACAGGCGCCGGCCGACACGATGAGCGTGAGAATGACGGACAGTCGAGCGGCGGAACGCATGGGTTGCTCCTTTGACCTTCGAGAGGGAAGTTTGGCTTGCCAGCCGAAGCTCTCAAGCCAAACGGCACCCTCCGCCTGTCATCGAGAGCGGAGGTTGGTGGACGGCGCGAGGATCGAACTCGCGACCTCCGCGTTGCGAACGTCAACGCTAAGAAACGATAACACACAGCATCGACACGACTTGCGGTACACGCTGGCCGTGGTCCGCCTTGGTCCTGTCCGCGCATGTTGCGGCACGTTTCGTGTACAGCCGTGAGGCCGTCTGTCACAACGAAGATCTGTCGAGCGATCGATCTTTGAAAACTGAATGGCCTAACGGCGCTGGCTAGACCAAGACCGCGCGCGATTGGATGACGGCTCTCGAAAGGGACGGTCGCGCGGGGGAATTCACCGGCACAATCTTCAGACAAGTCCTCTAGAGAAACATCATTGATCTTACAAGCCGACGAAAGTGGCCTGGAGCATTCACAAGAGGCATCGAGCCGCCTCTTCTGGTAACGCGTGTGTAGGATTGAACAAGTGCGCCGAGACCCGCCGAGTCCACCCTGACGATAGCCCCAAGGTTGATCACAATAGTCCGCTCGCCGTCGTCAAGCAGATGATCGATCCGATCGCGCACCTCCTCCGCCCCGCCGCCTCCAACCAAGGTCCCGTCGAGGTCAGAGTACAAGAATGGGTGTGGTCTGCGTAGAGAGGTCTTCAGCCTTCAGCACGCTCATGAACACGGGCTCTGCAAACAACTGAAACTGCTCGCGTCCATATTCGTCAGGGGTCAGCTTTCGTTCACGGATGTGCATAGGCACGTTCGCACCCCGGTCATGAAACGCAGACGACCCACTCAGTGTATCCGGCTGCGGTTCAGGTCCGTCTTTATCGGTTGAAGTTGGTGGACGGCGCGAGGATCGAACTCGCGACCTCCGCGTTGCGAACGCGGCGCTCTCCCAGCTGAGCTAGCCGCCCACTCCTGGCGTGCTGCGAACCGTGACCGTCAGGCGAGCGGCCGGACGACCACGCAACCGAACTACTTTATCAGGTCCGCCGACCTGAGGGCCTCCACCGTCAACGGGCCGGCTCGAGCACGTCGAGGTATCGCGTCGCGCCGGCCGGGTTGATCACGACCACGGTTTCGTTCGGCTTGACGCGGCCCTCGTTGGCGAGCACGCGAAGCGCGTGGAGCGCCGCGCCGCTTTCCGGCGAGGCGCTGATGCCTTCGAACGTCGCGAAGTCCCTCATCGACGAAATCATCTCCGCGTCGCCCACGCTGAGCGCGGCGCCGGCGCTCTCGCGCAAGGCGCGCAGCACCAGCACGTCGCCGAGGGTGTCGGGGACGCGCAGGCCGTCGGCGATCGTGTGCGGGTCTTCCCAGTCCGTCGCCTTGTCGCCACCCGACGCGAACGCCCGGGCGATCGGGGCGCATCCGGCTGCCTGCACTCCGCCAAGATGGGGGCGGCGCACGGGGTCGATCCAGCCGAGCGCCGCCATCTCCGCGAACGCTTTCCACATCCCGATGACCGTCGTGCCGTGTCCGACCGGGCAGATGATCCAGTCCGGAACCTGCCAGGCCAGCTGCTCGGCGAGCTCGTAGCCCACGGTCTTCTCGCCCTCGATCAGGTACGGGTTTCGAAGCGGCGAGGCGTCACACCATGCCCCGGCCTTGGCACCGTCTGCTGCGGCGCGAGCGGCGTCGGCCAGCGACCCGTCCACGTGCGTGATCTCGGCGCCCGAGAGCTCGGCTTCGCGAAGGAACGAGGCGCGCGTGTCTTTCGGCACGAAGATCTTCGCCTCGATCCCCGCCCGCGCGGCATACGACGCGGCGGCCGGCGCGGTGGCGCTCGACGATGCCAGCGACATCACCCGCGACCCGAGGTGCACGGCGCGTGTCGCCGCCGCGGCAAAGCCACGTGCGGCAATGGAGTTGGTCGGATTCGTGGACTCGTCCTTCACGAACAGACGGTCGAGGCCGAGGGCCCGGCCCAGGCGGCGGGCGCGGACGAGCGGCGTCCAGCCTTCGCCGAGAGTGACCGGCTGGTCGAGGCCCTTGTCGCCCTCGAGGAGCGGAAGAATCTCGCGGTACCGCCACATCGACGACTCGCGCCCGGCGAGCGAAGACTTCGGCCAGTTCTTCGCGCCGGTCAGGTCATAGCGCGCGAGCAGGGGAGCGCCGCAACTGCACAAGTGATGAGGATGTCGCGGGTCGCAGGGCCCGGCGCCGCACGGCACCGAGCACTCGAGATGGGAGAAAAATGTGGCCACGTCTACTTTCCAAGCAGGTCGGTGTCCTTCTTCTTCTGCAAGTCGTCAATCATCGTCACGTGCTGGTCGGTGATGTGCTGCACGTCGTCGAGCGCGCGGCGTTCGTCGTCTTCCGAAATCTTGTGATCCTTGAGGAGCTTCTTCAGCCGGTCGTTGGCGTCGCGGCGGACCTGGCGCACGGCGTTGCGGCCTTCCTCGGTGTACTTGTGCACGAGCCGCGACAGTTCCTTGCGGCGCTCCTCGGTCAGCGTCGGAATCGGGATGCGAATGACCTTGCCGTCCGATGCCGGGTTGAGCCCGAGGTTGCTCTTCTGAATCGCCCGCTCGATGGCGGCGGTCAGCGACGGATCGAACGGCTGCGCCACGATCACGGTCGGCTCCGGAATCGACAGCGAGGCCACCTGGTTCAGCGGCATCGTCGTGCCGTACGCCTCGACCTGGACGGGGTCGAGCAGGGTGATCGATGCGCGGCCGGTGCGCAGGCCGCTCAGTTCGCGCCGGACGTGCTCGATGGCCGCATCCATGCGCTTCTTGACTTCGGCGTTCAGTCCTTTGATGTCGTTGACATCCATCATTCACTCCGGGGGCTTCGCCCCCGCGGACCCCCTTACGCGCTCACTCGCGGGGCCCCTACGCCCCGCTCCGTTCGCGCGGCTCACTCGCTGCGCTCGTTCGCGATCGGCGCGGTCAGTTGTTCCCCAAAGACCAGGCAAGATGGCGCGCGATAGCTCGCTCCTTGGACCTGTCGTACCCGTCGTACCTGTCGCACCCGTGATCTACATTTCCACCCTCGTGCCCACGGGCTCGCCCATGATGACACGCCGCAGGTTGCCCGGGTTCTGCAGGTTGAACACGACGATCGGCAGCTTGTTGTCCATGCAGAGCGTGATCGCGGTCGAGTCCATCACCTTGAGCCTGCGGTCGATCACTTCGAGATAGGAAATCGTGTCGTAGCGTTCACCGCGGTCTTGTCGATCATCGGGTCGGCCGTGTAGATGCCGTCGACTTTGGTGCCCTTGAGGATGACTTCGGCGCGCATCTCCATCGCGCGCAGCGCGGCGGCGGTGTCGGTCGTGAAGTAGGGGTTGCCGGTGCCCGCCGCAAAGACGACGACGCGGCCTTTTTCGAGGTGGCGGAGGGCGCGGCGCCGGATGAACGGCTCGGCCACCGCGCGCATCTCGATGGCGGTGGCGACGCGCGTCGTGACGCCCAGCTGCTCGAGCGCGTCCTGCAGCGCCAGGGCGTTGATGACCGTCGCCAGCATGCCCATGTAGTCGGCCGTGGCGCGGTCCATGCCGCGCGCGCTGGCCGCCAGGCCGCGAAACAGGTTGCCGCCGCCGATGACGATGGCGATCTGGACGCCGAGCTGCTGGACTTCGCCGATCTCATTGGCGATCTGTGTGGCGGCGGGTGGGTCGATGCCGAACGGCTGATCGCCCATGAGGGCTTCGCCGGAGAGCTTGAGGAGGACGCGAGAGTAGGCAGGCGCGGACACGAGAAGCGATTATATGCGCTGAGCTACACCGGCTCGGGACTTGAGGCTGCCGGCCAATCCTCAATCGCAGATCGCGAATCCGCAATCAGTTGCTGTCCCCGACCTTGAACCGGACGAAGCGCGCGACGCCGATGTTCTCGCCGAGCTTGGCGATCGCCGCCTGGATGAGCTGGCCGACGGTCGTCTTCGGGTCGCGAATCGAGGGCTGATCGACGAGCACGACCTGCTCGTAGAAGCTGCCGAGCTTGCCCTCGACGATCTTGTCGATGACCTGCGCGCGGCTTGCCCGAGTTCTCCATCTGCGCGCGGTAGATGGCGCGCTCGCGGTCGAGGACGTCGGCCGGCACGTCCTCGCGACGCGCGTACTGCGGGTTGGCCGCGGCGACCTGCAGGCGCGATTTCCTTGAGCAGCGTCTGGAAGTCGTCGGTGCGCGCCACGAAGTCCGACTCGCAGTTGAGCTCGACGAGCACGCCGATCTTGCCGCCCGATGTGGATGTACGAGCCGATCAGGCCCTCGCTCGTGGAGCGGCCCGACTTCTTGGCCGCCTGGGCCAGGCCGCGCTTGCGCAGGATGGTGCGCGCTTCCTCGAGGTCGCCGTTGGCTTCCTGCAGGGCGGCCTTGCATTCCATCATGCCGGCGCCGGTCGAGTCGCGGAGCTGTTTGACGAGAGCAGCGGTGATTTCAGCCATGGAGAACCTCTGACGATGACAAGTTAGGAGTCTGAGGCTCGAAGTCAGAGCTACTGACGAACTGAAGCGGCCGGAGCTGGCGCCGAGCAGGCGCCCGGTCCTTCGAACTGTCTGAGCCTCGAGCTTCGAACGTTGCAGGCGGCCTACGCCGTGGTCGCGGCCGCCTGCGGCTGGCGGGAGCGCTTGGTTCGTCGGCGGCGTCCGGCGGCGTTGGCGGATTCCGCCATCGCCGCGGCCGGCGAGCACCGCGTCGGCGATGCCGGCCGCGAACAGCCGGATCGACCGCAGCGCGTCGTCGTTGCCCGGAATCACGTACTCGACCTGGTCCGGGATCGCAGTTGGTGTCGACGACGCCGATGACCGGAATCTTGAGCTTGCGCGCTTCGTCGACCGCAATCTGCTCGTGCCGGGTGTCGACGATGAAGACCGCGTCGGGCAGGCGGCGCCATGCCGCGAATGCCGTCGAGGTTCTTCGCGAGCTTGCGGCGTTCCTTGTCGAGCCGGGCGATTTCCTTCTTCGACAGCGTGTCGTAGCGGCCGTCGGTCGTCATCGCTTCGAGCTCGCGCAGCCGCGCGAGGCTGCGCTGAATGGTGCGTGAAGTTGGTCAGCAGGCCGCCGAGCCAGCGCTGGTTCACGAAGAACATGCCGCAGCGCTGCGCTTCTTCGGCGATCGCGTCCTGCGCCTGGCGCTTGGTGCCGACGAACAGCACCGTGCCGCCCTGGGCGGCGACGTTGGTGACGAACTCCGCGGCTTCGCGGTAGAGCTTGGCGGTGCGGCCGAGGTCGATGATGTAGATGCCGTTCCGCTCGCCGAAGATGTAGGGCTTCATCTTCGGGTTCCAGCGTTTGGTCTGGTGTCCGAAGTGGACGCCAGCCTCCAACAGATCCTTCATCGCGATCGCACTCAAGCTGTTTCGTCTCCTCGTCGCCTGTCTTAACGCTTGCTGAACTGGAAGCGCTTACGCGCGCCCGCCATGCCGTATTTCTTGCGTTCCTTGGCGCGCGGGTCGCGCGTGAGCAAGCCCGGCTTTGCGCAGGGCGACCGCAGCTCGGCGTTGAACTCCACGCAGCGCGCGGGCGATGCCGAGGCGCAGCGCGCCGGCCTGGCCGGCGACGCCGCCGCCGGCCGTCGTCGCCAGCACGTCGAACCGCTCGCCGGTTTCGGTCGACGACGAGCGGCTGCCGAATGACCAGACGCAGCGTCTCGGTGGGGAAGCTCGCTTCGAGCGGCTTCTTGTTGACCGTGATCGTGCCCGAACCGGGCCGGAGGAACACGCGGGCCGTCGACGTCTTGCGGCGGCCCGTGCCGTAATACTGCGTTGTAGCCAAGTTACGCGACCTCGAGCTGCCTGGGGTTTCTGGGCGGCGTGCGGATGGTCGGCCGCCGTGTACACCTTCAGCTTGCGGTACATCGCGCTGCCGAGCTTCGTCTTCGGCAGCATGCCGCGCACGGCCTCTTCGACGATGCGCGTCGGGATGCTTCTGGCGGACGATCTTGGCGCGCTCTTCGCGCAGGCCGCCTTCGTAGCCGCTGTGGTAGCGGTAGAGCTTCTGTTCTTCCTTGCGGCCGGTCAGCTCGACCTTGCGCGGCGTTGACGACGACGACGTGATCGCCCTGATCGAGGAAGGGCGCCCAGGTCGGCTTGTGCTTGCCCTGCAGCAGACGCGCGGCGTGGGTCGCGATGCGGCCCAGCACCTGTCCGTCCGCGTCGATGACGTGCCACTGCCGGTCGTTCTTGGTCGCGGGCTTGGTCACGGACTTCGTGACGCCCTTCTCGGCAGTGCTCTTACCCCTCACCATGCTCACCCTTTCGGCCGGATTCAAATAACGGCAATCTGAGATGATAGGTCTCGATCGCGGAATTGTCAAACATTCCGGCCCTCTCCACGTAGTTTCTGCCGTCTTCCTTGGCCGCGTGTTCGCGTTCGTGGCAAGGCCCTTGCCTTAATACGCGCTTGGCATGGGTTTTCTTACACGGCACCGACCGACCGTCGGCCTTGACGTCGGGTCGGCCTTCGTCCGCGTCGTCGCGCTTCGCCGCACGCGCGAGGGCTGGTCCCTCGTCGCCGCCGGCGAGGCGCCCCGCAATGCCCCCGACGACCCCGCCGACGTCAACGACGCAAACGTCCGCGCGACCGTTCATCGTCTCCTCGACGACCTGAAGCTTCGCAGGGTCAGCGTTGCGGTTGCCGTGCCGGCCGGCGCCGCCATCGTCAGGAGGCTGTCGCTTCCAACCGACAGTCTGTCCGACCTCGCGCGACACGTCGATTCCGAAGCCGAGCAGCACCTGCCGTTCGCCCCCGAAGAAGCGTGCGTCAGCTATCAGGTGCTCGATCGCCGCCGCAGACCGGCCAGTCGGTCGACCGATCCAGAGCACTCTCGATGTCCTTCTTGGCGCCGCCCGGCGCAGCGAGGTGGCCGAGCGCGCGAGCCTCGTCGTCGGGCGGGGGCGCCGGGTCGGCGTCGCGGATGTGGAGGGCATCGCCCTGGCGAATGCGTTCACGCTGAACTACCCGGACCAGTGTGACTCCGCATGGCTCGTTCACGTCGGTCACCGCTCCACCGTGGTCTCGGTCATCGAGCGTGGAGAACTGACGGCAACGCGCGGAGTCGGCCTCGGGGCTGCCGCGGACGACACCAATGTGAAGGATTTGGTCGCGGCCATTCGCCAAATCGCCGCAGCGGGGAATCCCGAGCGCCTGTTCCTCTCCGGAGGCGCATGGCAGGCGGACGGACTGTCTTCACGACTCCGCGCAGAGTTTGGTGCGCCGGCCGAGCCATTCGACCCGCGGCGCCGTATTCGGACGTCCGCGGCGAGTCGGGGAGCCGACCTCGTGGGTCCTCCATTCGCATTGGCCGTCGGGTTGGCCCTCAGAGGCAGGAGGGACGCGTGATCGCGATCAACTTGCTCGCGAACGGACCGGCCGAATCGAGAGCGGCTCGTCCCTTCCCGATGACTGCCACATGGCTCGTCGTGACTTGCATCGCACTCACTGGTTACGGATGGTATTTGCGCGAGTCGAAGACGAGGCTGCTCGCGCGCTCGTTGGCCATCGAGGCGGAGTTGGCGGAGGTCTCGGGTTCCGCGAAGAGCCTCGACCAGGCGCGCAAACGACAAGCCGAGCTCGTCATCACGCTCGCCACACTCGGCCGCATCCTCGAGGATCGCCGAACGTCCTTGGAGCTGTTCGAGGCGATCAGTCGCAGCATGCCTGACGGTTTGTGGCTCACCGAGGTGAAGCGATCGGCCACAACCGTCCAGCTCGATGGACGGGCGTCGTCTCTGTCGGCGATCACGGCGTTGGTTCGCAGGCTCGGCGAGAACTTGTCCTTCGTCCATTCGCCGGAGATTCGGTCGGTGTCGACTGAGGGGGCCGAGGGCTCGCAGATTCTCCACTTTCAAGTCGCGGGAGAGTTGGCGCTCGCCGGCGATCGGGCTCGGCAATGAAGACTCCGCTCGTGGGCATGGTCGCCATCGCCGCTGCCTGGTACTTGGGCTTCGTGCCCATGCGCACGGAGATTGAGACGCTGCGAGCCCGTGTTTCAAACGCCGACGCCGAGATCCAGCGGGCCCGCGCGGCCGCCGCCGCGCTTCCAGCGCTCGAACGAGAGGTCCGCAAACTCGAGAGCGCACTCGAGGCACTTCAGCCCGACGACAGAGCGCCACTGAATGCGAGCGCCGTGATTGCGGATCTTCAGTCGGCCGCCGCCGAGTCCCACCTTCGAATTACCGCCCTCAAGCCTCGCAACGAATCCGCCCAGCGCGAGGGCGGGGGGCAGCCGGTCGAGCTCGGAATCGATGGCTCCTTTCACGATGTCGGCCGTTTTCTCGGGCGGCTCGCGTCCTCCCCGCGAATGATGACGTCACGGGACATTGTCGTCAGAACCCTCATGAGTGGCCGAGGCGGAGGAGCCAACGTCACCGGCTCGCTCGTGGTGGTCGCGTTCGACCTGTTGCCCGAGCTGCCCGCGACTGACAAGCCGCTCGAGTACCGACGACGGTGGAAGACGAGACCCGTTCGTGAGCGTGCTCGAACCGACGCGCTTGCCACCGGCGCTCGCGGTTGGAAGGCGCGGAGGCGGGCTCGCGGCGACGCCGCTGTCAGAGGTGGTCGTCCGCGGCGTCACGCGTGACGGAGGCCGGATGTTCGCGATCCTCGAAACCTCCGGCCGCCAGTCGTTCGTCGTTCGCGCGCGCGACCGGCTGGCGGACTCCACTGTCCACGACATCGATCCATCGGGCGTCCTCTTCGTTCAGCGCAATGGGCCAGGTGCGCCAATACAGGTTCATAAGCCGCTTCGGCGGTCGAACGTAGAACTTCCATGAACGCGGCTCGCTTGGTTTCTTTGTTGGCGGTGATCGCATTCGCGGCTGTCGTCGGGCGCGCACAGATCCCGCCCGGGGGGCCGTTCAGTGGAAGTCCGATTGACGTGGACTACCAGGCCGCGAATCTCCGCGCAGTGCTGCGGCAACTCTCAGAGATCGGCGGTATCAACCTCGTGATCGACCCGAGCGTGCCGTCAACAGCCGTCGTCGATATCAAGCTCACCCAGGTGCCATGGGACCAGGTGCTCGACATCGTTCTCCGGTCCAGCGGCTTGACCGTTCAGCTGGACGGCACCGGTCGCTGCGCGTGCTCAGTCGCGAAGCGCAGACGAGGGAGCTGGACGACGAGGCGAAACAGCGGAAGGTGGCGGAGGCAGCGCCCGAGCTCGAGACTGCGCGCATCCGGCTGAACTACGCCACCGCCGAGGCCATGGCGAAGCTCGTGAAGGACGCGCGGCTCGTCTCGGACCGCGGCACCATCGAGTTCGAACCTCGCGCCAACATGCTCATCGTGAAGGACGCGCCGCGAAACCTGGACGAAGTTCGGGCCCTTCTGGCCGAACTCGACAAGGCCGAGCCGCAGGTCGAGATCGAGGCGAAGATCCTGCGCACCAACCGCGACACGGCGCAGCGCGCTCGGTGTGCAGTGGGGCGCAAGTGGACGCGTGGCGCCGGAACTGGGCAACACAACCAGCCTGGCGTTCCCGAACCGCGGCTCAGCCGGCGGGCGCGTGCACGACGCCGAGCCCACTACTCAAGGCCCGGGCGATCCCCGCGCGACACCGCTCGACCAGACGGCGACGGCCATGAATCTTCCGGCGCCCGGCGCGACGACGGCGCTCGGGGTCTCGCTTGGCGCCGTCAACGGCGCGCTCAATCTCGACGTCGCGATCTCGGCGCTCGAGCACGAGGGCAAGGCGCGGATTCTCTCGACACCGCGCGTGACCACTCAGAACAACAAGCTGGCGGAAATCACTCAGGGATTCGAGGTCCCGATTCAGATCGTCGCGAACAACACCGTGACCGTCCAGTTCAAGCCGGCGTCGTTGAAGCTCGCGGTGACGCCGCAGATGACCGCCGCCAACACCGTCATCATGCGGATCTTTCTCGAGAACGCGACGCCGGACTTCAGCCGTGCGGTCAACGGCAACCCCTCCATCAACACGCAACGCGCGGAGACCGAAGTGCAGGTGGGCGACGGCGTCACGACCGTCATTGGCGGAATCCTCCAGGAAAACGAGACGACCAGCGTGGATCGGACACCGGGCCTGGGTCGCGTTCCGCTACTCGGGTGGCTGTTCAGGCGGACCGACACGCGGCGCGAGAATCAGGAACTGCTGATCTTCATCACGCCTCGGGTCATCAGGAGCTCGTAGTGCGAAAGAGTCTGGCGCTCGCTATCGCGGTGCTTTCAGTGGTGTGGGTGACCCGCTGCACCACGGCACAGCGGACGGGCACGTCGCCGGTTCAGCTCGTCATCGTCTCGCTCGAGGGCGGCCCGGGAAATGACGAGGCGGCGTATCGGCACACGTTCGAGTCGGACGTGTTGACCAGCGGAAGAGTGGTCGAGGACGGAGGCCGGGTGCTGCTGGCGCTGACGCTGAAGGACCCAGGCACTGCCGACCTCCCGACGCGACCGTCGCCGCCGAACTTCGTCACCGTCAACCGGTATCGGGTCCGCTATCTCCGGGCCGATGGTCGAGCGTCTCCCGGTGTGGACGTTCCGTTCGGCTTCGATGGCGGCATGACGTTCACCGTCGGTCCTGATGGAGGCGTGGGCAGATTCGTGCTCGTGAGAGCCCAATCGAAGATGGAGCCGCCTCTCGTGGCGCTCCGAAGTTCAGGCGGGGCAGTGGCGTTGTCGACGCTTGCAGAGGTCACGTTCTTGGGTCGCGATCAGGCTGGTCACGATCTGAGCGTCACCGGACTCGTCGGCGTGAATTTCGCCGACTGGCCCGACGGGACGGCCCGCAATTGAGGAGGAACGATATGGCACGGCCCCGAATCACCCTCACGTTCGTCGTCGCCGGGCTTGCGTCGGGTTGTGCGCTCACCGGGACGAGTGTGCCGCCCTTGGCGGGGCCGTCTGAACTCGGCTTGTCGTTGTCGATTGCGGCGGCCCCGGACGTGCTCGTCGAGAACGGCCTCTCGCGCTCGCGCGTGACAGTCACCGCCCGGGACGCGAGCGCACGGCCCGTGTACGCGCGCTGGCGATCACTGTCGACGTCGAAGGAGACGATCTCGCCGTCGACTCAGGTCGCTTGAGCCATCGAATGGTCACAACCGATGACGAAGGTCAGGCCAGTCTGAGTTATACGGCGCCGCGAGCGGCTGTGGGCGCGGCCGGACCCGCTCACACTGTTGCCCTGGCGTTCACTCCCGTTGGCACCAACTTCGCCGACGCGACGCCGCGGTCGGTCCTCATCCGGCTCGTGCCGCCCAGCGCAATTCCGTGAACCCTGTGGCTCCTCGCCGGGCCGGCCGACATAGACTTTTAGACCCAACCGGTGGCTGACTCGGCGCATCTAACTCATACCGCACGGCTCCGTGCCCTGCAGGCCTATCTCGACGCTCGGCGGCTCGACGCGCTGGTGGTGTCGGCGCCGGTGAACATCGCGTACCTCAGCGGGTTTGCCGGATCGGCGGGTCTTCTGCTGGTCACGAGGGAGGGCCTGTTTCTTCTCGTGGATGGCCGGTACGACGTGGCGGCGCGCGAGTCCCTCGTTGCCGGCAGGCTGGGGCCCGTGACGGTCGAGCGGGTAGACGGCCGGTACGACCAGGCCCTGGCCTCGGTCATTGCTCGTGAGGGCGTTCGGCATGTTGGTCTGGAAGCTGGCAACGTCACGGTGGCCACGTTGAGCGCCTGGCGACGGGCCGTGACTGGTGTCGAGTGGGAGCCGACCGAGCGTGTTGTGGAAGGGCAGCGGCTGATAAAGGACGCGGCTGAGATCGAAACCTTCCGCCGCGCGGCGAAAACGCTCGATTACATGGCGTCACGTCTCGGTACGATTGTCGCTCGTGGACAGACGGAGCAGGCTGTCGCGTCGGGCATCGACGCGGCGCTTGTCGATGCGGGATTTCAACGACCCGCGTTCTCGACGATTGTGGCGTCCGGCCCAAACAGTGCACTTCCACACGCGCGTCCGACGAGCCGCAGGCTCGAGGCGGGCGACCTGGTGGTGCTGGACTTTGGCGGGGTATTAGACGGATACTGCGTCGATTTGACGCGGATGGCGGCCGTTGGATCGCCGACCGCGTCGGCCATGGCGCTCTACGAGGGTGTTCGCGAAGCGAACGCCTCGGCCGTCCGTGCGGTGCGTCCGGGAGTTCCGGCCTCCGACATCGACCGCGCCGCGCGCGCCGTGCTCGAAGCGAAGAACCTCGGTGAGGCCTTCCGTCACGCGACGGGCCATGGTCTCGGTCTCGAGGTTCACGAGGCGCCGCGTCTGGCCAGACCAGATTCCGAACCTCAGGAGCGCCTCGAGGAAGGCATGGTCTTCACGATTGAGCCTGGTGCGTACGTCGAAGGTATCGGTGGGGTGCGGCTCGAAGACGACGTGCTCGTGACCCCTGGGGGATGTGAGGTGCTGACCAAGGCGCCCCACGACCTGTTGCGTGTCTGACGCTATGGATCTCGACGACATCAAGCAGATTCTGAACCTTGTTCGCGAGCACGACCTGGCCGAATTCGAACTCGAGCGCGACGGCTTGAAGGTGCGCATCCGCAAGGCGGGGCGCGAAGTGGCGTTCGTTCCTCAGGTCGCTCCACCCCCCATGCTGGCCGCGCTGCCGGCCGCGGCGGCAGTCCCGTCCGCAGCCCCGGCAGCCAACGTCACTCCCGGTCCTGGTGCCGAGGCGGACTCGGTCGATCTTGGGGTCATCAAGTCTCCGATTGTCGGCACGTTCTATCGCTCGGCCGAGCCCGGCGCCCCGTCCTTCGTGGAAATTGGCGACGTCGTGAAGAAGGGCCAGGTCCTCTGCATCATCGAGGCGATGAAGCTGATGAACGAGATCGAAAGTGATTGTGACGGCGAGATCATCAAGATCTACGTCGAAAACGGCAAGCCGGTGCAGTACGGCGACCGGCTCTTTGCCGTGAAGGTCGCCTGACGATGTTCAAGAAGATCCTCGTCGCCAATCGCGGTGAGATCGCCCTTCGAATCATCTGGGCCTGCCGCGAGCTGGGTATCAAGACCGTCGCGGTCTACTCCGAGGCCGATGAGCACGCATTGCACGTGCGGTTCGCCGACGAGGACGTGTGTATCGGACCGCCGCGGAGTCTCGACAGCTACCTGAACGTTCCCGCCATCATCAGCGCGGCGGAGATTACGGGCGCGGACGCGATTCACCCCGGCTACGGATTTCTGTCGGAAAGCGCCTACCTCGCGGAAGTGTGCGAGGCGTGCCACATCAAGTTCATCGGACCGTATCCGAACGTCATTCGCCTCATGGGCGACAAGGCCCGCGCCCGCCGCGCGATGAAAAAGGCCGGCGTGCCGATCCTTCCCGGCAGCGACGGACCGGTGCAGGACGATGAGACGGCCGCGAAGATCGCGAAGGAACTGGGGTACCCGGTCATCATCAAGGCGGTGGCCGGTGGCGGTGGCCGCGGCATGCGCGTCGTCACCTCGCCGGACGACCTGAGCAAGTCGCTCAAGACGGCCACTCGCGAGGCCGGGGCCGCGTTCGGCGTGGGCGACGTCTACATCGAGAAGTACGTCGAATCGCCGCGCCACATCGAAGTGCAGGTCCTTGGCGACCATCACGGCAACGTCGTCCATCTCGGCGAGCGTGAGTGCTCGATCCAGCGCCGGCACCAGAAGCTCATCGAAGAGGCGCCGTCGGCGGCGCTCACCGAGAAACAGCGCCGCAAGCTCGGCGCGACGGTCGTCGACGCCGCCCGTGCCGTGCAGTACACCAACGCCGGCACCTTCGAGTTCATCATGGACCCGAAGGGCAGTTTCTATTTCCTCGAGGTCAACACGCGCCTTCAGGTCGAGCATCCGGTCACGGAGTTCGTGACGGGCGTGGATATCGTGAAGGAGCAGATCCGGATCGCGGCGGGCCGGCGGCTGTCGTTCAAGCAGGGCGACATCACGATCGCCGGCCACGCCCTCGAGTGCCGGATCAATGCCGAGGACCCCGAGACGTTCGCGCCGAGCCCCGGTCTCATTCACGCCTTCAGCGTGCCGGGCGGCCCGGGCGTGCGCGTGGATTCGTATGCGCACTCCGAGTGCACCGTTTCGCCGGTACTACGATTCGCTGATCGCCAAGATCATCACGTACGGGCGCGACCGGTCCGAGGCCATCGCCCGGATGAAGCGCACGCTCGAGATGACCGTCATCGAAGGAATCAAGACCTCGATTCCCGCTCCATCTGAAGATTCTGAACGACCCCGATTTCGTCGCCGCGCGGATCAACACGAGCTTCATGGAACGCTACATGCCGGAGAAGAAGACCGGCGAAGGGAAGTCGCTGGCCGAGAGCGCGTAGCGCTTGACCCGTCTCTACGCGATTCTTGACGTTGACGTCTGCGCGGCGCGCGGACTGAAGGCACGCGACGTCTTTCAGGCCTGGCTCGGCGCAGGCGTTCGTCTCATCCAACTGAGAGCCAAGCAATTGCCGAGCGGTTCCTTCCTCGAGCTCGCGGAGGCATTCGCGCGCGAGGCAGACTCGGCCGGGGCGACGTTCATCGTGAACGACCGGGCCGATATCGCCAGGCTGGCCGGAGCGTCGGGCGTGCATGTCGGGCAGGCCGACCTCACGCCAGCCGACGCGCGACTCGTCGTCGGGCGAGTCCGCCACGGTCGGCGTGTCCACGCACAACGACGAGCAGGTCCGCCTGACGCTCGCTGAGCCTGTGGACTACGTGGCGATTGGACCGGTGTTTTCGACGTCCAGCAAGGACCGGCCCGATCCGGTCGTCGGTCTCGACGGCGTACGGAGGGCGCGCGAGATTGTGGCGTCGTCTGGGCGGCCGCTCGTGGCGATTGGCGGGATCACGCTCGAGCGTGCCAGGAGCGTGATTGACGCCGGCGCGCGATTCGGTGGCCGTGATCTCGGACCTGTTGGCGGGCGAGCCCGGCGCGCGGGCTCGCGCGTTCCTCAGCCTGCTCGCCTGACCGGCCTCGCCTGAACTCTTCGAACCCCTCGAACTCTTCGAACTCCTCGAACCCTGATAGCTTACTGTCCGTGCCCGCCAGACGACTTGATGGCGCTGCGGCTGCCGCGGCCATCCGCTCCGAGCTCGCGTCATCCGTCAGCGCATTCACGGCGTCCGCCGGCCGGCCGCCGGCGCTCGCCGATCATTCTCGTCGGCGACGATCCCGCGTCTCACGTCTACGTTCGCGGCAAGGAGAAGGCCGGTCAGGAGACGGGCTTGAGCGTGGCCGTTCATCGCCTGTCGGCGACGACCGAGCTCAACGAGTTGCTGTCGCTGGTCCACGAGTTGAACGTGGACGACCGTGTCGACGGCATCCTCGTGCAGTCGCCACTTCCGGCGGCGATGGGGAAGGACGCGGAGCAGCAGGTCTTCGACACGATTGACCCGGCCAAAGACGTGGACGGCTTCCACGCCCTCAATGCGGGCCACTTGCTGCAGGGGCGTCCGGCGCTGCCGCCGTGCACGCCGTCCGGCGTCATGGCGCTCCTCGATCGAGAGAACGTCACGATTGCCGGCCGGCACGCCGTCGTCATCGGCCGGAGTGACATTGTCGGGAAGCCGATGGCGCTCTTGCTGCTGCAACGCGATGCGACGGTGACCATTTGCCACTCGCGGACGGCCGATCTCGCGGCCGTGACGCGGACCGCCGACATCCTGGTCGCCGCGGTCGGGCGGCCGGGCTTCGTGACGCCGGACATGGTGCGGCCAGGTGCCGTCGTGGTGGATGTCGGCACGACGCCGGTCAAGGATCGGGCGCGGGTCGCTGCGCTCTTCGGCGACGGCAGTACCCGGCTCGCCGCATTCGACAAGAAGGGCTCGACCGTCGTCGGCGACGTCCACCCGGCCGTCGCCGACGTCGCCAGTGCGCTGTCGCCGGTGCCCGGCGGCATCGGCCCGCTGACGATTGCGATGCTGCTGAAAAACACACTGACAGCGGCGATGAACGAAAAGCTGGTCGGGTGAATTTTACGTTTGACGTAAAATTCACCCGACCACGTTTTCGTCGGCGGCGCGCCGCCTAGGCGTCGCGGGCCGATCGGCCGACCGCATCGCCTCGACGTCAGCATCTACTTCCTGCTGGTTCACAAAAGCTCAGCCAGTCCACGGGTTGCAGAATTGGCCATGGTTGCAGCGGGACTGTGTGGCAATTCCTTGCAACGTTGATGGAGGCTCGACCAGGGCCAGTCTTCGGCTCGGTGACGAGATTCGCCCGCAGGGCATTGCGCTCGACGTATCGGCAGACCGTCAGGAAGTGGCATCGTCGCGTCGGACGACAACGGCTCGATAGCGACCCTGATACACACAGCCTGTTCCGTCGCTGCCGCGCGCTCGATGCCAGCGCCTGCTGTGCGTTCCCGTGACGAGCTTCATGAATCGAGATAATTTGGCCGGTTTCTCTCGGCCAGACGACGAGATGGAAGTGGTTGGGCATGACGCAATAGGCGAGAAGCCGCAGCGGGAATTTTCTCCAGGCCGAGAATCAAGCACGCCAGGAAGGACTGGTAGTCCGCGTCGGTTTCAAAAAGGCGGCGATCGCCTTGCGCCACGGTTCATCACGTGGAGCACCTGATCGACTGATGACAGGGCTCTTCGAGGCACGCCCGAGGAGAATCAAGACCGCTTGCCAACTCACAAAAAGTGGTCGGGTGAATTCTTCGTCAAACGAAATTCACCCGACCACTTTTTCCCAAATCGCCCGCACCTGCCGCTCGGTCTCCGCCAGCGTCCCGCCCGTGTCCACAACCGCGTCGGCCCGCTGGCGCTTCACGTCGATCGGAAGCTGAGCGTCGAGCCGACGCTCAGCTTCCGCCTCGCTCAGCCCGTCGCGCGCCATCGCCCGGCGCTTCTGCTCGTCGCGGCTGCACGCGGCGACGACCACGCGGTCGAAATCGCCCGCGTGGTCGGTCTCGTACAGCAGCGGGATCTCCGCCACGCCGGCGGGCGCGCCCGACAACTGATCGAACCAGCGCCGGATGCCGGCGTAGACCTCGGGATGAACGATCGCCTCGAGGTCGCGCCGGGCGTCGGCGTCCTTGAACACAAGCCGGCCGAGCGCTTCGCGATTCAGCCGGCCGTCGGCCGCCAGCACGCCGCTGCCGAACCGGCGCACGACCAGCGCGAGACCGGGCGTGCCGGGCTCGACCGCCCCGCGGGCGAGCGTGTCCGCGTCGATGACCGGCGCGCCGAGGCGGGCGAAGGCGTCGAGACAGTAGGACTTGCCGGTGGCGATGCCGCCCGTGAGCGCGATGCGGAGCGGACGGCCGGTCACGTCAGGCCGTCAGTCGGCGATGCCGGCGGGAATCTCGGCTTCGGTATCGGACGCCGGCGTGAGCCGGTCCTCCACGAACGTGTCCCATTCATGGCAGTGCGGGCACTGCCAGATGAGCTCGGCGCTCCGGTACCGGCAGCGCACGCACACATGGGGGTCGAGGTAGAAGACGGCCTGACGCGTGATCTCGATGTACCGCGCGACCAGATGCTTCGGCAGATCGAGCGCCGAAAGCGTCGCCCACAGCGACTGGTGAATGGCGAGCGCGTGCGGATTGTGTTCGAGCGCTTCGAATAGCAACTCGAGCGCGCGCGCCGGCTGACCGCTCGACACGAGATGCCTCGCGAGCGCGGTTCGCGCCCGCCAGTCGCGCGGCGATCCTTCCGTCAGCCGCCGGCACAAATCCACGAAGCGATGGGTCGCGCCGAGGGTTTGGTAGGCGCGCTCCAGCCGGTTCAAGGCGAGATGCGCGCGGTCCTGCGAGACCTCGATGCACCGCTCCCAGGTGGAGATCGCCGCGTTCAGGTCGCCCTGCTGCGCCTCCGCGTCGCCCAGGTGCAGATACGCGGGGATCGTCGCCGCATCCAGGTCGATTGCCGCCTCGAACCGGCGCTTCGCATCGTCGATGCGCCCGTCTTTGAGCGCCTGCAGACCGAGCTCGTTCTCGAGGAACGCCAGGATGAGCTGCGACTTCGGCTGCTCCGGCGGTCCGGCAATGCGGGCCAGGCGCCGGCGGGTGACGTAGGCCTCCTGCCACTGGTGCTGGTCTTCCTGCAGCTTCTCGAGGTTGAGCAGCGCCGCTTCGTTGTCGGCGTCGAGCTTCAGGACTTCGGAGAACACCGACACGGCGCGGTCCACGAAACCGCCGCGGCGATAATCGAGCCCAAGGCACAGGAGCACGTTGACGTGCTCGATCCGGTTGAGACGGGGACGCTGGAGCAGCGCCTGGTGCTCCTGAATCGCGCGGCCGGTCTGTCCCTTTTCGCGATACAGGTTGCCAAGCACGAGCCGCAGTTCGAGCGCGCCTGGGTCGATGCGCGCCGCCTTCTCCAGCTCAGCGATCGCCAGATCCACCTGACTGGCGACGAGGTAGTTCAACCCAAGGATGAAGTGCGGCGACTCGCGCACACGGCGACGGTCGATCCAGCGGCCTTCGATGAGCTTGTAGCGCTCCCACGCTTTGCCGGCCGCGAGACCGACGAGAAGCGCGATGATCACGCCGAAGACGACTCCGTACCCTTGCATCAGTTTTTGAGGAACGCCTGAACGATCCGATCCCACTTGCCCTGCGCGCGGAGCACGAGCTCGAGCAGTTCCCGCACGGCACCTCGTCCCCGGGATGCGCGCTCACCCAGTGAACCCGGTCCCGAACTTCAGCCACGGCGTCGGCCGGTGCCGCCGACAAGCCCACTCGGCCGAGCACCGCGAGGTCCAGCAGGTCGTCCGCCATGTAGGCCACCTGATCATCCTCGTATTTCCGCGCCGTCAGAATGTCCCGGTAGCCCCGCAGCTTGTCGGGCCCCGACTGAAACACGAGCTTGATCCCGAGCTCGGCCGCCCGACGCGATGTCGCTTCCGACGGACGGCCGCTCAGCAGACCGACCTCCAGCTCCTCGCGGGCGGCCCAGATGATGGCCGCGCCGTCGCGGATGTGAAAGGCCTTCGATTCGCCGCCGGCCGAATGAATCGACACCGTGCCGTCGGTGAGCACACCGTCTACGTCCAGCAATATTAGCCGCAGGCGACGAGCGCGGGCGTGAAGTTCCTCAGAGGAGGGAGCCATGGAGGATGGGCTGGACGCGTCAGACCATCCCGGTGCGCCAGAGGTCGTGCAGGTGCACGACACCCTCGAGCGCGCCGGCCGGACTGACCACGACGACGGCGGTGATGCGCCGCTGTTCCATGATGCGGAGCGCTTCGACGGCCAGCACGTGCCGCTCGACCGTGACGGGCTCGGTGGTCATGACGTCACGCGCCCGGCGCTCGAGCAGGTTCGAGCCCGGCGTCATGTGGCGCCGGAGGTCGCCGTCGGTCACGATGCCGTGCAGCCTGCCGTCGGCGTCGAGCACGCACGTCATGCCCAGTCGTTTGCGCGACATCTCGTGGATCACGTCCGGCATCAGCGTATCGAGCCGAACGGCCGGCAGGGCGTCGCCGACTGCATCAGCGCCTCGACGCGCATGAGCCGTTTGCCGATCAGGCCGGCCGGGTGCAGGCTGGCGAACTCGTCTGCGCTGAAGCCTTTGCGCCTCGAGAGGGCAATCGCCAGCGCGTCGCCCATCGCGAGCGTCGCGGTCGTGCTGGCGGTCGGTGCCAGATTCATCAGGCACGCCTCTTCGGCAACCTCGCAGTTCAGCGTCGGCGTCGGCCGCCTGTCCGATTGTCGACTGCGGCTTGCCCGTGAGCGCGATGAGCTCGCGCGCCAATCCGGCGAATGGCCTCGAGCAGCCGAATGAGCTCCTCGGTCTCGCCGCTGTAGGACAGCGCGATCACCACGTCGTCGGTCTGCACGACCCCGAGGTCGCCGTGGACGGCCTCGGCCGCGTGCAGGAAAGTCGCGGACGTGCCGGTGCTCGACAGCGTCGCGGCGAGCTTGCGCGCGATGATGCCGGACTTGCCCATGCCCGTCACGATGACGCGGCCCTTGCACTGCTCGCAGCAGGTCGAGCGCTTTATTGAAGTTGTCGTCGAGCTTGGGGATCAGCCCGAGAATCGCCTTCGCCTCGGTTTCAAAAACCTTGCGGGCGATGTCCGGAGGCCGGCTGGAGGACTCGTTCATCGGGCAGGCCGTGACGACGCGTGGATCCTGACGAGCCGGTCGAGCAGCGGCTCCAGCCGATCGAAGGGGAGCGCATTCGGCCCGTCGCTCGAGCGCTCGGCTCGGATCTTCGTGCACTTCGAGGAAGACGCCGTCGACGCCGGCCGCGACGCCGGCCGAGGCGAGCGGCTCGATGTATTGCGACAGCCCGGCGCTCACGCCGTCGCCGCCGCCCGGCAACTGCAGGCTGTGCGTGACGTCGAACACGACGGGACAGCCCAGGCTCCGCATCATCGGGAACGACTCGCATGTCCACGACGAGGTTGTTGTAGCCGAACGACGTGCCGCGCTCGGTCAGGAACACGCGCGGTTGCCGGCCGCGTGCACCTTGCGCGATCGCGTGTTTCATGTCGAGCGGGGCGAGAAACTGGCCCTTCTTGATGTTGACGGCGCGGCCCGTGTCGCGCCGCCGCCGCAATGAGGTCCGTCTGCCGCGACAGGAACGCCGGAATCTGCAGCACGTCCACGACCTTCGCTACCGGCTCGGCCTGCGACGCCTCGTGAATGTCCGTCAGGACGGGCACGCCGAGCTCGCGTCCGGATTCGGCCGAGGATCGCGAGCCCCTCGTCGAGCCCGGGCCCGCGATACGACGACGCCGAGGTGCGGTTGGCCTTATCGAAAGATGCCTTGAAGATGTAGGGAACCCGCGGCGTTGCGGGCGACGCCGCGATGCGTCCGGCCCGAGCTCGAGCGCATGCGTCTCGCTCTCGATGACGCACGGGCCCGGCAATGAGCACCAGCGCTCGCGGCCGAGCACGACATCGTCCGTGATTCGGACTTCGTTGACGGGGAGCGAGACGGACCAGAAGCCGCTAAGCCCTAAGCCGTCAGCCGTGAGCCATGCGTTCATCCTCTCGCCCGGCGTTCGCCAATCGCCGTCACGTTCGTGGCCACGCCCGCGCACGGCCTGCTGGCGCTTGTAGGCGGCCTCGACGAAACCGGCAAAGAGCGGATGCGGACGAAGCGGCTTCGAGTGGAACTCGGGATGGAACTGCACGGCCACGTACCACGGATGGCCGGGCAGCTCGACGACCTCCACGAACTTGCCGTCGAGCGAGCGGCCGACAATCCGCAGACCGCCTTCGTTGATGGTCTTCTCGTACAGGCAGTTGAACTCGTAGCGATGACGATGGCGCTCGTGGATGATTTCCTCGCCGTAGAGCTTGAACGCCAGCGAGTCCGGCGCCAGCCGGCATGCGTAGCTGCCCAGCCGCATCGTTCCGCCGAGGTCATCCACGCCCAGCAGATCGCGCAGCTTGTAGATGATCTTGTGCGGCGTCTCCTCGGTGACCTCCGTGGAATCCGCCTCGGTCAGCCCGCAGACATTGCGCGCGAACTCGACGACCGCCCATTGGAACCCGTAGCAGATGCCGAAATACGGGATCTTGCCGTTGCGGGCGAACTCGGCCGCGGCCATCATGCCCCGGCTGCCGCGATCGCCGAAACCCGGCGCCACGAGGATGCCGACGGCATCCTCCAGCAGCCGCATGCCGTCGGTCTCTTCGAGCGCCTCGGCCTCGACGTACTTGAGCCGGACCTTCAGCCGGTGGCGGAATCCGCCGTGGTAGAGCGCCTCGTTGATGCTCTTGTACGAGTCCTCGTACTGCGTGTATTTCCCGACGAAATGCAGAGTGATCTCGTCCTTCGGGTTCTGGATGCGCTCGACCAGCTCCTGCCAGGCCTCCATCTTGGCCTCGGTCTGCGGCAGCTTGAGGCGATCGAGCAGGATGCGGTCGAGTCCTTCGCCGGCCAGATTGAGCGGCACTTCGTAGATGGACGAGACGTCGCGGGCCGTGATGACGGCTTCCTCGTCCACGTCGCAGAAGAGCGCAATCTTCTTCTTCATCTCGCGGTCGAGCTGCCGATCCGTGCGGCAGAGCAGCACGTCCGGCTGGATGCCGATGGACCGAAGGTCGCGAACGCTGTGCTGGGTCGGCTTCGTCTTCAGTTCGCCCGCCGACGCGATGTACGGGCACGAGCGTCAGGTGGATGTAGAGCGTGTTCTCGCGCCCGACGTCCTGCCGGAACTGACGAATCGCTTCCATGAACGGCAGGCTCTCGATGTCGCCGACCGTGCCGCCGATCTCGACGAGCAGCACGTCCACGCCCTCGGCCGCCGAGCGGATGCTGTCCTTGATCTCGTTGGTGATGTGCGGGATGACCTGCACGGTGCGGCCGAGGTACTCGCCGCGGCGTTCCTTCTGGATGACCGACAGGTAGATTTTGCCGGTGGTCCAGTTGTTGTTGCGGGTCGCCACCATGCTGGTGAACCGCTCGTAGTGCCCGAGGTCGAGGTCCGCTTCCGCGCCGTCGTCGGTCACGTAGACCTCGCCGTGCTGGTAGGGGCTCATCGTGCCCGGATCCACATTTATATAGGGGTCGAATTTCTGGAGGGCGATCTTGTAGCCATGCCCTTCGAGGAGGCATCCGATGGACGCGGCCGCCAGTCCCTTGCCGAGCGACGAGACGACGCCGCCTGTCACGAAGATGTATTTCACTGGCCTCGCTCGTTCGGTCTGTGGCATGTGTGCGCTCAGGAGCGGACGGTTTCGACGAGTCTTCGTCCGCGCTCCAGATCCTCCGGGGTATCGATCTCGATGGTGTCCGTGGTGGTTTCGACCGTGCCGATTCTGAATCCGTGTTCCAGGGCGCGGAGCTGCTCGAGGCTCTCGGCCCGCTCGAGCGGCGTCGGCGGGAGCGCCGCGAAGCGGAGCAGGAACTCGCGCCGGTAGACGTACAAGCCCGATGTGCTTCCAGAACGTTGGCTGCGGCTGGCCCGGCACGGACATGCGGCACCGCCGTCCGGCTGAAGTACAGGGCATCGCCCCGAGTGTCCACGACGACCTTGACCACCGACGGCCGCGACACGTCGGCCGGGTCGGTGATGCGGCGCCGCAGCGTGCCCATTCCGAGGTCGGCACGACCGGTGACCAGCGCGACCGTCGTCGTCGATGGGCTCGGCCGGAAGGAACGGCAGGTCGCCCTGCACGTTCACGAGAATCTCGCTGTCGAGCGACGCGGCGACTTCAGCGAGCCGGTCGGTGCCGGAGAGATGATCGGCGCGCGTCATGACCGCGACGCCGCCGAACGCGTCCACCGCGTCCGCAATGCGCTCGTCGTCGGTGGCCACGATCACGGCGTCGACCGAGCGCGCATCGGACGCACGTCGATAGACGTGTTCGATCATCGGACGTCCGTCGATCTCGGCAAGAGGCTTGCCGGGAAGACGCGTCGACTGGTAGCGGGCGGGGATGACGGCGACGACTCGAGCAGAACGGAGTGAAAGTGCCAGCTCTGAGGGAAAAACTACAGGCACGGCAAATCTTAACACACGCCTTCGTCGCTTCGCGACTTCGGCGGTGCAAGCACGGTACGCGGCGTGGGCGTGTCGTGGAAGCGGCGTAACGGCGCGCTGTGACTTGTCCCGCCGAAGCCGCCGAGCCGTGCGCGGACCTGTCTCGCCGAAGCCGCGCGAGCGGCGCGACGGCGGAATATAATGCGCTGTTCGATCGGTTGGCGGCGAGCTGCGTGGGAGCACCATGTTGGTGCAAACCGCTGCTCGTTGAGAAAAGTCTCGGAAATAGCTCTGCCCGGCGTCAGTTTTCCACACAGATTTCCACAGTTTCTGTGAAGAACTTATGACGCCGTGGAAGGGACGTGACCTAAACGGATCCGTCGCTGCGATGCGAAGCTGCAGCGAACGATGCGTAGCGACGTGAATGCGCAGCGAACGAGCGATGAGCGAGTGAGCCGCGCGACGAGTGGGGCATCGGGTCCGCGGGGCGAAGCCCCCTGATCCTTTACGGAGAGAGACGATGGTGGCGACGCGATTACACGAAAGACGACGGTCTGAACGTTCCGGACCATCCCATCATCCCGTTCATCGAGGGTGACGGCACAGGGCCCGACATCTGGCGCGCGAGCGTGCGCGTGTTCGACGCCGCGGTCGAGAAAGTGTACGGCAGGCCGCCGACGGATCGCGTGGCGCGAAGTGCTCGCCGGCGAGAAGGCGTTCAAGCAGACGGGGAACTGGCTTCCCGAAGAAACGCTCGACGACGTTTCGCAAGTACCTCGTCGGCATCAAGGGGCCGCTGACGACGCCGGTCGGCGGCGGGATTCGATCGCTCAACGTCGCGCTGCGGCAGGAGCTCGACCTGTACGTCTGCCTGCGGCCCGTGCGGTACTTCCGCGGCATGGAGACGCCGGTCAAGCGCCCCGATCTCGTCGACATGGTGATCTTCCGCGAGAACACCGAGGACATCTACGCCGGCATCGAGTTCCGCGAGGGCACGCCGGAGGTCGAGGAGTTCAAGAAGCTCTTCGCGGCGTCGTTCCCGAAGCTCTTCAAGAAGATCCGCTTTCCCGGGACGTTCGGGCATTGGCATCAAGCCGATCTCGCGCGAGGGCACGCGAACGCCTGGTTCGCGCGGCGATCGAGTACGCCGTCGCCAACAAGCGCAAGAGCGTCACGCTCGTGCACAAGGGCAACATCATGAAGTTCACCGAGGGCGCGTTCCGCGACTGGGGCTACGAGCTCGCGAAGCGCGAGTTCGGCGCCGAGCGAGATCGACGGCGGGCCGTGGTGCACGCTGCCGGGCGGCATCGTCATCAAGGACGTCATCGCCGACGCGTTCCTGCAGCAGATCCTCACGCGGCCGGCCGAATACGACGTCATCGCGACGCCGAACCTCAACGGCGACTACATTTCGGACGCGCTCGCGGCCCAGGTCGGCGGCATCGGCATCGCGCCGGGCGGCAACATCAACTACGTCACCGGCCACGCCATCTTCGAGGCGACGCACGGCACGGCGCCGAAGTACGCCGACCTCGACAAGGTCAACCCGGGCTCGGTCATCCTCTCGGGCGAGATGATGCTGCGCTACATGGGCTGGACCGAGGCGGCCGACCTCGTCATCAACTCGCTCGAGAAGACGATCGCCGACAAGACCGTGACCTACGACCTGGCGCGCCTGATCGCCGGCTCGAAGGAGCTCAAGACGTCGGAGTTTGCCGACGCGATGATTGCGAACATGTAGTCGGATCGAGTCCGCGGTTCACGCTCCCGAGTTCGGATCGGCGTCGAAGACTGGAACGTCGGAACCGGAACCGGGACGACTCTAGGAGTGTCCATGAATCGCAAAGTCACCGTCGTAGGAGGCGCCGGCAACGTCGGCGCGACCGTGGCGCGCGCCATCGCCGTCAAGGAACTGGCCGATGTCGTCATCATCGACATCGCCGCCGACAAGGCGCAGGGCATCGCGCTCGACATCTTTCAGGCGTGCCCGATCGACGGGTCCGACACGCGGCTGGTCGGCACGACCGACTACGCGGCCACCGCCGGCTCGGACGTCGTCGTCATCACGTCCGGCGTGCCGCGCAAGCCCGGCATGAGCCGCGACGACCTGCTGCAGGTCAACTACAAGATCATGCAGGCGGTCACCGAGCAGGTCGTGAAGTACTCGCCGAACTGCGTCATCGTGCCGGTCGCCAACCCGCTCGACGCGATGTGCCAGGCCGTCTACCGGCTGAGCGGGTTCCCGCGCGAGCGCGTCGTCGGCATGGCCGGCGTGCTCGACTCGGCGCGCATGCGGACGTTCATCGCGATGGAGCTCGGCGTCTCGGTCGAGAACATCCACGCGTTCGTGCTCGGCGGCCACGGCGACACGATGGTGCCGCTGCCGCGCTTCTCGACCGTCGCCGGCATTCCGCTGACCGAACTGGTGCAGATGGGCTACCTGACCCAGGCGAAGCTCGACGAAATCTGCACGCGCACCGCCAACGGCGGCGCGGAGATCACGAAGCTCGTCGGCACGAGCGCCTGGTACGCGCCCGGCGCCGCGGCCGCCGAGATGGTCGAGGCCATCCTCAAGGACAAGAAGGCGATCCTGCCGTGCTCGGTGTTTCTCGAAGGGCGAGTACGGCGTCCGCGACCAGTTCCTCGGCGTGCCGGTCAAGCTCGGCAAGGGCGGCGCGGAGAAGATCATCGAGATCAAGCTGACCGCCGGACGAGCAGGCGGCGCTGATGAAGTCGGCCGCGGCCGTGCGGGAGCTGACCCAGGTGATTGGGGTCTAGCGAAAAACGGCTCGGGTGACTTTTACCGCGGACGTAAAAGTCACCCGGCCACTTTTTCGGCACTTACAAATCTGCAAGCCGGCGCACCACCACGTATGCGATGCGGGCCGTTTGCAGAGTACCGGCATCGTGAGATTGATTTCGGGTGTGTGTGTTCTGGTGGGAGAAATCACAAGAGCGGCAGGCACACGCCTTGCACAAGGGTCGGGCACGTCGTGGGGCTTATATGGTGCCGTTGTTCAGTCTCGTGGGTTGTCTTCTGATCGTCGTCGGAGTCTGGGGGTCTGCGATAAACCTCCGGCGCGATCGCCCGCGTTTCTGACCCTCTGTGAGCTGCTAGTAAAGGCGCCGATCTTGAGTCGACGCCTGTCTTCGTTTCCTGTCCCGATCTCCTAACGCGACTGACCGGCATTGCCCCACGACGGGTTCTGCCGGTACACTCCCGCTCCGAAATGAAGATCCACGAACATCAGGGCAAGGACATCCTCAAGCCGTTCGGCGTGCCCGTTCCCAGGGCTCGCGTCGCCTATTCACATCGAAGAGGCGCGGGACGCCGCCGTCGAGCTCGGCGGCGGCACGGTCGTCGTCAAGGCGCAGATTCATGCCGGCGGCCGCGGCAAGGGCGGTGGCGTCAAGGTCGTCAAGGGGCCCGACGCCGCGACACGCCGCCGCGAAGGCGATGCTCGGCATGACGCTCGTCACGCACCAGACCGGGCCCGAGGGCCGGGTCGTCGGCCGCGTGCTCGTCGAAGAAGGGCTGGAAATCGCCCGCGAGCTCTATCTGGGCCTCGTGATCGATCGAGCCTCCGAGCGGCCGATTCTGATGGTGAGCCCGGACGGCGGCGTCGAGATCGAGAAGGTCGCCGAAGAGACGCCGGATCGCATCTTCAAGGCGCTCATCGATCCGGCGCTGGGACTGCAGCGGCTACCAGGCCCGCTCGCTCGCCTTCGCGCTCGGGCTTGACGGGCGACCAGGTCGGCAAGGCCGTGAAGCTGATGCAGGCGGTCTATCAGGCCTTCGTCGCGACGGACGCGTCGCTCGTCGAGATCAACCCGCTCATCGTGACGAAGTCGGGCGACATCATCGCGCTCGACGCGAAGATGACGTTCGACGACAACGCGCTCTATCGCCATCCGGAGCTCAAGGAGCTGCGCGATCTCGGCGAGGAAGACCCGCTCGAGATCGAGGCGTCGAAGTTCTCGCTGAACTACATCAAGCTCGACGGCACGATCGGCTGCATGGTCAACGGCGCCGGCCTGGCGATGGCGACGATGGACATCATCAAGCTCGCCGGCGGGGAGCCGGCGAACTTCCTGGACGTCGGCGGCGGCGCGAACGCGGAGCAGATCAAGAACGCGTTCCGCATCCTGATGTCCGACGCCAACGTCAAGGCCGTGCTGATCAACATCTTCGGCGGCATCCTGCGCTGCGACATCCTGGCGCAGGGCCTGATTGCCGCCGTCACTGACCTCGGCGTGCGCGTGCCCATCGTGATCCGCATGGAAGGCACGAACGTCGAGCTCGGCAAGAAGATGCTCAAGGAAAGCGGCTTGAACTTCACGACGGCCGACACGATGTCGGACGCCGCCAGCACGGTTGTGCGCCTGGGCGCGGCATAGAAAGATCAGTAAGCGAGCGTAGCGAGCCCGCGCGAACGGCCGCTCGATACGCGAGCCGCCGACGACGAGAGCTGCGCGAGAGCGCTGGCGGCGAAGCCCCCGGAGAGAAAAATGTCTGTGTCTGATCGACCGCAGCACCCGCCTGATCGTCCAGGGCATCACCGGACGCGAGGGCACCTTTCACGCCAAGCAGGCGCAGGCGTACGGCACGAACGTCGTTGGCGGCGTCACACCCGGCAAGGGCGGAACGACCCACGAAGGCTGGCCGGTGTTCAACACCGTGGCCGAGGCCGTGCGCGAAACGGGCGCGAACGCGTCGGTGATCTTCGTCCCGCCCGCCGGCGCGGCCGACGCGGTCATGGAAGCGGCGGACGCCGGTCTGGCGCTGGCCGTCTGCATCACCGAAGGCATCCCGACGATCGACATGATGCGCGCGCTCACGTTCGTCCGGCGGACGCCGATGCGTCTCATCGGACCGAACTGCCCGGGGCTGATCTCTGCCGGGCGCGCGAAGGCCGGCATCATTCCCGGCCACATCTGCAAGGAGGGCCGCGTCGGCATCGTGTCGAAGAGCGGCACGCTGACCTACGAAGCCATTCACCAGCTCACCGGTCTCGGGCTCGGCCAGACGACGTGCATCGGCATCGGCGGCGATCCGCTGATCGGCACGTCGTTCATCGACGCGCTCGAGCTGTTCGGCGGCGATCCGGAGACGGAAGCGGTCGTCCTGATCGGCGAGATTGGCGGCAATGCCGAGGAGACCGCCGCGGCCTACATCAAGGCGTCGTTCAAGAAGCCGGTCGTCGGCTTCATCGCCGGCCAGACGGCGCCACCCGGCCGCCGCATGGGCCACGCCGGCGCGATCATCGCCGGCGGCAAAGGCACGGCGGCCGAGAAGATGACCGCCCTGACCGAGGCCGGCGTGCGCGTGGTCAAGAGCCCCGCCGACATCGGCCGCGCCGTCGTGGACGCCCTGGCCGGAAAAGTGGCCGGGACGACTTTTACGTTTTACGTAAAAGTCACCCGACCCCTTTTCTGCACGGTTTTTCGCGGACTCTCGGGCCTCCGACCAAGCGGCTCGGGAGGGTGCGGTATACTCGAACGAATCTGTCTTCGTCCCGGAAATCATCCTTCTTGAAGCATGAGCGCTCCGTTATCCGCCACCCAGACTGAGCCTGACCAGTCCCGCTCCAACGTAGCCAACGACTTCAGCATTCAGATTGCGACGGTCAATGGCTCCGGCAGCCAGACCGCGAACCTGGTGCTGCTCCGGTCGCTGTTCCAGATGGGCATCCCCGTGTCCGGGAAGAACCTGTTCCCGTCGAACATCGCGGGGCTGCCGACCTGGTACACCATTCGAGCCAATCACCGCGGATACGTCGCCCGGAAGAAGGAAATCGACTTCCTCGTCGCGATGAACGCGGAAACCGCCAAGGACGACGTGCTCTCGCTCGAGCCGGGCCGCGCGGTCGTGTACGACGAGCCGCTCAAACTCGACACGCTCCGGACCGACCTGACGTTCTATCCGGTCCCGTTCGACAAGATCGTCGCGGCCGTCTGCCCCGAGGCGAAGCTCCGCCGCCTGATCAAGAACATGATCTACGACGGCATCCTGTCGGAGCTGTTGTCGATCGACCTCGACGAGATGAAGCTGGCGCTTCACCGGCAGCTCGGCAAGAAGCCGAAGGCGGAAGCGCTGAACGTCGCCGCGCTCGACGCGGGCAAGAAGTACGCGGCCGAGCACCTGACGAAGCGAGATCCGTACAGCGTCACCCGCATGAACAAGACAGCGGGGCAGGTGCTGGTCGAAGGCAACGCCGCCGCCGCGATGGGCTGCATGTTCGCCGGCGTCACCGTCGTCGCCTGGTATCCGATCACGCCGTCATCGTCGCTGCCGGAGTCGCTCATCGACTACATGCGGAAGTACCGCATGGACAAGGAGACGGGCAAGGCGACGTTTGCAATCGTCCAGGCCGAGGACGAGATCGCCGCGCTGGGCATGGTGATCGGTGCCAGCTGGGCGGGCGCGCGAGCGATGACATCGACGTCGGGCCCCGGCATCTCGCTGATGGCGGAGTTCGCCGGCCTGTCGTACTACGCGGAAATGCCGGCGGTGGTGTTCGACATCCAGCGCGTCGGGCCGTCCACGGGGCTGCCCACCCGCACGGCGCAGGGGGACCTCCTGTTCGCGGCGTTCAACTCGCACGGTGACACGCGGCACGTGCTGCTGCTGCCGGCGTCGGTCGAAGAGTGCTACGAGATGGCGATGGACGCCTTCGACTTGTCCGAACGGCTCCAAACGCTCATCTACGTCATGAGCGACCTGGACCTCGGCATGAACACGTGGATGTCGCCGACGTTCACGTATCCGGACAAACCCGATCGACAGCGGCAAGGTGCTCGACGAAGCCAAGGTGCGCGAGTTGGCCGCGTCCTGGGGCCGCTACAAGGACGTGGACGGCGACGGCGTGCCGTGGCGCTCCATTCCCGGTGGCGTCGGCCCCGCGTTTTTCACGCGCGGGTCCGGCCACAACGAGATGGCGCAATACACCGAGCGCCCCGACGACTACGTCAAGAACATGGACCGTCTGGCGCGCAAGTTCGACACGGCGCGCACGCTCGTGCCGCAGCCGATTGTGGAACGGGACGCTCAGGCGTCGGTCGGGATCATCGCGTTCGGCTCGAGCCACTGGGCGGTCGATGAGGCGCGCGACCAGCTTCGCGAGGAATCCGGCCTCAAGACCTCGTATCTCCGCATCCGGGCGTATCCGTTCACGCCGGCCGTGGACGATTTCATTCGCCAGCACGATCGCATCTACGTCGTCGAGCAGAACCGCGACCACCAGATGCTGAGCCTGCTGCTCATGGACGGCGAAGCGCAGTACGCACCGCGTCTTCGCAGCGTGCTGCACTACAACGGACTGCCGATCGACGCGCGCAGCATTACCGACAGTGTTCTTGCACAAGAGAAAAACGGACATTAGGGGTCTGTCCCCGCTCGCGAAGCGGGACTGACCCCACGCCCTTGCTTATGGCCACTGATACCCCTCGACGCACGAATCGCATCAACCTCGACGTCTCCAGCTATCGCGGGAGCAAGACGACGTTGTGCGCGGGGTGCGGGCACAACGCGATCTCGGAGCGCATCATCGACGCGTTTTTCGAGATGGGCGTGGACCCGAAGAGCGTCGTGAAGCTGTCGGGAATCGGCTGCTCCAGCAAGAGTCCGGCGTACTTCCTCAACCCGTCGCACGGGTTCAACTCCGTCCACGGGCGCATGCCGTCGGTTGCGACCGGCGCGATGCTCGCGAACAAGAACCTGCTCGCGATTGGCGTGAGCGGCGACGGCGACACGGGCGCGATTGGTGTCGGCCAGTTCGTGCATCTGATGCGCCGCAACCTGCCGGTCATCTACATCATCGAGGACAACGGCTGCTACGGCTTGACGAAAGGGCAGTTCTCGCCAACAGCCGACGTCGGCTCGAAAGCCAAGAACGGCGTCGTCAACGATTTGCCGCCGATTGACACGTGCGCGCTCGCGATCGAGCTCGGCGCGTCGTTCGTGGCACGGTCGTTCTCAGGCGACAAACAGCAGCTGCTGTCGGTCTTGAAGGCCGCAATCTCGCATCGCGGCACGTCGATGATCGACGTGATTTCGCCCTGCGTGACCTTCAACGACCACGACGGGTCCACGAAGAGCTATTCGTACGTGAAGGATCACGAAGAGCCGCTTGGTGAGATCAGCTTCGTGCCGTTCTTCCAGGACATCTCGGTCGACTACGAACCGGGGACCACGACGGCCGTGAAGATGCACGACGGTTCGCAGCTCTACCTGCGGAAGGTCGCCGAGGACTACAACCCGTCGGACAAGATCACCGCCATCCGGCTGCTGCATGAGACCGCGCGCCGCGGCGAATTCGCCACGGGCGTCATCTACATCGAGCCCGACAAGGACGACTTCATCGACACCCTGAACCTCGTGGAGGAGCCACTGGCGACGCTGCCGCTCACGCGTACCCGTCCGCCGCAGTCGGCGCTCGACGAGATCATGGAGTCGCTCCGGTAGCCCAGGGCGCGTACCGGGGCGAGGGACGCCTGAAAGGGGACGGACTATCGCAAAGCCACTGCTCCCTTGGCGCGGTCGGAGACGTCACGGTAGGTTGTGATCGCAGTCGCGACACATCGCGAGAGCCAGTGATCCGCGCGCTGGGAGGACCAGGTTACTTAACAGAATCCGGACAGCCACCTGCCCGGCCGGGTGGCCCGCTTGTTGCTTTGACGGACCGGGAACGTGATCGAGCAAGTGTAAACGACCCTTCAATGGAGTGAAACGATGCGTATCGCGAAAGCTGTGATTCTCGCTGCTGCCGTCCTGGCGCTGACGCCCGGGCTGGGCAACGCCCAGGAAAAGCGGGTTCACGTCAACATCGGCGGCGGGCCGACCTTCATCGGCGGCGATCTCGGGGATCGCTTCGAGACCGGCTGGGGACCGGCCTTCGGTGTGACGTTCGATGCCAACTCCCGAGTCGGGCTGCAGACGGAGTACGCGTTCCGATGGTTCCAAGTGGAGGACTATCTCGACGCGCTGGGGGGACGCCTCTCGGCGAACCATCAAACCCACCAGCTTGACTTCAACGTGGTGGTGAACCTGACGCCGGCCGATAGCCCGGCTCGCGTCTACTTCATGGCAGGCCCGGGCGCCTACTATCGCAAGGTGGAAATCACGCAGTACGTCGGGAGCGGAATCATCTGCGACCCGTGGTACTACGTCTGCGGCACTTACCCAATCGAGGCCGTGCTTGGCGACCGCGGTGGATGGGACTTCGGGTTCAATGTCGGCGGCGGCGTCGGCTTCGGTCTTGGCGAAGGTGACGCCGAGTTCTACATCGAGACGCGCTACCACTGGGTGAAGGGACCGAAGATCGAGCCGGTCGCGACACCAATCGGAAGCACGAGCGGCAGCAACGCGGACGGACAGTACCATGCCGCTCACGTTCGGCTTCCGCTTCTAACCCACTCTGGGAGCGCCCGTCTCGCGACGAGGCGCTCCCAGACACACTCTCATGCGCCGGACTGGCGTCGCACGCAGGACCGCGCTAATTCTCATTCTCACTGCCGGCGTCCTCTCAGCTCGAGTCGCCCGCGCTCAGAATCTAATTCCTGGCGCCTACGTCCCGGCGCCCGTCGCCTTCAACGTCGTGACCCTCGTCGGCACGGCCAACAAGGGTGACATGCTGTTCGACCCGTCACTGCCGATCGATGACGGACACGCGACCATCGGGGTCGCGGCCATCGGGTTCACGCGCACGCTCAGCATCGCCGGGAGATCCGCCAGTGTCGGGGTGATTGTCCCTTACATGCATGGCCATATCAGCGGGTTGCTCCTCGGACAGTTCGAGGAGCGCACCCGGTCGGGACTCGGCGACGTGGCTGCGCGGGTCTCGGTCAACCTCTACGGCGCGCCGGCGATGACGCTGCCGCAGTTCGCCAAGTACAGGCCAAAGACGATTGTGGGTCTCAGCCTCAATGTGACTGCTCCGGTCGGTCAGTACGACTCCACACGGGCCATCAATATCGGTTCCAACCGTTGGGCCTTCGCGCCCGAGGTCGGTGTCTCGCGCACCCAAGGGCCGTGGATGTTCGAAGGGGACTTCGGCGGCGTGATATTCGCCGACAACACCAACTTCTTCAACGGGGGGATTCGTAAGCAGGCGCCAATCGTGGCCACCCAGGGTCATCTCATGTACACCATTCGCCGCGGTCTCTGGGTGGCGGCAGACGCGAACTTCTGGCATGGCGGGCGCACGACGACCAATGGCGCCGCCGCGACGCTGCCGCAGCACAATTCCCGCGTCGGGACGACGGTGGCCGTCCCGTTCGGCATGCATCAGCTGCGGCTGTCGTACAGCTTCGGTGCGTACACGAGAACCGGCGGCGACTTCCATTCGCTTGGCATGTCCTACTCGTACGTGTGGACGAAGCGCGCCACATCTCCAGCCCGCCGGGACGCCCCTCACAATATTTGGTGATTGTCGCGCGCCCGACCGTGCGAAACGACAGCAACTGACGGACAGCGGTCATCTGGTACCGATGCCCGCTGACTTGGCGCGGACCTGC
Source organism: uncultured Acidobacteriota bacterium (assembly GCA_963793255.1). GTDB lineage: Bacteria > Acidobacteriota > Vicinamibacteria > Vicinamibacterales > SCN-69-37 > CAVTYZ01. The sequence continues at coordinate 163,062 of CAWBZK010000017.1, forward strand.
CGTGCGCATGTCGAGCCATGAGCAAGATGCGTCTATGGGACTCGTGGCCTTCGCGGCCGTGCTGTTCCGGGGGTGAATGACCGATGTCGAAGCTTTTCCGTCTGACAGGCTCCTCTGTCGCGCTGCTGACCGTGGCGGCCGCTCTTGCGTGCTCGAGCCCGAATTCGGGCGAGAGTACCGCGCCACCGGCCGCGGCCATCACACCTCCCGCCGATGACGACGCGCCGCTGCCGGCGACCGGGTCGCCGTACGACGCGCTTCCGGAGGTCGTCCGGGCCACGATGGACAAGCCGTTCACCGGCGACTTCGACGCCCAGATCGAGCGTCGCAGCATTCGCGCGGCCGTGACGTTCAACCGCACGCACTACTTCATCGACCAGGGGCAGCAGCGCGGTATCACCTTCGAGGCGCTGAACAAATTCGAGACCGACCTGAACAACGACATGAAGACGGGCAACCTGAAGATCCATGTCGTGCCGATACCGATGCCGCGCGATCAGTTGTACCGCGCCCTCATCGACGGCAAGGTCGACATGGTCGCGGCGATGGTGACGGTCACGCCCGAACGGGAGAAACTCGTCGCGTTCTCCACACCGACCCGCACCAACGTGAACGAGGTCGTGGTCACCGGCCCAGGCGCGCCGGCGATCAAAACCGTCGACGATCTGTCGGGTCAGGAGGTGTTCATTCGCAAGGGGAGCATCTACGACGAGAGCCTTACAGCGGTGAACGCGCAACTGAAGTCTCGTGGCAAGGCGCCCGCCGTGCTCAAGGAAGCGCCGCAGGTCCTCGAAGACGACGACATCCTCGAGATGGTCAACGCCGGTCTCGTCAAGATCACGATCGTGGACGACTATCTGGCTGACTTCTGGAAGCAGGTGTTCACGAGCCTGGACGTGCACAAGGACGTCACCGTGCGGACCGGGGGGAACCTCGCAGTCGCGGTGCGCAAGGACAATCCGAAGCTCCTCGCGGCCCTCAACACGTGGATCCAGAAGCACGGAAAGGGCGACGGGTTCCGCAACACGGTCGAACGCCGTTATCTTCAGAACACCAAGTATGTGAAGAACGCCGCGGCCGACGCCGAGCGGAAGAAACTCGCGGCGGTGGTCGCGCTGTTCAAGAAGTACGGCGCGCAGTACAACCTTGACTACGTCCTGATGGCGGCCCAGGGATATCAGGAGTCCACGCTGGACCAGGACGTCAAGAGTCCAGTCGGCGCGATCGGCGTCATGCAGGTCATGCCCCCCACCGGCAAGGAACTGAACGTCGGCGACATCACCGAGGTCGAGCGCGAACATTCACGCTGGCGTGAAGTACATGCGGTTCATGATCGACCGCTACTACGCGAACGAGCCGATGGACCCGCTCAATAAGGGTCTGATGACGTTCGCGTCCTACAACGCGGGGCCGGGACGCGTCCGGCAACTGCGGCGCGAGGCAGAAAAGCGGGGGCTGGACCCGAACGTCTGGTTCGGCAACGTCGAGCGCGTGGCCTCAGAAAAGATTGGCCGCGAGACCGTCACCTACGTCAGCAATATCTACAAGTACTACATCACCTACAAGCTCGTGATGGAGCAGTTGGAACAGCGGGAAGCCGCAAGGGCCACCGTCAAATAGCCCAGAAGAGGCGATCGGGTCTGCCGGGGGCCTCACGGCCCCACGGCAGGCCGCTCACGACAGGCTGTGAGCCTATCGTCACCCCCGCCGCTCGTCGCGGAAAACCGTCCATTTACGCCTATTTCTTAGCAATTGCTGCGCCCTGCTCCCTGACCGACCTGGCCCGTTGTTTGCGGTTAGACGGTAGCGGAGGGGCTCATCATGACCGTCAAGGAGCGAGTGGGATCGGGACTTTTGTCTGTGGCTTCCGCGCTTGTCGTCGCCGGGCTGGCGTCTCCGGTGTCGGGGCAGACCCAGAAGGAAAGCTTCACCGGGTTTGCCATCAACATGAACAGCGGGCCCACCACCGGGATCGTGGACTTCACGATCGAGCGCTGGTCCACGGACGCCGACCGGGAGCGTCTGGTGAGCATCCTCAAGGAAGAAAAGAACGTCAACCGCGCCAACCAGCAGCTGCTGAAGGCCCTGCTATCGATGCCCAAGGTCGGCGCAATTCGCTCGCAAAAAACCCTCGCCTGGGATCTGCGCTATGCGCATCAGAGCCCGCTCGAAAACGGCGGCCGCCGCATCGTGCTGGCCACCGACCGGCCGGTCGGCTTCCGCGAGGAGCGTAGCCAGGCCCAGACGTTGGACTATCCCTTCACGATTCTGGAGATTCAGCTCGACAAGGACAGCAAAGGCGTCGGGAAGATCATGGCGGGGACGAAGATCCGGATCGACAAGAACAACGAGATCGTCCTCGAGAACTACGCCCAACAGCCGGTCCGGCTCAACGAGATCAAGCCGCTGAAGTGAACGACTAAGCGTTACAGTCAGAGGGCCGAACTAAGGACCCAAGTCATGACCACCACCCACTCCCGCTTCAGAACCCGCGTCTCGATGCTGATGATCGTCAGCCTCCTTGATGCTCCGTTGGCGCCGCTGGCCACGGCACAGACGACGCCCGCGGCAAGCCAACGACGGCCAAGCCAACGACGGCCACAACGCCAACGACGGCCGCGCCGCGTGCGGCCACAACGCCGCCCGCGCAGGCCGCCGCCGCTGAGCCGCCAGCACCCGATGGCGGCTGGCCTCGCGACTACACGACAACGAGCGGCGCCGCCCTGGTCGTGTACCAGCCGCAGGTCGCGAGCTGGGTCGACCAGAAGAACGCCGTGCTCTATGCGGCGGTCTCGTACACGGCCAAGGGCGCGAAGGAACCGACCCTTGGAACCATCAAGGTGGAGTCCGCCACGAGCGTGGCTCTCGACGAGCGGCTTGTCAGTTTCTCGGAATACAAGATCACCGAGTCCAACTTTCCCACGCTCCGGCGCGACCAGCTTCAAACCGTGGTCGCGGAGATCACGGCCTCGGTGCCGCTCGACGAGCGCGTCATCGCGCTGGACCGCGTCCTGGCCAACATCGACTCGAGCCAGATCATTCCGAAGAACGTCGAAGGCGTGAAGGCGGATCCCCCACGATTTTCTTCAGCAAGACGCCGGCGATGCTCGTCAATATCGACGGCGATCCGATCTGGTCACCGATTCCGCAGAACGACCTGCAGTCGGCCGTCAACACCAACTGGGATCTCTTTCAGCACGGCCCGACGAAGACGTTCTACCTGCGCAGCGACAACATCTGGCTGAAGGCGACCGACATCAAGGGGCCATGGGCCCCGGCGGGCACGTTGCCCGAGAGCTTCAAGAAGCTGCCGGCCGACGAGAACTGGAAGGAAGTGAAGGACGAACGTGCCGGGCCGCTCGGTGAGCGCCACCCAGGCGCCGAAGGTGTTCGTCGAGCCTCGAGCCCGCGGAGTTGATTCTGCTGAAAGGTGAGCCGGCCTACGCCCGTTGCCGGCGCGAAGCAACTGCTCTGGGTCAGCAATACCGAGCAGCGACATCTTCCGCATGGGGCGCACCGGACCGGTCTATTTCCTGGTCGTCAGGCCGGTGGTTCTCGGCGCCGGATTTCACAGGTCCCTGGACGTTTGCGACGCCGACCCTGCCGGCCGACTTCAAGGCAGATTCCGCTCGAGCACGATCGATCGCGCGTGCTCGCGTCGGTGCCGGGCACCACGCAGGCGGCCGAGGCCGTGCTGCTCGCGCAGGTCCCGCAGACCGCGCGCGTGAGCAAGACCGTCCAGGCGCCCGAGGTCGCGTACCAGGGCGGAACGCCTGAGTTCCAGCCGATCGAGAAAACGACCGTGCAGCGCGCGGTCAACACCGACAAGGACATCCTCAAGGTCGGCGACCTGTACTACATGTGCTTCCAGGGTGTCTGGTTCGTGTCGAGGACGGCGACCGGACCGTGGACGGTCACCGGCGAAGTCCCGAAGCAGATCTACGAGATTCCCGACGAGCTCACCATCGCACTCCGTCACCTACGTGACGGTCCAGGAGTCGAATGACGACGCCGTGGTGTTTGCGACGGCGATGGCCTACACGGGTCTCATGGTCGCGTGGGGCTGCGCCGTCTGGGGCACCGGCTACTACTACCCGCCGTACGTGTGGCACGGCGGAATGTATCCGATCTACTACCCGCACTATCCGATCGTACGGGTTCGGCGCGTCGTACAACCCCTGGACGGGCGCCTATACACGTGGCGCCGTGGCCTACGGACCGTACGGCGGCGCGGGCGTCGCCCCGCGCTACAACCCGCGCACCGGAACGTACTCGCGCGGCGCCGTGGCCTACGGTCCGTACGGCGCGCGAGGCGCGGCGTCGGCCTACAACCCGCGGACCGGCGCATACGGCGCGACCCGGCAGGGCTCGAACGTCTACGGCAGCTGGGGCCAGACCGGCGTCGCGCGCGGCGACCAGTGGGCGACCACCTCGCGATACACGAACAACGTTACGGGCAATACGACGCGAACCGTGCAGGGGAGCGGCGGCGGCGAGGCGGTCCGGCGCACGGGCGGACCCGGCGGCAACACGACCGTCGGCAGAACCGGCAGCGGCGACGTCTACGCCGGCAACGACGGCAATGTCTATCGCAAGCAGGGCGACAGCTGGCAGAAGTACGGCGAAGGCGGGTGGAACAGCGTGGACCGCCCCGAGCCCCAGGCCGGCCAGACCGGAAGATCGGGTGCCACGGCGACCGAGAACGGTGCGGCCGGCCGCGGCACGACGACGTCCACGCGAAATTGGGATCCCGCGACGGCCAGTCAGGTCGATCGCGACGCGAAGGCTCGCAGCATGGGTTCAGAGCGCACGAGCGACCTGGGAAGCGTGCGATCGGGTTCGACTTCGCGCTCCGGCAGTTATCGTCCACGGTCCGGAGGGGGAGGCGGCGGCCGCCGCCGCTAAGCATTCCCCAGAACGTTCACCGGGCGCGTCCCTGTCAGGCACTGACCAGGACGCGCCTTATTCCGACGCGCCGGTCGCACCGGCCGTCACTATTGAGAGGCTCCTGTGACTTCAACTCTTCGGCCCACTCCGACCCTTCGCGGCGATTCGCGCGCGCCGGTGTTTCTGCTCATCGCCAGCGCTCTGACGATAGGATCCCTGTCCCTGTCGGCGCAGGAACGGCCGCTCGACAAGGACGTGAAAATATTGATCGAGCAGGTCGACGACGCGCGTGACAAGTTCGAGGGAAACCTCGACGGCGACCTCAAGAGCTCGACGCTTCGCAGTCCGGTTGGCGAGGTGAAGGTGCAAGCCGCGCTCCAGGACTACCAGGACAACGTCAAGAAGCTCAAGGATCGGTTCACCGCGAGCTACTCGGCCAGCGCTGAGCTGACCGCGGTGCTCAAGCAAGCCACGAACATCGACACGTTCATGAAGGCCACGCCCAGCATCACGAAGGGCCGGAGCGAATGGGATCGCGAGGCGTTGGCCCTGAAGCAGCTCGCCGAGGTGTACGGCGCGACGTTCCCCCTTCCGGATAACGCCGTGGTGCGCCGGATGAACGACGGGGAGACGGCGACGACGGCCGCCGCCGTCGAGTCCGCCGCGGACCGCTTCAAGAGCGACCTCGACAAGACCAGCGCGATCCCCAATGCTGACCGCGACATGGGAAAGAAGGCCGTCGAGCTCCTCGCCAAGAACGCCGACACCGTGAAGTCCCGTACGAACGACGGCAAGCCGGCAACGGCCGAGTTCCGACAACTCCAGGCGCAAGTGGCCACGGTCCAGACCTTCATCGGAGTGCACCCGGTTCCGACGGGCGCGGCGAACTGGAAAACGCTGCAGGACTCGATGGCGAAGCTCGAGCAGGCTTTTGTCCTGACGAAGTAGGCCGCGCAGATTTCAGAGCGGAGACCAAGAGATGAAACGATTCTGTACAGCGTGTGTTCTGGCGGCCATGATGCTGGCGCTCTCGGCGCCCGCCATGGCGCAGGCGACGGCCCCGAAAACTGGCACGACCAATATGGAGATCCTCGCCCAGAAGATCCGGGCGGACAAGAAGCTGGTCGTCGCGTCGAACCTGAGTCTGACGACCGCCGAAGGGACGGCGTTCTGGCCGGTCTACGACGCGTACCAGACGGACTTGCAACAGATCAACCAGCGGATCGCCGCGGTCGTGCAGGCGTACGCCGACGCGTACAACAAGGGACCGATCGGCGACGACGCCGCGAAAAAGCTCCTCAACGAGAGTGTGGCGATCGACGAGGCTGAGATGAAGCTGAGGAGCGGGCTGGTGCCGAAGGTGATGGCGGTGCTGCCGGGCTCGAAGGCGGCGCGATACATCCAGATCGAGAACAAGATCCGCGCGCTCGTGCGCTACGAGCTGGCCGCTGGGATTCCGCTCGTCGACTAGTGTTGTTGAAGCATGAAGGTCATGAAGCTCATGGAGTTACCCTTCATGGGCTCCATGGCCTCCATGGTGAACGGCTGTCCGCGCTTCTTGCGCGGCAATTCTGACCGCACGCAGGCGCACCAGGAGCCTTCACCATGAAGGTCATGGAGCTCATGGAGTTACTCTTCATGGGCTCCATGGTCTCCATGGTGAACGCTCTGTCCGCACTCCTTGCGCAGCAATTCTGACCGCACGCGAGCGTGCCAAGAGCCTTCACCATGAAGGTCATGAAGCTCATGGAGTTACCCTTCATGGGCTCCATGGTGAAAGCCTTGCCCGCGCTCTTTGTAACAATCTGACGCAGCGATTCCGACCGCACGCAGGTGTGCCAAGACCCTCGCCAATGAAGCTCCCGGAGTGTGGCGACGCTGAGATCACGTGAGGAAGCTCTTCAATCCGTCAACGAGGCGTCGTGAGTTGAAATTGATGAGCAGCCCTTGCTTGAGCTTGAGCAACTTCAGATAGGTCAGGACCTGTGCGTGATGAATGGGCAGAACGCGTTCGACGGTCTTGAGTTCCAGGAGCAGCTCGTTCTCCACAATACAATCGATGCGATAGCCGCACTCGAGATGAACGCCTTTGTAGGCAATTGGCAACGGCGTCTGCCAGATAGATTTCAGATCGTGGAGAACGAACTCCCGAGCAAGGCAATGCTGATAAGCCGATTCCAAGAGACCAGGGCCGAGCGACCTGTGCACCTCGATCGCGCAACCGATCACTTTCTCCGTTAGGGGATGTCTCTGAGGTTCCATGGGCCGTCATGGGGCAAACCACCGGCCAGCGCGATCCTGCGCCTTCCGAGTCAAACCGGTCCTGGTATTGAAGAAACTGCAACGCGAGAGAGCTCAACGCGATTGAACAAATCAGCTGACAGAAGTGCACACAAGAGCCTTCACCATGAAGGTCATGGAGCTCATGGAGTTAGTCTTCAAGGCTCCAGGGCGAACGCTCTGGCCTCGCGCCGTGTGCCGCGATGTGAAGCAGCGATTCCGACCGCGCGCAGCGTACCAAGAGCGTTCACCATGAAGGTCATGGAGCTCATGGAGTTAGTCTTCAGGGCTCCAGGGCGAACGCTCTGGCCTCGCGCCTTGTGCCGCAATGTGAAGCAGCGATTCCGATCCCCAAGAGCTTTCACCATGAAGCTCATGGAGCTCGTGGAGTTACTCTTCAGGGGCTCCAGGGCGAACGCTCTGTCCGCGCTCCTTGTGGAGCAATCTGACGCAGCGATTCCGACCGCACGGAGGCGTACCAAAAGCTTTCACCATGAACGTCATGAAGCTCATGAAGTTACCCTTCATGGGCTCCATGGCCTCCATGGTGAACGCTCTGTCTGCGCTCCTCGCGCAACGACCTGACGCAGCGATTCGGACCACACGCAACCGTACCAGGAGCCTTCACCATGAAGCTCATAAAGCTCATGGAGCTACTCTTCATGAGCTCCATGGTCTCCATGGTGAACGCTCTGTCCGCGCTCCCTGCGCTGCAATCTGACGCAGCGATTCGGACCACACGCAGCCGTACCAAGAGCCTTCAGCATGAAGCTCATGGAGCTACTCTTCGTGGGCTCCATGGCCCCCATGGTGAACGCTCTGTCGAGGTTCATCGCGGCTCAGCCTAGAAGAGCGCGATCAGGCAGGGATTCCCGCCACTCCGTGTCACGCAAGCCGCTCGCCGACCGCGGCCTGCGCGCGTGCCACGAGGCTGCGTGCCTTCAGCGTCAGGACGATCAGCGTGACGCTGCAGGTGACCACGTAGGCTGTCGCGACCCAGAGGGCGGCCGTCTCCTTCCGCGGTCGTCCGGTCGTCAGGACCATCCCGATCAGGACATTGACCAGACCTGCGACCAATTTCCAGAACTCTCGTTCGATCTCCTGTTGCGGCATGGTGTCAGCTGAGAATCGACGAACATGGACCGGCTCCCTGCACTCCGCTAGCCCGACGATCGACAGCTCGGCCGCCGTCCGGCCTGGAGGATTTCCGGGGACTGTACACGGAAAGTCCGTGGACCGCACTATGAGGTGGTTGCGGGCATTCCGTTGGTCGACTGACCGGTTGAACCATGAAGGAGCGAAGGCAATCCACCTTCGGGTCTTCGTGGTGAGGTGTGGGGCCCACCATGGCGTCCTCCGACGCCAACCGCAATCGCCGATCGCAGATCCGAAATAGCCTGTTAGCGCTTTACCGGCACTCGAGTCGGATAGGTCTCGAACAGGCGGGAGGTCGCCGTCTTGATGGTGTCGCCCATCTTCGCCGGATCGGGATCGAGGAACTCCCGGGTGCTGGCCGACCAGATCTGCTTCGCGGGATCGCCCGTGCGCATGATGAGGACGAGTCTGCCGACGGCGTTGGTCGGCGCCGCCTCGCCGCGGCCCGTCTGCTGGAGCTTGTCGAGGGCCTTCACGTCCACGTAGGTGCTCCGGACGGTGTAGTAGGCAAGGGTCACGTCGGCGCCGGTCGGCACTTTGGTGAAACCCGACTTGGCCATCTCGGCGTCGCAGGCCTCGACGATCATCTTGTGCGCGGCGGCACGCTCCGCGTTGTAGCCGGTCATCCAGCTGTAGGTCCTGAGCGTCGCGAAGTTCGCGGTCTTGTCGAAGCTGGTTTCGACTTTGCCGACCGCTTCGCTCGTCTGTCCAAGGGTCAGCGCGAACAGGAGAATCCCGAGAGTAATCATGGACAGAGCCTACTGCAAAGGCATGACCAAGTGCTGTCAGCGGTGAGGTGCGGCTCCCGGTATTGGCTCGGCCCGGGGGCCGTGCGCGCCTCACGATGGGTCGAGAGCGAGCTCACAAGCCGTGGGAGGTTGGGGCCTGGTTCCTGAGTCTGGGTCCTGAGACTTGGGGCGTGGGGGGCGGCGCGCATGGCGCCTCGAAGCCCCACTACGAGCTTGGCACCTGATACTGCGCGAGCACCACCGTGACGTTGTCGTCGCCGCCCGCTCGGCTGGCCAGGTCCGTCAGGATGGCGCACTGTTCCGACGACTTTCGGCGGAGGGCGAGGACGTCGGCAATTTTGCCGTCGTCGACCACGTCCGTGAGCCCGTTCGTGCACAGCAGCAGACAGTCGCCGTTCATCAGCCGGAATTGTTCCACTTCGACCGCTGGGGACGCTCCGTTGGCGCCCAACGCATCCTGGAGGATGGGGCCCACGTCCTCGATGTGTGTCTGCTCGACCGGCACGGGTCCGCGCGCTTCTCTGGGACGCTGGGCGACCGTTCGGTCGCGGGTCAGACGGATCAGCGCGCCGTCTCGAAGGATGTACGCCCGTGACTGCCCGACATTGGCGACAAAGAGATCGTCGCCGACGCTACAGGCCACGGTGAGAGCCGTCCGCATGCCTGCCAAACCCGGGTTCGAACGCCGTTTTGCTGACACCGCGGCGTCCGCTCGTTTGTAGAACCACTCGGCGCGCTCGATGATTTCCCACGCCGTTCTCGGATCGATTCTCAGCTTCCACTGGCAATGCCGCAGCGCAAGATGCGCGATGGTGCTGAGCGCGACCCGACTCGCCAACGCCCCGGCCCCTTCTTCGCCGAGACCGTCGGCGACGAGCATCGCGTAGCCGTATTCCTCGAACCGGGGTGGCACCTCAGACTCGCTCAGGCTTGTCGCCAGCGTCTCCTGATTGCGACCAAGGCGAAACACGAGGTAGTGGTCGTCATTGACGTGACGCTCGGTTCCGCGTTGCGACAAGGCGGCAATCTCCACGCGCACCGACGACGACAGAGGACGAAAGTCGTCGTCGGTGAGCGGCGGCGACATGGCTGCGCGCCTTGCGGTGTCGTCGTCGGCAGTCATCGACCGGCCTCCCTGGTTGTCAGAGTTCAGGGCTGGACGAGGCAATTGGCGTGCCGATGGCGATGTCGAGGCTGGCGAACCCGGACGTGTCTGCATGACGGATCGGTCGCAGATCGCTGACAGCCCATCGTGATTCGGCCCAAGGACCTGAACGACCGGCGCCGAGTCAGCGCCCTGGCAGCCGCTCGAGTCCGACCAGCTTCCAGCCGGTCGGTGTTCTGCTGAAGACCGTGCGGATCGGTTGGGCCCAGGATGGATGTGCGGAGTGGGCGGCTGAGATGTCGATTGCGATGAAGGTGCCCGTTGCGGCGGGGAGGTCGCTCGGCGGCGCCAGTGTGGTAGTGGCGCTGCGGGTCTCGGCAATCTGCTGCGTGGCCCCCGTGGCATTGTCGAAACGCGACCAGATCGCGCGGTACTCGGCAGGCGCTTCGGCGACCCCGGTCGCGACCGCGGCATTCTCGACGGAAAGCGCGCCCGAGGCGTCAATCCGCGGGTTGACGATCGGGTTGACCGCGGTCAGGTACGTCTTCCCGATGACGTCACGTCGCTTCATGAGAACGGTCGCGAGATGGCGCTCTGCGGCCGGATCGCTGTACTGCCCCGTGTGGACCGCCGCGCGGATGAGGTCGTCAGTGAACGCCATCACGCGACGGGCAGCCCAGAACGCGTCATCGGCCCTCAGTTCCATGTAGGCCGTCGTCGGCGTCTGCGGCTTCCACTTGGTCGGATCGAACACGTCGCCTTCGAAACGGCCGAGCGATTGGTACTCGGTATACGGGACGGTCTGCCACGGGCTCAGCGCGAAGCCGAACGAGAACAATCGGCGGCGGGAGGCGCCCTTGTCGTAGAAGTACTCCGAGCCGATGTCCCACTCATGCGGGCCGTTGGCCATGCCGAAGGTCGAGCCGACGTCCTGCAGGTAGTGCTTCACGAACGTGCGCCCGTTCTCGGTGACCAGGGTGTCGAGCGTGTTGCCGGCTTTCAGGTCGGTCAGGTTGGTCCACGCGCCGAAGACGCGAAGCGCCCGCAGCTCGCGGCGATGCTCGTGCGGCACGATGTCGTTCGGGTCGTCAGGACGCGTACCGGCGTAGCGGAAGCCGCCGAGAATCTTTCCCGGCAGAACGCGGCCTGCTGCGACGCGGTAGGTGCCGTCGGCGTTCTCGCGCCACTTTGTCGAGCACAGCGCGCATGTCGTCGACGGTGAACGGCGTGCGCTCGCCCGATGGTCGCCGCACGGTCGCCTTCGGGTCGATTTCCGCGCGCTTCGGATCGAAGGTCGTGAGGAACATCTCGACCTGGTTGTAGCCCAGCGCCCAAAAGAGTTTGTTGGCGACGACGACCGCTCCTGTCGCGCCCTCAGGACGGCTGGGCGGATCGAATCCCAGGAACCAGGTCTCGCCGGCGGCATCACGCGCCGTGAAACCCGGATTGGCGCCGGCCGTCTTCTCGCGGAGGATCACCCATCGGCCAGGCGAGGGAGGCGTCCCGATCTCCGGTCCCCGCGCCACTCGATCGGGCGCCAGCGCGGTCGAGCCGATGCGGTTCGTGAACCAGCTCGAGTCGGGAATCTCATCGACCGTATTGATATTGCCGGCGCGCGTGTTGGTCGGCTTGTAGTTCGACGTGACGAACAGGTTGTACGAGAGCTCGTACGTCAGGCCGATGTCCCACGGCTCGACGCCGGAGGCGTCGCGGCTGCTCGGCTCGACGGCAATCGGATCGTCGCTGTAGAAACGCGGCGTCTGCGTGGTCACCGTCCCCGACAAGAAAGAGAGGAGCAACAGCGAGGACCAGTGCGCACGCGAGGCGAGAAAATGATGAGCCCATAGTGTGTCTAGAAAGCGGCCGACGAGCTGAAGACGATAACGAGCCCTTCGTCGCTCTTGGCGAACTCGATGCGGAGCGGGGTCGCCAGTGCGCCGTGCAGCCGGAAGCCGAGACCGAAGTCGCTCTGCAGGCCATCGAAATCGAGATCGCCCCGGCGCGCCGCTACTTTTCCCGTGTCGTAAAACAGCGCCATGTCAAAGAAGCGGTTGACGATCACGCGCCATTCGGCCTGCATCAGCAGGCTGTGGCGGTCTCGAAACCGCCAGCTCGAGAACCCGCGCAGACTCGACCCGCCGCCGAGCGCCGGCATCATGAAGAAGGGAATCTGCTGATCGTCCTTGAGCGACGTCGTCTCGACGCGACCATGAAATGACAGCACCCAGGTCTCGCGCAGGACGGGAAGGTGTTGGACGACGTCGTAATCCGTCTGTGTGAACCCGTGGCGGCTGTCCGGATCCGAGAAGTCGTGAACGGTGGCGCCGTAGAATCCGCCACGCCTGGCGTAGCCGGGCGACGTGCGCCAGTCAAGACCGACCGTGCCTTGCGAATGCAGGTAGGTGGTCTTCGCGCCAACGCCGGGAAGGGTCTCCGGCGTGTAGACGGTTTCCACGGACGGATGGTTTCCGCCTCCGGGCCTCTGCTCCCACTGGGAAATCTCGAGGCCCCCGCCAAGCACCACAATGTTTTGGCCCGGACGGGCATCGAGCGTCACCGATCCGTACGGCTGGCGGAACGCGTAGCTGGTGCGGCTCTCGACCGCCGAATCATTGCCAAGCCCGAAGAAGCCCACCTGAGTCGCTTCGCGCCACCCGCCGAGCAGCGAGAGCGTCGCTTGTCGTCCGAACAACGCCGGCGCGAGGAACTGCGCCTCCGTCCGTTTGTAGCCGGACGGCGTGATGCTGCCGCGCAGGTCCAGGGTGTTGTAGGCACCGACGTGCTTCAGGTACCCAGCGCCAAGCGTGAAGCCGCCGCCGGAATAGGCGCTCTGGAAGAACGGATGCCACGTCAACCGGCCGCTCAGCAGATAGTTCTCGGCGTAGTCGAGCCATTTTTCCGCGGCCCCCGGCGTGTACGGCTGCAGCTTGGCTGCCTTCTCGGCTTGAGCCTGCTCGATGAGCGCCGTGCGGGTCAGCGTCCCCGAGTCCTGAGCCGCCGCGGTCCCGCCCAGGACCGTCGTCAAGAACGCAGCGAGAAGAAGTGTGAGCAGGTGTTCCGGTCGGCGTAGGTGTTGCGGTCGGCACGTGAACAGCCCGGGATGCAAGATAGGGACCCGGCTCGACGCGGTCGGTTCCGTCTGAAACCCACCGCATCCCGTCGTTCGTCGGCGACGCCTCACGGCCTGTCGTGATCGGATGCCGGGCTCGGTGTTTTCGTCCGTGATCGAAGGGCTCGATCATGGCCTGGCTCTTGCCAATGCGATGACGCGACCCGTTGGGCCGCTTTCGAAGGGAGCGCGCGTGGCACTGAAGTTCAAGGAAGTCCGCCGGCTGTTTCAGGTGCCGACTCACGGGCGTGTGCGGTTGCGCGACTACGACCCGGGCTGGGCGGCGGAGAAGCATTTCAAGGACCTCACAAAGGACGAGCTCAAAGCGCGCGCGGGAAAGTTTCTGCAGGAGAACATCGCAGACCTCCGCGACGCGCAGGAACGCCTTTACGCGTCGGACACGCATTCGGTGCTCATCATTCTGCAGGCTTCTGACGCCGCGGGAAAAGACGGCACCATCAAGCACGTGATGTCGGGCATCAACCCGCAGGGCTGCCAGATCTTCTCGTTCAAGCAGCCGTCGAGCGAAGAGCTGGATCACAATTTTCTCTGGCGGTACACGAAGGCGCTGCCGGAACGGGGGCGAATCGGGATTTTCAACCGGTCCTATTACGAAGACGTGCTGGTCGTGCGGGTGCATCCCGAGCTCGTGGCCAATCTGCCGGGGGCGGACCGGGGTGAGAAATTCTGGCGCAGTCGGTACGACGACATCAATGCGCTCGAACGGCACCTCACCCGCAACGGCACCCTGGTGGTCAAGTTCTTCCTGAACGTCTCGAAGAAGGCACAGAAGGCACGGTTCCTGGAACGGCTCGAGCGGCCGGAAAAGAACTGGAAGTTCTCGTTCGCCGATCTCGAGGAGCGAAAGCACTGGTCGGAATACCAGGACGCGTTCGAGAACATGCTGCAACACACGAGCACGCCGTGGGCGCCATGGTGGGTGATTCCCGCCGATCACAAGTGGGTGACGCGTACCCTCGTGGCCGGAATCATCACGCGGTCGATTGAGGAGCTTGGTCTCGAGTTCCCGAAAGTCACCGCGGAACGACGCCGGCGTCTCGTGGCGGCTCGCCGGCAGCTCGTGGCCGGCGGCTGATACCGGACGGAGCCGGCTTACGCGGCGGCCGGCGGCGCCGTGCTCGACGCGGCCGTCGTCTTCATCTTGTAATAGCGGCCGACGCGCCACGCCAGGAACAACGCCACGAGGGCGAGCCCGGCGTTCACCGCCGCAAAGCCGCGCGCCGGCAGCGCGATCATCGTCGTGCCGACGAACACGAGCGCGGCAGACAGCACGTCTCCCATTCGGACGAAGAACGAGTCGATCGCCTGTTTGGCGGCGAACTTCTCCTCATAGGTGCACGGCAGGAACAGCATGTTCCGCACGGTGTTGTTGAGCGAGTAGTCGGTCGAGTTCTCCGCCACCTTGGCCGCGAGCGCCGCGGCCAGCCACGGCACGAAGATCAGCACGTTGTAGACGCCAAACGAGATCGCCGGCAGGACCATGACGGCCCACGCCACGCCGCGATGCTTGATGATGCGTGAGACAACGAACAGTTGGAGGAGCAAGCCGGCCACGTTGGCGAGTGAGAAGTACTTGGCGTAGAAATCTCCGATGATCTGTCCTTCGCTCAGTCCGGCGGCCGTGCCATCGGCGACCATGGCGACGGCATGGTCCTTGACGATGCTGCCCAGGATGTATTCGCCGGTCGCGTTGATCCAATTTATGACCAGGATCATCAGCGCCATCAGCAGCAGGTACCGCGTCCTGAACACCATGCCGAACACGTTCTGGGCTGGCGGCCTCGGCTTGGCCGCGGAGCGCTGGTCGCCTTTGCCGCCTGGGCGGCGAACCGGCGGCTTCGCTCGGTCCGATCGATGTAGTTGGTCAGCAGCAGCTCCGCGCCCAGCACGCCTGCCCCCAGCAGCATCAACTGGTTCACGCCGAAGGGTTCGATGAGCCAGTCGGCGACGCGCGCCCCCGCGACGGCCCCCAGCGAGGCGCCGAGCCCGACGATGACGAGCAGGCGTTCGCCCTCCTCTTTCGTGTACACGTCGTTCGCAAACGACCAGAACTGCGAGACGATCATCAGGCTGAAGATGCCGATCCAGACGAAATAGATCATCCCGAGCGGGACGCCAAATTGCGCGAGCACGTAGAACGCCAGCGGGCACAGGATGAAGAAGACGGTGACGACGTTGATGAGCTTGATGCGAGGGAAGGCGGCCACGAGCCGGCCGTAGAGAGGCACCACGAAAGCCAGCACGATCACCTGCCCGGCGGACAGGTAGCTTTTGAGCTCGGCGGTCCCCTCGGCGAGGATCAGCGCCTCGCGCACGGTCTTCAGGATGTAGTACGCCATCAGAATCAGGAAGACGTTCAGGGCGAGAAGGAGCGCCGTCCTCGCCTCTCCGGCGCGCACCTGTGTGAACAGGTTCAGGAATCGCTCGAGCCGGGACTCGCGCGCGAGCTCAATCATCGTGTTACTCCACCCAATGCAGCACGTCGCGAATGATCGACCAGCGCGGCACCCGCGGTGCGGCATCCTGTCCGAGAATCCAGTGCCGGTACGCCGCGTCGAGCGTGCCATCCTTGCGCTTCAATCCGATCCAGGTGTTCACGAGGCGGGCGAGATCCTCGTCGCGCCGGCCGATCGGGTACGCCAGCGGCACGCGGATCGGGTCGGGGCCAGGCACGACAACCGAGTACGCCGGGTACTTCAAGGTCCACGCCGAACCGCGCTCGGCCGGCAGGGCCACCGCGTCGACGTTGCCGTGCCGCGCGTCAACAGGGGCTCGAGATCCTGGTGGACCTCGAGGACCGCCTGCGGCAGAAGTTCGCGCAGCAGGCGCACGTAGTACGGCACGTCACCGACGGCGATCCTCAGCCGGCCACGATCACGGATGTCGCTCCAGGTCGTGAACCGGTCGCGCTGGTCGTCCGGCACGACGAGCGCAACCGTTTCGTCGAGGTACGAATCCGAGAAGCGCATTTCCCGCGCGCGATCGGTCGTCACCAACACGCCCGACATCACGAGGTCGCAGTACCCTTCGGCGAGTTGGCCCGCCATCCGCTCACGGTCGACAGGCACGAAGGCCAGGCCGACGCCCATCTCGCGGGCCAGGGTATTCGCGAGCTCGACGTCGAAGCCGACCAGGGCGCCGTCGCGATTGAAATAGGCGAAGGGCAGCGCGTCGGGCAGGTATCCCACGCGCAGGACCTTGCGCGCGTCGATGGTGTCGAGCGCCGGCAGGCTCGTGGGTGGGGCGGGGGAGGGCTCGCGAGCCACTGTGGTCTCGACGCGCTCGTGAAGCAGCTGCATGGACGCCAGCACGCTGTCCTTGGAGTACGCCTGCGACCCGGTGCTGGCAAATACCGCCCGCGTGCCCCCAAGCACCAGAACAACCAGCGCGGCGGTTATCCCGGCGTACGACAGAATCGGCCCGCGGCGCCAGCGAAGGTGGCCGGTGACGGCGCAGGCGACGAGAATCGCCACGGTCAGGGTGTGGACGGCGGCGACGAGCGAGCCCACGCGCGAGTTGATGACACCGGTAGCCAGAAACAGCTGAAACGTGTCGGCCGGAATCCGGAACTGGTCGAGCAGAAATGGCACGGCCACGGTGAGGCTGCCGAAGAAGCTCAGGAGCCCGGTCAGCGCGAGCTGGGGATACTGCGACACCGGCACGAGCGCATCGGCGAACCATCCGGCGAAGAGCACGAAGCTCAGCGACAGCAGCTTGCCGGTGTGCGGGAAGTTGAAGGAGGCCGGCACGATGACCTCCGTCAGCCGGCCCGGCTCAGGGTCGCCGGGACTGAGCCGGTCGAGCAGCGTCTGACTGGCCTGCATGAGGCCCGGCAGGACGATGAACAGGTCGCCGGCGACGAACGCGACCAGGAGCGACGAATGCGACTCGCCGAAGAACTCGCGGACTCGGATCGGCGTCAACGCGGCGACCAGGCCGGGGAGGACCCAGAGGCTGACCAGCAGGGCCACCGCGACGTACGCCACGAGGTAGATCTGCAGTCGGCCGAGTTGCTCGACGTTGAGCGTGCCCGCCGCGTTGGCGGCAATCGCAAACAGGCCATAGGGGGTCAGGCGTGTCACGAACCGCGTGGCCCTCGAGATCGCGTCCCTCGCGACCTGCAGGACGTCGAGAAGGCGCTGTTTGTGCTCGACCCCGACCAACGCGATACCCAACATGACCGAGAACAGCACCACGGCGGGCACGACGTTGTTCGCCAGCGAGTGAAACGGATTGGCTGGGATGAAGAGGTCGATGAAGTCGAACGGAGGCCGGCGCTCTACGAGACTCGAGCTGAAAAACGACGCATTTTCGACTGACGGAAATGTGAGCGGGATCAGAAACGCGCCCACGAGCGCCACGAGCCACAAGACCGCCGATCACCGCCGCGGCCCGCAGGCCGAGCGTAGCGACCTCCGAGTAACTGAGCGCACCGAGACCGGCGACGATGGCCACCGTCGCATAGGGCAACACCATCATCTGGAGCAGCTTGACGTAACCGTCGGCCGCCCACCCGAGCGCGGCCGCCCGCTCGCCGAAGAAGAGTCCAGTAACAATGCCTGCCGCGAGACCGGCAAGGATTTGGCGAGAAAACGTCATTCCAACCGCTGGCGCCGTCGGGGCATTGAGATCTCCTGACAGCCTGCCGTGATCATTCCGTATTCGGCGTTGCCAGAGCGTCCGACTTGCCGCTGAAAGTGCGCGTCCATCGGGGCATTTTCGAATCGCTTCTGTCGCACGCGGCTGGCGCAGGTCTTGCGACAGTCCAGACTACCGTGGAGTGTTGGATTGGTGTCGTCCTGGAACCTGATCGTCGGGTCGTGCGCCTTGCGGGTCGCCTGAGTGCCGCGCAGGTGCCGGAGCTCGTGAGCCTGTGCGTCGAGCCTGGCCCCATCGAGCTCGACCTGACTGAGCTCGTCTCGGCGGACGTCGCGGGAATTGAAGCGCTTCGCCGTGTACGCGCCAAAGGCGCGGCCGTCGTGGGCGCGGCCGGCTACATCCAGTTGAAGCTCGACTCGAGGACCGACTAGGCCCGCGCGGCTCGATCGCATCGAACGCGATAGCTCACCTCGAAAGAACCCGGCGTCGTTCACGGATTGGAGACGGCCGGGTCACTCGACGTCTCGGGTGGCGGCTCGAAGCTGCCACCGAGCGCCAGGTGGAGATTCACGCGTTGCACGCGCTGCTCGGCCTGTACCCGGATGAGCGCAGAGCGCGAGGCGGTCAGCGCAAGCTGCCGCTGCTCGACGAACCTGAGATCGGTATTTCCCACCTTGAACTTGGCCTGTACCACGGTGAGGGCTTGTTGATTGTCGGCGAACGTCTGCGTCAGGATCTGTTCGCGGTCGCGCGCGGCGATCTCGGCGGCAAGGGCGCCTTCCACCTCGCCAAAGGCGCGCAATCCCACCGCGGCATACTCCGCGACGGCCTGTTTCTGCTCGGCCGTCCGAATCTCGACCTGCGTCTTGAGCGCACCACCCCGGAAGATCGGAGCGAGCAAGCCGGCACCGACGTTCCACACCGGGTTCTCGTGATCCTTCAACTCGAACAGGTCGCTCGTAATCGCACTGATACCCGTCGTCAGACTGATCACCGGCAGCCGGGCCGCTTTAGCCTCGCCAATCCGATTGAAGGCAACGGCCACGCGTCGCTCCGCGGCCACGACGTCAGGTCGCCGCTCCAGAAGGGCAGAGGGGAGCCCCGCCGGGACTGGCCGGGGTAGGCCGGCAACTGTGGCGCGGTGGTGGCTGCCGCGGAAGGGTACCGGCCAAGCAGGATCTCGAGTGCGCGAATCGCCTCCTCACGGCCCAGCTCGAGCTGGCGCAGGACGTCGCGATAGCCCCCGACGCTGGCGCGCGCCACGAACACATCCTCCTGATCGCCGACGCCGATGCGCACGCGATCATCGGCCAGTCGCACGAGCGCCTCGCTCCCACGGATGGTCTCGCGTGCCGCCTCGACCTGCAATCCGGCCTCGGTGGCGAGGAACCAGCTCTTGGCCACGAGTGCGGCAATCGACTGTCGCGCGTAATCGAAGTCCTGCTGCGCCGCCGCGGCTTGAGCGGCGCTTGCCGCCCGGCCGTAGCGTACGCGACCCCAGAGGTCGACCTCCCACGTCGCGGTGAGGACGCCGCCCTGTAAACCCGAGCCGTCGCCGGATAACTTGCCGCCGCCGCGCGCGAGGACATCAACCGACGGCCACAGCTTCGCCCCGGCAAGCTTGGCGTGGAGCAGCGCCTGCTCGACGCGCGCGGCGCCCACGCGCAGATCGGCGTTGTGAGCGATTGCTTCGGCGACCGCCGCGGTCAGCTGATCGTCGCGGAAGCCGGCGAGCCAGTTGTCGGCGACCTCGCCGGCGCCGGCGCCTGGCGCCGTCCATTGCGTGGGCGGCAGCATCCCGGGCAGCGCAAGCTCCTTGAGGGCGGCGGCATCAGGAGGCTTCTTGAGGACACAGCCCGCCAGCGTCGCCGCGACCAGTCCGATCGCGAGCGGAACAGCCATCGGCTGAAGCCGGCGCCGAGCGCGTGAGGTAGGACAAATGGCCATCAGGTCTTTTCTCAGCGGCTTCACCGGCTGTCAGTGGAGCTTGGGAATGATGTAGCCGAGATTCGAGGACACCCTCAAGATGACTTTTCGTACGAGGTGAATCAGCGTGAGGTGTTCCGTGTAGATCGCCGCGGAACCGCGGGCGCCCGCCGCCAGGAAGAGCGCCTTGTCCTGCTCGGCGACCACGAGCTTCACGGGGAACCGGCCAGGAGGCGCGGTGAAGGTCGTTTTCGGGAGATCGCCGGAGGCATCCATCTGTCCTTGTCCCTGCGCCCAGATCACCGAGTCCACGTGTGCCTTGACGATGCGCCCCGGGTAGGTGTCGAGGAAGATCTCCGCCTCGTTACCCGGCTTGACCTGATGCAGTTCGTTCTGGTTGAACAGCGCGAACATTTGGTATCCGTGTCCACGAAGGTCATGACCTCGTTGAACGCCACGCCAGTCACCATGAAGCCCGGTCGGAGCATCACGTTCACCATCGTGCCGTTGCCCGGCGCCAGCACGGTCGTCTGCTCGACATTCCAGCGGGCGTTCTCCGAGCTGGGCGCGCGTCGTCTCGACCTGCGCCTGGGCGACGCGCACCTGCGCCTGGGCCGTGGCGATCTGCGCCTTGGCTCCCGCCACGGCGGCGAGGTCGCCGTTGACGCGGCCAGACAGCTTTTCTTTGACTTCCTGTTCGGCCGCGCGCGCGGCGGCGATCTGCGAGGTGAGCTCGGTGACGTTGGTCTGCGCCTGTTCCAGATCGAAGCGATTCCCGGCGCCGGAGGCGGCGAGCTCCGTGTTCTGCGCCACGCGCTTCCTGGCGAGTTCGAGCGAGGCCTGAAGGGCGGCGACCTGGCCCGTCGCCTGGTTGAGTTGTTCGGTGAGCTGCCGCTCGCTCGACTCGGCGTCGGGCAGGCGCGTCTGGATTTCACTGAGCCGGGCTTGCGCGGCCCCGACCTTCGCTTCATCCGAGATCAGTTTCGCCTCGAGCGAACGAACCTCGCTCTCGTACGGCGTCGGGTCGACCCGGAACAGCACGTCACCCTTCTTGACCGGCCGGTTGTTCTCGACCGGTACTTCGATCACCCGTCCCTTCACTTGCGACACGATCGGCACGACGTACTTGACGACCCTGACGTCGGAGGTGGTCGGCGCGAAGATGTTCAGCAGGAGAATCATCGCCGTGAGGGCCACCACCGGGATGATCGCGACGGCGATCTTCCACGGCGTGGTCCAGGGCAGCAACTTCAGCTTGATGAAGATCAGCCAGACGAAGAACGCGTAGATGCCGAGGAGGATGGCTTCCATTAGCGCGCCTCGCTCCGATCGCTCGCGGCGAGCCTGGACTCGAGGGCAGCCAGGTCCGTGCGAATGGCATCAAGCTCGCTGGCCGGCACGCCGCGCTCTTCGAGCGAGGCCACGCGTTGCCGGATGTCGGCCGTGGGGCTCTCCGGGTCCGGGAGCCCGTGCTCCTTGAAATAGTCGGGATGCTTGTCGGTTCCGTAGGCCAGTTTGTAGCCGACGGGCTTGGTGTAGGCCCACAGCCAGGCCAGCGGCCAGAGCAGTCCACCGAATGCCAGCGACAGCAGGCACAGCGTGCGTGATGGCCTCGAACTGTGGATGGTGCCGCTGGTGCGCGATTTTCTCCGGAAGGATGTGCACCAGCCAGAACAGGACGATGACGACGACCGGGACGAAGAAGATGATGAAGATGGCGAGGTACCTCGCCACCGAGTCTTCCAGTTCCGGAGACAGCAATGATGCGTTCGCCGCCGAGGGCAGGGCCAATGACCACGCCGCCGCGACGAGACCGGCGACAATCATCCTGGGGATGGGATGCGAACGTGTGGTGGTGTCGAGGACACGAGGAGTCGGCGTCATTCAATTCACCTGTGAGGTGCACGCGAGCACGGCCTGTGCCAGGGGCCATGAACGCGAATGCTGGGAATGTATTCAGCCGGCAATGGATGGGCAGCTTCCCGTCTCACAGCCGATTGTGAGGCGAACATCGGGCTGCCGGCCTGTCGTTGCCCGTCCGCCATTCCGCGGCTCCGGCGGATCTCAGCCACGGCTCGGTCCCCTCCGTCAGTTCTTCGCCAGGCCGCCAGCATCATACCCGTCGGCGCACCGCGTCGCGAATCACGCGTCGCCCGCAAGCCCCTTCGGATCCTGCTTGGGACGGTCACGACAGGCCGTGATCCAGGATTGACGCCACTAAGATGACCGCAGGCCACAGATCGCGTTAATCCTTCTCTTTCCAACCACTTACTGAGACTCAATACCCGCGCTGGCCAAGCGGCACGATCTGTGAAGACGGCCTCGACGATCTGATGCTCTCGTCACTGGTAAGATCTTCCGTTCGGTTATTGCGCGCGAGAAACGGTCGGTCAGTCGGTCGAACGAAGAGTGAGGAACATCATGGGCTCCACCCAATCTCCGCGGTACTGGCCGACGTCGACGGCACGCTGGTCACGAAGGACAAGGTGCTCACCGAGCGCGCGATCCAGGCCGTGAAACGGCTGCGCGAGCGCGGCGTCGTCTTCACGATCTGCCAGCGGCCGTCCGCCGCGCGGCCTGCGCATGCTGGTCGAGCCGCTCGGCCTGACGATGCCGATGGCGGCATTCAACGGCGGCGTCATCGTGCTGCCCGATCTGTCGGTGCTCGACGAGCGGCGCGCTGCCCGACTACCTGGTGCCCGCGATCGTCGAGTCGATCCAGGCCCACGGTCTCGACGTCTGGATCTACAGCGCGACCGATTGGTACGTCCGGTCCCGCCAGGCGCCGCGCGTCGATCGCGAGGCGTCGACCATCCAGTTCGAGCCCACGGTCGTGCCGACCTTCGACGGCGTGCTCACGGGCGTCGTCAAGATCGTCGGCGTCAGCGAGGACCACGCCACGGTCGCGGCGTGCGAGGCGGCGATTCAGCAGACGTTCGGCACGCAGGTCTCGGCGGCGCGGTCGCAGCCGTACTACCTCGACGTGACGCATCCGACCGCCAACAAGGGCGACGGTCATCGAGCGGCTGGCGCGCTACCTGAAGATCCCGGCTCGAGGCCATCGCGACGATCGGCGACCAGCCCAACGACGTGCTGATGTTCAAGCGCAGCGGCCTGAGCATCGCCATGGGCAACGCGAGCGAGGAGGTGCAGCGGCAGGCGACGCACGTGACCACGTCCTACGAGGATGAGGGGTTCGCCAACGCCGTCGACCAGTTCATCCTGCCGCGGGCCGAAGCCGGCCGGGACCGACGTGCTGAAGGCCACCGGCCAGCTCCATCGGCTGGGCCAGAGCCTGTGGCTCGACAACATCACGCGCGATCTGCTGACGAGCGGGACGCTCCAGCACTACATCGACGACCTGTCGGTCACCGGGCTCACCTCGAACCCGACGATCTTCGAGCAGGCGATCAAGAACAGCTCCGCCTACGACGCGGCGATCGCCGCCGAAGCTCGGCGCAGGGCAAGTCGGGCGAAGAGCTGTTCTTCGAGCTCGCGCTCGAGGACCTCACGCGCGCCGCCGATCTGTTCCGACCCATCTACGATCGCACCAACGGCATGGACGGCTGGGTGTCGCTCGAGGTGTCGCCGCTGCTCGCCTACGACACCGCCGGCACCATCGCGGCCGCCAAAGCGCTCTTCGCGCGGGCCGGTCGTCCGAACCTGATGATCAAGATTCCCGGGACCGCCGGAGGGACTGCCGGCGATCGAGGAGGCGATCTTCGCCGGCATCCCGATCAACGTCACGCTGCTGTTCTCGCGCGAGCACTACTTCGCCGCCGCCGAAGCGTTCCTGCGCGGCATCGAACGGCGCATCGACGCCGGGCTGAAGCCGGACGTCGCCTCGGTGGCCTCGGTCTTCGTCAGCCGCTGGGACGCCGCGGTCGCCGACACCGTGCCCGACGCGCTGCGCAATCAGCTCGGCATCGCGATGGCCAAGCGCACCTACAAGGCGTACCGATCGCTCCTCAGCTCGCCGCGATGGCAGCGCATCTACAACGCCGGCGCCCGGCCGCAGCGGCTGCTGTGGGCCAGCACGGGCACCAAGGATCCCAAGGCGTCCGACGTCCTGTACATCAAGGCGCTGGCCGCACCGTTCACGGTCAACACGATCCCCGAGGCCACGTTGAACGCGCTCGCGGATCACGGCGAGCTGTCGGGGCTCCTGCCGGCCGACGGCGGCGACTGCGAGGAGGTGCTGGCGCAGTTTGCCGCCGCCGGCGTGGATCTGCAGGCGCTCGCGGCCCGGCTGCAGGCAGACGGCGCCGCGTCGTTCGTCAAGTCGTGGCACTCGTTGATGGCGGTGATCGCGTCGAAGAGCGCCGCGCTGACCGCAGCGACGTAGACGCTCGCGGCACGCAAGTGCGAAGGAGACACACGCATGCGCGTGCTGGTCGTGGACATCGGCGGCACGAACGTGAAGATCCTCGCGACCGGACAGAAGACGCCGCGGAAGTTCCCGTCCGGCCGGAAGCTGACGCCGAAGAAGATGGTCGCCGGCGTCAAGGAGCTCGCCGCGGACTGGAAGTACGACGCGGTCGCGATCGGCTACCCGGGACGGGTCCGTCGACGGCCGCATCATGGTGGAACCGCACAACCTCGGCCGCGGATGGGTCGGGTTCAATTTCGGAGCGGCGTTCGGGTGCCCGGTCAGGATCATCAACGACGCCGCGATGCAGGCGCTCGGCAGCTACAAGGGCGGCCTGATGCTGTTTCTCGGCCTCGGCACCGGCCTGGGCTCCGCGCTGGTCGCCGATGGCGTCGTCATTCCCATGGAGCTGGCACACCTGTCCATTCAAGAACGGCACGTACGAGGACTACCTCGGCGTCCGCGCCCTGGAGCGACTGGGCAGGAAGAAATGGCAGAAGTATGTCGAGTTCGGCGACGGCGCGGCTGATCGAGGCGCTCCACCCCGACGACGTGGTCCTCGGGGGAGGGAACGCGAAGAAACTGAAGAAGCTGCCGAAGGGCTGCCGGCCGGCAACAACGCCAACGCGTTCATCGGCGGCTTCCGCCTGTGGGAGAACGTCGAGCCGGCGACCGTGCCCGCCCGCAGACGGTCCCGCGAGCGGCGTGACAACGCCAGGATCTGCAGGAAGCATCTCATGACCACGGCACCGTGACGTCTGTCGGCACCGGACGACTCACCGAGCAACCGGCGTGGAAAGCGCTCGAAGAGCACCATCGGAGCATCCGCGCCGTGCATCTCCGCGAGCTGTTCGCGCGCGATCCGGGACGCGGCGAACGGCTGACGGTGGAGGCCGCGGGCGTCTATCTCGATTACTCGAAGAACCGGATCACCGACGAGACACTGCCGCTGCTCGTCCGCCTCGCGGAGGACTGCGGCCTGCGCGCCCGCATCGACGCCATGTTCCGGGGCGAGCAAGATCAACGTCTCGGAGAAACGGGCCGTGCTCCACGTGGCGTTGCGCGCACCGCGCGGCGCGTCGATCCTGGTCGACGGCAAGAACGTCGTGCCCGAGGTGCACGCCGTGCTCGACCGGATGGCGGACTTCGCGAATCGCGTGCGCGGCGGCGCATGGAACGGGCACACGGGCAAGCGGATCCGCAACGTCGTCAACATCGGCATCGGCGGTTCCGACCTGGGGCCGGTCATGGCCTACGAGGCGCTCAGGCACTACAGCGACCGCAGCCTCACCTTCCGGTTCGTCTCGAACATCGACGGCACGGACTTCGCCGAAGCGGTCCGCGATCTCGACCCGGACGGTGACGCTCTTCATCGTCTCGTCCAAGACCTTCACGACGCTGGAGACGATGACCAACGCCCGCACCGCGCGCGCAGTGGTCGCTGGCAGGACTCGGAGGCGACGAGACGTCGGTCGCGAAGCACTTCGTCGCGGTCTCGACCAATGCCGCGGAAGTGGCGAAGTTCGGCATCGACACCGCCAACATGTTCGGGTTCTGGGACTGGGTCGGCGGGCGCTACTCCATGGAGTCCGCGATCGGCCTGTCGACGATGCTGGCGATCGGCCCGGATCATTTCCGGGCCATGCTCGACGGCTTCCACGAGATGGACGAACACTTCCGCACCGCGCCCTTCGCGCAGAACCTGCCGGTGCTGATGGGGCTCCTGGGCATCTGGAACACCAACTTCCTCGGCGCCGCAGACGGTCGCGGTGCTGCCGTACGAGCAGTACCTCAAGCGCTTTCCCGCCTACCTCCAGCAGTTGACGATGGAGAGCAACGGCAAGCGCGTGACGCTCGACGGCGACGAGGTCTCGTGCGACACCGGACCGATCTACTGGGGAGAGCCGGGCACCAACGGCCAGCACTCCTTCTATCAGTTGATCCATCAGGGGACGCGGTTCGTCCCGTGCGACTTCATCGCGTTCACCGAGACGCTCAACCCGCTCGGTCAGCACCACGACATGCTCGCTCGCCAACGTGTTCGCGCAGGGAGAAGCGCTGGCCTTCGGCAAGACACCCGAGGAAGTGCGAGCGAAGGGCTCGCCCGACTGGCTGGTTCCGCACCGGACGTTCCCGGGGAACCGGCCGTCGCAACACGATTGCTGCTTCCGCGGCTCACGCCCGCGGCGCTCGGGCCGGCTGGTCGCGCTCTACGAGCACATCGTGTTCACGCAGGGCGTGATCTGGAACATCGACTCGTTCGATCAGTGGGGCGTGGAACTGGGCAAAGTGCTGGCGCAGCGGATCATCCCCGAGCTCGGCGGCCGCGCCGAGCCTCCGCTGAATCACGACAGCTCGACGAACGCGCTGATCCGGCGCTACCGGAAAGCCCGCGAGCGGCGCGTCGTGACGATCCGGACGCGACAGAAGTGCTGTCAGCACATAGGTTGTCCAGAGAAGGAGTTCGTCATGCAGCTCGGAATGATCGGTCTCGGCCGGATGGGCGCGAACATGGTGCGCCGTCTGCTGCGCAATCGGCACACATGCGTCGTCTACGACCGCAACGCCGGCGCGGTCGCGGAGCTCGCAGCGGAAGGCGCGCAGGGAGCCGCGTCGCTCCGCGAGTTCGTGGAGAAGCTCAGTAAGCCTCGAGCCATCTGGCTGATGGTCCCGGCGGCGGTCGTGGACGCGAGCATCAAGGATCTGCTGCCGCTGCTCGAGCCGGACGACATCGTGATCGACGGCGGGAATTCGTAGTACGTCGACGACATCCGGCGCGCGAAGGAGCTCACCCCGAAGGAGATCCACTACGTGGACGTCGGAACGAGCGGCGGCGTCTGGGGCCTCGATCGCGGCTACTGCATGATGATCGGCGGGGAACCGGCGATCGTCCAGCATCTCGATCCGCTGTTCGTGACGCTCGCGCCGGGCATCGGCGACATCCCCCGCACCCCCGGTCGCGAAAAGGTCAAGGGCAGCACCGCCGAGCAGGGCTATCTCCACTGCGGGCCGAACGGCGCCGGGCACTTCGTCAAGATGGTGCACAACGGCATCGAGTACGGCCTCATGGCGGCCTACGCCGAGGGCATGGGCATCCTGCGCGCCGCCAACGTCGGCAAAGAGACGCACGCGATCGATGCCGAGACGACGCCGCTTCGCGACCCCTCGCACTACCAGTACGACTTCAACCTCGGCGACGTGGCCGAAGTGTGGCGGCGCGGGAGCGTCGTCGCCTCGTGGCTGCTGGACCTCACGGCCATTTCGCTGCTGGAGGATCCGTCGCTGTCGAAGTTCGCCGGCCGCGTGTCCGACTCCGGCGAGGGGCGCTGGACGATCATGGCGGCGATCGACGAGGCGGTGCCGGCGCCGGTGCTGACGGCCGCGCTGTACGCGCGTTTCAGCTCGCGCGGCGAAGCGGACTTCCAGAACCAGCTGCTCTCGGCGATGCGCTTTCAGTTCGGCGGACACGTGGAAAAGCCGCCACGAAACGACGGTTTAGGAACAGGGGATCGAGATGGGCGACACACACTCCGACGCGCTCGTGTTTTTCGGAGCGACGGGCGATCTGGCGTACAAGAAGATCTTCCCGTCGCTGCAGGCGATGGCCAAGCGCGGCGACCTCGAGGTGCCGGTCATCGGCGTGGCCAAGGCCGACTGGACGCTCGACCAGCTGCGCGCGCGGGCGCAGGAGAGCGTCGAGAAGTACGGCGGCCTGGACCGTGCGGCGTTCGCCAAGCTGAGTGGACTGCTTCGATACGTCGACGGGGACTACAAGGATCCGGCGACCTTCGACGCGCTCCGGCGCGAGCTCGCAGGCGCGAAGCACCCCGCGCACTACCTGGCGATCCCGCCTCCGCTGTTCGGACCCGTCGTCGAACAACTGGCCCGATCGGGGTGCGCGAAAGGCTCCCGCGTGGTCGTCGAGAAACCCTTCGGCGAGGACCTCGCCTCGGCGCGCGACCTGAATCGGATCCTGCTCACCACCTTCGTCGAGGGCGACATCTTCCGAATCGACCACTACCTCGGGAAGCGCCCGGTCCACAACATGCTGTTCTCCCGCTTCTCGAATCCGGTCCTCGAGGCGTTCTGGAATCGGACCCACGTCGAGAGCGTGCAGATCACGATGGCGGAGGACTTCGGCATCCAGGGCCGCGGCGGCTTCTACGACGCAACGGGCGCGATCCGCGACGTCGTTCAGAACCACCTCTTCCAGCTGTTGAGCAATCTCGCGATGGAGCCGCCGGCGAGAATGGACAGCGAGTCGCTGCGGGACGAAAAGGTGAAGGTTCTGAAGTCGATTCCGGCTCTGGAGGCCGAGGACGTCGTTCGTGGACAGTTCCGCGGCTACCGGCAGGAGCCTGGCGTCGCCGCCGATTCGCAGGTCGAGACGTTCGCCGCGGTCCGGCTCCAGATCGATTCGATGCGCTGGCATGGCGTCCCGTTCTACATCCGCACCGGTAAGTGCCTCCCGGTGACGTCCACGGAGGTCGTCATCCGCCTGCGGCGGCCGCCAACCGCGTTTCTATTCCCGGACGCGGCTCCGCTGCCGAACTATTTCCGATTTCGAATCGTCCCGCGGCAGACGATCGCGTTCGGCGTCACGGCGATGGATGAGGCCGACCAGATGATCGGCCAGCGCGCCGAGCTCGTGGCGAGCCGGCAGCCTGGCGCGGACGACAGAGACGCCTACGACCGCGTCCTGAGCGACGCCCTCGAAGGAGAGGCCGAGCTGTTCGCGCGGATGGACTACGTCGAAGAGGCGTGGCGCATCGTCGATCCCGTGCTGGCGATGAAGACACCGGTTCGCGAATACGAGCCGGGGACCTGGGGTCCAGCCGATCGCGCCGACGACCCCGTGCCGCCCGGAGGCTGGGCAAACCCGGCGACAGAAGAGAAAGTGTCCGCTCATGCCTGATGCCGGCGCGAAAGCGTCGACGAGCACCTGCCGAGCTCACACGACTGGAGGCGTCGAGTGAGTGGGACGCGCCGTGGAAACGCTGGGGCCCGTACCTCAGCGAGCGGCAGTGGGGGACCGTTCGCGAGGACTACAGCCAGGACGGGGCCGCGTGGGAGTACTTCCCCCACGACCACGCGCGATCGCGCGCCTACCACTGGGGAGAGGACGGGCTCGCGGGCTTCTCCGATCTGAAGCAGCGATTGTGTTTCGCGCTGGCGCTCTGGAACGGGAAGGACCCGATTCTGAAGGAGCGGCTGTTCGGCTTGAGCAATGGCGAGGGGAACCACGGCGAGGACGTGAAGGAGTACTACTTCTATCTCGACTCCACGCCGACCCACTCGTACATGAAGTGGCTGTACAAATACCCACAGGCCGCGTTCCCGTACGACGACCTCGTGAAGACGAATGGGCATCGCTCGCGCCAGGACTTCGAGTACGAGCTCATCGACACCGGCGTGTTCGACGACGACCGCTACTTCGACGTCTTCGTCGAATATGCCAAGTCATCTCCGGAGGAATGCTTCATTCGGATCACCGTCGCGAACCGGGGCCCGGAGACCGCGACGATTCATCTGTTGCCGACCCTGTGGTTCCGCAACACCTGGAGCTGGTGGCCGGAGAAAGAGAAGCCACGCCTGGCGGCGGCGAAAGGCACGAACGGCGTCGAGCGTCGTCACGGCGTCGCATCCGGAACTTGGCGATCGATGGCTCTACTGCGATGGAGCGCCGCCGCTGCTGTTCACCGAGAACGACACGAACACCGAGCGGCTCTTCGACACGCCCAACGCGAGCCCCTACGTCAAGGACGCCTTTGACGCCTTCGTCGTGCACGGGAACACCGACGCCGTCAACCCGGCGAAGGTCGGCACGAAGGCCGCCGCCCACTACCGCCTCGAGGTCGGCGCCGGCCAGTCGGTGTCGGTGAGGCTGTGCCTCACTGATGCGCCGCCGGCGAGCCGCCCGTTCGCCGCGTTCGAGAAGACGGTCGAGGCCAGGCGCGCGGAGGCGGACGAGTTCTACCGATCCCACACGCCGGCGTCCGCCAGCGCGGACGCCGCGCTCGTCATGCGGCAAGCCTTCGGCGGCCTGTTCTGGACGAAGCAGTACCTACTTCTTCGACGTCAACATGTGGCTGCGCGAGCACGGCGTGCATCCGCTCCACTCGCCGGCGTCGGTCCCGGTCAGGAACCGCCAGTGGTTCCACATGTTCAACGACGACGTCATCTCGATGCCGGACAAGTGGGAGTACCCGTGGTACGCCGCCTGGGATCTCGCCTTTCACGCCGTCGCGCTGGCCGGCGTCGACCCGGACTTTGCCAAGCATCAGCTCAACCTGATGTTGAAGGCGCGGTATCAGCACTCCAACGGCCAGCTGCCCGCCTACGAGTGGAACTTCAGCGACGTCAACCCGCCGGTGCATGCGTGGGCGACGCTGTTTCAGTACCGCATGGAGCAGGCGCAGCGCGGCGAGGGGGACCTCGAGTTCCTGAAGCGCGCCTTCGGGAAGCTCGTCATCAACTTCACGTGGTGGGTGAATCGCAAGGACCGTCTGGGGAAGAGCGTGTTCGAGGGGGGCTTCCTCGGCCTCGACAACATCGGCGTCTTCGATCGCAGCGCCGAGCTGCCCACCGGCGGTCATCTCGAGCAGGCCGACGGCACCGC
The DNA here is from genome assembly GCA_963793255.1 of uncultured Acidobacteriota bacterium. Classification (GTDB taxonomy): domain Bacteria; phylum Acidobacteriota; class Vicinamibacteria; order Vicinamibacterales; family SCN-69-37; genus CAVTYZ01. The sequence continues at coordinate 193,881 of CAWBZK010000017.1, forward strand.
GTGGATGGCGATGTTCTGCCAGAACATGCTGGAGATCGCGGTCGAGCTCGCGGCCCACGACCCCAGCTACGACGACCTCGCGTACAAGTTCGCGGAGCACTTCCTGTGGATCGGCGCCGCCATGAACAAGGTGGGCGACGACGGCATGTGGGACGAGGAGGACGGGTTCTACTACGACGTCCTGCGGCTGCCGGACGGCAGGGCCGCGCGTCTCAAGGTTCGCTCCCTCGTCGGGCTGTTGCCGCTCTGTGCCACGACCGTCATCGAACCGTGGCAGCGCGAGCGCGTGCCGCGAGTCGTCGAGTCGCTTGCAGATGCGCTTCCGCCACATTCCAGAGCTCGTGGACGGCATTCACCCCGCCGGGTCCGGGGCACAAGAACGCCGCGGGCCGGACCATCGCGGCGGTCGTCGGTCCCGACCGGTTGCGGCGGATCCTCTCGCGCATGCTGGACGAACAGGAATTCCTGGGCCCGCACGGCATCCGCTCGGTGTCGAAGTGGCACGAGGCGCATCCATACGTCGTTCGAGTCGTCGGGAAGGAGACAGGGAGCACAGGAGTACAGCGTCTCCTATCAGCCGGCCGAGTCCGACAGCGCGATGTTCGGCGGGAACTCCAACTGGCGCGGCCCGGTGTGGTTCCCGATGAACGCGCTGCTCATTCGCGCGCTGTTCCAGTTCCATGCCTACTACGGCGATTCCTTCCGTGTGGAGTGTCCCACGGGCTCCGGCAGGCTGATGACGCTCCTCGAGGTGGCGAACGAGATCTCCGATCGCTTGCAGCGCATCTTCCTGCGCGAGTCGACGAGCCAGGCCAGGTGGGCCGGCGTCCGGTGTTCGGCGGCACGGAAAAGTTCCAGACCGATCCGCACTGGCGCGATTGCATTCCGTTCCACGAGTACTTCCACGGCGACAACGGCGCCGGCCTCGGCGCCAGCCACCAGACCGGGTGGACGGCCCTGGTCGCGGTGCTCGCACAGATGTCCGGCACGGTCGATGCTCGCACCTTCGAGTCGGGCAAGAAAAGGCGTCATGGAGCTCTCTCGCCGTGACCGAGGCGTCATGACGCTCGAGGTGCTGGCCGACGTCGAATCGGTGGCGCGTCAGGCGGCCGAGATCATCGCCGCGCGAGGCGCGCGCGGCGGTGAAGGCCCGCGGCCGCTTCGCCGTCGCGATCAGCGGCGGCCGAACGCCGTGGGTGATGCTGCGCGCGCTCAGCTCACTGGACGTGCCGTGGAAGAACGTCCACGTGCTGCAGGTGGACGAACGGATCGCCCCCGCGGGTCACGCGGACCGGAACCTGACGCACCTCTGCGCGAGCCTGCTCGCCACCGGCTCAATCCGGTGCGCCGCAGATCCACGCGATGCCCGTGGAATCGGCCGACCTCGACGAGGCGGCCGCGCGCTACGCGCAGACGCTCGTCGACATCGCCGGATCACCGCCGGTCCTCGATCTCGTTCATCTCGGCCTGGGTCCCGACGGACACACCGCGTCGCTGGTTCCGGGCGATCCGGTGCTCGACGTCACGGACGCCGACGTCGCGCTGACCGGGCTGTACCAGGGACGGCGCCGGATGACGCTGACCTATCCGGCGCTCAACCGGGCGCGACGCGTGCTCTGGCTGATCACCGGCGAGGACAAGGCGGCCATGCTCGTCCGCCTGCGCCGCGGCGATCCAGCCATTCCCGCCGGACGGGTACGGCAGGACCACGCCGTGGTGCTCGCGGACCGCGCGGCGCGCAGCGGCAACGTGGAAGGGTAGTGAAGGAGCGGACATGCGTGTGGGCATCGCCACCGATCACGGCGGGTTCAGCTTGAAGGAGGAGCTCATCACGCGTCTGCGCGCCGCGGGCCACGAGATCGTGGACTTCGGCGCCCACACGCTTGAATGCGGACGACGACTATCCCGACTTCGTCGTGCCGCTCGCCGAGGCCGTGGTTGCGGGACAGGTCCAACGCGGCGTGGCGATCTGCGGCAGCGGTGTCGGCGCGTCGGTCTGCGCCAACAAGGTCGCGGGCATCCGCGCGGCGCTCGTCCACGACCACTTCTCCGCGAAGCAAGGCGTCGAGGACGATCACCTCAACATCCTCTGCATGGGCGGACGGACGGTCGGGCCCGCCGTCGCCTGGGATCTCGTCCAGACGTTCCTCGGCGCCGAGTTCAGTCAGGCCGACCGGCACCTGCGGCGCCTGGGGAAAGTGGCGCGCATGGAAGCGTCACGGCGCAGCCGTGAAGGAATGACCATGACCACACGACCCTCACGACCGCACGCAGATGGATCAGCTCGCCATCAACACCATTCGGACGCTGTCGATGGATGCGGTCCAGGCGGCCAACTCCGGGCACCCTGGAACGCCGATGGCGCTCGCGCCGCTGGTCTACACCCTCTGGAATCGCGTCATGCGCTTCGATCCGCAGGACCCGATCTGGCCCGGCCGCGACCGCTTCGTGCTCTCGAACGGCCACGCCTCGATGCTGCTCTGGTCGGTGCTCCACCTGACCGGGACGCGGGCCGTGAATGCCGACTACGAGCGGCTGGGCGATCCGTCGGTCACGCTCGATGACATCCGCCATTTCCGTCAGCTTGGCAGCAAGGCGCCCGGGCATCCCGAATACCGCATGGTCTCGGGCGTGGAGACGACCACCGGCCCGCTGGGCCAGGGCATCGCGACCAGCGTCGGCATGGCGATCGGCGAGCGGTGGCTCGCCGATCGCTACAACCGCCCGGGCTTCGAGGTGTTCGACTACAACATCTACGCCGTCTGCGGCGACGGCTGCCTGATGGAAGGCGTCAGCGCCGAGGCGGCATCGCTCGCGGGCCACCTGGGCCTGGATCACCTCTGTTGGATCTACGACAACAACCACATCACCATCGAAGGGAGCACGGACCTGACGTTCACCGAGGACGTCGCGGCCCGGTTCCTGGCCTACGGGTGGAACGTGCTGCGCGTCGGCGACGCCAACGACATCGATCGCATCGAGCACGCCCTCCAGGTCTTTCAGCAGACCAAGGGCCGGCCCACGTTCATCATCCTCGACAGCAGCATCGGCTACGGCTCGCCCAACCGGCAGGGCACCGCCGCCGCCCACGGCGAGCCGCTCGGTGACGAGGAAATCCGCCTCACGAAGCGCGTCTACGGCTGGCCGGAGGACGCGACGTTCCTCGTTCCGGACGGTGTCCGCGAGCACTTCGCCGCCGGCGTGGGGAAGCGGGGCGCCGAAGCGCATCGCACATGGACGGAGCTCTTCGCCGCGTACCGATCCAAGCACCCGGAGTCTGGCGACGGAGATCGATCAGATGCAGCGACGTGAGCTGCCGGAGGGCTGGGATCGCAACCTCCCGGTGTTCCCGGCCGATCCGAAGGGTGCTGGCGGGGCGGGAGGCCTCGGGCAAGGTGCTGAACGTCCTCGCGCAGAACGTCCCGTGGTTCCTCGGTGGCTCGGCCGACCTCGGTCCTTCGAACAAGACCACGCTCACGTTCGCAGGCGCCGGAGATCTCCAGGCCGCCAGCCCCGGCGGCAGGAATCTGCACTTCGGCGTCCGCGAGCACGCGATGGGCTCGATCATGAACGGGCTGTCGCTGACGAAGCTGCGGCCGTTTGGCGCGACCTTCTTCATCTTCAGCGACTACGCGCGGCCCGCGATCCGGCTCTCCGCGCTGATGGAGCTGCCGACGGTCTTCGTCTTCACGCACGACGCGATGGGCGACGGCGAGGACGGCCCGACCCATCAGCCGGTCGAGCACCTGGCATCGCTCCGCGCGATTCCGGGTCTCGTCACGCTGCGGCCCGGCGACGCCAACGAGGTGGTGGAGGCCTACCGCTACATCATGCCGCTGCGCCACGAGCCGGCGGTGCTGGTCCTGTCGCGGCAGCCGCTGCCGACGCTCGATCGCAGCAAGTACGCCTCGGCCGCCGGTGTCGCCCGCGGCGCGTACGTCCTGGCCGACGCGCCGGACGGCAAGCCCGACGTGATTCTGATCGCCACCGGCAGCGAGATCGCGCTGGCCGTGGAGGCGCACGAGAAGCTCCTCGCCGAGGGCGTGCGCTCGCGCGTCGTCTCGATGCCGTCATGGGACATCTTCGAGCACCAGCCGCAGGAGTACCGCGACAGCGTCCTGCCCCCCGAGGTGACGGCGCGCGTCGCGATCGAGCAGGCGTCAGCCTTCGGCTGGGAGCGCTATGTCGGCCAGACCGGCCAGGTCATCGGCATGCAGACCTTCGGCGCCTCGGCGCCGTTGAAGGCGCTGCTGACGGAGTACGGCTTCACGGTCGAGAAGGTCGTCGCCGCGGCCAGGGCCCAGTTGGCGCCGGTGGCGCAATCGTGACCGCCACGACGATCAATCGTCCGGGCACGCCAGGGCCGGCTGGCGGAGCCTGCCGACTTCTCCCTCGTGCTGGGCGGGCCGATCTACCAGCTGCTTCGCCGGGCGCACCTCACCGACGATGCGCTGACGATGGTCCATCGCCGCATTCTCGCCGGCGTGCTGATCACGTGGTTCCCGCTGCTGCTGCTCGCGATATGGGAGGGGCGGGCATGGGGCGGAGAAATCAAGGTCCCGTTTCTCCTCGACGCAGAAACACACGCGCGCTTTCTCGTCGCGATGCCGCTCCTCATCCTGGCAGAGCTCGTCGTCCACCTTCGCATGCGGCGGGTGGTGGCGCAGTTCTTCGCGCGCGACCTGATTGCTGATCGCGGACCAGCCCCGCTTCAAGGCGGCAATTGAATCGGCGATGCGTCTGCGGAATTCGCTGGCCGCCGAGATCGCTCTCGTTGCTCTCGTCTACGGGTTCGGCGTCCTGTGGCGGGACTACGTCGTCGTCGACGCGAGCACATGGATGGCGGCACCCTCGGCGGGAACCGGCTCCGCGTCCGGCGAACTGTCGCTCGCCGGCTGGTGGCACGCGGTGGTCAGTCTGCCGGTCTGCCAGTTCCTGCTCGTCGCGCTGGTATTTCCGCGTGTTCATCTGGATCCGCTTCCTCTGGCACGTGTCGCGCATCAACCTGAAGCTCGTCCCGACGCATCCCGACCGCGTCGGGGGGCTGGGATTCCTCGCCAACACCGTCTACGCGTTCATTCCGGTGCTGCTCGCGCACGGGGTCCTGCTCGCGGGCATGATCGCCGGTCGCATCTTCTTTGTCGGGGCAAAGCTCCGCAATTCACGGTCGAGATTATCGGTGGTGTGGGCGCCCTCGTGTTCCTGGTGCTCTGCCCGCTCATGGTGTTTGCGGGACAGCTCGCACGGGCCAAGCGCGACGGCCTCCGCGAGTACGGCGTGCTGGCGCAGCGCTACGTCAGAGAGTTCGACGCGAAGTGGATGCGCGGCGCACGAGATCCGGACGAACCGCTCGTCGGCAGTGCCGACATCCAATCGCTTGCCGATCTGGGCAACAGCTTCGAAGTCATCAAGACCATGCGCCTGGCGCCGTTCTCGAAGGAGACGGTCTTTCAGTTGGGGGTCGTCACGCTCGCCCCGCTGACACCGCTACTGCTGACGATGATCTCGCTCGAAGAGCTGCTGAAACGTCTGTTGAGCGCGGTGTTCTGAGCCATGGCGCGGTCAGACGTGTCGCGAGACCTCGATCTTTCGCAAGATCCAGTGCGCGTAAAAGATCGACGCCCGGGGCGGAGATGGGACCAATGATGTCCATGATGCCGAGCAGAAGCTCTTCCTGAATCGCCAGGAACGCCGCATGGTCGGTCTCGAGCATGTACGCAAAAATCTCGAGATCCAGCGAGGTGGCGGTGAATCGCATGAACCGCGCGCGTGAGGACGTGGGGTCCACCTTGGGATGAGCATCGAGCAGCTGTCGGATCTGGACCAGCACAGAACGCAGTTCGTCTGCGGTCGTCTGACGTCCCAATCCCACCACATGCTGAAACCGGATTCGGTCACGGGTGGCGAAGTTTTCAAGGGTCATGGTCGCCAATTGACCATTCGGAACGGACACGACGGTTCGATCCGCTGTCCGGATACGCGTCGAACGAATGCCAATGTCTTCGACCGTTCCAACGAAGTCACCCACCTTGCAGAGATCCCCCACGTTGACTGGCTTATCCGAAATCACCATGATGCCGCCGAACAGGTTCTCAATCGTTTTCTGGGCGCCGAACCCAATCGCAATGCCGCCGAGGCCCAGCCCTGTGAGCGCCGCGGTGAGATCGACATCCGACAGATAAAGGAGAAACAGGAAGGTGACGATCACGACCGCCGCCTTCAACAGGCGGTTGATCAAGCGCACCAGGGCCGTGTCTGCCGACCGATGGGCTCGTTCGAGACGTTTGAGGCTCAACTCTCGCCCCGACATCCAGCAGGCGTATCGCGAGCCAGCTGAGGGCCAGGACCATCAACGTCTCTGCCACACGATTCCAGAAGTGCCGCGTGGCGAGCGTGAGACTCAGAAACGACACGCTGTAGAAAAACAGGGCGAGAACCAGCAAGCGCAACGGCCCCACGCTTGGCCCCTTGCGGTCGTTCTGCTCCTGCGTGAGGCGGCGGAACAACGGACTGAGCACAGCGGGTCAGCCCGCGGGTGGACAGCGCGGCTAAACCGAAGAACAGGGGGATGAGCAGAAGGATGGCGATCCATCGATAGAGGGGGAGGGACAGCCATCGATTGGCTCGGAGCCATTCCGGCATGTACCGTTCGATCCACGGCGGCTGGATTTCATCGTAGAGCCGAGGGATCTCCTGGAGCGTGCTGGAGGAGAACAACCAGATGGGTGGGCCCTGACCTCGCTGCACACGGTCCAGCAACATCTCGACATCGCCGGACGGGCTTTCGACGATACCGATCCGATCACGGTTGGAGAGCCCATCGTCTGAGATCTCCGTCCGGCTCGTCGACTGAGGCGATCCAGGCTCGTGCATAGCTTGCGGTCCAGAACGACCGACAGTTGTCCTGAGCCAGCTCCTGCCGGTCTGCAGACGCCAGCCCGGACTCCAGATATTCGGCGGCGCGATCGAGGTTCTCCTGTTCAGCGGCCCTGACTAAACCGACGACTGTGCCATGTGGGGTACTGCGCCCCAACGGATCCTCGACGGGCGGTTTCTGTTCCGCGGCTGTACTTTGCGGACGCTCCGCCTGCGGGGTCTGGGCTTCCAGTCGTTGAAGCAGAATCAGGCCGAGTACAACCAGAAAGCAGCTGAAGATCTTCTTCATGTGGTGCCGGAACGACCGAGGCGTTTAGTCGCGCGTTTCCGTCATGGCAAAGGCATGACACTGCCAGGGAGCCTCGTCCAGGAACAGTCCGCGCTCCTGCAAATCGCCGCCCTCTCGATCATACGTGACGTCACCGATCAAGTCGTGCAGCCGCCAGCGGCGGTTGGTCAGGTCTGAAAACGGCAGCCGCACGTAGCACTGACTCTGGTTGGGTGCGTAGTTCACCGTCACCAGCAGCCGATCGCCAGCGGCGTTCTGCCACGCAAAGGCCAGAAAGCAGTCCCAGGTCCAGTTCCCGTCCCAGGCAGGTGTGCAGTGGAGCAATTGCCAATCGCCGTCGCGGACGGCCGGCTGGCGCAGCACGGCAAGCAGCCGGTCGTAAAAGTCTTCCAGCCGCGGGTCCACCGGTTCCTCCGGGCCACGGACCAAATGGGGAGAAATGCGTGTCTCGCGTCCTTGGAACTGTCCCTGGTGGAAGAAACGGAGGCCGGGGGACAGGAACGTCACGACTGCCGCGGCCTCATGCACGTCCGGCGGAAACGTGGCAGCCGCCCGCGGCTCGTCGTGGTTCTCGATGAAGCGAGCCAGCTTGTTCTGATAGTCGAGCCCGGCGTGGAAATGCTCGCGCACCGGCCGGGCGTGCCCCTCACGCAGCCGGTCGTACAGCCGTTTGTCGTACGCGAAATCGAAGCCCTGTTGCTGCATCGTCCATTCGCGATCCCAATAGACCTCGGCCATGAACAGGAAATCCGGGTGTTTCTGTCGCACGGACTCGGTGGCCTTCGGCCAGAAGAGCTCAGCCTGGACGCCCCACGTGCTTTGGAACACGTCAGGCAACACCAGCATGGCCATGTCGCAGCGCAGGCCATCGCATTGCCCGGCGATTCTGTTCAATTCCCCAATCATCGCGTGCTGCAATTCGGGGTTGCCGTAGTTCAGTTGCAGCGTGTCTGGCCAGCCCTCAAAGTACGGGTCTCGCCCGTAGGCCAACACCAGCGGCCCGCTTTTCGTGTCCAGTCGGCAATAGTTCCGGGGAGAGCGCGCCAGATCCGTCTCGCTGCCCTGAATGAAGTACTCCGGGTGCTCGTCGATCCACGGGTGGTCCGGCGCCATGTGGTTCGGGACGAAGTCGAGCATCAGCTTCAGGCCGCGTTTCTGCAGCCGCGCTCTCACACGTGCGAGCGCGGCGTCGCCGCCCAGATCGCGATGGACGATGTAGTTCTGGATGGCGAACCCTGAGCCGGCGATGTCTTCTTCCTTCAGGTCTGGCAGCGTTTCCTCGAACTCGCGACGCCATTCGGGATTCGCTCGTGAGACCGCTTGGGCCGCAGGCCCGGTCTGCCACACGCTCAAGAACCACACCCAGTCGAAACCCTGAGCGGCCAGGCGATCCAGTGCCGCATCGGGCACGTCGTCCAGCGTCGCGGCCCGCCCCAACGTCCGGGACAGTTCCGTCAGCGACACACGAGTGTTGATTTGGTAGAGCGACGGATAACGACGCGCGGACATATCCCTGTCCTTGGTGCTCAACTCGCCGGCGTCAGTTTCCCGCCGACCTGCTCCCTCACGAGCCGGGCGGACACTTGCCCGAGGTCCAACTCGAGGTCTTTCGCGTCGACCCGCCCGAACAGGTCGAGCAGGCGAGCGACCGAACCGGTCCACCCTGTCTGGTGGCTGGCGCCGAGCCCCGCTCCGTTGTCGCCCTGGAAATATTCATGGAAGAGGATCAGGTCCCGCCAGTGAGGATCGTCCTGGAACGTGGTGATCCCTCCGTAAACCGGCCGCTGTCCGTTGGCGTCGCGCAGGAATGTACTGTTCAGCCTGCGGGAGAGCTCTCGGGCCACCTCGAAGAGCGTCATGTAGTTGCCCGAGCCCGTGGGACATTGAACCTTGAATTCATCCCCGTAGAAGCTATACAGGTTCAAGAGCGCGCGGACCAGCAGGGCATTGACCGGCATCCAGACCGGGCCCCGCCAGTTGGAGTTGCCACCGAACATTCCGGTATTCGATTCGCCCGGCAGGTACTGGACCTTGTACTCCTGACCACTGACGTGAAACACAAACGGGTGGTCCAGGTGATACCGCGACAGAGACCGAATGCCGTGCGGTCCGAGAGAACTCGTTCTCGTCGAGCATGTAGGCGAGCACTCGCTCCAGCTTCTGCTTGTTGAGGATCGCCAGGAGACGCCGTCCTTTGTAGCCGACGAAACCCTCATCGGTCGGAGAGACATGGGACAGGACGTGGGGATGGCGTTTCTTGAACAGCGCGATCATCTCCATCAGCTTGGGAAAGCGAGCGGCCACGTCTCCGTCGAACACCGTCGTCGCACACAGTGGCAGCAGCCCCACGAGCGACCGCACCTTCAAACGCATCGCCTGGCCGTCGGGCAGCCGCAGCAGATCGTAGAAGAATCCGTCCTGTTCATCCCACATCTCGTCGTTATGCTCGCCGATGCGGTCCATCGCGTAGGCAATCCAACAGAAATGCTCGACGAACTTGTAGGCGGTCTCCTCGTAGATCGGGTCGTCTTCGGCGAGAACGAGGGCGATCTCGAGCATGTTCTGGCAGTAGAAGGCCATCCACGCCGTCCCGTCTGCCTGCTCGAGGGAGCCGCCCGTGGGGAGTTGAGCACTCCGGTCGAACACGCCGATGTTGTCGAGACCGAGAAATCCCCCGGCGAACACGTTCCGCCCGGCGGGGTCCTTGCGGTTGACCCACCAACTGAAGTTCAGCATCAACCCCTGAAACGAACGTTCCAGGAAACGCCGGTCCGCCCGGCCGAGCGTCAGCTCCGTCTTATAGAGGAAAAGTGTCGCCCAGGCGTGCACCGGGGGATTCACATCGCCGAAGTTCCACTCGTAGGCGGGAATCTGCCCATTGGGATGGGCATAGAGACCGCGCAGCATCAGCAGGAGCTGCTCCTTGGCGAAATCAAAGTCGACCAGCGACAACGGAGATCGTATGGAACGCCAGGTCCCAGGCCGCATACCAGGGGTATCCCACTTGTCCGGCATGGAAATCACATCGGCGTTCAGCATGTGAAACCATTCCGAATTGCGCGTGGCGCGCCCGCCGGATTTGAGCAGCGGATGACTCTCGTGCTCCTGAAGCCATCGATCCAGGTCGTAGTAGTAGTACTGCTTGCTCCACAACATGCCGGCGAGAGCCTGGCGGTGCACGCGACGTTCGTCTTCGTTCAACGACGGCGGCGAAATCCGATCGTAGAACTCGTCGGCGTCGGCGATCCGGTTCTTGAAGATCTTGTCGAAGCCGCCGAATGCCTTCTCTGTCCGGGCCGCCGCCAGACGGAGGCGAACGGTCTGGCTGCCGCCGGCGGGCACGTCGAGGACGTAGTGGGCCGCCGCCTTGGTCCCGACCTTGGCCGGGTTGATCGCCTCGCCGCGGCCCGAGATGATGTATTCGTGAAACGCATCCTTGACGTACGGCGACGCGTTCGGCTGGCCCCAGAGGCGTCCAGCATTGCTTTCGTTCTCGGTGAACAGCAACTCCGGGGCGCCATCGCATTGCAGCCAATACTCGCCAAGCTCGTGATGGGTCGCCTGAACGACGCCAGGTCCCGCCTCGCGTAGCGACGGCTTCGGCTGATCCGGCTCCCATGACCACGTATTGCGAAACCAGAGCGTCGGCAAGACACGAAGCCGGGCCGCCTCGGGCCCGCGATTGTGCACGGTGATGCGGACGAGGATGTCTTCCGGGCCCTCCTTCGCATACTCGACGAACACGTCAAAATACCGGTTCTCGCCGAAGGCGCCCGTATCGAGCAGCTCGTACTCGAACTCTTCGCGCGATCGCCTCCGATTCGTGTTCGATCAGGTCCGCGGTACGGGATACTCCCGCTGCGGGTACTTGTACAGATACTTCATGTACGAGTGGGTCGGCGTGCTGTCGATGTAGAAGTAGTACTCCTTGACGTCCTCGCCATGGTTCGCCTCGCTGTTGGTGAGGCCGAACAGGCGCTCCTTCAGGATCGGGTCCCGCTCGTTCCACACCGCCAGCGCAAAGCAGAGCCGCTGCTTGTCGTCGCAGAGTCCCCCGAGCCCGTCTTCCCCCCACCGGTAGGTTCGCGAGCGAGCCTGATCGTGGGTGAAATAATCCCAGGCATTGCCGTCCTGGCTGTAGTCCTCGCGGACCGTGCCCCATTGCCGCTCGCTGAGGTAGGGTCCCCACTTCTTCCAGGGGATCTTTGCCTCACGCGCGTCGTTCAACCGTTTTTGCTCGGTGACATCAACTACAGGGCCCACGATTCGTCTCCTAATTCGCTAATCATTGCTCGTGCGCGTTCGAGCGCGCGAGGCTAGAGTGCAGGAAAACGCGGGCGCAGTGCGGGCTGTAGCTGGCTGCCACGACTCAGGACTGGAACTGAGCCTCCGGACGCACCAAGCCCAGCTTCTTCATGCGGAATCGCAGCGTGTTCGGATGGATGTCCAGGCGCTCCGCCGCATTGCCCTTCCCGTTGATTCGCCAGCCGCACTCCTGCAGGACCGCCTCGATGTGCGCGCGCTGCACGGACTCGAGTGTGTCCTGCGACTCGGGCGACGCCGTGTTCCGTCGGCTGAACGAGAGCGGGGCGTCCAACTGGAGCACGTGCCCCGATGACGCGATCATGGCGCGTTCAACCACGTTCTCGAGCTCCCGCACATTGCCGGGCCACGCGTGATTCTGCAGCGCCTCCATGACGTGCTTCGGGATCTCGGTGATGCGCCGGCCAAGCTCCCGCTGGTGCCGGTTGATGAAAAACCACACGAGCCGCGGGATGTCATCGACCCGATCTTGAAGCGACGGGAGCCGAATGGGATAGACGCTCAAACGGTAGTACAGGTCCGCCCTGAACCGCCCTTCGGCGACCGCCGCCTCGAGGTCGTGATGCGTGGCCGCGATGACGCGGACGTCCACCTTCTTGGTGCGAGAAGACCCGACGCGCTCGAACTCACCTTCCTGAAGCACCCGGAGGAACTTCACCTGAATGTCGAGTGCCAGGTCACCGATCTCGTCCAGAAAGATGCTTCCGCCGTCTGCCAGCTCGAAGCGGCCTTGCCGCATGCCGACGGCGCCGGTAAATGCGCCTTTCTCGTGGCCGAACAGCTCGCTTTCCACGAGCGTCGGGGGAAGCGCGGCGCAGTTGACGCGCACGAGCGGCCGCGCATGCCGCCGGCTGCGTTCGTGCACCGCCCGGGCGAACAGTTCCTTGCCGCTGCCTGTCGGGCCCAACAGCAACACATTCGAGTTCATGGGGGCGACCTGAGCCAGGCGCGTCAGGGCGAGTCGAAGCGGCGCGCTGTCGCCGACGATGTCCTCGAAGTCGTGGTAGGTCTTGATCTCTTCCTTGAGATAGAGGTTGTCGGTCTCGAGCCGCGCGTTCAGCTGCTTGATGACCTCGACGTTGGATCGCAGCGCCTCCTCTTGACGATGGCGCTGCAGCGCGGCGCCGATGACCTCGGCGTGAAGCTGCAGGTGCTCCACGAGCGCGTCCGGCCATCGCTGTGGCAGTGGCGCGCCGGCGAGGACGAGCGCGCACATGACCTGCCCGTCGACCAGCGCGGGCACGCCCAGGATCGAGCAGCCGCCTGTGCGGCGCATACCTTCCCGCTCAGCCACCGCGTCCGGCGGCAGGTCCTCCGATCGTGAGACGACCACGAGTTCGCCGCGCGACAGGCGCTGAACGAGCCAGGCTTCAGGAGGCGGTGTCGGGCTCGATTCGTCCGTGACGTTCGCGCCGGCCGAGGGGGCGTGCACGCGCGTGACCGCGCCGGACTCGGCGAATTCGATGAGCTGGCAGACCTCGACCTTGGTGGCCGCGGCGAGCTCGGTGAGCGCGCGCGCAAACGCCACGCCGATGTCCACGTGGTGACTACGCGCGAACTGCCTCGACAGCGTGACGGCGAGCCTGCCGACCTGTTCAACGTCTGCGCCCTGCAAGGAACGTGGCGACGGCATGTTGATCACTGACATAAAAACCTCGTCGGTTAGTGCGTTGCGGTCGTGCCGTTCTGGTAATGGAGTATCAAGCTGATGTGACGTTCGCCGCGCAGCGCCGCATGGACAGCCGGAATCAGGTCGTCGCCCGCCGCGAGCTTCAGCACGTAGCCGAGCGCGCCGGTCGCAAGCCCGCATTTCACGAGGCTCACGTCGCTGTTCACCGTCACGAAGACAATCCGGGCGCCTGGGTTCTTGTGGAGGATGGCGGTCGCGGCGGCGATCCCGTCAAGGCCCGGCATCGAAATGTCGGTCACGATCACGTCCGGCGAGAGCTGTTCGGCACTCCGGACGAGCGCCCGGCCGTCCCCGACCTCGCCGACCACCTCGAAATCCGGATTCGAGCAGATCCCGTGAGGAGTGCCCGGGTCTTGGTGTGGTCGTCGGCCAGCAGCAGGCGTGGGCGAATCATGGTCAGCGCGAATTCTAGAGAGGTCCGGTCGCGCCGGGCAGCGGGCAATTACGGGGACCCCGTCCGCGAAATTACGGAAATGGGTCCGAAAAACTACGGAGCCGAAAATGTCGGCTTTCAGCGTGAGGGATTACTCGGCAACCAGGCGATGTTCGATGGCGTATTTGACGAGCTCCGGCGTGGATTGGACGCCGAGGGCCTCCATCATCTCGTACTTGTGGGTTTCGACCGTTCGCGGCGACAGATCGAGCGCCGCGGCGATCTCCTTCATTCGCTGTCCTTTGAGGATGAGCCGCAAGACGTCGCGCTGCCGCGCCGTGAGCTGCGGTTCGACAGAGGGCGGGTCCGCCATTCGGGCCATGACATCCCTCGTCATCACGGGGGTCAGGTAGGTGCGGCCCTGCAACACCTGTTCGATGGCGGTCAGCAGTTCCTCGCCGGCCGAATGCTTCAAGAGGAAGCCGGACGCGCCGGCGCGGATGACCTGGGTGGCCAGCTCCGCGTCGTTGTGCATCGTGAGCATGATGACCTTGCTCTGAAGCCGGTCCGATTTGAGCCGGGCCAGCACGTCGAGCCCGCTCAGGCCGGGCATCGTCATGTCCGTCACAATGACGTCAGGTCGCAGCCGTTTGGCCGCGTCCAGCAGTAATTGCCCGTCGCCCACGGCACCGACCACGTCGAAATCGTGCTCTTTGAGCAGCCCGACCAGGCCTTCCTTCACGATGGCGTGGTCGTCGGCAATCAGGACGGTGGGTCGGCGCAGGGTTGAGGTTGCTGACACGCGCTAAGAAGTTTACGTTGGCCGCTCGACCTCAGACCAGCGTAATCGCCCGAATCGCCTCATATGACTCCATGGACAGAGCCAAATAGCATCAGTACGACCAGCCGAGCGACGTCACGACGCCCGTGTCGGATCTGGCAGCCTCGGGATTGGGCGGGTCGCTGTCGAAGCTGTAGTACACGCTCAGCGAAAAGAAGAAGTCCTTCCACAGCTCGCGCTTGACGGCCGAGTCAATCTGGACGCGCTGGCGTCCGAAATTGCTGAGGCTTGGATAGGTCCAGGAACCTCACGTCGAAATTGGTCCTCGGGCGGTCGTACGCGTAGTACGACACGTCGGCGGCGACCAGTCCCTCGACGTTCTGTGTCGCGGCCGTGTCGACGCCCTGCTCGTCGTTCAGGACGATCCCACCGCCGACCTCGAACTGTGCACGGTTCGTGTTCACGAGGCGTTGTCCGACGACTCCGGCGATCTCGGACCGAAGCAGAAGTCCAAGACTCTCGTTGTTCTCGAGCCGGCCAGCCCGGCGATGAACCATCGCTGTCCGAGGTACCGGACGTACGAGAGATTCATGGCGGCGCGATCGTCTCGTTCGCCGCCATCAGCCTGTTCGGTCACGGTCGCGGACGCCGTCAACTGGACGACGAACGCCGGCCGGCGATACTGGGTGCTCGTGTTGAACGTGGTCTGCGCGATACCGCTCGATCGCGTGTACGAGAACCCCGCATCGATCGAACCCTCCAGCTTCGACCAGAAGGTGGCGCCGATGGGAAGCATGCTCGTCACCTCCGTCATCGGCAACAACACCTCGGTCGTTCCGACGACCATCACCACTCGATCGGACGTTCGACCAAGGCTGCCCAGGAGACGCCGTCCGTCGGACGTGCCGATTTCGAATAGCCTGGTGGCCTCCACTCTCGCGATGTTGTCCCACTCGATGTCGATCGTCCCCGCATCGTCCGTCTTGAGCTCGAGGCGGCCGCGGGAAAGGCTCGCGATCTCGCCGGTGATTCGGTCACCGTTTGAAAGCGTCATGACGTCCGTCTTGGGCTGGGCCCACGTGGGCGCGGCCCACAGAATCACGACCGTGAGGGCGAGGATCGCGCGAACGAGCATGCAGCCTAAGGCGTGAGACTGGCGATGCCGTTCATCGCACGCGCTGCCGTTGGCGCGCGGCTTTGAGTGACACGCCGAAATAGCCGATAGGCACCTCGGCCCGGCTCGCCCCATGCCACATCAAGTCTGATGACATCGACAAACGGGACGAGGACACGGAGCCCGAGGCCGTAACCGTCGATCGCCGCGCCAGCATCGAAGTTCTGGTCGTCGTCCCATGCGAGTCCCAGGTCCGCGAATCCCACCACTTGCAGCCCGCCGTACAGGTTCAGACCAGCCACGGAGAAGGCCGTGACAGGCTGGACGACGTATGAATACTCGACGGTCGAAATGAACTGGTTGCGGCCGCGCCGCGATCCGATGTCCCAACCGCGGACGCTGTTGGCGCCGCCGAGCGCGAACCGCAAATATTCCGGGAGGTCGACGCCCGGCTCACCGGTCTGAAACGTCGCGAGCCCGAACAACCCCAGGCCATGGCGTGCCGACAGCGGTTGAAATCGCCGGCCGTCCAGAATGAATGTCCACGAGCTGGCATCGCCAAAGCAGCCGATCAACCTCGACCTCAGCCCACGTGCCTTTCCGCGGATTCGTGGACATGTCGAGCGTGTCGATCGAGACGAACATGCCGACGGTCGGAATCACGTCAACGCCATCTGGCGAAAGAGAAGGGCCGGACGGACCGGAATCGATCCTGAGGAGATCCGCCATGCCAGGCCGGCTCGAAGCCCACGACGCAAGTTGCGCCCGATCCGCGCCTCGACCGTCGTGGCGTGTTCGTCGAACTCGTAGAGCTCGTTGCGTCGCGCCGTGTCGCTGAACCCGAGATGCGTTGACCAGGTGCCCGGCGTCACGGTCGTCCCGTCAAGCGTCACCGAACCGCTCGTCTCGCCGCCGAACCGGACGGCAGCACCGACTTGCATGCCGCCGCCGAACAGATTGATGCCTCTCACGCCCGGACCGGCGCTCACGCCGTTCTCGTCGGTAACCCGGATAATCACGACCGGCAGCAGCCGAAGCGTCTCCGACACTTTCACGTTCAGGATGACGTTCTGGTTCTCCTGTTGCGGTTCGAGCACCACGGTCGTGAACAGCCGGAGCTCGTCGAGCCGCCGCTGGTCCAACGCCATCGTCGTCCGGTGGAACGGCTCACCGACCCGTGTCGCCAGATGCCGCTCGACCTGGTCAGATGAAAGATTGCGAAGGCCGGTCACACGCACGGCGCTGACGGGCAGGCCCTCGAGTGGATCCGCGGATTGCGCCGCCGCCGTCCGCGGCGGGATCGCCAAGGCGATCGCGACGGCGATCAGAACGGCGCGAGCTACCGTCGCCATCGGGCGATGGCGGTCGGTTTTCCTGACGCGTCGAGATAGGTGACCACGAACGTGTCGGCCGACAATTCGTAGCGGCGAATCTTGTCGGGGGAGATGGGCGCGATTTGTGCGGCATCCACCGGCCGGTCCGATGTGAGGGCGGCCGGGACGAACTGGTGCTTGGCCGTGTCGATGACGATGCGGCCGTCGTAGTCGAGGACGAGCGACCCCTTCAGCGCGGGCTCTTCGATGACGCCCTTTATGGTCATGTTGCCGAACGCGTCGTAGGTCAGCTGTCCGGCGGCCTTCACGGGCCGGCTGGCGCCCGCGGCATCGACCACCTCGAGCGACGCCAGGGTCCACGTGCCTTCGAGCGCTCGGCGCGTGGCTTCGAGCGATCCGGCGCCCGTATCCACCGCGCTCGTCCGCATCGGCCTTTTCGTCGGTCCCCCCTTGCACGCCGAGACGGTCAGCGTCAGTGCAGCCGCCCCAGCCATCACGACGCCGATTCTGACCACCGCCCATCCGTGCGCCACGTATGCCTCCGGGGTGAGTGTAGCAAGAGCCATTCCTCGCGGTATCCGGCCCGGTCGTCCAGCCAATCGGGAGTGCCGTCACAGCCGATGGTGATCGGCCGCAGAGTGTACGATGCGTCAGTGGGGATTGCCCATGGCCCGGGTCTTGCTCGCTCAGTGCACGCTATAGCTGGGAGGTCGTGATGAACGTGTTACGCGCAATGCTCGTCAGTTCGATGGTTCTGGTGCCGGCGCTCGCCGCGGCCCAGGACGTGAAAGTGGACTTCGACAAGGCGTTCGATTTTTCGACCGTCAAGACGTACTCGATCCGCATCGGCACCGCCTGGGGAAACGATCTTTCCGAGCGCCGCGTGCTGACCGAGATCGATACCGAAATTGCCTCCAAGGGCTGGAAGAAGGTCGCCGACGACGCGCAGGCGAACGTCCTCGTGGTGCTCCATGGCGCGACGCAGACAAAACATAGCGCCTCGACGTTCTACACGGGCATGGGCGGCTACGGCTACCGCGGCTTTGGCGGCGGGATGGGCACGGCCCAGACGGTCGTCAGCGAGTACACGGTGGGCATGCTCGTCGTGGACATGTTCGAGGGGAAGTCCAAGAACCTCGTGTTCCGCGGCACGGCGGAGAGCGAGATTTCGGACAACGCGAACAAGAACGCCTCGAGGCTCGAGAAGGCCTCGACGAAGATGTTCAAGAATTTCCCGCCGGTAAAGAAGTAGGGAAGAACCTTCACCATGAAGGTCATGAAGCTCATGGAGTTAACGCTTCATGCGCTCCATGGTCTCCATGGTGAACGCTCTGTCCGACGTCCTTGCACAACGACCTGACGCGGGATTCCGACCACACGCAGACTTACCAAGAGCCTTCACCATGAAGGTCATGAAGCTCATGGAGTGAACGCTTCATGCGCTCCATGATCTCCATGGTGAACGCTCTGTCCGACGTCCTTGCCCAGACTGACGCTTCCGACCACACGCGAGTACCAGAGCCTACCGAGCAGCATGGAGTACCTTCACGCATCCAGAACGGTCCGACGTACCCAAGATGCCTTCACCATGAAGGTCATGAAGCTCATGGAGTGAACCCTTCATGCGCTCCATGGTCTCCATGGTGAACGCTCTGTCCGACGTCCTTGCCCAACGACCTGACGCAGGGATTCCGACCAGACACGGCGTGCCAAGAGCCTTCACCATGAAGGTCATGAAGCTCATGGAGTGACCCTTCATGCGCTCCATGGTCTCCATGGTGAACGCTCTGTCCGACGTCCTTGCACAACGACCTGACGCGGGGATTCCGACCGACACGCGCGTACCAAGAGCCTTCACCATGAAGGTCATGAAGCTCATGGAGTGACCCTTCATGCGCTCCATGGTCTCCATGGTGAACGCTCTGTCAGACGTCCTTGCTTAACGACCTGACACAGCGATTCCGTCAATCCGCGCATCATCCCTACTTCTTCTGCTGCTTCTGTGGGAACTTCGATAACAAATCTTTGATGACGCCCTGAAGACGCTGAGTGCGCTTGCTATCGGCGTCTCCTTCCTGCAGCTTCGCCTCGGCCACTCCGCGCCAGACGACGTTGCCCGTCTTCGTGGAGAGGGCATCGACCACGAGCGCGCCTTTCGGATAGAACTCAACCGAGGTCGTTTGTGGTGTGATGGGCCACATGTAGAACTCGGCATTGGCAGGAAGGAACTGCCCGGCCTGCTGCGCGGACGATCCCATGGTCACGAAGAGGTAGTACATCAGATGAAAGTCCGGCGGCGCGCCGGATGCCTGTGGATAGCCCCGTTGAACCAGGTGTTCGGCGACCGCCTTCATGATGACGGGCTCCCATTTTTCCTTGATCGGCTCCGGCTTCTCGTTGGCCGTCAGAGCGATCCTGACGTCGCCGGGCGCGGTCGCGTCCCACGCCCAGGTGTTGAGGGTGGTGAAGTCGAACTTCAGATCGCGCTGGGCTCGGACGTCGGCGGCGGCCATCGCGGTCGCCGCGCCGAGGACCACGATCAGGCCCGCTGCGGCGAGTCGCGTGGTTCGTTTGTCGGTGGTGGTTCGGTTCATCGGAATGGACCTCGCTCGGTGTTCATCGCGCTCACGGTGACAAGGCACCGCTCACGACCCGCCGTGAGCCCTGGATCGCGCGACACAGCATTCAGGGGCGCGCGGCTGATTTCAGCCGCTTCTTAAGCAAGTTCGCGGCCGCCGCCCCCGAGACGGGTGGCCCGAACCTTGCTCCTCACGCCAGAATCGTATGCCTTCGAGGCCCCGGAGCCAAAGGAGGAGGAGATCGTGATGTCTGAGACGCTTCGTCTGCTCGTTCGAGCCGCGACCATCGGTGCCGCGCTCGCGATTCTCACGCCCGTTGCGGCCCGGCAGGCCGCCATACCGACGAAAGAGAATCCGATCCGGTTCACGGCGTTCAACGTCAGCATGCCGACCGGGATGTCGGGCGTCACGCTCATCACCATCGAGCGGTGGACCACGCCGGCGGAACGGCAGAAGCTGCTGGCCCTGGTCGAAACCTCAACGCGCGGCCAGCCCGGTCAGCGCAAACTGCTCGACGCGCTGCAGGACATCAAGCCACGCGTGGGATTCATGAAGACACCGAACAGTCCCGGTTGGGATCTGCGCTACGCTGTCGAGAACAAGCTGCAGGACGGCACGCGGCAGATTGTGGTCGCCACCGACAAGCCCGTGAGCTTCGCGGCCGCCACGAGCGGGGCCCGGGTCATGGAATATCCATTCACCTTGATCGAAATGCGAATGAAGCCGGGAGGCGAGGGCGAGGGGCGGATGCTGGCCGCGACATCAATCTCGGTCAAGAACAACCGGCTCGAGCTCGAGAACTACGGCCAGGAGCCGGTGCAGCTCACGAAGATCACAGAAGAGCAGGTTAGTCGGTAGCAAACGAACGCCAGGAGGTTCGACAGATGACACGTACGTTCACGGTAGTAGCAATGATGGTGACGGCGGCGCTGGGCGCGGGATCGGCGGCGCAGGCGCAGACGGCGACGCAGGGGGCACGGCAGGGTCTCGAAGCGACCTGGAGCGCGGACGTCGCAATCGGCTGGGACAACAGCATCAGCGGCAACATCAACTCGAGCGCGATCGGCCGCCTCAACGACACGCCCGTGGTGATCACGAAGAACAGCTATGAGAGCGTCTACGGCACGGGTCTCCATTTCCGGTTCGGCGGCGGATACATGCTCAACGAGGTAATGGAGCTGCGCGCCACGTTCAGTTTTCAGTCGCTCGACGCGGATCTGACCCGCATGGGTGATTACGGCGCGTCCAACCTGTACGGGCAGTACCAGGACTATCAGAGTCTCGCGCTCGACTTCGGATTGCGGCACTACCACCGCGTCTCGCCGAAGCTTCGCGCGTATGGTGAGGGCGAGATCGGCATCGCGGTCATCGACGAGACCGACGTCTTTCTCTCCGCGCCTGCTGCTGATTTCGCAGGGCGCGCCAGCGACTTTTACGATCGGACCGCCGCGTTCGCGTTCGGTATCAACGCCGGGCTGCTGTACCAGACACACGAGCGTATCGGAGTCTACGGACAGGTGGGCCTGCGCTGGATGACCGGCATGGCCGACGTGGACCAACTCGAGGACACGAGTCTCGAGACCATCAACGACAAGAGCGCGCGAACCACATTTCCCTTCCTGCTCGGCGTGAGATTTGGATTCGGCAATTGATTGGAGACACCCTATGACGTCGCGTTGTCTGGCAATCGTCCTGGCGCTCTTCACTGGACTCGCGGCCTCCGGCCTCGCGTCCTCATCGTCACCAAATCAAACGACGCCTGCAGCGGCACCGACGACGGACGAGCGCGTCGCAGCGCTGAAGAAGTCTCTCGCCGACAGTCAAGCGCGCCTGCGGAAGTACGAGTGGATCGAGACCACGGTGCTCAGCCTCAAGGGTGAGGAGAAGTCTCGCAAGCAGCAGCGCGTCTACTACGGCGCGGATGGCAAGTTGCAGAAGCTGCCCATCGGAGGTGCGCCTGCCGCCGCGCCGGCCCAAGGTGGCGGCGGCCGCCGCGGCGGTGGCCGCCTGAAAGAGTCGGTCATCGAGAACAAGAAAGACGACATGAAGGACTACATGGAACGCGCCGCCGCGCTCGTCCATCAGTACGTGCCGCCGAACCCCGCCCAGATCCAGAAGGTCAAGGACGCCGGACACCTGAAGGTCACCCCGACGGAACCGGGCAGCGTGCGGCTCGACTTCGCCGACTATCTCCAGCCGGGCGACCTTCTGGGGATTGTGATCAACGCGGCGGCCAACAACCTCGCGAGTCTGAACGTCGCCACGTATCTCGAGAACGTGATGACGTCGTCGACGCTCGACGTGAAGTTCGGCGCACTCACCGACGGTACGAGCTACACCGCCGAGACCGCCTTCGAAGCGAAAGCCAAGAACATCCGCGTCGTCATCCAGAACTCAGGTCACAAGCCGATGGCGCCCTAGCGACGTCCCACCCGCGGGACCGATCGGTCACCGGTGTGCCGCCCCGTCCGTTCGCGGGATGGCCACACTGGCGACAATCGTCGTGCCTTGGTCTGGCTGAGACCGGACGACGAACTCCCCGTGAATCAGTCGCAGCCGTTCGCGCATGCTCGCGAGTCCCAACCCATCCCGGCTCGCCGCCGGGGCTTCGTGGAACCCGATGCCACGGTCCGAGATGGTGAGGACGAGTGCTTCGCCATTCACCCGAAGCGCCACGTCGGCCTCGCGCGCGCCGCTGTGCTTGACGACGTTGTTCAAGCCCTCCTGCGCCACGCGGAACAGGGAGATTTCCACCTCGTGTGGCAGAGGGCGTGGCACGTTGTCGTGATCGAAACGCACGTTGACGCCGTGCGTCGTCACTTCCTGACAGTGCCCCCGGAGCGCCTCGACGAGTCCGAGTGCGGCGAGCTTCGACGAGTGCAACCGGTGGGAGAGGTTGTGGATCTCGTCCGAAATCTCGGCGGTTCGTAGGCCCAGGTCGCGCAGCGACTTCGCCACGGGCTCCGAGGTGATCCCGACCTTGCGCACCACCTGACTGATCCCGATGGACAAGCGCGGCCATCTGCTGGCTCAGGTTGTCGTGCAGTTCCCGCGCGATCCGGCGGCGCTCCTCTTCCTGCGCGGACAGCAACCGTCCGCTCAGATCGTGAAGGGCGAGCTCGACGCGTTTGCGCGCGGTCACGTCACGAGAGGCGCCTCGGATCAGGATCGGCTGGTCGGAACCGTCACGTTCGACGCGACCGCGGGACGACAACCACCGGGTCGCGCCGTCCGGCAGCACCACTCGGTATTCCGTCTGAAATCTGCCCTCACTCGACCCTGCCATTGCCGCCCGGTGAGCTTGAAGAAACTCTCGCGATCGTCTGGGTGCAGGCGTTTCACGATGGCGTCGAACTCGACGGGCTCTGTCGGCGTGAAGCCGTACAACTCCCGCCATTTGTCGCTCGCCCAGATTTCGTTTCGCGTCAGATCCCGGATCCAGATCCCGAAATCACCGGCGTCGACGGCCAGGCTCATGCGCGCCTCGCTCTCGCGCAGTCCCGCTTCGCTCTGTTGGAGCTGCTGGACGAGCTCGGATGCGCGGAGCACGTCGCGGGTCAACTCGTACCCCATGACGGTCAGGACGCCCAGGTACATGAAGCTGATGACAATCGGCGCTTGCAGGTATCCCCAAATCACTGCGCGCGGACGTCGCGAAGCCGGCGAGCACGCAGAACTCGACGCTTCCTCCAACCAGGAGCGCCTTGCGGCGGTCGCCCCGCCGCCACGCCATGACACTGGCATCCGCGACGAAGATCAGGATGAGGATCACCGCAAGGTGGCCGAACAGCATCAGCGGATTGGGGACACCGCCCGGGATGGTCACGGGCTCACCAAGAAACGGGATCCGCCGCACGGTCGGGACGTCGAGCAGGTTGACGTTCCCCGGCATCAGAAAATTGAGGAACACGAAGACCCCGCGCATGCCGCAGATGGTCCACGCGAGCCAGCGACGCCCGGTGCCGAGATAGATGCGTACAAACCAGACGAGCGACACCAGCAAGAAAAACAGCGGCAGTTGCGCCCAGGTCACCGCGGAGAGCAGCTCCGAGGCGTGGCCGCCCGCATCATGAGCAATTCGCAGAACGCGTAGCCCGCCGTTGACGCGGCCGTCACGGAAAAGAACAAGTGGGCCCACGACCGGCGGTTTCTGTACCAGACCAGGAAGTAGATGACCGCCAGCGTGAGACACGCCGAGGCGTTCATCGACCAGATGACGGTGACCCAACTCATGCGCGGCGCCAGATCTTGCGCGGATTGAACGACCGTGACACTGCCGGTTGCGGGGATCGTCTGTGCCGCGGCGGACGCAGTAACGATGGCGAGCAGGCACAGCACGAGACCAATGGCGCCGATGACATCCGCTGCACAGTGCGGACGAACACTGAATTGAAGCATCGGCCGGAACGGTTCGCCCCGCCGCCCGGGAATCGTGACGGCCCCGCGATTGTAATGCGGGGGCGGTTCCGGGTTCATGGGGCCGGGTTTCTGGTTCTGGTTCCGGGTTTCGGGTTCAGGGTTTGGAACCCTAACCCATGAACCCTGAACCAGAACCCGAAACCATGAACCCGAAACCCGGAACCGTTCACCGCCTTGTTGTGACCCCTCACCGACCATCGTGGTCACAGCAGCCTGTGCGCGCGACCGGTAGTGACCGGTTTCCGGCTGGCGTCGCACGTCGCTGGCCCGATTGATGCAGGGCTCCGGCCACACCCATGCCGAACTGGATCCCCACCATCTTTCAGGCACACCCGGAGATCGCGTTTTTTCTGGTGCTCGGCTTTGGGTATTTGCTGGGCAAAATCGCGCTCGGCGGCTTCAAGCTCGGCGCCGTCACCGGCACGCTGCTCGCGGGGGTCGTCGTCGGTCAGCTGGAAATCACAATCTCCGACGACGTCAAGCAGTGCTTTTTCCTGTTGTTCCTGTTCGCGATCGGTTTTCGAACGGGACCTGCGTTCTTCCGTGGACTGCGGAGCGACGGACTCGCGCACGCCGCGCTTGCCGCGATCGTCGCCACCACGGGCCTCATCGCCGGGTATGTCGTGGCCGGCCTCTTCGGTTATGACCCAGGCACGGCCGCGGGCCTCATTGCCGGTTCGCTGACCGAGTCGGCGACGATCGGCACGGCCATGGAAGCGATTGCCTCGTCTGGCGCCTCCGAAGCGACGCAGGCGGCCTGGACCAACAACATTCCGGTGGCGTTCGCCGTCACCTACCTGGTCGGCGTGATGGGGGCGGCGTGGGTGCTCGCGCAGCTCGCGCCGAAGCTGATGGGCGTGGACCTCGTGGAGGAATGCCGCAAGCTCGAGGAACAGATGCGCGGCGGCGCGGCGGCCCAGAGCTCGGTGCGGCGCGACGTGGAAGTCCGCGGCTATGCGATCGACCCCGGCTCGGTCTGGATCGGCCGGGCGGTTGCCGACCTCGAAGCCTCGACGGCCGGGCAGCGGATCTTCGTCGAACGCCTCCGCCGGAACGGAGAGCTGGTCGAGGGCATCGGCGCGATCGGGAAACTGAGGGTCGGCGACATCGTCGCGATCTCCGGACGGAGGGAGGTGCTGGTCGGCATCCTCGAGGCGCCGACGAGCGGCCTGCGCGAAGTGGACGACCGCGATCTGCTGGACTTTCCTGGTGACCTTGTCGACGTCGTCGTCACGAACGCCGCCATCGACGGTCAGTCGCTCCGGGAGCTCGGCAAGGCCGAGGCGGCGCGCGGGGTCTTTCTGCGCCGTCTCACGCGCGCCGGCACGCCGGTGGTGGCGCTCCCGGACACCGTGGTGCACCGCGGCGATGTCGTCACGCTGGTCGGCACCGCCGCCGGCATCGCGCGCGCGATCGAGCACATTGGCGTCGCGGACCGCGCCACCGACGTCACCGACATGACGGCCGTCGCCACGGCAATCGTCGCCGGCGCGCTGATTGGTCTGCCGGCGCTGTACGTTGGCGGCGTCGAGATTGGACTCAGTCTTCCTGTCGGCGTGCTCCTGGGCGGGCTCGTCTGCGGCTGGCTGCGATCGGTGAGACCGACGCTCCTCGGCCGCGTTCCGAGCGCCACGCTGTGGGTCTTCGAATCGATTGGGCTTGCCGGATTTGTTGCGGTGGTCGGGCTGAACGCCGGACCGGACTTCGTGCAGGGGCTGAAGACCAGCGGCGTCTCACTCCTCGCCGCGGGCGCCATCACCGTGACCGCCGCACTCCTCGTGGGCGTGATCGTCGGCCGCTGGGTGTTCAAGATGCATCCGGGCGTCCTGCTCGGCGTCTGCGCGGGTGGCTGCACGGCAACGCCGGCGCTGGCGGCCGTGCAGGAAGCGGCCAAAAGTGCCATCCCGTCGATCGGGTACGGCGTCGCGTACGCCGTGGGCAACGTCCTGTTGGCAATTTGGGGCACGGTGATCGTGGCGCTCCTGAAATGAACGAGCGGCATTCCGAGGTAAGCAATGGGAATCTGGACCTGGTTCGTCGCGACCCTGCACGCGTACCCTGAGCTCGCGCCGTTCCTGGCGCTCGCCATTGGCTTCTGGATCGGACCGAAGAAAATCGCCGGCTTCAGCCTGGGCTCGGTCACCGCGACACTGCTCGTGGCCGTGGCCATCGGCCAGCTCCAGATCGTGGTGCCCGGCCCGATCAAGTCCACGTTCTTCCTGATGTTCCTGTTCGCCGTCGGCTACGGGGTGGGCCCGCAGTTCTTCGCGGGCATCAGCAAGGACGGTCCGAAGCAGATCCTGTTCTCGCTCGTCGTGCTCGCGCTCTGCCTGCTCGTGCCGCTGGTGTGCGCGACGGTCGCGGGGCTGGATCTCGGCTATGCCGTCGGACTCTACGCCGGGTCGCAGACCATCTCCGCGTCGATCGGTGTCGCCACGGATCAGATCAACCAGCTGGGTCTTCCGCCGGACCAGACCAAGGCGTACGTGGACGCGATTCCGATTGGCTACGCCGTCACGTACATCTTCGGCACGATTGGATCGGCCATCGTCCTGGCGCAGCTCGGGCCGAAGCTGCTCGGCATCGACCTGGCCGCCGCGTGCGCCGACTACGAGAAGCAGATGGGCGGCGGGAGCGTCAGCCACGACGCTGGCGTGTTTTCCGCCTATCGCCGCGTCGCGGTGCGGGCCTACAAGATTGACGCAACGAGCGCGCTGACGGGAAAACCCGTCCGCGAGTTGTTCCCGGGCTTGCGCATTTTCGTGGAGCGGATTCGCCGCGGAGACGTCATCATCGAGGCCGACGCCGACAGCGTGCTGCAGCCGGGCGACATCGTCGCGATCTCAGGCCCTCTGAAAGATCTGGTCGAGAAGGTCGAGCAGGTTGTGCCCGAAGTCGAGGACCGCGCAGTCCTCGACGTGCCCGTCACGGTCGTCGACGTCTTCGTGCGGAGCAAGGCCATGAACGGCCGGACGGTGCGGCAACTGGCGGAGGAGTCGTTCACGCGGGGCATCTACCTCAGATCCATCACGCGCAACATGGTCGAGCTGCCGATCCTGCCGGAGACCGAGATCCTGCGAGGCGACATCCTGTCGGTCGCCGCTACCACGCGCCACATGGACAGGTTCGTGGCGACGGTCGGCTCCGCGGATCGCCCGGTGCAGAGCACGGATCTCGCCGTGGTCGCTGCTGGCATCGTGATCGGCGGCCTCGTCGGCGCCATCAGTCTCACGTGGCGCGGCCTGCCAATCAGCTTGTCCACGTCAGGCGGCGCGCTGCTGGCCGGCCTGCTCCTCGGATACTGGCGGACGGTACGCCCGACCTTCGGCAACATTCCCGGACCGGCGCTCTGGCTGATGAACACGCTCGGCCTGAACGTCTTCATTGCCATCGTCGGCATCAACGCGGGGCCGGGATTCGTCGCGGGCCTGCAGCAGGTCGGCCTCAGCCTGTTTCTATGGGGCATCGTCGCGACGTCAATTCCGCTCATCGCCGCGGTGCTGATCGGCCACTATGTCTTCCGGTTCCACCCCGCGCTCCTCTTTGGCATCTGCGCCGGCGTGCGGACGACGACCGCGGCGCTCGGGATGATTCAGGAGGCGGCGCGAAGCAAGGTGCCGGCGCTGGGCTACGGCATGCCGTACGCCGTCGGGAATACCTTGCTCACGATCTTCGGCCTCGTGATGGTGTTGTTGATGGTCGGTGGATCCCGATAGATGTACATCGCGACCATGAGCTCCACAGCGCTATCGCGGCGCTTCTCGAACAACGTCATCAGGCGTGGGCGGCGCGCGACGTCCAGCGGTTCGTGGCGCTCTATGCGGAGGACTGCACGGTCGAAACCCAGATCGCGGGGACGATCAAGGGACGCGCGGCGGTTGCGGCCAGCCGAGTCGGAGCTCTTCGCGACGTTCCCGGATGTGGCCACCGAGATCGACGAGACCACCATCATGGGCAATCGCGCGTTCGTGACGGGCACGATCTCTGGCACCGACGAAGGGGGTGCCTTCGCGTCGCCCGGCACGCACGTTCGGTTTCCGATGGTGCTGATGTGCACCGTCGCCGACGGGAAGATTGTCTCGGAGCGCCGGATCTGGGATTTTCGCGGGTTCCTCCTCGATCGCGTGCAGGACGATCTCAAGACGGCCGCGAAGATCCAGCAGTTGCTCCTCCCGCAGGGCCGCTTCACGCGTCCCGGGTTCGAGATGGCCGCGGCGTCACTGCCGTGCAAGGCGATCGGCGGAGACTTCTTCGACTACTTCGAATTGCCTGACCACACGTTTGCGCTCACGCTCGGAGACATCGCGGGCAAGGGACCACCGGCGGCGCTCCTGAGCGCATCGCTTCAGGCGATTCTTGCGGTCTGTCCGAAAGACGGCGGCCCCGCGGCGACGCTCGCGCTCGCCAACCAGTCCATGCTGCGCCGGCCGGTTCCGGCGCGGTATGCGACGGTGTTCTACGCGTCAATCACCCCTGATGGACGGCTGACCTACTCGAACGCCGGACATCTGCCGCCGCTCCTGATCGGTCGATCGGGCCGGCGCTGGTTGGATCGCGGCGGCATGGTGGTCGGCCTCTTCGAACTGGCGGCGTTCGAAGAGGAAACGGTGCAGCTGCAGGACGGCGATCGGCTGATCGTCTTCAGTGACGGCGTCACCGAGGCCGTCAACACCAACGGGCGAGGAGTTCGGCGAAGAGCGGCTCGCCGCGTGCGTGGAAGACCTGGGGCATCTCTCCCCAGCCGATCAAGTCGCTCGCATCATGGATGCCGTGCAGACGTTCGCGACGGGCGCCCGTCAGGCCGACGACATCACGGCGCTCGTGCTGTCGTATTCGCCCAAGCAAAACTGACGCAGCCAAAACTGCTCGGGGAGTTTTACGTAAAACGTAAAACTCCCCCGAGCAGTTTTTCTGGGCGCCGCCGAGGGCTTGCGGCCCCCGGCGGTCAGGTGGTGTTCGGTCAGTACTCCGAGAACATCTTCTGGATTTGCAGCGGGTCCTTCGTCTTGGTCAGCGCGAGCTGCAGCAGGACGCGCGCCTTGCCGGGAGTGAGCTCCTCCGACGCGACGAAACCCATCTTGTCGTCGTTCACTTCGTTGTTCCGCAGGACGATGCCCGAAGCCAGCCGTGTGCTGCGGACGACCGCCACCCCAGCCTTGGCCGCCTTCGCCAGCGTCTCGAGCGCGGGAGCTGTCATGTTGCCGTCGCCGACCCCGGCCACCACGATGCCCTTTGCGCCGTTCTTGATGGCGGCGTCAATCAGGTCGGCGCTCATGTTGGCGTGCGCGTAGATGATATCGACGCGCGGTAGTGTCGTCAGGTTGTCCACCGAAAACTCGGACGTGTTGCCGAGCTTCTTGTCCATCCGCTGGAACCACTCGACGGTGCCGGTGTGCACGACGCCCGCCGGCCCGCGGTTCAGGCTGCGGAACGTCTGCACGCTCGTGGTATCGGTCTTCACGACATTACGCGCGTAGTGGATTTCGTCGTTCAGCGAGATGAGCGTGCCGCGGCCCTTGGCTTCGGGACTGCCCGCCACGGCCGCGCCATTGTAGATGTTGGCCGGGCCGTCGGCGCTCACCGCCGTGGCCGGACGCATCGACCCCACCATGACGACGGGCTTGTCGCTCTTGGTGACGAGGCTCAGGAAGTAGCCGGTTTCTTCGAGCGTGTCCGTGCCGTGCGTGATCAGCACGGCGTCGGTCCCAGCCGACGCGAGCACCTCGTTGAGCCGCTTCGCGAGTTTCAGCCAGATCTCGTCGTTCATGTCCTGGCTGCCGATGTTGGCGACCTGCTCGCCCGTCATCACGGCGAGCTTCTCGAGGTTCGGCACCGCTTTCAAGAGCGAGTTGATGTCGTAGGCGCCGGACTTGTAGCCGTAGTCCCCCGGGTTCGCCTGCGCCCCCGCGATCGTGCCGCCCGTTGCGAGGACGTGGATACGCGGCAGCTTCGCCTGAGCGGCGACCGCAAGACTCGTGGCCGCGACCGCCGCGACGACGAGCGACTTCACGATGTTATGCCTCATGACTACTTCTCCTTGGGTTGCGAAATGGCGGCGGCGCTGGCCTGGTCGCCTCGTACATGGCCCGATAGTTCCTCGCGACCGCACGCACGGCCCTGCCGATGTCGTCGTACACGTCGTCGTCCAGATTGGCGAATGAGACGCGCACCGACCAGTTCGGTGCTTCGAACCCGCTTCCGTTCAGCAGCACGATGCCGTGGTCTTCGGCGAGCCGGAACACGATGTCCAGCGGATGCACGTTCGCCTTCATCCACTCCACGATGTCCTCGCCCACGTACTTCCGGGCAAAGAACTCGAAGTCGATCAGGCCGTAGTAGTGGTCGTGCTGCGCGTTGGCCGGCACATCCAGCTCGAGTCCCTCGAGGGTCGCCACCACCCGCTTGCGCACGATCTCCATGCAAGCCTTCTGGTAGCGCTTGTCTTTGTCCATCAGCTCGTACACCGAGAACAGCGCCATCATCACCTGCTGAGGCAACGACAGACCGGCGGTGTGGTTGAGCGCCACATCGCGGCTGTCGGCGACGATGCGGTCGATGAACTTGACGTTGCGTGGCTGGAGCGAAATCGCACCGTAGCGCTTGTCGAGCGTCTTCTGCAGGGGCTCCGGGTGCTTCGCGATCAGCTTCTCGAAGAGGTTGTCCTCGTGCACGGCGATCACGCCCAGCCGCCAGCCCGTGCAGCCAAAGTACTTGCTGTACGAGTAGACGCCGATCGTGTTGTACGGAAATGCGCCGAGCAAAGACCTGAACCCCGGCACGAAGGTGCCGTACACGTCGTCGGTCAGCAGGATCAGATCCGGCTTCTTGGCCAGGATGGCGCCGATCTTCCGAATGCTCTCGTCGTTCAGCGCGACGGCGCTGGGATTCCCGGGATTGACGACGAAGAACGCCTTGACGGCCGGATCGAGGAGCTTGGCGAGCTCGGCGTCGTCGAACTGGAACCTGTTCTCCTGCTTCGCCTGAACGTTGACGATCTTGAGGTCGTAGTCCTCGAGGTGCGGCATCTCGAGGTAGGGCGTGAAGATCGGCGTGGCGAGCGCGATCGTGTCGCCCGCGTTCAGCAGGCGATTGGTCTTCAGGGACTTGAAGAGGTAGCACATCGCCGCGGTGCCGCCTTCCACGGCGTACAGCTTGAATGTGCCCTTCGGTCTGGGCGACCCGCACATCGCCCATTGCAGGTATTCGTGCACGATGCGCTCGTTGTGGACGAGCATGCGATCGGGCACCGGGTAGTTGTCGCCGATGATGGAGTCAACGAGCTCGTGCACGAACGTGTCGGCGTCGAAACTGAATTCCTTGACGGCCCATGGGACCATCGCGGTGAGGAACGAGGCGCCCGGCATGTCCGCATGTTCGTGCAGCCAGGCGGCCATCCGATCGGCGCTGCCGCGCGCGCGCGGCATGCCTCCCACGCCTGGCGGCAGGTCCAGCACCCGTTTGCTCTCGGTGATGGCGAACTGCCCCAGGAGAAAGAAGGCCTCACGCGGTTCCGTGGCAATCCAGTTTGGATTGCCACGGCCCGCGTTGAGATAGGTGACGCCGATGTGGCGGCGCTCTTGTTCGCCGCTTTGGACAGGAAGTCCTTGATCTCGAACGGACTGAGCTTCGCGTACTCCCGCAGTTTCACAACGTCCATGTTCGTGTCCTTTGGTCCTACCGCGGACGCGGGGCGAGCGGATTGCCGCCGAGCGCGTTCGAGATATCGGCGATGGCTCGCTGCGCCCGGACGCTGTTGCCAGCTTCATCGAGCGGCGGTGACACCACGGCGATGCCGAACTTGCCGGGCGAGACGGCGATGATGCCGCCGCCGACGCCGCTCTTGGCCGGGAGCCCGGTCTTGTAGAGCCACTTGCCGGAGTCGTCGTAGAGACCGGCCGTCGCCATGACGGCCAGAATCTCGGGCACGTTCTCTGTCTTGACGACCTGCTTGCCAGTGACCGGGTTCTTGCCGCCGTTGGCGAGCGTGGCCGCCATCGTCGCGAGGTCCTTGGCGTTCACGCCAATCGCGCACTGCTCGGTGTAGATGTCGGTCGGCTCGCAGCGGCTCGGCCTTGATGTGTCCGTACGCGAACATGAGCATCGAGATCGCCTGGTTGCGCTGGTTGGTGTCGGCTTCGGACTTGAAGATGTCCTGCTGCACCGACAACTGCCGGCCCGCGAAGTCGCTGTGGATCGTCGAGGATCTTCTTCCAGATCTCGTCGCGGTTCGCGCCGGTGACCATGCTGGTCGCGGTGATCGCGCCTGGGTTGACCATGCGCGTTCATTTCGGCGCCCCTGTACTGCTCGACCGCGACGATCGAGTTGAACACCTGGCCGGTGGCATCGACGCCCATGTTGGCCGGGATGGCGTCCACGCCGGACTCTTCCATCACGAGCGCCATCGTGAAGACTTTGGAGATCGACTGGATCGATACCTCGGTCTTGATGTCGCCCAGGCTGTAGACCTTGCCGTCGACGGTGACGAGCGAGATCCCGTAGACCTTCGGGTCAACCTTGGCGAGCGCCGGAATGTAGTCGGCGTTCTTGCCTTCCGTGATGTTCTGGTACTTCGTGAGCGCGGCCTTGAGCGCCGCATCGACTTCGGCGGCCGTCTGCGCGCGCACATTGGTGGTGACTGCGCGGCATCGTCGCCAGGACGAGCCCTGCCGCGAACGCAGCTCGAACTATCGTCTTCACCATGACTAGCCTCCAACCTTGTACGAGAAGTTGTATTTGAACGAGAACTGCATCTTGAGGCCGTCGCTGTGGAAGTCGTCCGAGAAATTCTCGCGACGGCCCCACTGCAGTTCGCCGTCCGACCATGACGTTCGGTACCGGCGTGTAGAGCAGGTTGCCGAGCATGTACTGGCCGGCCTTGTAGGCGTTCGGCGCCTGGCCGTCGCTGTTGTCGATGTCCGTTCGCGAGTACCCGAACGTGCTGCTGAATTTCTCGTTCCAGGTGTGATCGATGAACGCGACGAGACCCGTGATCGGGAGCGCCACGCCGCGAATCGGCGCGGCGGGGTTGCCGAAGTCGTTCTCGATGCCGATGTCGACCGGCGCGTCGTTCCAGTAGTTCTGGATACCTTCGCCGAACGCGAACTGCAGCCGGATGACGTCGCTGTCTCCGGCCTTGATGTTCGAACTGAGGTTGATGCCCCAGCGCGGTCGCGCCGTCCGAGAAGTCGAACTCGTCGTCGACGGTGTCGTCCCACTTGATGAGCCGGAGCATGCCGGCCGCGCGCAGGTAGCCCCAGTCCATGGTGTGTTTGTAGGCCGCGGAGACATCGGGCATCGGGAACCGGCCCTTGATGCCATCCAGCTCGACACGGTCCTCGTACAGGCCCTGGTCGCCGCTCGCGCCGGGCCGCTCGAGGGCCAGCGTCAGGCTGTTCGCTCCCTGGATCGGCATCCAGCGAAACTGCACGTTACGGAAGAACACCATGCCGGTCGGTCCCCAGTACTCGATCGAGTTCGGGAACACGTCGGGATCCATGAACGGGCTCCACGTCTGTCCCGCACCGAACTGGCCGAGCTCGCCATAGGCGTGACGCAGGCGGAACGTCGTCTGTCCCTCATCGACACCGGTGCCGAAGAGCTCGAACTCGAAGGTCGTCTTGAGGTCGCCGAGAGACGTCGGCGTCGTGGCTCGGACGCCGAGGCGGCTCTGCCGCACGCCGGCGAACGTGCTGTGGTCTGCGGCCGAACTCGTTCTCGAACGACGGCAGTCGTGTGACGCGCATCGTGTCGGTCCAGTTCGGGTGGATCTGTTTGAAGTCGTGGCCGATGTCGAGCATCGCGAATCCGTAGATCTCGAAGCTCGGCGCGGTCGGCGCCTGTGCCTGCATCGACGCCCCGGCTGTCGCCGTCGGCGCGGTCGCGACGTTCTGCGCGCGTGCCGTCGTAGGTGCGCTTGCCAGCAGCAACGCGGCTGGAAGCCAGACAGTACCAGCCCACCGGTACATCTGTTGAAGTCTCATGTGCCAATCTCCTCTTGTTTGCATTAGTGCCTTCATTTCACGTTCGCTTTCTCCCACGCCCGGACGCGCCGTCGTCCTTCGTCGAACAGCCGCTCATAGTTCCCGAGTCGAACTTTCTGGCTGGCCTCCGGAGTCAGTGCCCGCCACAACGGCGCATACATGTCGTAGACCGCGAAATACTGCGGCGGACCCGCCGGCGCGACCGTGTCGGACCCAAACAGAAAGCGGTCCGGGAACCGGTTCAGGATCGCGGCCGTTCGCGCCGTGGCCTCCGGAGTCGCCACCACGTACTTCGCGACCTCGTCCCACGAGATGTCGAACGAGACGTGGGCCAGCGCCGGGTCGGTCAGCATCGATTCGACGATGCGCCAGATGCGCCGGGCTGCGCTCGGCGGCCGCGGAGCGATGTCTGCACCGGATGGACGACGCGGCCGAGGCCGACGTGCGCCCAGATGATCGACGTCTTCGGGTGCCGCTTGAGCAACGCCTTCATCTGCGCTCAGGTAGACCGGCTCGGCGTCCGGCTTCGCGAACGGCATGTCGATGTCGCTGTGCAGGATCACGACCAGGCCGGCCTCGGCAGCGAAGTCGAGCACGCGATCGAGCGCCGGGTTGGTCAGGCTGGCCGTCTTCGCCCGCGACCTTCGACGACACGAACTCCTTGTGGATGCTGAATTCGCCGATGCCGGAGAACACGCCAGGGAACGTCGTGCAGCACCCGCCGAATGTGGTCGGCGGCGTACATGTCCGCCGGGTTGAACCCGGTGATCATCGGGTCGAAGCGCGCCTGCTGTTCGGGCGACAGCGACCGGTACGCGCTCGCGATGTACGCGTCGGTGAACGAGTAGTAGTAGAGCGGCGCGTCGGTCTGCAGGTAGTAGGTCGGCGCGAAGTCGCCGGAGTTGGCGTACGACCACTGCTGCTGCAGCGGGATCCCGAACAGCGTCGAGCGCCCGACCCGCGTGCCCATGATCGTCGAGGAAGTCGCGGACGTCGATGCCTCCTGGATGTAGTTCGTCAGGTGGAAGTGCGAATCGTTGAACTGGTCTGCGCCGCCGGACGCGGCGGCTGGGGCCTGCCGGGCCAGCGGACTCGACTGGCCCATGGCAAGAGCCAGCCCGGCACACAGAATCGCCGGAGCCGCGAGCGAACAATCGTGGACGCCGTCATATGGTTCTCGTGAATCGACAAGGATGCGATCGGTCTCTCTAAAAGAACACCGAGAAGCCGACCGCAAACGAGTTGCCCTTCAGTCCGCCCACGTAGTAGCCGAACGCGCTGCTGACCGGCGAGCGGTTCACGTCCATCACTGGATGTTCAGCCGATAGTTGCGCGAGTCGAACGGATAAAAGTTCGCCCCCACCACGTACTCGGAGCTGTTGCTGAAGCCCGCATCCTTGTCGCCGAAGATCTGCGAGGTGACGCCGTACAGCTTCGAGCTTCTTCGGCACCGGGAAGAACGCCCCCTGCACGTAGAAGCCGGTGTCGTGGATGCTGGCGACCGGCAGCGGACCGTCCGCCTTGAAGTTGTCGAGCCAGCGGTTGTAGATCTCCGTCTGCAGGAAGATGCCCTTGTACTTCAGGCCGGCATCGAATGAGAGGATCCGGTAGTTCGCCGTGTCCACGGTCACGCCGGGCGCGAGCGCACCCCTGTCGAACACGTTCACGCTGTCGGCCAGCCTGAGGGTGGTGTTTCGCTGGCGCCGGCAGTGTTGGTGAAGCGCTGCTCCGGGCTCCACGTCGTGGAGAAGCCGAACCGCGTCGCCACCTTCTCGTGCCTTTCCCAGTCACCGTAGGCGCCCCTGGGGCCGAATTCCTTGGTCGTGGGCATCCACCACATCGACCCGCCGGTGGAGAATGTTCGATCCAGCTCGCTCGACGTGACGCCGAGGATGCTGTTGCTGTTGCCCAGCATCACGTTGTACCAGAGGCCGGGCACCGCTTCGCCCTGTGCCCAGACGCCGGATCCGAAGAAGGGCCGGAAGAACTCGTCGGCCATCACGCGATCCTGGCCGAGCCAGAAAGGATGCGAGCCCTGGAGCGAGCGTGTACCGGGGTTTCCGTTGAGGCCGGCGTAGACACTGAACTTCCGGCTGAACTGGTAGCCGATGTTGCCGAAGATCGCGTTCTGGTCGGTGTCGAGCACGGTCCAGAAGGTGACCGCATAGATCAACTTCGGGTTGCCGAGCCACCCCTTGAGGAAGATCATGACCCGATGCGGCCAGATGTCGTTGCGGCCATCGACGGTGCGCTCGTTCCCGAGATGATCGGTGAAGGTCTGCTCGCCGGGCGTCTGGTTCACGTATCGCACCAGCGCGTAGCCGCTGATGCTCAACTCTCCGGCACTCGACTTCCCGATGAGGAAGCCCTTGCCGGGGTCGAACTCCCCCCAGGTCTCCACCGGCACGTAGGCTGTCTGGCGGCGCCAGCCGCTTGCGACTGCGGCAGCGCCCGCGGCTCCCTGGCCCAGCGTGAAACTCGCCGCCGCAGCCGTCGGCGACCCAGACGCCCGCATTGTCGTAGCCCCAGGTCTTGCCGAGCAGGCACGCCGAGGGCCCGGTGGACTTCATCAGCGCCACGCCCGCCGACGTGTCCGCCGCACACTGCCTGCGTCCACCTGGCTCCGATGTGCATGTCAGCGACGCCGGTGGCGTGGCGGCGGCGGATAGTCCACCGGCCGAAGGTGCTGTGACCGTCTGTATCGTCGGGGTCTGGGCGAAACCCGGATCGGCGAGAAGCACCACGGCGCCAAGAGCAACGGCGCCAAGAGAAAACATCGCGATGTGCGAGCGGTGGTGGACGAAGCAGGGCAGCGCGCGGTCGAAGACGTGAGCATCGGCGTGAGTTGAGCAAGAGGGGTGCCACGGGACGGCAGTGGCAACCCGCCAATACGCAGGGGAAACGTGGTTTACGCGGATGTTGAGACCGCTAGGAGCGATTCACCGCAGGCTGTGACCGCTCACGGAGCGTCGTGGCCGCCCGGGCCCTGGAGACAGCCGGTGGTGACGAGCGGTTTGGCGAAGCCCGTATTGTAAGATCGCTCGGATATGAGCACCGAGCGAACGTTCGCCATCATCAAGCCGGATGCCGTGAAGGCCGGGTCGACCGGCCGGATTCTCGCGCGCATCGAAGAGGCCGGCTTCACCGTCAAAGCCATGCGCCTGACGCACCTCTCCAAGCGGGACGCCGAAGGTTTCTACGCCGTCCACAAGGCCCGCCCGTTTTTCGGCAGCCTCACGGATTTCATGTCGTCCGGCCCGTGCGTCGTGATGGCGCTCGAAGCGCCTGGCGCCATCGCCAAGTGGCGCGCGCTCATGGGCGCGACCGATCCGGCCAAGGCCGACGCGGGAACGCTGCGGAAGGACTTCGGCACTTCGATCGAGTTCAACGCCACGCACGGCTCGGACGCGCCCGAGACGGCGGCGTTCGAACTGGGATACTTTTTCCGAGGCATGGAGCTGTAGTCGCGAGCGCGGACTAGTCTGGGCAGATTCCGCTCGATCGCCGCCGGCGTCATTCTCGTGCTGGTAGGCTTTCTGGTTCAGATGGGCCTGCCGATCGGGCGGCTGCCGGGCGACATCAGGATTCAGCGCGGCAATTCGACCTTCTATTTTCCGATCGTCACCTGCATCGTCGTAAGCATCGTGCTCACGCTCATCGCCGCGTTCTTCAGGCGCTGACGGCAGCCGGAGACTTCTGAGGACCTATGCCGATCAAGTCAGACCGCTGGATTCGCCGGATGGCGCAAGAGCACAAGATGATCGAGCCGTTCGTGGACGATCAGGTCCGCGCCGGTGTCGTGTCGTACGGGTTGTCGTCGTACGGCTACGACATCCGCGTCGCCGACGAATTCAAGATCTTCACGAACATCAACAACACCGTCATCGATCCGAAGAGCTTCGATCCACGGTCGTTCGTCGACATCCAGGCCGACGTCTGCATCGTCCCGCCGAACTCCTTCGCGCTGGGACGCACGATCGAGTACTTCCGGATCCCGCGCGACATCCTGACGATCTGCCTCGGCAAGTCCACCTACGCCCGCTGCGGCATCATCGTGAACGTCACGCCGTTCGAGCCCGAGTGGGAAGGCTTCGTCACGCTCGAGATCTCGAACACGACCCCGCTGCCGGCGAAGATCTACGCGAATGAAGGCATCGCGCAGGTGCTGTTCCTCCAGGGCGACGAGCCGTGCGAACGGTCGTACGCGGATAAGAAGGGGAAGTACCTCAAGCAGACGGGTGTGACGCTGCCGAAGATATAAGGACTGTTCTCGTCGGTCCTTCGGGTCCGACCGGTCCGTTCGGTCCGACCGGGCGAGTTCTATACGTCCTTCCTGTTCGCTCCGCGGCCTTGCGGAGCTGCCGCCGGCCTCCGTGCGAAGCACTTCGGCCAGGCTCGCCGGAGCGTTGCGAAGGCGGCTCGAAACCGCGCGCTTCATTTGCACACACGCGAAGACCCAATGGCAACGATTTGGCTCTGACATGGATATGTCTGTCGGTCAATCGATGTCCGCCAGAACATAGACAGCGAAAATGCTCGCGAATCGTGTCCACGCGCAGCCCGGACGCCTTGGCCGGTCACCGCAGGTAGTCACCTGTCACGGCAGGTCGCGGCCGATTGCGCAGATCGCGTGCCGGTCGTTCACGGCCGACGACAGTTGATGAGGACTCTGGAACGTTGAGTTTGGAGAGGACGGACCGATGAAACGCAGACCCGTTCAATCGTGGAAATTGCTGCCACTGTTCGTTGTGCTGATCTGCCCGAATGGGCAGGCGTTGGCTCTGGTCCAGTCCGCGCAGGGTGCAACCGCGACCGCCAAGCCCACAACCGCCAAGCCCGCAGCCGCCTCGACGACGGCCCTCGACAACCTGCTCGCACCGATCGCGCTCTACCCGGATGCCCTGGTGGCGCAAATCCTGGAGGCGTCGAAGGATTTCGCCGCCGTGCAGAAATTCGCCGGCTGGTTGAAGAGCAACAGCGCCCTCAAGGGAACCGCGCTCCAGGACGCGGCGCAAAAGGCGGGATTCGCAACCTGCTACATCGCGCTGGCGCCGTTCCCCGACGTGATCAAAATGATGGTGGAGAAACCCGACTGGACCAAGCCGCTTGGTGCGGCATTCACCAGCGATGAGGCCGCCGTCTACCAGTCCGTCCAGCGCCTGCGCGCGGCGGCGATGGCCCTCGGCAACCTGAAGACCACGCCGCAGCAGGAGGTGGTGACGGAAACTGCCGCCAGCGGGCAGACGGTCATCCTCGTCCAGCCCGCCAACCCCCAGGTGGTCTACGTCCCCGTTTACAACACGCAAGTCGTCTACGTACAGCAAGCGCCCCCGCCGTCGTCAAGCGCCGTCGCCACGGCGGCGGTGATCGGATTCACGGCGGGCATCATCATCGCGAGCTCCTCCAACAACTACTACTACGGGCCTTACGCGTGGCGTGGCGGTGGCTATGCGTACCACGAGGCATACGAGCGGCGCGAAGACTACCTGGACGATCGGCAGGACTACGTGGAGGACCGCCGGGACAACGCCCAGGACAACGCGGAGGACCGACGGGACAACGCTCAGGGCAACCAGAGCCAGCGCCAGCAGGCAGCGCAGAACAACCAGTCGCAGCGCCAGACGACCGCGCAGGCGAACCAGTCGAGCCGACAGGCCGCGGCCAGCTCCGGAAGCGGTGGAACCGGAGCGACGGCGCAGGCGAACCAGGCGAGCCGGCAGTCTACAACGCAGGGAAGCCAGTCCAGCCGGCAGTCCGCTCCCCGGAGCGGCGATGGCTACCAGAGCGGCGCAAGCGCGCGGAGCCAGAGTGCGAGAGGAAGCGCCAGCCGCAGTGGAAGCGGAGGCGGAGGCGGACGCCGGCGATAGTTGGAGAGGTCGCAGTGCTTGGTGAGTTGGTCATCGTTGAGCATGGGAGACACGCATGAAACGCCTTGAACTTCGCACTCAGACCGTGGTCATCGGCCTGACGCTCTTCCTGCTGCCCGCGTGCGCGCCAGCGCCTGCGCCGGACCGGACGCGTTTCAACAGCCCGGACGACGCCGCGTCGGCGTTGATGAAGGCCCTGAAAAACAACAACGCCGAGGACGTGAAGGCGATCTTTGGTTCGAACGCTGAGGCTCTCTCGTCGGGCGACCCGGTGTCGGATCGAAACGACCGCAATGCGATCGCGCTCGCAATGGAATCCTCCTGGCGGTGGGAGAAGGCTGGGGCAGAACGCATGGAGTTGATCATCGGCGATGAAGAGTGGCCGTTCCCGGTGCCCCTTGCTGAAGTCCGTCGCGGCTGGCAATTCGACACCGACGCTGGCAAGGAAGAGGTTCTGTCACGCCGGATCGGCCGTAACGAGCTGCGGGCGATCGGCGTCTGTCGGAAATCCGTGACGATTCAGAAGGAGTACGCAAGTCGGCCGCGTGACGGCAAGCGCGCCGGCTTGTATGCGCAGACGCTGGCGAGCTCCCCCGGACGCCAGGACGGTCTCTACTGGAGAGCGGGCGGCAAGGAGCTGCAGAGCCCGCTGGGAGATCTGGTCGCCCAGGCGGTCGTGGAAGGATACGACCTCAACAAAGACGCATCGGAGCCCTTATGGGGGTACCACTTTCGCGTCCTCACCGCCCAGGGCTCCGCCGCGAAGGGCGGAGCCCAAAGCTACCTCGTCAATGGCGAGATGTCCGGAGGGTTCGGTTTGATTGCCTATCCCGACGAATACGGCCGCAGCGGCATCATGACCTTCATGGTGAACCAGGACGGTGTCGTCTATGAGAAGGACCTCGGGGAAGACACCCTCAAGCTGGCACCTGGACTGAAGACCTACGACCCTGACAACACCTGGGCCGAAGTGAAGACCGCCGGGACGTAGAACTCTAGTCTGGACCTGAGATCCTATTCGCGCACAGCCGTCCTCGCCCAATCCCACGACTCGAGGCCTCGCGCGTTCACGGCCTTGACCGCGATCTGCGTGCCGGCCGGCACGGCGTTCAATGTCGCGCGCGGTGTCTTCACCGTCACTCGGCGCTCCTGCGGGTTCGATGCCGGGCCGTAAGTGACGAGATAGCTCGTCACGCCTGACTCGGGACTGGCGGTCCAGGTCACGTCCACGCGGCCGCCGTTGCGCACGGCACTCAGATCCTTGAGCCGCGACGGACTCGAGGCCATGGCCATGACTGATGCCGCCGTGACCTTGGCGGTCTCCGGCAACCTGACGGAAGTTGATCGTCTCGAGCAGGTCGGTGGGCTGGTGGTAGTTCGGGTTCGCCAGGATCGGATACGAGCCGATGCCGCCGACGATGTCGCCCCAGGCTTCGTTGAACGTCGGACGCGTCGGTGCCGAGGTAGTAGCGGGCGTCGAAGAGCACGAGGTCGCTGAAGAGGAACGCGGCGCCGTGCTGCAGGTCGCGAATGCCCGCGTTCGAGTAGCGAATCGTGTTGTCGATGCGCGCGCCGTCGCCGCTCCAGCCGATCATGTCGTTGTTGAGCGCGCCGGCGACCTGCCACTTCCGATCCTTCGCGAGCCGCACGAACTCGCGGCTCCCGAGCAGTCCGGCTTCCTCGCCCGTGAACGACGCGAACACGACGGTGGCCGGCAGCGGCGTGCGCGAAGCACCCGCGCCGTCTCGAGGAGCGCGCACGTGCCTGAGGTGTTGTCGTCGGCGCCCGTGCCGCCGGTAATCGAGTCGAAGTGGGTGCTGACGACGTAGATGAGGTCCGGATTCGTTGAACCCCGAAGCGTCGCGACGACATTCGCCGTCTTCGGCGCCGACGCGCCGCCGCCGCGGACGTTCGTGAACCACTGCACCTCCGGTTTGTAGCCGAACGACGCGTACATCTTCTCGAGGTAGTCGATCGCCTTCAGATTGCCGGGCTGGCCCATGTACTTCGAGCCGAAGTCGGCCATCGCCTTGTGACAGTCGTAGACACGAGTCGTCGACACGCCTGAGACGGTCTGCCGGATTTGATCGGCGATCGGGTTGAACGCGGCCGTCATGCGTGTGCGCAGGTCGTGCTCGTGTCGCGACTGCGCCTGGAGCCTGGCGGAGAGATCGGCCGCCGTCACCTCGCGGGTCAGATCGACGACGTAGATGCCTCGCGCCGGTGAGACGACGTCGCCATCGCGGTCGGCCTGAATCGCGAGGGAGCTGCCATCAGCGCTCGGCGCCCACGCATACTCCGGGCTGACGGTGCGAATCGTGTTGTTGTGGAAGACGCGCGTGCGCGTCCCGTCCTCGAGATCGTAGACGTAGGACCGGCGATGCCGTGGCTCACCGATGAGGCCGAGCAGGGTGCGATTGTCGAGAAACCGCGGAAGCACGTCGTGCTGGATGTCACGCGTGATGCGTCGATGGTTGCCAGCGCGATCGGTGACGTAGATCTCCCAGTCCGTGGCGGAGCCGACGCGGCTCTGGAACTGATACGCGACGAGGTTGCCGTCTGGCGAGAGCGACGGTGCCGTGATTCGTTCGGCGCCCACCACCTCGCGCACCGCGGTCGGCGCTGCGGCCAGTGGTGCCGACATGTACAGCGTGAGCGCGTCGTCCGCGGCCCGGCCGATCCATGCGAGCGTGCTGCCGTCCCGGGACATCACGAGCGACCCGGTGACGATGTTCGTGATGACGCGGTTCGTGTCGCCCTTCAGATCGATCACGATGGCGTCCGACGTCGTCGACGCGGGACCGGCGGCCCGTCCGCCGAAAGGCGACGCGCCCCCAACCGTGTACACGACCACGGCGCCGGTCGGATCGACCAGGGGGTTGACCTTGTAGCCTGGCGCCGAGCTGAGCCGCACGGGCGAGGAGCCCTCCTTCGCCAGGAAGATCTCAGTCCGGCTGGTGTCGTCCGCGAGGCCGCCGACGAACACGATGCCGTTGGCCGCGGCGGACCACGTCAGGTTCGTCTTCAGCAGCCCGTCCTCGGGCCACACCGTCTCGGCGCCTGTCGCGAGATCGCGCACGACGATGTTGTTCACGCCCGTGGTGCCGGGCTGTCCGGTGCGAAGCCACGCGATTCGCCGGCCGGTGGGGTCGAACACCGCCGTCGCCGTTGGCAACTCGGCGACTTGACGCACGGTCGGCCGTAAGGCCACCACGCGCGTCGTCGCGGCCGCGCCGGCCGGCCCGGTGTCGTACGCGACGTACTCACCCGTGCTCGAGATGCGCGGGTTTCGCCCGTCCGTCGTGATCTCGGTCGTCGCGTACAGCTCGCCGGTCAGGAGCGCGATGCGATCGTGATACTCGCTCGCGGCCGGCGTTTTCATCAGCGCGGTGAGGTCGCGCAGCGCGTCCGGGTACCGTCCGCTGTTCCACTCGTCGACGGCGTTCAGCCAGGTGTCGGCGGGCGATTGCTGCGCGCCTGGCGCAGCCACGAGAAGGGCCATGAAGGCCGCGGCCATCAAGAGGCTGACGGTCCGTCGCATGTTCGAATCATAGGCAGGGCTCGCGACAGTGCGTGACGCAATGGCTCGCTACTCGCCGAAACCGCGCGAGCTGAAGTTCCGCGCTACGTCATTCGACGCGGCGTCGCGCTCCGTCGGTCGTACCGAAGCGCCTCGGTCACTAGCTGCTGCCAAGGGCAATATCTCCTCCGCAGTCCCCTCAACGCCACGTCCACGACTCCCGACGCTTCGGTCGCGTCTGGATTGATTTCCACCGTCAGCGCGCCGTGCTGTTTGGCGTGGTGGAGCAGTCCCGCCGCCGGGTACACGATCGCCGACGTGCCGATGCTGAGAAAGACGTCGCACGCCGTCGCCGTTTCGGCGGCGTGCGTGATACGCGGATCGAGCCCTTCACCGAACCAGACGACGGCGGGCCGGGCGATGGCGAGGCAATGCGGACAACGCGGCGGCAGCTCCGCGAAGGGCGTCGTGTCGTCGCGCCAGGGCGACTCGCCATCGCGGCACGGAGTCCAGCACTTCAGCTCCCAGATCGATCCGTGGAGCCGGATGAGATTGCTCGTTCCAGCGCGCTCGTGCAGCCCGTCCACGTTCTGCGTGATCAGTGAGAAGCCCGGCCGCTCGCGCGTCCATGAGGCGAGCACCTCGTGGGCAGCGTTTGGCCTCGCGTCCTTGATCAGCTGGCGGCGCCAGTCGTACCACTCCCAGACAAGGCGCGGATCCCGGGCGAAGGCGGATGGTGTTGCCAGGGTTTCGGGACGGAAGGATTTCCACAGGCCGCCGGCACCGCGGAACGTCGGAACACCTGAGGCGGCCGAGACGCCGGCGCCCGTAAGGGCCGTGACTCGACGAGCGCCCTTGAGTGCGGTGGCAACGCGGTTCAGGTCCATCGTTCCGCAGCCTGCTCCCTCATCGATTCCGCGCGCTCCCTCGATAACTCAGCGTGCTCCCTCGTCAATTCAGCGCGCTCCCTGGCCTTCGCAAGGCAATTCGCGGGCGTTGTGGCACGACCCTTGTCGGTGTCGGGCGTTACGCCGTCAAACAAGTGCCATCCCATGGTGAAAGCGCCGCCTCATGCTCCATCAAGACACGATACAGGTGCCTGAGAGCGCGCTCCCGCTTCGTTGATCCGCACGCCACAGACGTTGCACCCCGCTCCGGAAAAATTCTGACGCACTTTTCAGACTTTTTCAGACGTGACGTCAGGACTTGCCTCCGTGTCGAGCGAGACGATGGTCGGGGAGGTGACCATGAGAAAGAGCGAACGGCTTCGCTACGAGATGCTGCTCAGAGTCCGTGACTTTGGCGTCAATCATCGTCAGCAGTTTCCGGATGGTTCGATGGGCGACAAGGCGTTTCGCGCGGTCGCGGCATCGGTGGCCGGGATCGACGCGCACAACACCGCCCGAGTGCTCAACGAGAGGGGAGCCAGGCAGGCCAGAAGGGCGGCCCGGGAGGCCCTCGTCGAACAACTGGTCGCGATTGCACGAACGGCGCGTGTCGTGTCGAAGACCGTGCCTGTTTCTGACGCGATGGTTCATGCACCGGGCCGGTTGCCGGATATCGCGCTGCTCGCGACGGCGCGCGCCATCCTCGAGGAGAGCCAGGGATGCGGTCGATTCCCTGGTGCTGCTCGGCTTGCCGACGACGTTCGTGACCGATCTGCAGGAACTGATCGACCGATTCGAGCAGGCGGTCAGCAGACGCCGGATCAGTCGGGCCGGTGTGGCGGCAGCGGTGCACGGCATCAGGACCGCGTTCGCGCAGGCGTTCGACGCCTGCCGCACGCTCGACGTC
Organism: uncultured Acidobacteriota bacterium; assembly: GCA_963793255.1. Taxonomy (GTDB): domain Bacteria; phylum Acidobacteriota; class Vicinamibacteria; order Vicinamibacterales; family SCN-69-37; genus CAVTYZ01. The sequence continues at coordinate 238,821 of CAWBZK010000017.1, forward strand.
GTCGTCACCAACACGCAGAAGAAGGACCCGGTGCTTCTGGCGGTGTGGAAACGCGATCGGCGCGTCAGTCCGACGAGCCGGGTGGCGGCGGCCGCCTCGCCGGCGGTCGGCGTGAACGTCGCTTCCATCGACGCGGGCCGGAAGGCGTCATGACGCGAGCTAGGCAAATGCTTGGCGTGTCGGACCTTCGAGTGCTACGATTAGCGTTCCTGTCGCGGGGTGGAGCAGTCCGGTAGCTCGTTGGGCTCATAACCCAAAGGTCGGGGGTTCAAATCCCCCCCCCGCAACCAACCTTTACGGGCGTTTTCGCGAAAGCGGGAACGCCCGTTTTCTTTTCATCTAACAGGCGTCTAACAAACGGTCACGTGGCGTTCGATTTCACAATCCCCGGTAGTGGGTCAGTTTGACTTTGCCTCGTTCTTAGGACGGCGGCCTGTCACCGCGTACGCCATGAAGACACCGGCTCCCAAAGCCACTGCGGCACCGACACGCAGGAGCGCGGTTCCCTGCATCGTCTCCCACTCCAAAACCGCCCGCGCGTGATCAGGCCCCATGAGCGTCGCCGAGAGTCCTTGCAGGCACATGAGGATTCCCAGCACGCGCAGAGTCTTTGGCGCACGAGAGGCCGCGGCAGACAGGATCACGACGAGCCCCATGGCAATGCGAAAAGCGGCAGCCGTATAGAGTCGCCCAGGCGTGGCGAAGTACAGCCGTCGAATCTCGGTCCCGCTCTCGGGCGAAATGAGGCCGCCTACGCCGACGACGATGGTGAAGAGAGCGACGAGTAACGCGGCAATTCTCATCGCCGTGGACCGATCATCAATCTCCGATCAGGCACTCGCATCCACCAAAAGCAAAGGCCCGCGCGTTGGCGGGCCTCTGCACTTCTCGCGACGTTCGTGGGGCTACGGGCGCTTTCGGAACCGTCGCACGGCGGCGCCCGCGAGGCCGACGCCGAGCGCTCAGGCCACAAGTCTATGGACAGTCTTTGGCGGGTCGGACAATTGCTTTCTGCAAACAGATCGAAAGGTGCGCCGCGTGTGACGCTGCGTGTTCTTAGAACCATTGGCTCGACTCCTATAGGCAAGGCGGAAGCCCTGCTGGTCGCCCGCACAGAAACACGGACTAATTGGCTGGCCCCCGGCGAGATGACTATTACTTAGCTCGCCAGCGAACGGGCCCCTTCGCCTCACAGTCCGCAGCGGGGTGGTGCGCACGATCTTGCCCGGTCCCGCCGCATGTCTCCCATACCAGTTGGCCGTCTGTGATCGGGTTACCAAATTCATCCACGACTGACGCCGTTAAATCGGTCGTCCCTGGTATCGTCCAGACGCCGTTGGCGAACGTGCCGGAGATACCGTCCACGAGAGGGAAACGTCGGCGGATTGCGCGGACATCGTCACGTTCGCAGCGACAAACCCTACGCAAACGGCGGCACCTACCGAGGCCATTGCTAGAGCTCTCATGACGTAACCTCCTCAAGCGGAATTTCGGGGAACACGTGGATATACACCCGCGCTATCGCTGAATACGCTTTTAATGGCGCTCGGATGCGGCTGTTGGATCGCGCAAGCTCCGGCCGACGAGCTGCCAATGTCCAAGGAGTTCCAAAGTCGGTCGAATCGGGGTGATGGCAGTAGGTGCGCCCGTTCGTGGTGCTACGTGCGCTTCCGGTCACGCCGTCGCACGGCTGCGCCCGCAAGGCCGACGCCGACGAGAGAGACGGTCGTTGGTTCCGGAACGCTCGCTGCCTGCAAGTCAGTGAGGTTCACTCGGACAATGCCGAAACTGCCGGCAGCGTTTCGGAACGTGAGTTCAGCCTCGCGCATCTGAATGAGCGACTCGGGCGGCAGGTCAGTGATCGAGCGCGAGCGCGAACGCCAATGGCGTGCTCATGCGGCCCGCCGCCGTTGGGTCGGTAGTGGGTCAGTTTGAAATCGGCTCACCCTGACAGCGCGGTCGGTCCGTGCGAGAATGACCGGCGCAATGAGAACGGGACTCACGGCAGGCGGCGGGATGATCTTTGGGCTGGTTGCCGGGAACATGTTCTTCGATAACCCGGGACTCGGCATGGTCCTCGGGATGCTGTTTGGCGCTGCCGTCGCGGCGCGGCGACGGCGGCGGTCCAGTGCTCCACCGTCAAACTGACTCACGACCCAAGTGGTCCCGACCTTGACGGCGACGGTGCTCATGCGGCCCGCGGTTGGGCACAAAACCCAAAGGTCGCGCTCATGCGGCACACACCGAAATGCGGGTTGCCCAAGCTGGTAACGCGCCCCCGCAACCAATTTTTAACGGGCCTGAATCGTGTCTTGCAGGCCGTCCCCACACTGAAGCAAACATGCCCAACGGTCGATCCGGTGGATTCGTGGTTGCCAAGAGCCAATTAGAGGAGTTGCTGAAAGGTCTGGTCCACCACGCGGTGCTTGGCCAAACGCTATCAAGGCCGATCGTTGATGTTGGTGCAGCCGCTATCCTGACCATGATCGACACGTTCCCGGGCAAGCGAATTTGGGTAGAGGAGCAGGATCACCGCTTTTACATCCTCCATCTGGATCATGAGGTTCAGGAGGACTTAGAACCCCAGGGCGAGAAGTGGGTCTCGATCGGTCCAGAGTCGCCGTTGTTTAGCCTGCTGACGAGACGTCGTGGTGTCTTGAGGACATTGACGTCGCGACTAGCGTATTGGCTCATGCGCCGGGTGTAGACCCAGTTCGTAGAGCAGTTCCACTTACGATCTGGCGCCC
>CAWBZK010000018.1:0-285081 GCA_963793255.1 uncultured Acidobacteriota bacterium
GGCAGGCAACGAAGCGAGACACGTCCCAGTAGTCCTCCATGAAGAACATGCCCCACACGAAAAACCCGAGGCAGGCGGATGAAACGCCGCAGCCGACGACGAGTGCGTCCAACAGCAACAACTCGCGACGGAGCTTCACGAGGACCTCCGGAGGTGGCGGGACCCGGGTCCAGAAGGTCGGCGAGGCCGAGGAGTCCGCTGACCGCGTGCTGTACACCGTCGATGCGGACGCTGTTGTCGACGATCGACTCGCGGATTCCCCCCAGTGCCTGTTCGGGTGAGTGGCTGAAGTGGACGTTTTCCGCCCGGAACTGCTGGGCAACCACGAACCACGCGGCGGCTCGCGCGGCCTCGAGATAGCGCGTCAACCGGGAGAGATCGCCCGCCTCACGCGCCAGGCGTGCCGCGGCGACGACTCCCTCATTGCGGCTCGACGTGGGCGTCACGGGGACGGCTTTCTCTCCGGTGAATGTCGCCCCGCGCAGATCCGGTGGGACGTTCGCGTGTGACGGAAACGAGGAGCGCAGCAGCTCATCAGCAAACTTGAAGGCGCTATCACGATATCGGTCGACCTTCGTCGCCATCCACAGTTGTTCGAGCGCCTGCGCGAGCCATGCATCAGGCGGGGTCCACACTTCGATTCCCGCGTAATTCCACCGTGATCCGATTTGAAAGTCGGCGGCCCGCGTGGCCGCGTCGAGCCACACGCGATCGCCATCGCGATTGTAGAGTTCGGCGAGGGCGAGGATCGCCTCGCCAGGGAAGTAGATCGAACGGCGCAGATCAGGAACCTGCCCTTCCACAGTGAAGAAGGACATCAATTCGCCGTCCGGCTTCTGCAGGGTGAGGATCGCGCGCCCCAGTCCGTTGACGAGCGCTCGGTCCGCCTGGGAAAGAATCACGCCCGCGCGCTCGGCCTCGACATATGCGAGAACACCCAGCGCGCAGGCCCCAAGCGTCACATGACCCGTCTTCGGCATGCCTTCCTGCCCGTCGCGCAAGAAGATCGCACTCGAATGCCTCGGATCGCGCCACGAGTATTCGCGGCCGAGATAACTGAGCGCGCGCTCGGCGGCTTCGCGAACACCGGGTTCGGCCGTCGCGCGATGGACCTGGAACATCGCCCAGACTGTTCCCGCGTGCCGCACCATGTTGTAGTCCCCCTCAGCGCGCCCTTCCTTGGCCTCGAAGAGATACACGAACCGGCCGCTGCTCTCGACCTTCCCAGCGAGGTAGTGGCCGCCGAGCGCGGCGGCCTGCCGCAGTGCTCCCGGCGACGCCGGATGGGCCGGTAGCACGTTCCCGCGCACCACTGGATGCGGATCGCCCGCAGGCCCCTCGAGGAAGCTCACGGCGCGAAACCGACTGAGCGGGCGGTCGCCGGAAATCTTCGCCAGTGCGCTCGTCGCTTCCGCCGCCGTCTGTGACAGCTCCACTCTTGTCGAGGGACCCGAGAACCACACCCGCGTTCCGTCACGCGCCACGAGACCGTCGATGCCAGGATCGAGCACGGCATCGTGGGTCGGAACCAACCACCACAGAGGCCAGAGGCTGCCGCCAGGATTCTGCCGGATGGCGTGGATGCGACGCTCGGGCCCGGTCAGGTCCACTCTCACTCTCTCCTGTCCGCGACCGGCGCGTTCCCGATGTGCCCATTCACGTCCCGCTTCACCCGCCGCCTGCACAACCGCTGCGCCGATGTCGCCTTCTTCGACGTCTGCCCACACGGCGATCGGTACGTGCGGCGTTCCGGGAAAGTAGATCGATACGATCGTGCCCCTCACGTCGACACGGATCGTCCCGTTCGGGACCGCCGGCGCGACGTCAGGTGCCAAAACCAGTGAACGGGCCAACGCGAGCAGGCGGCGCTGTTCCTCCCGCGGCGGGAATTCCGGCGTGAGCAGCGGGCCGGCCTGCCAGCCATAGAAGCCGAGCCATGCACCGAACACCGCGACCAGTAACGCCACCATCGACCACCGGGCGCGAAAAGTTGATGTCCGTCTGGGGAAGGCGCGCATCCGGCCGGATTCTAGTGCGATTCGTCGGATCGACGAGGAAAGCTCTGCCAGTCGCTGCGAGCAGGACCAGCTAATTCCGCACTCTCTTGTCGAGACGAAGACGTTGCCGACTCCCTGCGGGCGTACAATTTTCGGGCTGTGGAATGACTTCGCGCGGCAGATCGTGGTTGGTGGCTCGGCGCCTGAACTTAGAAGGTATGGCTCAAATTTTGCTGGTGGGCTGCCGCGCGTTCTTAATTCAGATCTAACAGTCCCCCTGGGCGCGGCCCCAGCCAGCGAGGAGTACTCCTTGAAACTAAGCACACTGAAGTTCGCCTTCGGAATGGCACTTGTCCTTGCGGTTACAGCGTCCCCGGCATTTGCACGACAGGACGACGACGATGTACCGGAGGCTGGTGGCGTGCCCGAGATCGCTGTCGGAAGCCTGGCGAGCGCGGCGACATTAATCACCGGCGGCTACCTCGTCCTGAGATCTCGACTCGGGCGGAAGAAGTAGATGACGTAAGGTTCATAGACCGCGGTCGATCCGCCGCCAGGCATCTTGAGCAGCGTCACGACCGCGGCCCCCTCTGCGAGCTCTGCGGCTTCGAAAGCCGCAGAGCTCCCGGACTCTCTCCAGCCCTTCCGTATAGCGGCGCTCGTCGTCCTCGTCATCGCAGAAGCGCTTTACCTAACGGTCACCTTCGACACGCAGCACCTCGACAGGGTTCCGTCGCTCTGGGCCACGCTCGTCGGATGGTCGCCGGAGTACCTGCGCGTCGCCATCACAACTCTCGCGGTCGCGATGTTGGTGAGCGGAATCCAAGTCTGGGGGGTCGTTCGCTCAGCTGAGACACCTCCTCACCGAACGACGTTCCAGTATCTCGCCCTGCATTTGGTCATACTCGGCGCATTCATCAGCATCAGCGGGATCGTGATGGGACGCGACTTCGCGACCGCCTCACATCCAGGTCTTTGGGCGTTGGCCTGGGCGATCGCAGGGGGCGCGACGGTGTTCAGTTGGGCCCAGAGTGTGACGCCGTTGCAAGTCTGGGCCGAGGCGCTGTGGAGAGGACGAGTCGGACTGCTGTGGGGAGTGGCCGTCGGAGCGGCTGCCTGGAGTGGAGGGTTCCTCACGCAGGCGCTCTGGAAGCCGCTGGCTCAGTACACCTTCTCGATTGTCGTCTGGATTCTCACTTGGTTTTACACCGATCTCGTCATCGACCCTGCCGGTTTCGTCGTCGGGACGCGTTCGTTTTCCGTCAATATTGCCCCTGCGTGCTCGGGCTATGAGGGCATCGGCCTCATTCTCGCTTTCCTTGGCATTGCCCTTTGGCTCCATCGAAAGGATCTGAAATTCCCGCGCGCGCTGATTTTGCTCCCGCTCGGTGCGGCAACGATTTGGTGCCTCAATGCCGTCCGGATTGCGGTGCTGGTCGCTATCGGCTCATCTGGGTGGCCGGAAGTGGCTCTTGGAGGATTTCATTCGCAGGCCGGCTGGCTGACGTTCAACGCGGTTGGTCTCGGTTTTGTCGCGCTGAGCCTGCACGTTCGCTACTTCACCAACAGTGCGTTTCAAGACGCACGGGCCGTCCGGAATGGGGATTCCGCGTTGGCCGACCGCACTCGCCTGGTCTCCGGCGGCGTTCCCACAACGGCAGATCCGACGACGGCCTACCTGGCGCCGTTTCTCGCCGTCGTGGCGACGGCCATGGTGACGGGCGCATTCTCCGCAGGCTTCGATTGGCTCTATCCCGCCCGCGTCGTCGCCGCGGGTGCCGCGTTGTGGATGTTCCGTAAGAGCTACAGCGAACTGAAATGGAAATGGTCGTGGCACGCGATCGGGATCGGCGTGGTGGTCTTCCTGCTGTGGCTGGTGCTCATGCCGGCGACCGCGGCGGACCAAGACCATTGGCCAACGGCATTGACGCGTGCGTCAGGGGGCTGGGCCGGCTTGTGGCTGATGTTCCGCCTCGTTGGCTCCGTGATCACGGTACCGCTCGCCGAGGAGCTTGCCTTCAGAGGCTTCCTGCCTCGACGCCTGCAGCAGGCTGATTTCCATCGGCTGCCGGTCGCAACGTTCGCGCTGATGCCATGGGCTGTCTCTTCCATCCTCTTTGGAGCGATGCACGGGCGGTTGTGGGTGGCCGGCACGCTGGCGGGCGCTCTCTTCGCGCTCGCGCTCTACCGCGGACGCGCCCTCGGCGATGCCGTGCAGGCGCACGCGACTACGAATGCCCTCCTGGCGCTCTACGCCTGTGTGACTGGTCGCTGGTCAGCCTGGTCGTGATCGGCTCGAGGCTTCACACTCGCCGATTGCGCGACGACCGAATCCCAATCTCCAAGTTCCTGAGGCCATCGAATCCGACTCGGAAAGGGTCTGCCGTCCCGCCGCGAACGATTGACAGCGAAGCCCGCACCAAGGCCTACTCGTCGACAGGCCAATGAGCTCTGACCAGACGCAGGCGGCAAGGCGCCTCGTCCATCGAGTCGTGCGATACACGGCGGTGGCAACGTTGGCGGCCATTCTGGCGTCACGCATGGCCGCCGCTCCAATTGCGCGGCAATCCCAGCCGCACGAGGGGGCCCGCACCTTCCAGTCCTGGGTCAACGCGGTCACTACGCACGTGCCCGGCGAGCTCGACGAACTCGCGACGGCCATCGCGCCCTGGTCGTTCGCCGAACTCGTCGCCGTGTTTCCAGAGTTGCGGAACCGGTCGTGGACCGATCGATCCCAGCTCATCGAGCGGGGACTCGTTCTGCATGCGGACATCGCGATCCTGAATCGCAACACCAGCGGCTACAACCTCCCGGCCGGCGTCGGCAACGCGACGCTCCTTGACGACGGCAGCGCGGTCGGACAGATGGCGAGCACGGTCCATTGGGATTTCGCGCGCCGTCTGATCAACGAGATCCCGGAACGGCTGGATCGCGTTCGCATCGGGCGCCGCTTCTACCGCGCTTCGGGCGCCGTGCTCCAGCAGTGGGGCGAGTATCCCGAGCTCACGCTCCATCTCGCCGCAGGTCGTAAGGTGCTCGGTGACGACCCGGTGCTGCTGCTGTACGAGGGGACGATGCGTCAGGCGTACGCCGGACCCCGGATGCAGCGTTTCTTTGACGAGCGACGGCGGGCGGAGGAGAAGGGCCCGGTCACGATGAGAAGCCTCCCGCCAGGGGCGGGCGGCGCGATTCCCGAACTGCCTCCCTCATTTCCGTCGATACGCGAGTCCCGCTCTCAGGCCGAGCGGCTGTTTCGGCGCGCCCTGACGCATCGATCCCACTCTCTCGGAGGCGCGCATTCGCCTCGCCCACGTGCTCGGCGACAGCGGCCGCCACATGGAAGCGGCGGCCGAGCTGAAGCGGCTCACGACCGGGCAACTGCCTCCGTTCCTCGACTACTACGCGTCGCTCGTCACGGCTCGCACGTCGCGGGCCCGCGGACAGCTCGATGCCGCCAGAGCCGCCTTCGAACACGCGGCCACGGTCTATCCGAACGCGCCGGCGCCGCGACTCGGATTGAGCGAGCTGGCGATGGCGCAGGGCAAGCCCGCCGAAAGCCTGGCGCAGCTCGTCTCTTTCCGGACGGAGGCTCCACAGGATGCACCGAGCGCGACGGAGCCGTGGTGGTGGATCAATCGAGTGCACGAACCGTCTGCGGACGCCCTGATGAGCGATTTGCGCCAGGCGGCGGCGCGATGACCAGAAATGTCTAGCCGTCTCGGCGTCCTCTTCGCCATGACGATCGCGGCCGACTCGGCACTCGCAGGCCGGCGCCCGCAGGAGCCGGTTTTCGCGTCGCGCGTCGACACGGTGCGCGTCGACGTGTCGGTCCGGCAGGGCGGGCGGGCCGTCGAAGGGCTCGCAGCCACCGACTTCGAGGTGCTCGACAACGGAGTACGGCAGCAGGTCGATTTCGCCGCGCTCGATCAAATGCCGGTGAATGTCGTGCTGGCGCTCGATATGAGTGGCAGCGTGAAGGGCGCTCGTCTCGCCCAATTGCAGGAAGCGGGCGCCCGATTGGTCGACATGCTCGGCCCTGCCGAGACCGCGGCCGTCGTCGCGTTCACGGAACTCGTGACGATCAGGTCCGGCTTCACGGCCGACAAGACCACGCTGCTGTCGGCGCTGCAACAGCCCGCTGAGGGGACCGACACGGCGCTCACCGACGCCACGCACGCGGCCCTGGTACTGGGCGGCTCGCGGACGGGCCGGCCGTTGGTCATCGTGTTCAGCGACGGCGCCGACACCGCGAGCTTCTTGTCGTCTGAACTTGTTCTGGACACGGCGCGGCGTGCAGGGCCGGTGGCCTACGCCGTCGCGTCCGTTCGTGACGGGCCGAATGGTTTTCTCGACAATCTCGTCCGGCTCACTGGCGGCCGTCGCCTCGAGGTTTCGTCGCTCGAGCGGCTGAGCGACGCATTCGCGGAGATCCTGAGCGAGTCGCGAGAACGCTATCTCCTCAGCTACACACCCACGGGTGTGCCCGCTGGCGGATGGCACGAGGTCATCGTCCGCGTACCGGGCCGGCGCGCCGAGGTGCGCGCGCGGCCGGGATATCTCGCGCCGTAGATCGGTCGATCAGTTGAGCGACGCGATGTGTAGCGTGTTCTTGGTGAGCTCCGGAATCAGCAGCCGTCCGCGTTTGGTGTCAACGCCGAGGTCCGCCGGGGAGATGAGCCCCCCGATGATCTGACGGGCCTGGCCGCCCGCGCTCACGCGAAACACGGCACCCGCCGCCCAGCTCGTGACCACGTACGATCCGTCGCTCAACCGCTCGATGCCGTCCAGCTGTCCGGATGGGAGGGTCGCTATCGTTTCCGGCGCGGCGTCCTTCGCCTTGACGCGCATGATCTTGTTGCTCAGGAACGTCACGAAGACCGGACCCTCTGGGGTGACCACGATGCCGTTCGGGCCGCTCAGCCCTTCGCCGCTTGCAAGCGTCGTCGGCACTTTCTGATCGCTTTCGAAACGGTAGATTTTCGCCGTGCCCTGCGGCTGCGGTTGTCCGCCGCCCAGCGTGATCGCCGTATCGGTCGCGTACAGAATGCCACCCGGCCCGACCGCGAGGTCGTTCAGGAAGGTCGCGTTCGGCACGGGCCACGCGCCGGCCGGACGTCCTGTTTTTCTATCGAACAAGCGGACCGTGTCGATGTCCGCGACGAGCAGCAGGTTGCCTCGGAACGCCATCCCTTTCGGGCCGTGCAGCGTGATGTCGGCCGCGGCGCCATCAATCCAGCGCATCTCGTAGTTCTTCGTGTCAAACGTGATCCGGCTGATGAAGCCGTTGTCGTCCTTGTCGGTCGCGCCCCCATTGATGTTCGAGACGAGATACATGTCGGTCTCAGGGTCGTACAGCGCGCTTTCGGGTCCCTGGAAGCCTTCGGAGAAGACGATCGGCAGGGTTTGGGGGGAGCCTACAACCCGCCCGGCCCGCTCAGCGACGAGCCCGGTCACACCGGACAGAACGAGCGCGAAGGCCGCAAGGCCTGGCAGAAAAATGTGGCGGTTCATTGGATTGGACCTCCTGAGTCCAGGTACGGCATCCGGCAATGCAAGAGAAGTGCCCGGGAATGACCGCGCGCGACTGACGCGTGCGCGCGGACCAGTCACTTCGCCGAGGCCTTCGGTTTCCGCTTCTTCGCCCGTTTGGCGACCGTCGTCGTCTTTCCAGCCCTCCCGCTCAGGCGGTCCGACGACTCATAGGCCTCACGAATCCAGTCGGTGATGGGTGCCTCCACCTGATCGCGATGGCTGACGTGGACGAGGTTCGCGACCTTCCTGCGTGATGACCGCTCGACGCGATGGACCTGCGGGGCTTTGAGGCCGCGGCCGAGAAAGATGCAGAGTTCGAGCACGTGCCGCTTTGGCCGCACGAAGAAGTAGCAGGCCTTCCGCGAGAACATGATGCAGTGGTGCGAGGCGTAGATCCGCTGCTCGCCGAAATCCGCGGCCGTTTCGCGCAGCCGTTCCCAGGCGTCCCGGAGATCCTCCGAGAGATCGCGCGTCAGCGTCGCTTCAGTGGTTGTCCAGCAATCGTGCGGGGTGCCGTTCTCGATCCACTGCTTGCAGTGATAGCACTCGCGGCCGGCCATGCGTTCAGCTCCGGTCGAACCTCACGATCACCAGCGTGATGTTGTCATTCCCGCCCGCATCATTCGCTTGCGCCAACAACCGTCTGCCGGCGGGTTCCGGATCCGGTTCTGCGCGAAGCGTAGCCGCAATTGTCCTCGTCGGTGACCATCTCCGTCAATCCATCCGAACAGAGCAGCAGCCGATCGCCCGGCTGAACCTCCAGCGCATGGGCTTCCACGTTCACGCCGACGTCGTTGCCGCCCACGACATTCGTGATGACATGGCGAAACGGGTGGCGCCCGACCGCGTCCTGTTGAATGGTTCCGTTCCGCACAAGGTCCGCCGTGAACGTGTGGTCGCGTGTGAGTTGGTGCAACTCCCCGCCGCGGAAGACGTAGGCACGGCTATCCCCGACATGCATGACACAGAGTTGCGCGTCGAGATGGTACGCCATGGTCACCGTCGTGCCCATGCCGGTCAGTTCCTCGTGCCCGACCGCTTCTGCCCGGACGCGCACGTCAGCCTGCCGCATCGCCGTCTGGAATTCCGCGAGGACCCGTTGCGCCTCCTGCCTGTTCGACTCGAAGAACCATTTCAGCGTATTGAGCGTGAACTGCTGGATGGCGACGACGGCCAGGGTGCTCGCGTGCTCGCCGCCCTGGTGCCCGCCCATGCCGTCGGCCACGAGAAACAGGTGCCCGTGTTCCTCGCCAAACTGCGTCTTGGACTCTGGCAGGCTCGTTTGCCAGATGCGCATGGCCTTGGTGAGCTCGGCGATGAGGAACTGATCCTCATTCGACGAACGCACACGACCCTTGTCAGTGATCCCGAAGGTCTTCACGGCCAGGGTTCCGCGTTCCCCCGGTGGGACGGTCTCGGCGTTAATCGACGCGTGGAGTCCGGTCTCTATCGTCATCAATCACAACTCCACTGAATCGAGGCCCGGCATGCGCCGACGGTACGACAGACATCAGGTTCGTGCCTGTACATAATTGAACATTACTTCAAAGGAACCCGCTGCCGGATTACTCTCTTCACCATCGTGCACTTCGTCTACATCGTCCGCTGCGCCGACCGCAGCCTGTACACCGGGTACGCCAAGGATCCGAAGGCGCGTGTACGTGTCCACAATGACGGACGCGGCGCCCGATACACATCGGGACGACGGCCCGTTCGATTGGTCTATTCAGAAGTGTTCGAAACGGTCGGCGATGCGCTGAGGCGCGAGCACGAGCTCAAACGTCTATCGAAGGCGGCGAAGGAGGCGCTGGTCGCGTCGCGCCGAACAAGACGAAGGCGGCGCCCAACATGATGGCCACGTCGGCCACGTTGAAGATCCCCGTCCGTACAGGACCAATCCCAAGATTCAGGAAATCGACGACCGTGCCACGCCACAGGCGATCGACGAGGTTCGACGCGCCACCGGCGACGAACAGCGCGATTCCGATCTGCGACGCTCCGGACCATTGAGCGCGCACGGCCGCGACCGCCAGCGCCACGAGCAGCAGCCCGTTTCCAAGGGAGAACACGCCCGTGCGCACCCATGCCGGCCACTTTGCCCCAAGACCGAGGAAGGCGCCGGCGTTCTCCGCGTAGTCGAGCCGGACGAAATCGTTCAGGAACGACTGGCTGGGGGAGTCGCTGATGAACTCGGTGGCGAAACGCTTGGTCACGCGATCGCACCCGATCGTTCCGATGACGAGGACGAGCAGGAGGAGCCGGCGTGCGGTGACCACTCAGCGGCTCACGGGGTTCCCTGGCGGAGCCGTCCCCGTCGCCGGGTTGTACATCGGGTGCGTCCGCAATGTGGGATTCGGCACCGAGCCACGAGCCGGTGGCTGGCGTCCACTTTCGACCCAGGCCGTGTGCGTCAAATCGCGCAGGAGGGAAGCCGCGCGGGCGAGCTGCCGGGTGGCAAGCGCCCGGGCCGGCTGGTCGTCCTTGTTCGCGAACGCCTTGCGTCCATCCATCTCGTACACCGCCTCGACATGCGTCGCGGCATCGTCGAGGTGGGCCAGGATCGCGGCAAACGGATCGTCCAGCAGGCGCGGCGCGGAAATCTGTGGCGCGAGGTCCGCTTCAGTGAGCCCGACCAGATCGACGAACGCCGACTCGAATCGCCCGTGAATCGCCGGATCGCGTGTGAAGTCCTTCGGGTTGGGCCCCTGCCAGCCGTCGTGGTGGATCGTGTCGTGCAGAGGCTGAGCGCCGTCGGCCGTGTAATGGCCGAGCCAACCCATGTAGAAGGCGATGTCGCGCGCCAGGTAGCCGCGCTCGGGTGATCCGTCCGGGCTGTTGCGGTACACGCGCATCGCCGCTTTCATCCGGTCATAGTTCTCGATGGCCGCATACGGCAGGGTCCCGGTCCAGCGGACGTTGGTGAGCGCGGCGCGATCGGGATCGCGGTCCTTCAGCCGAAGGTGTTCGTCGTAGAGCCTCAGGACGAACTCGTAGCGGCTCCGCGGGATCTCGGTCATGAACGCGAACTGCTCTTTGAACCAGCCGTGGTTCGGATCTTCGAAGATCTTCGACGAGGGCTCGCCGGTTCCACGCCAGGAGTCCGGTACCGGGCCGGTGTGCCCGATCCAGTCACGGAACTCTTTCAGGAAGACCGGGCCATCGGCCGGAAGGGCATCCACGGCGGCGAGGTTGGCCACGTTGTGCCCGCGAACACCCCACGCACCAGGCGTCACTGACGTGAACGCCAGAAGAACGAGACAGATGGCGATGCGTCGCACGGCTGGAACTTTACCCCGTTCCCGATGCTGGCGCACCGGGAACGGGGAACTCGGGAACCAGAACGAGGAACCAGAACGGAACCAGAACGTGGAACGGGAACGTGGAACGGGGAACGCCTGTCTATTTGTCCATTGACGATCTCGTAGATCCGCGTCGTGCCGCTGACCTCGTTGGCGACGACGAGCAGCGGCTTGCCGGTCGGGCTGTCCTCTTCCTTGATGACGATGACGCCTTCGGGCCCGAGGTCCTCGGCCGCGCGACCAAGGTCGGCGGTCGGCTGGCGCCGATCGACGCAGCGATGCCGAACACGCGCGTGTTCACGTAGTCCACGAACCGCGGCGTGGCCGGATCGGTGAGCTCGTAGATCATGACGCCGCCGATGCGCTCGAGCACGATGAACGCGAAGTCGCGGCCGAACAGCTTGGCGACCGTGACGTTCTCCGGCTCGGGGCCCTTGTCGTCGCTGCGGCTGTCGTGCGTCCAGTCGTTCGGATTCGGCTGGTCGTTCGTGTTGTTCGTGTGGTTGGCGTTGAAGAGCCACCTGGCTGCCGAGGTCCGTCGGCGGATACGTGCGGGCGATCAATTGCTCGAGCGCGTCGCCGCTGTCGAAGAGCTGCGCCGCGTCGGCGTTCCAGACCGAGAACGACCGCGCGCCGAAGGAGTACAGCTGTTCGAAGTCCGCGTCGCCGTCGGTATTGCCGTTGAATGCGTGACATTCAGCCGGCCGAGCACCGCGTTGTTCTTCAAGGAGCGTCGGCGCCGGCGGATCGGGAACGCCGCCGAGTCGAGCGTCAAGGAGCCGACGCGCGACGGCTTCGGTGTTCGCCGGCGCGAAGCCCGACGCCACTCGCGCACGTCGCCTTCGTTGGCGGTGATCAGGTACGTCTTGCCCTTCACGTGCGAACGCCGCGATGCCGTCCGGCTGATACATGCCGAGCACCGGCCGCGTCGTGATGTTGTTGGCGTGACTGTCCCGATCGCTCGAATCCAGGCCCTGACCGGCCTTGTGGTCCTTGAAGCCCAGCCCGACGAGCCTGCGTGAACCGCTTCTGCTCGATGTCCAGGATGCCGATGGCGTTGTTTTCCTGGAGCGTGACCCACGCCGTCTTCGAGTCGTGCGACACCGCGATGTACTCCGGCTCCAGATCCTGCGCGACGGTCGCGTCCGGTCCGAAGATGCGGATCGACGGGTCGAGCGTCGCGCCGTTGAAGGCGCCGAAGCCGGCCGTCGTGACGTCAGCCTGCGTGACGTTGCTCGCGCCGTTGCGCATGTCGATGATGCTGACGCTGCCTTCGGGATCGAACGGAGTCGGCGCATGGTCGTAGCTGTTCGGCTCGGCCTTCGTTGGCGACGAGCACGAACTGGCCGTTCGGCGTGAACGTCAGCATGTCGGGCAGCGCGCCGGCCGGTGACGACGCTCAGGAAGTCGCCGGACGGCGTCGTGAACAGGACATTGCCGGGATTGGTCTTCGGACGTGGCCTCGATGGCGATCGCGACGACGCCGTCGTGGACGGCGACACTGTTGGCCTGGCTGCCCCACTGCGACACGTCGATTGGCGCGAGCTTCGTCGGGCTCGTCGGGTCGGAGATGTCGAGCACATCAACCTGCGAATCCTGCAGGTTGACGGAAAAGACGCGTTGAGTCCCGGGATCGTAGGCCGCGATTTCCGATCCGCCGCGATCGAAGGATCCGCGTGCGATGAACGCCGATCGGCGTCAGCGTGATGTCTTTCGGCGGTGGCGCGCCCGCCACCGAACTGCTCTGCCACACCAACTCACCGCAGCCCGCAGGCCCGAACGCCAGTGCGCTCGACATGTCGCCTGCATCTCATCACGTCGCAACCTCCTCCAGTCCAGACTGGCTGGAACCGTAACAACGGCCTGCGACGGAGAAGTGACGAACCGATTAGGACGATGTAACGCGAGAAATGTGATCGAGGCGCGGCTTATCGCACGCTTTGGAGATACGCGACCAGGTTGGCCACGTTCTGGGGCGAGTAGTTCTCGAGCAAGGTCTGGTGCTCGCTCGCGACCATCGCTGATTCGCGTGTCGCGGAGACGATCCAGCTGATAGGACGGCTGCCCGGCGAGGCTGCGTGGCTCGAGGATCTGGGCCCGCAATGCCGCCTGGTCGTGTTTGCGGCCGATGGCCGCAAGATCACGGTCCGTCGCGTGGCAGGACGCGCACGCCTTGGCGAAGTAGGCGCGTCCCGCGACGACGTCGCCGGACGCGCCGCTCGATTCGGACAGTTCCTTGTACCGGGCGCGCTGCCGCGCATAGTGGATCCAGCGCGCGATGGCGCCAATCTGCTGGTCGCTCAGGTCGGAGAACTGCGGCATGGGCGACAGCTTGGCCGTCTGCGGGATGCCGGCGCGCAGCAATGGACCAATCAGGTTGGCGTTCCGATCCCCGCCGACGAGGACCGAGCTCCGCAGGTCGGTGGCCTCTCCGCGTGGTGTGAGGTCCAGGCCGTGGCAATAGGCGCACCCGAACAGGACGTAGGTTTCCTTGCTGTACTGCATGACCGGATCGGCCAGCGGCGGTCCGAGATAGTCGATGTCGTACCCGGCCCGCGGCGTGGATTGCGCCAACACGGAGCCGGCGGCCAGGATCGACGCCGCAGAGCAACAGCAGTACGAGCTCGGTACCGCTGCCTCATGCGAGCGCTCGCTTGCAGTAGTCGAACATCAACTGCACTTCGTCGACCTGCGTACGCAGCGTGCCGTGCTCGAATTCGAGCAGCACGACAATCGGCCATCGGTTGTCGCGGATCAGACGCAGGATCTGAATAATCGGCGCGTCGCCTTCGCCGAATGGCGTGCTTCGTCCGTTGTTCTTTCGGCGGTCGCCCAGGTGCACGCTCGACATGCGCTCGTGGTGCCGTTCGATGAACCCGAGGCAGTCGCCGTTCGCGGCGGTGAAATGCCGGACGTCCAGCGTGGCCTTGACATCGGGGGAGAAGGCGAGACCCTTGTCGAAGCTCGCTTCGGTGTTGAGCGCGTCCGGGTCCGAGAGGTTGTCGTGGTTGTGCAGGCCCAGGAACATGCCGTGCTTGCCGGGAAATGCGGCCAGCCGCTGGCTGACGCGCAGCCCCTGCGATCCGATGCAGCCCTTCGCGCCGAGGATCCTGCGCCCCGGCGAACGTGGCGTCGATCTCCGCATCGGTGAACGTGTCGTTCATGTTCACGTAGTACGTGAAGATCGTGATGCCGGCCTCGTCGAACTCCTTCTTGATCGCGCGGTAGTAGTCGGGCGACGCCGTGACGCGCCATTGCCGCAGCTTTTCGCGCGCCTCGGCCGCGGTCACGCCGGGGCCCCGGGAACATTGAATCGGGGCTCGACCCACGTCGCGTGCAGCTCGACCATGCCCATGCCGTTCTGCACCAGGCGCTTGATCAGCGTCGGCCGGTTCTCGCGCGTCATGGCGAGGTCGTGGTAGCAGAACGGCTGCAGGCCGAACTGCACGCCGTGGATCAGCGACCGGTTCGATGCGGTCGGCGATTGTCCGCGCGCCAGTACGCGGCAGGCTCGCGCCAGCCGACAGCGCGAGCGTCCCGAAATCCCGCCGAGTCAGGTTCATGGTCCGGCCTCCGCTTACGGCGTCCCCTTCATCGTCGCGTACACCTCCGCGATGTGCGCCTCGCGGTGCGTGTCCCAGCGCTCGAAGGTCCGATAGGGTTCGAGCATCAGCGTCTTCTGGATCTCGGACAGGCTCCGGTTGCCGGCGACGCCGGCGGCTACACCACCGGTGAGATCGACGAAGTACTGCTGCAGCGCGGCAATGTCTTTCTTCGTGCCCATCACGCCGTGCCCCGGCGCGACGAGGTCGAAGTCGATCGCCATGAGGGCGCGCATGCGTGTCGTGCCACGCGCCCATGTGAGGACCGACGGCGAGCGGCAGGCGTCTGACCTGGATCGTGTCCGCGCCAAAGACCGTGCGTTCGGCGGGAAAGAGAATCGCCGTGCTGTCCGGCGCGTGCGCGACACCGATGTGGATCATCACCGCGGTTTTTCCGCCGAGCGCGATGACGCGCCGGTCGGTGAACGTCCACGTCGGCGGATAGACGTCGTTCATGGGGCCGCGGAGCACCTCGGCGCCGGTTAGCAGGCCGTCGCCGTTCTCGTCCGTCAACGCGAAGCTCGCCACCGTCGGTCCCGTCGCCTCGTTCCGGTCGATCACGCCGTTGCTGTTGGCGTCGAGTTTTTGCAGCGTCGGCGGGAGCGGAAGGTTGCCCGCGGGCAGCGCGAGCGTGTCAGGCATGGTGACGTGTCCGACGAACTGCGCCGTGTCGGCAAACACGACGCCTCCCGAGGCGTGATCCCAGTCGTGGTGGCTGTAGAGGACGTACCGCACCGGTTGCTTGAAGCGCTGCGCGATCTCCTGCTTCAGCCACAACGCGAACTCCCGGTTGATCGGGTCGGTCATGATGACGCCGTCCGGCGTCACCAGGAACACGTTGTAGTGCATGTTGTTCTGCGCGCGGTACAGCTGGCCGGTAATGTTCGTGATGGTTCGCGTGGGCGCGGGCGCCGCCTGCTCGGCCCGCAGCCCAACTGCCAACACCGGCGTGAAGAGCACTCGCAACCAGAGCTCATCGCACGCATGGGGGCATATTCCCCACGAAGGCACTGAAGCGTGCATCGGATGTTTCTGCACCATGAAGGCATAAGGACATGGAGGTTCTCGCGCGTAGCACGAGGAAAAACTCCAGTTCTCCGTGTCTTCATGGTTCGTTCGCTGTCGTCCACCTCCGGCGTATACTCCCGCGCATATGAAGCGCCGAGCTTTTCTGAAGTCTCTGGCCGCCGTGTCGGCCGTTGGGCTGGCTCGACCGCGCGTGGCCGACGCGCGACCTTCCGCCGGCCAAGATCACGCGGGTCCGCATCTACGAGCCGCCGACCCTCAACCCGCTCTTCAATCAGAGCAACATGATCTGCACCGTCGAGACCGATATCGGGATCACGGGCATCGGTGAAGGCGGATCGAAGGACACGCTCGAGCAGTGCGCCGGTACGCTCATCGGCAAGAATCCGTTCAAGATCGAGGCAATCTGGCAGGAGATGTACATCGCCTGGTTCTACCCGCCGGGCCGCGAGAAGACGCACGCGGTGGGCGCGATGGACCTCGCACTGTGGGACATCAAGGGCAAAGCCTTGAAGATGCCCGTGCACGAGCTGCTGGGCGGGACGGTTCGCAATTTCTGTGAGTGCTACGGCACGACCACCGTGGTGCCGTCCGGACCCGGCAAGACGGTGACGCTCGCCGACCGCGCGAAGGCCGCCATGGACTCCGGATTCCGCGCGTTCCGCATGGGCGCCGCGGACGTTCCCATCGGCCAGGTCTACAACACCCATGACATGGTGCGCCGCGTGATCCAGCAGTGCCGCGAGGCCCGCCAGGGCGTGGGACCGAACGGTGACTGGTGCATCGATTTCCACCAGCGCTTCGACTACAACGACGCCGTGCGCGCGTGCCGCGGCATCGAGGAGTTCGAGCCGTATTTCGTCGAGGATCCCGTCCGCGACGAGCACGCCCTGATGGATCTGCCGCGGTTACGCCAGATGACCGTGGTGCCCCTCACGCACGGCGAGGAGTGGGGCAACCGGTGGGACTTCAACAAGCTCGTCGAGAACCACGACGTCGACTACATCCGCGCGACGCTGCCGAACGTCGGCGGCATCACCGAGATGATGAAGATCGCGGCGATGTGCGAAACCCACGCCGTGGGCATCGTGCCGCACTTCACCGGGCCGGTGTCGACGGCCGCGCTCGTCAACTGCCTGTCCACGTTCTCCGGGTCCCGTCATGCTCGAGTACAACTTCGGCGGCCAGCCGATCGACTACCTGCCGGAGTGCCTGGACTTCCGGCAGGGCAAGGCCTACACGAATCAGCGGCCCGGTCTCGGCGTGACCGCGGACATGTCGAAGCTCAAACAGGTCGGTGAAGTGACCACCCCAGGGCGTCGCAACGTGTTCGAGCGGCCGGACGGCTCGTTGACGCATTGGTGAGTGCTTCGCCGTTCCCCGTTCCTCGTTCCCCGTTCCCCGTTCCCGTTCCGCGTTCAGATGATGACGGCGCCCGTCGAGTAGACTCTGTGGCCTCATGCCGCCAACCGACGTAGCGGCCGCAGGAGCCCCTGAACAGCTCCCCGGCGATCACGGCACCTTGCCGCGCTGGGCGGTTGCCGACTTGCCGGCGCCGCCGCCGTTCTCGGCGCGCAACCTCTTCAAGGTCATCGGCCCCGGCGCGATCATGGCGGCGACGTCGATCGGAGGCGGGGAGTGGCTCGTCGGTCCGGCCGCCGCGGTGAAGTACTCGTCGGCGATCTTTCTCATCGCGACGATCGGAATCATCCTGCAGGTCACGTTCAACCTCGAAGCCATTCGCTACACCGTCTATACCGGTGAGCCGATCTTCGGCGGCTTCATGCGTCTGCGGCCGGGGCCGAAGTTCTGGGCCGCCGTCTACTCGGTGCTCGGTTTCTTCCAGCTCGGCTGGCCCGCGCTCGCCGGTAGCGCGGCCGCTACGCTGCTCGGCGCGTGGCTCGGCCGGATGCCCGGCGCGCCCGACGCAGCCACCCAGTCATGGGTCGCCGTCGGCCTCATCGTGATCATCGTCCTGATCCTGTCGTTCGGCGGCACCATCGAGCGCATGCTCGAGTACTTCGCGTGGACGATGCTCGCCCTCGTGTTTCTGTTTCTGATTGTCGTCAACGTCGCGTTCGTGCCCGCTGGCGCATTGGTGGCAGACGTTCACGGGGTTCTTCCGGCTCGACGGCCTCACCGATCCGATTGACTGGGCGCTGCTCGGTGCGCTGGCGGGACGGCCGGCTCCGGCGGTATGGGCAATCTCACGGTAACCAACTGGGTGCGCGACAAGGGATTCGGTATGGGGTCGCTCGTCGGCGCGATTCCCAGCGCGGTGGGCGGGCACGCCATCACGCTGTCGCACGTCGGGACGGTGTTCCCCGCGACGGCCGAGAACCTCGGGCGCTGGCGCGAATGGATGCGCTACGTCCACGCGGATCAGCTCTGGGTATGGGGGCTCTTCTGTTTCTTCGGGATGTTTCTGAACGTCGAATCTCGCGACGGCCATCGTGCCTCACGGCACCGACCTGCAGGGGCTGGCCGCCGGCGCCTATCAGGCCGAGTACCTCTCGAAGATCTGGACTGGGTTCTGGTTCCTGACGCTCTTCAACGGTTTCTGGATCCTGTTCAAGACCCAGCTCGGCAACACGGACATCCTCGTCCGTGCCGTGACTGACGCGACGTGGATGGCGAGCGACCGCGCCCGCCAGTCGAGATGGGGAATCCGTTCGATCTACTACGGTGTGCTGGTCGTGTTCTCGGTCTGGGGCATCTTCGCGCTGCGCTCGGCCTCGCCGTTCGTGCTGTTCAAGATCGTCGCGAACATGGCGGGCATCATCATGGTGATCGCCGGGGTGCAGATCTTCCTGGTCAACCGGCGATTCCTGCCGCGAGCGATCCGGCCATCACTCATTCGTGAAGCGGGCCTGCTCGCGTGCGTCGGCTTCTACGCGTTCTTCGCGTTTTTCGTGATCCGGGATCTGATTCGAGGCTTCTTCTAGGGTGGGCGCGTTGCGATCGCCGGCCTGAGGCGTTACGTCACTTGACCGTCCAGCATTTCGCGGACCGTGCGCCGGAGCACTGACGGGACGAAGGGCTTCTGAATGAACGCGGCGCCGGACGAGCGGGCGTGCTGGGCCGTGTTCGGATCGCTGGCGTAGCCCGACGTGAAGATCACCTTGAGGTCGGGCCGCAGCGCCCGCAGCTTGAGTACCAGTTCCCGCCCTCCCATCACCGGCATGACCACGTCGGTCACGACGATGGCGATGTCACCGAGACCGTTGGCGGTGGCACGAAGTGCCTCCGCGCCGTTCGACGCTTCCACCACGCGGTAGCCCTCCGCAGTCAACGCTTCGCGTGCCATCGTGCGAACGACTTCGTTGTCTTCGACGAGCAGCACGGCCTCCGATGCGCGCTCGACCGCGCGCGGCGGGTTCTCGGGCATCTCGTCCGGCACTCGCTCTCCCTCGACCGCCGGGAACGCAATCGCGAACGTCGTGCCCAGGCCCGGTGCGCTGTTGACCCAGATGCGGCCGCCGCTCTGCTGCACGATGCCGTAAACGGTCGCGAGTCCCAGCCCTGTGCCGTGACCCACGGGCTTGGTCGTGAAGAACGGCTCGAAGATGTGCGCGCGGACGCTCTCAGTCATGCCTCGACCGGTGTCACCGACCGTCAGCAACACTTCATCCGGCGACCCCGCATCCTGGACTCTGTGCGTCGTGACCGTGATGCGTCCGCCGTCGGGCATCGCGTCGCGCGCGTTGACCACGAGATTGAGCAGAACCTGACTGATCTGTCCCGGGTCGGCCTTGACGAGGCCCATCGCCGCGTCGAGCGTCACGTCGATATGAACGTCCTCACCGACGAGCCGCTGCAGCAGGCTCTGGTCGTTGCGAATCACCGCGTTCAAGTCGAGGACCACGGGCTGCAGCACCTGCTTCCGGCTGAACGCGAGCAGATCCCGCGTCAGTGAGGCCGCCGTTCGTCCGGCCTTCTGGATTTCCACGACTTTCGGGCGTACGGTGTGGTCGGCATCGAGCTGTTCGAGCAACAGGTCGGCGTAGCCGAGGATCGCCGTGAGCAGGTTGTTGAAGTCGTGAGCGACGCCTCCGGCCAGCCGGCCCACCGCTTCCATTTTCTGAGCCTGACGGAGCTGGTCTTCGCGCTGCTTGAGGGCATCGGCGGCCTGCCGGCGTTCGGTCATGTCGCGGATGATGCCGGTATGAAAGACCTCGGCATCGCTGGACCATCTGGAGATCGAGAGCTCCACCGCCACGCGCGACCCGTCGCGACACAACGCCGTGGTTTCGAACGCACGTCCAAGCCATTCGGTTTCGCCCGCCGCGAGGCGTTGGAGCGCAGACGAACAGTCCTGACGCAGCTCGTCGGGGACGAGGATGTCGATGTACTGTCCGGTGGCCTCGGCGTCCGTAAATCCGAACACCGTGACCGCGCGCGGATTCCAGAACACAATCCGGCCGCGGGCGTCGATCGAGACGATCGCATCGCTTGCCGAGTCGGTGATCGCGCGGAAACGCCGATAGGCGACGTTCAACTCCGCGGTCCGAGCCTCGACCGCGTCCTGCCAGTGCACCAGCCAGTCCGCCATCCGGTTGAATGCATCGGCAAGAAGACGCGTCTCGACGGGACCGGTGGAGCGAACCCGGATCCTGTTTTTGCCGCCGGCGATACCGTCTGCCGCAGCGGCCAGGTCGCGAAGCGGCCGCGTGAGCCGGTGGCTGAAGATCAGCGTGCCGCCTACTGCCACGCCGAGCGTCATGACCGTCACCCAGGCAAGCGCCACGTCGATCTCGCGAAGCGCCCTCGCGGTTGGCGCCCAGTTCTTCAGCAGCACCAGGGAGACTTCCTGTCCGGGGATCGAATCGAGCGTGTACCGGGCGCCCACGTACTCGGCTTGGCCAATCGTATGGAGCGCGGGCGGCGCGCTCGTCGGTCGCAACACGTCCCGGCTGCGCTCGAGCAACTCGAGCAACTCGCCTCGCGCGCCGGCAGGCAAGCTGCTGCCGCACACCGTGGGGCACAGGAAGCTGACGTCGCTGTTCGTGATGCCGGCCAGTTCCGTCGCCACGCCGTCGTCGAGGCGGAACCCTGCCGTGAACGCGCCGATGACCTCGACGGCGCCGAACATCGCCGGCTCGGCGACCACCAGATACAAACCCCGGTCCATCACGATGGTCGCGCTCGACGAACGGCCGGCGGAGGCGTCAGCAATCGACGTCGTGGTCGCGGTTTCGGCGTCGGCCGGCACGGCTCCGGCCCGTCCCATCCAGCGGCCGCGAGGGTCGGTGACCACGCAGAAGTGGGCGCCGAGCTTCTCGCAGTATTCCTGAGTCGTGTGATTGAGCGTCGCCGCGTCGGCCGACGGCCACCGGGTCCGCAATCAGGTCGCGGAACGTCGGGAGCTCCACAATCAGACGCGTCGTCTTGGAGGCCGATTGCCGGCGGGTTTCGGTCAGCCGCTCAAACGCCGCTCGCGCGGCCCTGAGGTCTTCGGCGGAGCGGGTGAGCGAGTAGTGGGCGACGACCTTCGTGGTGGCGAGCAGCACCGCGGCCAGCGAGCACGGTCGCCACGAGCGTGACGACGATCAAGACACGCGCCTCGAGGCGCGCGTGCCATGGGATTGTCGTCGGGGCGGCGGGGGGAGTGGTCACGCCGCTTCAGAATCGAATGGTGTTCGTCAGCGAGACATCGGCGGCGAACCGATGGCCGTCGGTGAAGCCGCCGGGCTGATGGAGGACGTTCACCTGCAGCGATAGATCGCGCGAGATGCGCACTCGGGCCCCGGCCGTGTAGCGCTTCATGTACGCGGAGTGCTCGCCGGCCTCGTAGTCGAGACGCTCGGCTCGCGCGACCGCCGTGAACGGTCCCATGCGCTGGCGATGCACCGAGACGTCGACGTACCCGCCATACGTGGCGACGCCATTGAACGGGACGGCCGAACAGCCACTCGCCGCGTAGCTGCACCCCGTGCTGCATCCAGCGTGCATCGATGCCTCCGAACGCCGTGCGTCCCTCGACCCAGGGCCCCTCGGCGTAGGCGCGGGAATTCAGGTAGCTCGCTCCCACGATCAGCGCGCCCCGATACGCCTGGGCGCGAACCGCCATGTCGAGCGTCTTCGGCCGCGGGTCGTCGCCGCTGTCGAGCGGCGTTCCCACGCTCGTTTCGACCGTGAACGACGGCACGCCGACGAGCACGGCGGCGCCGGCCTCGAGCGCGTTGTTCGAGAGGGCCCAATTGCCGCCATAGCGAATCAGCGGCGCGCGCGTGAAACCGGAGTAGCCGTGCTCGCTCCGGCTGTAGATGCCGAAGGGGACGCGGTAGCGGCCGGTTCGAATTCCGACGAGCAGGTTGTTCGGTCGGCCGATTTTCTCGGCGTAGAGTTCCATCGGGCGAAGCCGCCGGTCGGACGGGAAGGCGGCGCCAAACGCATCCGATGCGGACTGAGTTGTTGCCGCCCAGGATGCCTTCCAGGTAGACGCGCCAGCCACCCGCGACGGTTCCGAACACGCGGGCCTGGACGCCTCCGGCCTGGACGTCCTCACTCGAATGGCCGCCGGACATCTCGGCCTCGCGTGTGAGCGACTGCGCGGCGCCGACGCGAGGAAAGAGGATTGCTGCGGCGAGCACCAATGCGATCTTCTTCACGGCCATCGGACCACGAAGGGCGCGTCAACGCCGGTGTTGATCTCGTCGTTGAGCACCGCGGCGCCGGCCCGCCAGGCGTGGTACCGATGGATGCCCGGCGGGACGTCTGCGATCGTGAATCGCCCATTCCGATCGGACACCGCAAAGAACGGCGTTTCCAGGACCATCAGGTACGCCGCCATCTGCGGATGGATGTTGCAGAAGATGCGGCTGAGTCCTGGTCGATCGAACGGCACTTCCTTGACGGCGCCGACCGGGTACAGACCGAGGTCGAATCGGGTGCCGTCGTGGTACGAGAAGACGTTGTGGAAGACGCGGTCGCTGTTCGGAAACCTGACCCGCGTTCCTACCTGGACCGCGAGGACACGGGGAGCAAACTGAACGTCGCGCTGATTCAGGACGGCTTCGGACGCCTTCCCGCTCCGCCGCGGCCCCGGTGCGTCAATCCAGCACGATCGCATCAGCGACGGGATTGCCACCGGCCTCGACGACGCCCGAGAGATCGATCGGCGCTGGCGCGACCTGCGACAGCGTGGCGGCGACGAGCGCACAGAGGAACACGCGGACCATACAAGAGAGGCATGCGAAGCAAGCGCCGTGCCCACGCTGTCGCCTTGCGCAGGCAGATCCTGCACGCCTTGGCCTCGTCCTGCACAGCACCGTCATGCGCCGACTGACAAAGAGGGCAAACGGGCTGACAGGTCTGTAACTGGAACATCATGGCGTCGTGCGTGCGATAACATCACGCGCCATGGCTGCAGGCTCACTGCCGGGGCCGAAGGGATCGGCGGGCTCAGTTCTCGTCGTCGATGACCTCGAGACCAACCTCAAGCTGCTGACGGAGATCCTGACGCTGCAGAGTTACCACGTCCTGACCGCACGCGACGGTGAGGAAGCGATCGAGGTCGTCCATCGGCACCATCCCGATCTCGTGCTCTCCGACGTCCGCATGCCTCGGTGCGACGGTTTCGACTTGTGCCGCGCGATGAAGTCCGAACCGTCGACGCGGCTGACGCCGGTCGTGTTGATGACCGCGACCGCGGACTCCGCCGACCGCATTCGCGCGATCGAGGCCGGGGCCAATGACTTCGTCACGAAGCCGATCGACCAGCCCGAGCTCAAGGCGCGGGTTCGGTCGCTGATGCAGATCAAGCGTTTCACGGACGACCTGGACTCGGCGGAAGACGTCCTGCGCAGCCTGGCGCTCATGATCGAGGCCCGCGATGCCTACACGGACGGACATTGCCAGCGTCTTGCGCGCTACGCCACGGAAGTCGGCGTGAAGCTGGCCCTTGACGAAGAAGCCGTGGCGGCGCTCAGCCGCGGCGGATATTTTCACGATATCGGCAAGATCGCGCTGCCTGACTCGATCCTCTTGAAGCCCGGTGTCCTGACGCCGGAAGAGTTCGACCGCGTGAAGCAGCACCCGGTCGTGGGCGATCAGTTGTGCGGCAATCTGCGCGCGCTGGCCCGCGTGCGCACGATCGTCCGGCACCATCACGAGCGGCTCGATGGCAGCGGGTACCCGGACGGGCTGGTGGGTGACGCGATCCCGCTGCTCGCGCAGATCATCGGAATCGTCGATGTCTACGACGCGCTCACGACCGACCGTTCGTATCACCGTGCGATTCCGGCCGAGGCCGCCCTGGCGGAGCTTAGGCGCAGCGTCGAACGCGGACAGTTCAGCGCCGACTTGGTCGACGTCTTCGCTGAAACCCGGGGCGACTAGACCGTCGGTGCCGGCGCGGTGAGCGTTCCGAGGCGTACACGGAACTCGCGCCGCAGGAGCAGCAACTGCAGTGTGACCTGCACGAGCACCGAGAACACCGACAAGTACCAGATCCATTGCAACTCAAATCCCGGAAGCCGGGAGAGGAGCACCGCCGGTATCACCACGACGGCGATGCGAACCAACGACGAGATGAGAGCGGGCAGTGTGTGCCCCATCGCCTGGAACATGCTGGAGCCCACGAAGACAACGCCTGACGCCACGAAGCTCCACGACACGACAGCCAGGTATTCGCCACCGACGGCAATCACCCCGGGATCCGAAGAGAAAAAGCCGATCATCGCCGTGGCTGCAAAGTGGCAGAAAACGGCAAAGACCAACATGAACGTTGCGCCCACGCCAGCCGCCGTCTTGAACGTGTCACGAACGCGATCGGGATGCCGCGCGCCGAAGTTCTGGCCGGCGACGGGGCCCACCGCAAACCCGAGCGCGACAACCGGCATGAACCCCGCCTGCAGCACGCGCATGCCTATGCCGAACCCCGCTTGCGCGGCCGATCCGAACGGGCGGCAAAGCGCATACACGACGAATAGATAAACAGCGGTCAGCGCGAACTCCGCGCCAGCGGGGAGGCCGATCTTGAGGAGATCGGCCCAAAGCTTCATGTCCGGAACCCACTCCGACGCGACGAACGACAGGTAGGCGCTCCTCTGAAGGAAGTACGTCGACAGCCAAGCCGTGCCGATCACGATCGCCACCAGGCTGGCGATGGCCGCTCCCGCCACCCCAAGCGGCGTACCCGTTCCCCAGCCGAAAATGAGAATCGGCGCGAGGACGATGTTGATGACCACCGTGGCCGTCTGGACGACCATGCCGGGCTTGAAGTTGCCGGAGCCGCGGAGCGCCGCGCTCATTGACGCGATGCCGAACTGCAACGCCATGGCCGGAATGAACCAAAGGAGATAGTCGGCGGCCAGCCCGGCCGTGACGGCATCGGCGGCGAGCGTCCGCGCGTACGGCACACGGACGGCCATGGCGACGACCAGGAACACGAGGCCGACGAGCCCGGAAATCACGAGCGACTGGTTGAACGCGTGACGAGCCCGCAGCCGGGTCCCGCCGGCCGGCGGCATGTGACACCGCGGTCGTCGTGCCGACGCTCAACATCTGCGTGAGCGCGAAGACGATGAACGTCAAATTGCCACAGAGGGCGACCGCGGCCACCGCTTCCTTGCCGAGCCGTCCGACCCAGTAGAGGTCCACCAGGAAGTAGAGGGTCTGGAACAGCATCGTGACCAGCATGAAGCCGGCGGTTTTGAACAGGTGTCGAGGAATGGAACCCGACGTCAGATCCTGCATGGGGCGCGATGCAATCCGCCACCATATCACTCGACCTTCATCGCCTCTTGAGCCTTGGGCCTCCAACCTTCGGCGGGTCAGTCCCACTTCGTCGGCGGGGACAGACCCGAAGACTTGATATCGTAGGCGCCTCATTCGATAAGACGCTCAGACCGGAGGCGCTTCGTGAAACGTATAGGCATGGGCATCGTCGGAACAGGTTTCATTGGGCCGCACCACATCGACGCGGTCCGCCGTCTGGGCTTTGTCGACGTCGTCGCCATCGCCGAGATGAACGACACGCTGGCCAAGGCGAAGGCCGAGGCGCTCGGCGTGCCGAAGGCCTACGGCAGCTACGAGGCGATGCTCGACGACCCGGACGTGCACGTGGTGCACAACACGACGCCGAACTACCTGCACTTTCCGGTGAACGCCGCCGTCATCGCCAAAGGCAAGCACATCGTGTCCGACAAACCGCTGGCGCTCACGGCCGATCAGGCCCGGCAGCTGCGCGACCAGGCGAACAAGGCGGGCGTCGTCAACGCCGTGACGTTCAGCTATCGCGGCAATCCGCTCGTGCAGCAGATGCGCCACGCGATCGCGGCCGGGCAGATTGGGACACCGCGATTCATCTTCGGGCACTACCTGCAGGACTGGCTGCTGAAAGACACGGACTACTCGTGGCGTCTCGAGCCGGACAAGGGAGGCGTCTCGTCTGCGCTCGGCGACATCGGATCGCACTGGTGCGACCTCGCGCAGCACGTGACGGGGCTACGCATCACGCAGGTGCTCGGCGAGATTTCGACGGTCGTCCCGCGGCGGAAGCGGCCGAAGGGGAATCGCGAAGCGTTTGCGGCTGCTGGTGCCGACGAATCGTTCGATCTCGTCGACATCAAAGTCGAGGATCTTGCCTCGGTGATGGTGCGCTTCGACAACGGCGCGCGTGGCACCTTCACCGTGGGTCAGGTGTGTGCCGGCCACAAGAACGACTGCTTCGTCGAGGTCTGCGGTTCGACGGCGTCCATGCGCTGGGTGCAGGAGGAGCAGAACCGGATGTGGATCGGCCATCGCGATAAGGCCAACGAGATTCTGGCGAAGGATCCGTCACTCATCGATCCAGCCGTGCAGTCGTACGCCCACATGCCAGGTGGCCATCAGGAAGGGTGGCCGGACGCGTTCAGCAACATCATGCGCGACATCTACGGCTTCATCGCGGCGGGGAAGAAGTCATCCGATGCCCGGCCGCCGGCGTACGCGTCGTTCGAGGACGGGTATCGCGCCAACGTGATTGTCGAAGCCATTCTGGAAAGCGCCCGCGCCGGGAGCGTGTGGACGAAGGTGAACTACTGACAGACGGGGTCAGGTCTTGAATTGACGTACGGTGTCGCTCCTGTCATGACGCGGTCGACACCGTACGTCAATTCAAGACCTGACCCCTTTTTCTTGGACAACCATGACAATCAAGCCGTTTGAGCCGAAGTTCATGAAGGTGGGCGTCCTCACGGCCGCCCTTCAGGAGTTGACCCCGCGCGAGGTGCGCGACCCCGATCCGGACCGCGCCATCGAAGAGTGGCTCGAGTTCGCCCGGGAGCTGGGCGTGAAATACGTGCAGCTGTCGTCGGCGCTCCATCCGTCGGAAGCGGACGTGCCGCCCGAGGCGATGCTCGATCCTGTCGCGAACACGCTCGATCTTCGTCAGCCGTTCGACAAGGCGCGGGCGAAGCGCGTGCTCGCGGCGGTGGACGCGACCGGCGTCGGGTTCTCGGACGTCGGGTACTTCGACAACATGCTCCACCACGATCCCGCGATCCGGAAGAAGAAGCGCGATTTCATGCTGCGGGCGTTCGACGCCGCGGCGTTGCTCGGCTTGGATGCGGTCTGTGGGTTCGTCGGCCGCAACCAGCAGCGCAGCATGGACCAGAACCTCAAGGACTTCGAGGACCACATGGTCCCGTTGCTGAAGGAGGCGAAGGCGCGCGGCCTGTCGTTTCGCGTCGAGCAGTGTCCGATGCCGGGCTGGACGACGAACGACAACTTTCACAACAACATCGCGTATGCGCCCGGCGCGTGGATCATCCTGCACCGCATCTGCGAGAAGCACGGCGTTGGCGACCAGTTCCGCATCCACTACGACCCCTCGCACGCCGTCCTGATGGGGATGGACACGCGGTCGATCTTTCAGTACCTGAAGGACGAGGGGTACAACTTCCTCATCGGCGGCTTCCACGTGAAAGGGCAGGTCATCAACGCCAAGGGCGTGTCGGGCTGGGGATATGGCGGCCAGACGATGGAGCGCGGGGACTGGATCAATGGGCAGCCGTCGCCCAACCCGGTCGACCACCTCAACGCGTGGAAGAAACAGCTGGTGCTCTGCGACCACGAACTGCCCGGCACGGCCAGGCACGATCCGCTGGCGTACCTGCAAAACCGCAGCGTGGACTGGCTCGATCACCAGCTCGCGGCGCGCGAGCTGCTGACGCTCGACGTGGCGAACACGCACCTCGTCGTCGAGCACGAGTTTCAGCCCGCTCGCATCCAGGACGTCGGCGCGCGTCAAGCCGATCCTCCAGGGCTCGGTCGAGTTCGTGCGCCGGATTGACGAGGCCGCGGCCTGCATGTTCGCGCTGCAGCACGAGGTGCTGCCCGCGCAAGGCTTCGAAGCGCAAGGCTTCGGCCGCCAGGCGTATCGTTCGTAGGTCGGGGACGGAGCCCTTTTCCACAGAACCGCGCAAAAAGGGGACAGAGCTCGGCGGCAAAGCCGCTCCGCGCTCTGTCCCCTTTTGCGGTTACTCTGTGGAAAAGGGCTCCGTCCCCGACCTGTGGATACTGTCGCGCGAATCCTGACCGCCGTGCGGCGCCTCGATGAGGCGACGACGTTGCGCGGAATCCTCGACGCGCTCGCGGACGGCGCGGCGTCGGAGAACCTCCGCGTTGCGGTGCTGCTCGTCGACCGAGGCGAGCTGCGCGTCTATCGCCATCACGGCTTCCCGCCGGCCGACGTTCCCGCGCAGCTGGCGGTCACCTCGTCCGTCGCGATGTCCCAGGCGGTCGTCAAATGCCAGAATGTCGCGCTGGGCGCAGTCCGAACACCCGATCCCTCCACGCCGGCATTTCTGTCGATCGCGCCGGGCCGCTCCGGCCTGATCCTGCCGCTTGTCGTCGACCAATCCGCGGTGGCCCTCGTCTTTGTTGACGGGGCAGCCGATACACTCAAGTGGGGCGACGCGGTGGAGGTGCTCGTCCGCCACGGGTCCGCGCGACTCGAGAGCGTAACTTCCCAGCGTACCGTTGAGGTCCTGACCGCTTCGTCTTGAACTCGATTTCTCCATCAATGCTTCACCTGCACCGCGCGCCGCACTTCGCCCTACGAATCGGAATTCTCGCGGCTGGGTGCAGCCTTCTGGCGGCCGCTCCGCAGGTGCCGGTCGAGACCGACCTCTGGCTGACGTCTGCGCCAACGCTCGCCGGCACGCCGGCCCTCGGGACGGCGGCCTCTGAGCTCGAAGCCGGGCGGGCCGACCGCGCGCTGCCGTCGTTCTCGCGTGCCACGAGCCACCCGATCCTCGGCGGCTACGCGCGCCTGTATCAGGGCCGCGCCGAACTTGCGCTCAGCCGTTACGACGCCGCGATCGCATCGGCGCGCCAGGTCGCGACAAGCGCACCGAACAGTTACCTCGGCGAAGCCGCCCTCTGGCTGTTGGCCGACGCTGCGGAAGCCGCCGGCCGCTGGTCCGACGTCGCTCAGGCCCTTCGCGCCATCACCGACCTTCCACAACCGTCCGCGCTGGCTTCCGCTCGCGCACCTTCGACTGGGCCGCGCGTCGGTGGCGCTCGGTGACACTTCCACGGCCCGCCGAGCGTTTTCGACGGTCTACTACGGGCACCCGCTCAGCGCCGAGGCCGCCGACGCCGATGCAGAGCTCACGAAGCTCAAGACCCAGCCGGTCACCGTCACGGCGACCGTCGAGCTGGAACGCGCCGAGCAGTTGTTCGCCGGACGACGCTACGCGGAGGCGCGACGGGCCTACGATCGGCTGTCCGGCCGCGCCTCAGCCGAAGACCGGGTCCTCGTCGAGCTGCGCCAGGCCGAGTGCGATTTCTATCTGCGACGTTTCGAGCAGGCCCGCGCGGCGCTCCGCGAATATCTCGACGCGGATCGCCCGCCGATGCGCCGGACCGAAGCCGAGTACTTCCATCTCAGCGCCGTGCGTGGGCTCCGCCGGGACGCCGAGTACCTCGCGCTCGTGCGCGCGTTCGTCGACGCGAACCCGGCTGAACCGCTCGCTGAAACCGCGCTGAACGACCTCGCCACGTACCACATCCTGGCGGATGCCGACGACAAGGCCGAAGAGGCGTTCGAAGAGATCCTGCAGCGATTTCCTGCCGGCGCATTTGCCGATCGCGCGGCCTGGAGGGTGGGGTGGTGGGCCTACCGCGCGGGTGACTACCAGAAGGCCGCGACGATTTTCGAGTCTGCCGCCGTCGCGTTTCCGCGGGCCGACTACCGCCCTCGTGGATGTACTGGTCGGGCCGTGCGCACGAGCGGCTGGGGCATCTCGACGCGGCGATGGCCGGCTACAGGCGAACGGTTTCCTTCTACCGCAACTCGTACTACGGCCGGCAGGCGGCGCGACGGGCGGATGCCCTGCAGCGTCGATCGAAGCCTGCGCCAGCGGCGTCGCCGGCACTGCCCGTCTCGCCACTCAGGATCGATCCGGGCCTCCGTCCGCCCGATCGCTTCGTCCCGCTGGTCCGTGCGCTGCTCACGGCGGAGCTGTTCGAGGACGCCGTCGCGGAACTGCGGTGGACGGCGCGCCAGTCGGGATCGTCGCCGTACATCGACGCCACCATCGCCTACGCGCTGAATCGGCAAGGCGAACTGCGGCCGGCGATCACCGCCATGAGGCGGGCGTATCCGGCGTTCATGGCGGAGGGCGGGGAAGCACTCCCGTCCGCGATTCTCAAGGTGATCTTCCCGCTCGAGTACCTGGGACCTGCTTCGCGAGCACGCGACGCTGCGAAGCCTCGACCCGTATCTCGTCGCCGCGCTCGTCGCGCAGGAGTCCACGTTTCAGGCGGACGTCCAGTCCGTCGCCAACGCGTGGGGACTCATGCAGGTCGTGCCCGATACCGGCCGCCGCTACGCGCGCCGGCTCGGCATTCCGCGCTTTACCACGCGCCGGCTGACCGATCCCGCCGTGAACGTCCAGATAGGCACGGCCTTTTTCTCGGACCTCCTCCGTCGCTATGGCGGCGATCCCGCCCCGGCGCTCGCGGCCTACAACGCGGGCGAGAACCGCGTGGATCGCTGGCGCGCCGAGCGGCCCGATTTCGAGCAGGACGAGTTCATCGATGACATCCCGTTCCCCGAGACGCAGAACTACGTGAAACGGATTCTCGGCACGGCGGAGGACTACCGCCTGCTGTACGGCCGGACGTCCGGGAGGACCGTGAGAGAATCAAGCCGCTGATACGAGCATGCGGCCGCGCACGTCCCAGAAAACTGCCCTGTTCACCGAGTCCGTCATCCGCGAGATGACCCGGCTCGCCCAGCGTCACGGCGCCGTCAACCTCTCGCAGGGATTTCCCGACTTCGCCGCGCCGGCTTCCATCAAGGAGGCCGCCCGCGAGGCCATTCGCGAGCGACATCAACCAGTACGCGGTGACGTGGGGCGCGAAGCCGCTGCGCGATGCGATCGCCGCCGACGCGGCTCGCCGCCACGGCGTCGAGGTGGACGCGGACACGCAGGTGACTGTCTGCTGCGGCTCCACCGAAGCCATGGTCGCGACGCTCCTCGCGATCGTGGATCCCGGCGATGAGGTCATCGTCTTCGAGCCGTTCTACGAGAACTACGGCCCCGACACGATTCTGTCGGGCGCCACGCCGCGCTTCGTGCGGCTGCGTCCGCCGGTCGATCGCGAGACGGGGGACTGGTGGTTCGATCCCGACGAGCTGGCCGCCGCGTTCACGAATCGCACGCGCGCCATCATCATCAACACGCCGAACAATCCGACCGGGAAGGTGTTCACCCGTGCGGAGCTCGAGACCATCGCGCAGCTCTGCATCACGTGGGGCGTGATCGCCGTCACCGACGAAATCTACGAGCACATCGTCTATCGACCGGCGACGCACGTGCCGCTCTGGACGATCGACGGCATGGCGGATCGCACGGTGGCGATCAACAGCACGTCAAAGACGTTCAGCGTGACGGGATGGCGCGTCGGGTGGGCCGTGGCGCCGCCGGACATCGCGCCCGGCATCCGCAAGGTCCACGACTTTCTGACCGTCGGCGCGGCCGCGCCGCTCCAGGCCGCCGCAGCGGCGGCGCTCAATGCGCCGGGCGACTACTACCGCGATCTCACGGAGACGCTACCGCCAGCGACGCGATCGCCTGTTATCGATCCTGAGCCACGCGGGATTCCCGTGCTACACGCCGCGCGGCGCGTACTACGTCATGACCACGTTCGAAGGCATGGGCTTCGACGATGACGTCGAGTTCGTGCGGCACCTTGTCACGGAAATCGGTGTCGCGGCCGTGCCGGGCAGCAGCTTCTTCCGTGATACCGCCGCCGGACGACAGTTCGTGCGGTTCTGTTTCTGTAAGCGGGAAGAGACGCTGGCGGAGGCGGAGACGAGGCTGCGGCGCCTTCGGGTCAGCACGCGGAGCATGTAGGTCATGTAGGGCGTGCAGGCCATGTAGAAAGGCGCGATGCTCTTCTACATGGCCTACACATCTACATGACCTACATGTCGTGTCCTAGAATCTCAGCCCCACCGAGAACCGGAACGTCCGCGGCAGCGTGTAGGCGTCCTTGCTCGCCGGCTTGCCGAAATTCTCGCCAAGCTCCCAGTGCGTGCCCCGAACCGGCGTCTCCGTGAACGGGTTGAACGGCACGAGCACCCCCTCGGTGTCATTGTCCGCCGTCAGCACTGTCGTGTCGACGTCGGCACCGACGACGTTGTACACGGCGAACTGGTTGAAGAGATTGAGAATGTGGAATTCAGCGAACAGGTTGACTGCGCGGGTCGCCGAACCGAAGCCGGCGCTGATAGTTCAGCGAAAGGTCGGTCCGGATCATCGCCTGGGTTCGGAACGCGTCCCGGTCGGTGAAGTAATACACCGCCGTGGTTGGCGGGTTCTGATAACCAGGGTTCTGCACGTAATCGTTCAGGTCCAGGTCGAACAACGGCGTGTCCGCCGCTGCGCCGTACGGCGTGCCCGAATCGATCTGTTGCAGGACACCCAGCGTGAAGTCGTTCCGGCCCATGGGGAACATGAACGTGCCCCAGAATCGTGCCTTATGGCGTTGATCGCCTGACAAGTCGCCCTTCGGTGCGGTCCACCTCTCCTCGATGTACTCGGGATAGCGGGAAAGCGACGAGTCGGCGAGCGGCCCGCTGTTGATGTTTTCGCCTTCGATGTTCCCGCGGAGCTTCGACAGCGTGTAGCTGGCCCCGAGGTCCAGACGAGTTCCCGCACGGTACGTCCCGAGCAGCGTCATTCCTGTGTAGCTTGCGTTCAACCGCGTTGGTGTTTTCTACCTCGATGACGTCGAACCTCGCCTAGCGGGAGGGTCGGCCGTCCCCGTCGTCAGATCCACTCGCTCTCCGTAGAAGTCGGCAAACTGGCGATCGACAAAATCAATGCGAACGGCGCCACGCGTGCCGATGGCGCGACTCACGCCCACCGCGAATTCGTCCGCGTGCGGCGACTTCAACGATCCGGGGATCTGAATGCCGACGCCAGGAACATCCGCCTGGATGAGCGGATAGACATCCTCGGGTCGGTTCGGGTCGCTCACATTGGCGTTGAAATCCGCGAACGACTGGGCGATGACCTGGTCGGCGGGTATCTGGGGCGCCGACGGATCGAGGTTGAACTCGGGGCCCGTATAGAGGTACACGAGGATCGACGGCGTTCCCCCAGGCGAGGAAGCGTTGGCGATCGAATTTGCAAGCGCGGCCACGTATCGTCCCCAACTGGCATTGATGGTCGTCTTGCCGTCGCCTGTCACGTCAAAGACGAGGCCAAGACGCGGACTGAGCAGCGAGTCGTCGGCGACAAGTTCGCCGGACGAGTTCTTCCCGCGGTTGCCATCGAACCTCAATCCAAGGTTCAGCGTCAGGCGATCGTTCAGCGCCCAGGTATCGTTCGCAAAGAACGAGTGTGTGCGGAAATTCGTCCCCGAACTGCTGACTTCAAGCGGCCAATGGACGATGAGCGTGCTGAACGGCTCGACGACGGGGTAGATGTCGGTCCCGGACGATGTTGGCCCCGGTCGCGTACAGCCAGTAGTCCGTGGCCGACTGCCGGTTGTCGCTCTTTTCCTTGTCGTTGAACGTGTCGTAGCCGAACACCAGGTTATGGGAACCAGCGGTTGACGACTTGAAATAGCTCCCCTTCAAGAAGAGGTTGGAGTTGTTCCGATCGTTGTCGCACGTTCCGCAGAAACCGGGCGCCCAGTAGGAGTTGCCCGTAGTTTGATCATAGACAGGCGTTCCCTGCGTGAGTTCCGGATTGAGCCCGCCCAGGTCCTTGATGGCCCAGCGCCGGGCGGAGATCCTGCCCTCGGCGACGAAACTCGATCCGAATACGCCGGAATAGTGGACCGTGGTGAGCGACTGCGGATCGCGCCGGGACACCAGACTGCGAAGATCCATCACATCGGCGCCGATCGCCGCCGAGTTGGTGCCGGAGGCGTCCTGATTGATGCCGAGATAGTCGATCTGAAGGCGCTGCCAATTCGCCGGAGCGACTGTCAGCTTGCCTTCGTATCGCTGCTGCTCGAGCGTTTCGGTGTAGGGAACGCGGGTCTCCGCGGTGAGCTCGGCAGTTTCGCGGTTCTCGAACCGGCCCGCGCCAAAGAACCAGATGCGGTCTTCGACAATGGGGCCGCCGAACGTAAACGAGTGTGCTGGACTGAGCTTGTCGGCTTTCGGCTCGCCGAACGGCGACACCGTTCGCCAGTCGTCGTTGTTGAACTCGGAGCGGAACGTGCCGCTGAACATATTGCCGCCTGACTTCGTGACAGCGTTGACCACGCCGCCCGTGAATCGTCCGTATTCGGCGGAAATGCCCGACGTGGCCACGGTGACTTCCTGCAGCGCGTCCTCGACGTAGAGTCTCAGTGGCTCCGAGCGGATGTTGTCCGAGATGACGGCGCCGTTGACCATGAACAGGTTTTCGAACGACATGGCGCCGGAGATCGTGATGTTGCCGTCCGGACCCGTGGAGTGGGCGCCCGGCGCAAGGTTGATGTACGACTCAAGCGTCCGCGCCGTGGGCAACGTCCGAATCAGTTGGTAGTCCAGATTCGCAGCCGCCTGAACGGTGTTCACGAAGCTCCTGTCGTCCGATGTGATCACCGAGACCGATTCGGTGACCGTCGCGGGCTGGAGCGTCACGTTCAGCGTGGCCATCTCCGACGGCGCCACGCGCACGCGTCTGGTCCATTTTGGCAAATCCCATCGACTCGACCGTCACCGTGTACAGCCCCGGCGGCAGTGCGCGGAAGATGTAGTCGCCATTCTCGGTTGTGACCCGCGTCTGGGTGCCCTGAAGCGCCGGAGACGCGATGGACACGGAGGCTCCCAGGATGACGCCGCCGTTGCTGTCGATCACCCGCCCGGAGATCGTGCCGGTCGGCGTCTGCGCAGCGGCGAAGGCAGGGAGGAGGAACAAAGCCGAGCTCGCGAGGACGAGTCGGGCCAGCAACGTAGGGTAGCGGGACATTCTGGTTGCATCTCCTATGAAGGCAACGGCCACAACCAAACCTAACAAGCAAGCGGGGTGCCATGCCTGCCAAAAATGTTATCGGCCGATTTTCTGCTGCAAATCAATGTAACCAAATGACTTAGACGACACAGGAGCGGCGCAGGTTAGGGCGGTTTCAGGCCCTGGATCCACGTTTCTGCGTCGCAAATCGCAAAATCTGCAATCGGGTGCTCAGAAATCTCGCAACGTGTTTCCGAGCCCTTCCATAGAGGCAGGTCAGTCCGACGTGTCGAGGGCCCGTCACCTGCCGGATGGCCGACGCGACGAGAACCGAAAACGGTTCTAGAATCGCGCCCACCGGGATGGAACCACGGGCACGAGCGCGATCCGTTATCGGGCCGCTCATGGTGGGGCTGGCGGCATGGTGCGCGCTGGGGGACATGTCCGTCCTGACGCCGGACGACCCTTCGATCCGGCTGGCTGTTCCCGCCGAGTGGTACTGGTTCCCTGCGGCCGCGCTCCTCGCCGCGCTCGTACCCAGCTGGCGTCGGCGTCCGTTGACCGCCACGCCCGCCCTCCTCGCGACGCTGCCGTGGTGGCCCGTCGGCATGCCCGCGCTCGCCCTCGTGTGGAGCGGTGCGATGGCGTGGTTCGCCATCCTGCTCGCCGGCGTCGCCGCGTTCGTTCGAGTCGGCTCCGGCCCGCAGTCTCCGTCCCAGGACGGCCGTCCATTCAGACCCGCAATCGCCGCAGCGCGCCTGACAGTCGCCGCCGCGATGTTGGCCTCGTGGTCGCTCTCGCCGCGGTTGCCCGGAGGTGATGAGCCGCACTACCTGATCATCACGCAGAGCCTGCTGCGCGATGGCGACCTCCAGGTCGAAAACAACTACACCGCGCGCGACTTCGCCGCGTACTACTCCGGCGAGGCGCGGCCTGATTTCAAGATTCGGGGCAAGAGCGGCGCGATCTACTCGATCCATGCGCCCGGGACATCGATCGTGGTGCTGCCGGCGTTTGCCGCGTTCGGGTATCGCGGCGCCCAGGCCACGATCGTGCTGCTCTCTGCGTTGGCCAGCGCGCTCATGTGGTACGCCGGATGGCTCGCGACCGGTGACCGTAGAGCTGCCTGGATCGCTTGGCTCGCGGTCGCCGGCACGCCCACGTTCGTGATCCAGAGCGTCACGATTTTTCCCGACAGCATCGGGATGTTCGTCGTCGCAGGGGGTGTCGTGATGCTGCTGCGCCTCGGAGGATCCGGCGCGCCACTCCCGGCGTGGGGCCTTGTCGGTGGCTCCGCGCTCCTGGCGGGTCTCCCGTGGCTGCATACGCGGTTTTCCGTGCTGGCTGCGGGACTCGGCGTGCTGAGCGTGTGGATGATCCTCACGGAGTCTCATCGATCGACCCGAGAACGGCGGCGCCGCCTCATCGCGTTCGTGCTTGTTCCGGCTGCAAGCGCCATCGCGTGGTTCGCGTT
Organism: uncultured Acidobacteriota bacterium; assembly: GCA_963793255.1. Classification (GTDB taxonomy): domain Bacteria; phylum Acidobacteriota; class Vicinamibacteria; order Vicinamibacterales; family SCN-69-37; genus CAVTYZ01. The sequence goes on from CAWBZK010000018.1 coordinate 36,325, forward strand.
CTTTCAGATCGTCTACGGGACGCCGAACCCGATCTTTCCGTATGGCGAGGACCGGGGCACGAGGCTCGCGTACGTGCCGGGTGGGCTTCTCGGCCTGTTCTTCGACATGCAGTTCGGGTTGCTCGCGTACTCGCCGGTTCTCGCCGCGGGCCTCGTCGGTCTGTTCGTGCGAGCGGCCGGCGCGCCGGACCACGTGCGTCGCATCGCTCGAGGCACGGCGCTCGTCGGCCTCGCGTACCTGGCCGCTACGGCCTCCTACTGGATGTGGTGGGCCGGCGTTCCCGCGCCGCCTGCACGATTTGCTGCGGCCGCGCTCCCCATATTCGTGGTTCCGATCGCTCTGGCATGGCGATCGGCCGCGTCCACGATGCGAGCCGTGTGGCTGACGCTCCTCACCGCGTCCGTAGCGCTCACCGCCATCGTGGTTGGGGCAGCGCGCGGCAGGATCGCTTGGAACACGCGCGGTGTCCGGGCCAACTGGCTCGATTGGTTGAGCGGCGCGAGCGATCTCTCGCGCGCGTGGCCGAGCTTCTTCTGGAGGTTGTCGCCGACCAACCTCACGACGGAGGTTCACTTCCTGGCGCACGCGCTGATCTGGGTGCTCATCCTTGCGGGCTCGTGTGTGCTCCTGGTCCGCATCTTGCGGAATCGGCCTGCGGCGCCGGCACGGACTCGCGGCCGCGTGGTGGCTGGCCGCGTCGCTGATGGTCGCGATTCAAGCCGGGTGGTGGTTCAACGGCGCCACCGGGCTCAGTGCGGCTTCGTCGCAAGTCGCCGTGCTCAATGCGTCCGTCGCCGGACGCCGCGTGCTCCAGGTCAAGCCGTCTTCGATCGGACCGATGCGGGACCTGACCGGACGTCTGCGCATTCGAGCGACTCGCGCTGACGAGGTGGGGGACCCCGGCGCAAGCTGGTTGCCCCTGCTCGACGTCCCCAGCGGTGAGTTCGCCGTGAATGTTGCGCTTCGGCGCCCGCGCCCGGGCGCGCTCGCCCTTCGCGTGGGTCGATCCAGGCGAGCCTTTGCGCCGGCTCTCCCTCGCCGGCGTCAACGACCAGACGCTTCCGCTTCTGTTGCCGGCCGGCGCGGGCGCACTGTTTTTCGAGCCCGACGCGGGTCTCGCCGCGGCCGGCGAGCGTATTGAGTTGATGCCGCTGAAGCTGGACCCGCCCATCGCCGGTTACGCGTCCACGAGCGCGCGCTTCGGCAGCGCCGACGTCTTTTTCTACGGGCCGACGATCTACGTGGAGCCGGACGGTTTCTGGGTGCGTGGAGGTCAGACCGCGGAGTTCACCATTGCCGTGGAACGAGGACGACCGAGCCTCGGCCTGGCTCTGGCGAACGGAGAGGCCGCCAACGACCTGCGAGTGGAGTGGGGATCGCACCGGGAGAGGCTCAGTCTTGCCGCGGCGGAGTCCCACACGATCCGCGTGGATCTGACGCGTGGCGGGTCTAGGTTCGTTCGATTGACGTCATCGTCCGGGTACAGGCCGTCGGACGACGGGGTGAGTGAAGATCGCCGCTACCTGGGCGTACGAGTGAGGATTCTCGAATAGAAAAAGTCGGAAAAAGTCGCCGGGTGAATTATTTTCGAAGACTCAAAAATAATTCACCCGGCGACTTTGCAATTTTCTAGTACCGCAGCGCGCCGCCGAACCACAGCCCTTGGAACTTCACGTCGGCGTTGTCGTCGTTGACGACGAGGAAGCTGGTCATACGGCGCCAGCCGACCTGAATCCCGACCTTGGGATGCACGTTGATGGTGCCGTAGATGTCCCAGTCGTAATAATTCGCCTCCACGTCGGGAATCGCGTCTCCCGGTACCCGGAACATGCTCACTTCGAAGTTCACGGCGACCTCCGGAATGGGGTACGCGCGGCCGACGACGCCGATCGAGGGTAGAGGCGCGCTGACCTCCGTGGATTCGCTCCTGAGCGGCGAGGAGAGCGCCGCGGTCATCTGCGTGTAGCGGCCTTCGAACAGCACGCCAACGAACCCGCGCTCGTGGTAGAACACGTCGTACTCGTAGCCGAACCGCCACACCTTCCAATCGAGCTCGGATTGCAGCGGCAGTGAGACCGGGAACGTCTGGCCATTGAAGATCAGGTCGCGCTTGAGCGTGGTCTCGGCTTGGTACTCGATGGGCGTGTACCTGGATGCGGAACCGCGACTTCTTGCTCGGTCGCAAGACGATCCGTATGTCCTTGAAACTCGTCTGCTCGAACCCGAGGTCTTCGACGAAATCGACGTTGCTGCCGATGATGCCCAGACGCTGACTCGAGATGATGCCCGTACAGGCCCGGATTCCAAATCGAGCCGGCGAACTCGACGTGGTACTGCTCCGCGGGAACACCAGTGACGAGCTCCGGCGCGCCGTACTGCGCGGCGGCCATCGCTGGGACCGACAGCACGAGAGTCGTCAGCCACAGGACGAGGAGGCGGCGGCGTCCAGAGGGGCGCTGGGGCGAAATTCGCATTGCTATACTTCCTCCATGATTCGGGCGCTCGCGCGCCTGTTGCCGTACGTCCTTCGTGTCCGGCGGTCGTTCGTTATAGGCCTGGCATGCATTCTGGCTGCCACGGCCCTCTCGCTCGCCTCGCCCTGGGTCCTGAAATACGTCGTTGACGGGCTGACCGAGGGAGTCGACCGGGTGCGTCTGGTGGGCTACGCCGGGGCCATTCTGGGGCTGTCTCTCGCCGACGGCGCGTTCCGCTACCTGATGCGCAGTTACCTTATCGGCGCATCTCGTCAGATGGAATATGACCTCCGGAACGATTTTTTCGCCCACTTGGAGCGGCTGCCGCAGGCGTATCTGCAGAGCCACCGGACGGGTGATTTCATGTCGCGTGCCACGAACGACCTGGGCGCCGTGCGCATGATGCTCGGGCCCGCGGTGATGTACTTCGCCAGCACCGCGCTTGGGTTTCGTGATCGCCGTCGGAATCATGTGCTGGATCGACTTCCGGCTCACGGTCGTGGCGCTGCTGCCGCTGCCGGCCGTGACGCTGGGCACCCGGTACTTCGGCCGGGCGATTCACGACCGGTTCGAGCGCATGCAGGACCAGCTGTCGGAGATGAGCGCCGTCGTCCAGGAGGCGCTCGCCGGTGTGCGCGTCGTCAAGGCCTACCGGCAGGAAAGCGCCGAGCTGGGGCGGTTCACGGCAGGCCAACGACGAGTACGTCCGACCGCAACGCCGGCCTGATTCGCCTGCAGGCCGCGTTCTTTCCGACCCTCACGTTCTGTTTCGGTCTGAGCGGCCTGCTCGTGCTCTGGATTGGCGGCCGCGACGTGATGTCGGGACGTCTGACGCTCGGCGAGTTCGTCGCCTTCGGCCGCTACCTCGTGCTGCTCAGCTGGCCGCTCATCGCCTTCGGCTGGGTCACAACATCGTGCAGCGCGGCGTGGCCTCATGGGAGCGCATGCTCGGAGATGCTCGATGTCCCGATCGCGCCTGGCGGGCCGTCGAATGCGAGCGCAAGCGAGCCCGCGCGAACGGCCGCCTTCGCGCCGGAGGTGCAGTCCCCGGTCCACGAATCGAGGCGCGCAATCTGACGTTCACCTATCCCGGCGCGCCGGCCGCCGTCGCTCCACGACGTGTCGTTCGTGGTCGAGCCCGGTCAGACGCTTGCCATCGTCGGTGCCGACGGGCTCCGGTAAGTCCACGCTCGTCAACCTCCTGCCGCGGCTCGCAGAGCCGCCGCCGCGGCACGCTGTTCGTCGATGGCACCGACGTGTGCGACATGCCGATCGCGCGACCTGCGCGGCGCCATCGGCGATGGTGCTGCAGGAGCCGTTTCTCTTCTCCGACACCGTTGGCGGCAACATCCTGTTCGGCACGGGCGAGGAGTGGAGCGACACCGGCGCTGCGGCGCGGGCGTCGGCGCGCGGCCGAGCTTGCCGGCGTCTCGCCGGCGACATCGAATCGTTCTCGTCCGGGTACGACACGATGGTCGGCGAGCGCGGCATCACGCTGTCCGGCGGGCAGAAGCAGCGCGTGGCGCTTGCGCGCGCGCTCGTCGACCGATCCGCGCATCCTGATCCTCGACGACGCACTGTCGGCGGTGGACACGGGGACGGAAGAGCAGATCCTTCGCGCACCTCCGCGAGGTCCGGCGCGTCGCGGACCGTGCGTCATCGTCGCGCACCGCGTCTCGACCGTGCGCGACGCCGATGTGGTTCTCGTGCTCGCCGACGGCCGCATCGTCGAGCGGGGCACGCACGACGCGCTCGTCCGCGCCGAGCGGTCCCTACGCCGAGATGCATCGGCGCCAGATGCTCGAGGAGGAGCTCGCCCGTGTCGTGAGGAGTTCGCGCGTGGCTAACGACACCGCGCTCGCGCACGACGACGTCGTCGGGAAGGCGTACGACGCCCGGCTGATGCGCCGGCTGCTGACGTATCTCGGCCCGCACGTCGCCGCGGTGGCCGTGGCGTTCGCGTGATCCTGGTCTCGTCGCTGGGCGAGCTGGCCCAGCCGTGGCTCACACAGCAGGCGATCGATCGCTACATTGCCGTCGGCGATCTGCCAGGCTTGACCCAGGTCGTCGGCGCTCTTCCTGGCGCTCCTCCTCGTTGGGTTCGTTGCCGAGTACGCGACAGACCTTCATCCTGCAGACGATCGGTCAGCGCGTGATGCGCACGATCCGCATCCAGGTCTACGCTCATCTGCAGACGCTCGATCTGCGGTTCTACGATCGCCACCCGGTCGGCCGGCTGATGACGCGCGTGACGACCGACGTGGACGCGATCAACGAGCTGTTCACGTCGGGTGTCATCACCGTGTTCGGCGACGTGCTCGTGCTCGTCGGCATCATGATCGCCATGCTCGTCATGAACTGGCGGCTGGCGCTCGTGGCGTTCGTCGTCCTGCCGCTCATCGCCTGGACGGCGCAGTGGTTCCGCCGCGAACGTCCGCGAGTCGTACCGGCGGGTGCGCGGCCTCGTCGCCCGGCTCAACGCGTTCCTGCAGGAGCACCTGACCGGCATGGGCACCGTGCAGCTGTTCGGCCAGGAAGCGCGCGTGCACGGACGCTTCGACGCGATCAACCGCGAGCACCGCGAGGCCAACATCGAGTCGATCTTCTTCTACGCGGTGTTCTATCCCGGCGATCGAAATTCTCGCGGCCGCTGTCAGGGGCGCTGATCATCTGTCGTCGGCGGCGGGTGGGCGCTCGACGGCGTCGTCTCGCTCGGCGTGCTGGTCGCGTTCCTGCAGTACTCGCGGCGGTTCTTCCAGCCGATCTCCGACCTGTCGGAGAAATTCAACATCATGCAGGCGGCGATGGCCGCCTCCGAGCGCATCTTCACGGTGCTCGACACCACGCCCGCCGTCGTCACGCCGGCGTCGCCCGTGCGCCGCCAGGCTCGGCGGCGCGCGGGCGGATCGAGTTCGATCACGTGTGGTTCGCGTACAACGGCGAGCAGTTCGTCGCTGCGCGACGTGTCGTTCGTCGTCGAGCCGGGCAGCGCATCGGCGTCGTCGGCGCGACCGGGTCGGGCAAGACGACGCTCTTCAACCTGCTGCTGCGGTTCTACGACGTCAACCGCGGCCGGATTCTGGTCGACGGCGTCGACGTGCGCGACTGGGACCTCGCGGAGCTGCGCGGACTGTTCGGGCTCGTGCTGCAGGACACGCATCTCTTCTCGGGCACGATCGCCGACAACATCCGGCTGGGCGCGCGCGAGCATCGACGAGGACGCCGTGCGGCGCGCGGCGAAGACGGTGCACGCCGACCGGTTCATCGAGCGCCGCGAGGGCGGATATCAGTCGCGTCGTGGCCGAGCGCGGCGGGACGCTGTCGGTCGGCCAGAAGCAGCTGCTGTCGTTCGCGCGCGCGCATGGCGTTCGACCCCATCGTCCTGCTGCTCGACGAGGCCACGTCGAGCATCGACACGGCCACCGAGGCGCTCATCGAGGACGCGCTGCACGTGATGATGGCCGGGCGCACGGTCCTGGCCATCGCCCACCGGCTTTCGACCATCCAGGACATGGACCGGATCCTCGTGCTGCACAAAGGCGAGCTGCGGGAGAGCGGGACCCACCAGGAACTGGTGGCCGAGCGCGGGACTCTACTATCGACTCTATGAGTTGCAGTTCAGTGACAAGTGCGGAAGGCTGAAGTGCGAAGTCAGCAGGGTAGCAGGCCGTCGCTTCTGACTGCTAACTTCGACTTCGAGCTTCGGCGCGGCCTAGTCGTCGCCTTTGCCGCGGCCGCGCCGTTCGGATGCCAGCCCCGGCGGAGGACGGTCAGCGAGATCTGCCGACGACCGAACGCCAGCGCCTCGTGGCAGCTCCACATGTAGAGGTCCACATGGCGTCCCTGGACCTTGGGGCCGGTGTCGAGGACCGTGTAGATCCCCTCGTGCCCCTCGGGCGTGCCATCCAGCTTGACGACCGAGCCCACCGGCAGGAGACGCGGGTCCGCGGCGGCGATTCCTGACCGGACGGCGACGCCAGACGCGGTCGTCGTGCCCTTGCAGTACGCCGTGGCGACGAAAGGCAGCCGGGCGCCGCTCCCGCCGCTCCATAGGTCGCCGCGGGCACCGACCGGGAGTCGATGACGGTCGCCTGGTAGACGAGCATCAACGCCACCGCGCCGATGAGCGTGGCGAGGAGCTTCCGCCGGAGGGACCGGGAAAGCAGCATGGTTCCATTGTAGGTAGGGGCACGGAGCCCTTTTCCACAACTACAGGCCAAAGGGGGACAGAGCGCTTTAGGGCCTTCGGCCTACCGCGCTCTGTCCACTTTCAGGCCTGTTTTGTGGAAAAGGGCTCCGTCCTCCCAGTGTTGAAAACCACCAGGGAGGGGAGTCAGGGCGTCGCCGTGGCGAGCCAGGCGCCCGCGTTCGGGGACGAATCGGCCGATGCGCGTGACCTGGAGGTCACGCGCTCGGCGGGTCGTGGCCAGGAACTGGCGCCGCATCCGGGGCGAAACGGCGAAGGCCAGCTCGTAGTCCTCGCCGCCGGTGAGGGCGAACGACAGCGGGATCCACGTCCCGCGGAGGCGGCCCACGCCCGGGCCGCCTCCGCGACCGGGATGGCGTCGGCCTCGAGCACGACGCCGACGCCGCTCGCCTCGGCCATGGCGCGGGCGGTCGCCGCCAGCCCGTCCGACAGGTCCATCGCGGCCGACGCCGTGCCCGTCCGGCCGACCATCCAGCCCAATCGCCACCGGGCGTCGGGCTGCTCGTAGCGCGCGACCGCGTCGCGCGCGGCGGCGTCCATCGCGTCGCGATGGACGCCCCGCGCCGAGCAGCGCCAGCCCGGCGGCCGCGGCGCCGATGGCGCCGGTCACGTACAGCTCGTGACCGGGGCGCGCGGTGTCCCGCCGGAGCACGCGCCGGCGGCGCACCGCGCCGATGGCGGTCACGTTCACGACGACCGGGCCGGGCGAACCGGTCGAGGTTGCCGCCGACGAGCGCGGCGCCCGACGCGGCCGCCAGCGCGACGTAGCCGTCGATGAGCGCGTCGAAGTCGTCGAGCGGGAAGTGCGTCCGGCAGCGCCAGGCTGAGCAGCGACGCGCGCGGCGCGGCGCCCATCGCGGCCAGGTCGCTCAGGTTCACCGCGAGCGCCTTGTGACCGATGGCGCGCGCGGCCGTCCAGTCGCGCCGGAAGTGCACGCCCTCGACGAGCGCGTCGGTCGTCACGACGGAGACCGCGCCCGGCTCGCCCGCGATGGCCGCCGCGTCGTCGCCAATGCCGATCTCGACGTGCGACGGCGCGGGACCGACCCGTTGCCTGAGCCGGTCGATCAGCGCCAGCTCGCCGAGATCAGCGATGGAGGTGGACATGTACGTGGGACCGGGCGCTCAGGCCGCGCCGGCCTGTGATGTCGGAAGGAAAAAACCCCGCTTTGCCGTGTGGGGAGGCTGCATGAACCTGCGAAGCAGGTGGAGCCGCTCGACAAGCCGCGCTTCAGGCTTCCTCACCACGGAGGCATGCACACCACGCGGCATCACGGCTCACTTTGTGATGAAGCATCGGCTCAAGCAGCACTCCGAGCCATCACGCACAAAGCAGGGAAGCTAATCAGACCACCCGCGCTTTGGCTTCGTCAAGCACGGCGTCCACCAGCCGCTCGATCTCGGCGGCTCGCGCGCGGACCCGCCCGTCGGCGCCCGATGCATCGGCGCGCGCCTTGAACACCTCGTCGGAGATGTTGAGCGCCGCAATGACCGCGATGCGAAGAGGGTCGGTGCTGGCCAGCTCGCGGGCCGCGGCGCGCATCTTCTCGTCGAGATACGCGGAGAGTTCCCCGATGTACTGCGGGTCGAGCTCGCTGCGGATCGCGTAGCGCTGGCCGTGAATTTCGACGTGCACGACACGGCTCGACATATCGGGCCCCCGTCCTCTTGGACGATGACGTGCCGTCGTTCAGCTCGAAAAACCAAGAAGGCTGACGAGCGCCAGTTCGTTCCTTGGACCTGCGGTCCCTCGTACCTGTCGCACCCGAGCTCTACAGATTGAGCTTGTCAATCTGCGCGATCATCTGGACGACGCGGTTCCGCACCAACTCGCGCTCTTCGCGCATGTTGGAAACCTCGGCCGAGGCGCCGGCCGCTTCGCTGAGCTTGGCGCGCATACCGTCGAGCTCGCGGCCGAGCCGCGTGGCCTCGTCCACGGCCTTCGCGCGTTCGGCGCGCAGCGTGTCAATCATGCCGACCAGCTGGCGGATTTTTTCCTCGAGCCGATCGATCGGTTGCAAATCCACTACCGCGCCTGTTCGAACCATGACGTCTCCAGACTCTCAGACCTTGCCGCGAAGAACGGCGCCGTGCAGACGACCGAGTGCCTCAACGATGGCGTCCACTGCCGGCTGGACGTCGCCGTCGGTCAGCGTGCGATCGGTGTCGCGGAACGTCAACCGGATCGACAGGCTCACGTGACCGTCCGGCACACCTTTGCCTTGATACCGATCGAACTCACCAATCGCCACGAGCGTGTGCGGCGCGTGATTTCGAATCGTGCCACGAACATCGGCGGCTGGCAAGCGTTCTGGCACGAAGATCGAGATGTCTCGCACGATTGATGGGAAGCGCGGGATGGGACGGAGCGCCGCGTCGGCCCGATCGTGATGGCAACGCACGAGCACCGCCACGTCGATCTCACCGCCCACGACGATCGCGCCGTCGAGACCGCGCGCGGCCACGATCTCCGGACGAATCTGACCCATCGATCCGAGCCGGACCGCCGCGTCGCCCGTGCCGACCGTCAGCCGCGCCGACGCGCCGCGCACGTACCACGGCAGCTCGTCGTCCATTGTCGTCGTCAACTCGTCGGAGGACACGCCGGCCCCATGAGCCAGGAGCTCGGCCATGCCCTTCGCGTCGAAGAAATCGACACCACCGCCCGAACCGCTCCAGTGCTCAGCGCGCTGGCCGGTCAACACCCAGCCGATCCGAGTCGTCTCGCCGTCGGGGGCGAAGACCGAGCCCAGTTCGAAGAGCCGCACGACGTCCGACTCGCGTCGGCGGTTGTAGACGAGCGACTCGACAAGGCCGGGTAGAAGCGACGGTCGCAGGACCGCGAACTTCTCCGACAACGGGTTGGCGATGGCGACCACGTGCCCGCCTGGTGGGACGAACGGCTGGGCCATCGACCGCTCGATGAACGTGAAGGTCACGGCCTCCTGGACGCCGGCGCTGAGCGCGAGGTCGCGAAGGCGGGTCTCGATCTCGGCTTCCGGCGTGGGCGTAGGAGGCGCTTCGCGAAGCGGCGGCAGCGTCGCCGGGATCCGGTCGAAGCCCCAGTGCCGTCCGACTTCCTCGATGAGGTCCGCCTCACGTGCGACGTCCACGCGGTAGGAGGGGACGTCCACCAGGAAGCCGTCGTGAATCGGGTCCAGGCGGAACCCCAGGACAGTCAGAATCCGCCGCACATCATCGGCAGGGACCGAGTGGCCGAGCAAGTGGCGAATACGCGAACTGCGAAGCGGAATGCGACGGCCCTCCGGCGGCGCCGGGAAGACGTCCACAACGCCACCGACGGCGGTACCGCCACCGATGTCACGAAGGAGCTTCATCGCACGCAGAAGAGCGTTGCACCGGCGCGTTCACGTCCGCGCCGCGCTCGAAGCGAGCGGACGCTTCGGTCTTGAGGCCGAGCCGGCGGCTGGTCGCGCGCACCGAGCCGGGCACGAACCAGGCGCTCTCGAGCGCTATGCGCGTCGTGCCGTCCGAGACCTCGGACGTCGCACCACCCATGACGCCGGCGATGGCGACCGCGTTGTCGCGGTCGGCAATGACCAGCATTTTCGGGTCGAGCACACGCGACTCGCCATCGAGCGTCTTGATTCGTTCGCCCTGCCGGGCGGCGCGCACACGGATTTCGGCGCCCGCGAGCCGGGCCGCGTCGAACGCGTGCATCGGGTGGCCGACCTCGAGCATGACGTAGTTCGTGACGTCGACGATGTTGTTGATGGGCCGCACACCCGCGGCGAGCAAACGGCGGCTTAGCCAATCCGGCGACGGCTTCACGACGATGTCGGCCACGGCCAGTGCGTAGCGGCCGCACGCGGGGTCGTCGATCGAGACGCCGACTGGCGAGTTGCCCGCGGGCATCACGTCGCCCGCCGGCGCGGGCTTCAGCGGCGTGTCGAAGGCGACAGCGGCCTCGCGGCTGAGCCCGTACACGCTCAGGCAGTCCGGGCGGTTGGCGGTGACCTCGAAGTCGATGACCTCGCCGTCGATGCCCTCGACCGCGAAGCCACAGTCGGCCAGCCGGCGCGCGACCACGGTCGGGTCGTCCGGGACGTCCACAAACTCACGGAGCCAGCTGACGGGGACCTTCACAACGGCAACTGTCTGAGGAACCGGAGATCGTTCTCGTAGAACATGCGGATGTCGTCGATGCCGTAGAACCGCAGCGCGAGGCGCTCGATGCCCACGCCGAACGCGAAGCCCGTGTATTTCTCGGCGTCGTAGCCGACGGCTTCGAAGACGGCCGGGTGCACCATGCCGCAGCCGAGCACTTCAATCCACCCGCTGTGCTTGCAGAGCGCGCAGCCGGCGCCGTCGCACCCGCCGCAGCGCCACATCCATCTCGGCGGACGGCTCGGTGTACGGGAAGAAGCTCGGCCGGAAGCGCGTGCGCACGGCGCGGTTGAACAGACGCTCGGCGAACGCGTTGAGCGTGCCCTTGAGATCGCCGAGCGTGATGCCTTCGTCCACGACCAGGCCTTCGACCTGGGTGAACATCGGCGTGTGGGTCGCATCGAAGTTGTCGCGCCGGTAGACGCGGCCCGGCGCGATCAGGCGAACAGGCGGCGTGTGCGACTCCATGTAGCGGATCTGCACGCCCGAGGTGTGCGTTCTGAGCAGCGTCGCCGGGCGGCCGCCGGCGCGCGCCCCCTGCATCTTGACGGGCTCGGCGAGGTACAGCGTGTCCTGCATGTCCCGCGCGGGGTGATCGCCGGGCATGTTCAAGGCTTCGAAGTTGTGCCAGTCGTCCTCGAGCTCGGGACCTGAGGCGATGCGGTACCCCATCGCCGAGAAGATCGATTCGACGCGATCGCGGACCTGGGTCAGGGGATGGCGGCGGCCGACGAGCGGCACGCGGCCCGGCAGCGTCACGTCCACCGCGTTCGGCGGGGGAGCGGACGCGCCGAGCGTCGCCTCGCGTTCGGCGAGCGCCGCCTCGATCGCCTGACGCAGTTCGTTCGCGTCGCGGCCGATCTGCCGCTTCTCATCCGGCGTCATGCCGGCGAGCGATTTCAGGATGGCGGTCACGCTGCCGCTCTTGCGGCCAAGGAACCGGTCGTGCAGCGCCTTGACGCCTGCGACGGTGGTCGTCGCTCGGAGCGCCGCGTCGAACTCAGTGCGAAGCGCGGCGATGTCGGGGGGCGTGGCCATGGGCGCGCGTGAAGCGGGCTCCGGGAGCCGTGCTCACGCGGGCCGCGCGGGCTGTGCCTGCTGCGCCTGTTCTGCGACGCGAGTGAACGCCGCCGGATGGTTCACGGCGAGGTCGGCGAGGCTCTTGCGGTCCAGCTCGACGCCGGCGCGCTTGAGCCCGTTGATGAGCTCGCCGTACGACAGGCCGTTGGCGCGGGCCGCGGCGTTGATCCGCACGACCCACAGCCGGCGGAAGTCACGCTTCTTCCGGCGGCGTCCGCTGAAGGCGTAGTTGAGCGCTTTGTCGACCGCCTCCTGGGCTGCCTGGTACAGCTTGCTCTTGGTGGCGTAGTAGCCCTTCGCGCGCTTCAGCAGCTTCTTGCGCTTGGCGCGGCGAACGGTACCTCTCTTAACGCGGGGCATTGGAACCTCTCAGACAAGTTAGAACTTTAGAAGCCAGAAGTCAGAAGTGACTGGGCGCGAGCCCCAGCCAGAAGGATCTTCGTCCGTAACTTCTAACTCCTGGCTTCTCACTTCGTGACTTAACGAGCGTCAGTCGTACGGAAGCATCTTCTTCAATCGCGCATTGTCGACCTTGGCGGCGACCGCCGTGCCGCGCAGGTGACGCTTACGGCGCGTCGGCTTGCTCGTCAGGATGTGCCGCTTGAACGCGCTCGAGCGGAGGAACTTGCCCGAGGCGGTTTTCTTGAAGCGCTTGGCGGCGCCGCGGTGCGACTTGATCTTCGGCATGGTGTCTCTCTCCGTTGGCTCAGGGCTCAGGGCCCCTCGACCCTTTCGAACCCCTCGACCCTTGGAACTCTTCTCGTCGGTCAGCCCCGTTTCGACCCCGGCCGCGGGGCCAGAATCGTGTGGAGCTGGTTGCCTTCCTTCTGCGGGTCGGTCTCGGGGATGGCCACGTCCGCGAGCTCACCCATGAGCCGTTCGAGAATCCGGCGTCCGATTTCCGGATGGGCGTTCTCGCGGCCGCGAAAGAAGATCGTCGCTTTCACCTTGTCGCCTTCCGACAGGAAGCGCTCGATGTGCTTCTTCTTGAACTGGTAGTCGTGCTCGTCCACCTTCGGCCGGAACTTGATCTCCTTGACCAGAATCACTTTCTGGTGCTTCTTGGCCGAGCGCGCCCGCTTCTGCTGTTCGTACTGGTACTTGCCGAAGTCCATGATCCGGCAGACCGGCGGAACAGCCGTCGGCGAAATCTCGACCAGATCCAGTCCCTTGCTCCGTGCCAGTGTCAGCGCCTGCGGCGGCGGCATGATGCCGAGCTGCTCGCCGTTGTCGTCGATCACCCGGATCTCGCGCACGCGAATGCGCTCGTTGATCCGTGTGCGGTCATCCCGCCGTGGGCCGCGATCGAAAGCTATAACGACCTACCTTCTTACTGGCTGGCGGGAGCCCCATGCTCCGCGCCTTGCTTGCGAGCCACCTCATCGGTGGCGTCGCGACGAGCGCGTCAATCGATCGCGCGCCGAGGTCGCCGCCCGACCGGCTGCGCACGGAGACGGTGCCCTCGGCCGCTTCCCGGTCGCCGACAACCAGCATGTACGGCACCTTCTGCAGCTGGGCCTCCCGGATCTTATAACCGATCTTTTCCTGTCGGTCGTCGAGCTCAACCCGGAGTCCAGCGGCTGCGAGACGCTCACGCACAGTATTGGCATACGCCAGATGGCGGTCGGCAATCGGCAGCACCACCATCTGCACGGGGGCCAGCCACAGCGGGAAACGCCCCGGCGTAGTGCTCGATCAGGATGGCAATGAACCGCTCGAAACTACCGAAAATGGCCCGGTGGATGACCACCGGACGGTGCTCCGCGTTGTCGGCCCCGGTGTACTTGAGGTCGAAGCGCTCGGGCATCTGGTAGTCGAGCTGGATGGTCGCGCACTGCCACTTCCGGCCGATGGCGTCCGTCACGTCGAAGTCGATCTTCGGCCCGTAGAAAGCGCCGTCACCCTCGTCGACGATGTAGGGATGGCCGACGCGTCTCGAGCGCGCGGCTTCAGTCGGCGCTCCGCGCGATCCCAGGTCGCGATCCTCGCCGAGCGAATCCTCGGGCCGCGTCGACAGCTTGCATGTCGAAATTGAGCCCGAAGTCGCCGTACACGCGCTGGACGAGTCCGCAGCACGCGCTCGACTTCGTCGCCGATCTGCGTACTCGCGTGACGAAGCAGTGCGCGTCGTCCTGAGCGAACTGCCGGACGCGGGTCAGCCCGGTCAGCACGCCGGACGCTTCGTTGCGGTGCAGGGGGCGTCTGCTCGTGAAAGCGAACGTGGCAGGTCGCGATAGCTGCGTGCGCGCTGGCGTACATGAGGAAGTGGCCGGGGCAGTTCATCGCCTTCATCCCCATCTCTTCGCTTTCGACTTCGACGAGGAACATGTTCTGCCGGTAGTGCTGCCAGTGGCCCGAGCGTTTCCCAGAGCGCCTTGTTGAAGATGATGGGCGCCTTGACCTCGACTGTAGCCGGCCGGGAATGAGCACCTCGCGCATGTAGTCCGCCAGGAGGTTCTAGAGCGTCGTGCCCTTGCCGAGCCAGAATGTCGCGCCAGGCGCCCATTGGTGAAACATGAACAGACCGAGGTCCTCGCCCGAGGCGGCGATGGTCGCGCTTCTTGCGCTTCCTCGATCTGGATGCAGGTGCTGCTTGAGCTCGTCTTCCTTGAAGAACGCGGTGCCGTAGACGCGCTGCATCGGCTGGTTGCGCGCGTCGCCCTTCCAGTAGGCGTTCGACGTCGACAGCAACTTGAACGCCTTCAGCTTGCCGGTGGACGGCACGTGCGGGCCGACGCAGAAATCGACGAAGGTGTCGCGATCCTTGATCGTGTAGCAGGAGACCTCGGACTGTCCTTCGGTCTTCTCCTGAATCAGCTGGACCTTGAGCGGCTCGCCGCGCGTCGTGAAGAAGTCGATCGCTTCCTGTCTCGGCCAGATCTGGCGCTCGTACACGAGATCCTGTCCGGCCAGCTCACGCATCTTCGCTTCGATGCGCTCGAGATCCTCCGGCACGAACGGGTGCTCGACCACGAAGTCGTAGAAGAAGCCTTCGTCGGTCGGCGGACCGATGCCGCATTGCGCCGAAGGATAGAGATTCGTGACCGCAGCCGCGAGCAGGTGCGCCGTCGAGTGACGAAGGAGCGGCAGCGCGTCGGCATCGGTCGGCATGACCAGCCGCAGCGCGGCGTCCGCCTCGAGCGGATACGACAGATCGACCATGCGTCCGTCGACGACGGCGGCGAGCGCCTTCTTGACCACACTCGCCGGCAGCGCCGAAACGGCAAAGTCCCGCACCGACGTGCCGCCGAGGCACATCTCGACGAGAGCCGTCGGGAAGGGTCAGGGTGATCAAGAGAGGACTGACAAGTTCAGAAGTTAGAAGTCAGAAGTCGGAAGCGACTGGGCGCTTGTCATTCGAGTCGGCACGCGTCCGGCGACTTCTAACTTCTGGCTTCTCACTTCTAACTTGCGTGAAGAGTGGTAGGCACGGGCGGACTCGAACCGCCGACCTCCTGCATGTCAAGCAGGCGCTCTAACCAGCTGAGCTACGCGCCTATGGTGTTCCACGCCGATCTGGCGCGCCCTTTTGGGCCCAAAGCGAACGGTCAGTATAACGTCCGGAAAAACGGAGCGTCAAACGTCAGCGAGGGGTCGTGGGCGGCGGAACGTTCCGCGGGGCCGATTGCGCCGGGGCCGTTCCGGGCTTGGTCGTGCTTGAAGCCGCGTCGTCACGGGGGCGGCCGCCGGATTTCAGGTCCTGAAGCGCCCGTTCGAGCACCGCATCGGTCGCCGGAGCGGCCGGAGGCGTCTCGTCGAATCCGACGCTCGGGACCTCGACCGGCGACATCCGGCCGGAGGCCGTTCTGGTGGATGGGCGTGCCGTCTGCCTGCAGGTACTGCGCGTAGGTCAGCCAGAGGCCGTGGCCTTCCGGCAGTTTCACGAGACGCTGGACGCCGGCGATGCCGGCCGTCGGTTCGCCGACCAGGCGGGCGCGGCGGTTGTTCGCGAGCGCGGCGGCGAAGACCTCGGCGGCGTTGGCCGTTCCCGTCGAGACGAGCAGGACGACCGGCATGGTCAGGGCGCCGTCGCCGGGTCCGGCCGAGGTGACCGTCGGCGCGGGGTCGACGCGTGACGCGCGGGTCGCGAGCGTTCCGCTCTTCACGAAGAGCCGAGCCGCCGCGATGCCGTCCTCGGGCGCGCCGTCGGCGGTGCTCCGCAGATCGATCAGCACGGGCGTTCCCGGGTCAGCCGCCATCCGGCTCTCGCGCGGCCCGCGTTGGCGGCTTCCGACCCTCCGAGCGGCAGATGGGTTCGAATCGCGGCCGGCGTGCCTGTTCCGAAGCTGTTCACGCGCAGGTAGATCTCGCCGGACGGCAGCTTGCGGCTGGTCACCGCATCGGCGGTGGACGTTTCGCGCGTCAGTTCGACGGTGTGCGGTTCGGCGGCGCTGTTGCGAAACACGAGCAGCTTGACCTTCGACCCCGGCGCGCCGCGGAGCAGGCGACTGCCGGCGAAGGCCGACAGATCGCGCGTCGGCTTGTCGTCGATGGCGCGAATGAAGTCGCCCTCCGCGAGGCCGGCGCGCTTGGCGGCCGATCCGTCACGCACGCTGACGATGCGGAGATAGAACTGGCGGGACAGCACGAGGCCGACGTCGCCCGCCGGCAGTGGCTGGTTCGCGTCCACGGCGCGAACTTCGTCGGGCGTGAGGTACGCGCTCGACGGATCGAGTCCGTCGGAGAGTCCGCGCATCGCGCCATCGAACACCCGGTCCACGTTCACGTCCTCGACGTACGCGTGCGTGATGAGCTGCACGACGTCTTCGAACACGCGCAGGTGCGACACACCCTGCTGCGCTGCCGGCCGCGCGGCGCCAAGCAAGCCGCCGACGATCAGCACCGCGGCAATCGGCGTGGACACCAGGAAGAGCAGGACGCGGGATCTTGAGGACATTGAACCTATTATGCCGGTTCCTCGTTCCCGGTTCCACGTTCCCCGTTCCCGTTCTTTTTGGGGGATTCTCCGAACGTGGAACCCCGAACCTCGAACCCAGAACGTGGAACGTGGAACCCAGAACCTGAACCAACGTGGAACCCGGAACGTGGAACGTGGAACGGGGAACGTGTACCCTTGTCTGTCGTGCGGTATTTGGGCATCGACATCGGCAAGAAACGCATCGGACTTGCGGTGTCCGACCCGTCGGCGGTCGTCGCGCGGCCGTGGCGCATGTTGCCGGCGGGCCACTCCCCCAGGGTGTCGGCCGATCGCGTGGTCGCGGTGCTCGGCGAGCTGGACGATCCGCTCGATCAGTCCGGCGTCGGCGTTATCGTCGTCGGCCTACCCACGGCGGCTCGACGGATCGGACACCGACATGACCGCGCCCGCGCGCGAAATGGCAGCGGCACTTCACACATTGACCGGCCTCGAGGTTCACCTGCAGGACGAACGTCTCACGAGCCATGAGGCGGAGCAGTTGCTCGCGGCGCGCGAGCCGGACTGGCGGCAGCGCAAGTTGCTGATCGACGCCGCGTCCGCGGCGATCATCCTGCAGGACTATCTCAACGGCAGGGCGACGGCATGAGGCGCTTCGTGTTCGTCGCCACAATCGTGGCGATCGCTGCCGCCGGCGCGCTCGTGGTGGCTGCAGACGCGGCTCACGACGCCGTACCGGGGATTCACCGAGGCCGAGGTGTTCGTCGAGTTGCCGCCCGGCGCCGGTGTGGCCACGATCGCCGGCGACCTCGCCGCGGCCGGTGTCATCGCCGATCCGTTCTCATTCCGCATCGCCGCGCGAATCAGCGGAAACGATCGCCGGCTGCAGGCCGGCGAATACCGATTCGCCGATCTCGGCGTCGCCCTTCGACATCGTGGACCGGCTGGCCCGCGGTGACGTGTACGCGCATCCGCTGACGTTTCCCGAGGGATTGACGATCAAGGAAATGGCCGTGATCTTCGAGCGCGCGGGACTCGGCAAGGCGGCGGACTTCGAACGCGCCGCCGCCGACGGCTCGGTGCTCGGCGAGCTCGACCCGGACGCGAAGACGCTCGAGGGGTATCTGTTTCCGGATACGTACGCGCTGTCGCGCAAGGCCGGCGCGAGCGGCACGGTCGCCGCGATGGTGGCGCGCTTCCAGTCTGCGTTCGGCCTGGACCTGCGCGCCGAAGCCGCCGCGCGGAAGCTCAGTCTTCGCGAGGTCGTCACGCTGGCGTCGCTCATCGAGAAAGAGACCGCCGCGCCATCTGAACGGCCACTCGTCTCCGCCGTGTACCACAACCGCCTCAAGCTCGGCATGCCGCTGCAATGCGATCCGACCGTCATCTACGCGCTCATGCAGGCGCGCCGGTGGCGCGGCAACCTCACGCGTCAGGATCTGCAGCTGAACTCGCCGTACAACACATACCGCTATGCCGGATTGCCGCCCGGTCCGATTGCCTCACCCGGATCGCCGTCCCTCCAGGCCGCCGTCCGTCCCGCCGACGTGTCCTACCTCTATTTCGTCAGCCGCAACGACGGCACGCACGTGTTCGCCACGACGCTCGCCGAACACAACCGGAACGTGCAGCAGTGGCAGGTCAGGTATTTTCAGGGACGGTGAACATTGCGGATCTGTGATTTGCGATTGCGGATTGCATTGAGGATTCATCGATGATTGAGAATTGAGGATTGCGGATTGACGATTGAGGCTCTCAATCCGCAATCGCCGATGTCCCAATCGCCAAATGCAATCCGCAATCACAGATCGCAGATCGCAATTACGAATTGCCCCACTTCAACTTCTCTCGCAACATCTCGAAGTAGGTCCGAGACGACGTGCGGAGAAGTCGCAGGGGGCGTTTCGCGCGGCGGACGTGCACCAGGTCGCCGGCGGTCAGGCGGACGCCGTACTGGCCGTCGAACGTCACGATGACGTCGGCCTGGGCGTCGATTCTCGGCCGCAAGGTAATCGGCGGCTGAGGCTGGCAGCACGAGCGGGCGATGCGTCAGCGTGTGCGGCGCGATGGGCGTGAGCACGAGCGCGTCCACCGACGGGTGCACAATCGGGCCGCCGGCCGACAGGTTGTACGCGGTCGAACCGGTGGCCGTGGCGACGATGAGTCCGTCCGCCTTCACCTCGGAGACGAACTGGCCGTCCACCGTGATGTCCATCTCGGTCATGCGCGACAACGCGCTGCGCGTCACCACGATGTCGTTCAAGCGCCAGCCGCTCGGTGGGCTGACCGCCGCGGGACTCGACGCGTCCTTCGAGCATGACGCGCGTCTCGATGCGGCCCCGGCCGTGGATCGAGATCGTCGAGCGTCGCCGTCAGTTCCGAGCGATCGATCTCCGTGAGGAAGCCCAGTCGTCCCAGGTTGACGCCGATCATCGGCGCGTCGCTCGCGCCATGGGCGACGATGCCGGCTGCTTCGAGCAGCGTGCCGTCGCCGCCGAAGGCGAGCACGGCATCCACGCCGTCGGCGAACGATTCACGCGGCGCCGTCGTCCATCGGGTGTCGAGTCCCGCGGCCCGCGCGCTCTCGGCCTCGATGACCGGCGTCGAACCATGCGCCGCGAGCCACTCGGCCGCCTCGATCAGCGTGCTGAGCGCCTGCGGCAGCTTCAGGCGCGCGATCAGGGCCACGCGTTTGACAGGCAGAGTGGACATCAGGTCGTCCGGGCGAGGAGCATCAGGAACTCGCGGTTGCCTTCCGTGCCCGTGATGGGCGAAGGTTCCACCGCAAGGCGCGTCAATCCTACCTGAAGGGCGCTCGCGGCGACCGTCTCGATCACCCGCGTGTGCACCGACGGGTCACGGACGATGCCTCCGGCGCCGACTTCTTCGCGGCCCGCTTCGAACTGCGGCTTGACGAGCGCAACTACGGCTCCGTCCTGGGCGAGAAGCGCCGGGACCACAGGCAACACGAGCGACAGCGAGATGAACGACACATCGATCGTGATCACATCGAACGAGCGCGCATCGTCCGGCAGATCGGCCGGCGCGAGGTATCGCGCATTGACGCGTTCGAGGCACAGGACGCGAGGATCGCTCCGCAGCTTCCAGTCGAGCTGGTTGGTGCCGACATCCACCGCCACCACGCGGCGGGCCCCGCGCGCGAGCAGGACGTCCGTGAAACCCCCGGTCGAGGCGCCGATGTCCAGCGCGATTCGGCCCGTGACGTCGAGGTCGAAGACGCCGAGCGCGTGCGCGAGCTTCACGCCACCGCGTCCGACCCACGGATGGTCCGGTTGTCTGAGTTCGATCGTCGCGGTGTCCGCGATGCGTGTGCCGGCTTTGGTCACCGGTACACCGTCCACCATGACGTCGCCGGCAAGAATGAGCGCGCGCGCGCGTTCGCGCGTCGCCACGAGGCCGCGCGTCACCATCAGGACGTCCAGACGTGTGGCGCTCACAGGCGTCCGCGCTATTTCTGCCGGGCCAGACTCCAGTCGGCGATCTCCGCCAGCCGGCCGTCCAGTTCCTCGGCGGCGAGCGCCGACTTCGCCCGTTCCGTGCACTCGACCGCAAGGCGTCGCGAGGCTTCGACACCGTAGAACGCGGGAAACGTCGGTTTGCCCTGCCGAGCGTCCTTTCCAGCTGTCTTGCCCAGGCCGGCATCGGACCCTTCCACGTCGAGCACGTCGTCGACGATCTGGAACGCGAGGCCCAGGTCGCGCGCGTACGCGTCTATCGCGGCAATGACCCGGTCGCTCGCGCCCGCCATGATGGCGCCGATGGTTGACGCGGCGCGGATGAGCGCGCCGGTCTTGCGCAGGTGCATGTTCTCCAGCGCCCCGGCATCCTTGACGGACGCGTCGAGGTCAATCGCCTGACCACCCACCATGCCGGCGACGCCGGCGGCTTCCGCCAATACGCCAACGACGCGCAGGCAGCGATCGGCCGGTGGCGACTCCACCCGGTGATTCCCAGAGGCCGGCGAGGGCCATCGCGCGAGCACGCCGAAGGCTTCCGTCAACAAGCCATCGCCGGCCAGGATCGCGAGCCCGTCGCCGTAAACGACGTGCGTCGTCGGGCGGCCTCGCCGCAACGTGTCGTCATCCATCGCCGGCAGGTCGTCGTGCACGAGCGAGTACGTGTGGATCATCTCCACCGCGCACGCCGCGGGAAGTGCCAGCGCGCGGGCCGTGGCCGTGCGCAATCTTCACGCGTTCGGCGACGGCCTCGGCGGCGGCCAACGTCAGGCACGGACGAAGACGTTTGCCCGGTCCAGACAGCGCGTAGTGGACGGGGGCCGCGATGACGGGCGGCGCGCCGTGGCTGGCGAGAACCCGCTCGAGCGCGGCGTCGATCTCGGTTCTCAGCTCGCCGAGGTACGCCCCGAGTGGGAGCCGATCACTCACCGATCGGAGTCCGCGGGGTCGACGAGGTGCGATCCGTCGCGCAACTCGCCGCGCTCGGTCAGCTGTTCGATCCGGCGCTCGGCCGCGCCGAGCTGCTCGTGACAGTAGCGCGACAACGCGACGCCCCGCTCGAACAGCGCCAGTGACTTGTCGAGCGGCAAGTCGCCGTCTTCGAGCTGCTTGACGATACCCTCGAGCTCCGCGATCGCGGACTCGAAGTCCTTGATGGATTCGGGCATTACGACCCCTGTTCGACGCGGCACGGCAGTTCGCCTTCCGAGAGCGTCACGCGAACGCGATCGCCCGGATGCACCGATGCCGCCGACCGAATGATAGCGGTGTGCGAGTCGTTCCAGCACACGGCGTAGCCGCGGCCGAGCACCGCGAGCGGACTGAGCGCATCGAGCCGCGCACTGAGCTCGCCGGCACGGGCGGCCGCTCTGTGGCGGCGATGTCTCGCGCGCTCGCGCAGCCGGCCGTCGGCCTCCACGGTTCGCGTCCGGAGCCCGGCAATCACCTGACGCGCGTCGCGGCGCTCGAGCCGGCGCCGGATACTGTCGAATCGCTGTCCCACACGAGCCAGCCGATCCGCCATCGCGTGGCGAAGGCCGAGGATGAGGTGCCGGCAGTCGCGCTCTCGCATCACGAGGACGGTCGGCCAGTGATCGAGCCGCATGCGCAGGCGTTCTGCCTGCTGCCTGCGCCGATCCAGCCGCAACTCGAGGCACGCCTGCAGGCGCCGCTCGGCCCGCTCGATGCGTGCCGACACGTGGTCGGCGCGCTCCACGACGAGTTCGGCGGCATTCGACGGTGTGGCCGCGCGCACGTCGGCCACGAAGTCAGCGATGGTGAAATCCACTTCGTGGCCGACACACGAGATGACGGGCACGGGACACTGCACGATCGCACGCGCCAGGCGTTCATCGTTGAACGCCCACAAATCCTCCGCCGACCCGCCGCCTCGGCCGATGAGCACCACGTCCACTTCCGGCACGCGGACGATCGCGCGAAGCGCCCGGATCAGGTCGTCGGCCGCGCCCTCTCCTTGCACGCGGGCCGCGCGCACCACGACCCGCGCGCGCGGATGGCGGACCGTGAGCACGCGAAGAATGTCGCGAAGCGCGGCGCCGTCGATCGACGTGACCACGCCGATGCGTCGCGGCAGGGCCGGCAACGGCCGTTTGCGCGCCGCGTCGAAGAGGCCTTCGGCCTGGAGCCGCCGCTTGAGTTGCTCGAAGGCCGCTTGAAGGGCCCCGAGCCCCTGCGGCTCGACCGCGTCGCAGATGACCTGATATTCGCCCTTGACCTCGTAGAGGCTCACCCGGCCGCGGATGACGACGCGCAGGCCGTCCTCGAGCTTGAAGCGAAGCATCCGCGCGGTCATCCGGAAGGCCACGGCGCGGATCTGCGCGCGGTCATCTTTCAATGTGAAGTAGATGTGGCCGGAGCTCCACTGCTTGCAGTTCGAGATCTCGCCCTCGACGAGCACGCGGCCAAACGTCTGTTCGACGACCTGCTTCAGGTCCGCCGTGAGCTCACTGACCGAGAGCGGCATGGCCCGATCGTCGTCGAACGGCAGGCCGGGAGATTGCGGCATGTGTCAGCGGGTCGGGGACGTGCTGGCTCGCGAGCTCTTCGATGTCCTGCTGCGACAACCCGAGACGCTCGATGGAAACGGCGCGGCCCGTCGTTTCGTCAGCAGCGATGACCACGGCATTCAATCGCGGGTTTTCGGTGGCGACCTCGAACCGCTGCGGCAAGCCCGTCAGGAATCGCTGGAGGATCGCGTGGCGGTCGACGCCGATCACCGAGTCATGCGGGCCGGTCATGCCCACGTCCGTGATGTATGCCGTGCCCTGAGGCAATACGCGGGCGTCAGCCGTCGGCACGTGCGTGTGCGTGCCCACGATGGCCGTGGCGCGGCCGTCGAGGTGCCAGCCCATCGCCACCTTTTCGGACGTCGCCTCGGCGTGAAAGTCCACGAGCACCACGCGCGCCTCCTTGCGCACCGCTTCGATCTCGTCCACGACCACGCGAAACGGATCGTCGATGGCCGTCATGAAGACGCGTCCCATCGCATTCACGACGCCGACCGGGACGCCGTTCGTCGCGCGCACCACGACACGGCCGCGACCCGCCGTGCCGGCGGGGAAGTTGGCGGGACGAAGCAGGCGCGATTGTTCGGCAAAGTACGGAACGATCTCCTTCTTGTCCCACGTGTGATTGCCGCCCGTCTGCACATGCACGCCGTACGCAAAGAGATCGTCGGCGAGATCGGGCGTCAGGCCAAAGCCCGCGGCGGCGTTCTCGCTATTGGCGATGACGAGATCGATCTGATGGCGCGCGACGATGGCCGCAAGACCGCGGCGCACCAGTTCGCGCCCCGGCTTGCCGACGATGTCGCCGACAAAGAGAAGTCGAGTCACTGGCACTCCACGGGAATGGACATGAGCTCGCCGCGGCGATCTTCGAGGAGCGGCAGCACGACGCGAAGTTGACCGCCGCCGACGATTGCTCGTGCCCTCCGGCCGTCGAACGCGCCGGTCAGCCGCACGACGCGCGCGAACCGTCCATAGCTGCGCTCGGCCACGTGGTAGCTCGCCGTGGGCTCGACGGGGCCCGCCAGTTTTGCCCCGACGATGAGCAGGGTGCTGTGACGAATCACGACGCGAACACCCGCCGCAGGTACGCCAGGCAGATCGACCACCACCTCGACAGATGTCGCTGTTTCCACCACATCCAGCGGGGGTTGGCAGTCCACCGTGACCGACGCGGCGCCAGGGATGTCCTTCTCGATCTCCTGCAGGAGGCGGCGAGCATCGTCGGCAAGCTCAGCCGGGGCCTCGCGAAACGGGCGCGTCACGACGTTGATCATACAGGCGAGGCGAATCTGGCGCAGCGTTTTGGCCTGCGTTTTAGTATGAGTGTTATATGACTAAGATAATATTATTGACATGCACTTAGTACTTCTGTATGATTCCAGACGTTGCTCGGAACGTTTGAACCCGAGCCAAAACTTCTGGAGGAAACATCAATGACCCTGACTCGTTGGAGCCCCGTGAGCGGCCTGGCGGCGCTCGAAGTGAACTCGTTGAATCGGATGTTCGAGGCCGCGTTTGGCAACGAGGCGTTCTCGCATGGCGCCTGGCTTCCGCCCGTCGATATTCTCGAGACGGCGGAGGGCGAGGTCATCGTGAAGGCCGAGCTTCCGGACCTGAAGCGCGAGGACATCAAGATCACGTTCGAGAACAACATCCTGACCATCGAAGGTGAGCGGAAGGCCGAGGTCACCAAAGAGGCCGACCGGTACCATCGCGTCGAGCGCAGCTACGGCGCGTTCCGTCGCAGCTTCACGCTGCCGGCGAGCGTTGACGCGGCGAAGGTTCAGGCCACGTATCGCGACGGTGTGCTCACCGTGGCGCTTCCGCGCCGGGAAGAGACGCGCCCGCGACAGATCCAGGTCAACGGCTAACCGCGAACGCGTTCATGACATACCCAGGCCGGGCCACAGGGCCCGGCCTGCCTCGTTTCTGCCCGCTTCGCGTACCATCCTCCTCGCGTGTTGTCCTTTCGAGCCCTTCTCAGCGTGCATCTCGCCTGCGCGCTCGGGGCGACCGCCGCGTTCTGGGTCGCCGGGTTCAGTTTCAAAGGCGGTCCGCGACATCGGTCGGCCGGGGAATGGTTCCGACGGCTGATCTACGCCGCGGCGTTCACCGGCGGAGTGCTGGCTCTTGCAGGTATCGCGGTGCCCGCCTGGGGACATCCGATGCAGCCTGGCCAGACCGCTGATACCTGGACGGACGCGCTCCAGGCACATCGTCAGACGATGTGGGTCGTGTTGTACGTGCTGCTCATCATCGTGGCGCCGGCGCAGCACGGGATCGCGGTCGTGGCTGCGGGTCCGTCGCCCGCCCGCGTGCGTTCGCGCCTTCACGCCACGTTGAACCTGTCGTGTCTGGCCGGCACGGTGCTGCTCCTGGCGGCGTGCGTATCCTGGCAGCGATGGATCTTTCTGACACTTGCGCCCATTGGCTTCGCCATCGGGCTGCGCAACCTCAGCTACGCGAGCCGCCGATCGGCCACGCCGAGCGCCTGGGAGCGGGAGCATCTGACCAGCCTCGTGACCGCCGGCGTCACGATGCACACGGCGTTGCTCGTCTTCGGCGCCTCGCGCACGCTGGGTCTTGTGCTTTCGGGGCCGGCCGAAGTGTTGTTGTGGCTGCTACCGACGGTCATCGGCCTGCCAATCATTCTGTGGCTCAGGTCGAGACGCTAGCCTCTAGACCGTTGGATGCTGTTTCGTCCACTCGGTCGCCCGTTCGAAGGCGTCCGCGACGCGCAGGAGCGTCATCTCGTCCCATGCGCGGCCGGTCAACTGCAAGCCGACCGGCAGTTTCTCCGGTGTGAACCCGCACGGCACACTGATCGCGGGCAGGCCCGACAGCGGCGCGCTCACGGTGAACACGTCCGCGAGATACATCTGCAACGGGTCTTCCGTGCGCTCACCGAGTCGAAACGCCGGCGTCGGCGTCGTCGGCACGGCCACGGCATCCACGCGCTCAAATGCCTGCTGATAGTCCTGGCGGATCAACGTGCGCACCTGCAGCGCCTTGAGGTAGTACGCGTCGTAGTAGCCAGCGCTCAGCACGTACGTGCCAAGCATGATGCGGCGTTTGACCTCTGCACCGAACCCGCGGTCGCGGGTTCGGTCGTACATTTCTTCGAGCGTGCCGGCGTCGGCCGCGCGAAATCCGTATCGAACGCCGTCGTAGCGCGCGAGATTCGAGCTCGCCTCGGCGGTGGCGACGAGGTAATAGGTCGGGATCGCGAATCGCGCGTGGGGCAGCTCGATATCGATGACTCTCGCGCCGAGCCGTTCCAGCGTCTGCACACCGGCCTCGAACGCCGTCCGAACGTCGGAATCGACGCCATCCGTCAGGAGATGCCGCGGCACGCCGATGCGCACGCCGTCCATGTCGCCGGTGAGGCCTTCGCTGAACGCCGGCACGGGCGCCGATCCGGCGGTCGCGTCCCGCGAATCCTGACCGCCGATCACTTCCAGGCATAGCGCGGCGTCAGCCACGGAACGGGCGAACGGTCCGATCTGATCGAGCGATGAGGCGTAGGCGAGCAGCCCATAGCGTGAGACGCGCCCGTAGGTGGGCTTGATCCCGACGATGCCGCAAAACGCGGCAGGCTGCCGGATCGATCCGCCCGTATCCGATCCGAGCGCGAGTGGCGTCATGCCGGACGCCACGGCGACGGCCGATCCGCCGCTCGATCCGCCCGGCGCGCGGCCGGTGTCCCAGGGATTGCGGGACGGTCCGAACGCGGAATTCTCGGTGGACGATCCCATCGCGAACTCGTCGCAGATGGTCTTGCCGACGATGACCGCGCCGGCGCGCTCGAGTTTGTCGACCACGGTCGCGTTGAATGGCGACACGTAGTTCTCGAGGATGCGCGAACCGGCGGTCGTGACCGCGCCGGTGACGGCGATGTTGTCCTTGAGCGCGATCGGGATCCCGTGCAGCGGCCCGGTGATGGCGCCGGCCGCGTCGAGCGCACGGGCTCGAGCGAGCGCGCGGTCGCCGTCCACGGAGTGAAAGGCGTGCAGCCGTCCGTTCGCGCGCTCGATGCGATCGAGCGCGAACCGGCAGGCGTCTTCCGCCGACATCTGGCGGGACACGATGGCGTCGCGCAGCGCACGCGCCGTGTCGAACGGTCCGACCATCGGTTCAGAGCACCTTGGGGACTTTGAAGAGCCCCGCCCGCGGGGACGCACCGGGCGCGCCCTGCAGCAGCGTGTCGCGATCGAGCGACGGCACGAGCTCGTCGGCACGCCAGACCGGCCCTGCCGACAGCGGGTGAGAGGTGGGCTCGACGCCCGTCGTGTCGAGCGCGCGCAGTTCGTCGACGTAGTTGAGGATGTCGCCCAGTTGCCTGGCGAACAAATCGACTTCGTCCGTCGTCAGCTCAATACGAGCCAGCGTGGCGATCCGCCGCGCATCATCCGGGCCGAGCGTCAGGGCCATAAGAAACAGGATGCTAGCATGGGAGTTGTGAGCGTCTGCGGATGAACGTGTACCTCGTGCCAGCCACCGCGGGACGTCATGAGCTGTACTGCGAAGTGACCTCGGGCAGCTCGGAAAACGCGGCCGGCACGGGCTCGTTCCGCGAGCGGCTCGTGAACGGTTTCAATCGCATGGTCGCGGAAGGCGAGGCCGCGATCCACGGCGAGGAGCCCGACGCGCCGGAGCGCGGACGTCTCCGCAAGTTCATCACGCGTCGAGTCGCCGAGGCCGTCGCGGAGCAGCGGCTGCTGTGGCACCTGCGGCACGAAGGCGAGGTGCGGCTCTTTCATCCGGACGACATCGCACCGGCAAACGCAGTCGCCACGGCCAGGGCACTCGTCGGCGCCGACTACGCGAAACATCGCCGCTGGTTGATCATCGACGGTCTGATCGCGGCCGTGACGGGTCCGCTGTTCTTCTTCGTGCCGGGCCCGAACGTCGTGTCCTGGTACTTCGTCTTTCGCGCGATTGGGCACTTCTTCGCGATGCGCGGTGCAAGCCAGGGCCTTTCGGGCGCGACGTGGACGACCGAGCCGTCCGCCGAGCTCACCGCGCTGCGCGCGGCACTGACGCTCGATCACGACACGCGATCGCGACGGATTGACGAGATTGCCGCCGCGCTCGGTCTCGATCGTCTCGCGTGGTTTGTCGCAAAAATTGCGTAGGGGCGTCGGTCACCATGAAGTCATGAAGGTCAACAAAGTGGCTTTGGCCTTGATGGCGTCGAGGCGGGCAATCTAGCGCGTCGACCTCATGGCTTCATGGTGAGCCACGAAGGTTCGACAGTTTCTTTTCCAACGCCGCCAGCCGCTGCTCGAGATCGGACACGGCTTTGCGCAGTTCCGGCAGCTTCCGGACGAGGACCGTGGACTCGCGCCAGTCGCGCACGTCGCCGGCCGGGATGCCGGCGATGTGCTGATCGTCGTCGACATCCTTCGTCACGGCAGATTTCGCGCTGACCCGCACGCGCTTGCCGAGGCGGAGGTGGCCCGCCGCGCCCGACTGTCCCGCCATCACCACCCCATCGTCGAGCACCGTGCTGCCGGAGATGCCGACCTGCGCGGCGAGCAGCACGTTGCGGCCGATCCTGACGCCGTGCGCGACCTGCACGAGGTTGTCGATCTTGGTGCCGCGGCCGATCCGTGTTTCGCCGACCGCCGGACGATCCACCGCCGACTGCGCGCCGATCTCCACGTCGTCTTCGATCACCACGCGGCCGACCTGCGGGATCTTGAGGTGCGATCCGTCTTCACGCTCGGCAAATCCGAAACCGTCGCTGCCGATGACCGCTGCGTCCTGAATCGTGACGTGGTTGCCGATGAGCACGCCGTCACGAATCGATGCTTGCGCGTGGATCGTGCAGTCTTCGCCGATGACCGAGCCGGCGCCGACGACCACGTGGGGATGGATGACCGTGCGCGCGCCAACGCGGACGCGCGGCCCAATCGCGACAAACGCGCCGATGCTGGCGCCTGCCGCGATCTCGGCGGACGGATCGATGGAGGCGAGCGAGCTGATTCCGGGCGCCGGACGGTTGGGCGGGGTGAGAATCGCGACCGCCTCGGCCATGGCCGCGTACGGACGCCGGGCGCGCAGGACCGCGCACGGAGCGAGGGGCATCGATTCATCCGGTGATGTCGACGATGCCGCCAGGATGACGGCGGACGCGCGCGTGCCGGCCAGCCGGCTCGCGTATTTGGTGTTGGTGAGGAAGGTGACGTCGCCGGGTCCGGCGTCGTCGACGGCGGCTACGCGTGTCACCTCGATCGTGCCGTCGCCCTCGAGTTGACAGCCCAGTCGAGTCGCAAGCTCCGCGAGCGTCACAGCGGCGGAGTATATGACCTCGGACCCCCATGACATAATCGCGGGAATGAGGCGCAGGCTCCTCGCACCCGTCCTGGCGGTGCTCGCTGGCGTGGTGACGCTGGCCGGCGCGCAGTCGGCCACGCCCGTTCCGCGCCCGACCAAGTTCGACTACACGATGACCACGCTGCCGAACGGGCTGCAGGTCATCTTCCTCGAGGATCACTCGACGCCGATCGTGCACCTCGCGATGTGGTACCACGTCGGCTCGAAGGACGAGCCGGTCGGTCGCACGGGATTCGCCCACTTGTTCGAGCATCTGATGTTCAAGGGCTCGCGCAACGTCCGTCCAGATGCCCATCCGTCGTTGATCACGAGCATCGGTGGCGAGTCGAACGCCGAGACCGACGAAGACACCACGGTGTACTGGGAGACCGTGCCCGCGCACTACCTGCCGCTGGCGCTCTGGCTCGAGGCCGACCGCATGGCGTCGCTCGAGGTCAGCGAGGAGAAGCTGAAGACCGAGATCGAGGTGGTGAAGGAAGAGCGGCGGATGAAGGTCGAGAACCAGCCGTTCGGCCAGCTCTCGGAAATCATCTTCGACCGCGCGTTCACGACCCACCCGTACAAGCACCCGACGATTGGCAGCCTCCGCGATCTCGAGGCGGCGTCGATTGGGCAGGTGCGCGAGTTCCACTCGACCTACTACGTGCCGAACAACGCGACGGCCGTAATCGTCGGCGACTTCGAGACGAAACAGACGCAGCAGTTGGTGGAGAAGTACCTGGGACGCGTGCCGAAAGGGAAGCCCGTGCCGCGCAACATCCCGGAGGAGCCGCCGCACACGATGGAGTCGCGTGCGACGCTGACGCAGCCGTGGCCGCTCCCGGTCGTGGTGGTATCGCATCACATCACGCGTGACGGCCATCCCGACGCCTACCCGCTGCACATCCTGGCGAAGATCCTGTCGGACGGCGACAGCTCGCGCCTGCATCGCACGCTCGTGTATCAGAAGCAGATCGCCCTCGCCGCGTTTGGCGAAGCCAAGCTCATCGAGCACCCGAACCTCTTCTACGCCGTCGCGATCGTGCAACAGGGGCAGGACCCGGCCGTCGTGCAGCGCGCCCTGCAGGCCGAGATCGATCGGGTCAAGACCGACGGCGTCACCGCGCAGGAACTCGAACGAGCGAAGCGGCAGTTCGCGCGCGACTACATCATGAGCCGCGACACGGTCCGCCAGAAGGCCCTCCATCTCGGGCATGCCGCGGTGATTCACGACGACATCACGACCGCCGATCACGAGTTCGACCTGTTCCAGAACGTGACGCTGGCCGATGTCCAGCGCGTCGCGCAAACGTACTTCACGCCCGAGTCGCGGATGCTGCTCACCGTGATGCCCGGGACGGTAGTTGATCCGGGGGGATCGCGGCGATGAACGCGCTGTGGCTTCGCGCGGTCATGGCCGTCGCGCTGCTGGTCGGACTTCGATCCGGCGTCGCTGGATTCCAGGACTGGCCGCGTGAACAGCCGCCGGCACCGCTGACGGCGCGGCACGTCGCCTTTCCGCCATACGAGTTGCGCACGTTGTCGAACGGCCTGCAGGTGCTCGTCGTGCCGCACCACGAGCAGCCGTCGGTCGTCTTCCGCCTGCTCGTGCGCGCGGGCGCCGTGCAGGAACCGGCCGACCGTCCGGGCGTGGCGAGTTTCGTCGCCACGCTGCTCAATCAGGGGACGACGACGAAGTCGGCCGAAGACGTGGCGACCTTGATCGATTCGGCGGGCGGCTTCCTCGGCGTGGCCGCCGGCAACGAGCTCAGCTGGGTGCAGGGCGCCGTCATCAAGGATCGAACGGACGAAGCGTTGGGTCTGGTTGCCGACATGGTGCAGAACCCGGCGTTCTCACCGGCGGAGATCGCGCTGCAGAAGCGGCAGGCGCTCTCGTCCCTGCAGGTCGCGAACGACGATCCCGACTACATCGCCAGCGTCGTCTTCGATCGACTGGTGTTCGGGCGGCATCCGTACGGGCGTCCCGGACAAGGCACGGTCGAGTCGATCGAGCGAATCACCCGTGAGGACCTCGCGGCATATCACCGGCAGTGGTTCGCCCCGAACAACTCGCTGCTTGCGATTGTCGGCGACCTGCCCCCAGCCGAGGCGTTTGCCGCGGCTGAGCGTGCGTTCGGCAAGTGGGCGCGTCACGATGCGCCGGCCGTGGCATCCGTCGAGCCGCCGGCGCCTGCACGTCGAGTTGTCGTGATTGACCGGCCGGGCTCGGCGCAGACCGAGATTCGCGTCGGCCACCTCGCCTTTCCGCGCGTG
Organism: uncultured Acidobacteriota bacterium; assembly: GCA_963793255.1. Classification (GTDB taxonomy): domain Bacteria; phylum Acidobacteriota; class Vicinamibacteria; order Vicinamibacterales; family SCN-69-37; genus CAVTYZ01. The sequence continues at coordinate 67,690 of CAWBZK010000018.1, forward strand.
CATCCCGACTACGTCACGTTCGACATGGCCATCCGCATCCTCGGGGGCGAGGGCGCCAACCGACTCTTCGGCGTGCTGCGTTCGGAGCGGGGGCTTACCTACGGCGCCTCGGCGGAATTCAACGCGTACAAGAACAGCGGGGTTGTCGTCGCGGAGACCGACACCCGCACGTCCGGAACGGGCGAGTCCCTCAGGTTGATGGTGGACGAGTTTGCCCGTCTGCAGCGCGAGCCCGTGCACCCGGCGGAGCTTCAGGGCGCGCAGGACTTTTTCGCCGGACATTTTCCGCTCTCCATCGAGACGCCCTCCGCGATTGCGGAGCAGGTTCTGACCCGCCTCTTCTATGGACAGGATCTGGCCGAGATCAACACGTACGTGGACCGCGTCACCGCCGTGACCCCGGCTGACATTCAACGCGTCGCGCGGCAGTGGCTCAAGCCGGATCAGCTCACGGTCGTGCTCGTTGGCGACGCGTCAGCGTTCGCAAGCCAGCTCAAAGCCGTAGGGTTCGGAACCTTCGAACGCATTCCCCTCGCAGAGCTCGATCTGGACTCTCCGACGTTCCGCCGCCAGCCCGGCGCCGCGGGTCGCGCGCCTGACGGCCGCGACTGACGGCGGCGCGGCGTGTGACTGGCCTGCCTCCGGAAGCTGAACGGCGCGACGGCCGCCGCATCATGGTCTCGTGCGGTGAGGCCTCAGGCGACCTGTACGCCGAGGGACTCGTCGAGGCCCTCCGCTCGATCGAGCCTGGCATCGAGGTCTTTGGCTTTGGCGGACCGCGTCTTGGCGCGGCCGGCGCCGAACTTGTCGGCACCTACGAGGGCGTGTCGGTGACGGGCCTGGTCGAAGTGGCGGCGGTGCTGAGACGGGCGTGGGACATGCTGCGCCGCCTTCGCGACGCGGCCGCGACGAGGCGCCCCGACGTCTTCGTCGCGATCGATTTCCCAGACTTCAACCTCCGTCTTCTGCCGGCGATTCACGCGCTCGGCATTCCGATCGTGTACTACGTCAGCCCGCAGCTCTGGGCGTGGCGCCCCGGCCGCATCGAGACGATCAAGCGGTTCGTCACCCGGATGGCCGTGATCTTTCCGTTCGAGCGGGATGTGTATGAGCGCGCCGGCGTGCCCGTGGAGTTCGTCGGCCACCCGCTCATCGAGCGCGCCGTGCCGACGACGCCTCGCGCCGAGTGGCTGGCCGGCGCCGGACTGTCACCGGACCAGCCAGTCGTGGCCCTGCTGCCAGGCAGCCGGCCGAACGAGGTCCGGCGCATTCTGCCCGTGTTGTGTGCCGCCGTCCCCGATGGTCGCCGCCAGCGTGCCGGGCGTCCAGTTCGTCGTCGCGCGCGCGCCGCACCTCGACGACGATTTGTTTTCGCCGCGTCGAGGAATTGCGGCGTGCGGCCATCCCGATGGCGATGGTCGAAGGCGCCGCCGATGACGTCCTGGCGGCCGCCGACGTCGTCGTCACCGCGTCGGGCACGGCGACCGTGCAAACGGCCCTGCACGGCCGGCCCATGGTCATCGTCTACGGATTGTCGGCGCTCACGTACGCGATTGGACGGCAGTTCGTCCGAGTCCCGGCTTACGGCATGCCCAACCTGATCGCGGGCCGGCAGATCGTGCCTGAGCTCATTCAGCAGAACTTCACGCCGGAGAACGTCGCCCGCGAGACGGTGAGCTTGTTGACGGATTCGGCGCGAGCCGATCGCGTTCGCGCGGATCTCGCCGATGTTCGACGCGCGCTCGGGGAGCCTGGCGCATCGATGCGCGTCGCGCGGTCTGTGCTCGACGTGGCGCGACGGCCCGAACGGAGCCGTCGGCCCGCGGAGGCGCGATAGACTGACAGCCATGCGGTGCGACGTGCGCGCCAAAAGAACCTCGGAGGTCTTTTCCGGTCGAGCTGGACGGAAGAGAGCTCCGAGGTCTTTTTCGTCTTGGGTCCTTGCGCTGGTGACCGTCTGCGGCGCTACGCTCCTCGCGACCGTGACCGATCCGCTCACTCTTCGCCAGCTCGCCGCGGACGCGACATTGATCGTTCGCGGGTCCGTCACGGATGTGCGCGCGTTTCAGGTCCCAGGCCGAGGCATTGAATCGGTCGCGACGGTCGCGGTCGAGCGCGTGATCAAAGGTGACTTCGAGCCGTTCATTGCCGTTCGAGTGCCGGGCGGCCTCGTCGGCCGCTACCGGCAGATCACGGTCGGCGCGCCGGCGCTGCGCATCAACCACCAGGCCGTGTTTTTCCTGAAGCGCGGCGCCGACAACGGGTGGCGCCCGGTGGGGATGTCTGCGGGTGTGGTTCACGTGCGCACAGAGCCCGCCACTGGCCGGCGGCTCGTGGCTCCGGTCATTGTCCAGGGCTACACCGCGCCAGCCGGCACCGTGGTGCGAGGAGACGATCGCCGGCGAAGTCTTTCGGTCGACGAGTTCGAGGCGCTGGTCGCGGTCGTCATGGCGGAGCCCTGCCCTCACGTGGACGGGTGCTCCGTGAAGAGGCTCGCGGCGTTGCTCCTCGCGCTCATCGGCGTCCTCACTCCTCACGCCGAATCTCAGACGCGTACCTGAAAATTGGGTTCGACATCGGCGGCACCGTCGTCGGAATCCGATGGCCGAACGGCGTGCGGTACTTCGTGACTAACCGCGACGTCCCCGGTGTCCCGGCGGCGGAGTTGCGCGGGCGCCATCGAGCGCGCATTCTCGACCTGGACGAACTGCGGGATCGTCGGCCGTCGCTTCCGAGTTCGTTGGATTCGTCAACGTCGAAGCCGGGCGTCGACGACGGCGTGTCGGCGATCGGTTTTGTCCCACTGGACGAGGACACCGTGCTCGGCGAGACGTCGTTTCTCATTGACGAGATGACGGGCGAGATCGTCGAGTCCGACATCGTGCTCAACTCGAGCTTCCCGTGGTCGGTCGCTGCCGGCGGCGAGACGGGCCGCCACGACGTCGAGTCCATCGTGTTGCACGAGGTGGGGCACATGCTCGGCCTGGGCCACTCCGCGCTTGGCGAGACCGAGCTTCTCGACACGGATCGGCGGCGTCTGATCGGCAAGGGCGCGGTCATGTTTCCGATTGCGTTCCCCGCTGGCAATATCGCGGATCGCGTGCTCGCGGCCGACGACATTGCCGGTGTCTCCGATATCTATCCGACCGCCAGGCGTCAACCGCGAGACCGGCTCGGTGGTCGGCCGTGTGCGTTCGGGTGGCCGCGGCGTGTTCGGCGCTCACGTCGTCGGCTACAACATCAGCACCGGTACGATGAATGCGACGTTCTCGCTGTCCGCTGAAGGGAACTTCGTCTTGTCGGGACTCAAGCCTGGCGTGTACGTCATTCGTGTCGAGCCGCTCGACGACGCGTCCATCGACAGTTTTTTCGACACCGACGCGGCAGTCGACGCTGACTTTCGCGCTGTGTTCTCGCCCCAGTTGGCCGTCGTGCCGGCAGGCGGGCGGGGCAGCGACATCGACATCGAGGTCCAGCCGAAGTGAGGGCGCCGGCGCTGGCGGCGTGCGTCTGTCTCGGCGTCTTGCCGCGCCAGCCGCGGCACAAACCGGCCTACGCGGGTACGAGGTCTCGATCGGGGCGGTCGCGATGGGAGCGATGCCATTCGGCGAGAGTGACGCGACGTTCTCGCGGCCGAGCGGAAGTCCGCTGCTCGTGTTCAACAGCGACATCAGTCTCGGGCCGGGACCTGGCGCTGAGGTCCACTTCGGTCGGGCGGTCGGGTCGCGGCTGGCGTTCGAAGCCACCGGCACATGGATCTTCACGACGATACGCGCGAAGGTTTCGACGGACATCGATGGCGCGCCGGACGCGACATTGACCGAGGATGTGTCGCGCCTCTCGGTCGAGGGGTCGGCCCTCTGGCGGCTGGCCGGTGATATGCGACAGGCGTTCTATGTGCGCGGCGGCGCGGGCTGGATGCGCGAGCTTGCGGCCGGAGCCACACTGGCCGAGACCGGCGTGATCGGCAACGCCGGCGTGGCCATGAAATACTGGTGGGGCGCTTCATCTTCCGGCCAGCGCCGCCGGCTGGGCCTGCGGCTGGACGCGCGCGCCGTCCTGCGATCGGGCGGCGTCGACCTCGGCGTGAGCGGCGTTCGACTGGCCCCCGCCGCGTCAGCGGATCTGATGATCGGCTTCTGATTCCCAACCATGTCACTCAATTCATTCGGCACCCGTTCCTCCCTCACGGTCGGATCAGACACGTTCGAGATCTACAGTCTGCCGGCGCTCGAGCGATCCGGCTACGGTGACCTGAACCGGCTTCCGTTCTCGCTGAAAATCCTGCTCGAGAACCTGCTCCGGCGCGAAGACCATGCCTTTGTCCACGCCGACGACATTCGAGCGCTGGCTGGATGGCGGCCGGGCGGCACGACGGCGAAGGAAATGTCCTTCATGCCGGCTCGCGTGCTGCTCCAGGACTTCACCGGCGTGCCGTGCGTCGTTGACCTCGCGGCCATGCGTGATGGCATCGTTCGACTTGGCGGCGACCCGGAGCGCGTGAATCCCGCTGCAGCCAGTCGAGCTCGTCATCGATCACTCGGTGCAAGTGGATCACTTCGGCCGCCCGGATTCGCTCGCGCTCAACGCCGAGCTCGAATATCAGCGCAACCGTGAACGTTACGTGTTCCTGCGCTGGGGACAGAAGGCGTTCCGCAACTTCCGTGTCGTTCCGCCCGAGACGGGCATCGTCCATCAGGTCAACATCGAGTACCTCGCGCGTGTGGTGTGTCGCGACACGATCGCCGGGCGCCTTGTCGCGTATCCCGACACCGTGTTCGGAACGGACTCGCACACGACGATGGTGAACGGTCTTGGCGTCGTTGGTTGGGGCGTGGGGGGGATCGAGGCGGAGGCGGCGATGCTCGGCCAGCCGAGCTCGATGCTCATCCCGCCGGTCGTCGGCTACAAGCTCTCGGGGAAAATGCCGGAAGGCACGACCGCGACCGATCTCGTGCTCACGATCACGGAAGCCTTGCGCAAGAAGGGCGTCGTCGGCACCTTCGTCGAGTTCTACGGACCGGGCCTGGCGCACCTGACGATCGCGGACCGCGTGACGCTCGGCAACATGTGTCCGGAGTACGGCGCCACGGTCGCGATCTTCCCGATCGACGACATGACGCTCGAATATCTACGGTTCACCGGCCGCGACCCGGGTCAGGTCGCGCTCGTCGAGTCGTACGCCAAAGCGCAGGGCTTGTTCCGCACGAACGACACGCCAGACGCGAACTACACGGACACGCTGTCGCTCGACCTCGGCGACGGTGGAGCCGAGCCTGGCGGGTCCACGACGACCGCAGGATCGCGTGCCGCTCACGCGCGCGAAGTCGTCATTTTCGACCGCGCTGCCCGATCTCCAGAAGGGCATGAAGAAGCCGGCGCCGGCCGCCGGAGGCGTCAGGTGGCGCGGCCGTCGCCGAGGCCGTGGAAACCACGCTCGAGCATGGTTCGGTGGTCATCGCCGCCATCACGAGCTGCACGAACACTTCCAATCCGAGCGTGATGATCGCCGCGGGTCTCGTGGCCCGCAAGGCGGTCGAGCGTGGGCTTCGCAGCAAGCCGTGGGTCAAGACGAGTCTGGCGCCGGGATCGAAGGTCGTCACGGACTATCTCGTCAAGGCCGGCCTGCAGTCGTATCTCGATCAGCTCGGCTTCAACCTCGTGGGCTACGGATGCACGACCTGCATCGGCAACAGCGGGCCGCTGCCGGATGCCATCGCGGCCGAGGTGCGCGAGCATCAGCTCGTCGTGTGCTCGGTGCTCTCCGGAAACCGGAACTTCGAGGGCCGCATCCAGCAGGACGTACGCGCGAACTACCTCGCATCGCCGCCGCTCGTGGTCGCGTACGCGCTCGCCGGGCAGTATGAACGTGGACGTGACGCGCGACGCGCTCGGGACAGACACCAAGGGAAACCCCGTCTACCTCAAGGACATCTGGCCCACGCAACAGGAAATTCAGACGACGATGCTGGCTGCCGTGTCGGCGGAGATGTTCCGTCGCCAGTACTCCGGCGTGTTCGAAGGCGCCGAGCGCTGGCGCGAGCTGCCCGTGCCGACAGGCAACCAGTTCGCGTGGGATGACAAGTCGACCTACATCCGCAATCCGCCGTTTCTCGAGAACGTGACGCTCGCGCCTGAATCACCGACCGAAATCCGCGGCGCGCGCGTGCTCGCGCTGCTCGGCGACAGCATCACGACCGATCACATCTCGCCGGCGGGTGCCATCAAGGCGGACACGCCGGCCGGGCAGTACCTCATCGCGCAAGGCGTGTCACCGAAGGATTTCAACTCGTACGGCGCGCGGCGCGGCAACCACGAAGTGATGATGCGCGGCACCTTCGCGAATGTGCGTCTCCGCAACGCGCTCGCGCCCGGCACTGAGGGCGGCTGGACGTCGCATCTGCCCGACGGCAAGGTGATGTCGATCTACGACGCGTCGGTCGCCTACCGCCACGCTCACGTTCCGCTGCTGGTCATCGCCGGCAAGGAATACGGATCGGGGTCGTCGCGCGACTGGGCCGCGAAGGGCGCGATGCTGCTCGGCGTGAAGGCGGTCATCGCCGAGAGCTTCGAGCGCATTCACCGGAGCAATCTCGTCAACATGGGCGTCCTGCCCCTGCAGTTCCGCGCCGGGGAAACCGCGGCGTCTCTCGAACTGACCGGCCGTGAACTGTTCGACATGCTTGGGTCTGGCGCCGCGCTCACGCCACGCGGCGGGCTCACCGTGCGGGCCACGCGCGATGACGGGAAGGCGGTCGAGTTCACCGTGGACGTGCGGGTCGATACGCCGGAAGAGCTCACGGCATACCGGCACGGGGGCATTCTGCCGTACGTGCTCCGGCGCCTCGTCGGGCAGACGCACTAGGCATTGCGGATCTGTGATCTGCGATTGTGGATTGCATTGATAGATTGAGGATTGTGGATCGTGGATTGACGGACGTCGGTGGGACGCGGGCCACAAGGTTTCAGTCCACAATCCGCAATCGCTCGATGCGGCAATGCAATCCGCAATCACCGATCGCAAATCCGCAATGAGCCTCTCCTCCGAATCCATCAAAGCGAAAGCTGCGGAGCTGGGATTCGACCTCTGCGGCGTGTCGGCGGCCGAGCGGCATCCTCGCCTGGCTCGGCTCGCTGAGTGGATCGCCGACGGTCGATCAGGGGACATGTCCTACCTGACCCGTTCGCTCGACGAGCGGCTGGATCCCCGTCACGTCCTCGCCACGGCGCAACGCGTGGTGTCGGTTGCGTCGGTGTACAACTCGCCGCAGTCCGACGACACGGAGGAGAACGCGACGGGTCGCGTCTCGGTGGCGCGTTATGCGCGCGGCGACGACTATCACGACGTGCTGCGCGCGCGCCTGCGTGACCTGGTGGCGTGGATGGCCGCGGAGGCCGGTCCGGGATTCGAAGCGTTCTCGTGCGTCGACAACGGGCCGATTCAGGAGCGCGTGTTCGCCGAGCAGGCCGGGCTCGGCTGGATCGGCAAGAACACGTGCCTGATCAACCCGGAGCTCGGATCGTGGATGGTCCTGGGCGAGGTGCTCGTCAGCCAGCTGCTCGAGACCGACCGGCCGGGCGTCGACCAGTGTGGAACGTGCACGCGCTGTCTCGACGCATGCCCGACGGGCGCGCTCCCAGCCGCCTATACGCTCGACGCCACACGCTGTCTGTCGTATCTCACGATCGAGCAGCGGGGAAGTGTGGACCCCGAGCTGCGGTCATCGATCCGCAACCAGATTTTCGGGTGTGATATCTGCCAGGACGTGTGTCCGTGGAACCGGCGCGCGGCCGTGACCGCCGATCCGGTCTGGGCCGCGCGACCGATGCTCGGTGGGAGCCGCCTCGTGGACCTGTGCGCTCTGACTGACGCGGAGTGGAGCCGCATGCTGAAGGGCAGCGCGCTCCGGCGCGCCGGGCTGCACCGCGTACGTCGCTCACTCGCGTACGCCGCGGCTCATCTGCCCACCGTCGAACGCGAGCGCGCCCTCGACGCGCTCGCGGCCCAACCGTCCGCCCACGAGCCCCATGTGGCCGAGGCCATCGCCTGGGCAAGGGGGGTCAGGTCTTGAATTGACGTACGGCGTCGCTCCTGTCATGACGGAGACGACGCCGTACGTCAATTCAAGACCTGACCCCATCCTGCTAAAATCGAGCAATGTCGCTCGCACCGACGCTCCTCTTGTCGATGCCGCAGCTGATCGATCCCAACTTCGCGCGGACGGTCATCCTGCTTTGCGAACACGCTCCCGACGGCGCCTTTGGCCTGATCGTCAACCGTCCCTCCGAAATCCCCGCGGCCGAGGCGGTCAAGCTCGAGCCGCGTCTCACGAACCCGAACGATCTGCCTCTCCTGCTGGGCGGCCCTGTCGAACCGGAGCGCGGCTGGATTCTGACCGCGGCACTTCCGGATGGCGTCGAGGCCCGCAGCATCGGCGCCGGCCTCTACCTCTCTGCGTCACCGGTGTTGCTTCGACGGGTGCTCAGCGCGCGCCCGATGCCGCGCCGCACGCAGGTCCTCGCCGGCTACGCCTGCTGGGGGCCGGGTCAGCTCGACGAAGAGCTGGCGCAGTCGGCCTGGCTCATCATGCCGGTTGAGCTCGACCTGATTTTCGAGATCCCCGCGCCCGCGGCGTGGGAGATGGCCATTCGCCGCCTCGGCGCCGACCCCCATCTGTTGCAGATGGGACACGGAGTGCACTGAAGGGCAATGACAAGTTGGAAGGCAGAAGTTAGAAGTCAGAAGCGACTGGACGCGAATCCCGACGACTGTGACTTCTGCTTCTGACTTCTCACTTGTCACGTTTCACCGAAGCAGGTCTTCCAGTAGCGCCCGTGCCTGAGGGTCGCTGAACCGGCCGAGGGCCGAGACGGCGTCCTTGCGCACGACGACGCTCGGGTGTGTTTTGGCGAGCTGGATGAGCGTCGGCGCGGCGACCGATTCGGGCAACGAGCCGATCCCGGCGATGACCCGCCGTTTCACTTCGTCGTCCGTCTCCTTATCGAGCATGGCCAGCGCCGTCGAGAGCGCGGGCTGGCCGGCGCGCCGGATGTAGCGCATCGCGGCTTCGCCGCGCACGCTTGCGTCGGCGTCCGTCCGCGCGATCTCGAGCAACACGCTCGTCGCCTTCTCGTTCGGGCTCTGCGCGAGCGCGCCCACGAAGCTCCGGCGCAGATCCCGGCCGCGTTCGGTCTTGATGAGCGCGACCACCCGGTCGAATCCTTCGGCGCCGCGATGGGCCGCGAGACCCGAGGCGGCCTGGCGGCGCAAGGCGGCATCGGCGGTCGCCGTGCTGCTCAGCCGATCGAGCACGGGCAGGGCGGACGCGTCTTGATGCAAGGCCATCGCGGAAACCGCAGACTCCGCGAGTCGCCGCGTGGTACCGACGTTCAGCGCGTCGGCGCGCGTCAGCCCGTCGAGGTATTTCACGCTCTCGGCCGGCGTGACGCCCGTCAACCAGTGGATCGTGGCTCCGCCGGCGTCCACCGGGCAGTCATCGCCGATCGATCGGAGACGTTCGAGGCGGCCGTCAATGACTCGGACCAGGACGACGAGCGAGGTGCCGCCTTCCAGACGAACCGGACCGCTCGGCGGGGCGAACTGAGTCGGCCGCGATCCGTCCGTGCGCTCGAGCGTCTCGCCGCGGACGAACGTGTTGCCGTCGCTCCACGTCGAGCACACGTTGCGGTCGCCGGCCACCATCGGGACGCTCCAGGCGACCCACACGGGAGAGGCACTGGTTCCGACGGCCGCGATCTCGCGCTCGATGGCCGTCGCCGCGCGCGTTTCCACACGGCCGTTCTGAATGTTTGGACGCTGCCCTTCGACTGCGCTCAGGGCAAGCCCTTCGGCTGTGCTCAGAGCAGGAGCGCCAAGGTCGACGGCCGCCACGGCCAGAAGGATCATCAGGGTCTTACGCACCACGCACCTCCGTGCATTCCTCAGAACCTTCGTACCAACCGTCGAACGCTGCGAACCTTCGCACCTCCGAACCGTCCGGTTACTTGATCATTTCCATCAGATAGTCCGCCGCGACCTTGTCGCGGCCGGCCATGTCGGAGATCGCCGAGACAATCTCGCGCTTCAGATCGAGGTTCGTCTCCTTGCGCGCGATGGCGACGAGCGCTGTGGCGTTGTTCTGCGCGCGGAAGGCGCTGATGACGGAGCGCTTTGCCTCGCGTTCCTGTTCGCTGCTGTAGAGCTCGACGAGGAGGGTGCCGGTCGCTTCGGCGCTCTGGCTGCCGAGATTGCGGAGGGCGCGCAGTCGAACTTTCGCATCCTTCTCGGTCTTGACGATTTGCATGAGCTGTTCGGTCGCGCCCATGGACGCGAGGACGTTCACAATCTGGATTCGAAGCTCGGGATCCTGCTCGGTCTGGTAGATCGTCAAGAGCTCAGCGGGCGCCGCAAGGTTCTGCAGACGGTTCAGCGCGCTGCGCTTGTTGTCGGCGACCTCGGTCCGGCTCTTGATAATCGCGACGAGTGCCGTCTTGTTCCCGGCATTTCCGTACGCCTCGATGACCGCGCGTCGAATCGTCGGTTCCTGCGAGCCGTCGTAGATCTCGCGCAGTTCGGCGTCGGTCGTCTGTCCATCGCGTCGTGAGACGAGATTCCGAATCGCCTCGACCTGGAGCTCGGGGCTGCCGCCGCCCTTGGCGTAGCGCAGCAGAATCTGATGCGCACGCGGGTCCTTGCTGAGCGCCAGCACGAACAGCGCCCGCCGCTTGTTGCCGAGCGTGTTCGCGCCGTTCAGCACGCCTTCGAGCAGCGGAATGGCGCGATCGGGATCGGTGTTCGCGATGCCGTTGATCGCGATGAGCTTGAGCTCGTCGTTCGCATCGAGCGTCTGCGGATCGACGCGCTGGCCGGCCAGACGTCGCACGTCGGCCTCGAGCACCTTCGCTTCGCCGAGATACCGGCTCTGCGGGTAGTCGCGACGCAGGGCGGCGATGGTGGCCAGGGCGTCATCGGTGCGGACGAGCCGGTTCTGCGAGAACGCTTTCCAATAGGTGGCCCCATCCGCGTTGGAACCCTTCAAGGCAATCACGCGATCGAACTGCAGGATCGCCCGGTCGTACTGACGGTTCTGCAGCGCGCTGAGCCCGTTGTTGTACATGCCGCGCTCGTCGCCGTCCCGTCCGCGGCCCACAATCACCGGCACCGGCATCGGCATCGGGTTTGGCCCCTGAAACTCGAACGGCTCGAACCTGAAGTCGTTGCGGAAATTCAGCAGGCTGACGTCGCTGTCGACGCGTGCCACCGCGCGGTCGACCGCGGCGCGCGCCTTGTCGGCGATCCGGGCCTGGACGTCGGCCGAGAACTTGAACTGCTTATCCTGCAGCTCGAACTGCTTGTCCTGAAGCTCGAACAATTTGTCGTTCAGCTTGAACAGGTCCTTGGAATCCGGCCACACCGGAAACGCCCAATCCGGCGGCACCGGCGGCGCGACGGGAGTGGGTGGTGCCGGCGGAACGGGGGCAACGACCGGCGACGGTGGTACCGGCGGGGCTGGCGCGACGGGCACCTTGGGCCCCGACGATCGCAGGCAACAGGACGAATCCAGCCAGAACAGTTATCAATCGCTTCATGTCTTCATGTGCTTCATGGGAGGTAGCCTCACTCACTCGGAATAGGTCAAACGCGTCTGGCGGCCGCGAATGTCACTCGCCACCGCTCGGACCTTGAACAACAGGGCGTCGTCTTCAATACGAGCCCGCAGGAAATCGACATTGCGGCGGTCCACCGCGTCCGGCGCGGCCGCCACTTCCACGAGAACACCCTCGAGGTCTTCGAGCACGTTGGCGACTTGCAGGTCGCCGGTCTGGCGCGCGGTCTGCCGGTACAGACGGCCCGACGCCACGAGCTCGTCCGCGGTCGTGCGCTGGAATGCCCACGCGTCCGGTTCCGCCGCGGTTTGCTGTCCGTTCATGACTTCGACGAGCAGGATCTCCGTCTGAGACAGATGCTCGGTGACCGCGTTCAGCAGCACGCGCTCCTCGCGTCCGGGCGCCGCGGCCTGGTCGAAAGCGTTTGGGACGGCCGTGCCGGTGCCGTGTGTCGCCAGCGTGATCCACGTCATGGTGCCGGCGATGACCGCGACGAGCGCCGCGGCCAGCGCGCCGACGACCGCGACCCGGCCGTGCAGCCAGCCCGTTCGGCGCGGCGGCAGCTCACGGCTGACGCGCGCCCACATGACGCGCTCGAAGCTCTCGTCGGGCTCCGGCACGGGGACGGCCGTGACCGCGCCAAGGACCGCGCTGAGCTCCCGCCACTCCGCCGCGCACGACCGGCAGCCCGCGAGGTGCGCTTCGGTCGCCGACCGGATTTCGTTCGGCGCCTCGCCGTAGTAGTGGAGGATGAGTTCGTCCTCCGTTGGGTGCCAATTCACGTTCGTGTTCTCCTGTTACGCCTGGGCGCGGCTCGCCACAAACGGTTCGAGCGCCGCCCGCATCTTCCTGACCGCGCGAAACACCGCGTGCTTCGCCGCGTTCGTCTTGAGATCGAGGGCCTGGCAAATCTCCTCGATCGTGCAGCCCTGGTAGTGCCGCATCAGGAACGCCGCACGTTCCTGCGCGCTCAACTCCAGGAGCGCGCGCTGGATCGAACCGTCGATCTCGGTCGCGAACACCAGATCGTCTGCGGCCGGCGCCTTCGTCTCGGGTACGCGCCGTTCCAGGACGTCCAGGCTCTCCGGCCGGTCGCGATGCTGACGCGTTCGGGTGTAATCCACCGCGCAGTTGAACGCGATCCGGTAGAGCCACGTCCCGAAGTTCGACCGGGCCTCGAACCGATCCATCTGCTTGTAGGCCCGCACGAAGGCTTCCTGCACCACGTCCTCCGCGTCCTCTGGCCGTCCGGTCATCCGGTAGGCCAGTCGATAGATGCTGCGGCTGTGCCGCTCGACGAGCAGGCGAAAGGCGTCCTCGTCGCCGCGGCGCGCTTTCGCGACCGCGGCCGCGTCGTCCGGAAGCATCTGGGCAGTTAGACGAGTGGCGGCGGGAGCGGTTAGGGCGGGGTGGTCAACGGCCATCGGCCTCAAATCTGCATGCTATTCTGCGGCGGATGTTCCGGCGTCAGACGAGCGGGTCTGTAGTGTGTGCGTCCTGCGGCTACCTCGTCGGGGTGAATGACGAGAAGTGTTATCACTGCGGCCGCCGGAATCCTGGCCTTTGGGGCTTCGCCCCGGCCCTTCGCAACCTCGGGCACGACATGGGGTTCGTGCCCTTCGTCACCGGCACCTGCATCGTCTTGTACGCCTTGGCTTTGCTCGTGTCGGTCCTGCGGGGCCATCAGATTGCCACTCCCAGCTTTTTTGGCTTTCTTGCGCCCGCAGCCGAGGTCCAGTTCGTCCTCGGCGCCGCGGGCCCCTTTCCTGTCTTCGGGGCCGGCCGCTGGTGGACTGTCTTGAGCGCGGGCTGGCTTCACGGCGGGTTGCTGCACATCTTCTTCAACGTGTCGTGGATCCGGCAGCTGGCCCCCGCCGTCGGGGAGATATACGGGCCTGGACGGATGGTGATCATCTACACGATTGCATCCGCCGTCGGGTTCACGGCCAGTTCCGTGCTGGGCCTGTACCAGATTCCATTTTTCAGCGGTGGCGGCATCACGCTGGGAGCGTCAGCCGCGATCTTCGGGCTGCTCGGCTCGCTGGTGTATTACGGCAAGCGTGGCGGGTCGAGCCATGTCGGCAGCCAGGCCTGGTCGATGGCCGTGTTCATGTTCATGTTCGGCCTGGTCATGCCGGGCGTCGACAACGCCGCTCATGCGGGTGGATTCGCCGGAGGGTACCTCGCCGGCCGGCTCCTCGACCCACTCAAGCCCGAACGCATCGACCACATCATCGCGGCCGTCATTTGTCTCGGCTTGTCGATGCTCGCGATTGTCGTGTCAGTGGTGCAAGGCCTGTTGCTGATCTTTTCGTAGATGCGCAAGCCTGTCGTGCTCGTCACCGGCGCCTCGGGCGAGATCGGCCACGGTCTCGTTGAGCGGCTGGCCGCCATTGGCGCGCGTGCCGTCGTGACGCTCGATGTCGTCCCGCTCGATCCCGGCGTGCGCCGGTACGTGCAGCGCGAGGTGCCCGGATCGATTCTCGACCGGTCGCTCCTCGAACGAGTCCTGGCCGAGTACCAGATCGATCAGATCTTTCATCTCGCGGCGCTTCTCTCGACGCGAGCGGAGTTCTCGCCGCCGAGCGCGCATGAGATCAACGTGGGCGGCACGCTCGGCCTTCTCGAGTTCGCGCAGAGAGAAGCGGAGTCGCACGGCCGTCCGGTGACATTTCTCTATCCCTCGTCTATCGCCGCCTACGGCTTGCCCGACGTCGAGACGAAGCGCAAGGCCGGCCGGGTCCGAGAGTCCGACTGGGCCGCGCCGACGACGATGTATGGGTGCAACAAGCTGTACTGCGAGCATCTCGGCCGGTACTACGCGCGGCACTACAAGCAGCTGTCGGTGGATCGGCCACGCGCGGGCGTGGACTTTCGGTCGCTGCGATTCCCGGGCTTGATCTCGGCGGCCACGGTGCCGTCCGGCGGGACGTCGGACTACGCGCCGGAGATGTTCCACGCCGCGGCCCAGAGAGTGCCGTACGCCTGCTTCGTTCGGCCCGACACTCGCATTCCGTTCATGGCCATGCCGGACGCCGTGGATGCGTTGATGGCGCTCGCGGACGCGCCGCGCGATCGGCTGACATTGACGGCCTACAACGTGCGCGCGTTTGCGCCAACGGCTGACGACGTGCGGCAGGAAGTGCTTCGCGCGTTTCCGAGCGCGGCCGTGACGTTCCAGGTGGACCCGAAACGGCAGGGCATCGTGGACTCGTGGCCGGAGGACACGGATGACAGTGCCGCGCGCCACGACTGGGGCTTCAATCCGGCGTACGACTTCGATGGCGCGGTGCGGAACTATCTGATCCCGGGCATTCGCGGAAAGTACCAGATCGCCGTGATCGTCGTATCAGGAATCACCACGAAGGCACGAAGAGCAGGCACGTTGAAAACACATCGCACGTGCTTCATGTCTTCGTGGTTGTTCGTCTTAAACGGTTCACGGTAGCGAGTTCTTGAATAGAATCACTTCATGCCTATGCTGACCGTTGTCGATGTCGGTTCCTTCGAAGTCTCTCTCAACAAGCGCCTGGTGCTCGCGCTCGAGGAGGATGCGGGCATCGATCAGCTGCATCGCTGCGGCGGTCGCGCGCGTTGCACGACGTGTCGGGTCGAGTTCGTCGCCGGTGAGCCGGCGTTGTTCACCAAGGCCGAGACGACCGCGCTGGCAGGTGAGGAGGCGACCGGTGTCCGGCTCTCGTGCCAGATTCTGTGCGAACACGACATGACCGTTCGGGCGATCAGCCGTCTGGCGGGCAGCGGCAAGTCCGACGTCGGCCCGAAACCCCAGCCCTTCATCGAACCGCCGCCCGAATACTGACCGGCCCTCGACGGCGGCCAGTCGCATGATTCCCACGTCGCTCCTCGTCTCGGCCTATCGCGAGGGCATTTTTCCCATGGCCCTCGAGGACGGTGAGATCGGCTGGTTCTCGCCCGACCCGCGCGGCATCATTCCCCTCGACACGTTTCACGTCCCGCGCCGCCTGGAACGCGTCGTGCGCAGCGACGAGTGGACCGTGCGCGTGGACACGCGGTTCGAGGAGGTCATGCGCGCCTGTGCCGAGCGACCCGGCGAGGGGACGTGGATCAGCGACGAGATCTTCGAGAGCTACGTGGCGCTCCATCGGCAGGGCGGCGCGCATTCGGTCGAGGTCTGGCGCGACGACGTGCTCGTCGGCGGTCTCTACGGCGTGCACCTCGGCGGCGCGTTCTTTGGCGAGTCCATGTTCCACCGCGTCACGAACGCGTCGAAGGTCGCGCTCGTGGCGCTCGTCGAGCGGTTGCGCGCCCGGGGGTTCGTCCTGCTCGACACGCAGTGGACGACGCCCGCACCTCGAGCAGTTCGGCGCGGTTGAAATTCCGGCGAAGGAGTACCTGCGTCGGCTGAACGAGGCGCTCCAGGTCAGGGCCGAGTTCGGGCCTTGAACTAGGAGTCTCGGGCTTGGCCGCTCATGGCTTCGAGGCAGACCCGAGCCTCGTCTCAGTGCTGGACCGAGTACGGCTCACTCAGCGTGAACGTCGCGATCTTGACGTCGAACGCCTCGCCCGACGCGGTCGTCATCTGGTAGGTGCCTTCCATCGTCCCGAACTGCGTGGTCAGCGGGCAGCCCGAGGTGTACGTGAAGGACTCGCCAGGGGCGATGACGCGGCTGCTGGCCGATGACGCCGGGCCCGCGGACTTCCTCTACTTCGCCGGCGCCATTCGTGATAATCCAGTGCCGCGACATCAGCTGCACCGGCTCGTCGCCCTCGTTCTTGATCGTGATGGTGTACAGGAAGAACCACTCATTGGCCTGCGGCCGCGAGCGGGCCGGGGCGTACTCGGACGACGACCGACACCCGAACCGTGCGGGTCACTGCCTCGGACGTGAACATGCCGACATCATGAACGATCGTCCGGACGAACGGCAACCGGTGCCGGCGGGTCTCTGTGCGTCCTGCCGCCATGCCCGGGAAGTCGTGAGCGCCCGAGGCAGCCGGTTCGTCCTATGCGAACGCTCGCAGACTGACCCGTGGTATCCGCGTTACCCCCGGCTGCCGGTCGTGGAATGCCGTGGCTACGAGTCGAAAGCGGTCGGGTAAGCTACTAGCCGTCGACCATGCAGGAACTGCTGATTCCGCTCGTTACCCTGACCTTCCTCGAGATCGTTCTCGGGGTGGACAACGTCATCTTCATCTCGATCCTGTCGGGCAAGCTCCCGAAGGAGCAGCAGAAGCGGGCCCGCCGGGTCGGTCTCATCGCGGCGATGGTGATGCGCATCGGGCTGCTCTGGTCGATTGTCTGGATTTCGAGGCTGACCGAGCCGCTGTTCACGGTCGATCCTCGGTCAGGACGTCTCCGGGCGCGACCTGATCCTGCTCGGCGGCGGCCTCTTCCTGCTCGCCAAGGCGACCTACGAGATTCACGACAAGCTGGAAGGGGGCCACGAGGGCGGGCCGCCCCGGGCCGCGGCCTCCTTCGCCAGCGTCATCGGCCAGGTGATGATCCTCGACATCGTGTTCTCGCTCGACTCGGTCATCACCGCCATCGGCATGGCCGACGACCAGCGCGTGATGATCGCGGCCGTCGTGCTGGCCGTGCTGGTCATGCTCGTGGCCGCCGAACCGATCAGCCGGGTGGTCGAGACGCACCCGACCATCAAGATCCTCGCGCTGTCGTTCCTCTTGCTGATCGGCATGTCGCTCATGGCCGACGGGCTCGGTCAGCACATCTCCAAGGGCTACATCTACTTCGCGATGGGTTTCTCGGTGTTCGTGGAAGCGATAAACATCCGTGTCAGGCGGAAGTACACGCCGCCTGTGCAGCTTCACTCGAAGTTCGAGAAGTAACGGTGCGACTCGTCGCCGCCGTCGGCCTGGCCGTGCTGTCGGCGGTCGCGCTCAGCGGCCAGGCGGTCGCTGCGAACGGAGCGGATTCTTGCCACGGCAAGCCGGACCTTCGTCGGCCTCGACGCGGTGGCCGCCGACGTCGCGCGCGCCGACGTCGTCTTCCTGAACGATGAGACCGGTGCCCCAGAGACGCGCCGCGTCGAGATGGCGCTTCTGGAGGCGCTCGTCGGCCGGCGGCCCGACGTCATCGTGGCGTTCGACGTGGTCAAGCGGTCGGCCCAGGAGCCGCTCGAGCACTTCCAGATGGGACATCTGTCGGACCAGGAGTTCATCGCCGAATCCGGTCTGCCGGCTGCAGTCGCGACCGCCTATTTGCCGCTCCTGAAGTTCGCCGCGGCCCGTGCCTGGCCGATCGTCGCGACGGGACCGGCCGAGACCGGCGGTGAGGATCAGATGAGCTCCGCGATTGTGCAGGCCGTCACCATCGGGGCTGCGGGCGGCAAGCGGCCACTGCTCGTCAGCCTTCACACAGCAACTACTTCCGGCGTCAGCGACAAGGCGGCAGAACGCGTCCGTCAGCAGTTGCCCGAGCCGTCGCGTGCTCGCGGTGAGATTCGTTGCCGTCGCCGAGCTGGAGCAAGTGACCCCGCCGGTCGTCGCGCCACCCAACATCGACTACGTCGTCTACACGCGTCGCTAGGGGCAACGGCAGCCGCGTTCCCCGTTCCTGGTTCCTGGTTCCCGTTCGGTGTCGGTGACGGCGAACGGTGAACGTCGAACGAGAACCTTGCGGGAACGGGGAACGGGGAACGGCGAAGCCGTAGCCTACAACGCCACCCTGTGCCGGCCCGAGTGCAGGTAGTTCATGGTCTGCACCGTGACGAGCATCGTGAAGTCGAGCTTGGTGCGATCCTCCGGGTACATGAGGCGCAGACTGAGCTCGTCGCACCGCTCGATCATGTCCTGAATCACGCGATCGATCGTGTATTGATACGAGGAGGTCCATTCGGCCACGAGGCGTCGGACGTCGCGGCGAATCCCGTGAATGAACCGCGAGGCCTTTCGGTTGCGCCGATGTTCCGGTGCGTTCGAGAACAGCCGGCGGAGGTCGCGGTCGTAAAAGTTGGGGTGCTCCAGCCCGTAGTGCGCGCGCTTCTTCGCGTAGTGCGCGCCCAGCGTCGTCCGCAACCACTCGATCGGTTCGACTCGACGTCGGGTGGCAACGACCGGCCGTTGACCGGAGATCTCCTTCATCAAACCTTCCATGTACTCGAGCTTCCGCAGCGCCGGCCAGTCGGCGTAACGTGCCCGCCAGTCACTACCAGGCGTGAGCCAGACGGCGAACGTCTCCGCGAAGTCCTCGTCGGGGTGGCTCTGCGCGTACCAGGAATCGAGGTGCAGCACGAAGCTCTTCGAGTACGGCTTCGGCAGGTAGAAATCCGGGTACTGGACGGAAGGGTGTCCGAACACACGAATCCTCCGCCGACGCTTCCGAAGTTCGTACGCGTTGTCGAAGGCGTGGCCGGCTTCGTGGCGGAGGATCTGCATGCACCATTCGGGCGTGCCGCCTTCGACTTCCAGCATCTGCGCCTTCTCGAGCCGCATCAACCGCGGGTGCGCCAGATAGAAAGGGATGGCGATGCCGGGCACGCCGTCGGGAGAGAACCATTCGGACGAGATCCAGGCGTGAGGGCGGAACTGCAGACCTCTGTCGGCCAGCTCGCGATAGAGGTCGGACATGCGCTCCTCGAGCCAGCTGCCTTCGATGCGAAGACCGAGCTCCGAGAATCGGAGCTCGAGCAGCGCGTCGTCCGACAACTCCGCGAGGTCCACACGCGCGGGGGGCTGAAGCGTGTCAGCGGCAGAAGGGTCGGCGGCCGGCGAGGTCATGGCGAAAACGCACGGCGTCCGAGCTCTATCGACGGCTCCTGACGCCCTCTGGATCATGGCACACCCGTCTCGGGGACCAGCCCATCATCCGGTTGGTCGGCTTTCGGCGGGCATCTCGCTCTTGGCGCCGGCCAGCGTTCAAGGCATTACCAGCGGCCCTCCGAGCGGCCACTATGGCCAGATCCAGCTCAGCGGGCCGTGGCGGCCCGCTCCCAGTCCGGGGCTGAGCATTTTTGGGATACCTGAGAGGTATGAAGGTGGCGTTTCTGGACGGTGGCGCCAGCTGCAGCGACGAACGCGTCCTCATAGGAGCCGCTTCGTTGGCATGCCGGTCGCAAGCGGGTTGCCTAGTTACCACGCACCCGCTCGTACGAGTCAGGTCGTCCATCGGCGTCCCTCTCCGTAGCCTCCCGATTGTCGATTTCCACGACCGCCGTTCGATGTACCGGTGGCGGCCGAATTGACCGCCAAAAGCCAGGGAGGCAATCGACGCATGAACGCCAGAGCCACCACACCCAGCCAACTCTCCACGCTCCGCAGCAGCCTGCGGGGCCGTCTGATCACCCCCGAGAACGCGGACTACGACCAGGCCAGGACGCTCTTCATGGGCGGCTTCGATCGCCGGCCCGCGGCGATCATCAGGCCGGCTGATTCCGCGGACGTCGCACGCGCGATCCTGTTCGCGCGCGACGGCGAATGTGCGCTGGCGATACGGAGCGGTGGGCACAGCGGCGCGGGCCACAGCAGCGTCGATGGGGGAATAGTCATCGACCTCCGTGACATGAATTCCGCGGTGATCGACGCCGGCGCCGGGACTGCGTGGGCCGAGAGCGGGATGACGGCCGCGGAATACTCGACCGCCGTCGGCGCGTTTGGCCTGGCGACAGGTTTCGGAGACACGGGATCGGTTGGCATCGGTGGCATCACGCTGGCCGGCGGCATCGGGTACCTGACGCGCAAGTACGGCATGACGATCGACAGCGTGCTCGGCGCGGAGATCGTCACCGCAGGTGGCGAGGTCCTTCAGGTGAACGATGAGTCGCATCCCGAGTTGTTCTGGGCGATCCGCGGCGGCGGCGGGAATTTCGGCGTCGTGACGCGTTTTCGATACCGCCTTCACCCGGTGAGGCAGATTCTCGGCGGGCTCCTGATGCTCCCGGTGACGGCCGATGTCATCGTGCGTCTCATGGAGGCCGCCGATGCGGCGCCCGAAGCCCTGACGGCAATCGTCAACGTGATGCCGGCGCCGCCTCTGCCGTTCGTTCCCGCGGAGCACCACGGTGCGCTCGTGGCGATGATTCTCCTGTGCTACGCCGGAGATTCCGACGACGGCGTGCGCGTGATTGCGCCGCTGAAGGCCGCCGCGACCCCAATCGTGGACATGATTCGGCCCATGGCGTATCCGGAGATCTTTCCGCCCGAGGACACCTCCTACCATCCGACGGCCGTGGGACGGACGATGTTCGTCGATCGTATCGATCGGGCGTCCGCAGAGACGATTATGGAGTTTCTCAGCCGATCGGACGCGACCATGCGGGTCGCCCAGCTTCGGGCCCTCGGCGGCGCGATGGGCCGGGTTCCTTCGGACGCCACCGCCTTCGCCCATCGTCAGGAACGGGTGCTCGTGAACGTCGCGGCTTTCTACGACGGGCCGGACGATCGCCCGCGCCGCGACGCGTGGACTGCGGAGTTCGCCGGGGCCCTCGACCAGGGGCGGAAGGGCATGTATGTCGCGTTCGTGAATGACGACCGCGAGCCGCAAGTCCGCGCCGCTTACCCGGGTTCGACATGGACACGCCTCGCGGCCGTCAAGGCGCGCTACGACCCGTCCAACGTGTTCCAGCTCAATCACAACATACGGCCGGGAGGAGCGTAAGATTGCGCCTATGGACGCTATCGCCCCTCAACAACCCGTGGCCGCCGGCGTCAACGACCAATCGCTGCGGACGTGGACGCATGTCATCTACATGCTCCACGCGTTCAGCCTGGCGACCGGCATTCTCGGCGCGGCGTCGATTGTCGGCGCCTTTCTGACCGGCTGGCCGTCGATCATCGCGGTGATCCTGAACTACGTGAAGCGCAGCGATGTGCGGGGCACCTGGCTGGAGTCGCATTTCCGCTGGCAGATCCGGACTTTTTGGTTCGGCCTGCTCTGGGTCTCGTTGTGCGTGTTGTTCGTCATCTTCACGCTGGGCATCGGCATCCTCATCGTGTGGCTGCCGATCGCGGTCGTGACGATCTGGTTCATCTACCGGATCGCGCGTGGCTGGGCGGCGCTGAACAGCAACCAGCCGATGAAGATCTTAGGACGGCTGTACGGCTCAGGGCTTAAGGCTCACGGCGCATTCAAACCCCGAGCCCCAAGCCTTGAGCCCTAAGCCCTAAGCCTGCATCTTGCTATGCTGATCAGGATTGGCAGCACGCTTCGGTGGTCTCAATACGCGCCGCGCTGAAGGCGGCAAGCGGCTCCTCGCGTCCGGACAGCCCGCGTCCCACGACGGCAAGCAGCACAAGATCCGCTGGTCCACGGCCTGGCAGGAGGCCCGCGCGCTCATCTGGGCGCGGCGTGGCCGGCTGTGCTCGGCCTGGTCCTGATGCTCGTCAACCGGCTGGCCGGGCTCGTCCTGCCGGGCGTCTCGAAGTACCTCATCGACGAGGTCATCGGCAAGGGCCGCGTCGAGCTGCTGCACGACGCTCGCGTGGGCGGTGGGCGCCGCGACGGTCGTCCAGGCGGTCACGTCCTTCGGCCTGTCGCAGATCCTCGGCGTCGCCGCGCAGAAGGCCATCACCGACATGCGGCGGCGCGTCGAAGAGCACGTCATGCGCCTGCCCGTGCGCTACTTCGACACGACGCAGACCGGCGTCCTGATCTCGCGCGTCATGAACGACGCGGAAGGCATCCGCAATCTCGTCGGCACCGGCCTCGTGCAGCTGACCGGCAGCGTCGTCACCGCCGTGCTCGCGCTCGGCGTGCTGCTGTACCTGAACTGGCACCTGACGCTCGTCACGATCGTCGTGCTGGCGCTGTTCGGCGGCGCGATGGGCTACGCGTTCCGGACGCTGCGCCCGCTGTTCCGCGAGCGCGGCAAGATCAGCGCCGAGCTCACCGGCCGGCTGAACCAGGCGCTCGGCGGCGTGCGCGTCGTGAAGACCTACACGGCCGAGCGGCGCGAAGACCTCGTCTTCACGAAGGGCGCGCACAGGCTGTTCCGCAACATCGCCAAGTCGATGACGGGCGTGTCGGCGACGACGGCGTTTTCGAGCGTCGTCATCGGCGCCATCGGCATCGTCATGATCCTCGTCGGCGGCCGCGCGATCGTCGACGGCACGATGACGCTCGGCGACCTGTTCGCCTACATCTTCTTCACCGGCCTGCATGGCCGCGCCGATCGTCCAGATCGCGTCGATCGGCACGCAGATCACCGAGGCGTTCGCCGGTCTCGATCGCATTCGCGAGATTCTCGACACCCCGCGCGAGGATGCCGACGATGCGACGCGCGACGCGTCGTGGACGACGTGCGCGGCGACGTCGAGTTCGAGCGCGTCTGGTTCGAGTACAACCCGGGCGTGCCGGTGCTGAAGGACGTGTCGTTTCACGCGCCGGCGGGCACGACCACGGCGCTCGTCGGGCTCGTCCGGGTCGGGCAAGAGCACGCTGATCAGCCTGGTGATGGCGTTCAACCGCCCGACGCAGGGCATCGTTCGCGTCGACGGCCGCGACCTCGAGGAGCCTGCGGCTGGTCGACTACCGGCGTCACCTCGGCGTCGTGCTGCAGGACAACTTCCTGTTCGACGGCACCGTCGCCGAGAACATCCGCTACGGCACGCCGCACGCGACGCAGGCCGACGTCGAGCGCGTCAGCCGGATCGCGCACGCCGACGAGTTCATCGAGCGAGTTCGAGAAGGGCTACGAGACGGTCGTCGGCGAGCGCGGCGTCCGGCTGTCGGGCGGCCAGCGCCAGCGCGTGGCGATCGCGCGCGCGATTCTGGCCGATCCGCGCATCCTGCTGCTCGACGAGGCGACGTCGAGCCTCGACAGCGAGAGCGAAGCGATGATCCAGGACGGCCTGCGGTCGCTGCGCCAGGGCCGCACGACGTTCGTCATCGCGCACCGGCTGTCGACGATCCGCAGCGCCGATCAGATTCTGGTGCTCGAGGGCGGCGAGATCGTCGAGCGCGGCACGCACGACGAGCTGCTCGCGCTCGGCGGCCGCTACCGGCAGCTCTACGACAAGCAGTACAACTTCGAGCGCGACCGGTTCATCAATCCCGGTGAAGACTTCACGCCGGAGCCGCCGGCGCCGGCGGTTCCTGTCGCGACGGCAGTACCCCGTTGTAGGAAACGTAGCCATCAGCACATGCCTCATTCATCTACACCATGAAGGGGCTCGGCAAGATCTATCCGCCCGACTCCGTCGTTTTCAAGGACATCTGTCTCTCGTTTCTCTACGGCGCCAAGATCGGCGTGCTCGGCGCGAACGGCGCGGGCAAGTCGACGCTGCTGAAGATCATGGCGGGCCTCGACCACGACATTCAGGGCGAGGCGACGCTGTCGGCCGGGTACACCGTCGGGTACCTGCCGCAGGAGCCCGTCGCTCGATCCGACGAAGACCGTGCTCGGCAACGTCGAGGAGGGCGTGGCGCCGATGCGCGCGCTGCTGACGCGCTTCGACGAGATCAACGCGAAGTTCGGCGAGGAGATGTCGCCCGAGGAGATGGACAAGGTCCTCGAGGAGCAGGCCAAGGTGCAGGACGCCATCGAAGCCGCCGGCGCCTGGGACCTCGACTCCAAGCTCGAGCACGCGATGGACGCGCTGCGCCTGCCGCCGGCCGACGCCGACGTCGACGAAGCTCTCCGGCGGCGAGCGGCGCCGCGTGGCGCTGTGCCGGCTGCTGCTGCAGTCGCCGGATCTGCTGCTGCTCGACGAGCCGACCAACCACCTCGACGCCGAATCGGTGGCCTGGCTCGAGCACTTTCTGCAGGACGTACACGGGCTCGGTCGTCGCCATCACGCACGACCGGTACTTCCTCGACAACGTCGCCGGCTGGATTCTCGAGCTCGACCGCACGCGGGCGTTCCCGTGGGAAGGCAACTACTCGTCCTGGCTCGACCAGAAGCAGAAGCGGCTGGCGGTCGAGGAGAAGCAGGAGACGAAGCGCCAGCGGACACGCTGCAGCGCGAGCTCGAGTGGATCCGGATGTCGCCGCGCGCGCGGCAGGCCAAGGGCAAGGCGCGCCTCAATGCGTACGAGCAGCTGCTCGCCGAGGACACGGAGGAGAAGGTGGACCGGGTCGAGATCTACATTCCGCCGGGCCCGCGGCTCGGCGACGTGGTCGTCGAGGCGCGCGAGCCTGCGCAAGGGCTACGGCGAGCAGTCTGCTGATCGACGACCTCAACTTCACGCTGCCGCCCGGCGGCATCGTCGGCGTCATCGGTCCCAACGGCGCCGGCAAGACCACGCTCTTCCGGATGCTGGTCGGGCAGGAGACAGCCGGACGACGGGCACGCTCCGGCTCGGCGAGACCGTGCAGATCGGCTACGTCGATCAGTCGCGCGAAGCGCTGAACGCCGGCAAGACCGTCTGGGAAGAAATCTCCGGCGGCGAGGACGAGACTCGTGCTCGGCAAGACGGACGATCAACTCGCGCGCGTACGTCTCGTGGTTCAACTTCAAGGGCCGCGACCAGCAGCGGAAGGTCGGCACGCTGTCCGGCGGCGAGCGCAATCGCCTTCACCTGGCCAAGCTGCTGCAGCGCGGACTGCAATCTGCTGCTGCTCGACGAGCCGACGAACGATCTCGACGTCGACACGCTGCGCGCGCTCGAGGAGGCGCTGCTCGATTTCGCCGGCTGCGCCGTCGTCATCTCGCACGACCGCTGGTTCCTCGACCGCATCGCGACGCACATCCTCGCGTTCGAGGGCGACAGCCACGTCGAGTGGTTCGCCGGCAACTTCCAGGACTACGAGGTGGACAAGAAGCGACGCCTCGGCGCCGACGGCCGACCAGCCGCACCGGATCAAGTACCGGAAGCTGACGCGCTAGCCATTTGCTATTTGTTATTGGTTATTTGTTATTGCATTGGTTATTGCTGATTGGTCATTGAGCCGGGCGGCTCAGCCGCGGCTCATCGGCAGCAGGCCGAATGCCCAATACCCAATAACCAATAGCCAATGCAATAACCAATAGCCAATAACCGATAAGAAATGTCCTGGATCTATCCCCCCGAACTGCTCGCGGGTCTCGCGCCGCTGGGTCTCGCCCCAACGGCCCGGACGCCTCCCGCGCTCACGCGTGAAACGGTGGACGAGCTCTACAAATACGAGCTTCGGCGCTTGCGCGACCAGCTGCGAGGCGGCGACGTCGAACGGTCGAACTACCTGGGGCGCGTCATCGCATTGCGCAAGAAATACTGGGTATTGACGCTGCCTCTCCCGGCCTGGGAAAAAATCTGCGCTAGCCCTTCGTCACCGACGTCGCCTTGATTGATCCGTTCGACTGCATGACGCCTTCGACGGTCGCCTTTGTCCCGGATTTGAAGGTGGAGCAGGCGGGCGTAAAGGCCGTCCCGGCGTCTGTCGTCACAGCGTATCCATTGACCGAGAACGTCAGTGACGGGCACGTGCCTTTCACGCCGCCCATTGACCCCTCGATCTCGAACTTGCCGCCTGCCGCATCGTCTTTGATCTGAACCTTCCGAGCGAGAATCGAGGAATCCTGCTGACGGGTTCCGACGACATGCAGTCGCATGCCGACGACCAGGTCGTCCAGATCCTGCGTGTCACCGCGCCGCTGCACCCGGGTCGATCCGTCGGTGTGCACGGTGGTGTTGCCGACGAGGAGATTGAGGCTCGTTCCTGAGCCGCCGATGGTCGCGAGCACGCCCTCGATGGACGCCGACTCGTCCTGCTCCTGTCGTCGTCGTCTTCTTCCTCATCGTCCGGTACGTTCGTGCTCTGGATCATGATCGTGACGGCCGCGAGCGAGCCCGTGATGGACTGGCCCTTCACGTGCACGCGATAGCCGAGCGCGAGGTCGGCGAACGCCGCCGTGTCACCGTGGAAGAAGAATCGGGTGTCTGGCGTGGTGGTGACCAACCGCCCCGCGACGACAAGTGCTCCGGCCCCCGTGGTCGGCGGCAACGATTCGACGAGGCCCTCGAGCTGAACTTCCTTGCCGAAACTGCGTCGTTCTGACTCCAGCGCGACGGTCGAGCCGTCGGTGCTGACCGTGATGTCGATGTCCTCGGTGCCCTCGACGGGAGCGAGGCCAAGCTCGGAATCCATCCCGTTGCCGGTGAACCGGAGCGAGAGCGGACCACTCGGTACGCCCGACAGCGAGAACTCGTTGCCGCTGACCTTCGCGCTGATGTCAGTCCCGGCGACCGAGACGGTAAGGCCCTGCGCCGATGGGTTGGCCGCCGCCTGTACGCCTCGCGTGCTTCCGACCCTGTCCCGTGGAGACGATCTGGCCGGAGATGCTCGCGCCGGGTCCCGACGGGTCGACGGGCGAACCACCGCCGCAGGCGGCAGGCAATGATCAGAAACGGAATCGTGAAGCCGAGGGCACGTCGCATGGTCACTCCATTATTGAAACCGGAAAGACCCGAAAGGACACGCAAACGGCGTTCCATTCTAGCCGCCCCGTTCGGGCTCCCATCGCATGCCGATGCTCAGGATTCGCTGCAGGAGCGCTGGGTAGGCGAGGCCAGCTTTGGCCGCCGACTGTGCAAAATCCTCCCCACGCGCGATCTGGGGATTCGGGTTGGCCTCGAGGACGTGGACGCCGCCGGCGGTGTCGAGCCGGAGGTCGATGCGGCCGTAGCCGCTCAGCTGCAGCACCTTGTACGTCCGCTTCGAGATGTGCTGGATGCGCTCGGCAAGGCCCGGCGGCAGGTCCTTGGCTTCCGACGTGTCGATGCCCATCTTCGTCTGATATTTCGCGCTCCACTTCACGCGCTCGGTCGCGATTCGGTGCTGATCGTCGGGCATCTTCGCGAAGGTCATCTCCCAGACCGGCATCATCTGCACGCGCTGGTTTCCGAGGACGCCGCAATACAGCTCCCGTCCCTCGATGTACTGCTCGACGATCGCGTCGGTTGTGACCGAGTCGTGGATGAACTGGACGCGCTCGCGCAGCTTGGTTTCGTCTTCGACGACCGACGCCTGCGAGATCCCGATCGACGCTTCCTGCGTCAACGACTTGACGATGAGCGGGAACACCAGCCGCTTGGGGAGCCGCGGCTTGCGCCCGCGCGGCACCATCAGGAAATCCGGGACTGGCAACCGGTGGTACTGGAGCAGCTGCTTGGACAGCGCCTTGTCGCGCGCGAGGAGCATCCCGCGGGGGTTGCATCCCGAATATGGAAGCCGCAACAGCTCCAGGTAGCTGACGACGTTCTGGTCGAACGTCCCGACTTCGTGAAACGCCTCGAGCAGGTTGAACGCGATATGCGGCTTGAACTCGTCGTTGGCCTGACGAATGCCGGCGAGGTCGTCCTTGACGCCGAGCACGTGGACGTCGTGCTCGAGGTCGTCGCGCAGCGTCTTCAGCACGTCGTACTCGGTCCGCCATTCCGCCGTCGCGAGGTCGTGACCCGCGACGTCATCGGGCGGCACCATGTAGTCGTGCATCAGCACGAGGACGCGAAGTTTTTTCATGGACGCAAAATGATACTGCGAGCGTGCGTGTCAGACCCTAATCATCAAGGCAGGAGATTTATCCTTCGATGAGCTTCATGGCGGAAAGGCTCTTGCCAGGAACGGATCGCGCGGCGGCACGAACCGTTCACTCGTCGGCGAGTGCTCCGGCAGCACCTCCCGGAAGTACCACGCCATCCCTCGCTCACGGCGCCAGTCGCGCGGGTAGCCGAGCGAGACCTCGTCGTACCGTACGCCGTGGCGCCAGAGCGTCGTGCGCATGTGCAGATGACCGGTAATGACGGCCTTCGCGCGAAACCGGAGCCCCCAATCTTCAGTCCGCGTGGTGCCCGACCACAGCGAGAACCGCGGCACGCGCGGCGGCCGCGCCAGGTCGTATCGAAGCGGCCAGTGGTTCACGAGGACCGTCCGTGCCGTCGGCGGGAGGGCTTCCAGGCGCGCCACGGTCGCGTCACAGCGTGCGTGGCACCAGGCCGCGATCGACGGCCACGGCGACGGGCTCAGCATCTGCTCGTCTCCGGAACCGACCCCGGCCGCGCGAGCCCATCGTACGGCCTCGCTTTCGACCACGTCGGCCGGTCGGAAGCTGTAGTCGAAGAGCAGGAACATCGGGACGATGAACGTGCCGGTGCCGTCGGGCCACTCCGCGTACTCGTCCTCCGGCGTCAGCACGCCATGGCTCCGGCAGATGGCAACGAGCTCGTCGTAGCGCGCCTGCCCGCGCGTACGCGCCGGGCTCGTCGAACGGGCTCCAGAGATCGTGATTGCCGGCTGTCCAGATGACGCGGGCGAAGCGGGGGACGAGCGCATCGAGGGCGAACGCCAGATGCTCCGGCCGCTCACCGACATCGCCCGCGACGATGAGCCAGTCGTCCGGGAAGGCGGGCAGCTCGAGCAGCGCGTCGCGGTTCTCGCGGTGACTGATGTGGATGTCGCTCGTCGCCAGCAGTCTCACGGCAGCAGGTCGTGAGGAAGCGGCGCGATCGAAAACGTGGGACGGCACGTCGGCCTGGGCCGTGACGGCAGCGGCGACGAAATGCGTCGGACTGGACGCGTCGAGGACAAACGCCCAGTCAGCGTCATCGTCGGCCGAGAGCGAGTTGAGCCGCTCCAGGCGAATCGCATCGGCGCCGAGCGTGAAACTGAGATCGGACAAGTGAACGGCGATGCCCACCCCGCGTGCCTTCAGGTACGCCTCTTTGAGCGTCCAGTACTTGAGGAACTGATCCTGCCAGGCGGACGGCCCCTGGCGTTCGATGTCTTCCACTTCGTACGGCGCGCAGTATCGACGGACCATGCGGGCATCGACCGGAGGACGCAGACGATGCTCCACGTCCACGCCGACGGTGCCGTCGCTGGAAATCGCGCACACGACGAGGCCCGCGCTGTGCGCGATGTTGAAGGAGACACGCCCGGCGGCCGCCGGATCGGCAATTTCGGGCCGGCCGCGCGGTCCCTCGCGCCATTCCCAGTCGCGCGGCCCCACGCCGAGCGCCTGTCCGACGAGCGCGCGGGCCATCACGCGGCCGAGAAGGAACATGTCGCGGTCCGCCTGGAATCGGTACCGCTCGTGACGCAGGTGGTCCGCGGGCGAGAGCCAGGCCAAGCGCTCTGGCGCGCCGCGCGTCATCGTCGAGAACGTCGGCGGTCGTCGCGTGCCAGACCGACACGACGCTCATCGGATCCTGGGTTGTGCGTGCCCGGTGGGGTCGCCGACCCGCTGTCTCGGGCCCGAGCCCTGGTTGGGCTCCGATGGGGAACCGGGGGGCGGCACGGTGGGACCCGGGGGCTCCGGTGCAGGTACCTGTCCGGGCGGAGGGTCGATACGGTAGACAGCACCGCCGGTGTGGCTCACGAGGTACAGCTCACCAGCCGCATCGACGCCGAAGCTCGACGGCGACCGCGAAGCCGTACCGAGCTGAGACGTGTGCTCCACGGGGTCATCGGCCGCCGCCTCCTTGGTCACCGGATCGATTGTCAAGCGCAGCGACCAGACGCGGCTCGTGACGTAGTCGGCGAAGAAGTAGCGTCCGACGTACTGCGAACCGAGGGCACGACCGCGATACACAAAACCGCCGGTCACGCTTTGGCCGTCGGCGTGCGAGTACTCCCACAGTGGGTCGCGCAGTGGCTGCGAGAATGCCGGCAGATTCGTGACGTTGTTGTGCGCGCCCTCACGGATTCGCCAGCCGTAGTTGCGGCCTCCGGCGCCCGCGGGCTCGTAGTTGATCTCCTCCCAGCGATTCTGGCCGACGTCGGCGATGAGCATCGCGCCTGTCCCACCGCGCGCCGGGTTGTCGAAACTCCAACGCCAGGGGTTGCGCAAGCCGAAGGACCAGATCTCCCACAAGGCATCCGAGCGACCGTAGTACGGATTGCTCGTTGGCAGGCTGTAGCCCCTGGAATCCTCGTCGGGCACCGACACGTCGAGCCGAAGCATCTTGCCGAGCAGCGAGTGAGGGTTCTGCCCGTGGTTTCGTGGGTCGTTTCCCGAGCCGCCGTCTCCCATCCCGACGTACAGAAAACCCGTCAGGCCCGAAGGCCAGATTGCCGCCGTTGTGGTTGCTGAACGGATGTTGGACGAACCGCCGGCCGTCCGGCCAGACCAGATCGAATCGGCTTTGCGGGTCGGCGCGCAGCGGATCGGCCGAGAGCGCTTCAGGCGCGCGACCACGATATGGCCATTGCGATCGGTGAAGCACACGAAGAACCGGCCGCTCGTCGCGTAGTCGGGGGCGAAGGCCAGCCCCAGCAGACCCTGTTCGCCACCGGAGGCGATCGCGCTTCGCAAATCCACAAAGTCCGTGGACTGGAGCACGCCGCCTTTGATCACGCGGACGCGGCCGCCCTGCTCGAGCACCAACTGGACGGTCGAGTCTGTCGGATCCTGGACGAAACCAAGCGGCAGCGTGAGGCCGGTCACGAGAGGCGTCGCCCGTAGTTGCGCGACGGCAGGCCTGACGGATCCCGCAAGTACGAACGCGGAGATCGAGAGGGCACAGGCGGCAACTCGCATTGATGTCTCCACGCCGGGGAAAACCATCTTAATCTTGTTCTCGATATGTCGATTGCGTGTCTGTTTCCTGGCCAGGGCTCCCAGTCGAAGGGCATGGGCGCCGAGCTTTTCCATCGCTACCCGGACTGGACGAAAGTCGCCGACGACGTGCTCGGCTATTCCATTCGCGAACTGTGTGTCGACGATCCGCGCGGCGAACTCGGTCGGACGGCGTTCACCCAACCGGCGCTCTTCGTGGTCAACGCGATGTCGTATCGCGCGCGGACCGACCAGGGCCTGACGCCGCCGGCGTTTGTCGCCGGCCACAGTCTCGGCGAATACAACGCGCTCGTCGCGGCCGGAGTGTTCGACTTCGCAAATGGTCTGCGCATGGTTCGCGAGCGCGGCGCACTGATGGGGCAGATCAGTGGTGGCGGCATGATGGCCGTCATCGGCCTTCCGCCCGCGCAGATCGAAGCGGTGCTCAGCCAGAGCGATGCCGGGCGCCGGGTCGACGTGGCCAACTTCAACTCACCGGAACAGACGGTGCTCGCGGGCGTCCGGGAGGACCTCGCCGCGACTGCGCCGGCACTCGAGGCGGCGGGTGCCCGTGCGTGCATTGCGCTCAAAGTGAGTGCGGCGTTTCACTCGCGTTACATGCACGAGCCCATGCGGCAGTTCAAGGCCTTCCTTGCGAACTTCGAATTCGGGTCGCCTTCGATTCCTGTCGTGGCGAATCTCACTGGACTCCCATACGCGCCGGATCTCCTTCACGAGACGCTCGCCGATCAGATCGGACACTCCGTGCGATGGCTGGACTCGGTGCGCTTTCTTCTCGGCCAGGGCGTCACTGACTTCGAAGAGGTCGGGCCGGGCACGGTGCTCACGAAGCTCGTGACGCAGATCCGGAAGAGCGCCGGACATTGAATGTAGAAATGCCCGTCGGCGTGTGTGGCGTTTTCACACCCCTCCGGCGGGCCATTCCCGCGGCCGCCGTCGATGCGGTCGATCGCGTCTGGCACAGAGCGTGCTTTAGAAGCGGCAGTCGGGAAGTGTGCTGCCCCCGCGCTTTTCCCGGAAAAATTCTGGACGGCCGTTTTCGTGCGTAACCGTCCGCATCTCGAGCCCAGGTGCCGCGGTTCCATCCCGAACGGCACTCTGGACGCGAGCCGACAGGAGCGCGGGCGCTGCCGCTCGGGAGGGGGCGTCAGTGACCCGCCTTCTGTCGTGTGTTTCTGCAAGGGCCTGGGCGCTCGCCCGTCGTCCGCCGCTATACTGGCGACGGCTCCCTTGGACGTCCTGTTCTGGCTGTTCATCGCCTGCGCCGCCTATGCGTACGCGGGCTACCCGCTGTTGCTCGTCGCGGCGTCCCTCGTCGTTCCCGCACGCAAGAGTCCGCTCCTGTCTCAGTCGCCAGATCACACGCCTCGGGTGAGTGTGGTCGTCGCTGCCTACAACGAGGCGGCCGTGTTGGAAGGCCGGATGCAAAACCTGCGCTCGCTGCGGTTTCCCGCGGACCGGATTGATTTCCTGGTCGGATCGGATGGCTCGACGGATCGGACGGCCGCTATCGCGGCCTCGGTTCCCGATTCCCGTTTCCGCGTGGTCGACATGTCGCGCCGCGCCGGGAAGACAGCCCTGTTGAACGCCATGGTCTCGCTGTCAACGGCCGACGTCCTGGTGTTCACCGACGCGAACTCGGAGTTCGCCCCGGACGCGCTCCAGTACCTCGTGGCGCCCTTCGCCGATCCGATCAATCGGATGCGTGATTGGCCAGCTCGTGTACTTGAACCGTTGCGAGCCGGGCGTGCGTGCAGGCGAAGGTCTCTACTGGCGCTTCGAGAACGCGATCAAGGAGATGGAAAGCCGGTTCGGCGGCACGCTCGTGGCGACGGGCGCTATCTACGCACTGCGCCGTTCCATCTGGCAGCCTCTTCCGGCCGGCATTTCGGACGACTCCGTGACGCCGCTCCTGGCGCTCAAGGCCGGCTATCGCGTGGTCGTGGAGCCGAACGCCCGTGCGTTCGAGCGCGCCGCCAACGACTTGTCGGAAGAGTTTGGCCGCAAGGCGCGGATGGTGACGCGGCAGTTGGGCGCGCATCGGCACGTGGGCTATTTCCTCAAGCCGTTCCGCCCGATGCTGGCGTTCCGCCTCGCCAGTCACAAGCTCATGCGCTGGCTCGTGCCGTTCTTCCTGCTTGGCGCGCTCGTCACGAACCTCTTTCTGCTCGATCAGCCTTTCTACCAGGCGACACTTGCGCTCGCCGGCCTCGGTGCGATCGCATTCCTCGCTGGCAACGCCGCGCTCAAACGTGCGGTGGCACTGCCGGCCCCGCTGCGCCTCTGGGTGTACTTCTGTACGGTCAATGCCGCGGCCTTCACGGGCGTGATCGATTTCCTGCGCGGACGCCATCGCGCCATGTGGGCCGTGAGTGCTAGTACGAGATAGAACACGCGTCGTTCCTCGTTCCTCGTTCCTCGTTCCGTCGTTCCACGTTCCGTGGAGCCGAACGCGGGAACCTGAACGGGGAACGTGGAACTGGGAACGTGGAACGATCCCGTGTTACTGTCTTTTTGCCTTTGGTGCCCATGTCGGGCATAACAGGGAAGTCCGGTGCAAGTCCGGCGCGGTTCCGCCACTGTGAGTGAGGGCGTGTCGCTTCGATAGACCACTCGGTCCCTAGAGACCGGGGAAGGTGAAGCGGCCGGAAAAAATCGGGAAATTCACCCGACCACTTTTTCCCCTTCCAAGCCAGGAGACCTACCCAAGGCGCATCGGCTGACTTTCTGCGGAGAACAGAAAGCATGCGCTGGCATCCGGGTCCCGTCACTCCCACGATTCCAACAGCACGCCTGTTGCCGCTGTCTGTCCGCCATTTTCAGGCGGGCGACGCGCAGAAGTAGGCGCGTACCGCCCGTTCGACGACTCCGCTTCCGGGTCTCGAGGAGTGGAGCGTTCAGGAAGGGTGTGTCATGCGGGTGAGCAGACTATTGATCGTGGTGTTGGTGGCGCTGATGTGGCGGCCGGTTGGTGCGGCCGCGCAAACGGTGGATCTCGACGGCCGTGTCGTTGATGCGCAGGGCGGCGGTGTCGGCGGCGCCGTCGTCCGGATTACGCCTGCGAGCGGCGGCAGCGTCGCGCTCATGGCGGTGACCGCGGCTGATGGGCGATTCCAGGTCGCTGGTCTGCTGCCCGGTCGGGTGATCGTCCAGGTTGACCGCGGCGGCTTCCGGCGGCTCGTGCAGCCGCTGACCGTTTCGGACGACTCGCCTCACCCTCACGTTCACGCTCGATCTGGAAGGCGTCGACGAGGCGGTCGTCGTCACCGCGGCCGGAATTCCGCAGGCGCTGCGCGAAACGTCGAAAGCGATGTCGACATTCGAGCAAGTGGACATGCGTGCGCGCCAGCAGATTTCCGTGGCGGACGTCGTGCGGACCGCGCCGGGCGTTCAGGTCCGCGACAACGGCGGTCCGGGCCAACTCGGCAGCATTCGCATCCGCGGGCTTCGCCCGGAAGCGTCGGCTGTGCTCGTCGATGGATTTCGCGTGCGCGACGCCGCGTCCACGCAGGCGGACGCGACCGCGTTCTTCTCCAATCTGAACGTGATGGCGGCCGACCGCGTCGAGGTTCTGCGTGGCTCGGGGTCGTCGCTCTACGGCACGAATGCCGTCGGCGGCGTCGTCAATCTTGTGACGCAGGCCGGCGGTGGTCCACTCGGCGGTGACGCGCAAATCGAGTACGGCTCGCTCGGTCAGACACGGGCGCGCGGGTCGGTGACCGGCAGCGGCCATGAACCAGCGGCTGGCGTTTTCGGCCGGCGGCCTTGGATGGGAAACGACGGACGGTGTGGACGGCGACGACGCGGCGAGAAGCACGGGCGCTCACGGCGCGATGCGATTTCAAATCGACCCGGCCACGAACATCTGGGCCCGGTACATCGGGTCGTCCGACCGTGTGCGGAGCAACGCCAGTCCGACGACGTTCGGGATTCCTGCGGAGAACATCCCGGATCAGACGATCGTCGATGCCATTGCGGTCCCGCCTGACCAGATGGAGCGATTCGACGAGGGCCAGTCTGTCGACGTCGGCTCGGCAACGTTCTTCCCCGGGCAGAACGACCCGGACGCCGATCGCCGCTCGTCATTCCAATCGATCGCGCTTCGCCTGGAGCGGCAACAGACGCCGTCGGTGCTCTGGCAGGCGAGCTACCAGCGGATGCACACGGCCCGGACCCATCGCAATGGCCCCCTTGGGCCAGGGTTCCAGGGCGTGACCGAAAGTCTGAGCGAGTTCGCCGGCGATATCGACACGCTCCAGCTTCGAGGCACCGCCCAGCTGCGGTCGTGGGGCAGCGTGACCGGCGGGTACGAGTTCGAACGCGAGGCGTACTTCGAGCACATCGACGACAACGCGCCGCCGCCCGACCGATTGATTACTGAATCGGACGTGTCGCAGACGAGCCACACGGTCTTCGGTGCCCTCCAGGCTGCGTTCGACGATCGCCGCCTCCAGATCTCGGTGTCGGGCCGCGTGCAGGGCTTCCGTCTGGGCACGCCGGAGTTCTCCGCCGTCGGCACGGCGAACCCGTACGAAGGGCTCGACCTCGACGCGCCGGAGCATGCGTTGACAGGCGACGTGTCGGCCGCATACTTCATCACCGCGTCAGGCACGAAGGTTCGGGCGCATGCCGGCAACGCGTATCGCGCGCCGGCGCTGTACGAGCGGTTTGGCGGTGGATTCTTCGCCGATCCGGCTACGCGCGTCATCATTTTCTCGCCCTTCGGCGATCCTCGCCTCTCGCCGGATCGCTATCGCACCGTGGACGCTGGTATCGATCAGTATTTCTGGGGTGACCGGGCGATCGCGTCCGCGACAGTGTTCGGCATCGATGCCCAGTCGCTGACCGAGTTCGATTTCAGCGGCGGCATCGATCCGGCCACGGATCCGTTCGGACGTTTTTTTGGCTACCTGAACGGGTCGGGTGGTTCCTCGCAGGGCGTTGAGCTGTCGCTGGATGCGCGGCCCGCGCCCAGTCTGACGATTCGCGCGTCTGTACGCCCACACCGACTCGGAAACCGAAGAGGACCTGGCAGTCGAGGGCTTCTTCAAGTCACCCGGCGTGTTTGGAGACACCGCGGCGGTTGTCGTTACCCATGACTGGCGGAACACGATCAATACCGCCGTCGAGGTATTTCACGCGTCGGCGAGCTACACGTCGCTCTTCGCCAACGGTCAGCAGCGCGCGTACAGGTTCCCCGGATTCACGACGGTCGGTGTGACCTCGTCGTACCGAGTGACGCGTAGCGGGCCGATGCCGGTCCGTGCGTACCTGCGGCTGGACAACCTGTTCGACGAGACTTACTACCTGGGCGGCTGGCGAGCGCCCGGCCGTACCGCAGCGGTCGGGATCAGCCTCGGGTTCTAATACCTGTGTGAAATCGTCAGCCGAGCGAGCGACCCTCTGCTTCTCGGAGCGTTTTGGCCAGGCGCCGACATGGTTGGCGTCGGCGCCTGGCCGCGTCAATCTCATCGGCGAGCACACCGACTACTCCGACGGATTCGTGCTGCCGATGGCGATTGAGGCCCGCACAGCTGTCGCCGCCCGGCCGCGGCTCGATCGCGCGATCACGCGTGTACAGCGCGGCCTTCGACGAATCCATCGCGCTCGACCTCTCCGGTCCGATCCTTCCACGCCCGCGGCACTGGTCGAACTATGTGGCCGGTGTCATCGCCGGCATCCAGGCGATCGGCGGCGCCGTGCCGGGCCTCGACCTCGTCATCGAGTCGGACGTGCCGGTCGGCGCCGGGTTGTCGAGCAGCGCGGCGCTCGAAGTGGCGGTCGCGACGCTGGTTGAAGCCGCGTCCGGTCTGACGCGGGACGTGAGGGACACCGCACGACTCTGCCAGCGCGCCGAACACGAGTTTGCCGGCGTGCCGACCGGCATCATGGACCAGCTCATCGCGGTCGTCGCCAAGCGGGGACGCGCGGTGAAGATCGATTGTCGATCCCTCGACGCGACGTACGTGGATCTGACGGATCCCGCGATCGCCGTGATGGTCGTCAACACGAACGTTCGCCACGATCTGGCCGACGGCGCCTACGCGAATCGGCGCGCGGCCTGCACCGAGGCCGCCCGCCGCCTTGCCGTGCCGGCGCTTCGTGACGCGACCATCGAAGACGTGCAACAGCATGCAGGCGCGCTCGGCGTCGAGCTCTACGCTCGCGCTCGTCACGTCGTGTCGGAGAACGCCCGCGTTCATGCGGCTGTCGATGCGGCTCGTCATCGCGACTGGGACCGTCTCGGTGCGCTGATGTACGACAGTCACAGGTCTTTGCGCGACGACTTTGCCGTGAGTTGTCTTGAGCTGGATGTGCTCGTCGAGATCAGTCAGGCGATCGGTCGAACCGGCGGCGTGTATGGTTGCCGTATGACCGGAGGCGGGTTCGGTGGGTCGGTGGTCTGCGTCGTACGGACAGACGCCGCGGTGGCGGTCGCAGAGACAATGGGGCAGGACTACCGCGGGCGGACCGGCCGGACTGCGACGGTCCTGACGTCGCGGCCTGGCGACGGGGCTTATACTGCGTCCATTCCCTGAAGGAGTCGTCGATGTCATTCGACCTTGATCGCCGTGAGTTTCTTGCGGGCACGACCGGGCTGGCCCTCGGGCGTGGCCTCCAGGCACGTCCGTATTCCTTCGAACCGACGGCGTCGGGGCGGGTTCTCAAGTCGGGCGACGGTCGGGTGGCATTCGAGTATCTGACGAGCAAGCCCGCTGGGTCGCTGCTCTCGGCCGAAAGCGCCTGTTGCTTCCACCCGGTCAACACGCCGTCAGGCGAGCGTGTGTCCGACCTGGCTCCGAAGGACCACACGACACACCGAGGGGTGTTTCTCGCCTGGCATGCCATGGAGTTCCGGACGCCGGAGCCGGTTCGGGCCGACTTCTGGGGCTGGGGTCGGTACGCGCCCACGGCCGGCCGTGTGATCACGAACCGTGATCTGCGCCTCGTCTCGGCCGATGCGTCGTCGGCGGTCATCGACATTCAGAACGACTGGTCGATCGAAGGCAAGCGCGTGCTGGTGGAGCGAACGACGGCACGCTGGCGCGGCGCAAGCGACGCGAATCTGCTCGACGTCACGAGTCAGGTCACGCCCGACGTGGACATGACGATCGATCGGCAGGCCTTCGGCGGCTTCTGCGCCCGCGGCCGCAACGACGGTCCGTCCGTGTTTTCAAACGCGCAGGGCGTCGTGGAGCTCCCGAACTCGAACGCGGGCAACCCGGATCTCAACTGGCCGCCGGCCGACTGGTACGCGTACTCCGTGACGCCGGCGGGCGGGAAGACGATCGGCTGGGCGCTGATGGACCATCCCTCCAACCCGACGTCATCCTGGCACGAGCCGCGCTCGGTGCATTTCCTGCAGCCGGCGATCATGGCGCAAGCGCCCGTGAACGTCGCGAAAGGCCAATCGCTGACGCTCCGCTACCGTGTCGCGCTCTTCGATGGCGAGGTGCCCACGGCGCTGTTGAACAAACTGGCGGCGGAGTTCAGACGGTAAGAAACGCGCCGCTCGGGCTCAGGCCTCAGCTTTGAGTCTTGAAGCCCTAAGCCCCTACTGAGTTCTGCCCAGCTGCTCGATCACCGAGCGAGTTCTCGCCGGCGCGAAGCGCAAGATCCCCGCCTGGCCCGCGACCCCGCGCTCGAAGGCCGACATGCGCGCGGGCTCATTCTGAAGACCGGCTCGTACAACCGGAGCGAGCTCTGCCACCTGCGCCGTGAACCGCGTCGGGCGCGAACAGCGTCGTGCTGAATTCACGCATCCGCGCGAGATACGCCGTGCGGTATGCCGGCACGGCGTTCATCCGTTCGAGGAACCTCACGCCGCGCACCCAAGGGACGTGGATGTTCGACGTCTCATAGGGGGCAAGCGACGTCCGAAGGAAGTTGCCGAATGAATGATCCTGATCCCACGGCATGAAATAGAGTTTGCGCGTCTGCGGGTGCAGGTAGACGTAGTAGTTCTGGCCGCGCTCGAGAATGCTGTCGGGGTTGCTCAGCCACGCGACCACCGCCATGTAACGCGCGAAGGCCTCGATGTCGACGTAGCTGCCGATGCGCGCGGCGAAGTCACGGTCGTCGGCGCGCGAGACGAACTGGCAAAACTCGATGACTCGTTGCTTTTCGGCCTCCGTCAGGTCCGTCTTCGGGTCGTACGTCTGGTTGTACTTGGCCCAGGCCCCGCCGCGGTCCATGAACGGATTGCGCGTGGACGGCTTCAAGATCGCACCGGTCTGCAGTTTGAGGCGCGCCTGAATAAAGTTCGTGTCCACGTTCTCGACGAGCGCGAACAGGCCGTGATCGCGGACCGGCTGGTTTCCAACGGTCACCGACACCTTCGCGTACGCCGTCCGCGACGCGTGCACGCCGGCGTCGCGGTAGAGCCGATAGGCCAGCGTCTCGTTCATGAGACCCGGGTCGGCAATCATGTTGTGGAAGTTCAACGTGGACAGGTCGAGGAGCTTCTGGCCTTTGACGTACTTGTTGAGATCGACCTTGAACGAGATCTTGCCGGCCTGCCGCCCGCTGAGGTACGTGCCATTGCCCTTGTACCGGACGGCCACGTCCCTGAACGTCCTGCCGGCAAACTCGAGGTCGGCGTGCACGTACTCGAACTCGACGCCGTTGACGACACCCCAACCGTTGCGATGGCCCTCGGCGCCCTGCAGCCAGTCGGCGGATGACGAGGATCCACCTCCCGCGCCGTTGATCGGCCGAATCGCGGCCCACTGCTCGGGAGTGAACCGGAGATGCGCCGTCCACACTGCGGTCGGCGAGAACAGGGCGTCCTGCGTCGCCGGAACCCGCGGCGAGGGAGCCTGCGGGCGGGACGGGCTCCGCTGAGCCGGCGTCGTCTGGACCGTGACCGCCAGCAGCGCCGCGGTCATGACTGGCAATATCCGTCCGTGCATAGGGCCTTTGACGTCGAAGTTGTGAGCCGAGTTCGAAGCTTACATCTACAATCTTCGCGCGGAGGTGCCGCGTGACAACAGGGCGTAGGGTGGCGGGAGCGCTTGTTGTCCTTTGGTGTCTCGTCGCGCCAGGCCTCGCGGCACAGGGTGGACCTGCGTCCTGGATTGCGAGCGAGCCGGTCCCGCTCTACAAGACCGGCCTCGGCACATTCACCCGTCCCATTTCGTCCCGGGTCCCTGGCACGCAGGCGTATTTCGACCAGGGCCTCCAGATGATGTTCTCCTTCGCCAAGCGGGAGGCCGTGCTGTCCTTCCGCGAGTCCTGGAAGCGCGATTCGGACTGCGCGATCTGTTACTGGGGCGAGGCGTGGGCATGGGGGTCGTACCTGAACGCACCGATGTCGCCGTCCGAGTCGCCCCACGCGTACGCGGCCGTTCAGAAGGCGATGTCGCTTCGTCAGCGCGCGACGCCGGTCGAGCGCGACCTCATCGAAGCGTTGTCCGTTCGCTACGTCGAGCACTTTGACGCGGCCAAGCGCGTCGAACAGGATCGTGCCTATCGGGACGCGATGGAGAAGGTTGCGGCCCGCTATCCCGACGACCTCGACATTCAGGTCTTCTACGCCGACGCGCTCTTCCTCCTCGAACCGCGGCGTGGCACTCGCGACTACACCACGCCGAGCGTCCAGCGGCTTCATCACGTGCTCGAGAGCGTGCTCAGCCGCGACGTCCACCATCCGGGCGCGTGCCACCTCTACGTGCACGCCACGGAGTCCACGGTCGTGCCCGGGCGTGCCGAAGCCTGCGCGGAGTTTCTGGGGCGGTCCATTCCAGGCGCGAGCCACATCAATCACATGCCGTCCCACACTTGGAATGAGGTCGGACGGTGGGGCGATTCCGTGCGCGCCAACATCGAGGCCTGGCATTCCGACCTCAAGGCCGCGGTGGGTGAGGGCTTCGCGATCTACCCGGAACACAACCTCCACATGCTTCTGTACGCGGCGTCGATGGACGGCCAGGGCGCCGTCGCGATTCAGGCCGGCAAGGACTACGCGAAGCTGACCGGCGACAGCTTCTACCACGTCCTCACGCTCTTGCGGTTCGGCCGCTTCGACGAGATTCCAGCCATCACCGCTCGTCCTCAGAGCGACGTCAGCGCGGGCTTCTGGGAGTTCGCGCAGGGCTACGCAGCGCTTCGTCTTGGCCACGCCGACGAAGCGCGCGAACGCCTGGCCGCCGTGGTCCGGTTGTCGGCGACCACGCAGGGATTTCGCATGCACACGGGCCGGGACCTCCTGGGCATCGCGGCGGCGATTCTCGACGGCGAGATCAAACGCGGCGCAGGTGATTTGCCCGGGGCCATCGCCGCGTTTGAGAAGGCGGTCGCGCTGGACGATGGGCTGATGTACGACGAGCCGGAACCGATGCCGTTCGCGGCCCGGCATTGGCTGGGCGCCGCGCTCATCGACGCGAAGCGGTTCGAGGAGGCCGAGCGCGTCTACCGCGCGGAGCTCGACGATCACCCTCGAAACGGTTGGTCGCTGCTGGGGCTCAAGCAGGCGCTGGTGGGCCGAGGCCTTCCGACAACCGACGTGGACGCGAATCTCGCCGCAAGCTGGGCGCGTGCGGACACCTGGATCCGGGCGTCGAGGTTCTAGTGGCGCGCCTCAGCTTTCGCCGGTCCGCACCGGTCGCCGTCATCGACATCGGGTCCAACTCCGGCCGAGTCGTCATCCTCGAGCTCGATCCGGCGCGGCATCTGCGGCTGCTGGCCGGTTCGCGCGCGCCCCTTCGGCTCGTGCATGACGTCGACGAGCGTCAGAAGCTCGGCGAAGAGGCGATGGCGCGGACGATCGAGGCCGTGCGCGACTTCTATGCCATCGCGCTCGGCGCCGGCGCCCGGCGAGTCGTCGCCGTCGCAACCGCGGCAATGCGCGATGCGAAGAACGGTCAGCGCCTGATCGAGCGCATTCGACGCGAAGTCGGCGTCGGCGTTCAAATCATCGACGGCCGGCGCGAGGCCGCGTACGGGTTTGCGGGCGCCGTCCGCGGGGTGCCCGTGTCCAGCGGTCTGCTGTTCGACCTCGGCGGCGGGTCGATGCAGATCTCCACATTTCGATCCCGTCGTCTGGGCCGGGCGACGAGCCTGCCGCTCGGCTCTCTGCGTCTGAGCGAGACGTTTCTCGAGTCCGATCCGCCGAAGGCCCGCGAGATTCGCCGCCTTCGCGATCATGTCTGGAAGCATCTGAAGAAGGCGGGCGTGAAGAGGCTCGGCCGGTATGAAACGGTCGTCGGGACTGGCGGCACGGTGCGAAACCTCGCCAAGATCGACCGCAGCTCGCACGTATATCCCATCAGCACGCTTCACGGGTACGTGCTGACGCTCGACCGGATGCACGACGTGGTGCGTCGCCTGGCATCGACGCGTGAACGCAACCGCGACGAGGTGGCGGGTATGAGCGCGCAGCGCTCCGACTCGATCGTCGGCGGTGGAATCGCGATCGAGACCTTCATGGAGTTCGTGCGCGCCGACGAGGTCATGGTGTCGGGCCAGGGCGTTCGGGAGGGCATCGCGCTCAGCCTGCTGCGCATGGCGATCGCGCCAACCGCCGAGGTGAAGGAGGCCGCGCTGTCCTCGCTCGTGCGCCGGTTCGACGGCTGGGATCCGGATGCCGCGGTCCGGCGCCGCGCCACGGCCGCGGCGCTGCTCGACGGGATCGACCCGAAGACCGACGAGGCGATTGCCGAGGCGCTCGACCATGGCGCACGCCTCCTCGACATCGGTCGCAGCTTCGACTTCTTCAATCGTCACGGGCACGTCGCGGACGTCCTGCTCACGACCGAGCTGGACGGGTTCACACATCAGGAGATTGCGCTCGCCTCGGCGGTGGTGCGGCTGGCCGGCGACCGGCATGCGGATCCGCGACGGCTCGGCCCGCTGCTTCGGCGGCTGAATCACACCGCGCTTGACCGCGCCGCCGTGCTGCTCGTGCTGGCCGACGAGATCGAGCGCCGCTGCCCGCGCGGCAAACGTATCAAAGTGTCCTGCTCGGTCGGCAAGGACATC
Organism: uncultured Acidobacteriota bacterium; assembly: GCA_963793255.1. Lineage (GTDB taxonomy): Bacteria > Acidobacteriota > Vicinamibacteria > Vicinamibacterales > SCN-69-37 > CAVTYZ01. The sequence continues at coordinate 110,710 of CAWBZK010000018.1, forward strand.
CGCGTCTCCGTCCCGCAGTTGTCGTCGTGGCGAAGCCGCGACATCGAGCAGCGGTTCGAGAAGGCGTTTGGAAAGTCGCTGGTGATAAGAACTGGGTAGGCCGCGGCGACAAGTCAAAGAGGCGCCGACGGCCCGGCGGCCCGCGGCTCTTCTCCGGGGTCTTCGACGTGCGCCCTAAGCCTAAGCCGCGAGCCCCAAGCCTAAAAAAAGGTCCTGATCGACTGCGCCACGAAGAACGCGTAGAAAAACGACATCGCCACGAGGACCAGCTGTCGCGCACGCGATGGACGGATCTCGGGCGGCAGGTAGCGCGTGTTGATGTACAGCAGGTGCCAGCTCGCGATGACGAACACGAAGCCGGCGACGTTCGCCGCGATCTGCAGCAGGATGATCGGCTGCGCGAGCCGGAGCGCGAAGATGCCCCATCCGGCGGCGATGGCGAGCACCGTGTAGTACACCGCGCGCACGTCGCCGCCGCGCCACGCGCGCACGCGCCGGCTCCCGGTCCAGAGGATGTCGGTGATCGCCCGGACGAGCGCTTCGGTGAGGTCCAGCTGCGTCTTGAAGAGCAGCCAGGCGCCGAGCACGCCCAACGTCACGCCGAGCGCTGCACCTTCGCGTGCGCCGAGACTCGAGGCGAGTGCGGCGCTGATGCCCAGCCCCTGGATGTTCGCGCCGGCGGGCAGATACGTGACGTAAAGCAGCGCCGGCAACATCATGCCGATGGCCGCGCCCACGAAAAACACGCCCCACTGGTCGGCCCGCACGATGCGCCACCAGCCCCGCCAGCGTTTGAGGTTCTCCGGCGTCGGCGTGACGATGAACCCGGTGTGGGCGAGATTGACGCGCTGCCCACCGACGGCCGCGGGGATGTAGCCCACGCGTTGGCCCATCCCGTAGCCCTTGTCTCGGGCCCAGTTCGACAGCGTGATGTTCATCATGCCGCCGCATCCCGAGTAGGCCACGAATGCCGCGATCAGAAAAAAGTCGGCGTTGGCCGGCAGGAAGTCGAAGTGGCCGGCCGACGGGCTGTAGCCGACAAGGCCTGCCATGCCCGCGATCCACGTCTCCCCTGGAACGAACATCAGAGCCAGCACGAACAGGCCGCCGAGCGTGCACGTGACGAGGATCCAGTTCGCGATCTCGAGCGTCCGCTCGATCCGGCGCCCAACCAGCAGAACGGCGACGCACAACAGGAAGGTGGCGACGCCGATGAGGTAGACCGTCGAGACATCGGCTGGTCCCGGGAGGCGGCCGGCGCCGAGAAAGAAGATTGCGCCGGAGGCCACGGCGGCGGATGCCGGCCACCCGACTTGAAGAAAGAACAAAATCGCGTAGACGATCGCCCAGAACGTCGCATGGGGCCGCGTCCGCATGAAGCCGGTGAACACGGGTTCCCCGGTCGCCAGCGTGTACCGCATCAGCTCCGTGTTGAAGACGGTCTGAAAGAACACGGCGATGGTCGTGACCCAGAGCAACGTCAAGCCATGGCGCACGAAGACGGTGGGTCCCAGAAGATATTCGCCGCCGCCTATTGAGGCGCCGAGAACGATGACGCCAGGACCAACGACCCCAATCCAGCCGAGGCCGCGCGGCGTGGGCGCGTTGGGCAGGTCCGCGGATTTCCAGGGCTCCAGCCCCGACTGGGCCTCGGGCGCCGGGGCGCTGTACATAGACACACTCATGGGCCGGTGCAGTGTATAGAAAAACTGCTCGGGAGAGTTTTACGCTTTACGTAAAACTCTCCCGAGCAGTTTTTCTACTCGAACCGCTCGATAACGCGACCGCCGGCCTTCTGCTTCAGGATCACCTTCACGCGGCCGTCGGGCATCTTTTCCTTCTTGATCAGGAAGTGCTCGGCGTCGAACTCGTGGAGCTTCTGGGCGGTGTCGGCGTCGGCGTCGCCGCGCCATTCCTCGAGTGCAACCGGCTCCCAGCGCTTCGTTCGAGCCGACAGGAGCGCGGCGTCCATGATCGCATTGACCACATACCCGTCGTAAAAGTCCTCGACGGGGCTCGCGCCGCGCTCGAGCGCGTTGAACATGTCGGTGAACATCTCGACATAGCCGAGCGCGCCCGCCTCGTCGCCGACGGGAAACATCCAGCCCGTCGCGCTCTCCGACTTCTCCGCCACATAGCCACCGGCGCCCGCCGCGGTAAACATGTCGAAGCCGGTCCGCAGCCAGTGGTTCAGCCAGATCGTGCCCTCGGTGCCCGTCACCTCGTCTCGAAGGTCCATGCCGCCGCGGAACGTCCAGCTCACCTCGAACTGGCCGATGGCGCCGTTCGCATAGCGCACGAGGCCCACCGCGCTGTCCTCGGCCTCGATGGGGTGGACCTGGGTGTCGGCCCAGCACATCACCTCGACGGGCCGCACGCGCTTTCCGATGAAGCTGCGGCCGATCTCGATGCAGTGACAGCCCAGGTCGATGATCGCGCCGCCACCTGACTGCGATTTGTCCCAGAACCAGTCGCTGTGCGGCCCCGGATGGGTCTCGCGCGATCGGGCCCAGAGCACCTTGCCGAGCGCGCCTTCGTGAACCGATCGGATCGCCTTGAGTGTCTTCGGCGTGTACACGAGGTCCTCGAGGTACCCGTGAAAGACGCCGGCCTGCTCGACAGCTTTCAGGATGCGGAAAGCCTCGGCGCTGTCGCGCGCGAGCGGTTTCGTGCACAGCACCGCCTTGCCGGCCCGTGCCGCCGCGACCGCCGCCCCTTCGTGCAGGTGATTGGGCAGACCGATCACGACCACGTCCACGTCCGGATGGGTGATGGCCGCGGCCATGTCGTCGGTCGAATGCGGGATGTCCCAGGTCTTCGCAAACGTCGCCGCGCGTTCCGCCGACCGCGAGTAGACAACCTGGACTTTGTCGCGGCTCCGAAGCCCGTGCAGGGTCTCCGTGTAGAAGCGGCCGATCAGTCCCGTTCCGAGCATGGCAATACGACGCATGAGACTCCTCTGTGATGCCGAGCGCTCGCTCAGTTGACGCCGGCGAGCCGGCGCACGGTGTCGATCGTGTCCGCGTCCGCCGCGGTCTTGTCGCGGCGGTACCGCTTGACTCGCGCAAAGCGTAACGTAAGACCGCCTGCGTAGATCGGGCTCGTCTGAATTTCGTTGAATGCGATTTCGACGACGATCTCCGGCCGAACGTACACGGTGTAGTTGTCGCGGCCCGTTTCGATCGCGAGGAACTGCTCGGTCTGCCACGCGAGCATTTCGTCCGTCAGACCCTTGAAGGTCTTGCCGAGCATGACGAACGAACCCGCGGCCGGATCGCGCGCGCCGAGGTGGAGATTGCTGAGCCAGCCCTTTCGTCGTCCGTGGCCCCATTCGGCCGCGAGCACGACAAGGTCGAGCGTGCGGACGGGCTTGATCTTGAGCCACGCCGCGCCACGCCGTCCGGCCGCGTACGGCGCGTCGAGCGCCTTGGCCATGACGCCCTCGTGGCCACGCGCGACGGCGTCCGCCAGGAAGGCTCGCGCGCCCGTCGCGTCCGGGCTGTCGAGTCGAGGCACGGCCAACCCACCCGCGAGATCCTGAAGGGCGCGGACGCGCCGCGCCTGCGGCTCGTCAAGGAGCGCCGTGCCGTCGATCTGCAGGCAGTCGAAGAGAAACGGCGTCAGCGGAAGCTCGTTCTGCAGGGCCGCAATGTCCCGTCGCCGGCCGAAGCGGCGCATCGTCACCTGAAAGGGATGTGGCCGGCCATCGGGCTGGAGGGCCAGCACTTCGCCGTCGAGAATCAGTTCCCGCGCGGGCAACTGTTCGATGATCGAGACGACCTCCGGCGCCGAGTCGGTGACGTCGTGAAGCGTGCGCGAGTAAATGCGGACGTCGCTCCCGGCCTTGTGGATCTGGACGCGCGCGCCGTCGAGCTTGTACTCGAGCGCGACGTTGTCGGGCGGGCCGAGCTCGCCGAGCGCTTCATCGACGGAGTTCGCCGACTGCGCGAGCATCGGCTGGATGGGTCGCATCACCTGGACCGAGAAGACACCCAGCGCGCGCTCGCCGCCCTCCAGGGCAGGCCGGGCCACCGCCGTCAGACTGCCGGCCAGCATCGCGGCGCGGCGCACGACGTCCGCGCTCACCCCCGCGGCCTTCGCGACTGCCTCGACGAGGACGCCCTCGAGCGCGCCGTGCCGCAACTCGCCGTACAAGAGCCGGCGCAGAAAGTCCTGCTCCGGGCGCGTCGCGCGCGCGAACAGCTCGCGAAGACGCGAGGCGCGCTCACGTGCGGCCCCTTGGCCCTGGACGCGCGCCAGCATGTCGAACGCTGCGTCCACTTCAGAGATCGTCAGTGTGGCCGTATCCGCCGGCGTCGTGTCCGAAGCGGCCGAGATGATCGCGTGCCCGATGTTGATCGAGCCCTGACGTGGCCCCCCGGAGAGAAACGCGACGACGGACTCGACCTCCGCCGGACCCGCTGCTTGCAGAACGGCCGCCAGCCGGGTGATCTTTTGAAGCCGGCGGCTCGTGGCGGCAACCGCGTCCGCCGCGTCCACCAGCGCGAGGAGCTGCACGGATCAATCGTAGATGAGGATGAGACCCCGATGAGCACGATGGACATACGCATCCGCCTTGCCACGGCCGACGACCTCGGCCGCATCAACGAGATCTACAACCACTACGTGTTGCATTCGACGTGCACGTATCAGGAGGAGCCGCACACGGCCGAGGAACGTGCGCGCTGGTTTCAGGATCACGGGCCCGCGCATCCCGTGACCGTCGCCGAGCTGGACGGCCGGGTCATCGGCTGGGGCTCGTTGTCACGCTTCCATTCGCGATCGGCCTACCGTTTCTCGATCGAGAACTCGGTGTACGTCGATCACGGGTGGCATCGACGAGGCGTCGGTGGCCGCTTGCTGGCTGATCTGATTGCGCGAGGGCGCGCCGCCGGGCATCACACGATCGTTGCGGGCATCGACGGCGAGCAGGTTGCCAGCGTCGCCATTCACGAGAAGTTCGGATTCGAGCGCGTGGCGCATTTGCGCCAGGTCGGGTTCAAATTCGACCGATGGCTGGACGTGATCTACATGCAGGTGATGCTGTGAGAAGATTGGGTGTCGGTTCTCTCGCATGACCTCCCGTCTCATGAAGGCCCTGCTGGTGACGCTGGGGACCCTGTCAGTCGGTCTCGGCGTCCTTGGCATTTTCCTGCCGCTGCTTCCGACGACGGTGTTCCTGCTGCTCGCGGCCGCGTGCTACGCGCGGAGCTCCGATCGGTTCTACCAGTGGCTGATCAATCACCGATGGCTGGGCCGCTATATCCGCAACCACTACGAAGGCCGTGGCATGAGCCGGCGCGACAAGGCCGTGACACTGGTCGCGCTGTGGGCGGGCATCGGCGCCACGGCGATCTGGTCTGTTGAGAGCCTAGGTGTTCGCCTCTTGCTCGTGGGCATCGCACTGGCTGTGACGATGCACGTGGCGAAACTCAAAGCGTTTGAAGAAACTGGATCAAGTTGAGAAGTTAGAAGCCAGAAGTTAGAAGTACAGACGGAGGCTCGCAGCAGCGACACGACAAGCGCCCAGCAACTTCTGACTTCTGGCTTCTCGACTTCTAACTTGTCTGCATCTAGGGCTTTACCGTCGGATACGTAATTCCCAACTGCTCGAGGTACGTGCCGTACCGAGACGGGTCGTAGTACAGCTTCTTCAACTCCGCACGGAACTTATCGTCCGTCTCCTTGTTCAGCCAGATCGCCGGCGGCGTGTCTTTCGCGATGAGCGGGATGTACTTCGTCTCTTTCAGCTGCACGTCGTTGAAGTACGTCTTCGCGGCCGCAATGATCTCGGGCTTCGTCAAGAGGTCGAGCAGGTTCAGGGCCTGCACCTTGGCGCCGGCCACCGAGCCCTTGTGCGCCACCGGAGTGGCCATCGCGATCGCGTTGACCCAGTTGTGGCCGGGCAATCCCGGAATGTTGGCGGGGTAGCGCAACGTGATGGTCGGGACGGTCCAGGAGATGTCGCCGATGTCGTCGGAGCCGCCGCCGCGCTGGTCGGCTTCGGCGACGGGCGTGCCCATCTTGTCGATCTCGGTCGCCAGACCGTCCTGTTCGTTCGACTTGATCTCCTTTTGAACCGCTTTGGCGAAGCGCTGGTCGGCCTCCGTCCAGCGGGGCAGTCCCACCTTCTGGATATTCGCGTACGCCATCTCGGCGATCGGTTTGCTCATGTGCTGCGGCCAGGCCGCGCCGAGAATTCTCGACGTCCACTTCGTGTTCGTCATGAGCGCCGCGCCTTCGGCCATCTTGTCGCCCGTCTCCCACATGGACTTGATCTGCGGGTAGCTCGTCTCGCGGAAGTCAGTACCAGACGGTGGCGGTCGGCGGCACCACGTTCGGCTGGTGACCGCCGTCGGTGACGACGTAGTGGGACCGCTGCTGGAGGCGCATGTGCTCGCGATGGTAGTTCCAGCCGATGTTCATCAGCTCGACGGCGTCGAGCGCGCTGCGCCCACGCCACGGTGCCCCGGCGCTGTGCGCGCTTTCGCCGGTGAACGTGTATTCGACGGAGACGAGGCCCGTGCCGCCGCCCTGGCCCCACGACACGGCGAGGTTGTCGCTGACGTGGGCGAAGAGGCACACGTCAACGTCCTTGAACATGCCCTCGCGGACGTACCACGCTTTGGTCGCGAGCAGTTCTTCGGCAACGCCCGGCCACAGCATCAGCGTGCCCGGCATCTTCTCCCGTTCCATGATCTGCTTCACCGCCAGGGCGGCGGCGATGTTCACGGCGTTGCCGCTGTTGTGTCCTTCGCCGTGGCCCGGTGCGCCGGCGATGAGCGGGTCGTGGTACGCCACGCCCGGCTTTTGCGACGCCATGGGAATGCCGTCGATGTCCGAGCCGAGCGCGATCACCGGCTTGCCGCTGCCCCAGGTCGCCACCCACGCCGTCGGGATCCCGGCCACGCCGCGTTTCACCGCGAAGCCGTTCTTCTCGAGGATCCCCGTGAGGTAGCGCGAGGTTTCGTGTTCCTGGAACGCCAGCTCGCTGAAGCTGAAGACCGAATCCACCATCTCCTGGATCTGCTTCGCCATCGAATCCACGTTTTCCGACGCCGTCGTCTTCATGCGCGGCAACCCGTGGCGAGTCGGCCGGCGGCGTTGCGGCCGGCGGCTGCTGTGGCTGCTGCGCCAACGTGAGAATCGGAATCACGGCGATGGTCGCGATGGCAAAAAGGCGTGGATGTCGGCTCATGCGCGGGAGTTTACCATCGGTGACCGGGTGACTTTCGTGTCGGAATTGCCGGCGAATCGACAAGAATGTTCATCATGCTCAATCGTCGCGAGTTCGTCGGTGGCGCGTTCGCGTTCCGACAAGCGCTCGAAGCCGCCCGCCGGCGCGTGACGCTTGCGGGCCGTCGCGTGCCGGTCGTCGACGTCCACGCACACTGCGGCGTCTCGACGGTCGCGGCGGTCGTGAAGGGCACGCCCTTCGAGACGAGCGCGGCGGTGCCCGAGGCGCAAGTGCTCGGCCCGCCGCGGCTTGCCACCATGGACGCGCAGGGCGTGGACTACCAGGCGCTCAGCATCAACGGCTTCTGGTGGTACGCCGTCACCGATCGAGACCTCGCCGACCGCATCGTCCGGGCGCAGAACGAGGGGCTGTCGTCGTGGTGCCGGGCGCACCCGGATCGGTTCGTGGCGTTTGCGTCCTCGTCGCTCCAGTTTCCCGATCTGGCGGCTGCCCAGATCGAGGACGGCATCAAGCGGCTCGGCCTCCGCGGCGCAGCCATCGGCGGCCACGTCAACGGCCAGGACCTGTCCGACGCTCGCTTTCATCCGTTCTGGTCGAAAGCTGCGGAGCTCGGCGCTTTGGTCTTCATGCACCCCGCGGGCGCGGAGAACATCATCCGTAGCGGCGCGTTCGGCGGCCGTGGCGACCTCGGGAATATCATCGGCAACCCGCTGGAGACCACGTATTTCCTCTCGCGGCTGATCTTCGACGGCACTCTGGACCTGTTCACGGGCCTGAAGGTCTGCGCGTCGCACGCCGGTGGCTATCTACCGTCGTATTTCGCGCGCACGGACGTCGCCTGCGACGTCCGTCCAGCCGCCAAATGCGCGAACACCAGGCGCCCGCGCGAGTACCTGCGCAGTCAGATTCTTGCGGACACGATGGTCTTCTCAGACGAAGGGCTGCGCCATCTCGTCGCCGAGATGGGCGTGAGTCAGCTGGTCTACGGTACGGACGTGCCGTTCAACTGGCCGGTGACGATCGACCTCGTGCTGAACGCGTCGTACCTCAGCGATGCGGACAAGACCGCGATTCTCGGCGGGAATCTAATCAGACTGCTGAGGATCTGACCCGACTACAATTTTCGAGTGCCGTTGCTCGTCGCCGACAACCTCCATCGCACGTACGTCGTCGGCGACGCTCGAGTCCAGGCGGTGGCGGGCGTCAGCCTCTCGCTCGATGCCGCCGACTTCGTGGCGCTCGTCGGGCCATCCGGCTGCGGCAAATCGACGCTGCTGCACCTCTGCGGTGCGATGGACCGGCCCACGGCCGGTACCGTGCGGTTGGAAGGCGTCGCGCTCGAGGACCTTGGCGACGATGGGCTGACCAGGATCAGACGCGATCGCGTCGGGTTCGTCTTCCAGTTCTTCAATCTGCTGCCGACGCTGACGGTCCTCGAGAACGTCGCGCTGCCGGTGTTGCTCGCCGGCGGGCGCTCCGGCGGCCGCCGAGCCGGCCGCTCGGGCGCTTCTGGACCGGGTCGGGCTCGGGAGCCGCGAGCATCACTATCCGCGCCAACTGTCCGGCGGTGAAATGCAGCGCGCGGCGGTCGCCCGCGCGCTTGATCCATCGTCCGGCCCTGCTCATCGCCGACGAGCCGACCGGGAATCTCGACTCCGAGAACGGACGTCTGGTGCTCGATCTGCTGACCGGGTTGAACCGCGAGCTGGGTGTCACGCTGCTCCTCGCGACGCACGATCGCGACATCGCGTCAGCCGCCGGCCGCGTCGTCCGCATGCGGGACGGCAGGATCGAATAGCGGCATGCACCTCTTCAGGTGGTTCATTCTCCGGCGGCTGGCGCAGGAGCCGCTGCGATCGATGACGACGACCCTTGGCGTCGCGCTTGGAGTCGCTGTCGTCGTCGCCATTCAGCTCACCAACGCCAGCTCGCTGCGCGGATTTGAAACGGCGCTGAACGCGGTGTCCGGGCGTGCGTCGCTCGAGATTGTCGGCACGGGCGTCGGCGTGGACGAGACGCGGCTCACGGCCTGGGCTGGCTTCGCGACTACGGCGACGTGACGCCCGTCATCGAAGGCGAAATCGCGCTGCGTGAGAAGGCGCGTCCGCAGGAAACGCTGCGCGTGCTGGGCATCGACATCCTTCGCGACCGGTCGTTTCGTGACTATCCGTTGACCGAGAGTCCGGATCTCCCAAGCGATCGGCTGCTGTCGCGGTTGCTCGACCCGTCATCGGCGATCCTCGCCGAGAAGTTCGCGGCTCCTCGCGGCCTCCAGGTCGGTTCGACCTTCGATGCGATTGCGGCCGATCGAACCACGACTCTGACCGTCCGCGGCCTCTTGAAGGACGAAGGGCCTGCACGCGTCCTCGACGGACATTTCGTGCTCATGGACATCGCCGCCGCCCAGTTCCTCCTGGACCGGCTCGGCAGGATCGACCGCGTCGAGATCCGGCTGGAGGATCCGGCCCGCATCGAGAGCGCGGAGCAGGAGATTCGGGCGCGCCTGCCGGCCGGCCTGGCGGTTCAGCGTCCGGCACAACGCGGCCGTCAGGTCGAGCAGATGCTGGCGGCGTTCCACCTGAATCTCACGGCCCTCTCGTACATCGCGCTCGTGGTCGGACTGTTCCTCGTCTACAACACGGTTTCCGTGGCGGTGTTGTCGCGGCGGGGCGAGATTGGTGTGCTGCGCGCTCTCGGTGTAACGCGCAGCCGTGTGCGGACTCTGTTTCTGGCGGAAGCGGCGACGTTCGCGGTCGCTGGCTGCTCGGCGGGCGTCGTCCTGGGCCGCTTCCTCGCGAACGGCGCCGTGGCGCTGACGGCGACGACCGTCTCGACGCTGTACATCAGGACCGCGGCGGCGCCGCCGGCGCTGGACTGGTCCGTGATCGTGCTGGCGTTTGCCGTCGGCGTGCCCCTTGTCCCTGCTCGCGGCGGCCGTGCCGGCACAGGAAGCCACCCGCGTGCCGCCGGCTGCAGCGATTCGCGGCTCCGACCAGGTCGATACGCGCACGCGGCTGCCACGCCGCTACGTCGCCGTTGCGATTGCCTTGCTCGCGCTGGGCGGATGGCTGGCGACGAGGCCGGCACTCAACGGACTTCCCGTCTTCGGTTACGCGTCGGCGTTCGCGATCATTTTCGGGGCGTCGTTCCTCGTGCCTGCGGTCTTGTTCGCGCGTCGCTCGCGCCCTGGACGCGCCCGTCCGTCGATTCCTTCACGTCGAGCACTGGCTGGCGGTCACGAATATTTCCTCGGCGGTCTTGCGTCTGTCCATCTCGGTGGCCGCGCTTGCGGTGAGCCTGTCGATGATGGTCGCCATCGCGGTCATGGTGGGCAGCTTCCGCGAGACCGTCGTCTATTGGACCGGGCAGACGTTGCAGGCCGATCTGTTCATCAGTCCGGCCGCTGCAGGCCGGCCGACGTGCCGAGGCACGCTGTCGCCCGAGGTCGTCCGGACGGTCATGACGAGCCAGGACGTCCTCGCGGTCGACCGATTCCGCGTGACGGACGTGCCGTATCGGCGGCACGCGCATCCGCGTCGGGGCGGGCGACTTCGACGTGATCCTCACGCACGGTTCGCTGCTGTTCAAGACGCCCGAAACGCCGGCCGACGCGAAGGCCGCGATGCGCAGCGCGATCGGGCAGGATGCCGTGGTCGCGTCAGAGGCCTTCACGCTGAAGCACGCCGTCAACGTCGGCGACGAGGTGCTCGTGCCGACGCCGGCGGGCCCCGCGTCGTTTCGTCTTGCCGCCGTGTACTTCGACTACTCGAACGACCGAGGCGTCCTGATGATGGACCGGTCCACGTTCGAGCGGCACTTCGGCGACGCTCGCGCCGAGCGGGCTGACGGTCTACCTGAAGGATCGCGCGATGCCGGACGAAGCGCGGGCACGCGTCTGCTCGCCGCGATCGGCGACAGCCACTCGGTGTTCATCAACACGAACCAATCGCTTCGTGCTGAAGTGCTCCGCATCTTCGACAGCACGTTCGCGATCACCTACGCGCTGGAGCTCGTCGCGATCGTCGTCGCCATTCTCGGCATCTCGGGCACGCTCGTGACGCTCGTGCTCGAGCGCGAGGGCGAGTTCACGATTCTGCGGCTGATCGGAACCGGACGCCGCCAGATTCGCCGGATGGTCGTCGGCGAGGCCGTGATCATCGGCGCCGTCAGCCAGGCCATTGGCCTGGTCGTCGGCCTGGCGCTGTCGATGGTCCTCATCTACGTCATCAACGTGCAGAGCTTTGGCTGGACCATCCAGTTCCACGTGCCCTGGACGTTTCTGGCGCAGTCGTCGGTGCTCATCGTTGCCGCGACGGCGCTGGCGGGACTGTATCCGGCGCGGCGAGCCAATCAGTTGACGAGATTCGACCGAGTGACCGGCGTCGTCAGGGTCATCGCATCGTTGTCGTGTCGCGGTGGCCGCTGCGACGCTTGTGGCTCAGGCGCCGCCGTGGAAGGACGCGGCGCCCGGCCGCGCGATCGTGCTGCCGGCCGACCACGCCAGTCATCCGGACTACAAAGTCGAGTGGTGGTACTACACAGGCAATCTCGACTCGACAGATGCTCGGCGGTTCGGCTATCAGCTGACGTTCTTCCGCATCGGCATGGATCCGCGCCCACGAATCCGTCCCGGTGGGCGGTCCGCGATCTGTTCATGACGCATCTCGCGCTGACCGACGCGGACGGCAAACGTTACCGGTTCGTCGATCGAATCAATCGCTCGGGTCCCGGATGGGCCGGTGCGGCGACCGACGGGTATCGCGTCTGGAACGAAGGCTGGCAGGCCAGCCGTGAGCCCGGATGCGGTGCATCGCCTCGTTGCGTCAACGAAGGACTTCGGCATCGATCTTCGTCTCGACGAGGGCCGGCGCGCCGTGCTCCATGGCGACCACGGCTACAGCCGCAAAGGCTCGGCGGCGGGAAACGCCTCCTTCTACTACTCGCTGACACGAATGCCGACGCGCGGCACCGTGACGATCGATGGGCGCGCGATCGAGGTCAGCGGTCAGAGCTGGATGGACCACGAGTTCGGGACGACGTTCCTCGAGAACGGAACAGGTCGGGCTGGGACTGGTTCTCGGTGCAGCTCGACGACGGCCGCGACCTGATGGTGTTTCAGTTGCGCCGGCGGGACGGCTCGGTTGATCCGCGATCGAGCGGGACGCTGGTCGAGCCCGACGGCGCCGTCAGGCACATCGCGTTCGACAGCGGATTCTCGCTCGAACCTGGACGCGTGTGGACGTCCTCCGCGAGCGGCGGCCGCTATCCGGTCGAATGGCGGGTGCGCCTTCCGCGCGAGTCCATCGACGTGTCGGTGCGGGCAGTGCTCGACGATCAGGAGCTTCGCACCGGGCAGTCCACGGGCATCAACTACTGGGAAGGTGCGATTGACGTGAAGGGCCGCGCGAACGGGCGACCGGTCCAGGGCCGCGGGTATCTCGAGATGACCGGATACAGCGGCCGCGGACTGGAGGCGCTGAGGTAGAACGGCTTCTAGGGGTCTTCGGCGTTTGCGAAGGGCTGGTTGAGAAATTCAAAGAGGGCAGTTGCGGACGCCTCGGCCGGCCGTCCACCGCCCCGGGCGTTCGTGCTCAGGCGTGGGAACGATTTCTTCAGGCTCGCAATCACCGTTTCACGCTCCACCTTCGTGAGCTGAAGGTGACGAGCGGATTTCAGATCGCCACGGACGGCCGCACGCTCGACGTCGAGCAGCGCGTGCGTCACGCCAATCGTGGCCTGCCCCAGCCGTTCCCACGGGCTTTCGTTCGCCAAGAGTGCCGTCGACGACCGAACGAGGTCAACGGCTTCGTTGTCGTCGCTTGCCCGGTCCAGCTTTTCCCACGTCCTGATCGCATCATTCAGACCGCTGCTCAACTGATTGAAAGGCGCTCGCATCGCGGCCGCCGCCTTGCGGATTGCGCTGTCGGGCGCGCCGATGGGCCGGCCGAGCAGCGAGTTCGCCTCCTGGCTCCGGCCGAGCGCGCGGCGAGCTTCGGTCGTGGCCTCGAACCGGCCGGACTGATCACCCAGCCGGTTCCGATCGATCCGATCGATGGATTGCTCGATGGAAGCAGCCAGCGTGAGTGCCGTCACGGTGGCCTGTGCCAGCTCAAACGCCGGGCGGCCCTGGGCGGCTGCGGGCGCGGACTGGGCGGCGGCTGTTCCGACACTTAGCAAGACGACGAGCGCTGTCGTGATGGCTCTCATGGACCGCCTACTTCAGGAAGAGGACGCTGACCGGCGTCGGCGCCGCGAAACCGTCTCACCGACAGGGTTCAGGCGTGGCATTGTACCCGTCGAGGCCGGAAAAACACGTCGGGTGACTTTTGGGGTGGCTGGGACCGAAAAAGTCACCCGACGTGTTTTCCGTGGTAAAACCTCGCGCAACATGACGATCGGGCGCCGGATGACCGGCACACTTCTTGGGCTCGCCTTTCTCGCGGTGACGGCCATCGTCCGTGCTCAGGCGCCGGCCGCGCCCGCTCCGCCCACGCAGGATCATTCCGGGCAATACACGGCGGCAGACGTGGCCACCGGCCAGAAGGTGTACAGCACCGTGTGCGCGGCTTGCCACGGTCCGACCGGCAATGCCATCGGCAACGTGGATCTTCGCCGCGGCCCGCTACCCCGCGCGGCGACTGACGATGCGTTGCGCGCGGTGATCACGAAGGGATTTCCGCAGTCGGGGATGCCGGCGTTCAAGTTCGAGCCCGCGGAGCTCAACGGGCTCGTCGCGTTCATCCGATCCGGACTCGAGGGCGCCCCGAGCGCGGCGCCGGCGGCCGGTGACGCCGCGCTCGGCCGGCTCGTGTTCGAGACCAAAGGCAAGTGCCTCGAGTGCCATCGCGTGTTCGACACCGGGATGTTCGTCGGACCCGAGCTGACCGAAATCGGCCGGCTCCGTTCGCCGGCCGCCTTGCAGCGGTCGCTCGTCGATCCCACCGGGAATATGCAGCCGATCAACCGCCCCGTGCGGGCGGTGAAACGGGACGGAACCGTGATCACCGGGCGCCGATTGAACGAAGACCTGTTCACCGTGCAGCTCATCACGAACGAGGGCACGCTCGTGTCGCTCGTGAAGCCGGAGCTTCGGGAGTGGACCGTGAACACGACATCCACGATGCCGTCGTACCGGGACTCGCTGTCCTCGTCTGAGCTCGCGAACCTCGTGGGCTACCTCATGTCGCTGAAGGGAGCCCGGCCGTGACCGCCATGTTTCGTCTGCTCGTGGTCGTGCTCGTGGCACTGGCCGCGGCCGGTTACGGACTGTCCGCACAGGTCTCGAGCGATCGCATCGCGCGCGCCGCCGACGAGCCCGCGAACTGGCTGACCTACTCGGGCAGCTACTCGGGCCAGCGCTACAGCCCGCTCCAGTCAGATCGACGCCTCGAACGTGAAGAACCTGGAGTTCAAGTGGATGCTCCAGAACCAGGTCTTCGGTTCCTGGGAGAGCTCGCCGCTCGTCGTGGACGGCATCATGTACCTGACGCAGCGGCCGAACGACGTGATGGCCGTCGATGCGCGCACGGGCCGCATCTTCTGGACGTACAAGCACGTGGTGCCGGCCGACTACAAGATCTGCTGCGGCGCGAACAACCGCGGCCTGGCGATTCACGGCCACACCTTGTTCATGGGCACGCTCGACGCGCACCTCGTGGCGATCGACGCGCGCAACGGCCGCATGCTGTGGAACACGACCGTCGCGGAGAAAACAGACGGCTACTCGCTGAGCCTGGCGCCGCTCGTCGTGAAAGACAAGGTGATCGTCGGCGTCGGCGGCGGCGAGTACGGCATTCGCGGCTTCATTGCCGCGTACGACGTCGCGAGCGGCAAGGAGCTGTGGCGTTTCTACACCATTCCCGCGCCGGGCGAGCCGGGCTCGGAGACCTGGGGCGGCGACTCGTGGAAGACCGGCGGTGGCTCGATCTGGGTGACCGGCACCTACGACCCGTCGCTCAATCTCACGTATTGGGGCGTCGGCAATCCCGGCCCGGACTTCAATCCGGCGCAGCGGCCGGGCGACAACCTCTACACGAACTCCGTCGTCGCGCTTGACGCCGACACGGGCACGCTGAAATGGCATTTCCAGTTCACGCCCAATGACGCGTACGACTGGGACGCGATTCAGGTGCCGGTCCTCGCCGATGCGACATGGCGCGGCGCTCCGGCGAAGCTGCTCATGGCGGCCAATCGCAACGGCTTCTTCTACGTGCTCGATCGCGTGACCGGCAAGTTTCTCGTCGGCAAACCGTTCATCAAAGTGAACTGGGCGAGCGGCCTCGACGAGAAGGGCCGGCCGATCCAGACGCCGCAGCCGGCCGGTGAGCCGACTTATCCAGGGCAGCAGGGCGGC
The DNA here is from genome assembly GCA_963793255.1 of uncultured Acidobacteriota bacterium. Lineage (GTDB taxonomy): Bacteria > Acidobacteriota > Vicinamibacteria > Vicinamibacterales > SCN-69-37 > CAVTYZ01. The sequence goes on from CAWBZK010000018.1 coordinate 126,261, forward strand.
ACGAACTGGTGGTCGCCGGCCTACAGTCCGCGAACGGGCCTCTTCTACGTCGGCGCCTGGGAGAACGTCTCCGGTGTTTTTTCGTCGCAGCCGGCAACGTACAAGCCCGGCGGCAGCTTCATGGGCGGAAACTTCCGCGCGACGCGGCCAACGCCGGATTCCGCCGTGTCGCCGAACATCGGCCGTCCGCCGATCAACACGTGGACGGACGCCATGTCGCACGGTGAGCTCATCGCGATCGATCCGGCCACGGGCGATCGGAAGTGGACCTTCCGGATGTACGACCTGACCGAAAGCGGCGTCATGACGACCGCGTCAGACCTCGTCTTCACCGGCGGCCGTGACGGCTTTCTGATGGCGCTCGACGCCCGGACGGGCGAGCTCCTGTGGAAGGTGAACCTCAGCTCCGCGCAGATGCGCTCGGCGCCCATCACCTACATGGCCGACGGACATCAGTACATCTCGTACATTTCCGGCAATGTCCTGATGACGTTCGGGCTACGTCAGTAGGCGCTCGAGCCGACGTCGACTCGATCGCCTGACGGTCGCGCCCTCGGCTTGCCATCGAGTCGCCGAGACGCGGTCGACTTCGGAGTGCCGCGACGCCGATAGCGCGAAACCGTCGCGAAGGAAGCGCACGCGTGCGAGCGCCATGTCCGCACACTTGCGGACTGGCGCGACTGCGAAAGCGCGCACGCGGCGCGTACGGAGCAGACGGTTTCGAGCGGCAGCTCCGCGGAGGCCGCGGCTCGGCGACTCGATGACAAGCCGCGACCAGTGCGTCCCTCGGTGCCTAGCTCCTACTGATCTCGCAACGCCACGAGCGGACGAACCCGCGCCGCTCGCCAGGCGGGTCCGAGTCCCGCCAGGAAAGCGGCGGTCACAACGACCATGACCACGGCCACAAGCGTCGTCGGGTCGAAGGGGCCGACGCCGGTGAGGAAACCGCCGAGCGCCATGGCGCCGACGCCGCCGAATCCGAGGCCGAGGGTGAGACCGATCGAGACCAATCTCGTGTTGGTCCCGAGAATCAGCCGGACGATGTCTTCGGCGGTGGCGCCGACCGCCTGCCGGATCGCGAACTCCCGCTTGCGCTGTCCGACCGCGAACGACACCAGTCCATACACACCCATGGCTGAGAGCAGCATCGCCACCAATCCAAAGATGCCCGTCGCCGCCGCGCCGACCTGGGCCGGGACGACGGAGACGGCCACCGCGTCGCTCATTCGCTTGACTGAGACGGGCGCGTTCGGCGCGAGCCGGTTCAACTCGTCGACCATTGACTTGGCCGTGGCTTCGACGTTGTTCGTTCGCGCGTGGAGTGTCATGAGGAATGCATAACTCTGCCTGAATGGCAGATACACCGTCGGCGAGACGGTTTCCCCGATCGTCGCGTACTTGCTGTCGCGCACGACGCCAACGATCTCCAGGGTGCGTTGCCCGTAGCGCAGACGCTGTCCGAGCGCCTGGCCGTTCCAGAGCTGGCGCGACAACGTGTCGTTCACGATGGCGACCTGCGGCGCGCCTTCACGGTCGTCCCACGTGAAGTCGCGGCCGGCCAGAAATGGAACGCGAACCGTTGCGAACCACCCCGGAGTGAGCCGATTGCCGACGACCCAATAGCGGGTGTCGTCGTTCGGCAGCGAAACCGGGAAGTCCTCGCGGCCGGTCAGGGCGAGCGGGACGACGTGGGCCAGTGCCGAGGTCTCCACGGTCGGCGAGGCCCCAACACGCCTGGCCCACTCGACGAAGATCTGTTCGCCCTCCGCGTCCGTGCGTCGTGCTCCGCTCGAGCTCCACGGACGCAATCACGACGCCAGAGGCGTCGAACCCGGGATCGACGGCGCTGATGTGCCTCAAACTGTTGACGAAGAGGCCGCTCCAGACGAGGAGGGCTGTGCACATGGCGACTTGTCCCACCAGCAGCGCGCGCCGCATGCGCTGGCGTGCCGTGGAACCGCCCTCGTCCTTCAGCGACGACACGAGGTCGAGACGTGTCGCGCTCCACGCCGGGGCGAGACCGAAGAAGACGCAGGCCAATGTCGAGAGCCCAATCGCATAGGCGAGGACGCGTCCGTCGATCCGCAGGTCGAATTCAATCGGCACAGGCAGGAAGGCGACCGCCGAATTCGCGGCGCCCACCAGCCACATCGTGAGCAGCAGTCCGGCCGAACCGCCGACGATCGCGAGGACGAGGCTTTCAGTCAGCAGTTGGCGAATGAGTCGACGCCGGCCCGCCCCGAGGGCCAGCCTCACGGCGACTTCGCGCTGGCGCGTCGTGGCGCGGCTGACGAGCAGGCCGGCGATGTTCGCGCACCCGATGAGCAGCACGAAGCCGGACACCACGGCCATGAGGGCGAGGAACGCGAACACCGGCATGAGGATGCCCGACATTCCACGGAAGGCCTCCACCCCTTCGACCGGCACCACGAGCGCCTGAGGGAAGCTGTCGGGAAGGTCTGGGTGTTCGATTCGCATCCGTGTGGTCAGAACGCGAAGGGCCGCGGTCGCTTGCTCGTGTGTGGTCGATGGCTTGAGTCGGCCGACCACGTCAAACTCGAAGAGCGCGCGATCGGTGAGGCTCCGGCTCGGCGTGACGGTGTCCACCGGAGACCAGAAGTCCGGGTGAAGACCAGGGGGCGCCAGGCCGCGGAATGTTCGGGGCATGACCCCGATCACTTCGAACGGCCGGCCGCCGATTGTCAGGCGTTGACCGAGGATCGTCGGCACCGATCCGAATCGCACCCGCCACACGTGGTTGGACAGGACCACGAGATCGGACCTCGTGTCCGCGGCCGTGTACGTTCGTCCCAGCGCCGCCGGCACGCCAAGAAGGCTGAAGAAGTTGACGGACGTGAACTGGCCGTTGAGCTCTTCCGGTACGCCCGAGGTCGACAGGGTCGTCGTGGCCCGGCGGCTGGCCAGAACGTCCACGAAAGCGTCGTTTCTCGACCGGATGTCCTCGTAGTTCAACCAGGATGTCAGGCTCGGTCCGGTGTCGACGCGGCCGAGCTCATGAGGCCGCGCGACAGGTGTTGGTTTGAAAAGCAGGGCATTGACGACAGCGAAGACGGCCGTGTTTGCGCCAATCGCGACGGCGAGCGTCGCGATGGCCGTCGCCGAGAAGCCCGGCGTGCGGACGAGCAGCCGGGCACCGGCGATCACGTCCCGACGAATGCTATCGAGCAGCCGCACAGTGCCTCCTTGCCTCGTGCGACTAACCCGTCGGGCCGGCGAAAGTTTCACACCCGCTTCGCGATAATCGTCGTGGCGCCTGCCGTCACGGGCGCCGTGAGGGGCGGGCGGCGCCGACGGTATGCCGCTCAGCTGCCACAGCGTGTAGCCCTGTTCCATCAGGAACTGCTGCGCATGGTCGTGGCCGATGGACTCGAACACGAACACCGGCGGTTCCGGCCGGCCGATGAGCGTCATCGCACTCTCGACGACCTTGGCTTCCAGGCCGACAGCGTCGATCCTCATGACGTCGACGTGCCGGATGTTCGCATCAATCAGCAACTGATCGAGGCGCAGCCGATCGACCGCGTCGATCGCGGCCTCAATGGTCGAGACGTTCGATAGCCCGTTCATGGCCGCATTCGCGCGAAGACACTGAAACAACGACGCGGAGGGCTCCAGGGCGACAACGCGGCCATGCTGTCCGACGCGACAGGCCGCGGGCAGCGCGAACGCGCCCACGTTCGCGCCCAACATCCACGAACGTGCCGCTCTCAGGCAGAAGTTCGAGCACGACCTCGAGTACGTCCCGCCGATAGATGCCGTCGACGAGCAGCGAAAACGCGACGGGTTCGCGGAGGTCGGGCACGCGATAGCTCAGGCCGAGCCGGTCGGTCACCCGGGCCTCGCCCTTCGGGAGCCGATGCTCGAGCAGCGTCCGGGCCAGACGACGTTTGCCGGGGGTGCGGGAGGGAAGGAGCCGCAGCCATCCGCTGGTCTGACCGATGCCGTTCGTCGCCACCAGCGAAGGTATCGGACATCCCGGCCAGGGCCTGCATTGGGCTAGGATGGGCGCCGTGCTGCGCCGGTCGTTCCCAGTTGCCGCTCTCCTCGTCATCGTCGGAGCCGTCGCAACGAGCGGACGCCCTCAGGCGCCAGCCTCGAACGCCCGTGCGCTCGAGACGGCCCTCGACCGTTACGTGGCTTCGCCTGATCCGAGCTTCCGATTCGACGTCGCCGCCACGTTGCCCACCGACGGCGCCACGGTCACGCTGCTCGATCTGACCTCTCAGCAATGGCTGACTGGTGCGGAGATCGATGAGCCCGTCTGGCGGCACTGGCTGACGGTCATTCGGCCACCGGTCGTCAGCAGCGACACGGCACTTCTCTTCATCACGGGCGGTTCACGCACGCGGCCTCGTCCTTCGGAGGCTCCGGCAGACCTCGTCCGCATCGCGCGGTCGACAAGCACCGTCGTCGCTGAGCTTCGGCTCGTGCCAAATCAGCCGATCACCTTCCGTGGGGATCCCGAGAACAAGCCGCGCGTCGAAGACGATTTCATCGCGTACACATGGAACAAGTTTCTCGAGACCGGCGACGTTCGCTGGCCGGCGCAGTTTCCGATGACCAAGAGCGCCGTGCGCGCGATGGACGCGGTCAGTGCATTCGCGGCCTCGCCGGCGGGTGGCAGCACGGCGGTGGCGCGCTTCGTCGTGGCCGGTGCCTCGAAGCGCGGCTGGACAACCTGGACGACGGCAGCCGTCGACCGACGGGTCGTGGCCATTGCGCCGCTCGTGATCGACTTGTTGAACGTCGAGCCATCGTTTATCCACCACTGGCGCGCGTACGGGTTCTGGGCGCCTGCCGTCAAGGACTACGTCGAGCAAGGCATCATGGAATGGCGGGGGACCCCGCAGTTCCGTGCGCTGATGAAGCTCGTCGAGCCGTACGAGTATCGCGCCCGCCTCACGATGCCGAAGCTCCTCATCAACGCGTCGGGCGACCAGTTCTTTCTGCCCGACTCCTCACAGTTCTACATTCGTGACCTTCCCGGTGAGACGAGCCTGCGGTATGTTCCGAACACCGACCACAGTCTTCAGAAATCAGACGCCGTGCAGACGCTCGAGACGTTCTATGCGTCGGTCGTGAGCAACGTTCGTCGTCCGTCGTTCAGCTGGACCTTTGGCGACGATGGCTCGATTCGGGTCGTGTCGAAGGATCTGCCGAAAGCCGTGACGATGTGGCAGGCGGTCAATTCCGCGGCGCGCGACTTTCGGATCGAGACGATTGGCCCCGCCTACCAGCCGACGTCCCTGACGCCGGTCGGGCCGAACACCTGGGTCGGGCGTGTGGCCGCGCCGGCACGAGGCTGGTCGGCGGGGTTCGTTGAGCTGACGTTCGACGTCGGGGGCCGACCGCTGAAGATGACGACCGGCGTGAGGGTGATGCCGGATCGCCTGCCGTTCGAGGCGCCCGTGGCTCAGCGCGCCCTTGCTCGGTAGCGGCGTCTATCGACGCCGTCCGGCCTTCGACCAGTGCGCGTGAATCGCGCGCGTCCATCGGCCGGCTTCTGTCGGCGACAGGTTGCCGAACGGCGGCAACCGGGCATCACGATAGCCCCACTGACGCACGTCCACGAGGTACTGCTCCCGCGACAGGAACGTCCCACGGCACAGGCGGAGATTCCCGATCCCGCGGCGGTTCGGCACGGCCGACAGCCGTTTCACGACCTCACGCGGCACGATCGTCGTCTCGTTCGGATAGGCATAGCTGAAGAGCACGAGATGCGCGAGGAGAACGCGCTCGTGACCGGCAAACCGATCGCAGAGGTGGTCCCAGTCGAGCGTGCGGCCGGCGCGCAGGATCAGGTGGAGCACGTCGGCACCATCGAATCGTTCGCGCTCCATCACGAATGACTTGCTCCACACCAGCTCTTCGGGCGGCGCCAGCCCGACGTCGAAACCAAGCACGCGCGCCGGCACGCTGCGCGTGAACCACCGGTCGTCCACGGTCGCGACGGCGTTGCCGCTGCTGAAGATGATGTCCACCTGCGCGGGGCCAGCGAGCGCCTTGCCGAGCCAGTGGGGAAACGACAGCCGCGTGTAGATGCCCGCGCTCCGCAGGGCCCGTGCCACCGCCGGCCAGTGCTCGGGGCGGACATTCAAGTCGAGGTCCTTCGTCGGGCGGTCGATCTGGGTATAGCGCGCCATCGCGAACGCGCCGCCGACGAGAAACGGCACCTCGCGCTGTTTCAGCGCGCGCAAGACTGACCGGTAGAAGGGAACGGCACCTGCGACATTGGGCACCTCGCTAATGTATGTGCCGGGGCATGGGTCTTGCTAGGGTTCGAGGCATGAGTGTCCGGATTGCCGCCGTCGGGGACCTGCATTTCGGCCGCACCTCACCAGGGACCCTGCAGAAGCTGTTCGCGGAGATCGCGGTGGCGGCTGACGTGCTGCTGCTGCCTGGCGACCTCACGGACTACGGGCTGCCCGAGGAAGCCCGCGCGCTTGCGCGCGAGATCGGACAGACGGCAAAGATCCCGGTCGTCAGTGTGCTCGGCAACCACGACTACGAGTCGGGCCATGCGGCCGAGGTGGCCGAGATCCTCCGCGATGCCGGCGTCATCGTGCTCGACGGCGACACCTGCGAGGTGCACGGGATCGGGATCGCCGGCGTGAAGGGCTTTTGCGGAGGCTTCGGCAAGCACACCCTCGGGTCGTGGGGGGAACCGGTCATCAAGGCCTTCGTGCAGGAAGGCATGACGGAAGTCCTCAAGCTGGAAACGGCGCTGGCTCGCCTGCGGACCGAGACGAGGATTGCGCTCCTTCACTATTCGCCCGTTCAAGACACCGTGATTGGCGAGCCAGAACCAATCTTTCCGTTTCTCGGGTCGAGCCGGCTCGAGGAGCCCATCAATCGGTTGAACGCGACGATGGTCTTTCACGGCCACGCACATCGGGGCCAGCCCGACGGCCGCACGTCGAGCGGCATTCCGGTCTACAACGTCTCGTATCCGTTGCTGCTACGCACGACGCCGGAGCGCGCCTTCCGGGTGATCGAGGTGCCGGGCGCGGTCGGCCCCAACCTTTGACCGTTCGACCCCGTCCAATCGGGGGACATGCAATCTTTCCTCTCAGACCTCCGCTACGCGGCGCGTGAGCTCCGGCATCGTCCCGGGTTCGCCCTGACGGCCATCATCTCGCTGGCCCTCGGCATCGGCGCGACGAGCGCGGTCTTCAGCGTCATCTACGGCATTCTGCTGAATCCCTTTCCCTACAAGGATTCACACCGGATGATGCAGATCACGATGGTGGACACGGCCGGCCGGAACCGTGGCGCCGGGATGAGCGGCGCGCAGCTCGATGAGCTTCGAAAGCTCCGCAACGGTCGAGAGTGTCGCAGGGGAGTCCGGCTGGAACCTCACGACGACCGATGGGGACATTCCGGAGGACGTCGCCGGCTCGTACGTCACGCCGAATTCGCCGAATCACTGGGGCACGCCGGCGCTTCTCGGACGCTGGCTCATCCCGGCGGACGCCCCGGCCGGCCGTGAGCCGGAGCGCGTCGTGGTGATCGGGTACGCGTTCTGGCAGCGCTACTACACGGGGGATCCGAACGTCGTGGGCCGCACGATTCAGCTCGTGCGCAAGAACTACCAGATCGTCGGCGTCATGCCTCCGCGGTTCCGGTGGCGCGAAGCGGATCTGTATCTACCGCTCCACGTGAAGTTCGAGCCCAACAATTACTACGGCGTCAATCTCAGGATCCGCGAGGGCGTGACGAAGGAGGAAGCGAACGCCGAGCTTCAGCCGGTGCTCGAGCAATTCGCGAAAGCGACCCCCGAGCGCTACCCGGACAAGTTCAAGGTTCAGCTGCGCAGCGTCATTGAGTTGTACGCCTATCCGATGGCGCCCAAGCTGATGCTGCTGCTTGGCGCGGTGGTCTCGCTGCTGCTCATCGGCTGCGCCAACGTCTCGATTCTCCTGCTCGTGCGGGGCGCGCATCGTCAGCAGGAACTCGCCGTACGGGCTGCCCTCGGCGCCGCGCGCGGCCGAATCGTGCGCCAGTTGTTCACCGAGGCGCTCTGTCTGGCGCTTGTCGGCGCCGTACTGGGCATTGCGATTGCTTGGAAGGGACTCGACTTCATCAAGGCGTGGGTGCCGACCAACTCGTTCGCGACCGAGTCGGTCATCGAGATGAACATCCCCGTCTTGATCTTCAGCACGGCTCTGGCCGTGCTCACGTCGATCATCTTCGGTGTCTGGCCGGCGCTGCAGCTGTCGCGCCCGGATCTCGGCCGCGTGGCGCAGGTGAGCACGCGGCGTGTGCTCGGCAACGCGCAGGGGCGGCGAACGCACCGCGTGATGATCGCCGTCCAGGTGGCCTTGACGGTGCTGATGCTGACCGCGGCGGGCGCGGCCGCGAAAGGCTTCATTCGCCTGGCCAACGCGGACCTTGGCTACGACCCCACGAACACGATGTCGCTGCCCATTCCAGTTCATGACGGCACGTACATGGCCTGGAAGGAACGCAGTGAGTACTTCGATCGCCTGCGAGCCGCGGTCGCCGCGATGCCGCAGGTGGCGATGGCGGCGATCTCGACGAACGCAACGCCGCCCTCGAATGGCGGTGACACGACGGTCGAGATTTATGGCGTCAGCGCGACGGAGAAACCGATCGTCCGCGCGAACTTCGTCAGCCCGGAATATTTTCCGGTGCTCCGAATTCCGCTGTCGCAGGGCCGGCTCTGGAACGAGGACGAAACCAGACGGGGAGCGGCGATGGCCGTGATCAATCAGGCCATGGCCCGGCAGTACTGGCCGAACGGCAACGCCGTGGGTCAGCAGTTCAAGTTCGCGACGTTGAGAGACGTGCCGCCCTATTCGCCGGCGGCGCCTGGATCCGACGCATGGGTCCAGATCATCGGCGTGGTCGCCGATGCGCGGAACGACGGCCTGCGTAACGTCGTGAAGCCGTCGGTGTACGTGCCGTACACGCTGAAGATGCAGATGTTCACGCAGATCCTCGTGCGGACGAAAACGGCGCCGCTGTCGACGCTGCGTGACATTCAGGCGCAGCTCACCCGCGTCGATCGCGAACAGCAGGTCATGCGCGTCCGCGATCTCGAGCGCTGGATTACGGACCTGCCCGAGTACGCCCAGCAGAAGCTCATCGCCAACCTCTTTACCGTCTTCGGCGTGCTCGCGCTCGCGCTATCGGCGGTCGGCCTCTACAGCGTCGTGTCCTACGGCGTCGCCACGCGCACAAACGAGTTCGGCATTCGTATGGCGCTCGGCGCGAAGGCGCTCGACGTCGTCCGGATGGTGCTGTCGGGCACGACCTGGAACGTCGTGGTCGGCGTCGTTGCGGGCATCCTGCTCTGTGTCGGGTTCGACACGTTCGCCGCGCAATGGGTCACAGAAAGCTCACGCGATCCGTTGATTCTTGCGGGCGTGACGGCGCGTCCTGCTGGCCGTCGCCGCCCTCGCGTGCATCGCGCCGGCCCGGCGGGCGGCCTCCATCGATCCAATGGAAGCGGTCAGGCACGACTGAGACAGGGCAGAGGGCAAAGGGCAGAGGGCAAAGGAGAGGGTAGAGGGTAAGGGGAAAAGGAAGGCTAGAGGAAAGGTATGAGGACGCCGTCCGCCCCTTTGCCCTCTAACCTTCGCCCTCTCCTTTGCCCTTTGCCCTCTGCCCTTTGCCCTGTTGTTGTCTCTCCATCTCCATTTCCCCCCGCAGGCTCTCCTCATCGCGAAATAGCGTCGCGAGCGCCTGTATCTTCCCGTCGCGCACGAAACGGACCGCGACATCCTGATTGGCGGCATCGCCGTCGATTTCGACTCGATCGGTCGTGGTCGCGTGACCCACGTAGTTGATCGACACGTCGTAGTGCGCGCTCCAGAAGAACGGCACTGCGTCGAAGCGCTCCCGCGCGCCGAGGATGTTGCGGGCGGCGGTCTGCCCCTGACGTTGCGCGACAACCCAGTGCTCGACGCGAATCAGGTCGCCGGTGCGAGGATCTGGCCATCTGGCGATGTCGCCCGCCGCGAATACTCCCGGTGCAGTCGTCTCGAGGTACTCGCTGACCACGACGCCCTTGTCAACCTTCAAGCCCGCCTGCTCGGCCAGTGCGAGTCTCGGGTTGACGCCAACACCAATCACCACCAGATCCGCCGCCACGCGGGTGCCATCGTCGAGGATCACCGAGTCCTCGACGATTTCGCGCGGGCTTCGGCCCAGATGAAAGACGACGCCGCGCTCCTCGTGGAGTTTGCGGATAGACGTTCCGAGATGGTCGCCCAGAACTCTGCCCAGCGGCACGTCCTCACGGCCAACGACGTGAACGTCGATGTTGCGCGTCCTGAGCGAGGCCGCGACCTCGAGTCCGATGAAGCTCGCGCCGATCACGACCGCCCGCTTCGCGCGTTCGGCTGCGTGCACGATCGCGCGGCTGTCGGCGAGCGATCGGAGATAGCGGACGTGCGGCCGATCGCCGCCGGGCAGATCCAGCCGCACCGGCTCGGCTCCGGTCGCGAGAAGAACTGCGTCGTAGCCGAGCGTACCGCCTCTTGCCAGTGTCAGCGTCTTCGATCCGGGATCGAGCCGCTCGACGCGGTCTCGCTGGACGCTCACGCCATGCTCCTCGTAGAAGCCGGCCGCCCGGAGAGGAATCCAGTCTTCCTGTGCCTGCCCCGCGAGGTAGTCCTTGGACAGGTTCGGCCGATCGTACGGGCGCATCGGCATCGTCATCGACCAACGTCAACTGCCGGTCGTACCCGCAGCGGCGCAGCATCTCAATCGCCGCGCTTCCGGCGGCGCCGGCTCCAATGACGACGACGCGCTGTGGCCATCGCGCGCGATCGGTCGTCGCCGGGTACGTCGCCTCGAGCGGCTCGCGCTTGACCTTGTCGGTGACGATGACCCGATCGCCGCGGCGTGCGACCTGCCAGCACGCGAGCGGATCGAGCGCCGGCGCCCGCAGCGCCTCGCCAGTCCGAAGATTGAAACACGCGTGGTGCCAGGGACACCGAACCGTCTCGCCGTCGATCACGCCCTTGGCCAGCGGACCGCTGTAGTGGGTGCACTTCGCGCTCACTGCGACGAAGTCGCTCTCGAGCCGGACCAGTAGCACTGGCTCGCCGTTCGCATGGCCGAGCAGGCGTTCTCCCGGGCCGAGGCGCGACGCGTCGACGCCGGCGGTCAGATCGGGGCCGGTCAACGTCGCCTGCTCAGCCATGGTGTTCTCCTATTTCTGCGCTCCCCACGGCTCGTCGGCGGTGGGGCCGTACATCGACGGCACCGGCACGTCGAGCAGTCGCAGATACACCGTCAACTGCGCGCGGTGGTGGACGAGGTGATTGATCGTCTGCCGCACGACCTCGCGGCGCGGCAAGGTGAGGAGCACGTTGCCGCTGTGCTTCAGTGACCACGACACCGCGAAGTCGTCGTCGGTCGCGGCCGCCAGCGTCGCGCGCGCCTCGACCACCAGCTTGTCGAACATGGCCAGCAAGGCCTCGGTGGTCTGCTTGGTGTAGCCCGGCTGACTTCGCGAGGTCGAGCTCGGTCGCGGTCACCATGTTCGTAATCCAGCCGGGCATGGTCGCCACGAGCTGGGCGAGGCTCGAGAGAGCGAACGACTTGGGATGCGGCTTCCAGTCGCCCTTGTCGGCGGGGACGCGCGCAATCGCTTTTCGCGTCGACGCCATCTCCTGATCGAACTCTGACAGCAAGGATTGGCCGAATGTCATTTGCCGATCCTAGCGCGTCGGTCCCTGTGTGCCGCGTCGGCATTTACAGGAGGTGCAGGGCTCGCCTAGTATTAGGGCTCTTGCAGGTTTTGGAAGACCCGCCCGACACTTCACGATGACAGTCCGTCTTTTTGGCGCCGGCGTCGTGGCCGGCCTGATGTTGGTCGGGATGAGCACCACTGCGTGCGGTGGCGGTGCGGCGGCCCCGATTACGGGTCGCGACCTTTACCGCTCGTGTGAGAGCTGCCACGGCGTCTCCGGCGAGGGCGAACCAAGGTCGAGCCCCGCAGATCGCGGGTCTGCCGGCGTGGTACGTGTCGTCTCAGTTGGAACGGTTCCAGCAGGGCCTGCGCGGCAAGCATCCGGATGACGTCGAGGGCCTGCGCATGCGTGCGATGGCCTCGCAGATGATGTCGAAGGCCGAGATCGAGGCCGTCGCGTCGCATATCGCCGGCCTGACGCCGCGGCCGAAGGCCGCACCGGCGCTGAAGGGCGACCCGGCGGCCGGGGCCTCGTTCTATGCGGTCTGCGGGGCATGCCACGGCCCCAAGGGCGAGGGCATCCAGCAGATGAACGCGCCGCCGCTCGCGGTGTTCGAGGACTGGTACATCGCGCGGCAGTTGCGGAAGTTTCAGACGGGCGTGCGGGGCCGGATCACCGAGGACCCCGTCGGGCCTGCAGATGTCCGGCATGGCGATGACGGTTCCGCCTGAATCCGTCGACAACGTCGCCGCCTACGTCCACGGCCTGTCGAAGTAGGTAGCGCCAATGGCATCGATGGAAAATGACCCGCTGAAGATCGGCCGGAAGGTCTTCCTGTGGACGGTCTTGGGCGCTGCCGCCTTTGTGGCGTCCGCCTGGCTTCTGGTGTCCTGAGGATCGTTGATGGCTTCGTGGTATCTCGCTCAGGGTTCGACCTACGCTGCCGACATCGACAATCTCGTTCTGCTCATCGGCATCATCGTCGGCGTCTGGTTCATCGCGGCCGAGCTGGTGCTGTTCTGGCTCATCTTCCGGTTCCGCGCGCGCAAGGGCGTGGCCGGGCAGTACATCACCGGCGAGGACAAGCGCGAGAAGCGCTGGGTCGCCTACCCGCACTACGCCGTGCTCGTCTTCGACGTGGTGATCCTGGTCGTCGCGCTGCGGGTCTGGAACGACATCAAGGTGACCGCGCCCGCGACCGAGGAGACGGTGCGCATCGTCGCCCAGCAGTGGGCGTGGACGTTCGTGCACGCGGGCCCCGACGGCAAGCTCGACACGCCCGACGACATTCGCACCGTCGACGAGCTGCACGTGCAGGTGAACAAGATCTACCACTTCGAGCTGCAGTCGCGCGACGTGCTGCACAGCTTCTCGGTGCCGGTGTTCCGCCTGAAGCAGGACGCGATTCCCGGCCGCATGATCCCGGGCTGGTTCAAGCCGACCGTGACCGGCACCTTCGACATCCAGTGCGCGGAGATCTGCGGCATCGGCCACGGGCTGCATGCCGGCGCACGCATCCACGTGCAGACGCCGGCGGAACGGACGGCCTGGCTGCGCGATCGTGAGGCCGACCGGTTCGCCGGCCGGGCGATCCCGCCGACACCGGTCGCGCTCGCGCCGGCGACGCCGGCGGCCGTCGTCGCCGCGGATCACCCGGCCGGCCACGCGCTGGCACCGGCCGGAGTCGAGGCGCGATGAGCGTCCAGCACGTCGACACGTCACACGCCCACGGCAGTCACGGCCATCACGCCGGTCACCACGAGCCGGGCTTCGTCCAGAAGTACCTCTGGTCGACCGATCACAAGATGATCGGCATGCAGTACCTGTTCACCGGCATGGTGATGGCGCTGATCGGCGGCTTCGCCGTCTACGTCTTCCGCATGCAGCTGGCGTTCCCGGGCACGGCGTGCCGCGGCTTCGGACGCGTGTCGGCCGCCCGAGTACAACTCGCTGGTCACGAACCACGGCACGATCATGATCTTCTGGGTCGCGATGCCGGTGCTGATCGCGGCGTTCGGCAACTACCTGATCCCGCTGATGATCGGCTGCGACGACATGGTGTTCCCGCGCATCAACCGGCTCTCGTACCAGATCTTCCTGCTCAGCGCGATCGTGCTGATCGCGTCGTTCTTCGTGCCGGGCGGCGCCTTCGGCGGCGCCTGGACGGCGTACCCGCCGCTCTCGGCCAACGGCAACTACAACATGACGCCGTGCGGGCGCGACGCTGTGGGTGGTCGCGGTCGCGCTCGAGTTCGTCGCGTTCCTGCTCGGCGGCATCAACTTCATCACCACCGCGATGAACTCGCGCGCGCCGGGCATGAAGATGTTCGACGTGCCGATCGTGGTCTGGATGATCGTGATCGCGAGCATCCTGTTCATGGCCTCGGTCGGCCCGCTGATCGCCGGCGCGGTGATGCTGCTGTTCGACCAGAACCTCGGCACCGGCTTCTTCGACCCGGCCCGCGGCGGCGACCCGATCCTCTGGCAGCACCTGTTCTGGTTCTTCGGCCACCCCGAGGTCTACGTCGTGCTGCTGCCGGCGATGGGCATCGTCGCCGAGATCATCACGGTCTTCGCGCGCAAGAAGCTGTTCGCCTACAAGACCGTGCTCTACACGGCGTTCGCACCGGCGTGCTCAGCTTCTTCGTCTGGGCGCACCACCAGTTCATCGCCGGCATCGACCCGCGCATGGCGAACATCTTCACGCGTCACGACGCTGCTCATCTCGATCCCGATCGCCGAGATGATGTTCGTCTACATCGCGACGCTCTACGGCGGCTCGATCCGCCTGACCACGCCGATGCTGTGGGCGCTGGCGTTCATCGCCGAGTTCCTGATCGGCGGCGTGACCGGCATCTTCCTCGGCGCGACCGGCGCCGACATCTACTTCCACGACACGTACTTCGTGCTCGCGCACTTCCACTACACGTTCTTCCCGATCGCGTTCATCGCCGTCTTCGCGGGCATCACGTACTGGTTCCCGAAGATGTTCGGCCGGATGATGAACGAGACGCTCGGGCAAGATTCACTTCTGGGGCACGATCATCCCGTTCAACTTCATCTTCATCCCGCTGTTCATCACCGGCGTCGGCGGGCGATCACCGCCGCATCTACGACTACGCGCACTTCCCCGAGCTGCGACGCCGAGCCTGCAGGACCTGCGCGATGCTGGCGACGATGGCGCTGCTCGTGATGATCGCGTTCCAGTTCGTGTTCCTCTTCAACTTCATCTACAGCCTGTTCCAGGGGCCGAAGGCGGAGGCGAACCCGTGGAAGGCGAACACGCTCGAGTGGCCGGCGCCGTCGCCGCCGCCGCACGGCAACTTTGCCGGAGCTGCCCGACGGTCTACCGCGGCCCGTACGAGTACAGCGTGCCGGGCCGCGACGACGACTACTGGCCGCAGCACCTGCACGACGCGAGGCCCGGAGTTCGACGAGTCGACGTCGACTTCGATTCGAAGCGTGCGATCGTGGGCCCAAGCCACGAGGCAGCCCCAGCCGTACGAGGATCGCGATGTCTTCACACCGATCGCAACGCGCCGCGTGATGGGCATCCCCACCGGCCGGCTGGCCGTCTGGTGGGTGCTCGCCTCGGAAATCGTGATCTTCGGCGGCCTGCTCGGCGCGTACATCATGCACCGCCTCGGGCACCCCGCGTGGGCCGACCAGGCGGTCCACACGAACATGTGGGCCGGCGCCTTCAACACTTCGTGCTGCTGACCTCGAGCCTGTCGGCGGTGCTGGCGCACCAGGCGGCCGAGCGCGGCGACGGCCGCCGGCGGCGAACCTGCTGCTCCTCACCGTCGCCGGCGGCGGCGTGTTCCTCGTCGTGAAAGCGTTCGAGTGGACGCACGAGATCCAGGCGGGCTTCACGATCACGTCGAACCTGTTCTGGTCGTTCTACTACACGGCCGCCGGGCTCCACGCGCTGCACGTCATCGCCGGCATGATCATCATGCTCATCGTCGCGCCGACGGCGACGCAGAACGAGAGCTGCAGCGCGTCGAGAACATCGGCATCTACTGGCACTTCGTCGACATCGTCTGGATCTTCCTGTTTCCCGCTGCTCTACATCGCGAAGTAACCGACATGGCTGAACACGCGGCTCACGCGCACGCGGGACATCACGACGATCGACTACGTGAAGATCTGGGCGATGCTCTGCGTCCTGCTCGTCGTCAGCGTCGTCGGCCCGATGTTCGGCATTCGCGTGGTGACGCTGGTCACCGCGTTCGGGATCGCGCTCGTGAAGGCGTACCTCGTGGCCAAGCACTTCATGCACCTGAACATCGAGAAGCGCTGGGTCATCTACATCCTGGTCGTGATGCTGGCCTTCATGGTGGTGTTCTTCGGCGGGGTCTCGCCCGACGTCATGACAGACGGCGGCGCCCAGTGGCACAAGACGTACGTGGAGCCGCCCGTGCACCCAGAGGCGGGGCACTGAGGTGTCGCAGGCGACCATGACGGCGACCGTGCGGCGGGACGTCGTGCCGAGCAGCGTGCTCGGCATGCTGCTGTTCATCGGCGCCGAGGTCATGTTCTTTGCCGGGCTCATCAGCGCGTTCACGATCGCGCAGGCGGGCGCTGAAGCGGGCCGCTGGACGACGCCGACCGCGCCGCTTCTGCCGGTCGCGAGCACGCTGTCGAACACCGCGGCGCTGCTCGTGAGCGGTGTGTGCGTGTTTCTGGCGCACCGCCGGATCAAGCAGCAGCGGGGCGGCGCCGAACGCCTGATGATGGCGGCCTGCGTGCTGGGCGCGATCTTCGTCGTGCTTCAAGGGCGCGAATGGGTGGCGTTGCTGAGCCAGGGCCTGACGATGCAGTCAGGCGGCCTTGGCGCGTTTTTCTATCTCATCGTGGGCGCGCACGCCCTCCACGCGGTCGTGGCGATTGTCGCGCTCGGCATGGCCTGGTGGCGATTGCGGATTGGGACGCTCACCGACGGGTTCCTGTTTGGGACCGAGACGTTCTGGTATTTCGTGGTCCTGCTGTGGCCCATCATCTACGCGAGGGTCTACTTCTAATGCTGGCCTGCGCCGTCTGCGGTCTCATGGGCACTGGCGAGAACGGATGGGCGTATCTCGCCATGTCGGTCGTGATGTCGGCCCTGCCGCTGATGATGATTGGCGGCGTCTCGTGGTGGGTGTACCGCCGGGCGCTCGAGAAGTGACGTCGGGTGAATCGAAGTTCGGGACGCTGTTTCGTAAGTCCAAAGAACCCCCGACCTTGTACTTCTGATATAAAGACTCCCAAATTCAGGAGCGTTCAGATGATGCAGGTGAGTTTCTACGGGCACGTACGGCAGTACAGGAACATCCAGGGCGAGATCGACGCCAACATCAAGCGGGTCATCGAGAGCAGCGAGTACGTCCAGGGGCCGATGCTCAAGCAGTTCGAGAAGGAGCTGGCCGATTTTCACGGGTCGACCTACGCCATCGGCCTCGGCAACGGGACGGACGCGATCTGGCTGGCGCTGATGGCTTTGGGTATCGGGGCGGGCGACGAGGTCATCACGCACCCGAATACGTTCTTCGCCACTGCCGAGGCGATCTGGATTGCCGGCGCCACCGCCGTGTTCGTGGACTGCGATCCGAAGACCAAGTGCATCGACCCGGCGAAGATCGAGGCCGCGATCACGCCGAAGACGAAGGCCATCATCCCGGTGCACCTCTACGGGCAGTGCGCCGACATGCCGGCCATCAAGAAGATCGCGGACGCCCACGGGTTGAAGGTCATCGAGGACAACGCGCAGGGGATTGACGCGGCCGGAGACACGTTCAAGATCGGCGAGCTGAGCGACGCGTCGACGACGAGCTTCATCATCCAGAAGAACCTCGGCACGTTCGGCGATGGCGGCGCGCTGCTCACGAACAACGCGGACATGGACGCGAAAGTCCGCAAGTTGCGCAACCACGGATCCAACAAGCGCAACGTGCACAGCTACGGATTCAACAGCCGTCTCGACGACCTGCACGCGGGCGTGCTCAGCGCCAAGCTCAAGCACATCCATCAGTGGAACGATCAGCGCATCCACTGGGCGGCGCGCTACACCGCAGCCTTGCAGGGCGTGTCGCATGTCACGCTGCCGTACGCCCGGCCCGGCTACCGGCACGTGTTCCACTTGTACGCCATCGAAACGAAGAACCCGGCGCACCGCGATCAGCTCGTGGACTTCCTCGTGAAAGCCGGAGTGGACGCGAAAACTCACTACTCGATTGCCATCCACAAGCAGGAAGGCTATCCGTGGGGTAAGGGCGCGCGCATTGTCGGGAGCGTCGCGAACGCCGAGCACAACGCGGCGACCTGCGTCAGTCTGCCGATGTATCCGGAGCTGAAGGCCGAGGAGGTCGACTACGTCGCCGCCAAGGTTCTCGAGTGGGACAAGGCAGCGCCCCGATGATGGAGCCGAAGACCTACCGGGTCGTCGTCGTCGGCATGGGCAAGCGCGGCATGCACCATGCCGCCGCGTTTGCCGCCAACTCGCGGTTCGAGCTGGTTGGAATCTGCGACATCGATCAGAAGCGTCTGGACGACGCGGAAGCGCCTCAACGACGCGTCGGCGAAGCTCGGCGGCGTGCGGGCCAGCACGAAGGCCGAATCGCTGACGCTCGAGCTGAAGCCGGACCTGTTCTGCTTCTGCACATTGCCGAACCTGCGGCTGCCGTTCATCACGCTCGGGATTGAATCTGGCGCGAAGCTCATCGCGTTCGAGAAGCCCGTCGCGATGTCGAGCGCCGAGGGCATGGCGATGAAGCAGGCCCTCGACGCCGCCGGGACGAAGGCGGTGGTGAGCCATCAGCACCGGTACGGCGAGCACTACAAGAAGGTGAAGTCGATCATCGCGAGCGGCGCGATTGGCCAGGTGCACACGGTGTACGGCACGGCGACCGGCTGGGCGGCGCACATGCTGAGCCACCTCGTGGACTACACGAGCTGGTTCAACGACTACGCGCCGGCGGAGTGGGTGATGGCGCAGGCCGCAGGCCGCGGCAAGCTCGCCGACCTGCATACGTCGCCCGACTACGTCGCCGGCGTCGTGCACTACGCGAACGGCGTGCGCGGCGTCTACGACTGTGGCGCTGGTGCGCCGGACGTGCCCGAGGCCTCCGCCTGGTGGCGCAAGTGCCGGATCGGCGCGATGGGTCGGCGCGGTTACGCGGAAGTCCAGACCGGAGGCGGCTGGCGCTCGGTGACGAAGGACGGGGTCGTCGTCCGGGCCCGGCAACATGGACTACGACCACGACATGCCGGTCTACGTTCAGGAAATGGCCGACTGGCTCGACGACGACCGGCGGCCGCATCCGTGCGCGTTCGACCACGCGTACCACGGGCTCCAGATCATGTCCGGCATGTACCGTTCGGTGGTCGAAGGCGGCCAAATCGCGTTGCCGCTCACGAGCGGGATGGATGAGATCGCCGCCCTGAAGGCGCGCGTTCCTGATCGCAAGGTCCTGATGACGCTCGCCGACAGCGCGAAGGAGTACAAGGAGTAAGGAGATCAGCCATGGTTCAACGACTGCTCACGTCGTTCGTCCTGGTAGTTCTCTTCACGTCAGCAGCGTCCGCCCAGCGCGGCGCGGCACCTGCCGCGCAGAGTGGAACGCCCCGCAACTTCGTCATCATCTTCACGGACGACCAGGGATACGGCGACCTCGGGAGCTACGGTCATCCGACGATCCGGACGCCCAACCTGGATCGCATGGCCGTCGAGGGACAGCGCTGGACGAACTTCTACGCCGCGCCTGTCTGCACGCCGTCGCGTGCGCAGTTGATGACCGGCCGGTATGCCATTCGAACCGGGCTCGCCGCCGGTGTGTTGTTCCCGGACTCGACCGGCGGTCTTCAGCCGAGTGAGGTGACGATCGCCGAGGTTCTGAAGTCGCGCGGATATGCAACGCTGGCCGTCGGCAAGTGGCACCTCGGCCACCTGCCGCAGTACCTGCCCACCAGTCAGGGATTCGATCGGTATTTCGGCATCCCGTACTCCAATGACATGGAGCGCGACACCGCCATTCCGGCGGCCGACGTGTTCCGGCGGACGATGGAGCCGAAGATCACGGATTACAACGTGCCGCTGATGCGCGACGGCAAGGTCGTGGAGCGGCCGGCGGATCAAACCACCATCACGCGGCGTTACACGGACGAGGCGGTCGCGTTCATCCGGCAGCAGCAGGCGCAGCCTTTCTTCCTGTATCTGGCGCACAACCTGCCGCACGTGCCGCTGTTCAGGTCGCGGGAGTTCGAAGGGCACAGCGCGCGCGGCATCTACGGCGACGTGATCGAAGAGATCGACCACAACGTCGGAAGGATTCTGGACACGCTCCGGGAACTGAAACTCGACCGGCAGACGCTCGTGGTGTTCCTGAGCGACAACGGACCATGGATGCCGTACCTCGAGCAGGGCGGGTCCGCGGGTCTGCTCCGTGGCGCGAAGGGCAGCACCTGGGAAGGCGGCATGCGCGTGCCCGGCGATCTTCTGGCAGCCCGGTGCCGTGCAGCCGGGCGTCACGATGGGCATTGGGTCGGAGCTCGATCTGCTCCCAACGTTCGCGACGCTGGCCAATGCCGGCCATGCCCGGTGGCCGGACGATCGACGGGCAGGATCTGTCGGCGACGCCTGACGAAAGGCGCCCGCAGCCCACGCGAGACGGTCTTCTACTACAACGGCGTCACGCTCACGGGTGTGAGGCATCGCGCGTTCAAGCTGCATCTGGCAGTCGCCGCCGGGAGCGGCGCGAGCGGCGCGGCCGCGATTCCGGCGCCCGCGAATCCAACGTGGGAGCTCTACAACCTCGACGAAGACCCGTCCGAGAAATTCAACCTCGCCGACAAGCGCCCCGAGATCGTCCGTGAGTTGACGGCCATGCTCGCGGCGCATCAGAAGACGGTCGAGCCGGTCGAGAACCAGATTCCCCTGGGTCGCGGCCGTGGCGCCGGAGCGGGCCGGGGAGCGACGCCATGACGCCCATGACTCGTCGGCAGTTCATCGCCTCGTCTGCGGCGGCCGCTGGAGCGACGGCCGTTCACGGGCAGGCGGGCAGCACGCAGGTGGCGCCGCCGGCGGCGCCGACATTCCGCACGACACTCCACAAAGCGCTGATTCAGCAGAAGCCCACCGAGGAGAACCTGCGGGCCATCAAGGAGGCCGGCTTCGAAGGATTCGAATCGGGCGTACTGCCGCTGGCCGAGGCTGAAAAAGTTCGCAAGGTGGCCGACAGTCTCGGGCTGCGTATTCACTCGGTCCTGCGTGGGTGGGCGGCGTTCAACAGCGCGAACCAGAGCGAAGTCGATCAGAGCTTCGCGCTCACCGAAGACGCGCTTCGGTCCGCGCAGGTGCAGGGCGCGGACGCCGTGCTCGCGGTCCCGTGCCGCATCTCGGCGATGACGGCCGGCGGGTTCGGACAGAAGGACGGCATCCTGATGCCGCGGCCGTGGGAGTTCCAGATCGAGTTCGACCAGAAGACCGGCCATCTCACGCGCGTCGTCCAGGGCGACAACGCACGCTACGCCGACTACATCAAGGCGCAGAACCACGCCATCGACACATCAACGGTGATGGTCAAGCGGCTGATTCCGCTGGCGGAGAAGACCGGCGTCGTGCTCGCGCTCGAGAACGTGTGGAACCACCTCTGGGTGAAGCCGGCGCACTTCCGTCACTTCGTCGCGTCGTTCCAGAGCCAGTGGGTGCAGGCGTACTTCGACATCGGCAATCACGTGAAGTACGGCCCGCCCGAGGAGTGGATTCTGACGCTCGGCAGCCTGCTGCGAAAGGTTCACGTGAAGGACTTCAGGTTGAATCCCGCCGACGCGGACGGGCAGGGCAGCTTCGTGAACATCCGCGACGGCAACGTCCGCTGGCCCATCGTCCGCGCGGCGCTCGATGAGATTGGCTACAACGGCTGGCTCACGATCGAAGGCGGGACGAACATCACGATGGAAGAGCACAATCGGCGGATTGATCTGATCATCAAAGGCGCGTGACCGCGCCGGTTGCGATCTGGACGATCATTGGGATGTAGATCTCGATCCATTCGCGAATCATCAATGATCTCAATCGGATCGATCAGCATGCGACTAGCTCTTCAGGATCCTGTCCCAGCCCTTCCGATATTCCCGTCGCAGGAACTGGTCGGCTTCCGGCGCGTTCGTCGCCTTCATCGCCGCGGCGTTCCACTCCAGCTTCTTGCCGGTCCGCAGGCGACGTTGCCCAGGTGGTTGGCTTCGGTGAGCCAGCCCGAATACTGAAAGTCGCAGGTCGTCGGGCTTGCCGGTCTTCGCGGCGGTGATCCATTCGGCGTAATGGCCTGGCGACTTCGCGATCGTTTCGGCCGGGCGGACGAAGTCGGCGAAGTCCTTCTCGGGCAGCAGCACGTGCTTGCTGTAGTCGGACAGCAGCATGCCCTTGTCGCCGATGAACAGGCAGCCGTTGCCCCATTGCGGGATGCGGCCGTCGCGCCAGGTCTCCGGACGGCTTTCGCCCTGGTGCAAGGTGAGCGTCACGGGCGGCATCGCATCGCGCGCCGCATAGGTGTACGTCGCCGTCATCGTCGCGGCGCGATCTCCGGCGTGCCGGGTCCGCCCGTGGCCTCGATCGTCAGCGGCGCCTTGAGTCTGAGCGCCCAGAACGGCAGGTCGTTCCAGTGGCTGCCGAGGTCGCTCATGGTGCCGCTGCCGAAATCCCACCAGCGATACCACTTCGGCCCGGGGACGTAGACGGGGTGGAACGGCCGCTCGGGCGCCGGCCCGAGCCACAGGTCCCAGTCGAGGTCCGGCGGCACTTCCGCCGCTTCCGTCGGCCGGTCGGTCACGAACACGATGTCCTTGTTCCGCGTCGGCCGCTTCCTCGCTCTGCAGGCCCCAGGCGCGCGACACCCAGACGTGCGCCTCGCGCACCGGGCCGATCGCGCCGCCCTGGACGAGCTCGACCACGCGGCGATAGTTGTCGGTGGCGTGGATCTGGATGCCCATCTGCGTCGCGACCTTCGGCTTCGCGCCGCCGCCTCGCGGATGAGCCGCGCCTCCCAGATGTTGTGGGTCGAGCGGCTTCTCGCAATAGACGTGCTTGTTCGTGCGTTGAGCGCCAGCATCGTGGCGAAGGCGTGGGTGTGCTCGCAGGTGCTGACGACGACGGCGTCGAAGTCGGAGGGCTGGTCGAACACCTTGCGGAAGTCGGTGAACGTGCGAGCGTTCGGATGCGCGGCCTTGGCGGCATCGAGCGCCGTCCGGCTCACGTCGCAGAGGGCGACGATGTTCTCGGAGGCCACGCCCTTGAGGTTGGCCGCGCCGCGGCCGCCCGCGCCGATGATGGCGAGGTTCAGCTTGTTGTTGAGGTTCTGGCCGCGGAGGATCGCCGGTGCGCCAGCCACGACGCCGGCCGCGGTCAACGCGCCACCGACGAACTCACGACGGGTAATGGACGTTCGCGTCGGCTTCATGGATCCTCACCTGATGAGCTTGATGAGGTGAGGATACATCAACCCAACTGTGATCAGTCTCATCAGTCATGTGACTGATCTCAATAGCATGGACCGCATGTTCCGGCGCGTCTCAGCCGATATACTGCGCGCGCGGATGAGAGTTTCCGTTCACGCCGCGCTCGTCGCGCTCATCGTGTCTGCGCTGTCGGTCGACGTCGGCGCTCAGGCGCGGACGGGCGAGGCGATTTATCGAGATGCGTGCCTGACCTGCCACGGCGAAGACGGAACGGGCGGGCCCCCTGAGCGGCTGGGCAACGTCGATCCGCCCGATTTCAGCGACTGCGCGTTCGCGACGGCCGAGCCGGATCCGGACTGGCAGGCCGTCGTGCATCAAGGCGGCCCGGTTCGCGCGCTCGACCGCCACATGCCGGCGTTCGGCGACGCGCTCTCGGCCGACGAGATCGCGCTCGTCGTCGGCCATCTGCGGACGTTCTGCGCGGAGCCGCGCTGGCCGCGCGGCGACCTGAATCTTCCGCGGGCGTTCTTCACCGAGAAGGCGTTTCCCGAAAACGAGACGGTCTGGACGACGTCGTTCTCGCGACGCGACGGCACGGCCGTCGGGAACGACTTCGATCTACGAGCGGCGCATCGGCGCGCGGAACCAGGTCGAGATCGTGGCGCCGATTGATTTCGTCGACCGCGGACGGTCGAGACCGCAGCATGGCCTCGGCGACATTGCCGTCGCGTTCAAGCACGCGTGTACGCGAGCAGTCGGGACCGGCCGCATCGCGTCGGCCGGCATGGAGGTCGCGCTGCCGACCGGCAGCGAGTCGCGTGGACTCGGCAACGGCTACGCCGTCTTCGAGCCGTTCGCCATGTGGGGACAGATGCTGCCGCGAAACAGCTTCCTGCAGATGCACGGCGGAGTCGAGTTGCCGACCGACTCCGCGCGCGGCAGCAAGGAAGTGTTTCTGCGCACGGCGATCGGGACGACGTTCGCCCAGGACCGCGGCTTCGGTCGGGCGTGGACGCCGCAGGTCGAGCTGCTGTGGGCGCGGCCGGAGGGCGGCGCGTCCGAGTGGGACGTCGTTCCGCAGGTGCAGGTCACGCTATCGAAGCTGCAGCACGTGATGGTGGCTGGCGGCGTGCGCGTGCCGCTCACCGAGCGCGCGGAGCGGCCGACCCAGGGTCTCGTGTATCTGCTCTGGGACTGGTACGACGGCGGGTTCTTCGATTTCTGGAAATGATGACACTCAGGCCCTTGTCCGTCGCGTCGGCCGTGTTCTGGGGCACGTTCACGTTGGTGGCATCGGCGCGGACGCGCCGCAGACGCCTGGCGCCAGCCACCCGCTCAGTCCGATGGGCGCGCCCGACCCCTCGTTGTTCGCGCCTCTCGGACGAATGTCAGGCGTGCCACAACCGGCTCACGTCGCCAGGCGGTGCAAGACGTCTCGATCGGCACGAGCTGGCGCGGGACGATGATGGCCAACTCGGCGCGTGACCCGTATTTTCACGCGAGCGTGCGGCGCGAGGTGATGGACCACCTCGAGCGCCGCCGCGGCCATCGAGGACGAATGCGCGGCGTGCCATCTCCCCGCGGCACGGGCCGCCGCGCGTGCGGCGGGCGTGCAGCGGCTCGGTGTTCGCGCACCTGTCCGGCGCGCTGTCGCACGCGGCCCACGGCGCTTGACGATCTCGCGGCCGACGGCGTGACGTGCACGGTCTGCCATCAGATCGCCCCGGACGGACTCGGCACGCGCGAGCGATTCAACGGCAATTTCGCGCTTGCGCGCGGCGCTGCCGAGCGGCGCGCGTCCGGCGTTCGGTCCGTTCGCGCCCGATGCGGGACGCCGCCGCATCATGCACTCCGTGACCGGCTTCGAACAGGCGCAAGGCGATCACATCCGGCAGTCGGAGTTCTGTGCCAGCTGCCACACGCTCATCACCGAAGCGCTCGGCCCTGACGGCCGCGTCATCGGCTCGCTGCCCGAGCAGATGAACTACCAGGAGTGGCGCCACAGCGCGTTCGCCGACTGAAGGTCGCAGCTGTCAGTCGTGCCACATGCCGGAGGTTGCCGGGCCGGTCCGCGTCTCGTCGGTCCTGGGGCACGACCGCGAGCGGATGGGCCGGCACGCATTCATCGGCGGCAATGCGTTCATGCTCCGGCTGATGAATCGCCATCGAGCCGAGCTCGGCATCGCGGCGCTGTCGGCGGAGCTCGAGGCGACGGCGGATGCGACCGTTCGACAACTCGAGCGAGACACGGCGACCGTGGCGGTCGAACGCGCGACGTTGTCCGGCGGCACGCTGGCGTTGGATGTCGTGGTCACGAATCTGACCGGCCACAAACTGCCGACCGGATATCCCTCCCGCCGCGCGTGGCTGCACGTGACGGCGCGTGACGCGGGAGGGCGCGTGCTCTTCGAATCCGGCCGCCTGCGTGAGAACGGCGCGATCGACGGCAACGCCAGCGATGCAGACGAGGCGACGTTCGAGCCGCATTACGCCGAGATCACCCGCACCGACGAGGTCCAGATCTACGAGTCGATCATGGGCACGCCGGCGGGCATGCCGACGACCGGTCTGCTTCAGGCGACGCGGCTACCTCAAGGACAATCGCTTGCTGCCGCGCGGGTTCGACAAGCGCACCGCTCCGTCCGAGATCGCCGTCGATGGGCGCTGCCGCAGCCGATGACGACTTCAGCGGCGGCGGCGATCGCGTCCGGTATCGCGTGCCGGTCGAGCGGCGCGGGGGCAGTCACCGTCGACGTGGAACTGCGCTATCAGCCGATCGCATACCGGTGGGCGCAGAACCTCGCGGCCTACGATGCCGCGGAGCCCAAGCGCTTCGTCGGCTACTACAACGGCATGGCGAGCGAATCGTCGACCGTCGTGGCGAGCGTGACGCGGACGGTGGAGCCCTGAGGCGAGGCAGGCACTCGGATTGACGTCGGCTCGTCGCCTCCGCGGACGTGACGCGAGAAACCGCCGCCTTCGTCCGCGCGGATTGCGAACTGGCGCGTGGCGCGTCACTCCGCTAGGGCGGAGATGACGCGCGCAATCCTGCGCTCCCTGCGGCGCGGTTTCGACCGGACGCTTTCGCGTCAGTCCGAGTCGGCGGCGATCCGCCGTCAACCCAAGCGCCTGCTCCGAATCAGGCCCTAAGTCCTAAGCCCTAAGCCTTGAGCCCTGAGCCTCGGGGTCAGTCCCACTTCGTGAGCGAGGACAGACCCAGCCTATTGCTTGATGACCGTCCCGTCGCGCTTGCGCACTTCGCCCCAGCCGCCGTTGAGCTGGCCGCGTTCGCCGTTCTCGCTTGCCGAACGGGAAGTTGGCGGCGAGCTTCTCGTCGACCTCGATGCCCCAGCCCGGTGCTTCGTTCGCGTAGAGGTAGCCGTTCTTCATCACCGGGCAGCCCTTGAAGATCTCCTGCGTGGTTCTGCGTTGAACGGCGAGTACTCCTGGACGCCGAAGTTGTAGCAGGCGACGTCGAGCGTGACGTTCGCCATGTGGCCGATGGGCGAGACGTCGCCGGGGCCGTGCCACGCGGTCTTCACGCCGAACTGCTCGGCGAACGCCGCGATCTTCCGGCACGGCGTGAGGCCGCCGGCCTGCGAGACGTGGATGCGGATGTAGTCGATCAGCCGCTCGGCGATCAGCGGCCGTCCACTCGTGCGGGCTGTTGAACAGCTCGCCCATCGCGATCGGCGTCGAGCACTGCTGGCGAATCTGGCGGAAGTACGCGATGTCCTCCGGCGACACCGGATCCTCGACGAAGAACAGCTTGAACTTCTCGGCGTCCTTGCAGAACTGCACGCCCTGGTTGGGCGTGACGCGCTCGTGGACGTCGTGCAGCAGCTCGACCTCTTCGCCGAGCTCGCTTGCGGCACGCCTCGAAGAGCTTCATCGCGCGGCGGTAGTAGGCCGCCGGCTCGAAGACCGGGCCGGGAAGCAGTCCCTGCATCGGCGCGACGCCGCCCTGCGCCGGCGCCGTAGCCGGCCATGCCGGGCACGCCGACCTGGACGCGCACGTGGCGGAAGCCCTGCGCCATGTAGTTCTTCGCGCTCGTCGATGACCTGCGGGAATCTCGTTGCCGCGACGCGTGGCCGTAGCAGTCCGCGGCTTCGCGGCACTTGCCGCCGAGCAGCTGGTAGACCGGCATGCCGGCCTGGCGGCCCTTGATGTCCCAGAGCGCCTGGTCGACGCCGCTGATCGCGTTGTTCAGCACGCCGGACCGTTCCGCCAGTACGAGCTGTTGTATGCCGTCTGCCAGATGTCCTCGATGCGGTCCGTGGTCTTGCCGAGCAGGAGCGGCTTCAGATATCGCTCGACCGCGGGCTTGACGAGGTCCGCGCGCTGCGTGAACGTCGCGCAGCCGTAGCCGTAGAGGCCCGGCCTGGTCGGTCGTGATCTTGACCACCGTCAGCCGGACGCCGCCCGGCGCCGTCTCGATGACGCTGATGTCCTTGATCTTCGGGGTAGGCGTGGCCCGCGTGGCTTGAGCGACGGCCTCTTCGGCCGCGGCTTCTCGCTTCGTGACGAGACCCATCAAGCCGGCGCTGCCAATGAACTGCAGCAGGCTGCGTCGAGGAATCGACTTCATAGATCGTCTCCTAAGAGATGGCGAGCGTGAGTTCGTTCCTGGGACCTGTCGTACCGTTCGTACCTGTCGTACCTGAAGTTGCGGGGCATTCTACGCCACCCGCTCGCTGCGCGTGAATGCCGTGTTCAGGTGGGAGTTCAGGGCCGGTTCGACGCTCTACGCCGTCTGGACCGAGCAGCGCGAGGACCTGCGCGAACCCGAGGGAGTTCAGCTTCAGGCGCGACGCGTCAGCGCTCTGGCGGTAAGAAAAGTGGCCGGGTGACTTTTACACAAAACGTAAAAGTCACCCGGCCATTTCTGAGCTACGGCAGTTCCTTGATGTAGATGTTGCGGTACTGCAGCAGCGCCGGGATGCCGGTGTAATTGCCGTCCGGGCCCTTCGGGCCGCCGTGGTGCTGGAGGCCGATCGGGCCCTCCGCCGGCAGGTCGGGCAGTGACCACTTCGGGATCACGTTCTGGCCGTTGTGGACGAGCATGACAGCGTTGCCCTGCACGGTGACGTGGAACGTGTTCCACTCGCCGATGTTCTTGTCGGCGTTCATCCTGCGGCGTCGCGTTGCGGCGCTGTTCAGGCGTCGACTCCTTGGCCGTGCGGTAGCCGTACATCTCGCCCGAGCCGACCGGCCAGTTCCAGATGTTGAACTGCGCCTTGCCGAAGCCGCGCGGAATGATGCCCGAGTCGGAGTCAGGCGCGACGAGGTTGATCTCGCGTCCCTGCTCGTCCTTCTTGTTCGTGCCGTCCGGCATGACGATCTTCATGTTCTTGCTGATGTACGGCGTCTCCTTGATGCGCCAGTCGACCATCAGCTCGAAGTTCTTGTAGGACTTCACCGTCCACAGATTCTTGTCTTTCGCCTCGCTGCTGGCGTCGTAGTCGATGGCGCCGTTGACGACCTTCCAGTGGCCCCCGTCACCTTCAGGAATCTTCCATCCCGTCAGGTCCTTGCCATTGAAGATCGAGACGAACCCAGCCGGCGGAGCTGCCCTGAGCATCGGTTGTGACCGCCGCGGGGCCGAGCGCGAACACCAGTCCTGCGGCCAGAAGGCATGCAATTGCTCTCATATGCGTCTTTCCCCCCTTGGATGTTGCGAGGACGGCATTCTGACACAAGCACGCGGTTCCTGGTTACTGGTTCCTGGTTCGGGTTCTGGTTCAGGGTTCTCGGTTCCTGGTGCAGAACACTGAACGTGGAACCCTGAACCAGAACCCGAAACCAGAAACCATGAACCCGGAACCGCCCTCAGCCACTCAGATCCGATTGAACTTCGCGATCGCCTCCTGAAGCGACTTGTACTGCCGGATGAACGGGTACATACCGCGTTCGCGGTCGTCGATCTCCTGCGCCGCCTTCAGGACGGCCGCCGCGTGTTCCTGCGGCACGACGACCACGCCGTCTTCGTCGGCGACGATGATGTCGCCGGGGCGGACGGTGACGCCGGCGCACTCGACCGGGACGTTCTTGGCGACCGTCGCGTAGTGCCCAACAGCCGTGCGCGGGGACTTCGACCGCGCGTAGACCGTCAGGCCCATGCGGCGGATGTCCCACATGTCGCGAATGGCGCCGTCGAGCACGACGCCCGCCATCCCGCGCTCGAGCGCGGCCGTCGCCATCAGGTTACCCATCGCGGCGATATCGAGCGTCCCTTCCATCACGATGACGCCGACTTCGCCAGGTTTGGCCTCGTCAATCATCTCGACCGAGTGCTTCGTCGAGAGCGCGGCCGTCGCCTGCGCCGCGGCCGCCGGGCGCACGAGCGAGGTCGCGGCACGGCCAACGAGGTTCGTGCCGTTCATCAGCTTCATGTCGTGGCGCATCGTCCCGACTTTGCCGGTGACGATCTCCACGGCGTCGGAGACGGAGGCTGGATAGGTGCTCTTGAAGCCGGCGATGAGCGGATCGCCCTGCGCCGCCGGGGCCGTCTGCATGCCGGACAGGCCCAGCGTCGCGAGCCCGAGCACTGCCACGGTGAGAAGGATTGTGTTCTTCATGCTCTTCATTCCGTACCTACAGGTCCTGCAGGTCTACATCCCTACGGTGATTAAGGCTGATAGACCGGCTTCGTCGTGCCGTTCAGGTCGTACAGCACCTGCCCGTTCCGGAGCGTGACCTCGCAGCTCAGCCGCTCGGTGCCGTCCACGCGCAGGGCCGTCGAGTTCTGATCGACGTACCCGAACTTGCCTTTTTCGAGGCGAAACACCGCGACGTCCGCGCCGGCGCCCACGGAAAGATGCCCGAGCTCCGGCAGCTGAATCTGTTTGCGCGGGATTGTCGGTGGACCACTTGATGATGTCCGCGAGCGACTGGCCGGCGGCCAGGAACTTGCTCATCGTCTCGATCATCGTTTTCATGCCGCCGTTCATGCTGCTCGTGTGCAGGTCGGTCGAGATCGAATCCGGGACGAAGCCGGCCTTGATCATCGGCATCGCCGCCACCCATCTGAAGCTGCCGCCGCCGTGGCCCGACGTCGAACTTCACGCCGCGCTTGCGGCCCTCGATCATCGCCGCGCTCGGTCCCTTCGCGACTTCGTCGTATTCGCCGCGCACGCCGCCGTACATGTGCGTGAAGATGTCGCCCGGCCGGAAATACTTGGTGACGAGCTCCATGATCGTCCGGCCCATCTTCTGGTTGCTGCCGAAATCCACCATGACGGGGATGTTGGCCATCTTGCCGACTTCCTCGGCGCGTTCGTAGGGCGTCCACTCAGGTCCGGCAAAGTGGGCGCTCTTGATGCCGATGATCGTGCCCTTGTACTTCATCGCCATCGCCGCGGTCTGCTTGACCTCCATGTCGGCGATGCTCTGCTCGAGCTGTCCCTCGCGCATGCCGAGGCCGACGATGTTGAGGAAGGCGACGACGCGGGTCTGCGGACCGGTCGATGACGCGCGTCTTGAAGTCCTCGAACGTCCGCCAGCCCGAGCTGCCCGCGTCGGCCATCGTCGTCGTGCAGCTGCGGGGCCCCCAGCCGTCCGGCCACACGCTCAGGTCGCCGCCCGCATAGGTCTGGCGTTTCTCGCCGCCGTAGACGTGCACATGGATGTCGACGAGGCCGGGGGTCACGTAGAGGCCGGTGACGTCCACGGTCTGCTTGGCCTGGGTGGCCGGGATGTTCTGGGCGACGGCCGCGATTTTTCCGCCGGTAATCGCCACGTCCCGGACGGCGTTGAGGCCGTTTCGCGGGTCGATGACGGTTCCGCCCTTGAGCAGGAGCTCGTAGGACGTCTGTGCGGTCGCGGCCGGCGACAGCGCCAGCACCATGGCGATGACGAGGATGCGTTTCATTCCGTTCTCCGTCTAGGAAACCGGGTTTCCTCAGCAGTCTGAAGAAACCCGGTTTCGTTTTGGAAGGCGTCGGATACTAGCATGCTGCGCCGGCTCCGGTTATCCTTTGCGCTGTCCGGGAGGCCAACATGTCGAGGTCAGGAGAGAGCGAGCCCAAGGGCGCGCCGTTGAATCCCAGCCGTCGTCAACTGCTGGGGTGGGCAGGTCTTGTCGGTGGCGGTGCACTCCTGCCGAACGCGGCGTCGGCCGCGCCGCAGGCCGCGGCGCCAGCCGCGATGAGCGCCGCGGAAGCGGCCATTCGCGGCCAGAACGTCTACAAGGCCATCGGCGTGCGGCCGTTCATCAACTGCCGCGGCACGTTGACCGTGCTCGGCGGCAATATCGAGTTGCCTGAGGTCCGGGCGGCGAAGTCGCTGGCCAATCAGCAGCACGCGCAGCTCGACGAGGTCATTGCCGCCGTCGGCAAGCGTCTCGCCCAGCTCACCGGCGCCGAGTGGGGCATGGTCAGCTCCGGATGCGCGGCGGCGATGTCGCACGCGACGGCCGCCTGCGTCGCGGGCGGCAATCCCGATCTGCACGTCCGCATCCCGAATCTCGAGGGCTTCCAGAAGGATGAGGTCATCATCCCTGGCCACTCGCGCAACGTGTACGACGCGGCGATCCGCGCCGTGGGCGTGAAGATCATCGAGGTCGAGACGCCGGAAGAGCTCGAGCTCGCGATCGGTCCGCGGACCGCGATGATTTACATCTTCGCCGGCCCGCGCAACGAGTCCGGCCCGATGGGCACCGAGGCGATCTCGACGATCGCGAAGAAGCACAACGTTCCGGTGCTGGTCGATGCCGCGGCCGAGATCCTGACGATTCCGAACATTCACCTGCAGCGCGGCGCCACGCTCGTCGCGTACAGCGGCGGCAAGTTCATTCGCGGACCGCAGAGCGCCGGCGTTCTGCTCGGCCGTAAGGATCTGATTCAGGCGGCCTGGGTGCACAGCGCGCCACACCACGGCTACGCGCGCGCGATGAAGGTCGGGCGCGAGGAAATGATCGCGATGCTCGTGGCGATCGAGAGCTGGGTGAAGCGCGACCACGACGCGGAGTGGAAGCAGTGGGTCGCGCGCTGCCAGCACATCGCGGATCGCGTGTCGAAGATCCCGGGCGTGACGGCGACCGTCCGCAGCGAACCGGGCGGCCGGAGCAACCGCAGCCCGAACGTCTCGGTCCGATGGAACTCGAAACAGCTGGGCCTGACGGGCCAGGACCTTTCGCAGATCCTCGACACGACCGAGCCGCGCATCCTGCTCGGTGGCGGAGGCGGCGGTGGGGGCCAGCAAGGGCAGCAGCAACAGGCCGGCGACACCGGCGTGTCGATGGTGCCGTCCACGATGGCGCCGGGCGACGAGCGCGTCGTCGCCAACCGCCTGTACGAGATTCTGACGGCGAAGCACACGCTCAAGCCGGTGGCGGCGCCCGCGCCGCCGGCGGCCGAGTTGTCCGGCATCTGGGATGTCGAGATCACCTATGCCGCGAGCAAGACGATGCACACGCTGCAGTTGCTGCAGAACGGCCCGCGGGTGACCGGCAATCACCAGGGCAATTTCCAGTCGCGCGACATTTCAGGCACGGTCGCCGGCGATGGCGTCACGCTGGCCAGCAACGTCACCGAGCGGCACGGCGATTCGCTGAACTATCGGTTCACCGGGAAAGCCGCTGGCGACACGATGTCGGGCACGCTCGACCTCGGCGAATATCTCGCGGCAACCTGGACGGCCAAGCGCCGCGGCCGCCCGGCCTGATTCGCGAGGGAGACCATGCAGACACCGCACAGTGCTGAGAGTCTCGCTCGTCGCGACGTTCGTGGCGGCCTCCGGCCTCGCGGTCACGCTGGCGGGTCAGACGTTCGGCGTGACGCCGACCGCGCTGCCGCGCTACACGCCGCAGTATCCCAGCGAGCGGTTTCCCGACGGCCGCCCCAAGGTCGCTGACGCCATCCTGAACACGATGCGCGAGATGAACCTCGAGATCGAGGAGGCGTACGGCGTTCTGAACGGCAAGGGCTACACGAATCAGTACCTCGGCCGACTGGAAGGTGCTCGTTCCCGAGTAAGCGACTGATCGGCCGCGCATTCACCGTGCAGTTCATGCCGACGCGTCCCGACCTGGCCGAAGGACTGCAGAAGGACGCCGACGCGCAGAAGGTCGGGCCGCCTCCGGAATCAGACCGCGATCGACATGCTCCAGAAGGACGACGTGCCGGTCGTGGATCTCTACGGACGCATTGCGGGCGGCACGTTCGTCGGCGACAAGCTCGCGTACTACGTGCAGAAGACGACCGGGACCGGCATGGTGGTGGACGGCGCGCTCTTCTACCTGCAGCGGCTCGCGGCGGCGGGCATGCCGGCGTACTACCGCGGCACGCATCCCGGTGCCTTGACGGGCGCGCTCCTCACGGGCGTGAACGTGCCGGTACGCATCGGGGACGTGACGGTGATGCCGGGCGACATCGTCCTCGGCGATCGTGACGGGATCCTGTTCATTCCGCCGCACCTCGCGGAAGAGATCGTCGCGTCGGCGAAGACGCAGCGGCTTCGCGACAAATGGGTGAAGGACAAGTTCGATCTCGGCAAGTACAAGTCGGGCGAGATCTACGGCCGTCCGACGGATCCGGCGCTCCTGAAGGAGTTTCTCGAATACACCGGCCAGACCGACACACCGGCGCGTGGCGCCGGCGCGGGTCGCGGCGGACGTGGCGGGGCGCAGTAGCGGCTAAAGGCAGAAGGCAGAAAGTCAGAAGGCACGACGTTGAGAGGAGCGGCCGGTCACTAGACCCGCCGGATTCGGGGATCACGATGAAGCAAACAGGCTCGAAGAACACGCGCAGAAAATTTCTGACCGCCGCGGCGCTGCCGTCGCTGGTCATGGCCGCGCCGGTGGCCGCGGAGGCGCAGGGCAATGCGCCGCTGACGCGTCGCTACTTCAGGACGCCCACTGGAACGCCTCCGCCGCCGTACAGCCCCGAACTGGCCTACGGCAACATCGTCTTCATTTCCGGCAAAGGCGTCGGCGTCGGATTCCAGGGTGACATCACCGCGCAGGTCACTCGGACGATTGATAACGTCGAGGAATCACTCAAGACGGCCGGCTCCTCGCTCACGAAGGTGTTGAAGGTGAACGTCTACCTGGCCAACATCAAGGACTTCGACGCCATGAACGCCGTCTATCGGCAGCGTTTCGGTCCGGAGTTTCCGGTCCGCACGACGATCGGCGGCGTGATGATGCCCGACGGCGGGCTCGTCGAGATCGACTGTATTGCGTACATCTGACGAAGGCTCAGGGCTCACGGCCCAGGGCTCGAGATATAGGGGTCTGTCCCCGCTTACGAAGTGGGACTGACCCCACGCTCTTGCCAAGGGAGAGACATCATGAAGAGTCGCGCACTTGTTGCTGCCATGATCGCGGTCGTCGTCCTCGGTGTCGGTGCGACAGCCCGGCAGCAGCCGAAAGCCGTCATCGTCACCGGCGAGAATTCGTTCAACGGCCACGTCTGGAAGGAAACGTCGGTGGCGCTGAAGGCCATCCTCGACGAAGGCAAGGCGTTCTCCAGCGTCACAATCGAGAACGACCCGAACTTCATCGGGACCGACGCGTTTCTCGGCTACGACGTCGCCGTGTTCGACTTCCGCAACGCGAAGCCGTTCGCGAACGACGCGGCGATGCAGGCCAACATCCTCAAGTACCTGGAAGCGGGGAAGGGCCTCGTGACCATTCACTGGGCCAACAACGCGTTCCCGTACTGGAACGAATGGACGAACATCGTCGGACGGTCGCAGGTCAGCCGCCACGACAAGCGCGGGCCGTTCATGGTCCGCATCGTCGATCAGACGAGTGTGATCACGAAGGGCATGAAGGACTACGAGGCCGACGACGAGCTCTACTGGGACAGCAAGATGGGGTACCGGCCGACCAACACGCTGGCCGTCGCGCGGTCGAACATCCACCTCAACGGCGACTTCGCGCAGGCACTGACCGTGAACTACGGCAACGGCCGTGTGTTCATGACGCAACTCGGTCACGACGCGAAGGCGCTGAACATTCCCGGGACCGCGGAGCTCGTCCGTCGCGGGACGGCCTGGGCCGCAGGGGTGCTGAAGTAGGAAGTCAGAAGTTAGAAGGCAGAAGTCAGAAGTAAGGAAGGCGAGGAGTCCGTTAACCGGGGCTCCGCCGCCGCTCACCGATAGGCCATTCCGGTGGGCGGGCTCCCGCGAGATAGTCGTCCTGACGCGGCTGACAAGCCGTGATCAGGAGGCACAGCATGTCCGAGGAGATTCGACCGGGGGAGATGGGACCAGCGGAGACCCGCTCGGGATTCACTCCAAATCTCGTGGTCGGCATCGGCGTGACGCTCCTCGGCGTCCTGCTGACGCTCGACAAGCTCCAGGTCACCAGCGCGCTCGCGTGGCTGCCGTACTGGCCCGTGCTCCTCACGCTGTTCGGGCTGAGCATCGCCTATCAGGCGATGCGGGGCGGCCGGGGTGAGAAGACGCCGCCGATCCTGTCGGCGCCACTCGTGATCCTGCTCATTTTTCTGGGCGTGCTCGCGTCGCGGCTCTCCGAGCGAACCGGCCAGGCTGCGACGGCGGCCGACGGCGACCGCACCGTCAGCGTTCACGCGGTGATGAGCGGCAACCGGCGCGTCGTCACTCTCGACCAGTTCCGGCACGCCGAGATCACGACCGTGATGGGCGAGTCGCGGCTCGACCTGCGTCAGACCACGATTCCTCCCGGCGAGGAGGCCGTCGTCGACGTCGTCACAGTCATGGGTTCAACGATCGTCTACGTTCCCGCCGGCTGGGACGTGAACTTCGACGCGGTCCCCGTCATGGGTGGCGTCAAGGACGAGCGGACCCGTCCTGGATCGGCCTTGTCGGACGACGACAACGACGATGACGATGCCCGGTCTCGCCGCCGGCGCCAGGAGTCCACGCCGGCGCCCGCCGCACCGGCAGTCGTCCAACCCCCCGTGACCACGACGACGGGACCTCCGCCCCGGCTCGTGCTTCGCGGCTTCATCATGATGGGCGGCCTTGTCATCCGCTCCTGACACGTCCATGCGATCACCAGATCTCGACCATCTCCACGGGCGCCGGGCCGCTGCGCGACAGCGGTTGCGCCGGATGCACTGCGCCAGCGACGGCACAGAGAGCCAGTCGCTTCAGCTGGTCTACGGAGTGGCGATCACCCTCGTCGGTGCGGCGCTGACGCTGGCGTCGTTTGGGCTCACGGATACCGGTGCCGTGCTGCGCTTCTGGCCTGCGGCGCTCGTCGTCGCTGGCGGCGTCGGCGTCGCCCGGGCGATCGACGGACCGGGCCGCGTGTGGAGCTGGTTCTGGGTGCTCATCGGCACGTGGCTGCTCGCGCGGACCGCGGGCCGCTCCCAGGTCGAACTTCTGGGATCTCGTCTGGCCGATGGCGCTCGTCGGTCTTGGCGTGAAGCTCTGGATCGACGCCATGCGACGGCCCGAGACGCACGCCGACGCCACGTGCACCGCTCGGCTCGTCGGCCTCGCACCTGACCTCGATCCTGGCGGGCAGCACCCGTGTCGTTCAGGAGCCCGTCTTTCCTGGCGCGTCGATGACGACCGTCCTCGGGAACTGCACGCTCGATCTCCATCACTCAGGCCCGCCAGCCGGCGGGGAAGCGGTGATCGAAGTCTTCGCGCTCCTCGGCGCCCACGACATCATCGTCCCTGAAGGGTGGACGGTCGTGTCCGAAGTCACCTCCGTCGGCGCGAACGTCGACGATCAGCGAAGTTCCTTTGCGGGCCGGACCGTCATCCCGGGCGATACGAGGCCGAGGGTGATTATTCGGGGGGTGCTGATACTGAGTGGGATGACGATCAAGCAGTAAGCGGTTCATGGTTTCGGGTTCATGGTTTCGGGTTCTGGTTCCAGGGTTCATGGTTCAGGGTGCCTTCGCGTGCTCCAGATAACGAATCAAGGCGCGTGACCGCGCCGATCGCTCGGCTGGCGAGATCGTACGAGATCTCGAAGCTCAGAATCACCGATAAGGCCGGCCTGCCGCGCGTTCTCCAAGTGTTCCTGGACTTCAGCGAGCGATCCTCGCGAGATTCGGAGAAAGCGCGCGAAGTCACGAGGTTGGTAACGCGCCGAAGCCTTCGGCGATATTCGCGCATGCCGATTGCAGTCGCCCGCATCAATCTGCGAC
Organism: uncultured Acidobacteriota bacterium; assembly: GCA_963793255.1. Classification (GTDB taxonomy): domain Bacteria; phylum Acidobacteriota; class Vicinamibacteria; order Vicinamibacterales; family SCN-69-37; genus CAVTYZ01. The sequence goes on from CAWBZK010000018.1 coordinate 163,475, forward strand.
CGCAGCCAGCTGTTCCGGGCGAAGCTCTGGTGTCTTCGCTAGCCGGTTCGTCCTGTCTCTAAGCTCGCTCGGCAAGCTGCCAGGCATCCAACTCGGTGTGACGTGCGCGCCCACACGGCGGGTAGAGCAATTTGTTGGCCATGTCGGATCGTTGCTGGGTTCGTCACGGCAAGCGGCGTCCTGCAAATTGTGCGACCTCAGTCGATGTGAAGGTGGCAGAACTCGCGATCAGCGAACCCTGAACACTGAATCCTGAACCAGAACCCGAAACCCGGAACCATGAACCCGGAACCGCAGGCTCACTTCTTCCTCGTCCCCACCACCCACATATTCGCGTCCGTCTTGATGAACAACTGGCCCTGCGAGACGGCGACCGAGCTCAGGCAGTAGGGCGAGCACGGATCGCCGAAGGTGTTGGACGCCAGAATCTCGAACTTCGGGCCGGCGCGAAACACCGTGGTCACGCCGGTGGTTTCGCCGGTCACGTAGATCTTGCCCTCGGCGAGCACGGGTGACGCGCTGTAGAAGTCGGGCGGCAGGCGCTCGGGGCCGTAGATGGGCGTGCCGGTTTTCAGATCGAGCGCGAACACGATGCCCTGCTCACTCACGAGATACAGGATCTTTCCGTCGCTGACCGGGCTGGGCACGTCGGGGCCGCGGTGGAAGGTCCAGGCGACGTGCGACTTGCGAGATGTCGCCGCTGCCGCCAGGCCGAAGCGCCACGAGCGGATTCACGCGGCTCGGCGCGATGATCAGGCCGCCGGCGATGACCGGCGACGAGATGATGCGGTAGTTGCTGCGGTTCGACGGGTTGAGCACGTGCGCGCGCCAGAGCTCCTTGCCCGTGTCCGGATCGTGGCCCGGTGACGTTGTCGCCGCCGGTGATCACGATCTCTGCGCGGTTGCCGTAGCGGAGCAGCGCCGGCGTCGTGTACGAGTCCGGCGATTCGACGATGGCGTCGGTCGGCCGCTCGACGCGCCAGACCGTGCGGCCCGTCATCTTGTCGATCCGGAGCACGTACGACGGGTCGTCCGTGTTCATGCCGTGGAGCACCTGCACGTACAACGCGTCGTGGTACAGCAGCGGCGACGAGGCGTAGCCGAACTGGATGCCGAACTGCCCGTAGTCCTTCTGGATGTCGCGCGTCCAGAGTTCCTTGCCGGCGAAATCAAATGCCTTGAGGATGCCCGTGCCCGTCATCACCCAGACGAGCGTGCCGTCGGTGACGGGCGAGGGCGACGACATGTTCTGTTTGTTGCCGATCCGGTTGCCGCCGGAGAGCGGCCGTTTCCAGATGACGGCCTGCTTGTTGCGATCCACGGCCCACAACTCGATCTGTCCCGTCGGCGCGTTGCAGCGCAACGTTCAGGAAGACGAGATCGTCCCAGATGATCGGCGTCGAGCCGCTGAACGCCGGAAGCGGGAGCTTCCATGCGACGTTCTCCGTCGGGCTCCACCGGTGCGGCAAGCCCGTTTCCGTGCTGACGCCGTCGAGTGAGGGTCCACGCCACTGCGGCCAGCTGTCTGCCAGCAGCGTGGCGCTTCCGATCGTGACCGTCAGGACAATCGCGAACAGTCGTCGTCGCATGCTCGACCCTTCATCTCGTCTTCATGTGACGCGTACGGAGCCCTGTCTTCTTATACAACAGGACTTCGGTGCGATCGGGGTCTTACACGCCGAACTGTCGCAGGTGATGGTCGAGGTGCTTCGCTTGCAGACGACTGTGATCGCGTCCGGACATGTGGCCGAGAACGGGATGTTTGCTGGCAAGGCCTTCGAGAGAATGCGCGGCAACCTCGTCGATGAGCTGCCGGCAACGGTCGAGCTCACGCGCGAAGTCGTGTCGTGCAGTCGTGACGAACCGCGGATTCGTTGGCGCGCCCTTCATCCATGGGAGATTCAGGACCATGAACTTGAGCGCCGCCGGAGGCAGCGGCATGCGCATCTTGTCTGGTTCGATCCGGCCGACCGTCGCCTCGAGTCCCTGGTTGACGTGCCACAGCATCTGATCGACGGACATCGTTCCCCATCGCGGCGTGCTGTCGGGGCGAAGGCGATCGAGGCGCGCGAGCAGCGACGACTGGACCGAGGGTCGTGAAGGAGCGCCATCAGATCAGCCCCACTGGTTCGTGCGGCCGCGGCTGCCAATGATGGCTGCGTGTGCGCCATGACGCGATCGCGCCGTTCGAACAGCTTGACGAGCACGACGCCGGCGAGGAAACCGCCGAGGTGCGCCCAGAACGCCACGCCGCCGCCTTTCGGCGCCGATGCTCGTCACGCCGCCCAGCGACCTGCAGGAACATCCAGTAGATCAGCATCACCCATGCCGGCAGCGCGATCGTCTGGATGAAGAACCCGAGCGGCACGACCGTGAACACGCGCACGCGCGGGAACAGCACGAGGTACGCGCCCATCACGCCGCTGATCGCGCCCGACGCGCCGACCATCGGCACTTCGGACGCCGGATTGGCCATGACCTGCGCGAGCGCCGCGGCCAGGCCGCTGAGCAGGTAGAACGCGACGAACCGCGGCCGCGTCATCGAGTCCTCGATGTTGTTCCCGAACAGCCACAGGAACCACATGTTGCCGAGCAGGTGCATCCACGACCCGTGCAGAAACATCGACGTGATGAGATTGCTGGTCTGCCGGCCGGGGTCGGTGAGGCAGACGAGGCCGGTCGCCCATCGGAAACTGGGTGCCCGGCGCGAGCGAGGCGGTCAGTTCGCCCGGAATCAAGCCGAGGTTGCAGACGGACGCCGCCAGCGGCGTCTCGGCGCCCGCCCCCTGCACCAGCGAGCCACATCAGCACGCACGCCGCAATCAGAACGGCCGTGACGATGGGGGTGCGTTGCGTCTGGTTTTCGTCGTGATAGGGGAACACGGGTCACTAGTCTAAACGGTGCGGTTCATGGTTCCGGGTTCCAGGGTTTCTGGTTCTGGTTCAGGGTTCCTGGGTCAGGGTTCACACCCTGCGAACCCGGGGCCATGAACCCTGAACCAGAACCAGAAACCTGGAACCATGGAACCCTGGAACCGAACAGTCTGCGTCTATTGCCCATCCCACTTCGGATCGCCCTGCTTTCCGTAGTTCGCGGGTAGCTTCGTCCATTCATCGCGCGACAGGCCGTTGAGGTCGTAGACGACCTTGCCGTCGTGGACGGTCAGCTCGGCTCGCAGACGCTCGGTTCCCGAGAGCTTCGCGCCGTGCATGTCCACGAAGCCGAACGCGCCCTTCTCGACACGGAGGACTGCGACGTCACCGACCGATCCGACCGACAGGTTGCCGAGCTGCTCCTGTTTGATCGCCCTGGCCGCGTTCCAGGTGTTCGCGGCGATGACCTGGTCGAGCGGCATTCCCATCGCGAGGAACTTGCTCATCAGATTGAGGATGTCCTTCAGTCCCGCGTTCATGCTCTCGGTGTGCAGGTCGGTTGAGATCGTGTCGGGCGTGAATCCGGCTTTCATGAGCGGCACGGCCACGCGCCAGCGGAAACTGCCGCCGCCATGGCCGACGTCGAAGATCACGCCGCGCTTGCGGCCCTCGATCAGCCCCGGCGCCGGACCGAGCGTCTTCGGGTCCTGCTCGCCGCGGATGCCGCTGTAGACGTGCGAGTAGATGTCCCCGGGCCGCAGCACCTTGGTCAGGAGGTCATACAGGGGCCGCTCGGGACGATTGCTCCCGAAGTCGATCATCACGGGAATGTTGGCGATGGTCCCGGCCTCGACCGCGCGCGTAAACGGATCCCACTCCGGCCCCGAGTAGTGCGCGCTCTTCACGCCGACGATGAGACCTTTGTACTTGAGGGCCATGTCGGTCGTGGCCTTGACGTCCATGTCGGTGAGGTCCTGTTCGTACTTCCCACCGGCGCTGCCGCGGCCGACGATGTTGATGAACGCGAGGACGCGGGTCTCGGACCGATCGATCACGCGGTCCTTGAGATCCTCGAAGTTCCTCCACCCTGAGCCGCCGGGATCCACGAATGTCGTGACGCCGTTTCTGAAACTGAAGCCGTCGGGGTAGACGGCGTTGTTGTCGGCCCTGAAGCCGCCGAGCGAGACGGTCGGCCGATACACGTGCGCGTGGAGATCGATCAGGCCGGGCACGACGTACAGCCCGGCCACGTCGATCGTCTTGATCGCCCGCGTCGCCGCGATGTCCGCCGCAACCGCCGCGACGCGCCCGTCTTTGATCGCGACGTCACGCACGGCGCTGAGGCTGTTGCGCGCATCGATCACGTGCCCGCCCTTGAGGAGAAGGTCGAACTCCTGGGCGAAGGCGGAGGTCGGCCAGAGCAGGGCGACGAGGACCAGTAGGCGGGGCATGGTCAGTAATTATTGGTCAAAAACGTCACCACGAAGGCATGAAGACAACTGATCAGGGTGCCCCGAAAAGAACTTCTTCATGTCTTCATGGTGTTCTCCGTCACTTCCACCGGAACACGCGCGACGACACGGCGATGCACACGACAAACGTCACCAACAGAAGCGCCACATCCACGAGATGCGCGGTCCAGCCCTCGCCGTGCCAGACGCCGCGGAGAAGGGAAGTCGCCGCCGTCAGCGGGAGCACGCGAGCGACGGCGCGAAGCAATGGGGGCAGCGACTCGAGCGGAGCGAACAGGCCCGATAGACCGAGCATCGGATAAAACACCAGCGTTCCGACCGGCTGCGCGAAGCGTGCCGTTCGCACGAGGCTGGCGACGACAAAGCCGATCGAGAGGAGCGAGAGCGTGCAGAAGAGAAGCGCGACCATGAACGATGCCAGCGGCACCCCGTCCGGCACCGAGTAGTAGCGCCGGCCGATGACAACCATGAGCACCAGCGTCACCGCCGTGAACGCGAGCTTCGAGAGAACGTGCGCCGTCAGGATCGTGTGCGGCCGGAGCGGCGTCGCCCGCAGTCGTTTGAGGATGCCGCTCTCCCGGTAGATGGCCACGATCGCGATGAGCGACAGGACCGCGCTCACGGCCATCAGCAGCGATGCGAAGATCGGCAGATCCTCAGATGCAAAACGCGGGACACTGCCCACCCCAGGGCGCGCCAGCCGGCCGAGCAGGGCGAAGAGGACGACCGGCAGCGCGACCGTCCCGATGAGCCCGAGCGGCTCGCGGGCGAAGATCTTCATCTCGAGCCACGTCAGCCGCCAGAGTCCTCGGAACATCGTCAATCGCGGACGGAGTGACCCGTCAGCTTGAGGAACACGTCCTCGAGCGTCGGTGTCTCTGTGCGGAAGTCCACCACGCGGATACGGTGGTCCGCGACGCACTGAATCAGATCCATGACGAACTCGTCGTCTCGCCCGTGAATCGTCAGCTCGCGGTCGCGCGCGTCGACCGAACCGACGTGCGCGAGCGCTCGGAAGCGCGAGGCGGCCATCGGGTCATCGGTCGTCACGATGACGGTCCGATCGGGACAGTGCCGGCGGACGAGATCGGACGGCGTGCCGATGTCCACGATGCGCCCATGATCGACGATGGCGACGCGGTTGCACAGCCGCTCGGCTTCCTCCATGAGGTGCGTGGTCAGGATGACGGTCTTTCCACGGGCCTGGATGCCGAGCACGAGATCCCAGATGGCCCGGCGCGCCTGCGGATCCAGGCCGGTCGTCAACTCGTCGAGGAACACGACCTCGGGATCGTTGATGAGCGCGAGCGCAATGAAAAGCCGCTGCTTCTGACCGCCCGACAACGTCATGAACCACGCGGTGCGCTTGGCCGTGAGCCCGAGCTGGTCGAGGAGTTGGCCGCCATCAACCGTCTCGCGATAGAGCGACGTCCAGAACGAGACGGCTTCCTGGACGGTGATGCGCTTCTGGAGCTGCGCTTCCTGAAGCTGGACACCGATCCGTTCCTGCAGCGCGTAGACATCGCGGATCGGATCCAGTCCCAGAATCGAGACTGCGCCCGCGTCGGGCGTCGTCAGGCCCTCGATGCACTCCATCATCGTGGTCTTGCCGGCGCCATTCGGGCCGATCAGACCGAAGATCTCGCCCTCGTGCACGTCGAAGGAGACGTTGTCGACGGCGACGACGCGGACCGTAAGCCTTGCGAATGGACTGGACCTGGACGACGGAAGACATTTGCTATTTGTTATTGGTTATTGGCTATTGCATTGAGTCATTGGTTATTGTGTCGATTTCGCGCGAGGGACGATCACAATAACCAATAGCTGCCAATAAGCCAATGCAATAACCAATAGCCAATAACCAATAACAAATGGTAAGTGCGTCTATCGCTTGAAGAGCCCCCCGAGCGCCTTCTTGATCTCCTCGTTGGCGCGATTGGTGATCGCCCGCTTCACCACAGCGCCTGCGTCGATGCGCACCTGAAGTTTGTCCGCCGAGCCGCCAACGGATGCGGGCAACGTGACACGGCCTTGGTCGGCGGTGTATCGAACGAGGTCGCGGCCGGCCTGGGCCGTCAGCGCGTCGGACAACTGTACTTTGCCGCCGAGGTCGACGTGTCGAGCCGTCGAGCCGGAACGTTCCCCCGGCGTCGAACAGCAGGTCCTTCGACTCGAACCGCAAGTCTCTGGTTGATGCGGTCCCGCCCGCCAGCGTCAGCGTCGCTCCCATCCGGGTGAACGGCTCGACAGACGACGCGCTGCTGGCCTGGGCTTGGGAGTCGGCACGCATTGAGCCGGCCAGCACGACGGCGCGGACGAGACCGAGCCCTTTCACCGATCCGTCGGTCGCGTCGATGCGCGCCGTGCCGGTCGTGGACTGCATGACGAGGCCGGCCGTCGTCCCACGGCCCGATACGTCGATGCGGCCGCCAAAACGTCCCGTCATCAGGTCCGGGTGGCCGGCAAATTTCGTCAGCGCGCCGAGATCAATGCCGGAGAGCTGGGCGTTCAGCGCGAAGCCCGGCGTGTTCGCGAGCGTCAGGGCCAGCGAGCCTTTCGCCTTGCCTCCGAACGCCCCAAAGGCAATCGGGTCGAGCGTTACAGCCTCATCGGTGATGCGCGCGGTGCCTGTGAGCGCCTCGAGGACGAGCGTGCCGAGGACCGCACGTTCGGTTTCGAGCGAGAGCCTGAGGTTCATCGGCACGGCATCCGGCGTCGACGGGCCGCTCGGCTTGGCGTCCGACGGCATCCCGGCCGCGGAGAAGTCGCTGGCGAACGACACCAGCCGAAGGACGTCGAGCGACGCGCCGCGGATCGTCAGCTCACCGGTCGGGCCTGCCGGGTCGTCGATCCGTCCCGTCACGCTGATGGGCGTGTCATCCGCGGTGAAATCCGCCCGACGGATGTCGAGCCGCCGGCCCGAGACCGCCATCTGAATGTTGCCGCGCAGCGTGCGGCCTCCGCTCACGATCTCGACATCGTCGAGGGAAATCGCATCGATCGACACGATCTCGACCGGCGCGCTGCTCGACGCCGCCGGTGCGGCCGCACTGTCAGCCGCCGCCAACGACCGGCAAGGGGAGCTCGACGCGCGCGCCGATCAGCGTGACCGAGCCCTGTTCGATGCGGCGCGAGAGCAGGGCGCGCAACGCGGTGCCCACGTCGAGGCGACGGGCGGTGATCCGGATCGGACTCGCCGATCCGCACGTCGTTCAGCGTCATGGTGACGCGTGGGAACACAGTCGCGCCCATGCTGCCGACGCGGACCGGTTGTCCGAGGGCCGCCGAGAGTTGGGACTCGACCGCCGAGCGAACGGTGTCGCTCGCAAGAATGGCGTGGGCCCAGAAATACAGGCCGCCGGCAACAACGGCCAACAGCACGGCGATGCCGATCAGGACCTTTTTCATGGCGTATTGATTATCGGCCTTTGCCGCTTTGTCATAATCGCGCCACGACCGTGACGCCTTCCAGCCGGAACCCGACTTGGCCCCTACGAGATCGTCGGTGCCGCTTGGGGCGGGGGGTATGGGCGAGGTGTACCGCGGGCGTGACGCGAAGCTCAGTCGTGACGTCGCGCTGAAGATTCTGCCCGAGAGCGTGTCGAGCGATCCAGAACGGCAGGCGCGGTTCCGCCGTGAGGCGACGGTACTGGCCTCTCTGAACCACCGAACATCGGTCACATCTACGGATTCGAGGATTCGGGAGCGACGCATGCTCTGGTGCTCGAACTCGTGGAGGGCCCGACGCTCGCCGATCGATTGGCGCAGGGTCCACTCGACGCGTCGTGAGGCGCTGACCATCGCCAGGCAGGTTGCCGACGCGATTGAAGCGGCCCATGAGGCCGGCATCATCCATCGTGATCTGAAGCCGGCCAACATCAAGGTTCGCGCTGACGGCACGGTCAAAGTGCTGGACTTCGGCTTGGCCAAAGCGCTCGACCAGGCTCAAGGCTCAGGGCTTGGGGCCTCAGGGCGACGTCAGCAACTCTCCGACGATGACGTCGCCAGCTCACACGGCGATGGGCATCATTCTCGGCACGGCGGCATACATGGCGCCGGAGCAGGCGCGCGGCACGGCCGATCGACAAACGCGCGGACATCTGGGCGTTCGGCTGCGTGCTGTTCGAGATGTTGACGGGCAAGGCGACGTTCGCCGGCGACAACGTCACCGACACGCTGGCGGCCGTTGTGCGCGGCGAGCCGGACTGGGCCGCGCTGCCCGCCGATACGCCGGCGTCAATCCGCCGGCTGCTTCGTCGAAGCCTCGCGAAGGATCGCAAGGAACGTCTGGCCGACATCGGCGTCGCACGGTTGGAGATTGACGACGCCTCAAAACCCGCAGCGCGCGAGGAGGCCACGGCGACCCTGCGTCGCGACGTTCGAGCTCCGCGGCTTTGGTTCGCGGCGGCCTTTCTCGCCGGAGCCGTCGTCGCGGCGGCGTCGGCGTGGATGCTGCGGCCGGCGCCCGCGGCCGCGCCACTCACGATGCGTTTCGCGCTCGCGTGGCCGGAAGGGCAAGTGTGGTTCGGCAACGCCGGTGTCGGTGTGGCGATCTCCGCCGGACGGTCGTCATGTGGCGTACCTCGCCCGTGGGGGACCATCGCCGCTTCCTCAGTTGCACGTCCGGCGACTGACTGACGACCAGACTCGTGTGATTCGCTCAGACGGCGGCTACGCTCCGTTCTTTTCACCCGACAGCCAACAGGTTGGGTTTGTCGCGTCGGAGAAACTGTGGCGCGCACCGGTCGCTGACGGAGCGGCGTTCGAGATCGGCAGCATCGATCCCGCCGATCGCGGCGTCACCTGGTCGGCCGATGGATTCATCTATTCAGCGGGGACCGCTGGTGTGTCTCGAATTCCCGTTGCCGGAGGTGCTCGCGAAAGCCTGACCACGGTCAATCAGGCGGCCGGCGAGATTGCCCACAGATTTCCTGTGGTCGTGCCGGGGGGAAATGCGGTCCTGTTCACGATCTTCAAGGGCGCACTCGAAGACGCCCGAATCGCGGCGGTCAATCTCCAGACGAAGGACGTCCGTGTCGTGATGGACCTGCCCGGGCACAGCGCGCAGATCACACCGACCGGCCACCTCGTCTACCTGCGATCGGGAGTGCTCATGGCTGTCCGGTTCGACGCGTCTCGACTGCAGGTGGTCGGAATACCTCAACCGTTGATGAGCGGCATCGCGTTCAACAACGGTGGTGCCGCGCACTTCGCGATCTCGGCGACTGGGCACCATGGTGTTTGTTCCAAACACCGAGTCTGTGAGTCGAAGGTCGCTGGCGTGGGCGGACCGTGCAGGAAAGATGACGCCGATCGACATCCCGCCCGACGCGTACATCGGTGGGTCGCTCTCTCCCGATGGGTCGCGAGTGGCACTCGTGCGAGTCAACCCGCGCGGGAGCGCCGACACTGTGGTCTGGAACTTCGCCAGCCGGGCCTTGACCCCCGTGACTCGAGACCTTGCGCACTACGAAAGTCCAATCTGGGCGCCCGACGGGCGGTCGATTGTCTTCACCCACCGTGCGCAAATCGGGAGTTTCGGCAGGATGATGCGCGTGCCGTCAGACGGGTCCGCCGCTCCGGCGCCAGTCCTGACAACCCCAGCCGAGCAGCTATTCGGCGACTCCGCCGAAGTCCCTGGCTCTTTCTCGTCCGACGGGAAGACGTTGTTCTACTCACAGCGGGCGACCAAGTCGGACGGTGTCTGGACACTCGAGCTCGAGACCGGTAAGACCGAGAGAGTCCTGGCGCAGCGAGCCGGCTGGGTTCGCGCCTCGCCGGACGGTCGGTGGTTGGCCATCAATACCGCCGAGTCCGGCCCTCCGCAGGTCGCCGTTCGGCCCTATCCGGATGCGTCGGGCGGAGAACGGAACGTCGGGCCGCAAGGTGCCGTCCTTCCCCGATGGTCTGCCGACGGGCGCGGAGTTGTTCTACGCCACACGCGAGGGAATCTTCTCAGTGGCCGTGGGGGCCGGCCCCGCGCCAACCATCGGGACACCGCAGCTCCTCGTTCCGTCGTCCGGACAGTTGAGTGCAACGGCCAGGCCGGACTGGTACGACGTGGCGCCCGACGGGAAGCAGTTCCTGGTCTTTCAACGCGATCCGGCGACACCGAATGTACAAGACGTTCCGAACGTCATCGTGAACTGGTTCGAAGAACTGAAAGCGGTTCGCTGAAGGAGCTTCGTCTCGACGTGTCGATCGATGTCGTCGTCCTTCTCGCGATCGCCGCAGGGACGATCGTCCGGTCTGGACAGCTGCGCGCTCGCGGTGCGCGTGGGACGAGGTGGCTCCTGGCCACGTGGGTCGCCTTCTTTGGCTTCACGCTCACGGCGATGATGGCTGCCCACTCGCTCGAGATTGCCTACCATGTCGTTCGAGGCGACACGCGGATCACTGGCGAGCGTTGGGCCTATGATTTCCACTTTTACGGCCTGCAGCTCCTGGGTGCCGTGCTGGTCTGGCAGGGGAGTCGGTGTCTTCGTGCGGCCCGCCTGGTGTCGGCCGGTGATGTCGCCGGATTGCAGGTCGTACGTCGTGCCGCGATCATCACACTGGCTGTCGCCGTTCCGCTCATCCCGATCCAGGCGTTCTTTGGCACGATTGTGTCGGTGCTGAGCGCGATCACTGTCGTCGCCTCACTGAAAAAGACGTCGTAGGTCTTTAGCGGCTGCAACCTTTCGCCGTCAGCGGCCGTCCAACCGTTTATAGTCTCGGTAACCGAGACCATAGAGCATGAGCAAACCCACTGACCTCGTTCAGGGAACGCTGGACCTCCTCGTTCTCAAAATCATCGCCCTCGAACCACAACATGGCTGGGCCATCAGCCAGCGACTGAAACAGGTGTCAGGCGACGCGCTGCAGGTCAGCGACGGCTCCCTGTATCCGGCGCTCCACAAGCTCGAGCTGGCGGGTTGGATCGTGGCCGAGTGGAAAACAGGGGAGCTCGGGCGACGGGCGAAGTTCTACGCGCTCACGCGCGCGGGTCGCCGGCGCCTCGATCAGGAGACCGAGGACTGGAGACGCTTGTCCTCTGCCATCAACCGGGTCGTGCAACTCAAGGAGATTTGAGTATGGAGTGGCGACGATGGATTGACGCCTTTCGCGCGAAGAGCCGGGCGCTCCTCCGGCGCCGGCAAGACAACGACGACATTCACGACGAGCTGCAGTTCCACCTCGCGATGCAGACCCAGCTCAACCTCGAGAAGGGGATGAGCGACGATGAGGCGGCCGGCGGGCGCGCGTCGCGCTTGGCGGCGTCACCCAGACGAACGAGAGCGCTCGCGAAGTCCGGCCGCTTCGTTGGCTCGGCGGGCTTGCGCGTGATGTCCGCTACACGGTCCGTTCGCTCCGTCGGGCGCCGGGATTCACGATCGTGGCCGTCCTGACGATCGGCCTCGCGATTGGCGCGTGCACGGCGATGTACAGCGTGGTCCACGGCGTGGCGCTTCAGCCCCTGCCGTATCCGGCGCCGGACCGGCTGGTCCATCTCTTTCAGGTCAACAAACCCGGCTCGCGAGAGAACTTCTCCGATCCGAACTTCCTCGACCTCCGTGCGGCGTCGGCGAGCTTCACGCGCCGTGGCGGAGTACAACCAGGGCATGACGGCCCTCGTGGTTGGCGACGAGCCGATGCGTGTCAGCGTGGCGACCGTGTCGCGCGATTTCTTCGACGTATTCGCGACTGACCCGTGTCGGTCGCCGTTTCGCCGAGGCCGAGCTGACTGAGGCGGCGTACCGGCCGCGGTCATCAGCGATCGCTTCTGGCGGCAGCATTTCGGCGGCGCGTCGCGATCTGTCCGGAGCCACGCTTGCGTGTTCGTGGAACGACAGGGTGCCGTCGTCGGCGTCATGCCGCCCGGATTCGACTTTCCAGCGGGCACTGACGTCTGGATCCCGCGCGAGCTGACGGCGTCGAGCCCGTTCCGGACCGCGCACAACTGGCGGGTCGTGGCCCGCATGAACGACGGTGTCGCGCTGGCGGGCGGCGCGAGCGGAGTCGACCACGATTGCCCAGCGGTTGAAGACCGAGCACGGCGACGCCACATGGATGACGGACATGGCCGTCGTTCCGCTCCACGAGGAGATCGTCGGTCGCGTCCAACCGGTGCTGCTGATGCTTCTCGCCTCGGTCGGGCTTCTGCTGGTCGTCGCGAGCGCCAGCCTGGCCAACCTGCTGCTCGTTCGCGCGGTCGGTCGTCAGCGCGAGCTCGCGATCCGGGCCGCGCTCGGCGCCGCCGGCAGCGCGCTGATGATTCCCCTCGCGGCCGAGACCATCGTCCTCGCGGGCGCCGGCTGTCTGCTGGGTCTCGGTCTCGCGTATGGCGCGGTCCAATTCGTCACGACGACGACGTTGTTCAGCCTGCCGCGGGCGGCGGAAGTCAGTCTGAGCTGGCCGGTGCTCGCGTTCGCGCTGGCCGTCACATCGGCGACGGCTCTCTCGCTGGGCGTGCATGGTCGCCTGGCGCGGCCGCCGGCCGGGCATCGTCGAATGGCTCAAGGACGCGCAACGAGGGAACACCGGCGGTGCGCCGCTGCGCCGGCTGCGCAACGTGGTCGTGGTCACGCAACTCGCTGTTTCGGTGGTGCTGCTCGTTGGTGCTGGACTACTGGGACGGAGCCTGACCCAGTTGCTTCATCAGAGTCTCGGATTCCGGACCGATGGCGTGCTGGCCGTGCAGACCTCGATTCTGCGGCCGGCGTTCCGCTATCACGCAGAACTGGCATCGAGCTGGCCGATCCCGCGAGCCTCCCGCGACAGGCCGAGTTCAACGAGCGTGCGATCGAGCGGTTGGGGGCCCTGCCCGGCGTCATCGCCGCCGGCGGCATCAATGGATTTCCGTTTGGTGGCGGAGGTGCGGCCGGCCCGTTCCTCATCATCCGCGGCGACGAGCCGTCCAATTTCAAGGACCTCATGCCCCTCGTCAAGGACCCCACGCGCAGTGCGTAACGCCCAGTTTCGCGTGGCGAGCGGCGGGTACTTCGGCGGCGATGGGCATTCCGCTGGTCCGCGGCCGGCTGTTCGACGGCCGCGATACGCCCGGCGCACCGCACGTCGCGGTCATCAGCGAGTCACTGGCGCGCAAACAGTGGCCCGACGGACGATCCGCTCGGCGTTCGGATCCAGTTCGGCGGGATGGACGGCGACATGACGCCCTTCACGATCGTGGGGATCGTTGGCGACATCCGCGAGGGCGGACTCGACTCGCAGCCGCCGCCGATGTTCTATGCGGACTTCCGCCAGCGTCCTCTGAGCACGTTCGACTTCAATGTCGTGTTGCAGACATCGGTCGATCCGGCAACGGTAATTCCGGCCGCGAGGCGCATCCTCGCCGAGATGGCGCCGGAGATGCCGCCCAGGTTCCGGACGGTACGCGAGGCGATCGACGCCAGCACGGCCTCGCGGCGCTTCACGCTCGGCCTCACAGGATTCTTTGCCGGCGCGGCGATGCTTCTCGCGCTGCTTGGCGTCTACGGCGTGCTGTCGTACCTCGTCGAGCAGCGCCGCCAGGAATTCGGCGTGCGGATGGCGCTCGGCGCTCGACCTTCCGATGTGCGTCGGCTCGTGATGAAAGAGGCCGCGTGGCTTGTTGTGGTCGGCCTCACGCTCGGCGTCGCGGGGTCGCTCGCGGCCGCGAGGGTTCTCGACAAGGTGTTGTTCGGCGTCGCATCAACGGATGTCGCGACGTACGTCGGTGTGACGCTAACGCTCGGAGTGGCCGCGCTCGTCGCAGGTCAGTTGCCGGCGATTCGCGCGACGCGCGTCGATCCCGTCAGAGCCCTGCACGAGGCGTGACGGCGACGTCCGGCTGGCCGGCCGGCGCCGTTGTGGCCACGGCAGGCGGAACCGCCGTGAACGCATCCTGAACCGGCACGCCCGTCCAGTTCTCTGGCTTGTCGAGGCCGAGCAGCCACGCGACCGTGGACGCCGTGTCCATCGTCCGGATGCCGGTCGACTGCAGGTGGCCCGGCTTCACGGCACGCCCCCACGCCACCCAGGGAATCAGGACATCGCGTGGATCGGCGCTGCCGTGATCTCGATCGTGGCCGCCATGGTCAGCGGTGACGATGACGGTGTACTCGGATTTGCCAAAGGCTCGCTCGACGGCAGTGAGAAGTCGTCCGAGGGCCGCATCAACCACTTCCACCGCCTGCCCATACTGCGGGCTCATCCATCCGGACGCGTGGCCGGCGCGGTCGACGTCACCGAGATGTACGAACAGCAGATTGGGATTGGCGGTCGCGAGGTACGTTTCGACGTCGCCCACCGTCCGCGCGCTGTTCCATCGTCCGAACCATCCGCCGGGGGCCTGCGAGTAGTCGAGCGTGCCGGGCTGCTGCAACGGCTGAAACTTCGCCTTGCTGTAAAAGGCGGCGGTCCGGTATCCGTGTGCGCGCGCAAGGCCGAACACGGTCCCCTTCGAAATCAGATCGGTTTTCGCGGTCGCGGGCGTATTCCACAGCACGCCATGATGCTCAGGGGCCAGGCCGGTCAGCATGGACGTGTGCGACGGCAACGTCTTGCTCGGGGTGATCGTGCTCGCGGCGAGCGTGTAGCTGCCCTCGACCGTCAGCCGGCGCAGCGTGGGCGCGTTGAAGGTCGCGATCGCATCAGGGCGCAGGCCGTCAATCGAGACGACGAGCACGTGCGGCGTGCGCCTGGCCTCGGGCCAGTCGGTGGGGTTGACCTGGCGCTCCGGCGCCAACACGTAGTTCGGCTTGCCGCAGCCGGCTGCCATCACAAGCGCTGCCGAGAGAAGGGCCAGGGGAAAACGCACGGCGACCTGCGAGGGATTGTCGCACATACCCTTTCTGACGGCCGGGGGAATCGAAAGGTTGGGGGCCGGGGCTAGGACAGGCGCCGTGCGATGTCGCGGATTTCCCTCAACGCGGCAACGTGGGAGATCGTCAGCGCGGACGCGGGTGAGGCCGGGACGGCATCTTCCCGATGCGGGTGGTCATCGCCGAGGCCGGTCGAACGCGACAGCCGGACCCGGTCGAGAATCATCGTGCGCACCGCCTGCGCGTCGTCGAGACCCTGCAGGATGCCGATGTGCGCGCTGAGCGACGCGCCCGACTCGCCTTTGCTGTGGCGCGCGCCGCCGCCAGCGGTCTGGACCACGACGTCCGCGATGCCGAAGTAGCGCTGCAGCGGGCCCTGACGGACCTCCACGTTCTGAACGTTCTCGAAGCTGATCGTGGTTTCGTGCATGACCCAGATGCCGCGTCGAATACGAAGGCTTCGATCCGTCAGGACGTACCAGGTCGTGTCGTACCGCAGATGGATGGCGACGTAGGCGATGACATCGGGCGCGATGAGGATCACGACGAGCGGTGCGATCAGTGCCAAAGCGAGCGTGACGTTCTGCGCGTAGATTGCGCCCCAGGCGATGAGTGGCAGCACATCGCCGGGGATGAACAGCAGCCAGAAGAAGAACTTGAGATACCGCAGGAACCCGGGCGCCGGCCGGATCGATCGGGCCGGCCCACTCACGGCAGGGAGCGTCGGCGGGTCGGGCGGAATCCTGAACAGCGCCACGACGCTGGCCCAGACGCCGCGGTAGATCCACGCGGCTGCCGCGTCCACGGGTCGGTTCATGCGCCGGGCTGCCGCTGGCCGAGCCGGTCTTCGAGACGACGCAGCGAGTCACGGATGTCGATGAGGAGCCCGAGCGTTTCGTCCTGACGGTGTCGGCCGGCGTCACGGGCAGGCGCTCCGCGTTCAGCGCCTCGCGCCGCGTCCCTCACGCCGCGCATCTTCGTGTAGAGGTAGTCGCGCAGCGCCTCGGCTTCGAGCACGCCCTCGATCGTGATCTCGGGTGTCGCTGAACCCGCCGCCGTCTGAATGCTGACCGTTGCCAGGCCGAGCCACCGTTGGATGAGACCGTTGGTGAGGTGAATGTCCTGGATCCGGCGGTAGGCGACGTTGACCTCACGCCGCCAGAGCAGACCCTGACGTCGCCACACGCCTTCGTCATCGAAGCGGTAAGCGAGCGTCCGAACTTGATGTAGAGCGCGATGAGCGTGACCGGAAAGGCCACGAACGTGAGGAGCGAGACGATGACGTAGTAGGTCATCAGGCGCTCGTGAGGGCGCGTGATTGCCGACGGGTCGAAACCTCGTGTGACGTCGCTCACGGCGACAGTATGGCGTAAGATGCCCCGATTCTAGTGCCGGCCTCGCCGAAGCCCAGCCTGCAGAGCTCGCCGCTTCCCATTCTCGCGTTCGCCCTCGCGTTTGCGCTGCCGGCGTTCTTCGTCACGAACGAGTCATTCCAACCGATCGACGAGCGGATTCGGCTCGAGGGCCGCTCGGCTGAACACGCCTTCGAAATTCCGACCGGTGAACCGATCTTTTTCGAATACGGCGTGATCGTTCGCGCCGCTGAAGGCCCACGCCCGACGATTGCCATCGATCTGAACGGCACGCCCGCCGCGGGTATTGCGACGGACCGCTTGTTTGCGACTACGGGCGGGAAAGTGCTCCTGCCGGTCGGGCTTGTTCGTCCCGGCCGGAACGTGCTCCGCGTGTCGGTCGAGGGCGCGCCCGCGGCCACTTTCGAGCTCGGCGGTCGCATTCAGAACTACTTCGGGATCGCGCCTGACTTTCCGCGGATCTTCGTCGTGGCCGACGACGCGGTGAGCCACGTCAACGGAAAGCGGTCGGTCACGCTGAGTGTCCTGCGGTTCGGAGCCTTTCTCATCGTGGGCGGCCTGATCGCCTCGGCGCTGACGGCAGCATTCCGCGGATCCGGTATCGGTCGAGTCCTGTTTCTCGCGCCACCGTCGATTGTGCCGTGGATCCTGCTGGCGTACAGCTTTGCGACGCCGCTTCACGTATGGCTTTCGCTGGAAGCTCTGGCGGTAGCGGCCGCTCTTGGATGGGTCGCTGCGGTCACGGCGCGGTGGATTGGCCACCATCGCCTGCTCGTGCTCAAAGGTGCCACTGTCGCGCTGATCACGTTTGCGGCATTGGAAGCGTCACTCCGACTCTTCCACCGCGTGAGCCCGTCGTTCATCTTCTATTCAGATCCGGCGGGCCGGTATCGAGGCCAGCCGGGCGCGCCGCACTACGGCACGCGGCTGAACTCGCGCGGTTTCAATGACATCGATCACGCGACCGCGCGGCCGCCGTCGGTGACACGCCGTATCGTCGCGCTCGGCGATTCGTTTGCGATGGGCAGCGTGCCGTATCCGGCCAACTACCTCACGCTCCTCGAATCGACGCTGGCGCCCGATGGCTCAGTCGAAGTGGTCAATATGGGCGTGTCGGGCACCGATCCTGTGGACTACCTGTCGATGCTCGTGCAGGAAGGTCTGGCGTTTGGGCCGGATCTCGTCCTCGTGAACTTCTTCGTCGGAAACGATTTCGAGAGCCGTGAACGCCGGCCCTACGAATACTCTTTTGTGGCGACATTCGTCCACGCGCTCTGGCAACTGTCCGGCGCGCGCAGCCCGGGTGTCGCCCTCCCTGACGGGCGCGTCTCCGAGTACCGCGACGACGAGCCGAGCATGACGCTGGACCGGTTTCTCGGGGTGGAAGTGGATCGGTCGTGGGTGTACGTGAGAACGACCGGCCGTCTGGCGGAGGCCACGGCCCGTGCCGGCGAATACCTGCGGGCGATTCGCGACATCTCACGCCGCGCCGGCGCAGACATCGTCGTGGTGGTCATTCCCGACGAGGTACAAGTCAACGCCGATCTCCAGACGCAGGTTGTTCGTTCGTCCGGGTACTCGGCGACGGAGTTGGACTTCGACATGCCGAACCGCGCGATCGCTGCCGAGCTCGCGGCCGACGGGATCCCGATGCTGGACTTGCTGTCGATCTTTCAGCAACAGGGCAGGGCCACACGTCTCTACAAGCCGCAGGACACGCACTGGAACATCGCAGGGAACCGTGTGGCCGCCGAATCGATTGCCGCGTTCCTGCGCGATCGGCTCCGCCCGCAGTAATTACCCACGGGCATTCATCCGTCGCGTTTCGCATTCAACCGGCCGACCGCCACGAACCGGTCGCCCATCCGTCGCGTGCCCATTGTGATGACGCTGAGGACTGTCCCGACTCTGGCCGGTCACAGCGAGCGGATGGCACGGTTGCTGCAATTTTTCACACGAATGACTCGCGCAGCCGCCGCGGTCATCGTCGGTGCAATCCTTGCCGCGGGTTGCGCCGCGAAAGCGCCATTGGCCGGCCCGTCGGGACGGACCGAAGAGCAGCCTGCGGATCGCAGCTTCGTGCTGCCCGCCGTCGAAATTCTGGCGATGGACAGCCTGATCAACCTCGCAGGCAGCCGGCGTGATCCCTCGGCTTACGAGGTCAGCCCGGCTTCCATCCGGCGCAACCTTCGCGGGCCATGGGTCGTCGATGACGACCCGTTTACCATCAACCAGTTTCTTCATCCCTATCAGGGCGCGATGTACCACAACATGGCGCGCTCGTCAGGCCTCGGGTACTGGCTGTCCGCTGCGTACACGTTCGCCGGCAGCGCCCTGTGGGAGATCGCCGGCGAAACAACACCGCCGTCGAAGAACGACCAGATCGCCAGCGGAATTGCGGGAAGCTTTCTCGGCGAGCCGCTGTTCCTGACGTCCCGGCTGTTGATCGGACGACGTGACGGCGGTCCAGGATTCTGGCGGGCTCTGTCTGCAGCCATCGCCTCACCGCCGGCCGGCGTCAATCGGCTCATGTTCGGCGACCGCTTCGATGCCACGGCGCCTGAGGGCATCGGCGCTTCGGACATGCGCGTGCAGGTCGGCGTCACGACGGATGTCGCGGCCGGACTCCAGTCCATATCGAACGCGGCCAGGGAGACGGCGTCGATCGGAGCCTCCGTGGACTACGGTTTTCCCGGCAAGGCTGGATACACGTACGCCAGACCGTTCGATTACTTCCGCGTCGAAGTCATGGCGTCCTCCGGCGGCCTCGAGCACCTGTCCACGCGCGGGCTGTTGGCCGGCCGTCGCTACGGCGGATCGGAGGGCAACCACGGCGTGCTTGGCGTGTACGGCAGCTACGACTACTTCGCGCCGGACGGGTTTCGTGTTTCGAGCACCGGAGTGTCGTTCGGCACGACGCTACAGGCAAGGACACTCGCGGCCATGACACTGCAGGCGACTGGGCTCCTTGGCGTCGGCTACACCGCGACTCGGTCAATCGACGGCCGCGAGGGCCGCAGTTACCACTACGGCCTCGCGCCGCAGGCGCTCGCGAGCGTCCGGCTCGTCGCCGGCCGGCGCGCGTCATTGGACGTGACCGCCCGGGAGTATGTCGTCAGTGACGTCGGGGGCTTTGGCGCCAGCCAACGGGACGTCATTTTCCGGGGTGATGCATCGCTCGCCGTGAGGCTGGTGGGCCAGCACGCGGTCGCCGTTCAGTACCTCCTCGCGGAACGCGACGCACGCCCGGCCGGCGCTCTTGAGTTCAAGCAGACACGAGCGACCCTCGGGGTCTTCTATACGTTTCTCGGTCCAGCCGGATTCGGCGCCGTCCGATAGCCTGCGTTGAGCGCGGTCGAAGGGCCGACGGGCATACCATGGTCGGCGCAGAAAGCGAGGCTTTCGATGCCCGTCCACTGTTTCCGCCTGGCTCTCGCCGCGGCTGGCGCATTTCTGCTGGCGGCGCTCCCGTCGGCGCAGACTCCGGTTGACTCACGCTGGTGGATGACCGAGCCTGTCCGTTTTCTCCAGACCAACATCAGCGAGACGGACTCGACGGCTGATCCGGCCGCGCTTGTCTCGGCTGTCGCCGAGTTCGGCGCGAACACGTTTCTGCTCAACATGGGCGGCATCGTGGCCCAGTATCCGACGAAGGTTCCATTCCACTACCCGAGTGTGTTCCTGCCGCCTGGGCGCGACCTCTTTGGCGACGTGGTCCGGCTCGCGCACGCGCGCGGGATTCGCGTCGTGGGGCGGTTCGATCTGAGCAAGACGCAGAAGGCCGCGTACGACGCGCATCCTGAGTGGTTCTTCAGGCGCGCCAGCGGCGAGCCCGCGATCTACAACGGTCTGTACTCCACCTGCATCAACGGCGCGTACTACCGCGAACACGCGATGACGATCCTCGCGGAAGCGCTCGACCGGTACGACGTGGATGGGCTCTTCTTCAACAT
The DNA here is from genome assembly GCA_963793255.1 of uncultured Acidobacteriota bacterium. Taxonomy (GTDB): domain Bacteria; phylum Acidobacteriota; class Vicinamibacteria; order Vicinamibacterales; family SCN-69-37; genus CAVTYZ01. The sequence goes on from CAWBZK010000018.1 coordinate 183,928, forward strand.
GTTCGGGAACCCGACGGCCGACTACAGTGGCGTGCCGATGGGCCCGTGCCAGTGCAAGCGCCTGCCAGGTTCGGTACAGCGCCCGCTACAACCGGACCGTGCCCAGCACGGCTGACGCCGACTACGCCGCGTTCATGGCCGACTCCTCTCGCGAGGTGGCAGCGGCCATCGCGGAGCTGATCCACCGGAAGCGCCCGCAGGCCGCGTTCCTCACGTATATCAAGGACCACACCGACGGCATCATGTCGGAGTCGAACACCGCCGTTGGCCGTGCCCTGCCGATGTGGCCGTACTCGGCGAGCGACAACGTCAGCCGATCGATCGGATCCGAACCCGACAAGATTCCGATCAACCTGGCGATGAGCTTTGTGGATTTTCCGTGGCGCTACGCAAACGTGCCGCGGGCCGAGACCGAACTGCGGCTGTACCAGAACATGGCGCACGGTGGTCCTCCCGCCTTCGTCGTCGTCGGAACCATGGATCAGGAGGACCGCCAAGGCCTGATGGCCGCCAGGCCGATCTTCCAATGGCACGCGAAGCACGAGGATTTGTACGTGGGCCAACAGAACGCGGCACGCGTTCTGCTGCTCGCCACCGGCAACACGGCGTCGTATCGCGGCTTCTTCCGTCTCCTGACCGAACGGCACATTCCGTTCGTGGTGACCGAGAACACGGCGCGACTCGGCGAGACAGGACGCTTCGATCTCGTGATTGCGCCGGACCGTCCTCCGATGGGCGTCGGCGCGTTCGTGCGCGCCGGCGGCCGCCTTCTGGCAGCGGGCACCACACCGCCCTTGTTGCCGATTGGTCGGGTATTTGCCCGCCGCACGACGCAGGGATACTGGCGGATTCACGATCGCGACTGGCTCCCTTCGCTTCGGGACACAGACCTCGTGTTCATCGACGGCGAGTATCTCGAGGTCACACCTGTCGAGCGGCCGGTCCTGACGCTCATTCCCACCGCGATGTTCGGGCCGCCTGAGAAGGTCTGGTCGGACAAGAAGGAGACGTCGACGCCCGGACTCGTCGTCATCGATCACGGTCAAGGCCGCGCCGCGTACCTGCCGTGGGACATCGGCGGGCTGTACTACCGTCACAGCTCCGAGGCGCATGCGAATCTGCTCGCGGATCTCGTGGACCATCTCCTGCCGAAGGGCCGCCAGCTCCGGACCAACGCGCACCCGCTGGTCGAGGTGACGCTTGATGGACCAGCCCTCGCGCAACAGGACGCTGGTACACCTCGTGAACGGCAGCGGCCACCATGACACCGCGTACTTCGCACCCATTGAGATGCGCGATATCCGAATCGAGCTCCCTCGTCCGGTGCGTCGCGCACGGGCGGTCTCACTCGGCCTCGACTTGCCGGTCTCCTCGAGCGGTGGACTGTCCACCGTCACGCTGCCGTCGCTCAAAGCCTATGAAGTCCTGATGATCGAGTGAAATCAATTCGATGGTGGAAACCACATGTAGAACTGGCTGAAACGAATTTGGCCGGACGAGCGCCCTGTCGCTTCTGACTTCTGACCTCTAACTTCCGACTTGATTCGATCGCACCAAGAGCGCCCGCGTCAACACGATGTGGCCGCAGAGCGCGCCGGCGACGCAGATTGGTACGATCCACGCGTAGGGCAGGTGCATCGGCAGCGTCAGGGGCGGTGACACGTTCCATCCGAACGGGACCGGCAACGACAGCAACGCCACGCGCGCGACGTTCGCGAGCAACACGAGGCCGATGATGTTCGCGAGCCAGGCGACGCCGCGGTGCCGCGCCCAGGGCGCGGCGACGATCGCCACGACGCCGCTGATGATGTCCGGGTTCGAACCCGACCAGGTCATCGTCGCCGGAATCGTGCCGTCCGCGACCCACCAGTGCAGCACGATCTCGAGAGGAAGCCGGAATCCCTGGAACGCGACGAGCGCCCAGAGTGGCAGTCCGGTGGCCCACCACCGGCCGACCGGCGACAGGGCGAGGACGACGGCGCCGAGGTTGCTGGCGGCGAAGAAACCCATCAGCCCGGCGATGCTCTCTTCGGGGACGCCCAGCGCGACGTAGATGCCGGTCGCCGCCATCCACAGCAGCAGCGTGATCGCAAACGCCACCGTGCGGTCCACCGAGCGGCGTGCGACGTGAATGCCCGCGACGCCAGCCGACGTCACCACGATCAGGACGATCACGAACAGCACGATTGATTCCTGGCGGGGCACGACGAAGGGAAGGTGGTTCATGCGAGAATCCAGCCCGGCTCATTCTCGTCCCGATGTCACTCCTCAGCAAGCTGGGTCTCGACCGCCGTGAAGTCCGCGCATGGGCGATGTACGACTGGGCGAACTCGGCGTTCTGGTCCACGGTCATCACTGCGGTGTTTCCCGAGTTCTTTTCGTCGGTCGCCGCGGCCGGCCTCGCGCCGGGCGTCGCGACGGCGAGGTTCGCCACCATCACGACCGTCGCGCTCGTGGCGGTGGCCGTCATGTCGCCGATCCTCGGCGCGATCGCCGACTACGCCGGCATCCGGAAGAAGATGCTCGGCGGATTTCTCGCCGTGGGCGCGTCCGCGACCGCGGCCATGGCCCTGATTGGCGAAGGCGACTGGAAGCTGGCCGCCGCGCTCTTCATGCTCGGCAACATCGGGGTCACCGGCACGATCGTGTTCTACGATTCGCTTCTGCCGTACGTCGCGCGGCCGGACGAGCTCGACCGCGTGTCGTCATCGGCGTTCGCGGTGGGCTTCCTCGGCGGCGGATTGCTCCTCGCGGTCAATCTCGCCTGGATCGTCAAGCCGGAGTGGTTCGGGTTGCCGAATGCCGTGGCCGGCATCCACCTGTCGTTTCTCAGCGTGGCGATCTGGTGGGTCGCGTTTTCCATCCCGCTGTTTCGACACGTTCCGGAGCCGCCACGCGAACTGCGCATCGGCGAGGGTGCCGCCGAGAACCCAATCGTCGCCGGGTTGAGCCGGGTCGGCGAGACCTTCCGCGAGCTTCGACGCTACCGGAACGCGTTCCTGATGCTGCTCGCGTTCATGATCTACAACGACGGCATTCAGACGATCATCCGTCTGGCGACCGTCTACGGCGCGGAGATCGGCATCTCGCGCGACTCGCTGATTGCCGCGATCCTCCTCGTGCAGTTCGCCGGCATTCCGTTCACGTTTCTCTTCGGGTTCATGGCCGACCGCCTCGGCACGGTGCGATCGCTCTACGTGGCACTGGCTGTGTACACGTTCATCTGCGTGCTGGCCTACCAGATGACGACCGCCGCCGAGTTCTTCGTGCTGGCCGTGGCGGTGGCGATGGTGCAGGGCGGGAGCCAGGCACTGAGCCGGTCACTCTTCGCCAGCCTCATTCCCCGGCAGTCGGCATCGCAGTTTTTCGGGTTCTTCTCGGTGTTCGAGAAGTTTGCCGGCATTTTCGGCCCGGCCATCTTCGCGATCGTCGCCGCATCCACAGGATCAGGCCGTGGCGCCATCCTGTCGGTCATCGGGTTCTTTGTCGTCGGCGGGGCCCTGCTTGCGCTCGTCGACGTGTCCGAGGGACAGCGCCTGGCACGAGCGGCGGAGGTCGATGGGGTCAGGTCTTGAATTGACGTACGAGGTCCAAAGAGTCATGACGTAGTGGACTCCGTACGTCAATTCAAGACCTGACCCCACCTGTCTGAGAGCGGATGATCTCCATCAGCTTCTCGGTCGCGACCGGCTTGACCAGATGCGCGTCGAAGCCCGCCTCGACCGTGCGGTCGCGATCCTTCGGCTGACCCCAGCCGGTCAGCGCGACAAGCGTGAGATCGCGGCCCCACGGTTCGGCCCGCATGGCCCGCGCGGTGCCGTAGCCATCGAGCCGAGGCATGCCGATGTCCAGCAGCACGATGTCCGGCTGGAATTCCGCCGCGCGGCCGAGCGCTTCCAGGCCATCGAAGGCAGTGACGGCGTCGTGCCCGGACAGTCGAAGCAGCATCGCGAGCGCGTCGGCCGCGTCGACGTTGTCGTCCACCACGAGAATGCGGCGCGATGGTGAGCCGTCGCTCGTTGCCGGACGCCCCGATGCCCGCGTCCTGCTGGGGAACCGGCTCGAGCAGCGGCAGATGAACCGTCACCTCTGTACCCCGGCCGGGACCGTCGCTTCTGGCTGCCACTCGCCCTCCGTGCATGTCCACGAGCCGGCGCACGAGCGCCAGGCCGACGCCAAGACCAGTCGACGCCCGATCGAGGCGGCGATCGGTGTGAGAGAACAAATCGAACACCTGAGGCAGCGCCTCCGCCGAGATGCCCGCACCATTGTCCGCAATGCGGAGCACGGCCTCGTCACCCTGGCGTTCGGCGCCGAGCTCGATGCGGCCACCCTTGGGCGTGAACTTCGCGGCATTGTGCAGGATATTCGCGATGACCTGCGTCAGACGCGAGAGATCACCCATGACCTCGAGGTCGTCGTCGATCGCCGAAATCGACAGCGTGTGCCCACGCTCCGCGACGAGAGGCTGGCTGGTCTCGAGGGCGTGGAACACGACGGCGCTGAGCTTCAGACGCTCCCGCTGAAGCTCGATCAAGCCGCGAGTGATCCGCGACACGTCCACGAGATCGTCCACGAGGCGGCCGAGGTGCGTGACCTGGCGGCCGATGACGCCGGACGCCTGTTCGATCGTGGGACGTGGGGCGTCGGCGCGGCCTACGAGCTCGGCGGCCGTGCGAATGGCCGCCAGTGGATTGCGAAGCTCGTGCGCCAGGACCGCCAGGAACTCGTCCTTCCGCCGGTTGGCCTCTTCGAGCTGCAGCGTGCGTTCGGCGACGCGGCTCTCGAGCTCCTGGTTCAGTTGCTCCAGCTGGTGCGTCTTGCTGTGAAGCTCGACGAAAGCCGTGACCTTCGCGCGCAGGATCTCCGGCACGATCGGCACCGGGAGATAGTCCACCGCGCCGCACTCGTACCCGCGCAACCTGTCGAGCTCTCCGAGCGCGACCCCTGACACGAAGATGATGGCGGTCCGCTTGAACCGCGGGTGCTCGCGGACCATCTGCGCCAGCTCGAAACCGTCGAGCTCCGGCATGCAGACGTCGACGATCACGACCGCGCACTCGTTGCGCAGGAGGCAATCGAGCGCCTCGCGCGCCGAGTGCGCCGAGATCAGGTTCGCGTCGATGCCTTCGAGGATCGCCCGGTAGCTGAGGAGCTTCGCAGGTTGATCATCCACCAGCAGGACGTTGGCGTGTCCGGTCATCGGAATGTCTCCTTTCACCGGTGCAGCCACATCCGCAGGGCAGACAGGAGTTGGTCGGTGTTAACCGGTTTGGCGAGGTAGTCGGAGGCTCCTGCTTCGAGACACTTCTCGCGGTCTCCCTTCATCGCTTTGGCCGTGAGCGCGATGATCGGCAGACGGCGGAATGACGGGTTCTGGCGGATAGCCTGGATAGTCTGGTAGCCGTCCATCTCCGGCATCATGATGTCCATGAGCGCGAGCGCCACGTCGGGTGTGGACTCCAGCGTGGAGATCGCCTCCCGGCCGGTCGCCGCCGTGAGCACGCGCATCCCGCGCCGTTCGAGGAGGCTGCTCAACGCGAAAATATTCCGGACGTCGTCGTCGACGACGAGCACCGACTTGTGGAGGAGTGCTTCGTCGGATCGGTGCAGACGCTGAATCATCTCCTGCTTCGGCGTCGGCAGCTCGGAGACGACGCGGTGGAGGAAGAGGGCCGTCTCGTCGAGCAACCGCTCTGGCGATTCGACGCCCTTGACCACGACGCTTCGCGCGAGCGAGTGAAGCTCCGCCTCTTCGTCCTGCGACAACTCGCGACCGGTGAACACGATGACCGGAACGTCGCGCCACCGATCGTGCGCGGCCATTTCGCGGAGCACCTCGAAGCCGGACATGTCGGGCAGCCGGAGGTCGAGGACGACGCAGTCGCAGGGCTCCGGAGTCATCATGGCCAGAGCGTCACGGCCGGTCCTGGCCATCGCGATATCGATGTCGTCGTGCGCGAGCAATTCACGAATGCTCAACTGCTCGGCTTCGTTGTCTTCCACGATGAGCAGGCGCTTGCGTCGCGGGGCCGAGTAGTCGCGCAGCCGGCTCAGCGCTTCCGCGAGCGCCTCGCTCGAAGACGGCTTGGTCACGAACGAGAACGCGCCGCGAGCGAGCCCGTGCTGCCGGTCTTCGTCCGAGGTCAAGAGCTGCACCGGGATGTGACGGGTGAGCGGGTCCTGCTTGAGCTGACTGAGCACGGTCCATCCCAGCATGTCCGGCAGAAATACGTCGAGCGAGACCGCGGTGGGGAAGAACTGTTTCGCCAGCGTCAGCGCTTCCTCGCCCCGCTGAGCGACCAGCACCTTGAAGCCGAGGTCGTGGGCGAGATTGACCATGAGGCGCGCATAGTGCGGGTCGTCTTCGACGACGAGCAGCGACTGCTCGCCGGGCACGAGGTCGGCCCGATCGTCGAGAATGACCTCGGGCGTCGCCGGAGTCGTGCGGGAAACCGCAAACGAGCGGGCCGACAGGAGTGGGCCGCCTGTTGGCGCCTCCTTCGACTCGGTCGTGGACCCCATGTACCGCACGGGCAAGTAGAGGACGAAGGTGCTCCCGATTCCAGGGGTACTTCGTAGCTGAATTTCACCGCCAAGCAGGCTGGCGAGCTCTCGGCTGATCGCGAGCCCGAGGCCGGTGCCGCCGTACTTTCGGCTTGTGCTCGCGTCGGCCTGCTGAAAGGCCTCGAACACGATCCGCTGCTTGTCGGCGGCGATGCCGATCCCGGTGTCGGAGACTTCGAATGCCACAACGGCCGGTGCCTGCCGCAGCACCGGATGGTCGGGTGCCCATCCGCCCGTCACGGCCGAGAGCTTCAGGCCAACACCACCCTGTGCCGTGAACTTGAACGCGTTCGAGAGCAGGTTCTTGAGCACCTGCTGCAGGCGCTTGGAGTCCGTGTGCAGCACGCGGTCGAGAGACGGATCGATCGCGATGTCGAATGACAGGCCTCGCGTCTCCGCCTCGTGCCGGAACGGCCGGCTGACCATGTCCACGAGACTCGTCAGGAACACATCCTGGGCGTCCACGGTGACGATGCCGGACTCGATCTTGGACAGGTCGAGGATGTCGCTGATGAGGTTCAGCAGGTCCGTGCCGGCACCATGAATCGTGCGCGAGAATTCGACCTGCCGACTCGTCAGATTGGACTCGTGGTTGTCGGCAAGCTGCTGCGCCAGAATCAAGATGCTGTTCAGCGGCGTCCGGAGCTCGTGCGACATGTTCGCGAGGAATTCCGACTTGAACTTCGACGTGAGCGCGAGCTCGGCCGCCTTTTCCTCGAGCGCCCGCCGGGCCTGCTCGATCTCGGCGTTCTTGCGCTCGACCTCCACGTTCTGTTCCGCGAGCTGCTGCGCCTTTTGCGCGAGCTGTTCGTTGGTCTGCTGCAGCTCGTGCTGCTGCGTCTGCAGCTCGCCGGCGAGCTGCTGTGACTGTTGCAGCAGCGATTCGGTCTGCATCGTCGCTTCGATCGTGTTGAGGACGATGCCGATGCTGGCCGTCAGCTGATCGAGGAAGACGAGACGCGAGCTCGTGAACGGCGTCAGCGAGGCCAGCTCGATAACCGCCTTCAGCTGGTTCTCGTACAGCACGGGCAGCATGACGATTGCGCGGGGCAGGGCCTTGAAGAGCGTTGAGCCGATCGGCACGGCATCGCTGGGCATCTCGGAAATCAGGAGCCGCTGCCGTTCGGCCGCGGCCTGGCCCAGGAGCCCGTGACCGATCTCCACGTAGGCCGGATGGCCTGTCTCCGAATCGTCGGCGTAGGTGGCCAGACGCTTCAGGCGTGGCTTGGGGTCCGACTCCATCTGATAGATGACGCCCTGGTGCGCGGCGACGAGCGGCACCGAGCTCGGACAGCAGCATCTTGCCGACCGTCTGCAGGTCGCGCTGGCCCTGGAGCATGCCGCTGAACCGCGCGAGGTTCGTCTTCAGCCAGTCCTGCTCGGTGTTGCGGTCGGTCGTCAACCGCAGGTTGTCGATCATCGTGTTGATGTAGTCCTTGAGCTCCGCGACCTCGCCGCGTGCATCGACCTGGATCGAGCGCGTCAAGTCGCCCTGCGTGACCGCTGTGGCGACGTTCGCGATCGCGCGCACCTGTGTCGTCAGGTTGGCGGCGAGCAGGTTCACGTTGCCGGTGAGATCCTTCCACGTGCCCGCGGCGCCCGGCACGTTCGCCTGGCCGCCGAGGCGGCCCTCGACGCCGACCTCGCGGGCGACCGTCGTGACCTGGTCGGCGAATGTCGCCAGCGTCTCCGTCATGTCATTGATCGTGGACGCCAGCGCGGCGACCTCGCCCTTGGCGTTGACGGTCAGCTTCTGCTTGAGGTCGCCGTTGGCGACCGCGGTCACGACTTTCACGATGCCGCGTACCTGTTCCGTCAGGTTCGCGGCCATGACGTTCACGTTGTCGGTGAGGTCCTTCCAGGTGCCCGCCACGCCCGGCACGCCGGCCTGGCCGCCGAGCCGGCCCTCGGTGCCGACTTCACGCGCAACGCGCGTGACCTCGGCGGCGAACGCGTTGAGCTGGTCCACCATCGTGTTGATGGTGTCCTTCAGCTCCAGAATCTCGCCCTTCACGTCGACGGTGATCTTGCGCGACAGGTCGCCCTTCGCGACCGCCGTCGTGACCTCCGCGATGTTTCTGACCTGCGTCGTCAGGTTCGCGGCGAGCAGGTTGACGTTGTCGGTCAGGTCCTTCCACGTGCCCGCGACGCCCGGCACCGTGGCCTGACCGCCGAGCCGGCCGTCGGTGCCGACTTCGCGCGCGACGCGCGTGACCTCGGCCGCGAACGCGTTGAGCTGGTCCACCATCGTGTTGACGGTGTTCTTGAGCTCGAGAATCTCGCCCTTGACGTCGACCGTGATCTTCCGCGACAGGTCGCCCTTCGCGACGGCGGTCGTGACCTCCGCGATGTTGCGGACCTGCATCGTGAGGTTCGCCGCGAGCAGGTTGACGTTGTCCGTGAGGTCCTTCCAGGTGCCCGCGACGCCCGGCACCGTGGCCTGGCCGCCGAGCTTGCCTTCGGTGCCGACCTCGCGCGCGACGCGCGTGACCTCGGCCGCGAACGCGTTGAGCTGGTCCACCATCGTGTTGATGGCTTCCTTGAGCTGAAGGATCTCGCCGCGGGTATCGACCGTGATTTTCTTGGAGAGATTGCCGTTGGCGACCGCGATCGTGACCTCGGCGATGTTGCGCACCTGGGCCGTCAGGTTGCTCGCCATCGAGTTCACCGAGTCGGTCAGGTCCTTCCACGTGCCGCCGACGCCGAGCACGTTGGCCTGACCGCCAAGCCGGCCCTCGGTGCCGACCTCGCGCGCGACGCGCGTGACTTCCGACGCGAACGCGTTGAGCTGGTCCACCATCCCGTTGATGGTGTCCTTGAGCAGCAAAATCTCGCCGCTGACGTTGACGGTGATCTTCTTGGACAGGTCCCCGCGAGCGATGGCCGTCGCCACTTCGGCAATGTTGCGGACCTGCCCCGTCAGGTTGCTGGCCATGAAGTTGACGTTGTCCGTGAGGTCCTTCCACGTGCCCGCCACGCCCGGCACACCGGCCTGACCGCCGAGCCGGCCCTCGGTGCCGACTTCGCGCGCCACGCGCGTGACCTCGGCGGCGAAGGCGTTGAGCTGATCCACCATCGTGTTGATGGTGTTCTTCAACTCGAGAATCTCGCCCTGGACGTCCACCGTGATCTTGCGCGACAGGTCGCCGCGCGCGACGGCCGTCGTGACCTCGGCGATGTTGCGGACCTGCGTCGTCAGATTGGCCGCCAGGAGGTTGACGTTGTCGGTCAGGTCCTTCCACGTGCCGGCGACGCCCGGCACAACGGCCTGACCGCCAAGCTTGCCCTCGGTGCCGACCTCGCGCGCCACGCGCGTGACCTCGGAGGCGAACGAACGCAGCTGATCCACCATCGTGTTGATGGCTTCCTTCAGCTGCAGAATCTCGCCGCGCACATCGACGGTGATCTTCTTGGACAGGTCGCCATTCGCCACCGCGATCGTGACTTCCGCGATGTTGCGGACCTGCGCCGTCAGGTTGCTGGCCATCAAGTTGACGCTGTCGGTCAGGTCCTTCCACACGCCGCTGACGTCCTGCACCTGCGCCTGACCGCCGAGCTTGCCGTCGGTGCCGACCTCGCGTGCGACGCGCGTCACTTCCGACGTGAACGTGCTCAGCTGCCGGATCATCGTGTTGACGATGGTCGCGGTCCGAAGGAACTCGCCGCGGAGCGGGCGGCCGTCCACGTCCAGCCGCACGGTCTGCAGCAGGTTGCCCTGGGCGACGTTCGCGAGCGCGGAAGTGACCTCGGTCGTGGGCCGCAGCAAGTCGTCGATCAGTGCGTTGACCGAGCCTTCCATCTGTCCCCACGAACCGTTCGCCCGGTTGAACTTGACACGGTGGCGAGTCTGGCCCTCCCGGCCGACGACGTTCCCGACGTGCTCGAGCTCGCTGGCGATCCGTGCGTTGGTCGACACGATCTCGTTGAACGTGTCCGCGATCTTGCCGCCCAGGCCGGTCCAGTCGCCGGGCAGCCGCACGGAGAAGTCGCCGTCGCGCACGGCCAGAAGAGCGTTGAGCAATTGGTTGGGCTGATTGGGCGCGCCGGCGAGAAGGGCCTGACCCTCCATGTCGGCAGCGGCGGAGCTACGCGTCTTCATGCGGGGAGCCTCCAAGTAACGATCCGGGGGCTTCGCCCCCGCGAACCCCCAACGCGCTCACTCGCGGGGCCCAACGCCCCGCTCCGTTCGCGCAGGTTCGCTGACGCTCGCTCGTGCATGCACGGGCAGAAAATGGCGTCACGCAGGAACGGCACAACCTGTGCCGCTCCCGTTCCGCCGTCTACGGGCTCAAGCCCTAATTGAGGAGGGTAGGGACGTGCCCAGAGTGGGTAGTCGCCGGCCCACTCCAGGCGTTGGTTACCGCGACTGTGTCACCGTCAGGGTCTGTCCGGCGATCGTCGAGCGTCCTGCTGCGACGCTTCGGTTTGCCGGTGTATTGCGCGACGGTGTAGGTCACCACGCCGTTTCCATCGCCCGGAGTTCCGCCGGTGACGGTAAGCCAGGACGTGTTGCTCGAGGCGGTCCAGGGGCAGCCGGGCGCCGCCGTGACGGAAACGCTCCCCGTGCTCGCGGCGGCGCCAACAGTCGCCCGTGTCGGCGTGATTGAGAAGGTGCACGCGGCCGCGGCGCCCTGGTTGACCGTAAACGTCTGTCCCGCGACGGTCATGGTCCCGGTTCGAGGCGACTGCAACGTGTTGACGTCCACCGAGTAGCTCACGCTCCCATTTCCGGTGCCGCCCGCTCCGGGGGGGACGTGCAGCCAGGCGGCGTTCGCCACGCCAGTCCAGGCACAAGTCGCACCCGCCGTCACCGCGATGGTGCCCGTCCCGCCGTTCGCCGCAATGCTTCGGCTGGTCGGGTTGATCGAGTACGTGCACGGCCCAGGCGGTAGTCTCAACCGGCCCACGCTACCGGCTCCGGGGTTGCCGCCACCGTACAGTGCGACGTAGATCTCGCCGGCTTGATCCTCGCCGAACGACGAGATGCTCGCGGTGTCGAGCACATTCTGACCGCCGCTATTCGACGTGAAGATCTCGCCCGTGCAGTAGTCGGCGTAGACGTACGTCCCGCTGGGGAACGTGCCTTGTGAGCCGCGATACACGTAGCCGCCCGTGATCGAGCAGCGGCCCAGCGTGTGCGCGTACTCGATCACGGGCCCGATGTAGTTGGCGGGGTCGCACGGCGCCGGGCCGTTGCCGGTGCAGTTCGTACCCTCGAACACGCGCCAGCCGTAGTTGCCACCACTCACAATCGGAGAATCGACCTCTTCCTTCGCCCCTTGTCCAACGTCGCCGACCCACATCTGGCCGTTCTGCCGATCGAAGCTGAGGCGCCACGGATTGCGCATACCGAACGCGAAGATCTCGTCACGGCCGGGCGTGGCGCCGGCGAACGGATTGGTCGCCGGAATGAGGTAGCCGGACGGCGTGTTGATGTCGATTCGAAGGATCTTGCCGAGGAGCACGTTCAGGTTCTGGGCATTGTTGGGGACGTCGTTGGCGCCGCCGCCGTCGCCGACGGCGATGTACAGGTAGCCGTCAGGTCCGAAGGCGAGCATGCCGCCGTTGTGATTCGTCGCGGCCGAGTGATCGATCGTCAGCAGCGGAAATTCCTGCGAGCCGGCCATGTTCGGGTCGGTCGTCACCCGGAACTCAGAGACCTGGATCGCGCCGTCGGGCCTGCGCGTGTAGAACACAAAGAAGCGGCCGTTGGTCGAGTACTGCGGGTGAAAGGCCAGGCCGAGCAGGCCCTGTTCGCCGCCCGTCGTCAATACCTTGCCGCTGATGTCGAGAAACACGATGCCCATCGAGGCGCCCGACGGCAGAACGAGAATCCTGCCGGCGCGTTCCAGGATGAACAGACGGTTTGTGCCATCGCCCGCGTGGCCGACGAAGACGGGTGCGTTCAGGCCCGACACCACCGTCGCGATCTCGAGTTGCTGAGCGTACGCGGCGGGAACAGAGGGCAGACCGAGCGTGGCAGAGGCGACGAGAGCACAGACAAGACGACGAATCGTCATGGCACAGCCTTTCGTGTGTAACCGCTGTGCCTGGGAGCCGTGCCGGCGGTGTTACTTCATTGCGAGCATATCGCGCTGACTCCTCGCGTCAAGCGTTGTTTCCCCTAGCGCGGGAGTGGTAGTGCAAAAGCGTAAAGGCCGCTGCCGCCGCCGACGAGCACGTATTGGCGTCCATCGAGCTCGTACGTGATCGGTCCGTTCCCGACGCGACCGATCCCCGAGTGCCAGAGTGTCGCGCCATCGCTCGTCCGGACCGCGAGCGCATTGGTCGCCGCGTCGCCGGTGAACGCGAGTCCGGTGGCCGTTGTCAGCACGCCGGCACCTGCCGAGCCGTCGCCGAGATCGTGCGTCCATCGAATCGCGCCGGTGCGATAGTCGATCGCTTTCAGGATGGCCTTGCCCCACACGTTGTAGTCGGCGCCCGCCCAACCGTAATCGCCGTGCTCGGGCTTGAAAAAATAGATGCCGTAGCCATCCTGCGCGTTCACGATCAGCAATCCGGTCGCCGGATCGAAGCCCGGCGATCGGTAGTTCGTCAGTCCGGATTCGTTTGGCGCCACAAGGCGGCCATCCCGTGACGGCTCCTTGCCGGGATCCCGGTCGATGCAGCGGCGAACCAAGTCGGAGTCCGACAGTTCGACGTCGGGCGACTGAACTGCGGCATCCATACCTTTCTTAGATGCAGGCCGGCGTGAAGGTTCCCGGCGCGGTAAAGTAGCGACCTTCGCGAGCAAAAGGGGCACATGAGACCTACGCGACGACGTTTTCTCGAGGCGGCCGGCGCGGGTGTCGCTGCCGGATGGGCCGGATGTGCGAGGCCTCAGCCAGTGCCCGCGCCCGTCGGTCTCGAGGGCGCGCCGGGCGTCGACTTGCTGCCGCCCGGCACGTCGCTGCCGGACTACTCGCGCGATCCCGTGAACTACCTGGTCCGCGCGACCGCCGAGGCGCGCGAGCGACGGCAGAAGATGATCCGCGGCATCTCCACGCGCGAGCAGGCGGTCGAGCGTCAGAAGGCCGTCGTCAAGGAACTGTGGTCGATGCTGGGTGGACTGCTCAGCGCGGGCCGCTGAATCCGCGGGTCACAGGCATCGTCCAGCGGGCAGGCTACCGGATCGAGAAGGTCGTGTTCGAGAGCCGGCCGCGGCTCTATGTGACCGCGAACCTTTATGTGCCCGATTGGCCGGGCCGCAGGCCGGCGATTCTCGGCCCGCTCGGTCATTCGCTGCCCGGGCAAGGCCTGGCACACGTATCAGAAGCTGTTCGCCAACCTCGCGCGCAAGGGCTATGTCGTCCTCGCCTACGACCCCTTCGGGCAGGGCGAGCGGATTGATACCGGGCGCTCACTCCTGGTCTCACCCCGCGCTTGGCGGCGGAGGTACCGCCGAACACGAGGGCCGGACGCCGGCTGATTCTGCTCGGCGCCAACTTCGGGTTGTTTCGCACGTGGGATGGCATTCGTGGGAATCGACTACCTGCTGACGCGCCCCTGAGGTCGATCCGGAAGAGATCGGATGCTGCGGTCAGTCCGGCGGCGCCACGCTGACGCAGTTCCTGGCGGCGCTCGACGATCGCATCAAGGTTGCCGTCGTGTCTGAGGGCAACACGGAAAATCTGGCGCACGAGAACGTCGAGCCGCCGGGGTCGGCAGACGACGCCGAACAGAACGTCGTGCCCGGCACTGTCTCGCGGTATCGATCGCGCGGACCTGCTCTACGCGTTTGCGCCAAAGCCGTTGTTGATGACGGTGACGCTGCACGACGCCGGTCACACGTATCTCCGGAGTACGTCGCCAGCGGGCTCGACTTGCTCGGCGAATACAAGCAGGTCTACGGCCTGTTCGGCGCCGCCGACCGCGTCGCGCTGCAGGCGACCGCGCAGGCGCACGGCTACGTCTACGAGATGCGCCGCGCGACCTACACGTGGTTCAACCGCTGGTTCGAGATGAGCGACGCCGGCGATGACGAGGCGTCACAAGCAGTCGAGCCCGACGACGTGCTGTACGTCACTCCGACGGGCTTCGTGACGACCTCGTTCGGCGGAGAGACGGCGCTGTCCCTGACCCGGCAACTGGCGGCGTCGATCAAGACACCGTCAACGCTGTCCGCGAGCGACGTTCGCGCGCGCATTAAAATCGGTGCTGGGCCGTCGAAAAGCCGCGCCAGCAGACGCGCCGTCGAGCCGAGTGCTTGGGCGCATCCGGAAACCGGGCTATCGCGCCGAATATTTCGAGCTCACGAGCGATCGCGAGATTCGGATTCCCGGCTGGCTGCTCACGCCGGATCAGACCGACCGCATCGACACCAACCGTTCTCTATCTCGGTGAGGGCTCGGCGTGGGGGGCGATTGCCGAGGAAGCGTTCGCCGAGCGGCTCTGTGCGCGGGCCGGCTGCCGCGTGGCGGCGATCGACGTCCGAGGCCGTGGAGATCTCTCGATCGCGTACCCGCAGCGCGGGCGGTTCTACTTTCCCAACCGCATCACGAACGAAGGCTACCTGACCTGGTTCACTCTCTGGCTGGGCAAGCCGCTCCTTGGCGGCCAGGTCTTCGACGTGCTCCGAACACTCGACTACCTGCGATCACGTCCGGATCGTCCGGCGGCGACATCTCGCTCATGGGTGATGGTCCGCATGGCGTGTTGGCGCTCTATGCCGGCGCGCTCGACGAGCGCGTGCGCCGCGTCGCGCTCCGCCAGACGATCACGGACTACCGCTCGCTCGCCGTCGCCGAGCGCTACTCGCAGCCGTTCGGGATCTACGTGTACGACATGCTGAAAGAGTTCGACCTGCCGCAGGTCGCGAGCGCGCTGGCGCCGCGGCCTCTGGTATTCCTGAATCCCGTCACACCCAACGGCGACCCGGCCACCGGGGAGGCGCAGGCGCTGTACGCCACGGCGCCGAACGTGTCCTTTCGCACGCTGGACGGCAAGACGGACCCTGTTCGACTGGTGGGCGACTGGTTCGCCAGCGGCACGTAGCCAGAACCGCCATCCGGCGATGCTGATACCCAGCGGCAGGACGTCCGTCAGCGTGAACGTGACTCCGTTCTGAGGACGACGTTGGGATCGACGCGCGAGGCACGCCAGGCCGGGTGAATGATCGCCACGAACGCGACCAGCGCAACCAGGCTGAACCAGAACCCTATGAACCCGGAACCGAACGGTCTCTACGTCGTCGCCAGCACCCGCTTGATGGCGCCGACCATGCGGTCGAACTCCGCCTCCTCGGCCGCGAGTTGCTTTCGGCCCGGCCGCGGTGAGGTCGTAGTAGCGCGCGCGGCGGTTGTTCTCCGACGTGCCCCATCGCGCCTTGGCCCAGCCGTTCAGGAGCAGGCGCTGCAGGGCGGGGTACAGCGCGCTCTCGCCGACGGCGAGCATGTCAGCCGACGCCAGCCGCAGGTGTTCGACGATCCCGTAGCCGTGCTTGGAGCCGTGCGCCAGCGCCTTCAGGATCAGAAGCTCCAGCGTGCCGGGCAACAGGTCGGACGGCGTGTTGGTCAGGGCCATCGACTATTCCTCTCGAAGGGCACGCAGCGGATCGACTCGTGAAGCAAGACGCGCCGGAATCGCGCACGCTGCCAGCGTCGTCACGGCGAGCACCACGGCCACCAAGGCATAGGTCATTCCGTCGATCGCGCTGACGCCGTAGAGCAACCCGCCGATGAGGCGGCCCACGATGAGGCTCAGGGCGCCGCCCAGAACGAGACCGATGATCGAGAGACGCGCGCCTTCCCGAATGACCGACGTCTGAATCCGCCGCGGCGACGCGCCGAGCGCGAGTCGGACGCCAATTTCTCGGACCCGCCGTCGCATATCGAAGAGCACCACGGAATACTGTCCAAGTGTGGCGATGAGCAACGCGCCGATCCCGAACGCGGCGAGCAGGCTTGTCAATATTCGCCACAACGCCGCAATCATCGCGAGCAACGAGTCCATCGTCGTCAACGTCACGATGGGCATAGAAATGCCCGTAGGACCAAGCGCCTCTCGAACGCCAGCCGTGACGCGATCCAGCCGGCCGTTGAACCGGACATAGAAAGCCACTTCCGCGGTGCGCCAGGAATCGCCAGCGCCGGACGCGGGATCGTCGACCGCGGAGAAGAGCACGAAATTCGGACGAGCTTCCCGACGGAAGCCGCTGAAGAAGGCGTTCGGCACGACCCCGACGACTTCTGCCTGACGCGCCTCGTCCTCGCCGACTCGAACGCGGCGGCCAAGTGGGGAACTCCCAGGCCAGAGCGTGTCGGCGAGCTGCTGATTGATCAGAGCTGTCACGCGTCCCGGCTGTGACGTTCGACTGATGTCCTGTCCTGCCACCAACTTGAGCCCGTGTGCCGCGAGGAAGTCGGGCGCGACGCGATTGATCTCCGCGCTCGGTGCGCTCCGAGGAGACATCCTCGCGCACGGGTTGCCGCGACCAGCGACCTTCGCGGGGCGCGTTGTCAGCGTAGGAGACGACCGTCACACCTGGGACCGTTTGCAGGCGCTCGCGCACGTCCTCGAGCAGCTGCGCTCTCGCGTGACGATCCTCGACGCGCCCGACGGTGCTCACTGTCGCGATCAGGATGTTCTCCGGCCGGAATCCGATGTCCACCGCTTCACCGGCCGCGAGAGACCGCCAGGCGAGTCCGGCGATCGCCACCAGCAACACGGAGAGTGAGAGTTGGAGAACGACGAGGCCGCGCGACAAGCGTGAACGTCCCCGAATGACACTCTGCTCGCCAGCTTTCAGCGATGGTGTCAGCGGCTGCCGCCACGCGTAGACCACCGGCCCGAGGACACAGGCCACGGTGGACAATCCCGCGAGGATCATCGCGTAAGCCGCGACACTCCAGTCAGGTCGCATGAACCACTCGGCGAATCCCGCGCCGGCGCCCTGGGGCGGCGGGATGGCTCGCGCGAGGATCCCGGCGACCACCCACGCGAAGGCGAGCGACGCGACCCACGCGAGACCTGCGACAACCAAACCCTCGGCCACGAGCATGCGAACGATGCGAAAGTGTGAGCATCCGAGCGACCGCCGCACGGCGATTTCGCGCTGACGGTTCACGGCTCGGCCGAGCATGAGGTTGGCGACGTTGGCGCTCACGATCAGCAGCGTGAGGAACGTCACGACAGAGAACACCGCGAGGAACGTCCCTCCCCGAGTGGAGACGAGGCTGTTGCCGCCGGCGGTGACTGAATAGGGCACCAGCCCGGCGCGCTGTGCGGTCCGGCGCTCCGTGGAAAAGGGCTCTGACCTCGATTCGACCGGCAAGCGCGCGGAGATTGTCGTCAGCTCGGCAAGCGCCTCCGCGCGTGTCACGCCAGGCCTGAGCCGCCCAAGCATGAGGTACCGGCGCATTGCGACCGTCCGCTGGGCCGTCTTGTGCTCGCCCGATCTGCGGATAGCTCGAGAAGGGCAGCCACGCGTCGAAGAACTCGCCGAGCCACGCACCATGAAACATGGGCGGCGCAACGCCCACGATATTCACGTGTCGGCCATTGATCGTGAGACTCCGCCCGACGACGTCTTCGGCGCCGCCGAATTGCTCCTGCCAGATGCGATGACTTATGACACCCACGAGACCGGCCGCGTCGGGACGGCTTTCCTCGGGCGACGGAGCGCGACCCTTCGCCAGCCGGATCCGCAACGTCTCGAAATAGTTCTGTGAGACGAGACCGGCGCGCACGTAGTAGGTTCCGCCCTCCGTCCCGAGGGCCACACGCTGGTAGTTGCACGCGAGCAGTGGGGCGAGCGTGCTGGACTGCTCGGCGATCTGGACGTACTGTTCGTGCGTTTTCTCGGCCCACACTTGGCCGTCTTCATTAGTCCAGCTCAGCGTGAACAAGCCCGTCGCGTCCACGCCGGGCGCCCCCTTCGTCAGGATGCCGTGGACCATCGAGTAGATCGTCGCGTTGCCGCCGATGACCAGGGCGATGAGCGCGATCGCGGTGAGCGTAAGACCTGGCGCCGTGCGGAGGATGCGTGCGCCGGTCGCAAGGTCCTGCCACGCCCGCTCGATCCATGCGAACGTCCAGACGCCACGCGCGTCTTCGCGCGCCAGCGCGACGTTGCCGAGCGCATGACGGCTCGCCCGCTCGGCGTCAGGCGGTGTCGCGCCGTCACGCTCGAGCTGCGCCCTCCGCAGCGATCGATGCGCGTCGATCTCATCGCGCAGGTCCGCCTCATGGCGGGCCCGTCGCAGCAGATAGCCGAGGCGTCGGAGGAGTCGTCCCATCAGCGAGTGATGGGAATGTAGCGCTTCGGCGACCCCGCGTCAAGGGAGGTAACGGAGTCGTTCCCCGTTCCGCGTTCCACGTTCCCGGGAGCACGCAGAACCGAGGAACCAGGAACGAGAACGGGGAACGCGGAACGCGGAACGGGGAACGGCGACCGTCAGTTCACTCGAATTGGCTGACACCACGCCATGCGGCCGTTGCTCTCGAGCACCTTCGCGCGGACGTAGCCTTCGCGGCCGGTGAACTCGTACGTGGCGGTCGTGTCCGCCGACTCCTTCAACACCGTGCCGCCGCGGCCGATGAACTGGACGCGATACTTGGAGAACGTCGTGGGTGTGACCGTCACCGTCATGCTGTGCGGCGTTACGACGTAGTCCGTGAGCTCGACGCCGGTCGAGGCGTAGAAGTCGCCGCGTTCGAGCGCCTGCATGATCGAGAGACGTGTCGAGGCGTTCGGCGCGGACCATCACCCAGCCGCGGCCGGGGCCCGCACTGTTCGCGTTGCCCGGCTGCTTGAACACGTGCGCGTCGTCCACCGCGATGCCGTGGATGAGCGTGCCGTTCGTGAGAATGGAGTCCCAGGCTTCCTCGAGGCCCGGCACGCCGCCGCCCCCGAGCATGTTGATCTCAGGGTGGCCGTTGAAGATCTCGAACAGCCGCGTGTTCCGTACCGCGCCGAGCTCGGCCGGGGTCATGGCCCAGCGGAAGTTCGGATGATTGATATGGGGAATGCCGCCGGCGCCGCGAATGGCATCGACGTTTCGCTGCAGGACGTCCACGACGGACGTCCCGCCCTGCGGTTCGACCTGCGTGTTCAGGTTCAGGCCGTTGATGTGGAGGGGCGCCTCGCCGAACTTGTCGCTGACTTCCTCGCCACGGATCACGAGGAACCGATCCGAGGCGCCGTGAAGCGCCTGCAGAGCCGAGACATCGGTCAGGAAATTGTGGTCGGTGAGGACGAGAAAGTGATACCGGTGCTCGCGATACCAGCGCACGACGTCATCCGGCGTGCTGTCGCCGTCGCTGTTCAGCGTGTGCGTGTGGGTGTTTCCTTTGAACCACCGGCCGGTGGGCGGCGTTTGCGCCGGCGGCCCGGCCGCCGGGCGCGACCGCCATGCAGACCGCGCCGGCGAGAACGCACGGCAAGAACCACGGGGAGTCTGGTGATGCCTTTCCCGAACATGCGCGCTATGGTAGCGCGGTAAAGTAACCGGCATGTTCCAACGGGTCGGTCTGACGGGCGCGCTCCTCGCGGCGATAGGCGGAGCATCCGCCGCGCCTCCGGTGCGCGGGGCGTCTCCGGACGTCGCCATCCTGCGGACGCCTGACGACGGCCTCCAGCCGCAGGCGGCCGTCGATCGCGCTGGACAGGTCCACGTCGTCTACTTCAAGGGGCCGGCCGCGCACGGCGATCTGTTCTACACGCGCGCTGACCCAGCGACCGGCCGTTTCTCCAGCGCCATCCGTGTCAACACGCACGCTGGTTCTGCCATTGCCACAGGCACGGTTCGCGGTGCCCACATCGCGATCGGCAGCCAAGGTCGAGTGCACGTGGCGTGGATGGGATCCAGTCTGGCGACGCCGCGCGCGACCGGCGGTGCGACGCCGATGCTGTACGCGCGGATGAACGACGCCGGCACGGCTTTCGAACCGGAGCGCAATCTCCTGCAGTTCGCGACGGGTCTTGACGGCGGCGGATCCCTCGCGGCCGACACCAACGGTCGCGTCTACGTGGCCTGGCATGCCGGCGGTCCTTCCAGTCAGGGTGAAGGGGACCGCCGCGTCTGGCTGTCGCGATCGGAAGACGACGGGCGGACGTTCGCTCGTGAGATCGCGGCGTCTCCAGCCGAGCAGGGCGCGTGCGGGTGCTGCGGGATGCGGGCGGCCGTCGACAGCGCCGGAACGCTCTTCATGTTGTTCCGGTCGGCCCGCGCGATGGTGAACCGGGACACGTTCATGCTGACGTCTCGCGATCACGGCGTGTCGTTCACCGCCGACAAGCTGCACGGGTGGAATGTCGGCGCCTGCCAGATGAGCACGTACGCTCTGGCCGCGACTGGCGCGCGGACGTTCGCCGCCTGGGAAACGGCGGGGCAGGTGCACTGGCTCAGCGTCGACTCAGCGTCGGGGCGGCGGAGTGCAATCGTCGCGCCCGATGGCCCGGCTGGCGGGCGGAAGCACCCGTCGATCGCCGCGACCGACCAGGGACAGGTCCTGCTCGTCTGGACTGAGGGCACGGGATGGAACAAAGGCGGGCGGCTGGCATGGCAGCGGTTCGACGCCGCGGGGCGTCCGGACGGCGCTCGAGGGACAGGCGGCGGGCGTGGCGACATGGAGTCTCGCCGCCGCGGCCGCTCTTCCTGACGGCCGCTTCGCGATCGTGTACTAATCTCGAACAGGTACGACAGGTACGACGGCGCGGGTACGACAGGTCCCAAAGGAACAGAGCTGACGCAATCATTGTCTTCTAGGAGCTTCCGTGGGATTGAAGCGAACGAGCGAAAGCGAGTGAGCCGCGCGAACGGCGTGGGGCATTGGGGTCCCCGCTAGTGAGCGCGTAGGGGGTCCGCGGGGCAGAGCCCCCGGACATCGTGAACGAGCGAAAGCGAGTGAGCCGCGCGAACGGCGCGGGGCATTGGGGTCCCCGCTAGTGAGCGCGTAGGGGGTCCGCGGGGCAGAGCCCCCCGGACATCAAACATGAACAGCGGGTTTCGTCAGGCGGCGCTCGTGGTCGGGTTGACCGCTCTCATCGGGATCGGGTTCGTCTTCTGGATCACCGCGTCACCGCCACCCGTCAAGACCACGACGGTCACGACGGACGCGAAGGTCGTGATGGCCAATCCGGACCAGCGCGATCCGAATGCGCCGTTCCAGCCGACCGTTGGCCAGCAGGGCAAGGACGTGGTCTGGGTGCCGACGGGCGACGAGCTCGTGAAGAAGATGCTCGACATGGCCAATGTGACCGCGAAGGACTACCTGATGGACCTCGGGTCCGGTGACGGGCGCACAGTGATTGCGGCCGCGCGCCGCGGCGCGACGGCCGTCGGCATCGAGTTCAATCCGGACATGGTCGCGCTCTCGCAGAAGAACGCCGCGGCGGCCAACGTCGGCGATCGCGCCACGTTCATTCGAGGCGACCTGTTCCAGGCGGACCTCTCGAAGGCCACCGTCATCACGATGTTCCTGTTACCGCGCATCAACCTCCAGCTGCGTCCGAAGCTGCTCGAGCTGAAGCCCGGCACGCGCCTCGTCTCGAACAGCTTCAACATGGGTGAGTGGGAGGCCGACGAGACCGCCACGGTCGAGGCGGAGGATTGCCGAAGCTGGTGTACGGCGCTCTTCTGGATCGTGCCGGCCCAGGTCGATGGCACCTGGCAGCTTCCGGCCGGGCCGCTCGTCCTCACCCAGGCCTTCCAACGAGTCAACGGCACGCTGAATGGACGTCCGATTGTCGATGCCGAGCTTCGCGGCGACCACCTGACCTTCGGTCAGGGCTCGACCAAGTATTCGGCCACGGTGACAGACAGCTCGATGACCGGCTCTGGTGGAACACCCGCGTCGTGGACGGCGCGCCGGACCGCGCGCCCGCCACGGCCAGCGCCGAAGGACGACAGCCGCCAACTAGTTCGTAAGATCAATGTCTTCAGGAGTCGCACTCATGCTGCGTTCTGTCTCCATCCTGGCCGTGGCCGTGCTGGCCTCAGTGTTCGCGCTGAATGCCCAGTCCGCCCAGCCGGTCACGACGCTGAGCTTGCCGCCGGACGCAAGGTTTCCGGAAGGCATCGCCTACAGCGCGAAAACCGAGATGTTCTACACCGCGAACGCGGAGACCGGGGCGGTGGTCGAGATCAGCCGGAAGGGTGACGTCCAGCGCGTGGTGGTTCCCGCGGGTGTCCTCGCGCCGGCAGGGACGCAGACGTTCCCTGTGGCTCTCGGCATGAAGCTGGACGCGGCCAATCGTCTGTGGATTGCCGGCGGACGCACGGGCCGCATGTCCGTCGTGGACGTCCAGTCCGGCAAGCTGCTCAAGCAGGTCACCGCGCCCGGCGGGGCCGGGAGTCTCATCAACGACGTCGCGCTCGTCGGTGGCGCCGCCTACTTCACCGACACGCGGACGCCGACGCTGTGGCGGCTGGCGCCTGAGGGCAACCGGATTGGCGAACTGGAAGCGTGGACCACCTTTGCGGATACGCCGATTCAGTACGACGGCGGCAACAACCTCAACGGCATCACGGTGACGCCGGACGGCCAGTTCTTCATCGTCGTCCAGATGGACAAGGGCCTGCTGTTCCGTATCGACATCGCGTCGAAGGCCATCAGCGCCATCAACACGACCGGCATCGACCTCAGCGGCGGCGATGGGCTCGCGATGGCCGGTGACATTCTCTACGTCGTGCGTCAGCCGGCCGGCGAGATTGTGACGCTGCAACTGCAGCCGGATCCGCCGCTGGCCAAACTGGTCAATCGCTTCCGCGATCCGGCGCTCGCCTGGCCGGCGACCGCCGTGCTCGTCGAGAAGAGCCTGATGATCGTCAACTCGCAGTTCAACACGCGGGTCACCAAAGCCCAGCGCGAGCCGTTCACGTTTGCCATCGTTCCGCTGTCGCGGCTCGCCGGACCCGTGGCGCCGCAATAGAGCCCGAAGAACGATTAGGTCAACGACACCTGGGTATGGCACTCTGAGTCGTGCGCATGCGACGTCTCGTGATTTGGTTCGTCGCGCTCCTTATCATCGGCCTTCCGCTCGCGGCTGCCGCGCAGCGCGGCGGTGGGTTCGGGTTGGGGTTCGGCCGCGGCCGGGCGTGGGACAACGTTGCATACGACGGTCGGTTTACGTTCGCGCGAATCCGGTACAACCGGGGTGGCGGGCGGCGCGGCGGAGGGTGGGCTGCCGACTATCCCACCATGGAACAGAACCTCACGGAGATGCTGACCGAGCTCACGGCGCTCGCGCCGCACACCGACGGCAGCAACATCCACGATCTGGACGACCCGGAATTATTGAAGTACCCGGTGGCCTACCTGTCGGAGCCGGGTTACTGGTACCCGAGCGACGCCGAGGTGCGAGGCCTCCAGGAGTTTCTGGCCAAGGGCGGGTTTCTCATCGTTGATGATTTCCACTTCGACAACGAGTGGTGGGTCTTCGAAACCGCCATGCGCCAAGTGCTGCCGAATGCACGCATCGACCGGCTCGACGTGACGCATCCCGTCTTCAACA
The DNA here is from genome assembly GCA_963793255.1 of uncultured Acidobacteriota bacterium. Taxonomy (GTDB): domain Bacteria; phylum Acidobacteriota; class Vicinamibacteria; order Vicinamibacterales; family SCN-69-37; genus CAVTYZ01. The sequence continues at coordinate 207,950 of CAWBZK010000018.1, forward strand.
GCTTCTTCAAAATCAAGTCCCTTCACATCCCGTATCCGGGCGAGTACGGCGAGCGCGGGCTCTACGGCGAGTTCTTCGGAATCTACGACAACAACGATTCGACCAAGCGCCTGTCGGTCGTCATCAACTACAACATGGACGTCGGCGACTACGTGGAGTGGGCGCAGAGCAGCCGTGCCTACTCGTTCGAGCCCACGAACGAAGCGTACAAGCTCATGATCAACTACGTCCTGTACGGCCTCACGCACTAGACCGCTTTCCCCATTCACTTCTCCGCGCGTCCTGCGTATTGACAGTAGGAGCGCGCCCAACGGCGGCGTCTCGAGGGAACTTGCAACTTCGCATCCTCGTCTGTGTTGGTGCGTCATGCAGGACATCCGGCTGGCCTTTCGGTTGATCCGGACGCAGCGCTGGTTTGCCGCCGCGGTCATCGCGACGCTGGCGCTCGGGATCGGGATCAACACGACGGCGTTCACCCTCGTCAATGCCGTCCTCTTCAAGGCCGTGCCATTTCCCGACGGGGAACGGCTGGTCGTGGTCGGCAGTCAGCGCGTGACCAACCAGCAAGGGCCGAGCAACGTCTCGTGGCTGGATTTCCTCGATCTGCGCGCGCAGACCACCGTCTTCGAGACCCTCGAGGCTGCGTCCACGACTCAGGTGACGATCAGCGAACCGGCTATGCCGGCCGAACTCGTTCGGCTGGCCCGAACCACGGCGGGGTTTTTCGGGATGCTGCGCACATCGCCCATCCTGGGTCGGGTGTTTTCGGCCTCCGACGAAACATCCGGCGCCCCGCCAGTGGCCATCCTCGGCTATCAGGTCTGGCGGACACGGTACAACGGCTCCCCTGACGTGATCGGACGCCAGATTCGCGTGAACGAGCAGCCGACGACGGTGATCGGCGTCATGCCGCAGGGTTTCCGGATGCCGAATCGCGAGGACGTCTGGATTCCGCTCGCGCCTGTCGTCAACCGTGAAGCTCGCGATAGCCGCGGATTGCTGGTCTTCGGACTATTGAAGCCGGGCCTCACGATTGAACACGCCACCACCGATCTCGAGACGGTGGCCAAACGTCTGGCCGATGCGTATCCCGACCTCAACCGTGATGTCACGGCGCGCGCGCAGACATTCCACGAGCGCTTCAACGGCGGGGAAGTGCGGATTGTGTTTCTGTTGATGCTCGGCGCCGTCGGCCTCGTGCTGCTCGTGGCCTGCGCGAATGTCGCGAACATGATGCTCGGCCGCGCCCTGACTCGAAGCCGCGAGATGTCCGTGCGGTTCGCGCTGGGCGCGTCGCGCGGGCGTCTCGTGCGTCAGCTGTTTGTCGAAAGCGTGCTCCTCGCGTTGATCGGAGGTCTCCTGGGTCTCCTGATGGCAAAGGCCGGCGTCCAAGCCTTCGACCTCGCCGTCGCGAACGCCGGCAAGCCGTCCTGGGTCCAGTTCACGCTCGATTACTCCGTGCTCGGCTATTGTCTGGCGCTTTGCGTGGTCTCAGCGGTTGTCTCTGGCCTCGTGCCAGCGATTCGGAGCTCACGCGTCGATTTGACCAGCGCGCTGAAGGAAGGCGGCCGATCGGGCACGGGCCGCGGGGGCTGGCTCGCCGGTACGCTCGTCGTCGCGCAATTCACGCTCGCGCTGGTCCTGGTTGCGGGCGCGACGCTGATGGTCAGGAGCCTGCTGGCCAGTCAAGTCGTCAACGGCGACATGCCGCGGCAGGAAGTGATGACGGCTCGCGTGGCGCTGCCTCGCGAGCGTTTCAACGTGCACGGCGACCGTGTGCGCTTCTTTGACGACGCGCTCGGGAGGCTCGAACGGCTTCCTGGCGTGTCGGTCGCGGCGCTGATGTCTCAGGTTCCCGGCCTCGGCGAAAACTCGAGGCCCATCGAAATCGAAGGGCAGGAGATTCAGCCCGGCGCTGAACGCCCGGCCGTGCGTGTGCCGGCGATCTCGCCGGCATACTTCCGGATGTTCGACATCGGGCTCGTGCAGGGCCGCGCGTTCGACGATCGTGACGGTCCCGCCGGGCACGAAGCCGTCATCGTGACCCGAGAGTTCGCGCGCCGCTTCTGGGGCGGCCAGGACGCTTTGGGCAAGCGCGTCCGGTTCAATAACGGTAAGGAACAAGGTCCCTGGCTCGCGGTCGTCGGTGTCTCCATGGACGTGGTGCAGGGGCAGCAGGAAAGCCGTCCGGAGGCGGTGATGTTCATCCCGTATCGCCAGGCCGAGGCTCCGGGTTCGCTCCTGCTCGCCGTCCGATCACCCGGGGACGCCGCCCGGTTCAGCAGCGCGATTCGGAGCGTCGTCCAGGCCATTGATCTCGATCTGGCGCTCTTCGACGTGCGCACGTTCTATGCCGCGGTCCAGGACTCGCGGCTGTTTTTTCGTGTGTTTGCCGTCGTCTTCTCGATCTTCGGCGGCGTTGCGCTGCTCATGGCCGCCGTCGGGCTGTACGCCGTGATGGCGCAGGCCACTGCGCGGCGCACCCGCGAGATTGGGATTCGCATGGCGCTCGGCGCGACGCCCGCGAGGATTCTGCGGACCGTCATGCGGCGCGGCATCCTCCAGCTCGCGATCGGGCTGGCACTTGGTCTGGCTGGAGCCTATGCCGCGACCGGCACGATGCGAACGTTGCTCTTCGGCATCGTGCCGACGGATCCGATTTCGTTCCTCACGGCGTCGACCACGCTGGTGGCCGCGGGACTGCTGGCCTGCTGGTTGCCTGCCTGGCGAGCCGCGCGCGTCCCGCCGATTCGAGCGCTGGGGACGGACGAGCACTGAGTCGAATCATGAAACCAGTCACCACGAAGACATGAAGAATCAGGGGCGAAGTTTCTGGTTCGTGCCTTCGTGACGATTCTGGTCCTCGCGGTTCGTCATGGTCGATCTGGCGCGATCTGATGACCTGACTCGCGTGGCGGTAGTCGTCGCGGTCCTCGCACTGTCTGGCGCCGCACAGACGCCGGCGTCGCCCGACCGACTCGTCGCGATCTTCGTGGTGGACGGGCTCCGGCCGGACAGCATCAACGAATCCGATACGCCGACGATCGCGCGACTGCGGCGTGAGGGGGCCGAGTACACCAACAGCCACTCGATCTTCCCGACGGTCACGCGTCTCAACGCGGCGACGCTCGTGACGGGCACCTACCCGATGCATCACGGCATCGTCGCGAACAGCATGTTCGTGGCCGGCGTCAACGAGCGCGCGCCGTTCGACACTGGCGACTACACGCAGCTGCTGAAACTCGAGACGCCGACGGGACGGGCGATCACGACCGATACGCTCGCGGAGATCCTTCAACGGAACAACCGGCGGCTCGTCACCGTCAGCTCGGGATCGACCGGGAATGGCTATCTGCTGAATCCTGCTGGCCGACAGGGGACGGGCGTGGTCATCCATGGCCTCTTCGAGCGCGGCGTGATCGCCGCGTATCCAAAGGACGTGAGCGACGTCATCCTCAAACGATACGGCGCACCGCCGCCCGACCCGGATGATCTCGGACAGATGCAATGGACGGACAACGTGCTTCGCGAGTACGTCCTGCCGGAACTGCGACCGGACGTGGTGATCGACTGGCTTGGGCCGCTCGATTCGAGCCAGCACGCGCACGGCGTCGGATCGCCGGAGGCGAAGGACGCGCTTCGCCGGATCGACGAGAGCATCGGGCGCACAATCCTGAAGATCGAAGCGCTCGGTCGTCTGCGCCGCACGGACATCATCATCACGTCCGACCATGGATTCGCCCATCACAACGAAGGCGTGGACCTCGTCGGCCGGCTCATCGCCGCCGGGCTGAAGGCCGATCGCGCCTCCACCGATCTCATCGTGGCGAGCCAGAGCCAGTCATTGCTCTTCTACCTGCCGCCGGCGCGTGTCGAGCCGCTCGTGCGATTCCTTCAGCGAGAGCCATCGGTCGACGTCATCTTCACGCGCGGTGGCTCGGGCGGACAGGGCAGCGTGTCGGGGACGTTTTCGTTCGACCTCATTGGCGCGAACCACGAATCGCGTGCGGCCAATGTGATCGCGACGCTCGCCTGGACCTCGGACAACAACCCGCACGGCATCCCCGGCGCGCAGACCGTCAACGGCACGACAGTCGGACCGCTCGCCGGCGCGGCGAGTGGGCACGGCGGCCTGAACCCGTGGGTGGTGCGTAACACTTTTGTGGCCTGGGGCAGCGACATCCAGGGAGCCGCGCCGACTCGATGCGCCGATGTCGCTCGCCGATATCACCCCCACCGTGCTCGGCGCTCTTCGGCATCAAGACGCCATCAGGCGCTGGCCGCGGGCGGGTGCTGAGCGAATTGATCACGCGGGACGGCTCCACGGCGCAGGTCTCCCGACGGACGATGGAGACACGCGTCGGCGCCTACAGTTCCACGATTGTGATCTCGAGCGTGTCTGGACACGATTACGTCGATACCGCGTCACGCGCGCGATAGGTTCCCGCGGTCGCTTACGATTCTGGCGCTGAAATTTTTCAGTCTGAAGTCGATTTCACCTCTACAGGACTCTGGTTCGCGTGACGACTGGAGCCGATATCTCGTGTGAACTACAACACGCGCGCGGGCCCGTGCTTCGGGCGCGAGGGGGGCACATGGCTGACGTGTCGGCGGCGAAGAGCGGTGGTAGCGAGCGGGCAGCGATCGTGAAGTCTGGCTGAGTTGTTTCTCCAGCGCGCTCACAGGGTTGCTCTCGGGTAACCAGGCCGTCGCCTACGAACCTGAGCAGCTGATTCGGCAGGCTGGAAAGCTTGCCGACATTGCGCTGACGAAGGTGCAGGTGCGCCACCCACTCCACTCAATCATCGAGGGCGAGGATCCGCGCGCGGCGCGAACGCCCGGGCTCGGCACTCCCGCGTCAGCCCTTCTCGGCGACCGGGGCTGCGGCGGCGCTGCGGCGGCCGCGAAGGAACGCACGGTTGGCGACGCGCTCGATCCGGCAGAGTCCGGTCAGCCCCAGACGCAGACGCGATCGTCCGCGTTCCCGTTCTACGCGTCGGACTTTCTCGCGGCCACGGGACTGCTGTCTACGGCGGCGGTCGGCGCATATATCCGGATGCTCGCCAACGCGTGGACGAATGGTCCCATTCCCGATTCCCCCAAGGCGCTCGCGCGCGCGATGAATCACAGCGCCGGCGATCCGCCGTTCGAAGAGATCTGGGCCGAGCTGAAACCGAAGTGGTTCCTGACCAAGCGCGGCTGGATCAACTGCCGGCTCGAGGTCGTCCGCTGGGAGCGGGCCGTCTTCCTCGAGAAACAGTCGAAGGTCGGCGCAGGCCAAACCCCAGCCGACGTCGGTCGCGCCAGGCAAGGAAACGCGGACGCGAGCCCCGGGTGTCGCCGTCCACCGCCACGGCCACCGGCTGCGTCGCGCCGCTAGCGAGCGAAAACACGTCGGGTGTATTTTTCGACTCGCGCCGAGTCGAAAAATACACCCGACGTGTTTTTTCAGTAACCGCTCTAGAATCACCGGCGTGATGCGGAACACGCTCGGTGTCCTGGTACTGCTGTGGGTGGGTGCGGCCTCTTCCAGCCATCCGGTCGCGCAGTCTTCGGCGGCCTGGCCGCCTCCCCGATTCACGGACCCCGCACGCGCCGACAAGCTCGCCGCCGCGTTTCCTGCCATCGACATCGCCTTTCGCGACTACGGCAGCCGGATGCCCGGCTACGCGTACGGCATCATCATCGACGGCCGTCTCGTGCACGAGGGTTTCGGTGGCGTACGGGACCTCGCATCCAATACGCCTGTCGATGCGGACACAGTCTTCCGCATTGCGTCGATGACCAAGAGCTTCACGGCCATCGCCGTCCTGCGGCTGCGGGACGACGGCAAGCTGTCGCTCGACGATCCGGCCGACCGCTACATTCCGGAGCTGGCAAGCCTCACGTATCCCACAGCCGACTCGCCGAAGATCACCATTCGCCATCTTGCTGAGTCACGCGGAAGGGTTTCCCGAAGACAACCCGTGGGGCGATCAGCAGCTGGCCCGCACTGAAGCCTGGCTGAGCCAGGCGATGCGCGCCGGCATTCCGTTCTCGAATCCTCCCGGGCTCGCCTACGAGTATTCGAACTACGGATTCGGGATCCTCGGACGGATCGTCCAGCGGGTGTCGGGCCGACCGTACCGGGAGTACATCTCGACGATCATTCTTCAGCCCCTTGGTATGACGGCGACCACGCTCGATCCGACCGCCGTGCCGCCCGGCCGGCTCGCCGTCGGCTACCGGCGCGAGGACAACCAATGGAAGGTCGAGCCGCCCCTGCCCGACGGCGTGTTCGGCTCGATGGGCGGCATGTTGACGTCGCTCCGCGATCTGCACCGGTACGTCGCATTTCTGATGTCTGCGTGGCCGCCGCGCGACGATCCCGACAACGGACCCGTCAAGCGCGCGTCACTCCGCGAGATGCAGCAAATGTCGCGCGCCGCGCCGGCCACGGTGACGCGGTCTGCCTCCGGGGAGACGCTCCTCACCAACGCCGGTTACGGATTCGGACTTCGCATTCGTCAGTCCTGCAGCGTCCGTCACATCGTCGCGCACGGTGGCGGCCTGCCGGGCTTCGGGACGCTGATGCAGTGGTACCCGGAGCACGGCGTCGGTCTCATCGCGATGGGCACCATGACCTACGCGGGATGGGGGCCGACGTTCGAGCTCGCGACGAACGCCCTTGCCGCAACGGGCGCGTTCCTCCCGCGCGAGCCGCAGCCGTCGCCGGCGCTCGTCGAGGCGCGACAGAAGGTGAGCGGCCTCATTCAACGCTGGGACGAAGGGGTTGCCGACCAGATTGCGGCCGACAACCTGTTTCTGGACATTTCCAAGGATCGGCGCCGCGCGGCGCTCGATGCGCTGCGAACGGAGGTCGGCGCCTGCCGTCTCGGCGACCAGTTCGACGTCGAGAACGCGCTGCGTGGGCGGTGGACGATGGCGTGCGACCGCGGCCAACTGCAGGTCGCGATTACCCTCGCGCCGACGATGCCGCCAAAGGTTCAGGCCTGGACCACGAGCACCACAATCACGCCGCCGGCGGGGACATGTAGATAGGGTTCGAGGGGTCGAGAGTTCGAGGGGGCGAGGGGCTGGGTCGAAGAGTTCGAAGAGGTCGAAGGGGTCGAAGGGGTCGAAGGGTTCATGGAAGTCGAGGGGCGCATGCCAAGGGCACACATCGTTCTCGTCCTCGTCGGCCTGGGAGCGACGACAGTCGCCGCTCGCCAGTTCCCGCCCGGCTACATCGATCCGGCGCCGATTCTCGCGGACGCTCGTCGGGCGATTGGGACGGACCAGCTGCGATGCGTGACCATCGCAGGAACCGCGTACAGCGGTGCGCTCGGCCAGGCGCGAGAGTCGGCACGTAACACCGACTGGCCGCGCATCGACGCGATGGCGAACTACACGCGCACGATGAACTGGGACAACTGGACGATGAAGGAGGAGTTCGACCGGAAGCCGGGACTCAATCCCGCCGGCTGGAAAGTACGGCACCGGCTGGGAAGACGGGGCGTTGCAGAAGCAGGCGCATCAGACCTTCATGCTCAACGGCACGCGCGCGTGGTACCTCGACGGCGCCGGTGCAACGCCCGTTGCGCTCCCTCCGGACGTCTCCGAGATTTTCCCTGTCGAGCTCGTCCTGAATCCGCATGGGTTTCTCAAGGCAGCAGCGTTGCCGGGTGCGAACCCGAAGGCCGTCTGGCGCTGGGAGCTTGGCGAGATGGGGCGCGACGGTCCGGAGGTGTCGCCCGAGCGGATGCGCGTCGTGTCGATCACCTGGGGCAGGTACCGCGTCGACGCGACGGTGAACAAGGAGAACCGGCTTCAGCGGATTCACACCTGGGTCCCGAGCGAAACGCTCGGTGACATGAACTACGAGCACGAGTTTCCGAACGCCAGCTACGTGACCGTCGGCGGTATCGGGTTTCCTACCGACTGGCACTCGCACCAGGGGTGGGACGACAACTTCGGCACGCAGGCGGTCACGTCCGGACACAACGCGTTCGGCGGAACGTTGAAGGACGTCAGGCCGAACGTGTGTCCGGATCCGGTGACCGTGCCCGCAGCTGTGGCGTCCGCGACGTTTCCGATGCGCCTCGAGGTGCAGACGCTCGCCGACGGTGTGTATCTGATGGCCGGCGGCACGCACAATAGCGTCGCCGTCGAGTTCGCGACGTTCATCGTCGTCTACGACGCGCCCCTGAGCGAGGCGCGGAGCCTTGCGGTCATCGAAGAGATTGCCCGTCGGATTCCGAACAAGCCGATCCGTTTCGTCGTCAACTCGCATCAGCACTTCGATCACACGGGCGGCTTGCGCGCCTACAACCACATCGGCGCGACACTCATCACGCAGTGGAAGAACTACGACTTTCTCAATCGCGACGTGATCAACTACACGCCGAGGACGCTGCGGCCCGACATGGTGTCGCTCTGGCCGCCGACCGAGCTGTCCGAGGGCTACTACTTCGAGACGGTCAGGGAGAACTACACCATCACCGACGGCGCGCGGACGATGCACATGCACTACGTGAATCCGCTCGATCACGCGGAAGGCATGCTGATGGCGTATCTGCCGAAGGAACGGCTGCTGCTTCAGGCGGATCTCGTGGACACGATCGACCCGCTCCCCGCACGGCTGTCAGCCGATCAGCGCAGCTTCTTCAACGCCGTGCGCAAGCTGAAGCTGGACGTCGGCGACCTCGTGCCCGATGCACGGACGGCCGATTCCGTGGACGATCGCGGCGTGGCGGCGACAAGTAGTCATTGCGGATCTGCGATTGTGATTGAGGATTGCATTGAGCGATTGCGGATCGTGGATTGCCGTCGATAGCGATTCGCAATCGCGATCGCCAATGCAATCCGATCACGATCGCAGATCCGCAATGGCTATGTTCGCTCGAGTACCGCTGGAAATCCCGGTCGAGCCGGCTTTTGTCGACCTTGCCCGAGTACACCGTCAGCCGAAAGCGAACGTTCAATCGCTCGCCGACGGCGAGGCGCGTGATGCGCTCGGGCGCGGACGGGTCGTAGCCTTTGCGCGCGAAGGGATTGGCCGCGAAGAGGCCGTAGTCGCGTGCGTGCCAGTAGGGGGGATGGTTGAGCCCTGACGGGTGCGCGAAGATCGCGACGGTCACATCCTTGCTGCCGGCCGCGTCCTTGACGGCGCCGCGAATCGCGACCCACGGGCTCGTCTTGCCCCAGACGTTGGCGGCCGTTTCCAGTCCCTCTGCGTTGATGTAGCGTCCGCTTCCGCCCAGTTCCTTGAGGGTGTCGTTCAGCCGCAGGCCGAACGCGCCCTCCTTCGTGTCGCCCATCGACACCGGGACGTTCGGCGCGAGGAGCGTGCTGTGGTGATCGAGCCAGAACGCGTCGGCGTCGCCGCCGAACGTCACGCGCTTGGTCTCGTCGAGCACGACCTTGCCGTCCTTGTCCTTCCAGTCCAATCGAGCCACGAGCGCCGCGCCGTCCACTCGTACGTCGCGCTGCTGGATGCGTCGGCCCGTCCGCTCCGGGTTCCAGAAGTTGGTGCCGTTGACCTCGTCGTACGTGAAGAACAGCGATTGATGGTGGGGATGGTCCGCGGATTCACCCGGCACCTTCTCGACCATCGGGTACTCGCGGTTCACGCGGGCGCCGTTGGGACTCGAGGACCGGATAGAAGACAGGCTTGTCCAGGAACGCGTCACCGTAGCAGTACGTCGTGAAATGCTGTCCGCCGATCGTGACGACGTATTGCTGCTTTCCGGCGTCAGGCGCGATGCGCACGGCGCGGCCGGCCGGTGTCTGAGCGGCCACGACTGCGACAGCGCCCGCGAGCGCGATAACGGGCAGGGCGTACGCGTTCATGGCATTCATCGGCGGAGCTCCTTCCGCGGCTGGCAGGCCCGCAAGTAGTCGAGACTCTTCAGCGCGATCGTTTCCGGATCGGGCGCGAAGTCGAAGACCTCGAGCGATACCCATCGCTCGTAACCGGCGTCGTCGAGCGCCTGAAGAATCGGCACGAAGTCCGTCTCGCCAAATCCCGGGCCCCGGCCGTTCGCGTCGTTCACATGAAAATGGCCGGCGCGTCCCGCATATCGCCGGACGAGGTCCGGCACCGGCGTCGATTCGCTCGACATCGCCTTCACGTCCAGGTGGAGGCCGAAGTTCGGATGCCCAACGGCATCGATGAGCTGCATCGCATCCGCGACGGTCGTGACGAAGTCGGTCTCCGCCGGCGTCAGCGGCTCCATGCAGATCGTGACATCGAACGCGGCAACGAACGGCATCGCCTGGCGGAACGTGTCCGTCGCGAACCCGAACGCCTCGACCGGCGAGACGCTCCGGAGGGAGCGAACGTTGCCGCGGCGAGCCGAAGACCATCACCCGGCCGCCGAGGTCGTGGCACGCCTCGGCGAGCGCGACGAGGTACTCCGCCGTCCGCTCACGGACCGACCGGTCCGGTGACGTCAGGTGGAAGCCCTCCGTTTGTGCGAGCAGCCAGTGCAAACCCGACGATCTCGATGCCGGCATCGGCTGCCTGCGCCCGCAGTTCAGCCCGCCGGCTGGCGGGGAGGTCCGTGATGGGCGTCGCCAGCGTGAACGGCGCCACTTCGAGTCCCGACGTAGCCAGCGCCGTCGCGCGAAACGGCAGACGCGGTCGAAGGGCCAGCCCTCGAAGAGTTCGTTGCAGATCGCCAGTTTCATGGGCGCGATGGTCCGAATAATAGCGCGGCAGGCAGCCACGACGTTTTTATCTGTGTGTCGGAATGCCGCCAGACTTCGGTAGGCTCTTCGCGTGACTCCACGGCGCTGGATCGACGACGTTCTGCAGGACGTCCGCTACGGTGTGCGTTCGCTCGTCGCGAACCCGACGTTCACGCTCATCGCGCTGGTCACGCTGACCGTCGGCATCGGCGCGAACGGTCTGATTTTCAGCGTCGTCAGCGGAGTGCTCTTCAGACCGCTGCCGTATGCCGAGCCCGGCCGCCTCGTGCAGGTCTACGGAACGCAGCCCACCTTCGGCAGCCGCGGCGCCGTCCCGAGCCTTCCGGACTACCGCGCCGCGAGCACGCTGGTCGAGTCGATGGCCGGTTACGTGCCCAGCAGCCGCATCATCAACGACCCGACCGGCTCGGATCGGGTCGGGCTGGTTCGCGCCGAGCGGTCGCTCTTTCGCGTGCTGGGCGTTGAGCCGATTGCCGGCCAGAACGTTCCGGGATGACGACCCGGCCGGCACGCTCGTCGTGGCGGCGTTCGCTGGCGCGCCGGCGGTTTGGCACCGAGGCGGCTGCCATCGGGAAGACGATGATGATCGAGGGCGAGACGCACCAAATCGTCGGCGTCATGCCCGACGCGTTCCGCTTCCCGTACGTCGACGCCTCGCATGTCATCGACGCTGCCAAGTCTTCCGTACGAGCTCTGGGCGGTCCTCGACCTGCCAGCGAATATCCCGCGAATCAGAATGGACCGCGTCGTCGGCCGATTGAAGGAGGGCGCCACGCGGGCGGCCGCGCAGGAAGAGATGAACGTGACCGCGCGCCGGCTCGCCGCGGAGAATCCGGACATGAGCGCCGGGCTCGGCATCGAGCTCGTGCCGTTGGACGAGGCCGTCGTCGGGCCGGTGCGGCGGCAGCTGTTCATTCTGCTGGCCGCCGTGGGTCTCGTGCTGCTCGCCGCGTGCGCGAACGTCGCCAATCTGCTTGCTCGTGCGAGGGTCGGCGCGTGCGCGCGAGTTTGCCGTGCGGACCGCCATCGGCGCCGGACGCGGGCGTCTGGTGCGTCAGTTGCTGACCGAGAGCACGGTGCTGTCGTGCGCCGGAGGCGCGCTCGCTCTTCTTCTCGTCATGTGGGGCCTTCCCGTGCTCCTGGCGATGCCCGGCCTCGCCGTGCCGCGCGCCATCGAGATCGCCGTCGACTGGCGCGTCATCGGATTCCTGCTCATCGCATCCGTCGCAACGGGCCTCGTCTTCGGACTGCTGCCGGCGCTCGTGGCGTCCTGGACGAATGCCCAGGAGGCGCTCAAGAGCGGGCACGTGCTCGGGCGGTCGGGTCGTTTCCTCGGACGATTTCGAGACGGCCTCGCCGTGTCGGAGGTCGCGCTGGCGTTCGTGCTCGTGATTGGCGCAGGCCTGCTCGTGCGCGAGTTCGGCCGGCTTCGAGACACCGACACGGGGATGCAGACCACGAACGTCCTGACGATGCACCTGGCGCCGAGTCTGAGGGCGGACGAGTACTACGCGATTGCCGGCTCAGGTTGCGGCGCTGCCAGGGGTTCGCGCCGCGGCGTTCGCGCAGATGCTGCCGCTTCAAACGTGGGGTTGGACCGCCTCGTTCTCGATTGAGGGCCGACCGCCGTCCAGCCCGACCGAGCGTCCCGTCGTCGAGTTGCGCTACGTCACGCCGTCGTACTTCGAAGCGCTTGGCATCCCGATCCTTCGAGGTCGCGCCTTCACGGCTGCCGACGTCAAGGATTCGCAGCGAGTCATCATCGTCAACGAGATGCTGGCGCGCCGCTACTTCGGCGGCGCGGATCCGGTCGGTCAGAAGACCGACCGCGGCGTGATTGTCGGCGTCGTCGGAGACGTGCGACAGGCCGGCCTCGATCGGGAGACGATGCCGGACATCTACTACCCGATGGCGCAGAACGTCGCGCAGATCTCAGACATCGGCATGACGCTCATCGTCAGCACGCTCGTGCCGCCCAGGACACTCACCGGCCCCGTTCGCGAACTGGTCGGCCGCACGCATCCGAACGTCGCGGTCTTCGGCGTCGGCACGATGGACGAGATTGTCCGTGACTCGCTGGCGGGCACCGCGTTCTATTCGTGGCTCGTCGGCTCGTTCGCGCTTCTCGCGCTCCTGGTCGCGTGCGCCGGCATCTACGGCGTCATGGCGTCGATCGTCGCGATGCGGACGCGGGAGTTCGGTATCCGGCTCGCGCTCGGGTGCGAGCGCGGTCGCGTCGAACGGCTGGTGCTCGGGCATGCCGCAGTGCTCGCAGTCGCCGGTCTTGTGATTGGCGCGGCCGGCGCGGTCGCGTCCGCCCGGTTCCTCGAGAGCCTGGTCGTGGGCGCAAGCCGGCTCGAAACGACGACGATGGCCGGATCGGCCGTCGTTCTGGCGCTGGTCGCGCTTGCTCGCGTCCGCCGTGCCCGCCCGCCGCGCGGCCCGCGTCGATCCGATGCGGGCGCTCAGACAAGACTAGTACGAGTACGACGGTACGACAGGTCCCTGGAACGTTCCTGTGCTCGTCAACTTCCTTAAGAAAGAGATGGCCAGCGAGAGTCGTTCCTCGGACTGTCGTACCCGTCGTAACTGTCGACCTGAAGGGCGCGGCCGGGGCGTGATGTCCGCGTCGACGAGCTTCAGCGCCCACTTGATGGCCTCGACCATCATCGTCTGAAACTCCGGCTTGTCCCAGTTCGCTTCGACGTGGCCCAGCGTCGAGTAGAAGACGCGGCCGTTGCCGTACATCTTGGCCCAGGCCACCGCGAAGTCACGGTCGGCGCGCTTGACCTTGGGATTGGCGAGGTCGAGCTTCGAGGCGTCGAGGCGCATCGAGCACGCGCCGGTCCGCACGCGTGTAGTTCCTGAACTGGTAGATCTCGTCGGTGAGCGTGAACGCGCGCGGCCATTGCTGCATGCCGGGGAACGCGGGGTCTTCAACGACGATCGGCGCGTCGAAGGTGTTCCAGGGATGCTCGTCGAAGTAGCCGCCAATCATCTCGCCGTACTCGGGCCACTTCGTGAACGTGATCGTCGCACTGTGAATCCCGATGAACCCCTTGCCATCGTCGTGGACGAACGACAGGAAGTCGGCCTTCTGCTGGTCGCTCATCGCGAGCGTCCCGCCCGTGTAGAAGACGACCGCATCGAAGTCGTTCAAGTTTTTCGCGTTGTACTCGAGCTTGGTCTTCGTCAGCGGTTCGGGGTCCGTCCGGATCACGGTGTCCCACAGCCCGGTTTGTTTGCCGAGCCGCTCAATTGTGACCATCGCGTGCGTGACGGCTTCGTGGCGATAGCCCTTCTCGTCACCGATCACGAGCACGCGTTTGCGAGCCGGCGCGGGATTCTGCGCGGCCAGTGACGCCACGATACCGAGGGTAAGGATTGACAGGAAGAGCAGGCGGATCGAGCGCATGCGAGGGACTATACTCCGCGACGTTGATGGCACGCAGCGCGTCCTACAACTGTCGCATCATCGACTTGATCTGGCCGATCGCGTAACCCCAGCCGCCGCGCTGGCCGGTCTTGTCGGTCGGGAACGCGGGCACGTGATCCGGATGCAGCAGGCGCGGATAGCCTGTCTGATGGAGCGCCCGCAGGCACGCGAGCATGTCGTTGTCGCCGGCGTCGATGAACGTTTCGACGTACTTCTCGCGCGGGACTTTCATCAGCACGTTGCGGAAGTGGACGTGGTTGATCTGGTCGCGGCCGCCGAACCACTTGATGTTCTCGATGACGTCGTAGCCCATCTCGCGTGTGACGCCGGTATCGAACGTGATGCCGTTCGCGGGACTCTTGACGGTTTCGCAGACGCGCCGCAAGCCATCGACTGAGCCGAGAATCTGCTCGGTGCCCCGATAGAGCGGGGGAGGCGGGTCGTTGGGGTGCACCGCCAGGCGGACGTTGGATTGCTCGGCCACTGGGACGACCGCTTTCAGGAAGCGCTCGTAGCGCGACCACAGATCCGCCGCGCTGTGCCGGCCGACGTCGTCGAGTACCGGCAGGTTACGGCTGCGATCGTAATCGTGGGCGGCCAGGCGCGCGCCGCCACGGCCGGGCTCTTCGTAATAGCCGCCCATCGCGCGCAGCGCATACCAGTTGTATTCGACGATCGGAATGCCGACCCGACCGGCGACGCGAATCGACTCCTGCACCTTCTCGATGTCCTCGTCGGCGCCAGGGCGGCCGAGGATGGCGTTGCGGAAGTCGTGCAGCATCACGTTGCCGAGCTTGAGGCCGGCCTTTTCGACCGTGTCTTTCATCTGGCGCAGGTCGGCGTCCTTCCACGGCGGCGGCGGATCGGTCGGGACGCGCCTGCACCACACGGCCTTCGGTCGTGTAGGTCGGGGACGCAGGGCCGCCTGTGGTGACGTACTCGACGCCGAGATATGCGACGAAGGCCAGCGCCTCCTCGGTGAGCTGGCCGACGGGCATCGTGATCTTGATACCGCCGGTGAGCGTCTGAGGGGACGCTGGGCCGTCGCCCGACAGCCGCAGATGCGGCGCCGCGAGCAGCGTGGCGGCGCCAGCGAGGAGGTCGCGACGGGAAATGGGAGGCGTCATGCGAGCTGAGCCGGTGCGACGGCTATTTCAACGCCGCCAGTTTCGCCGCCGGTAAGGCGGCGATGATTTCCTTGAGCGGGTCCATGCTCGGCAGGTCGTATCCGCTCGCGTGCACGATGAAGCGGCCGGCGACGAGCACGTTCACGTCGCCGTTCTTGGTCTGGTTCTGCCATTCCTCCCAGCCGGGATGGCCAGCCACCGTCGTGCCGCGCCGATAGCCCTCCGCGGTTTTCTCGTTGAGTCCGCTGGACATCATCGTGAACGGCATCAACATGCCCTGGATGAGCGCGGTGTCGGTAATCTCGAGCCTGACGTTCACGTCGCCTTTGTTGTACTCAGCCTCGGCGCGCGAAAACGTCATGCCCAGCATCTCGCTCTGCTCACCGTTGACGTCACCTTTCTCCCAGCCCGGGACGCTCGGAAGAAGCGCGACGAGCAACTTGTAGTCAACCGCTTTGGCCGCCTGGCTGGCTTGCGGAACGGTCGCGGAAGCCGCGGTGATTCCGGCGACGAGCACGCCGAAGACCAACGATGCGACCGACGCGACAACGAGGAGAGCCTTCATGCACGTCCTCCGTGGCCGGGCATCATACTGCGTTATCATCCGGGCCCAGCCGAATCCTTTCGAAAGAATCGAGGGACGTGATGCGTGTCGGTGCAGGTCGCGCGGCGTTCATCGGGTCGCCCTCGTCGTCGCCGTCCTCGGCTGCTCCTCGGAATCGGCGCCAGCCCAGGCCACCGTTACCGTCGTTCCCTGCGAGAAGTTGCGGAGCTTCCTGCCAAATTTGCCCGGGTGGGCTCGCGAAACGACACCGCAATGTGAGACGGACACCGCGGAGTCCGTGTCGCGCGTCCAGGTCGACTACGACAAGGGCGTGAGCCGTATGAGTGTCGAGATCATGGATTCCTCGAAGAATCCTGACGTGCAGGCGCCGTTGACCGCGATGTTTGAATCGACCGACGCGGAAGCCATGGCGCAGGGGTGGATCAAGACCAAGATCAAGGACTTTCCGGCGGTCGAGGAGTGGACTCCGGTCAGCGGTCACGGCGAGATCAGCATTCTCGTCGCCGACCGGTTCATGGTACGGCTGGTGGGTTCCACCGTGCCGGACATCGCGACCGTTCGCGAGGCGACTGAGAAGATCGACCTGAAAGGGCTAGCCTCCGTGCGCTGACGACGCTCGGCTTTACGCTCTACGTCTCCGCATCGACCGCTGCGATCAGCGCCTTGATGTAGCCGAACGCGAACGCGAATCCCTGGACCTGACCGGTGTCGCCTTCGACGTTCGGTACGTGGTCGGGCATCATCATCCCGTCGTAGCCCACTTCCTTGTAGACCCGCATCGCCTTCAGCATGTCCACGTCGCCGTTGTCGATGAACGTCTCGCGGAAGTTCAGGAAGCCGCCGGCGATATTGCGGAAATGGACGCTGAAGATCTTCTTGCGCGTCCCGAAGTAGCGGATCACGTCGAAGATCTCTTCGCCCGGCTTCTCGAGCATCTCGGAGACGGTGCCCTGGCAGAAGTTCAGGCCGTGGTACGGGCTCTCCTTGATCGACACGAATCGCTTGAGGCCATCAACCGATCCGAGAACCGTTTCGACGCCGCGCCAGCCCTTGCCGCGCGGCATGCCGGGGTCCTGCGGGTGGCAGCCGATGCGGACCTTGTATTCCTCGGCGACGGGCACGACGCGTTCGAGGAAATACGTGATGCGTTCCCAGTAGAGGTCGGCATTGACGGGACCGGCGATCGTGAGCGGCGGGTCCTGTTTGCCCTCGGCGTAGACGAAGGTGCTGTAGGTCGACGGGCCGCGGCCCTTGGTCGGCGTCGTCCGCGGAATGCCGATGAACGTGAGGTTGTACTTCGCCTGCATGATGCCGGCGCGCGCCGCGTTGCGGATCATCTGGCAGATGTCGTCGATCTGCCGATCGCGATCGGGTCCAGCCAGCAGGATGGCCGGGCTCTCCGACCGCGAGATCTCGTACGAGCTCAGCGGCAACGGCACCATGTCGAGCGAGATGCCGAACGATGCGACGCGATCCCTGAGGCGGCTGAGGGCATCGACGGTCCAGGCCTCGTCCATCTTGGGCGACGGCAAGCTGCTGCAGATGTTGTTCACGCCAAAGCCGGCGCACGTGCGGAGGATCGCGTCGGTGTGGCCGTGCTGCGTGCCGACCTTCATCAAGCGCTTTCGTTGCGCGTTGAGCGGCGGCCGGGCGGGGCGCCGCGGCGAGTTGCGCGGACACAACGGCTTCGGCGAGCGCAGCCGTTCCCGTCGCGCTCGCAGCCAGACGGACGAAATCTCGACGATTCATTGTTGCTTCCTCACAAGGGGTCAGTCCCCTTCGCAGCGGGGACAGCAAGAGCGGGGGCCAGTCCCCTTCGCACGTCGACCGGCACCTGTGTCTATTGGGCCACAGGGTGCCCTGATCCTGCTTGGTCACCGGGCCCATGCCCTTGTTCACGAACTTCTGCAGACGCTTGCCCTCATACGATTCGGTCGTGTACACGTTGCCCCGCGAATCGGTCGCGATGCTGTGGACGCCGAAGAACTGACCTGGCTGCCGGCCGCCGTCGCCGAAGCTCGTAAGAACCTCCATCGTCTTTCGCAGCACGATGTAGACCTTCTCGTTGCGGCCGTCGGCCACGAACAGGAACTTCTGCTCGGGATCGCGCGAGAAGGCGATGTCCCAGACGGCGCCGTCGCCGCGCGTCCGGCGCGCGATGAATGTCTCGTTCACGAACGTGCCGTCGCGCTGGAACACCTGGATCCGGTTGTTGGCGCGGTCGCACACATAGACCAGGCCGTCGGTCGAAATATCGGCGCAGTGTACCGGGCTGCGGAACTGGCGGGCCGGCGGCGCGTCCGGATCGTAGGCGGCCATCGGCGCATCGTCTGGCTTACCGCCGTAGGCGCCCCAGTAGCGCTTGAATTTGCCGCTGTCCGCGTCGATCACCGCGACGCGTCGATTCCCATAGCCGTCAGCGACGTACGCTTCGTTCATCTTGGGATCGACCGTGACTTTCGCCGCGCGCCAGAAGTTCTCCGTGTCATTGCTGCCCGCGTTCTTGCCGGGATGGCCGACCTGCAGCAGGAACTTGCCGTCACGGGTGAACTTCAGGACGTGTGCGTCCTTCGGATCGTTGCCGCCAATCCAGATGTTGTCCTTGTAGTCGACGGTCAGTCCGTGGTTCGCGGTGGGCCAGTCATATCCCGGCCCCGGACCACCAAACGAGCTGACCAGGTTGCCGGCTTGATCGAACTCGAGCACCGGCGGAGCGCCCTTGCAGCACGACGGCCGGATCCTCTTTCAGGGTCGATGTCGCCGGTCACGGTCACCGTCAGGTGCCCCGTGGCCGGCTGCGTCGGCGCTGCGCCCGTGATGAAGATCGCGAGACCGCCAGTGCCCGTGCCGCCGCGGCTCGCGCCGGGCAGCTGCAGCCAGGGCTGATCGCTCGTGATCGTCCAGGTCGGTCCCGAGCGGTTGTTGCCCTCCGTCATGATGTTGAGCGACGCGTCGCCGCGATGCACGATCCAGATGTGGTCGCGGGCATCGACGGCGACGCCGATCGTCTGACCAAGAATCCAATGATTCGGCAGGGGCTTCGGCCAGAGCGGATCGACTTCGAAGGTGGGCACCTGTTCGCCCGACAGCCGCTGCGCGGAGGCGATGCGGCCGAAGGTGAAGCGCGCGACGACGAGCGCCGTGACAATCGCGAAGAAGAACGCAACGACAGAGGCCTTCCGCAGAATTCCCATGCGCGCCCTCACACTCAGCTGAATTCGTGGTGGGTCGGAAGTATATCCGCGGCAAGCCTATAATCGACCCCCCTTGCCGCTCGTCGCCGGGAGCCGTTTCGGACACTACGCCATCAGGAGGCCGCGGCATGTCCTCTCAATCGCGTGTCTGGCCGCCGCACTGGTCGTGTGGGCCGCCGGGCTCACGGCGCACGATCTTCCCAACCGACGTCCTGGTTCAGGCGTTCGTGAAGCCGGAAGGGACGCGGCTCCGGCTGGTCGTCCGCGTGCCGCTCGCGGCCATGGGAGACGTCGACTTTCCGACGCGCGGGCCCGCTGGTCTCATGGATCTCGCCCGCATCGACCAGGCGCTCGAGGACGCCGTGGCGTTGTGGATTGTGCCGGGCGTGGTGATGTACGAGAACGATCGGCCGCTGGGCCAGCCACAACTCGTCGGCGTTCGTGTCTCGCTGCCGTCCGACCGATCGTTCGCGAGCTACGCCGAGGCGCTCGCGCACATGAGTGCTCCCCGAATCGATCCCGACGTCGATCTGTACTGGAACCAGGCGATGCTCGACGCGGTGCTCGACTACGACATCCAGTCCGATCAGTCCGCCTTTGCCATTCGCCCATCGTTTGCGCGCCTGGGAGTCCACGTGGCGACGGCCCTGCGGTTCCTGCCACCGGGCGGCGCCGTGCGTGCGTTCGAGTTCCGCGGGGATCCCGGGCACATCCGGCTCGACCCGCGATGGCACCAGGCGGCGCTGCGGTTCGTCCAACTCGGATTCGTGCACATCCTCGAAGGTGCGGACCACCTGCTCTTCCTCGTGTGCCTCGTCATTCCGCTGCGGCGGCTGCGGTCGTTGATTCCGGTCGTCACGGCATTCGCGGCCGCGCACTCGATCACGCTCGTCGCCTCCGCCTTCGACATTGCGCCGTCAGCCCTCTGGTTCCCACCGCTGATTGAGACCCTCATCGCCGCATCGATCGTGTACATGGCGATCGAGAACGTGCTGGCGCGGCGGTTCGATCATCGCTGGAAGGTCGCCTTTGCGTTCGGATTGGTGCACGGGTTCGGGTTTTCGTTCGCGCTCCGCGAATCACTGCAGTTCGCGGGCGCGCACCTGCTCTCGTCGCTGCTGTCGTTCAACGTCGGTATTGAGCTTGGACAGGTGTTGATTCTCGCGCTGCTCATTCCGCCGCTCAATTTCGTCTTCCGGCATGCCCGGTCGGAGCGCGTCGGGACGCTGGTGCTGTCGGCGCTCGTCGCGCACACGGCCTGGCACTGGATGGTCGACCGGGGGAGCGACCTTCGGCAGTTCAGGTTTGCGTGGCCAACGCTCGATGCGGCGTTCGGCGAGCAGATCGCCGGATGGCTGCTCGTCGCCGCGATCGCCGCGGGAACGCTCTGGTCATTGTCGGCGTTGAACACCTGGATTCGGCAGAACACGACACCGTCCATCGATTCATAGCGGCCCGCGGGCTGATGCCTGGGCGCGGTCCATTCGTCCCGTACAGCCAAAGGGCCGGCTCTGTTCAGCCGGCCCCTTGGGTTGTTCTGCGACTGCCCGGACTAGCGCCGTTTCATCGCTTCGTAGATCGTGCTGCCGCCGCCGCCGATCGCCGTCCCGATCAGCGCGCCCTTCTTGCCGCCGATCAGTCCACCGATGCCAGCACCCGCCGCTGTTGAGCCACCGATCACGAGCGCCGTCTTCTTCCACGTCCGGCCATTCGAATTCTCGACCTGACGGGCACGAGGCACCGCCGATGCCGCCGTCGTTCTCGCCACGGCGGGCGCCGCCGCGAACTGCGCGGGGCTTGCCGCGCCAGCCGTAGTCAAGGCAGCGGCCCACGGCGTCGAGACCACCACGCACTGGCTGTTCAGCCCGCGTTCGCCCTGGAACGTGAAGCGTTGAATGACAGCCGCCTCGTCGGGCCGGCATCCCAGCGCCAGCGCGTCCGCGCCTGTCAGCAACGTGCGGGAGCCCGCGATTTGTGACGACGCGACGTTCGCGTCGTTGTTCTGTGTGAGCGCGGTCGCGCCGACGATGGTCCCGACCGCCAGAGTGACGCCGGCCAGGGCGCCGCCTACGATCCTTCGATCGATCAACATCTTGAACTCCCTGGGAGGGGAACGACTGGCTGGTCCTAGAGCAACCGCCATGCCAATCCGATCCAGGAAAACCCGAGGATTTGAGGGACTACCCGGCGATCGGTGTCCTCAGATGAGGTCGATCAGTTAGGACTCGCGGCCGTGTCACGCCACACCGCGTACGGATCGATTGGTGTGCCTTCCCACCAGCGTTTTTCGACACCCATGATGAAGACGGCGAAATGCAGGTGCGGCGTGTCTGGCGGCGCATTGCCCGACGTGCCGACGTAGCCAATGACCTCGCCGCGACGGACTGGATCGCCTTCATCGATCTCGTCCGCATACCGCTCGAGGTGGGCGTAGTAGTAGGTATAGGTGAGCGTCGGGTCGAACTGATAGACCGTCAGGCCGCCTGCCTTGCTCTCGAACAGCTTCGCCACGCATCCATCGTCAACCGCCTGAATCGGCGTGTTCCTTGGCGCCAGGATATCCATCGCCTCGTGGGCGCGCGAACCCCCACGTTTCTCGTTGAACGAGCTGCGAAGATCCTTCACTTTCAGATCGGGGAGCGGCAACTGAAGCCGGCGATGCCGGAGGTACCCAATCGCATCGTCTTCGGACGGCGGCGTACGAAGGTCGGCAGTCACGGGCCGGCGATCGATGTCCGAGCAATCGCGTGGCGCCGGGGCCGCGCTGATGGATTCACTCGCCGGAGCGCTCGTCGCGACTGGTGTCTCTGGAATGACGACGGCGTGACGTTCGGCTGGCGAGCGGCTCACGATCAGCACGGTCGCAACGACGCCAAGCAGGAAGCTCGTGATGCCGATCCATAGACCGCTCGTGGCCTTCATCTCGTCGCCGCTACGGCCGGAAGCGTACCGGCGTGCCTGCCTTGACGAGTCCCGCGACCGTGGTCGCATCCCAGTTGGTCAGCCTGACGCACCCGTGCGATTCGGTGTGGCCGATCTTGCCGGGCTCGGGCGAGCCGTGCAGTCCGTAGTGTTCTTTGGTGATGTCGATCCAGACGACGCCGACGGGGTTGTTGGGCCCCGGTGGGATCTTCGACTTGGCATGCTCAGGTTCCGCATCCCAGAAGAGCGACGGGTTGTAGTTGAAGACGGGATCCCGGCTGATGCCGGTGACCTTCCAGTCGCCGATCGGCAGCGGATCATGCTCACTGCCACTCGTCACCGGCGCGAAGAAAATGACCTTGCCTCCCGCGTCCAGAACACTGAGCGTCGAGTCCGCTTTTGACACGATGACTTCAGCGGCCGTGCCCGGCGCCACGAGAGGCTCGGCGACATTCGGGACGAGAATCTCGACGCCCTGGCTGAACTGGACGCCGGGATTGAGGCGCTGCAGAAGCGCCGGTGCCGCATGGAACCGTTCGCCGAGCGCTTCGGCGATCGACGTGAATGAAAGGCGGGGCAGCGCGGCCTTCGCCATCATGTCTTCCGGAATCGCGTCCGCGAACGGGCCCGCCACGTCCTCCGCGGTGATGACGTACTTGACGGTGGCCGGCGTCGTGCCGAACCCAAGCGCCTCGCGGAACTCCGGCATATCGACCGACCCGGACAGCCCTCGCGATTTCGCAAACGCCGCTGCGGCCTTCCGGGTGTTGGAGCCTGCCGTCCCGTCGATTTCGCCGGGGGAGTAGCGGACACGGTCGAGGAGGACCTGCAAATCCAGATCGGCCGCCTGATTCGTCCGGGTTGGCGGTGCCTGTCCTCCAAGAGATACGGCGCCCAACAACAGAACTAGCACGACTGAGAGCGGCTTCTTCGTCATCGCACGCTGTGGGAATCTTCGACCATCATCACGGAACCGCCGACGCCAGCGGGCAGGTTTGCGCCAAGCCCGCCGAGGTTGAAGGGCTCGCGGATGGTGCCTTTGACCTTCACTCGCGCGCCGTCGCGTGGCACGCCTCGATCGGACAGTACCCACAGCTGGCCGCTGCCATCGCGGACGCGGTAGGCGCCGCGGCCGAGCAGGGCATAGCTGTCGACGACCTCGCCGGAGATCTGCACCTGGCGGTCGCGGTAGCGCGTGGGGTCGGCGAGCACGTGGTCGATTGACTTGGTCGCGCACCCGGCCGCGGTGAGCGCGACCAGAAGCAGCACACTGCGGGCAACCAGGCTCATATGTCTCATGGCTGCGCCAGCTTCAAGAATCGGACCAGCGATGGAGGCGCCCTTTGATAGATGTTTCCTGTGCTAGAGTCCGCGCCCAGGAGCTCCCCTTGAGACAACGTGCCGCTTTGATGTGCCTGGTTCTTCTGGTGTCGGTTGCCCCGGCGTCCGCGCAGAGCGCGAACCCTTCCTCGTGGGGTGTCGTGGGCAGTTTCGTGCCCAAGTGGTACGTCCCGTCGTTTCTCGAGCCTGTGGCGGCTCTCCATTTTTCGGAAGACGATATGTCGATCGAGGATCAGGATCTCAAGGGCACGGAGTTTCGTATCGGCATCGCGCGAGGGCGCGCACTGTCCGGCGATTGGGGTGTGTCGTACGTTCGACGGACGTACCGACGAGAGCGCGACGAGCGGGATCAACGGCTCGAGTTGCACCGGCGGGGGCACGGGGGCCATCGTCCTGCAGTGCCAGGACTTGGAGTCAGAGCTGACGCGCCGCGACGTGTTGCTGAACGGCCTCGAGGTCCACAAATTCATTCCGTTCGTCACGTTCAGTCAGCGAGTGCAGGTGGGACTGAATGTCGGCGGCGGGTTCGGGTTCATGAGTGGCCATGTTGATGTGGAGGAGTTCCAGACCTCCTACACGTGCACCTTCCCGCCCGGAGTGCTTCCTGATTTCGGGGGGCCCTCCCCATGTTCCAATGCGACCATATCGAATGTGACCACCGTGCAGACGGGTTCGAGCACGGATGACGTGTCGAGAATCCTGAAATCGGACTCTGACTTCATGCCGATCGGCCGGGTTGAAGTCGCCGCCGCGGTGATCGCCGGGCCACGGCTCAAGATTCGCGTTGCCGGCGGCCTGAATTATCCCGGTGTCAACGTGTTCTCGATCACCGGCGTGTATTTTTTCGGCGGGAACTGACTGACGAGATCGTCGGCGCCGTTTCGACTTCGGGACGGAGCGATTCGGGTCCGTTCGGCCATACTGAGCCAAGCCGCGCCGTCGATGACATCGCGCCGGTGGCCCGGCTATTGCCCTCCCGTATGGATCCGTGCTCAGGTCAATTTCTGTACTTCCGGTTCTGGCGCTCGCCCTGGCGATCGTGGGCGGGTGTGCCGAGAAGGAAACGCCATCGTCGAGCCCGACCGCACCGTCAGAAACGACATCGTCGCCCACGCCGTCGCCCGACTCCCGATCGCCCGCTCCGACGCCCAATCCGCGCCGCGCCACTCCTGATCCCTCGCCGGCTCCCGCGCCCGGTCCCAGTCCAGCACCGAAGCCCGATCCTCCCGCGACGCCGAAGCCCGATCCGCCAACCACGCCGAAGCCACCGGCGCCGCCCGCACCGCCACCGCCTCGCCACCACCGCCACCCGCACCGCCCTCGCTGGTGCTCCTGAACGAGCATCTCGGCTCGCTCTTCCCGTCATCGAACTGGTGGAACCGCGATATCCGCAACGCGCCCGTGGATCCCGATTCGGACCGGTTCATCGACTTCGTCGGGCCGCTCGCGCCGGCTCCACCCTGACTTCGGCCCGCCGCCCTACGGCATGCCGTACGTCACGGTCGGCAGCGGCCAACCGCGCGTGCCGGTGACGTTCGTTTCCTACGGGTCCGAAAGCGACACTGAGTTTCGCGGAGTGCCGGGATATCCGATTCCAGAGGAAGCGAAGACCCGGCCGAACTTCATCGAAGGTGGCGCGCCGGGCGGTGGGTCCAGCGGCGATCGCCACCTGCTCATCGTTGACCGCGATCGATGGGTGCTGTACGAGCTCTACGCGACGCGTTGGAACTCATCCGCGGGCCGGTGGGAAGCCGGATCGGGCGCCATCTTCGATCTGAACCGAAACGATCGACGTCCCGAAGGCTGGACGTCGGCGGACGCGGCCGGCCTCGCGATCCTTCCCGGGCTCGTTCGCTACGACGAGGTTGCCAGTTCGGGCGACATTCGCCACGCGTTCCGCGTCACCGTGAGGGCCACCGACGACTACGTCTGGCCCGCCTCGCACCGTGCAGGCTCGACGAGCGGTGCCTTGCCGATGGGCGCGCGGCTGCGATTGAAGGCCTCCAAGGACATCTCGGGATTTCCGTCCGACATGCAGCGCATCTTCCGCGCGATGAAGACGTACGGGCTGATCGTGGCCGACAACGGGTCGGACATGTACATCACGGGCACGATGGACTCGCGATGGGACAACGACCAGTTGAATCCCGCGTTCGCGGCGCTGACGGCCGGCGACTTCGAAGTCGTCGAGCTCGGCTGGAAGTAGATTCCGAGACGACATTCTACGAGGCTGGTGAACCAGCCTTCATGGTGAATCACGTCAGGCGAGGATCTTCGACACCACGGCACCGTGCACGTCGGTCAGTCGGAAGTCGCGGCCCTGGAACCGGTAGGTCAGCTTCGTGTGGTCGATGCCGAGCAGGTGCAGGATCGTGGCCTGGAGGTCGTGAACCGACACGGGATCGGACGCGACGTTGTAGCTGAAGTCGTCCGTCTCGCCGAGCACGAACCCCTGCTTGGTGCCGCCACCCGCCACCCACATGCAGAAGTTCCGCGGATGGTGATCGCGCCCGTAGTTGGCGGCTGTGATCTTGCCCTGGCTGAAGACCGTTCGTCCGAACTCGCCACCCCACACCACGAGAGTGTCGTCGAGCAAACCGCGCTGCTTCAGGTCGGTGACGAGGGCCGCCGTGGGTTGATCCGTGCCCTGGCACTGGAGCGCGAGGTCGCGCGGCAGGTCGTTGTGCTGGTCCCAACCGCGGTGGTACAGCTGGATGAACCGCACGTCGCGCTCGGCCAGCCGCCGGGCGAGCAGACAGTTCGACGCGTACGTGCCGGGCTTGCGCGATTCCGGACCGTACATCTCGAACACCGAGTCCGGCTCCTTCGACAGATCCATCAGGTCGGGTACCGACGTCTGCATCCGGTACGCCATCTCGTACTGCGCGATCCGCGTCTCAATCTCCGGATCGCCGTACGCGGCCTCGCGCATCGCGTTCAGCTTCGCCGCCGCATCGAGCATCTCGCGCCGCGTCGTCTGGCTCACGCCGGGCGGGTTGTCGAGGAACAGCACAGGAGTGCTTCCGGCGCGGAACCGGACACCCTGGTAGCTCGACGGCAGGAAGCCGCTCGCCCACAGCCGCGAGAACAACGGCTGGTCAGCATTGATGGCGTGAGCCTGTGACAGAAGGACGACGAACGTCGGCAAGCGTCTCGTTCTCGGTGCCCAGGCCGTAGCTCAGCCAGGCGCCCATGCTCGGCCGCCCAGGCTGTTGGAATCCCGTCTGAATGAACGTGATCGCCGGGTCGTGATTGATGGCGTCGGTGTGCATCGTCTTGATGATCGTGATGTCATCGACGATCTTCGCGGTGTGCGGCAGGAGCTCGCTGACCCAGGTGCCGGACTTGCCGTAACGCGCGAACGAGTACGCGGAGTTCACGACCGGCAGCGTCGATTGCCCCATCGTCTGGGCCACCCGCTGACCCATGCGTATTGAATCGGGAATCTGGGTGCCGAGGTACCGAACGAGGTTCGGCTTGTAGTCGAATGTTTCGAGCTGTGACGGCCCGCCGGACTGATGCAGGAAGATCACGCGCTTCGCCCTGGGTGCGAAGTGGGGCAGACCAGCAAGGCCACCGGCATGGCGGTCCGGGCGCCTGAGGTGCAACGGCCGCCGCCAGTCCTTCAGAACCCAGCAGTGAACCGAGAGCGCCGATGCCGATCCCTCGCGCCGTCAGGCCGAACAACTGCCGCCGCGTCAGGTGCAGGTTCAGAGGACTCGGATCCATGGCGTCACTGCCTTGTGATGGTTTCGTCGAGATTGAGGATCGTGCTCGCCACCGTGGTCCACGCCGCGAGCTCGGCGGCGTCGATCTTCGTGCGGCGCGCTGACTCACCGACCGTGAGCAGCGCCTGGGCGGCCTGACGGTCCCGGCGATACGAGGCGCGAGATGTTCGCAGGAGTTCCCTCAGGACTGCTGTTTCCGCGACGGTCGGCAGCCGCGAGGTGGCGAGCTTGAAGGCGTACTCGACGCGCGCGGTGTCATTCCCTCCGGCCTCGAGAGACACGCGTTCAGCCAGGGCGCGCGCCGCTTCCACGTATGTCGGGTCGTTCAAGAGCACGAGCGCCTGAAGCGGCGTGTTCGTCAACACACGCCGCGCCGCACACTTCTCGCGGTCCGGCGCATCGAACGCCGCCAGTGATGCGGGCGGCACCGTGCGCTTCCAGAACGTGTACATGCCACGCCGGTAGAGATCGGGGCCGTGGTCCTGTTCATAGGCCTGCGCCGTAAACCCCTCCCCGAACGCCATCTCTTCCCAGAGCCCGGCCGGTTGATACGGGAAGACGCTCGGTCCGCCAATCGCGGGGTTGAGCAGGCCGCTGACCGACAACGCTGTGTCACGAATCATCTCGGCCGGCATGCGCGTGCGCGGCGCGCGCGCGAGCAACCGGTTCTCGGGGTCTTTCTCGAGCAACGCCCGGGTCACTTTCGACGACTGGCGATACGTGGCCGACGTCACGATCAGGCGTTGCAGCGCGCGGACGTCCCATTTAGACCGCACGAACTCTGTCGCCAGCCAGTCGAGCAGCTCCGGATGCACGGGCGGTTCGCCCTGTACGCCGAAATCCTCCTGGGTCTTGACGATGCCGTACCCGAAATACATCTGCCAGAACCGGTTGACCGCCACGCGCGACGTGAGCGGATGCGCCGGATCGACGAGCCACTTCGCGAGCGTCAGCCTGTTTGCCGGCGCGTCCTTCGGCAGGGGAGGAAGCATCGATGGCACGCCCGGCTCGACCTTCTCGGTCTTGTTCCGGTAATCACCACGCGCGAGCACGAAGGTCTCGCGGGGCGTGGCAAGCTCGCCCATGACCATCGCGGTCGGGATCGTACGCTCGAGGTCCTGCTTCTCGGTTTGCAGGCGCTTCAGCTCGCGGTATTGGGCACGCAGCGATTCGGGCGCGGCCTGAGTGAGAAAGTACTCGCGGACCTCGGCGGCCTCCGCCGGCGAGCGTTTCCCTCGAACGCCAGACACGATGGCCCGCGACGCATCGTGAATGGCCAGGGTTTCGATCTCGGCCGCGGTCAGGACACGGTTGTACAGACGCAGGTCGTCGATTTGTCCGTTGAACGGCCTGCCGATCGCCTTGCTTCCGACTCGCAGCGGCGCGCTTGTGGCGATCGAATCGCCGAGCGTGTCACGCACGACCTCGGTGGCGGCCGGGACGCCGTTGACGAACAGCTTCAACCCGGCAGCCTTCCCCGAACCGTCGTAGGTCATCGCGACGTGATGCCAATCACCGAGCCTGATCCGATCGCGAGTGCGAACCTGAATCGCGCGTTCCGGTCCGTCCGACGTCAGCGCCAACGTCAACCGCGCCGCCCACCGTTGCACTCCCGAGAGCACCACGTCGTCGAAGCCGACCTCGTACCCTCGTCCGCCCGCGCTCTCGACTTTTTGAAACACCGCCATCGGGAGCTTGCCGCGCCCGCGCAGCCAGACCGCGAGACTGAAGGCGTCGGCGCGATCGAAGGCGCCCACGTTCCCGAAGCTGACTTCGGTGTCGCCGTCAAATGACGCCGAGCGTCCGACGCGTCCGGTGTCGAACGTCGGATCGCCGGCGACGGTGCGGCCGTGCTGGTATCGGCCCGAGATGTCCGAGAAGCTGCCGTCGAGTTCGTAGTGCGCGCTCAGCCCGTTCGTGATCACCGGTCCCGTCGACCTTGCCAGGGACGTCTCCCATTCCTCCTGCAGGGGTGCGATGACGGCATCGGCGAGCGCGCGCTCCGCAGTGGCGATGGCGGTACCGAGCTCAGCCAACCGCGCGTCCTGAGCCGCAGACGTGAGCAGAAGCAGCGGCTCGGCGTTTCCGTTGCGCCCGTCGAGACCGCGCTCGGGCACGTTATTGAAGAACGCGTAGAACTGGTAGAACTCCTTGTGGGTGATGGGGTCGAACTTGTGCGTGTGGCATCGCGCACAACCCATCGTCAACCCCATGAACGCGGAGGACGTGGCCTCGACGCGATCGATCACGTACTCGACCTGGTACTCGTCGGCGATCGCTCCGCCCTCGAAGTTGATCATGTGATTGCGGTTGAAGCCCGACGCCACTTTTTGTTCGCGCGTGGCGTTCGGAATGAGGTCGCCGGCCAGTTGGTCGACCACGAACTGGTCGAACGGCAGATTTCGGGTGAACGCGTTGATGACCCAGTCGCGCCAGGGCCACATGCCGCGCACGCTGTCGATGTGGTAGCCGTGCGTATCGGCATACCGTGCCGCGTCGAGCCACGGCATGGCCATCCGCTCGCCGTACCTCGGCGACGCCAGCAGGGCATCGACGCGCTTCTCGTACGCGTTCGGCGAGTGGTCGTTGAGAAACGCGTCGACTTCCGCCGGTGTGGGAGGGAGTCCGGTCAGGTCGTAGGTCAGGCGCCGCAGAAGTGTCGTCTTGTCGGCTTCGGGCGATGGCTGCAGCCCTTCCCGCTCGAGGCGCGCGAGAATGAATCGATCGATCGGCGTGCGCGGCCACGCCGCGTGGCTCACGGCTGGCGGCTCGGCTCGTTTCGGTGGCGCCCAGGCCCAGTGCGAGCTCCACTTCGCGCCTTCGTCGATCCATCGGCGCAGCAACGCAATCTGCGAATCGGTCAGCGCGTGGCCCGAATCGGGCGGCGGCATCCGCTCGCGCGGATCCGGATTCAGGATGCGTTTGACGAGCAGGCTCTCAGCTGATTTTCCGCGGACGATGATGCCGTCGTCGACAAACGCGCCGTCTTCCGTATCGAAATGGAAGTTGGTCTCGCGCTGCTGCTCGTCCGGCCCGTGGCACTGAAAGCAGTTGTTCGAGAGGATCGGACGAATGTCGCGGTCGAAATTGACGGGCGCCGGGCTTTGCGGCGGCTCGCCCGCGCGGATGCTGGTCGCGCCGGTGACGGCAAGGCCGAGGCACACTGCCGCCACCGCCACCGCCCGGACGCCCGTCGTCCCGCGCATTGGGCAGATATTACTCCCATGCGCGGGACGACGGTGCGAGACGTGCGCTAGATCCCTTCAGCCCCGCTTGACCGCGCGTTGCTCATCTGTTCGGCGAACACCGCCCGGCCTTCATTGACCGCGTCTTCAACGCGGGCGCGGCCGGCTTCAGCCGCCCGGCGGCCCTGGTCGGCGACGCGGCCGAGAGCCTCATTTGCCGCGTCGTAAGTTTCGCGACCCTTCTCGCGCAGCCGTTCGGCGGAGTCCGCGAGCGTTCGTCGCATTTCGGCGCCCGATCGCGGTGCGAGCAGCAATCCGATCGCCGCGCCGACCGCGGCGCCGCAAAGCAGTCCCGTCACAAATCCGCCGCCGTGGTCCGACGTCGTGCTGGTGCTGTATTCGTTACCGTGCATGGCCTGTCCCTCCCGCGCCGGTGGCGCGTGAATCGTTTCTTCCGTTGACCAGAACCGAGAATGCGGCCGTCGCGCCGCGAATGATGCCGACGAGAGGCGATGAGCCTGTACGCACGAGGTCGGACACCTGATGCACGCGATCGTTCGCCTGGCCGACCGCGCGACGGATGTCATCGTCGTAGGTGCGCAGCCGTGCGACGACCGTGTGCACCTCGTCAATCGCGAGGTGCGCGCGGGCGACGAGCGGCGTGATTTGTTCGCGCCGAATCTCGGCGGCCAGCGACTGCATCTTCCGCGCGCTCCTGGCAAGCATGATCACCGCGACCACGAGCATCGTGACCTGCAGGAGGCTCGCGAGAGCGATGAGGCTCAGCCAGAGTGGAATCGTTGAGTCGCTCACGGGAGTAGGTTGATTCAAGGCCTGTGCCACGAAGCGACCGGCAATCTGTCTGCAACTACACGCGGAGAGCTCTGCAATTCGACAGCCCGAGAGCACGGGCGTGCCTACGTTGTGCAACGCGTTGATCGAGAGAAACAGAATCTCGGCGCGCCCCCTGGACTCAGGAACCCTGGAACCGTGGAACCCTGGAACCCCGGAACCCGGATCCTTGGAACCCTCGAGTTGCCTCGAACTTCTGCTTGAGCTGCTGCAGGGCTTCACGCACCTGGCTCGCGGCGCCGTGGCCGGTCAGCCACGCCGCGGCCGCGCCAACCCGCCCGGCCGGCGGCGCGTACTGCATCGTGACAGTGACCTTGGTGCCGGCGCGACCAGCTCGCCGGAACCGCACCGAGCCGGCACTGGCGACATCTGCGCCCGGCAACGAGCGCCAACCGATCGTCTCGAGCGGGACTTCGTTGATGATCTCCGCGTCCCATTCGAGGCAGGAGCCCGCAGGACCCTCGAGGACCCAATGGGACAACCGGTCGTCGATGGCCTCGACGCTCCTGAGGTAGGGCAGCAGCCGGGGAAGGTTGGACGGATCGCTCCAGAGCTCGAAGAGCGTTTCGATCGGTGCGTCGATCGTGACGCTCTCCTGAACGAACACACCGTGCGATCCGCCGAGCTCCTGTCGCGTATCGCCGCGCGTGAGGCCGCGGCCGGTTGCCGCATTCACGGGGCAATAACCCGACACGCCGCGCGCAATCAATCCCGTGCCGACTGTCGCCGCGGCCCGGCGGGCGACACCACTGCGGCGCCAGCCGGCGGCGACGAGACCTGCGCCCGCGGCCACTGACACCAACCGTTCCCAATTTTCCACATTGCGATGCATGAGTCTGTTCCCACTTTCTGTCCGTCCCTCAAAGCGAGCGGAGAAATGTGGTCGGGTCACCTTTCAGTCCGGGCCTAAAAAGTCACCCGACCACATTTTTCAGGAATCGCTCGGGACGTGACGCCGGATTGCGTTGCGGATCTCGTGCCACGACCTGTGTGTGGAACCTAATGCCCAACGTCGGCAACAACGGTTCTGCGTGACGATTCGAGGATTGGGCACAAGCGCGGCATGCTTGTTGCTCGCGTTGCGGCGTGTCCGGCGTGCTCCCCACGACCTCGTCGTACTGGCTTGCCCGCGACTCGCGCCCGTCGCGGCCACCTGTCGGGGCGGACGGCGAGTACGACGTCGTCGTCATTGGCGGTGGTCTCACGGGCCTCACGACCGCTTATCTCCTCAAGCAAGCCGGGCGACGAGTCGCGCTCGTCGAGGCCAGCCGCTGCGCCTCTCAGGACACCGGCCAGACGTCCGCCCACCTCACGTATGTCACGGACAAGCCCCTCTCGGATCTGGTCGCGACGTCGGGCAGAGATCACGCGCGAGCCTTCTGGGAGGGAGGGCGGGCCGCCATACAGACCATTGGCGACACCGTTGCCCGCGAAGAAATCGACTGCGAGTTCTCCTGGGTTCCCGGATATCTTCATTCGCCGATCGTCGAAGAGCCCAATTCGGACGACGTCGCCAAACTCAGAGCCGACGCGGATCTGGCAATGGACCTCGGCTTCAGCGCGGCGTTCCTCGAATCCGCGCCGTTCGTGAATCGGCCGGCCATCCGGTTCGACAGACAAGCCCGGTTCGAGCCGCTTCGCTATGCGCACGCCCTTGTCGATCTCATCGGCGGAGACGGCAGCGAGGTCTTCGAGGGGAGCCCCGTCACCGAAATAGCGGGTGGGGACGCGCCGATCGTCATGGTCAATGGCCACAGGCTCGACTGTCAGGATGTGGTGATTGCGACGCACTTGCCGACGGTCGCGCAGCCGGCCCTCGTGCGGGCGGCGTGGAGCGAGTCGGCGCTCGCGCTGTTTACGAGCTACGTGATCGCCGCTGAGGTGCCGAGGTGGGCCGCGCCCGACGTACCTTTTCTGGGACACCGGGGACCCGTACCGGTATCTGCGTGTCGTGCCCGGTCAGTCGTCCGATGTCCTGATCTTTGGTGGGCACGACCATCGGTCAGACGAGCACGTCGATCCCGACGATCGGTACGCGGAGCTCGAGCGTGATCTCAGCGGAGTCTTACCCGACGCCCGCGTCCTCAACCGGTGGAGCGGCGAAGTCATCATCTCGGCCGATGGGTTGCCAATCATCGGCTGCCCGGCGCCGCACCAGTTCGTGGCCACCGGATTCAACGGCAACGGCATTACGCTCGGTACGCTCGCTGCCATGATGGCCGCGGACGCCCTGACGGGCGCCGCAATCCGTGGTGTGAGCTGTTCGCTGCTGACCGCCCGGCCTTGCGCGAATCGGTCGGCCACTCGCTTCAGGGTGGTGCGTGAGGGCTCTCGCCATCGTCGCGAGCCTCGCGTTGCTTTCAGTCGGCTTCGCGCAACCCGTTCCCGACACCACGGTGAAAGCGGCGTTCGTCGCGCGATTCTCCGAGTTCGTCGAGTGGCCTCCGTCGGACCGCACGCCGTCCCGCGCTCTTTCGGTATGCCTGTCGCCGGCTCATCCATTCGGGACGAAGGTGGCGGAATCGGCCGGAACATCGGTCCAAGGCCGTCCTGTCAGCGTCAGAACACTCGGCCGACGTGATGTCGTCGATGGTTGCGATGTCTTGTACATCGCCCGCGCTGACCTGAGTCTGCTTCAGCGCGCCCAACGCAAACCGATCCTGACCGTTGGCGATCAAGCGGACTTCTGCCAACTCGGCGGCATCATCAACCTGCGGATCATCGACCGGCACGTCCGGTTCGAGCTGGATCTCGCACAGGCGCGCCAGGTCGGACTGAGGCTTGACTCACAGCTGCTACGGCTCGCCGCGGCCGTTCACGGAGGTCGATCGTGATCGGTCCTGGCGGTCCCGGCAATGCGGGCGGTTTGAGGCGCTGGTTCAGCACGCAACCGATCCACCGAAAGCTCGTCCTCACCTCGATGGCGAAGACGACGATCGTCCTGTCTGGTCGCCATGCTGATTCTGCTGGCGCTGGACTCCTGGCGATTCCAGGGCGCCGCGCAGGTCGATGTGGACACCCTCGCCAGCATGACCGCCGACAACATCCGGGCCGCGCTGGCCTTCGACGACGGCCCGGCGTTGGCTGCCTCGCTCGGGGTGCTGCGCATGCGTCCGCAGGTGCGCGTCGCCTGCGCATACCGGCAAGACGGTCAGCTCGTGTCGGCTTTCGCTCGCGACGAGAACTTTCCGTGTCCGGGCAGGCGGCCCGAACCGCCGTCGCGCTTCGTGCTCGGTTCACTCGCACCTGTTCAGCAGAACGAGCAGGTCATCGGCGCCGTCTACGTGGAGCGCGACTGGTCGACGCTTCAGGGCCGGCTGCTGACGGCCGGCATCGCCAGCCTCATGGTGCTCGTCGTGGCGTCCGGGATCATGCTCCTCGTGTCACACCGGCTGCACCGAACCATTTCCGAACCCATCGGTGAACTGGCGCGGGCGGCGCGGGACATGGGCAAGGGCGAGATCGCCGATCTGTCGGCGATTCACGCGCCGCCGGACGAAGTCGGCGATCTCGTGACGGCCTTTCGCGCGATGGTCGAGCGCGTCCAGATCGCGAATGCCGAGCGCGAAGCGCTGCTGCAGCGCGAGCAGGACGTCAATCGGCTGAAGGACGAGTTCCTCGCGACCGTGTCGCACGAGCTGCGAACCCCGCTCAGCGCCATCGTCGGTTGGTCCCGCATTCTGTCCACGGCCAACCCCGACAGTGCAACCGCGGCAAAGGCCGCCGCGAGCGTGCACCGGAACGCGCTCGCTGCAGGCGCGGATGATCGACGACCTGATCGACATTTCCCGCATCGTGACCGGGAAGCTGCGTGTCCTGACCGAGCCGCTGGATCTTCGCGGCAGCGTCGAGTCGGCCGTGGATGCGATTCGCGCGTCGGCTGAGCTGGCTGGCATCACGCTTCGCCTGCACCTGCCGGTCGATCCATGTCTGATCAAGGGTGACCGGGACCGGCTGCAGCAGATCGTCTGGAACCTGCTCTCGAACGCCGTGAAGTTCGCGCCGGGCGGGGACGTGAACGTCGAGCTGACCGGAGTCGGCGACCACCTCGAGCTCGTCGGTGACCGACAACGGCATCGGGATCGCGCCCGAGTTCATCGACAAGGTCTTCGACCGGTTCCGACAGGCTGACGCGTCGGTGACACGGGAACATGGCGGGCTGGGGATCGGTCTGGCGGTGGTCAAGGAGCTCGTCGAGCTGCACGGGGGCTCGGTTCGGGCCGAGAGTGCCGGACGCGGCAAGGGCGCCCGATTTACCGCTTCGTTCCCCTGCTACGACGGCGATGTGATCGTGAAGCCGATCGAGGACGGCGTCCCGTCGCTCGCGGGCATCTCGGTGCTCGCCGTGGACGACAACCCGGACGCACTGCAGATTCTCGAGGCATCGCTGACCCAGGCCGGCGCTACGGTGCGCACCGCATCGTCCGGTGGCCAGGCGCTCGATCTCTGGCGGCAGGCCTCCGCCGACGTGCTCCTCTGCGACCTCGCGATGCCGCACATGAGCGGGTTTCAGGTGCTGTGGCAGATTCGTGATCTCGATCGCGAGTCCGGCCGCGTCACGCCGGCCATTGCCGTGACCGCGCACGCGACGGACGAGCAGATTGCTCGGAGCGCACAGGCCGGGTTCCAGATGCACATCACGAAACCCTTTGACCCCAATCGCCTGATCCGCACGGTCAGTGCGGTTCGAGCCCGAGTGTGAGTGCCCGGGTGTGAGTAATCGAGACGTGATGGCCCAGCCCGTCACAGGGGAGGGCGAAGGTGGAGAGATCGGAAGCGCTGTACCGGTCAGCCGATACGGGGAAGGCCGTGGCGATCCCGCCGTTCTCACCCGCGAAGCGGCCGGATGCGGGGCAGGTCGTCCGCCGACCGCCGGTGCGCAAGCCGCCCCTCGTCAAGGTTCGCAGCGGCAGCGTCGACTGAGAGACGCCGGACGCGGCCGCCGTTCGCGACCCGCGCGAGCGGCGTTGCGCCCGCATTGACGGCGACTGCGACAGGCGCCGTCTTCGCCTTGGCGAGGCCGGCGCGCTCGATGGCCATGCGGCGCCGTTCGCGCTCCAGCGTGTCCGCACGGGCCGCGGCCTGGCCGGCCTTGGCCTGGTCGTAGCCGAGATACATGACGCGAGGGCGAGTCGTCGACTCGAGCCCGGAGGCCCACGTCGCCCCGCAACCGTTGCAATGCCATCGCGCGTACTCGCGATCGGGACCTCCGCCAGGTACCGGCGGCAGCAGGCTGACGTCTCGATGCCAGCATCGGCCACCGAGCCAGGCGGCGGCGACCACCGTCAGTCCGAGCGGCAGCGTCCACCATCCGATGTAGCTCATCGCGAGCACAGCCGGCGACTACGAATACACCCACGACTGCGGCGCCGATCATCAAGTGACCTTTCAAGATCCGCCTCCCCTATGGCGGCGTCTCAGATAGCACCTCCTGTGCCAAGCGGGCAGGCGAAATCCGATGCCTCGGCAGCGCGTCCCTGTACCCACTGTATGACCGGCAGGTCTCTGCTTGGGCACGATGACCCAGAGGATCAGTCGCGGACGTTCCAAGGGCGGTGGCAGATATTCTGCAGCTTCCTCGGCATCTATGAGCGTCCCGGGCAGGGCAGACATCCAGCTGAGTGCCCGCAGTCCCCATGCTGCCGCCTCAGTCGCTGTCCGCCCTGCCCGGAGCGACGGGAATGACGCCGTGCCCGGATGGCGAAGCGGGCCGTCGTCCGCCGGTCTACCATGGGACATGCGAATTACCGACGTCCTCGGCGTCGTTGAGCACGAAGTGCGCGGCGTCGCCGCAACCGTCGGCACCCTCGCCACGCTCCTCGCTGACGGCCGGCTGCCGCAGGCCGAACAGCGCAACGCGTTTCAGCGGCTCCAGCGCGCCTCGGCGCGGCTTGAAGCGCTTTCAGCCGACGCGCAGGCCCTCTCTGACTGGACGATCACCGACTCGGCGCCCGAACGGCAGTGGCGGCTCACCTCGCTCAGCGCGCTGATCGAGGGAACGCTCGGCGAAACCGACACCGACGAGGCGCGTCTCATCGTGCCGCCGGGCGACCAGGCCGAGGCGTGGCACAAGACGCTGGTACGCATCAGCGCGGACACGGCGTTCGAAGACGCCATTCGGGCGCTCTACACCGTCTGCTCTCGGGAGCAGGGCACGCCGGTGTCGTGCCAGGTCAGAACCATGTCGCTATCGTGCGAGGTGTTTTTCGGCCCGGCGTCCGTCCAAGGCTGGGATGATCCGCGCGTGCGGGTGCCGGTCGAGGTGATTGCCGGGGGGTTGAAACCGTTCGTCGCGCTCGCGGTGTTTGCCGGCCACGGCGTGGCCGTCTGGCGCTTCCCGGGAGGCGATGGGATCGGACTGTCGATCCCGCTCGCCCCGGCGGATCCTCACGCGTAGAGCCTTAGCTCGCTCCGGCTTCCGGTCCCTGATCGTTCGTGATCCCGCACTCCTTCATCTTGTTCAGCAGCGTCTTGTAGCTGACACCGAGCTGCTTGGCGGCCCGGCGGCGGTTCCAGCGGAACGCCACCAGCGCGCGAAGAATTGCGGATCGTTCCGCGGCCATGGCGGCGTCGCGTGCCAGTTGCAGCAGCGACTTCGAGCCGGGTTCCGGCTCATCGTCTTCCGGCGCCTCGTCGTTATCGAAGCCGCGTTGTTGAGCGGCGGCACGGCCGTGGACCCGATTTCGGTGTCTGTCAGCGTCATCGGTCCCGACTGTTGGAGCTCGCTGAGGACCAGCTTCTCGTCCTGCAGGATGACGAAGCGCTTGACGACGTTTTCGAGCTCGCGGATGTTGCCGGGCCACGGATAGCTCAGAAATGCGTCGCGCATCGCGTCCGAGACGGCCACCGGCCGGTGCTTGTACCGGACGGCGTAGGTCTTGAGGAAATATTCGACGAGCGGGATGACCTCGCTCCGGCGCTCGCGCAGGGGCGGCACGTGGATCTGAATCACCTGCAGCCGGTAGTAGAGGTCCGCGCGGAATTGTCCGTTGCGGAGCAGTGTCTGGAGCGGCCGGTTGGTCGCCGCGATCACCCGGACATCCACAGGAATCGCGCGATTGCTTCCGAGCTTCGTCACGGCATGGTCCTGAAGGACGTGAAGGAGCTTGGCCTGCAGCAGCGGCGGCATCTCGCCGATTTCGTCCAACATCAGCGTGCCGCCGTCGGCGAATTCGAACTTCCCCGCGCGAGGCGCATGAGCGCCGGTGA
Organism: uncultured Acidobacteriota bacterium; assembly: GCA_963793255.1. Lineage (GTDB taxonomy): Bacteria > Acidobacteriota > Vicinamibacteria > Vicinamibacterales > SCN-69-37 > CAVTYZ01. Next base: position 246,201 of record CAWBZK010000018.1, read on the forward strand.
AGGCTCCGCGCTCGTGCCCGAAGAGCTCGCTTTCCAGGAGCTCCAGCGGAAGCGCGGCACAGTTCACCTTGACGAACGGGCGGTTGCGGCGTGGCGACTGGCGGTGCAGTTCCTTGGCGATGACTTCTTTGCCGACGCCGCTTTCGCCTGTGATCAGCACGGGGACGTCGCTGTCGGCCACGCGCTCGACCATCGTCAACACCGGCTTCATCGACGACGAATTGGACCAGCACGGCTGGAGCCGGTCTGCCGGGTCGTCGCTCATTTTGGCTTTGAGGGTCGCGACCTCAGACGACAGCGCTCGCTTTTCGAGCGCGCCTCGAATGGCCCCTTCGAGCGCGGCAGGATTCGACGCCGCTGATGCGCTCTTGACGATGTAGTCCAGGGCGCCGGCGCGCACGCTGTCCACGATGTTCGCCGGCTTCTGTTGGCCGGACACCATGATGACGGGCAGATCCGGCAGCTGCATGCGGGCGCGCTTCAGCGTGCCCAGCCCGTCGAGGCCCGGCATCACCATGTCGAGTAGCACGACGTCGGGCACGGGCGGCTGCCCCAGGCCCGCCAGGAACGCCGCGCCCGATTCGTACAGCACGACGTCATAGCCGTGACACCCGAGCATCTGCTCGAGTACGGCGGCATATTCAGGATCGTCGTCGACAATGGCGATTCGGGCGGATGGAGTCATGGAGGTTCCTGCCTTCTTCCAACTCCCGTGCCACGTCGAGTTCCCCAATTTTCCAAGGAGAACGCGAAGGGTGGGTCAGAAATGCTCAGCCGTCAGGCGTGGGACGTGTTAGTTTGCCACGGGAAGTACCCTCGGCGACCGGGAGACTTGCGACCGCATGAAAATACTCGTCGTAGACGACAACGTGGACAGCGCCGAGTCGCTGGCGCTGCTCCTCGCGATGGGCGGGCACGAGACGCACGTGGCTCACGACGGTCCGCGGCCATGGACGCCGCGGCCCAACTGCTGCCCGACGTCATGCTGCTCGATATCGGCCTGCCCAGGATGGACGGTTTCGAAGTGTGCCGGCGCGTTCGGCAGGAACCATGGGGCCGCACCATGGGGATGGTGGCGCTGACAGGGTTCGGCCAGGACCGTGACCGCGTCGAGTCTGAAAGCGCTGGATTCGACCGGCACATGGTCAAGCCCATCGACTACGACGCGCTCATGCGTGCCCTCGAGACGTTTACCGTGCGCTGACCACGAACGGCCGGCCGTGCGCGAATGCGTCCTCGTCGTCGCACGGGTGCTCGTGTTCGGTAAGCGCACCGAACTGCCGCTCCAGAAATGCGATCGCGTTCGTGAGGGCCTGAGTGGCGCTTGCCGCGAAGACCTGGGCGCGTTGTCCGGTTTCCAGCTCGATGGGCCGGAGCTCAGTGCCTCGATCGTCAACGACTGACATGCGGCACTTGTAGGCCGGCCGATCGAACGTCGCCGCCGGGTAGAGCACCTTCAGGCGGCATACCGCGCGAGCAAACGCGGCTTCATAGCACTCACAGTCGCGAGAAGTGGCGTCATCGCTTGATGTCATGAGGCCCTCCGGTGTTCCGCGAACGCACCAGGGTGATTATGCCCCCGACTTTACACCGCCGACAATCCGAAGGGCGTTAATAACGTCGTTGACGCCGCTCACGCGCTCCGCGATGTCCTCAGCCCGCCGCTTCTGGTCCCGGTCCCTGACCGTGCCGGTGAGATTGACCTCTCCCTGCTTCACCTCCACCGCGATTTCCGACGCATCGACCATCGCGTCGTCGGTCAGCCGGTCCGAAACATCCTCAAGGATGCGTTCGTCGGGACGCCGGTAATTCCTCGGACCGCGCCCGGTGAAGTCTTCGCGGCGGTTGTATGTCCACGGTCCGCGGCTCGGGCTGTCTGCCGCGCCGCGTTCGCCCGCCCAGGGGTCCGAGCGGGAGACACCAATTCGTCCAAACCCGCGCCCGCTGTCGAGCCCGCCGTCCGGCCCGTGAGTCCGCTCCTCGCGGCGGGGGGTTGCCCGGTTCTGCCGGCGGTCTTCCGGGGTAGGTGTCCGGCCACGGTCGTCCTCGGCGTTGGGTCGCCATCGATCCGTCATCGTGCGCTCCTCCGGAGAGTTGACATCTGCAGTTTGCAAGGGCATTGCCACAGGCGCGCGATTCACACGTCGCCGGTGAGAGTGTAAAACTCTGCCACACGTGTGGCGCCACGTGACTTTTCTTGCCGACCGTCTCGCGGCGTTCCACGAAAACATCGTCACGATCTCGTTGAGCTCCGTGGTACTCGCTCTTGCCAGTATCGCCGACCAACCATTGTCCGTTCGTCCCGTGGGGGGCATGCATGGAAGCCAGCACCCGTGTTGTGGTTGCGCTCGGACGTCTGAAGGGCCTCTTCTTCGAGTTCCCGGATACGCCCGTGTCCCTCGATGAGGCATCGTGCATCGTCGCCCTCGAGCCGCATCAGTGCCATGCGCTCTTGTCGGCGCTCGAAGACGTGCGGTTTCTCGAGCGCACGGCGGACGGGAAGTACAGCCTTCGATACGTCGAGGCGGCGTCGATAGCCGCGCCGATGGCGATGCGGGCGCCGGCAGGGCAGCCTACTGCCGCGGCTTAGGCCGGTCCCCGAGCCACCGGCGGAACCGCTCGATATCCCAGCAGTTCACGATTCGGTTCGGCGGAATGTTCGCGAGCCGGGCGTGCGCGAGCGCTGTCTCGGCGTACGCCAGCTCTCGCGGGCTGTGGGCATCACTGTCCAACGCAAACAGGCAACCCGCCCGCAGGGCGCGGGACGCCAGGTCGTAGTCGAGATCCTGGCGGGACGGATCTCCGTCAATCTCGACCGCGACGTTGGCCGTGGCCGCCCGTTCGAAGACCTCGTCCCAGTCAGCGACGACGCCGGCCCGTGTGCCGGCCATCCGCCCGCGCGGATGCGCGAGGATGTGGGTGCCCGGGTGCTCGATCGCACGGACGATGCGCGTGGTCTGGTCCTCGAGCAGCCGGAGCTTTGCGTGGGGCGCCACGAGGACGACGTCGAAGCGAAGCGTCTCCCCGGGCGACAGGTCCAGCGCGCCGTCGGCGCCGATGTTGGCTTCGATTCCCTTGAAGAGGTGGAAGTGTGTCGCGCCGGCGTTCAGCCGATCGATCTCGCGGTGCTGCTTCGTCACGTCCGTCATCGACATGCCGCCGGCAATCGCCAGACCAAAGGAGTGGTCTGTCACCGCCGAGTAGGCGTAGCCACGCGCGGCGCACGCGTTGACGAGCTCCGGTAACGTCATGGACCCGTCGCTCCACGTCGAGTGCATCTGCAGGTCGCCACGATAGTCGGACAGCGCCGGTCCGCCGAGGCCCTGGTCCGCGAGAACGTGCCGCACGGCCGCCCGGCTCAGAAAATTCGAGCGAAGCGCGCGCCGCTTCGTGATGTCGGCACGCTTGCCGGCGGCGTCGATGGCCCGCTCGACGGTCGGGGAGTCGCCCCGCTCGAGCACCTCCGCGATGACGCGCGTCGACGAGGGGCCGATGCCGGGCACTCGTTGCGACAGGGCACCGCCAGACCACAGTGTGGTGAGCGGCTCGTCGAGCCCGAATACGGCCGCGGCGGCGCCTTTGTAGCCAAACCCCTTCTGGCGGGACGACTGAATGGCCGCCAAGTCGCGGAGCAGGAACGAGACGACCGCGTTGACGTCTATCGCGTGCGGTCGCACGCGAGCTCGGTTCTTTTCTTCTGGCCGTCACGCAACCCGGCCGAGCCGAACGTCGCTGCGGCGCATGTTCTCGAGCAGGCGAACGACGGCCATCTCGTCGGCCGTCAATCCGGCGAGGCTCTTCACCTTCTGTGCGCGGGGCCAGGGCAGACGACGTGCCGCGGCCTCGAGCACGTGCGGATGGACGTAACACTTGCGGCAGATTGCGCGCGTGTTGCCCAACTGCGACGCGACCTCGTCCAGCACGTGGACTTCGACGCGCTTGTGACCGCGTAGCGATGTCGGTGCCGGCGCCTGACGAAGCAGAACGGCGGCAGATACCGTGCCCCACCAGGTGCGGAAGTCCTTCGCAGTCACATCCGGGCCTGCGATGGCCGCGAGGTACGCGTTGACGTCAGATGACCCGACCTTCCGCACACGATTCAGATCATCACGATACCCGAAGAGCATTTGGCCAGGGAGGTCCTGGCAGCGCCGGACGTCGCGGGCAAGGCGTGGGTCTTCGATCGTGATGTCGTGTCGGATGCCCGACTTGCCCTTGAAACTGAAATTCATGCGCCGACCCCGCACACGGACGTGCCGGTCTTTGAGCGTCGTGAGCCCATAGGAGCCGTTCGCACGCGCGTATTCCTCGTTGCCCACACGAATATGCGTATGTTCGAGGAGCGCGACGACCGTCGCCAGCACGCGCGCGCGCGAGAGTGGCGGCGCCTGCAGATCCGCAGCGACCCGTTGACGAATGGCCGGCAGCGTGTGTGCGAAGTCGATCAGATGGTCGAACTTCGCCGTGTCGCGGCGTGCGCGCCAGTCCGCGTGATAGCGATACTGTTTGCGGCCGCGCGCATCGCGCCCAGTCGCCTGAACGTGTCCCGCCGGATCCGGCGCGATCCACACGTCGGTCCAGGCCGGTGGAATCGCGAGCTTCCGAATCCGCGCGAGTGTCGCGACGTCGCGGACGACGCGTCCGTCCGCGCGGCGGTAGTAGAACGTCGCACCGCGCTTCATGCGCGACAGTCCTGGCCGGTGGTCTCCTGCATATCGAAGGCGCATCGCTAGAGCCCAGAGCCAGAACGATGCCAAACTGGGATCTATGGGTTTACCGAAGTGGCTCGAGCCCATGGCGGCGACGCTGACCGCCGATCGGTTCAACGATCCCGCCTGGACGTTCGAGCGGAAGCTCGACGGCATCCGCGTCCTTGCCTACAAGGACGGCGCGCGCGTCCAGTTGTGGTCGCGGAACCAGCTCTCGCTGACCGACAGCTATCCTGAGGTTGCGCGCGCGATCGCGGCGCTTCCTGTCAAGAACGCCGTCTTCGACGGAGAGGCCACGGGCGCGTGGGGCCGGCAAGGGGACGCGGACTATCACGTGTTCGACGTGCTGTGGCTGAACGGCAAACGCGTCACCGCGTTGCCGCTCGACGAACGGCGGCGGCTTCTTGCCGGCATTCCGTTTCGCTTGCCCGTCGCCCGCGTGCGAGCGCTCGCGGGGGACGCCCCCTGGGAACACGCCTGCCGCGAGGGCTGGGAAGGTGTCATCGCGAAGCGGCGCGACGCGCCTTACGAGGCCGGTCGCTCGAAACTCTGGCTGAAGATGAAGTGCGAGGCGACCCAGGAACTCGTGATCGGCGGCTTCACGGACCCGCAAGGTGCGCGTGTCGGCCTCGGCGCTCTTCTCGTCGGGTACTTCGAGAAGGCCGACCTGGTGTTTGCCGGCAAGGTCGGCACGGGATTCAACACGGGGCTCCTCACGGATCTGCGCCGGCGCCTGAACGCGATCGAGCAGACGAAGCCGCCGTTCACTGTGGCCATCGGCTTGCCGAAACTCCGAGCGCACTGGGTCCGTCCGGAAGTGGTCGTTCAGGTCGCGTTCACGGAATGGACGGCACACAACAAGCTTCGTCATCCTCGGCTGCTCGGCGTCCGTCACGACAAGGCCGCGCGCGACGTCGTCCGGGAGCGGCCGTGATCACGCATCCGGACAAGGTGCTGTTTCCTGACGACGGAATCACCAAACGCGAGCTGGCCGCGTACTACGATGCCATCGCGCCGTTCATGCTCCCACACCTACGGCAGCGGCCGATCACGATGGAGCGGTTTCCGGCAGGGATCGGCACCAAGGGGTTTCTTCAGAAGGACGTCGTCAAAGGTTTTCCGCGGTGGCTCAAGCGCGTCGAGGCGCCGAAGAAGGGCGGGACCGTCCACTACGCGCTCGCCGGCGATCGGCGCTCGCTCGCGTGGTTGGCCAATCAGAACACGATCGCCATGCACGTGTGGGCATCGCGCGCGCCCCGGCTCGATCGTCCGGACTTGTGCGTGTTCGATCTCGATCCGTCGCGCGAGGATCCGGACGTTCTTCGCACAGTCGTGCTCGGTCTTCGGGACCTGCTGGTGGAGCTCGGACATCCCAGTTGGGTCAAGACGTCCGGCTCGAAGGGCTTTCATGTCGTCGTCCGTCTCGAGCCTCGCGCGACATTCGACGATTCGTCGCGACTGGCTTCTCGGGTGGCCGACGCGTTCGTCCAGCGCTTTCCCAAACTCCTCACGCTGGAATTCAGCAAGGCCGATCGTCGCGGCCGAATCCTCGTCGATATCGGCCGCAACCGTGCCGGCGCGACGTTCGTCGCCGCCTACAGCGTCCGTGCGAAACCCGGAGCACCGGTCTCGGCGCCGTGTACCTGGGAAGAAATTGAACAAGGGGTGGTCGGTCCGCAGACGTTCACGTTGCGCACCATGGCGGCGCGCGTGGCCACCATGGGGGATCTCTGGGCGCCGCTGGCGCGGCGCAAGGCGCCGACGAGAGGCGCCTGACATTTGCTATTGGTTATTTGTTATTTGCTATTGTGATTGAGTCTATTGGTATTGGACTATTGACCGTGGGAGCCCGGTCCACGATCGAGGCAATAACAAATCGACCAATACACCAATGCAATACAAATAGCAAATAGCAAACAACCAATAGCAAATGGTTCAGTGTTTCGTCTTCGAGCTGTCGATGCGCCGGGCGTCGATTGCCCAATCCAGCGCCTGTGCGTGCGCGGGTGGGAGCCACGTGAGGCTGATGCCCAGGCCGCCCGCGAGCGTGAGCGCCGTCGTCCAGTCGCCGCGCTCGTAGGCGATGATGCAATCGAGGAGCCGGCGCGAGGCGTTGTCGTGACCGAGCAGGGCCGCGGTGAGCTCCGGCGACATCGGCAAATCCTCGAGAATCGACGCCATGGGACGTTGCAGCATCGCCTCGAGGCATGAGCACATCCCGAGCAGGAATCCCTCGCCGCCGGCTTCGGCCCCGCCGCGGCGGGCCGAGATGATCTCGCAGAAGCGGCCCCGAATACTGGCCATCGTCACGAGCTCGGAGTGCGCGCCGGTTCCGAGGTCGGCGAGCACCCACAACGTCGCCCACCGCCGGATGATGTCGCGCCCCAGGAGCAGGAGCGCGTGGCGGATCGACGTGATCTCGCGTGTCTGCGCGAAGCCCGCCGAGTTCACGGTGCGGAGCATTCGATAACAGAGCGCCGCGTCGTGCTTCAGCGTGTCCTCGAGATCGTCGAGCGACAGGTTCGCGTCGTTCAGGGCGGACAGGAGCCGCAGCGAGCCGACGTGGCCATGCGGCACGGCTTTCGATTCGATGTCCGTGTCTCGCGCGAAGAAGTAACCCTGCGCGTGACTGAATCCCTGCTTGAGCGCCTCGTTGAACGCCTCCGCTGTTTCCACGCCGGTGGCGATGGCGGCCGGCTGCCTGGTCAGATGCTTCCGGGCGTCGAGGCAGGCCTGCGCGGCGGCAGGCTCAGTGGCGACGAAGTCGTGCGTGATGTAGTCGGCGACAGGGAGAAGCGCTGCCGCGTCGGAGCCGGGAAGGAAGCGTTTCAACGCCAGCATGTAGCCGGCGGTCTTGAGCCGATTGCATGCCTCGACGGCTTCGGCGTCGATTGGGCCATCGGCCGGAATGGCGATGACCACCCGTGACGCCGGCAGGACGGCGATGACCTCGTGGCTGAGCCATGCCGGAGGGATCTCGATGAACGCGCGACGAGGGCCGACCAGCCGGTCGAGTCCGAAGGACAGAATGCCGTCGGCGACGACGTGGGCGGCCGCGGTGCCTGGCGATACGTCGGCGGTAGCCACCGGCCCGTCCAGATTGAAGACCAGCTCGTAGCCGAGCACCCGCCGCCGGCGGTCGAGAATGGGCTGGCGGCCGATCATGACCTGCACCGGCCGGTCCGCGCCCTTCTGGCCGGATCCCTTGGCTGGGCTCGTCTGTTCCTGCTTCGAAGATGCCATCGTCAGTCCTTTGCCGCCGGAGCGCGGCACATTGGAGTCAATCGACCGGGATGGCGAAACCTTGAATTGCGCTACCAGCCGTGGGAAGGGTTGGGAAATATTTGAACTGGCGCGGAAGCCCGGCAGGGCAGACCATGGAGGGAGGACGGTGGAGTCAAAGTTGCACTTCGGACGATGAGCGCGGCTGGTTGCGCTGGAGGAGGGACATGGCCCGACGTTTGGTGGACCACGCAAGCATCCTCGAATGGGCCAATACTCGCGGGGCGAGCCCCGCGCGTGTGGCCACGCCGCTCCAGAACGAGTCCGACCCGGGGCTTCGTCTTCAGTTCACGGGCAACGGGCACAGCAGCGACGAGGTGTTGGTGCCGATCAGCTGGGACGAGTGGTTCACGACGTTCGACGCGTATCGACTGGCGCTCGTCGTGGACGATCGGGACCTCGCGTCGAAGCACGTCACGAACGGCGTGAGCGGACCTCACTAGTCAACAGGCCGGCGCGGGCAATGAAGCACCAGGAGCGACAACGACGGCCGGGTGGCGTGCCCGCGCGCCGCGATGGCCGGCACTGACTCCGGCACGCCCCGTGCCGCGTTCGTATCCAGAACGGCGTACCACAATCCGCCCCAACGTGAAGAGGGCAGCTGGAACGTCTGAGTTTCAAGGCGCGCATTGAACAGAAGATAGAAGCGATCGGACTTGTCATGACGGCACGGCGCCCGACGCGCGATCGTCAAGGTACAGCCCGAAGCTCCGTGTCTCGCCGTTCTCCCAGTCCTCCTGCGTCATCTCGTAACCGCCCTGGTTGAACCAGGCGATTCCGGCCAGCGTGCGGCGGGACGGCCGATACGGCGGCCACTTCCGGCGCTGGAACGCGCCGTGATTGCGGCGAAGCGCGATGACACGCGCCGTGAATTCGATCAGGTCCTGGTCACGGTTGGCCCAATCGTGCCAGCTCAGCTCGTTGTCCTGACAGTACGCGTTGTTGTTGCCCCGTTGCGTCCGTCCCATCTCGTCGCCGCCGAGGATCATCGGCACGCCGTGCGACAGCAACACGGTCGCCAGCATGTTGCGAACCTGCCGGCTTCGCCGCGCGACGATCTCCGGGTCGTCGCTGGGACCCTCGGCGCCCAGGTTCCAGGATCGATTGTCGGTCGTGCCGTCACGGTTCTCCTCGCCATTCGCCTCGTTGTGCTTGTCGTTGTACGAGACGAGATCGCGTAGCGTGAAGCCATCGTGATATGTCACCGCGTTCACGCTCGCCGTGGGAAGCCGCCCGTCGTCCTGATACAGGTCGGCGCTTCCGGTGAGCCGGCCGGCAAACTCGCCGACCCTGCCCGGCTGGCTGCGCCAGAAATCCCGCGCGCAGTCGCGGAACCGTCCGTTCCATTCCGCCCAGCGGACGGGAAAGTTGCCCACCTGATATCCGCCGTCCACCACGTCCCAGGGCTCGGCGATCAGCTTGACCCGTCCGAGGACAGGATCCTGGTGAACCGCCGTCAGGAACGCCGAGCGTCGATCGAAGTCGCGATCGCCACGGCTCAGCGCGACGGCCAGGTCGAGGCGGAACCCGTCCACGTGCATCTCGGTCACCCAGTACCGCAGGGAGTCAAGGACGAGTTGCAGCGTTTGTGGATGTCGAAGATCGAGCGTGTTGCCGATCCCGGTGAAGTCCATGTAGTGCTGCGGCGCTTCCGAGACCAGCCGGTAGTACGCCGCGTTGTCGATGCCCTTGAAGCTCAGCATCGGACCCATGTGGTTCCCTTCCGCGGTGTGGTTGTAGACGACGTCGAGCAGCACTTCGATGCCGGCGGCATGGAGCGCCTTGACCATCGACTTGAACTCGGTGACGGCATCGCCGTTGTCGCCGCCCACGGCGTACTCGGAGTGCGGCGCAAAGAACCCGATGCTGTTGTAGCCCCAGTAGTTCCTGAGACCACGCTCGAGCAGGTACGACTCGTGGACGAACTGGTGAACGGGCAACAGTTCGACCGCGGTCACGCCAAGCCGTCGCAGGTAGTCGATCGAAGCCGGGTGGCTCAGGCCTTCGTACGTGCCGCGTATCTCTTGGGGCACGTCTGGGATTCGAGGCTGAGAAGCCTTTGACGTGGACCTCGTAGATCACCGTCTCAGCCATCGGGCGACCAAGCGGCCGATCGCCTTCCCAGTCGAAGTGCGGATCGATCACGATCGATCGCGGCACGAAAGGCGCGCTGTCGAGGTCGCTCTTTGTATCTCCATCCGAATCGGTCAAGTACGGCAGCACGGCTGGATGCCACTGCACGTGACCCTTGATGGCGCGAGCGTACGGGTCGAGGAGGACCTTGGCGGGGTTGCAGCGATGTCCCTCCGCGGGTTTCCACGGACCGTGGACGCGGAAGCCGTAGGCCTGTCCTGGGCCAATCCCGGGTATATAGGCGTGCCAGCAATAGTCGGTTCGCTCCGGCAGGTCCACGTGCCGGACGGAGTGGCCGTCGAACAGGCACACCTCGACCCGCGTCGCGACCTCCGAGAAGATCGAAAAATTGGTGCCCTGCCCGTCCCAGTGCGCCCCGAGCGGCTGAGGCGTTCCCTGGCGAATCCGGGGCCGATCCGCGAGTCGAAGGAGGGAGCCCCGTTCGCTCCGTGCCGGTCGGGTAATGGGAGGGCGATGCATGGAAGCCTGCCGCCCAATGCAAGAGGAACGCCACGACCACTGACGCTGCGAGTTTGGCTCGCACTCTGCAGTGGGTAGCGACCTGCGTGAATTCCTACCGTCTCCAGCTCAGCCCTGAGCATGGCTTTGACAGGGCCGCCCACACCCTCGCGTATCTCGTTCGCCTCGGCGTCACGGTCTCTTACACGTCTCCTTATTTCATGGCCGGGTCCGGCAGCTCCGGCTACGACGTCTGCGACCACACACGTATCCAGCCGGAGCTTGGCGGAGACGCAGGGACTCAACCGGTTCATTGCCGCGTTACGACACTGGAAGCTCGGTCACCTCATCGACCTCGTGCCGAATCACATGGGGGCGGATACCGGGCGCAATCGCTGGTGGCGCGATGTGCTGCAGCACGGCGTGCGCTCGGAGTTCGCCGGATACTTCGACATCGACTGGGATCCCGTGAAGCCGGAGCTTCGCGGACGGATCCTGTTGCCGCTCCTGGACAAACCGTACGGCGACGCACTCGACGACGGCGATGTTCGGCTCTCGCGTGAGGATGGCGAATACGTCGTGCTGCGCGGGCTCGCAAACCCTGCCTGTCAGGCCGGGCTCCGTCGCGCATGGCACGCCTGTTGACGCGTTGACACCGCAGGACCTCCACACCATCCTCGAGCGGCAGGTGTACCGGCTTGCACATTGGCGGACGGCATCAGACGAGATCAACTATCGGCGGTTCTTCGATGTCGGCGGGCTCATCGGCCTGCGCATGGAAGACGACGAAGTCTTTCGCGCGTCTCACCAGCGCGTCGCCCAGCTCATCGCCGACGGCGTCGTGACCGGCGTTCGCGTGGACCATCCGGATGGGCTCGCCCGGCCCGCCGAGTATTTCCGTCGCCTGCGAAGTCTGAAGCCGACGTCAGACGGTGCGCCGCTGCACATTGTCGTCGAGAAGATCCTCACGGACGGCGAGCATCTGCCGCAGGAGTGGCGGGCTGACGGTACGACGGGATACGAGTTCCTCAACCTTGTGGGCGGTCTCTTCGTGCATCAGGCCGGCGCCAACCGGCTGCGCCGCTTGTACGCGCGCGTGACGCGGCGGGTGATCGGATTCGATGAGGAATGTTACCGATCGAAGAAGGCGATCATGGCGACGACGATGGCCAGTGAGGTGCATATGCTGGCCCGTCGGCTGAACCGGATCTCGGAGCGACAGCCCCGCTCGCGCGACTTCACGTTGAACAGCCTCAGGCGCGCGCTGATGGAGATTGTCGCGTGTTTCTCCGTATACCGGACGTACATCACCCAGGAGGGCGGTAGCGCCGAGGATGTCGCGCACGTGCAGCGTGCCGCGATCGCTCGCGACGAGCCTGAATCCCGCGCTCGAAGCGTCGGTCTTCCGCTTCATCGTCGCGGTGATTCTCACGTCAGCCGGTCGTGGGAAGGACGGCGACTATCCACCCGCTGACGACAGGGACGCATCAGACCGCGGCCGATTCACCGAGCGCCTTCAGCAGTTCACGGGATCGGTGTTCGCCAAAGGCGTCGAGGACACCGCGTTCTACCGCTACCAGCCTCTGTTGTCGCTGAACGAAGTGGGCGGGGCCCCCGCAATCGCCGGACGCAGCCCTGCCGCGTTCCACACGTCGAATCAATGGCGCGCGACCAACGCGCCGCGGGGCTGCTGACCACATCGACGCACGACACCAAGCTCGGCGAGGACGCTCGCGCAAGAGTTAGCGTGCTGTCGGAGCTTTCGGACGAGTGGGGCCGCGCCCTGAGCCGCTGGCGGCGTCTGGCCAGGACGTCACGTGGCAGCCATCACGCATCGATCGTGGATCCGAACGATGTCTATCGCTTCTATCAGGCCGTCGTCGGAACGTTTCCGTTCGGACCGGGAGAGCCCGCGGATGTTGAGGTGTACGCAGACGCGGCTCGTCGGCTTCATGCGCAAGTCGATACGTGAGGCCAAGACCCACACGAGCTGGCTCAATCAGAACGATGCCTATGAGACAGCGATGTCGGCGTTCGTGACAGAGGCCATCGCGCGCCTGGCCGGGGCCCCCGCCGAGTGATCCTGGCGTCATGTTCCTCCGTCGCGTCGCGCGGATTGGCGTCGTGAACTCACTCGCGCAGCTCGTCCTGAAGCTTGGCGCACCTGGAGTCGTGGACGTCTATCAGGGCGCGGAGCTGTGGGACCTCAATTTGGTCGATCCAGACAACCGCCGGCCCGTAGACTTCGAGCGGCGGGCGAAGATGCTCGACGCGCTCGAGCCGTTGCTGTGCCATGCCGCAGCCGGTCAGCCGGGCGTCGCAGCGAGCGTGCGCCGACTGCTCGACGAGTGGCCGGCCGGCGCCATCAAACTGCTCGTCACCGCTGCCGGACTCAGGCTACGTCGCGATCATCCCGAGCTTTTCGCGACCGGTCGCTACGAACCGCTCGAGGTGGACGGGCCTCTGTCGGACCATGTCGTGGCGTACCTTCGGAGTCATGAACATCGACACGTCGTCGTGGTCGCCCCGCGTTTCGTCAGCGGGATGATGGACGACGAGGCCTGGCCCCTCGGTAGCGAGGCGTGGGGCGGCGCGGACCTGCGTCTTCCCGACGCCCTGGCTGGGCAGACGTTCCACAACATCCTGACTGGTGAGTCTGTTCAAGCAGCGGAGCATGGCGGACTTGTCACGCTACGTATGTCGCAAGTTCTCCACTCGTGTCCTGTTGGCGCTCACCTGGTCTGTCATTCCTCCATCGTGAGTCCTGGCGATCGACTGGACGCGGCTGTCGCTTTCCAGCTCCGGAGCACCTCTGCCACGCTCCATGCCTGCGCGATACAGCCGCGCGCGGTGTGCGGCGCCAGGGCATCGAAAATTTCGGAGATCGAGCCGACGCCGAAACTCGCCGTCTCGCTCGCGAATGCGGTCAGCAGCGCGCGGGCCTCTGCCTGGCGATCGGGGTTCACGCGGCGCCACGCGTCCAGGTACGGTCCGATGAGCCAGGCCCAGACGGTGCCCTGGTGATAGGCCGCATCACGCGTGCGCAGGTCGCCGTGATAGCGTCGGGCGGAAGGACGGATGTGACGGCGAGAGACTGCGGAGACCCACAGGCGTCAGCAGTTCCTTCGTCACGACGTCGAGTACCGCCTGCCACCGATCGGCTCGGAGAACCGGATGGTCGAGAGAGATCGCCAAGAGCTGGTTGGGACGGCAGGCCGGGTCGTCGCCGTGCTCGCCGTCCACGACATCGAAGAGGTGTCCGGTCTGCTCGTTCCAGAAGCGCGCGTTGAACGACTCGGTCGCCCGGGTCGCCGTGGCGGCCCATTCAGCCGCCGCTTCGCCCTGACCGCTTTCCTCCAACCATGAAGCCAGCAGCCACAGCGCGTTCACCCACAGCGCGTTGATCTCGACGGCCTTGCCGCGCCGCGGCGTGACGACCCATCCGTCGACCTTCGCGTCCATCCACGTGAGCTGATAGCCATCGGCGCCCTGCCGCAGGAGTCCGTCCGTCGGATCCATTCCGATACCGAAATGTGTGCCGGCCACGTGTCGCTCGGCGATTCCAACGAGCACCGGTAGGAGAGAAGTCAACGTGGCGCGATCGCCCGTGGCTCTCACATAGCGATGCAGCGCGTGGAAGAACCAGAGCGTGGCGTCCGCGGTGTGGTACAGCCCCTGGTTCTCCCCTTCGGGAAACATGTTCGGAATCAGGCCGTCGCGGACGTAATGCGCGAACGTTCGCAGAATGCAGCCGGCTTCCGTGGTGCGGCCCGTGCACAGCGTCAGCCCTTCGAGGCTGATCATGGTGTCGCGGCCCCAGTCCGTGAACCAGTGGTAGCCCGCGATCACCGTGCGCGGTTCGTCGCCCAGCGCGCGGGCGCGAGCGACTTCGTCGGCCCGGCCGACCGGCGCGATGACGAACTGATCGGCCGCGAGCGTGAGCTCCGCCACGAACGGATCCTCCGGATTGCCGGCGGACACCAGCAACGCGGCGCGCCGTGCTTCTTCCGTCGCCAACGCCTCCGGAGCCGACGACGCGTTGAGCGCGTCCCAGCCCTCGACGGATACCGCGAACGACGCCGGCGTGTCCGCGTTCAGTTCTGCGTCGATTGCGCCGGTGACCCAAAGCTCCCCGTCGTGGTCGTAGCCGCGGGCCGATTCCACGGCATAGGTCACGTGCACGGTCCCGGCTGTGCCGAGGTGTGGCGTCACGCGCGCGCCACGGACCTGCCACTGAATCGCCGGGAGCCCGTCAGCAGACACGACGTCTACGCCCTCGTCACGTGGCGTCAGTTGGAACGATGGGAGCGGTGTCAGATTGACCGGCCCTTCGTGCGGACGGACGTGAAACATCGGACGGAACCGAAGCGACACTGACTGCTTGGCGTCGAGCAGGCGGAACATGGCGTACGTGGTGTTCTGCCCGTAGGGCATCACGATTCGCTTCTCGAGCGCGAACTCGGAGGACTCGTAGTGCCACACCGGCAGGCCGCCTTCGAGCTTGAACTCCACGAGGCGCGCGCGGGGCGCGTCCGATGGCGCGAGGCCCGCGATGCCCTCCACGATCGTGGCGCCGCTCGGTGTGTGGGCGGTGACGTCGAGATGACTCAGGCAGAGCAGCCGGCCGATCGGCGTGGGCAACGAGGCGATCAGCAGCCCATGGAACCGTCGTGACAGTCCGCCCGCGACGAGACCCGAGGCGTATCCGCCCAGACCATTCGTCACGAGCCATTCGAACGAGAGATCGGTCGGTCGCGGAGCGTCAACGCCGAGCCGGCGCACGGGGGTCGCGTTCATGCCGTTCCGGCGCGAGCACGAGCGCGCATTCCGGCGGCAACCGCCAGCCGTCGGGCTGAACGAGGTCGGGCGTCCCGGCGCCGCCGTACGAGGGATCTTCGCTCGACCAGAGCGTCCGCCACTGCCGTCCAGGGTACGGCGACAACAGGGGATCGGGCAGCACGTCGAGCAACGTGTCGATGCCGAGATTGACGACGAGCAGCCGGTCGGCGAATGAATCGTGTCGGTCGTCGCGTTCCGGCGCACTGAACCGGAGAGCGAACGCCTGAGGCGCCAGCACCGTGCCATCGACCTCGAAGTGATCGGCATCCGAGAAGGCGGGATCCGATCGCCGCAGCGCGATCAGTTCCTGGTGGAGCCTCCACACGTCTGCGTGCGCGTCACGCTCGGCATGGTCGAGCTTGCAGCGCGCGAAGCTGTCCGGATCCCCAGGGTCAGGAACGGTGTCGACGATCGCGGGTACCGCGAGGCTCGGAAATTGCGCCAGGAATTCGCGTCGGCCTTCCCTGACAGCCTGTCGAAGGTCTCCTTGATGATCGGCAAAGTACAGGAACGGCGCCGACGCCTGGAACTCCTGGCCCTGAAACAACATGGGCGTCCATGGTCCCAGGAGGAGGAGCGCGGTCATCGCCCGGCACTTCGATGGTGTGGAGAGCTTGTGGACACGAAGGCCGGCCTGTGAGTTCGCGACCTGATCGTGATTCTGGAGAAACGCGACGAACGCGGAGGCCGGAAGCCTGCGGGTCCCGGTGCCGCGGGGCTGATGCTGCCATCGGTACCACTGGCCTTGATACAGGAAGCCGTACTTCGCCGCGGCGATGAACTCCTGCGGCGTGCCGAGATAGTCCGTGTAGTACGCCTCACGCCGGCCGGTCAGCGCCACCATCGCGGCGTGGTGAAAGTCGTCGTTCCAGAGCGCGTCGAGGCCGCACCCACCGCGCTCGGCGGGATGAAGGAGCGTCGCGTCCTGCGGCTCGTTCTCACCGACAATCCACGTGCGCCGCGGTCCGGCGCTCTGGCGAACCGTCTCGGCGACCTCGGCGAGGATATGCGGCCGGCTCGAATCCTTGATGGACTGGGTGGCGTCCAGCCGCAGCCCATCGAGATGAAATTCCTCGATCCAGTAGCGGGCGTTGGCCAACACGTAGTCGCGCACGCCGGACGAGCCAGGTCCGTCGAAGTTGACGCCCCGGCCCCAGTCCGTCAGCTTCTTCGGTGAAGTACGTCGAGGAGAACCGCTCGAGATAGCAGCCGTCAGGGCCAAAGTGGTTGTAGACCACGTCGAGGACCACGCCGAGGCCGTGCGCGTGAGCCTCGTTGACGAAGCGCTTGAAGTCGTCGGGACGTCCGTACAACCGCGTCGGCGCAAAACCCAGGACACCGTCGTATCCCCACCCGAAGCGGCCGGGGAACTCAGCGAGTGGCAGGACCTCGACGATCGACACGCCGAGCTTCGCGAGGGCGGCCAGTTCGCGACTCGCCGACGCAAACGTGCCGTCGGACGTGAAGGTGCCGACGTGCATCTCGTAGACGATCGGCTTGCGCTCGTCGAGGCCTCGCCATTCGGCGTCGGTCCACGCGAACGCGTGCGGATCGATGACCTCCGACGGTCCGTGCGGGCCCTCCGGCTGAAATCGCGAGGCTGGATCCGCGAACCGCGAGCCGTCCTCGAGCGCGATCCAGGTACAGCGTGCCCGGCTTCGCGCCAGCCACGAGGCCCTGGAAATACCCGTCTTCGTGTGGAGTCAGCGGGGCGGGCAGACCAATCGGTCGTCCACCGGGCTCGGAAAGGACGACCGCGACCGAACTCGACGAGGGCGCCCAGACACGGAAATGCGTGCCGTCGGCCCGGGGTTCGGCCCCGACGGAGAGTCGGCGTTGCTCCTGCTTACCCGTGGGGCGTCGCGCCAAGTGTCGCCGCATGCGAAGGAGGGTCGCTCGCCGGGAAGGACTCGGCGGTGGCCTCGTCGATGGGATCGTCGTACGCGGGGTAGGCGGGCTCAGCCTGGTGCGGCCGGCGCCCCGTTCCGCCGCGTCACCATGAGAGCGACGGCCGCGGCGCCGGCGGCGGCGAGTCCGACCCACAGACCGGCTCTGAAACTTCGAGGCAAACGTCATTGTCCCGGTCCCGGGTGCAAGGTTGTTGCCGGAGCGACCGCCGGCCGTGGTCGGCTGCCGGTCACATCTTGGGCAAACGGCTGGGAATCCAGAGACCGCCGACGGTCAGGGTGTCCCTGGTGCTACCGCGAAACGTCGCGGTCAGGCTGCTGCGCGGCCGGAGTGCTTCTTGCAGCCTCGCTCGCCCGCGACGGATTTGGGAGAAGATGGAAGCACTCCCACGGCAGGCGCGGGCCGACCGCGCGAGACCTTCCATGACCTTGAACGCCATCACATTCGCGATCCTGTACCGCGCCGACAACCGGCTGCTGGCCGCGGCGCTCATCTGCCCGGAATCGGAGTACGCCGGCGTCCTGCTGGTCGGCGGACGACGGATCGATCGGGTGTATGCCGCACCGGATCTCTGGGCCGACATCGAACACGAGGTCTCGGTCGGGCTGCCGACGAAGCCGTTGGCGTCCGACAGCGCCATCGCCACGCTGCTGACCGGCGGCTCCGAGTCGCAGGCGGTGCAGTGGCAGCACGCGTTCCCCGTCGAGGTCGAAGAGCTCGAGTCCTCGGCCGACGCGCTCGACTCTCAGCTGAGGCAGGAAACCGAAGCCGAGGCACTCTAAAGCAACCACCCGGTGGTTCCGGAGCCACGGAAACCAGTGCTGGTTTCCGGATCAGGACTGGCGGACTGGCGACACCCGCCAGATCCGGTCCGCGTATTCACGAATGGCCCGGTCGCTCGAGAACGTGCCCATCCCGGCGACGTTCAGGATCGCCCGGCGCGTCCACTCTTCCGGGTTCTCGTACAGCGCATCCACTCGCTCCTGAGCGGCGACATACGACGCGTAGTCGGCGAGCAGCATGAACCAATCGCCGTGTACCGTCAGTGCCTCGAAGAGCGGTTGAAAGCGCCCGGTCTCGTCGGCCGAGAAGTATCCCGCGGCGATCATGTCGAGCACGCGCTTGAGTTCCGCGTTCGATTCGTAGATCTCCCCCGGGTTGTAGCCCGCCTGTCGACGCGCGACCACCTCCTCGGCCGTCAACCCGAAGATGAAGATGTTGTCGTCGCCGACTTCGTCCTTCATCTCGACGTTCGCGCCGTCGAGCGTGCCGATCGTCAGCGCTCCGTTCAGCGCCAGCTTCATGTTGCCCGTCCCCGACGCCTCCGTGCCTGCGGTCGAGATCTGTTCCGACAGGTCGCAGGCCGGGATGATGCGCTCGGCGTTCGAGACGTTGTAGTCGGGCAGGAACACGACCTTCAGCCGATCGCCGACGACCGGGTCGTGGTTGACCACGTCCGCGACGCTGTGGATGAGGTTGATGATGAGCTTGGCGATCGCGTAGCCGGGCGCCGCCTTGCCGCTGAAGATCACCACGCGCGGCACCGACGCCTGGTCGTGGCCGTCGCGTATCCGGACGTACCGCGTGACCACGTGCAGCACGTTGAGCAGCTGCCGCTTGTACTCGTGGATCCGTTTGACGTGGACGTCGAACATCGACAGCGGATCGACGGCGATGCCGAGCGCGGTCCCGGATCAGGCCGGCCAGAGCGCGCCTTGTTCGCGCGCTTCACGTCGCGGAACCTGCGCCTGAACGCCGCGATCGTCGGCCAGCGGCGCCAGCCGGCGAAGGCCCGTCAGGTCGCGCGATCCAGTCCGATCCGATGTGCTCGGTGATCAGCGCCGACAGCGCCGGGTTCGCCTGATGCAGCCAGCGGCGCGGCGTGATGCCGTTCGTGACGTTGACGATCTTGCCCGGCGTCAGACTGCATCGAAGTCCGAGAAGATCGATCGCTTCATGAGCGTCGGTGTGGATCGCGGACACGCCGTTGACGTGGTGGCTGCCGACGACGGCCAGGTGCGCCATGCGCAGCCGGCGGTTGCCCTCGGTCTCGTCGACGATCGACATCCGCCGCATGCGGTCCAGGTCGCCGGGATAGAGCGTGACGAACCTGCTCGAGGAACCGGTAGTTGATCTCGTAGATGATCTGAAGGTGACGTGGCAGGAGGCGCTCGAAGAGAGTCAACGCCCACGTTTCGAGCGCTTCGGGCATGAGCGTGTGGTTGGTGTACGAGAACGTCCGCTGCGTGATCGCCCACGCCCGATCCCACTCGAGATGGTGGACGTCGACGAGCAGCCGCATCAGCTCGGCGATGCCGATGGACGGGTGCGTGTCGTTGAGCTGGATGGCGACCTTGTCGGGCAGTTCGTCGAAGTCTCGAGTGCGCGCGTCAGGAAGCGCCGCACGATGTCCTGCAGCGACGCGCTGACGAAGAAATACTGCTGCTTCAGCCGCAGCTCGCGTCCCTCGGCCGTCCGATCGTTCGGGTACAGCACCTTCGAGAGATTCTCGGACTCGTTCTTGTCCTCGACGGCTTTGACGTAGTTGCCGTCGTTGAAATACGTCAGGTCGAAGTCCTGCGACGCCTTGGCGGACCAGAGCCGCATGTTGTTGACCGTGTCGCTGCCGTAGCCGGGCACCGGCGTGTCGAACGCCATCGCCATGACGTCTTCGGTATCGACCCAGTGGAAGTGGCGCTCGCCGCTTCCGTTGGTGAACTCGACCACGCGCCCGCCGAACTTGACGGGGAAGATGCACCTCGGGCCGCGGGAACTCCCACGGGTTGCCGTACCGCAGCCAGTTGTCCGGCTGCTCGACCTGCCAGCCCTTCTCGATCTGCTGGCGGAACATGCCGTACTCGTAGCGGATGCCGTAGCCGTAGCCCGGCAGCGACAGCGTCGCCATCGAGTCGAGGAAACAGGCCGCCAGGCGGCCGAGGCCGCCGTTGCCCAGCCCGGCGTCGGGCTCGACCTCGGCAATCTGGTCGTACGCCAGCTCCATGTCCGAGAGCGCTTCCCGGCAGGGCTCGTAGAACCCCATGTTGAGCAGGCTGTTCGAGAGCGCACGGCCGGTGAGGAACTCGAGCGAGAGGTAGTACACCCGCTTCGCGTCCGCCTGGTAGTAGCTCCTCATCGTCTCCATCCACCGCTCGATGAGCCGTTCGCGGACGACGTTCGCGGTGGTCAGGAACCAGTCGCGAGTCGTGGCGGTGATGGGGTCCTTGCCGATGGAGTAGACGAGCCGGTTGCCGAGCGAGCGGTGGAGCGACGCGCGGTCGCGGCCGACCACGTCAATCTCGAGGTCTGGGACGATGCGGGAGCCGGACATGTCTGATTCTCCTGATAGACCTAATCGGCCGCTCCGTGAGAAGGTTTACCGGCCGTGGTCAATCTCTACGCCCAACTGGCCGCGAGTGCGGCGAAAAGCTCTGGACGGCGTCGCGCTCATCGCGCGCGATCGGCAGCTGTACGTACGGCGAGCTCTTCGCGCGACATCAACCGGCTCGCGCGCGCGTTGTCGTCGCTCGGCATTGTGCCCGGCGACGCCGTCGCGGTCCTGCTGCCGAACTGCCCGGAGTTCACGGTGAGCTACTACGCGGCGGTCGCGGTCGGCGCGATGTGCGTGCCGGCCAATCCGCTGCTGAAGCCGGCCGAGCTCGCCTATATCTGGAGCGACTGCGGCGCCCGGTTGGTGGTGACGGCCGCGCCACTGCTGCCGGGCGTGCTCGAGGCCAGGCGCCACGTGGCGTCGCTCGTCAACGGTGGTTCTCGTGGGGGAGGCCGATGGCGACGTCCTGTCGTTCGGCGATCTTCTCACGCTTCAGGCGGCCCAGGACGGCGCGTCGCCGATTCCGGTCGATGGCCGGGGAGGCGACGATCCGGCCGTCTGCATCTACACGAGCGGCACGGAGGGGCGCCCGAAGGGCGCGGTGCTGTCACACCGCAACCTCGTGTCGAACTGCGACCAGGTCGGGCGCGCGCTGTCGTTCGATGAGCGCGACAACTTCCTGTGCGCCTTGCCGCTCTTTCATTCCTTTGCCGGGACGGTGTGTCAGAACACCGCGCTGCGAGTTCGGCGCCTGCGTCACGCTCATCGATCAGTTCCACCCGGTGCGCGTTGCTGAAGCCATGGCCGCGCACCGCGTCACCATCTTTCCGGCCGTGCCGGCGATGTACGGCGCGATGATGCAGCTGCCGGCGGACTTCGACGACGCGTTCCGCCAGGTGCGACTGTGTGTCAGCGGCGGCGCGCCAATGCCGGTCGCCCTCATGCAGGCGTTCGAGCGGCGCTTCGGCACCGTGATTCTCGAGGGTGACGGGCCGACCGAGTGTTCGCCGGTCACGAGCGTCAATCCACTTCATGGCGTTCGAAAGCCCGGGACGATCGGCGTGCCCGTGCCGGGTGTCGAGATGAAGATCGTGGACGACGAAGATCGGGATGTGCCGGTCGGCGAGGTCGGGGAGATCGTCGTCCGCGGCGACAACGTGATGATCGGGTATCTCAACCAGCCGGAGGCAACGGCCGTCGCGATGCGCGGCGGCTGGTACCACACGGGCGACCTCGGGACGATGGACGCCGACGGGTACTTCGCGATCGTCGATCGCAAGAAGGACATGCTCATCGTCGGCGGCATCAACGTCTACCCGCGCGAGGTCGAGGAGGTGCTGTATCAGCATCCCGGCCGTGCAGGATGCGGCGGTGATTGGCGGGCACGACGAGAAGCGAGGCGATCAGGTCGTGGCCGTCGTCGCGCTCAAGCCGGGTGCGACGTGCGGCCAGCCGCGAGCTGCTGCACTTCAGCCGCGAGCGGCTCGCGAACTACAAGTGCCCGCGGCAAGGTCATCTTTCGGGACGCTCTGCCGCGAGAGTGGCACCGGCAAGGTGTTGAAGCGGCTCTTAAGGAAGGAACTCGAGCTCGAGGCGACCTGATCGAACGTGACGTTGACCGACATGGCTTCGTGCCGACGTCGTATAGAAGGGAGATGCACGACGTCCTGTCGAACATGTCGTGCAGACGATCACGCCACCTCCCGTCTGCAGTGCTTAGACACCGGGATGCAGGAGTTCGGCGCTGAACGCGCTGGCCGGGATATCCTTCGGCGCGGCGATTCGAGGCCATGCGCCAACTGCTCATCCTGACGCCGCAACCGGACGAATATCGAGCGCGCATCGAGGCCGAGGGCTCCTCCGGATCTCTCGATCGTCGCCTCGGCTGACGTCGGCGACGGCCTGGCCCGCGGTGCGCACAGCGAGGTGTTGCTCGGCGACCCTGCGCGTGTCCGTGAAGCGTTGCCGCACCTTCCGCGACTCAAGTGGACGCAACTGACTTGGGCCGGCGTCGAGCCGATGCTGGACCCGTCGTCTGCGGCGCGACTACGTGCTGACGAACCTCCGTGGCGCATTCGGCCCGCTGATGTCGGAGTTCGTCTTCGCGTATCTGCTGCTTCACGAGCGCAAGGTGTTCGCGCGATTCGACGCGCAGCGCGCCGGCAGGTGGGATGCGACGCTGCCGGGAACCCTGCGTGGAAAGACGATGGGGCTGGTCGGCGTCGGCTCGATAGGCGCGCACCTCGCCGGCACGGCCAAGCACTTCGGAATGCGCGTGCATGGCTACACCCGGAGCAGCCGGACGTCGCCGGACGTGGATCGGTACTTCCACGGCGACCAGAAGGCCGCATTCGCAGCGGACGTCGATTACCTCGTGGCCGTACTCCCTGACACGCCGGAGACGCTCGCGATCATCGACCGCACGATGATCGGCGCGTTGCCGCCTCACGCGCTCCTGATCAACGCCGGCCGGGGACGGGCCCTCGATGAGGCGGCGCTGCTCGACGCGCTCACGGCCGGACGTCTTGCGGGTGCGGTCCTCGACGTGTTTTCCGAAGAACCCCTTCCCGCCGACCACGGGTTCTGGCGGACGCCGAACCTGTTCATCACCTGCCACACCGCCGCGCCCACCGTCGTCGCCGACGCCGTGCGCGTGTTCGTCGACAACTACCGGCGGCTGATGGCGGGCCAGCCGCTTCTGTACCAAGTGGATTTCGAGAGAGGTTATTGATCAACGTGTCTACACGTTTCGCACGCATCGTCACTGGAGCCGGGGGACTTCAGCTCGTCAAGATCGAGTCGCCGGTGGCCGAGGGGGAGATGTACTTCCACGGCGGCCAGGTCATGTCCTGGAAGCCGGCTGGTGCGGATGAAGTGCTTTTCGTCAGCCGACAGGCGCGCTGGGAACCAGGACGCGCGATCCGTGGCGGCGCGCCAATCTGCTTTCCGTGGTTCGGGGCGCACCCGTCAGACCCTCGAGCGCCGGCCCACGGTTGCGTGCGGACCAAGGCCTGGCAGCTCGACGCCGTCACCGAGACCGACGAGGTCGTCACGGTCAGCATGTCCACTGGCAGCGATGACGAGACGCGGCGGTGGTGGCCATCGAGCTTCCGGCTCGAACACCGGGCGACGTTCGCTTCGACGCTGACACTCGAGCTGATCGTCACGAACACGGGCGATGTGCCCTTCAGCTTCGAAGAGGCGCTGCACACCTATTACCGCATTGGGCGAATCGATGACGTGCGGATCCGTGGTCTCGAGGGCACGCGCTATCTCGACACCATCGATGCCTGGCGCGAGAAGCCGCAGGACGGCGAGATCGTGTTCACGTCGGAGACGGACCGGGTCTATGTCGATACCGCCAATCCGATCACGATCGAAGACGGCACCATGCGCCGCGTACGCGTGACGGCCGAACGATCACGGACGACCGTGGTCTGGAACCCGTGGGTGGACAAGGCACGCGCCCTTGCGGATCTGGCCGATGAGGAGTGGCCGCTCTTCGTGTGCGTCGAGACGTGCAACGTCTCACCCCGCGCCGCGGAGCTCGGTGCCGGCGAGCAGCACGTCATGCGGGTGGCCGTCGCGATCGAGTCCGGCTCAGGGCACGATCGCCACCGCCCGTAAGGGCGCGCCGCTGCCGCCGCCGATTTTCATCGGCAGGGCGATGACGTATGCGCCCGTCACGGGAAGCCGCTCGAGAGCGGTCAGATTCTCGAACGCCGGAATGTTGGCGGCGTAGAGAATCCGATGCGACTCGAAGAGCTTCGACTGGCCGTAGTCGATGCTCGCGGTGTCCAGGCCGATGGCCTTGATCGGCCGGTTCGCCACAATCCATTTCGCGGCGTCAGGGTGCAGTCCGGGGAAGTGAAGTTTCGCGGCGCCGGCGGCGCCGCGTTCGGCCGTCCCAAGGTAGCGCTCCGGATCGGGCCACCGAGTGGAGAAGCCGGTGCGAATCAGCACGATCGCGTCGCGCGGAATCGGACCCTGCGCCGCCTCCGCACGCGTGATGTCTTCGACGCTGACCTGGTAGTCCCGGTCTTTGTCGGCGGCCCCGCGAACGTCGATCACGTAGGCGGCGCCGAGGAGTCGGTCGACGGGAATCTGGTCAACCGTCTGTGCCCCTCGTGCGAAATGCACAGGCGCATCGAGGTGCGTTCCGCCGTGCTCGGACGTGAAGAAATTGTTGGCCGCGTAGTAGTAGCCGCCTGCCGTGATGCCGTCGGAGACCTTGTCGAGCCTGAACGCTTCTGCCGTCGGCCAGAACACCGTGTGCGAGTCGTAGGTGTGCGAGAGGTCCACGACCGTGCCGGTGGGGAAGCCGGGTGCCGACTGATTCGGCGCCGCTGCCGGGGGCGGAGGTGCGGCAGGGTATCCGCACGCGCCGGCAAGCAACCCCGCCAGCAAGGCGGCACCGCACACTGTTCGCTTCATTGACGCTCCTTCCGTGGGGTGACGCTCCGCTGGCGCACGACGCGCGCCAGGTCCATGACAATCGAAACCGCCATCGCGCTCACCATCGCGGCCGCCAGCGGTTGCAGCGGCACCACGAAGCGGCCGGTGACGCCCCATGTGAGCGCGATGCTCAGCACGGTCGCGGCAAACAGCAGCAGCATGGAGCGGACGCCAGGGTGCCGATGGAAATATAGAAGCGCCAGCACGAACGCGGGAAGCAGCAATGTCCAGTCTGTTCGCGCCCGCCGCGTCCGGAACTCCTGCCACACGTGCAGCCCCATGAGCTGCACCACCTCGCGCGGATGGTTCCACATCCAGTCGCGCGCCAGCGCCGACCGGTGCCGCGCGAGCCGCACCTCGTACTCGACCGAGTACGGATCCACGCCGGCGTCCTCGATCTCCTTCGCCCCGTCTCCGGAGTTCGATCGCCATCGTCCTTCATTGTCGAGCGCCCGCTGGCTGAAGCCGGCGGTCAGATTGATCGGTCCCTGCGTCCCTGTCGGCAGGAACGCGCCCGTCAGGATGATGTTTCGCGTCCACCAGGGGCCGACGACCAGCAGGCAGGCCCCGACACAGCACGCGCGCGCGACCCATCGCCGGGTGCCGCCTGGCAATGACGGCTTGGCCGGCATGAGCATCGCCGCCGGCAGCCAGATCACGAAAATGCTGCGCGCGAGAATCATCAGCCCGAGCACGGCGCCTGAAAGGACTGCGGTGCGTAACGGACGGCTCGCGCGTGCTGCTTCGGACCCACATCCACGCGAGGAGCGCGACGAGAAAGGTGGCCAGCGCTTCGGTCAGACGTTCGCGCGCGAAGACGCTGATGTCCGGGATCCGGATCAGGAGCGCCGCCGCGACGAACGCTGCCGCCAGACCACTGAACTCGAGCGCGATGGCGGCCGCGAGCGTGACCGCGCCCGCCATCAGCGCCGCATTCACGAACCGGATCGTCCCGAAGTCCCGTCCTGCCGCGTGATAGGTCAGCGCCCAGAGTGCCGGAAACGCGGGCGGCCGATACGTCGTCGGGTAGTAGTTCGACTCGAGATCGCGCACGGCGCCCGCGGCCGATGGCACGCTGAGGTACGGCGCACGCCACTCGGGGTCGCTCCAGTAGTAGCCAAACCCCCGGCCTTTCCAGAGGTTGTAGGCCAGCGCCTCGTAGTCGCGCTCGTCGCCGCCCGGCGGCGGGTCGTAGAGATCGGGCGTCGAGATCCGTGCGGCGAGCACGCCGAACGTGACAACGAAGATGGCCGCGAAGCTCAGCGCTTTGAGCATCAGTCGCGGGCGCCGTTCGATGCCACCCACACGCTCTTGCACAACTAAGGTACGGATGGGCGAATGTTCGCGTTCCTGTTGAGGACGTTGGCCGGGTCGTACTTCTGCTTCACGGCGACGAGGCGCGCGTGGTTGACGCTGAAAATGGATCGCGTCACGGCATCGCCTTCGGCGCTCTGGTAGTTCGAGTAGACCCGGCCGCCCGAAAACGTTGCCTGGAGCTGTTGCCATGTCTCATTGGTCCAGTTCATGTACGCGGACTCTTGCGAGGCGGCGTTCCAGCCCGGCGCGATCCACACGTGGACGGCTCCGGGCGCGCGAAGCTCGAACGCCGTCGCATCCGGCGCGACGCGACAGACTGCCCCGTGCATGTAGTGATCGAATCCGATCGTGCAGCCCGCCGGCGCTTGCGCATAGCAACTGAGCGCGGCCTCGATGGCTTCGTCCGACAGCGTCGCCAGATAGGCTCCACGCACCGCAAAGAACGACGTGGGCACGACCTCGCCGTAGGGCGGCATCGTGAGGGTGTCCGCGTACGTTCGGCGCTCGACGGTGTCGCGGGTGACGGTGGCAATGGAACGCAGGGGACTGAGCACACGTTGGCCGGCGCCTGTGTCGCCCACATAGACGACGATGACGTTGATCGTGCCGCCGTCCGCGGGCGTCAAGGTCGCGAGGCCCTGGAGCTCGTCGGGCGCGGTCGCCATGAAATCCCGATAGAAGCGCAGCACGGCCCGCGCGTCACGGAGCCGGTAGCTGAACCCACCGGCGAGCACGTCGGGGACGGGGTGCAGGCGGTACTCGAGTGAAGTGGCGATGCCGAAGTTGCCGCCACCACCGCGAATCGCCCAGAAGAGATCGGGATTGGACGTCGCGCTCGCGGGGATGGTGCGGCTGTCAGTCGTGACGAGGTTGGCCGAGAGCAGGTTGTCGCACGTGGCGCCGTACTTGGCGGACAGCCATCCGACGCCGCCGCCGAGCGTCAGTCCCGCGACGCCAACGCCGGGGCACTCGCCCAGCACTGGCGCGAGGCCGTATCGACCGGCCGCATGGACCAGTTCCTGAGCACGCACGCCCGCACCGGCTCTCGCGGTCCTTCGGGCCGGGTCAATCGAGATGCTGTTCAACGGCGAGAGGTCGATCACGAGACCGTCGTCGCACGTGCCCATTCCGAGAAAGCTATGGCCGCCACCGCGCACGGCCATTGACAGCTCGTGCCGCCGCCCGAATTCCACGCATCGCGCCACGTCGTCAGGGGCCGCGCACTGGGCGATCATCGACGGCCGCTTGTCCACGCCGCTGTGCGCCCAGAAGATCCGGCGCGCCGTGTCGTACGTGGCATCGCCGGACATGATCAGCCGGCCTTTGAGGCTTGCGCGCAGTCTCTGGACGGCGCCAGCGTCGACGGCCTGTGCTGCCAGGGCGGACTGCTCACGCGCCGCCGTCAATGCGAGCGTGACACTGGCGCCAAGCGTGTGTGCGAGGAATGCGCGGCGAGTCTCCATCGCCGGCGAATGGTAACACTGCGCCACGGTTCGGGCGCCTGGATGCGGACTGCTCTGTGGGAGAGAACGTCCCGGGGGCTGGGTACTCACCCACGGGTTCGTGCGGGCTCGCGGGGACAGCGGGACGTTCACCAGAAATTAGAACAAGGCGTCGGCGGCGACGCAACAAAAAAAGTCCCCGGCTTCGCGTTTCTCGATGGCAAAAAGGGGAAAGAGGGAGTGGTAGCATCCTTCCTATCGGTGCACGCGAGGCTGTGCATTCCTGTTCCCCGACCCCAACAGACATGAGCACCGAGGCCGGATCTCTCGACGTCAAGAAGAACGCTCGCGCGGAACTCAAAGGGCAGAAGCCGTGCGTCGTCTGGGTGACGGGCCTGTCTGGCGCCGGAAAATCGACGGTCAGCAATCTGCTGGAGAAGCGGCTACACGCGCTGGGACGCCACACGTATCTGCTGGACGGCGACAACGTGCGGCACGGCCTCAACAAGGATCTGGGCTTTACGGACGCCGATCGCGACGAAAACGTCCGCCGGGTGGCGGAGGTCGCGCACCTGATGGCTGACGCCGGCCTCATCGTGCTCGTGTCGGTCATCTCGCCGTTCCGTGCGGGGCGCCGCATGGCGCGCGGGCTCATGGACGACGGCGAGTTCTTCGAAGTGTTCATCGACACGCCGCTCCATGTGGCGGAGGAACGAGACCCGAAGGGCCTCTATAAGAAAGCCCGGCGTGGTGAGCTGAAGAACTTCACCGGTGTCGATTCGCCGTATGAGGTACCGGAAACTCCGGAGATCAGGATCGACACCACACGATTGACGCCGGAGCAGGCGGCCGATGTCATCCTCGAGCACCTTCGGGCCGCCGGGATCGTCGCCGTTCTCTGAACAGGTCACCTCAGGGTTTCGGCCTCAGCTCGTAGAGCTCCACCGGCCGGGCCTGCCAGATTTCCGACGAGATCAGCCGCAAGTCGGGCGTGCGCCTGACGCGCTCGATCAGTCTTCCGCACCCTCTGTAGAACAGACAATTGATCGTGACGTGCGTCGCCCCACGGTCCCGCAGGATCTGAATCGTTGACGGGTCCGGAAACGCCTGCATGTCCCTCAAAAAGTCGAAACGGTCAGGCGGAAGATGTCCGCTGTACCCGTTGATCAATTGCGCGCCATGCCAGATGGAGAAGTACATGTACGGCGTATCCATGACCAGACCCGTGTCGCTGGTGAGCGATCCCATTGGGAACTCCGCGAGCACGTCGGTCGGCTTGATCGATTGATACATGCGCGGAGCAGAAGGCCAGGCCGCTTTCCAACTGAAGAGCCGGCCGCAGGTCTACGCCAATCGCGATGGTCAGGATGGCGACGATGGTGAACGAGGCCGCCCGGGATCGACCAGCCAGAAGCCGCTGGACACCGAATCCCGACAGCACGGCGAGGGCGAGACCGAACAGAAAGCCCGCCCGCGCCGGCGCGCGTATGCCGCGCATGAAGCCCAGCCATTCGTACAGGTATGGATAGATTTCGCCGTTCGAACCCCGGGACAACTCGAATGCGACCAGGAGGCCGACGAGATAGACGACGCGGAGCCGGCCCAGTCGGCGCGTCAGGCCCACGAGTGTGAGCGCGATCGCCATGAGGCCGGGGAACAGCGCGCGCTCGCCCCATGGCTCGCTGCCTGCGCCCCAGAACGCGCTGCGAGGGTGGGGTTGCAGGTAGTCGCGGACGTCGGCGCTGTAGAGCGCAAGCTCCGTCTTCGAGCGTTCCTCGAGCCCGGCGGACGAATACATTCTGACGAGCGGCCACGCCAGCGCGATGGCCAACGTCGCCGCGATGAGCCCCGGTACGACGAGTCGACGGAGGCGGGGACGGTAGAGCGCGACCATCACCGCCGACATGCCGAGCACCTGCCACATCAGCAGCAGCGCCAGGTACATCGATCGAGTACAACTGGGCGACGGCCAACGTCGCGGCGAGCACGGCGTACCGAATCTTCAGGGTGTCGAAGAAGAGATGCGCTGCGAGGAGCACGAGCGGCAGGCAGTACGTCATCAACAACTCGAAGTGGTGGTAGTGGTCGAACCGGTACGGATAGAAGCCGAAGATCAGGCCCGAGATGAAGGCGGCACCCGACGATCTGGTGAGTCGCCCGACCAGCAGATAGGTCGTGAACGCAGTCGCGACGAAGCTGAGCACGAGGATGACGTTCGTGGCGACCACCGGATGGACTCCCGCCGCGAGCAAGGGCATGACCGTCAGCGCCGGCAGGAGCATCGAGTCGGAGTAGGTGAGCGTCAGCGGCTGCGGATGGAAGATGTTGGCGTCGAATAGATCGCGCGGATCGCCGAGCAGCTGGCGATAGACCCACGACACACGCCAGACGGAAAAGAGCGGATCGCCAATATCGGGAATGGCGTCGAGCCGGGCGATCTGGGACCACAGCAGGACCAGGCCAAAGGCGCAGAAGCCCGCCAAGGCAAGCCCGTGCACGTTCCAGGAGACCGACCAGGATGCGCGGGGCTCGTCCGCGAGCGGATCGTACGTGCGGTTCAGGAATGTGCGCCACGCCGCGGGGGGCGGTGTCGTTCGATCGAGGAGCAGACGGAGCGCGAGCGCCACGAACGCCACGAACAGCGGACGTCCTTCTCTGCGAGCCGACAGCGTGACGTCGCCAATGTCGATCTCGAAGCCGTCGGCGAGGTGGATGGCGATGCCGGCGAGAAGTGCCACGAGCGCCAGGTTGTCCAGGAGCCCGATGAGGCGCGGTCTCGACACCTCTTGCATTCTAGACTGCTGAATCGGCCGCGAGATCCGCGGACCATCTGGTCGGCGGCAGCCCCGATGGGTGACGTGTTATCGACGCGCCGCCCAGCGACCGGTCAACTCGTCAATCCTGATGCGATAGACGACCGTGCGCGCCGGAGCGCCGGGCTCGGGCTTCTGCATCGCCGGGAACCACCAGTCCGGCCGCTGTTCAACGAGCTCGTGCGCGCGGCGGCGCAGATGGTCGTCTGCCGCGGAGTCGGTCAGTTCTTCGTAGCGCCCGAACGCCACGATCGTCCGCCAGTGGAACTGATCGCCAATCTCACTGAATTCCACGCACACCTTGGGATTGGCGCGCATCCAGTCGATCTTCTGGCCATGCGCCGCCACGCTGTACAAGCAGTCGCCTTCACGATCGTAGTAGCAGAGGATCGGAACAATGTACGGCTGGTTGTCACGGGCGCAGGCGAGTCGCGCGAGATTCTTGCCCGGGAGGATGGCCCGGCACTCGTCCGGTGTGAGCTCGTAGATGATCATCGCCACCACGGGACGATAGCGACCTCCGAGTCATCGGTCAATCACTGCCCTCGAATCGCGATACTTCCTCTTTGCAGGATCGCGAGGGCGTCGGCGAGTGCGCCCATGGTCTCAGCCTGGTTCGTTCAAGGCAGCGATAACCGCACGAAGGGTTTCCAGACCGACGCGTAGTTCGGCGGCTTCGTCAACCGTTGCCGGTGTTCGATCGAACAACGTCGCCGCGCTCTCGTACGCCCTTTCCGCGTTCAACCGATGCCGTGTTCGTCGCTCACGGTCGTCTCCCGCGCCTGCCGACAATTCGGCGAACAGCAGCCCGGTGGCGATCTCGTTGCGGATGAACGTGATGAAGATCGGGGTCGTGGGATGAGGGTCGCCCGGTTGAGGCGGGGGAGGCGTCGGTTGTGGCCGGGTGCTCCATACCTGGCCGCATTCAATGCAGCGGTAGTAGTCCACGGCCGCGAGCGAACCGGCCGATCCGAGAAGACTCGGTGCGCACGAATGGCCGCATGGACACGACGCAGGGGTCTGGAGAGCGTGCACGTCTTTGATCCGTTTGATCCGTGTTCAATCAGCGTTGGGTGACGGGAGTGTAGCGTACGGCCAAGCCCCTTCAACGAAAAGGCCCGCTGCGGACTCCACCAAGTCCAGGGTTAGGTCGTCGACGTAATGAAACGGAGTGTTCTCGTCCGTCAAGTCCTCTGAGCGCCGGCCAGCCTCACAGCCGTTTTCAGCAGGCTCCAGACCGCGTAGAGCAGCAGCACGTTCCTCAACACCAGGACGAGCGTCCGTCCGAGATCGAGACCGGCGTCGAACGTGGGACTCGGGAAGAACGCGGGCACCAGAAACGCACTGAAGAAGATGCACCACAGAGCGTCGGTGCCGACCCCGGCGTCCGGCCGGCGCCGCGCGAGCAGCGCCAGGGCCGCCAGCGGCGCGAGCCACAGATGGAATTGCGGACTCAGCACGAGGCTGAACGCCACGAACGTCGTGACCGGCAGCAACAGTAGCGTGGCCGTGACGGAGAGCGATACCTCGCGGGCATCCTCTCCAGAGCTGAGCATCTGGCGCCACGCGGCCCACGTGGCGAGAGCGACACTCGCGAACGTCGCGGTCACCCACACGATTCGGGCTGGCGTCACGAGGGCTTCGGCTACCGGACCGGTGACTTCAAACCACGCGGTCACCAGTTCCCACGTCGCGGGCACGCCGACGAAGTGAGACAGCCAGATGGTCGATGCCCACAGCGATTCGGCTTCCAGGCCACGCTGAGCATGAACGGTCCCGAACCTCCACCATGGCACTGACCACGACAAGGCGATGAGCGGCAGCAGGCCCGCGACCGCGCCGATCCCGAACCGCTTTGCATCGTGTCGGCTTCGGCGCCAGGCCACCACGGCCAGCACGGGCACGAAGACTGCCGGGTACACCTTCGTCCCCACGGCGAGGGCAGTCATCAGACCGGCGACGCCGGCCCACCCCTCCGAGAGAGCAATCACGGCGGCGACCGAGAGCGCCGCGGGAATCACGTCATAACGCTGCAGCAGGATGTGTCCGACGGCGGCCGTCGTCAGCGTGTACATGAGAAACGGCAGCGCATCGGGCGGCCGCTGCCGGTCGCGAAAGCCGGTCCAGATGAGCGCGCCCTTGACCAGCGCGTCGAGGCACAGAATGAGCAGACCGAAGAACAATCGGAACTCGGCGAGGTCCTGCGCAAGCATCGCCGGCCCTGCAAACCACGCGAGGGCGTACGGCGGATACTCGAAGGGCACGTCAACATAGATCCGCTGGCCGCCGAGCAGAGCGTTCGCCGGCAGCATGTAGTGCTCGAGGTCGCGAGACGTCCGTCCGGTATACAACCTGGTCAGGAACGGAATGGTTCCAAGTGACCAGAGCGCCACGCCAAGTGATAGCCGACTGAGACCAGACCTCATGTACGAAAACGGCCTGGAGCTTAGCAGGCCCTTACCGGTGGGGACTCCAATTCCGCTGTACGCGTCACCAACCGTAACCGAACTTGAGAAACACTCCGCGGTTACCCTCGATGCCCTGCGCGTACTCGAAATTCACGAGCATTCGCTGTTCCGGTTTGATGACGAAGTGAACGCCCCCGCCGACGGTGGGATAGAAGTCGCGGTTGGTCGAGATCGCGTCGCGCTCGCCGTACAGGCCCGCGACGCCGGCGAAGAGCGTGGCGCCCCATCGGGCGCTGAAGGACAGGCGCTCCTCGGCTTCGAACGACGACATGTACGGCGCCAGGTACTCGCCGAGCTTGTAGCCGCGCAGCACGACGGCCGCCTGCGCGGCCAAGGGAGCGTCGGACGTGAGCCAGTTGTTCTGCCTGAACGCAAGAACGTGCCCGCCACCGTGCCGCCAGAAGCCCCGCAGGTCAGCGCGGTACGCATCGAAGGACAACGCCCCGCCGAGCGCTTCGCGGTAGGCCAGGTTGTTCAGGTTCAGATACCAGCCTTGCGTCGGCATGTCTTCGCTGTCGCGTGAGTCCTGCATCACCACGACGCCGAGCGCGGCGGACTCGAACCCGCGGACGCCCAGCGTCTCGAGAGCGAGGTCGTCCTCGGCGGATTCGCCGAGCACCTGATAGTTCGCGGCGTTGCCCTGAGCGCCGATGAACCAGTCCCCCTTCAAGCGGTAGAGATACCGGCCCGCCAGTGCCTTCAGGTCGTCGTTGGTCTTGAGCGGCTGCCCGGAGCCGAGATAATCCTCGTAGTTGTTCTTGATGAACCCGAAGCCAGCGATCCCGACGATGCGGTGATGGTCGGCGCCAAACGATGTCCGGGCAAACGCTCGCGGCAACGGTGGAGTGCGTCGAGGTGTACTGGTAGGTGAGGCCGAACACCGACACCCGGCTGAGGGGGTCGAATTTGTGAAGGAACGCGCCCAGTCCCCCGAACGACGTGCCGAGTTTCGGGCTGGACGACACCACCGGCACCAGCAGCCACGGCGATGGCCGCTGCGCTTGTTCAGCCGGAGCAGCTGCAGCGTCGACGACGGGCGGACGTCTCCGACTGCTGCGCGGACGCCGCTATAGGGCATGCGCACGCGAGCGCCCAGGCAAGCGCGACACAAGAGACGAGACGGCGGCCATTCCAGGCCGTCTTGAACTGTGCCAGCCTGAGAGTTGACCGTGCCCGCCTTAGAAGAAATATCGTCAGTAATCGCGCCGCCCTTTGTCAGAAAGACCTCGTACTCGGCCTCATCGTGCCTTGCGCCGATCTTTCGCCACACACCAGGAGGGCGAACGCAGATCCAGAGTGTACTCGTTCACGTCGCCACTTGAGGGACAGTAGTCCGGCACTACCGGGGGCAGCGTCGACATGCCATGCTGCCGTCAAACAGCAAAAGGCCCGGCGCAATGGCGGGCCTCATGCAATTTGCGGGCACGACGTGCGACTCAGTCAGGACTCCCACCTCGGGATCCGTTGACGTGAGCACATCGTGGTTGATGAGATCGGCTTCGGTAGTGCCGTCTTCGTCGATGCCGTGCCGCTTCACACGGACGTCTTCTGTGATCGGCTGAGAGCGACAACAAACACCAGACCCAGACCAAACCCGGCGAACGTGCCCGCGAGGGTCACGCTCAGGCGGCTCGGGCCGACAGGTCGTTCAGGCACCCGCGCGGCGTTGACGAGTCTTGAACTGCTCGCCAATCTGGCGACGTTCGAGATTCGCGGCGGTCCTGAGTTCCTCAGCCTGAATGAGGAGCGTCCGGTATCGCTCCTGCAGCACCTCGTACGGCAGCAGATCGGCCTGGGACAGAGACGGGCCACTGCTGCGCGCGCAGACTCTTGAGCTTCTGCTCATACGCGATGATTCGCTCCCGCACCTCCTCGATTTGCGAATCGAGAAATGACGTCCGTCCCTACCACCAGCATCTCCCTGTCGCGCAGGACTCTTCCATCATCAGGGACGACAGCCGTTCTGTGACCCGCTGCGCCACCTTCGGGTCCGCCGCTTCAAAACTGACGGAGAATCCTGCCACGTCGCCGCGCTGGGGGTCCGACGTGAGCGG
This sequence comes from uncultured Acidobacteriota bacterium, assembly GCA_963793255.1. Lineage (GTDB taxonomy): Bacteria > Acidobacteriota > Vicinamibacteria > Vicinamibacterales > SCN-69-37 > CAVTYZ01. The sequence goes on from CAWBZK010000018.1 coordinate 281,408, forward strand.
GTCGATGGTGATGTCGTCTCGCATCAGCTCGCACAACGTCGCTCATGGCCGCGCGCTCCAGTTCCACTTTGTACAGGCCGAAGTCGCGGATGATCCGTTCAAGACGTGTCTGATGCAAGACTTGCTGGCGGCTTTGCTCAAACCGTCTCCCGGCCGTATCGGTAGCCGTCGGGCGAGCGTATTCCGCGGGCACCCGCGCTGACACGACCTGAATCGTCGACTCAGACCGATAGCGCGGCGGCAGGAAGTAATAGGACATCACGCTCGTCACGAGGGCGGTCAGGACCGTTGGCGCGAGAATCCACCACCTGCGGTGCCACACCGTCCCCACAACGGAGACGATCCGACGCATCATGGTCCCCATCGGGAACGGCGTGCGCCGCGACGATCTCAGGCGCCCCAAACCGCTCGAACGCCTCGCGCGCGGCGTCTTCGACCGACAACCCGCGCTGTCGTGCGTCCTCGATGGCATCGACGAGATGCTCGCGCGCCTCGTCGACGATCCGCGCGTCCTCGACCCGCGCTGACGCAGTGCGCGCTCGAGTCGGGCCACGTAGTCGTCGACCGAGCCTGGCGTCACGAGACGTCCTCCCACCACTGCTTGCACGGCGCGCGCGAAGTCGCGCCATTCCCCTTGTCGGTCTGCCAGCGCTTTGCGGCCCTTCGGGGTCAACTGATAGACCCGACGGCGTCGGCCCTGAACTTCGGACCAGCGGCTCGCCAATAGTCCGCCGCGCTCCAGCCGATGCAGGGCGGGATAGAGCGTCCCTTCGCGAAGGTCGAACGCGCCGTCGCTGAGGGCGCGGAGCCGCTCCGCAATCGCGTACCCGTGCGCGGGACTGCGGCTGCACGGCGGCCAGAAGCAGCAGGTCCAGATGACCCTTGAGCGTTTCAGCGTTCATTGCCCGGGAGCCTATACATCGCGTGGCTATGTGTCAACGAGTTTCCCGTGGGCGAACGGAATGGTCAGGCAAAGGCCCGCGCGATGGCGGGCCTCTGCAACTCTCGCGGCGTTCGTGGTGCTTTGGGCGCTTCCGAAAACCGAATGGTTCACTAAAACGCGCGCGAGCCTTGCGAGGCCTAGCCCATCAAGTCACGGAACCACAAGCTTTCCGTCGGCATCAACGCGCACCCATGCGACTCCAGAGCGCTGCAAGGATGGGTCGAAGGTAACTACACAGCGGAAGCGCTGGTCCTTCTGCGCTTCTACCCAGCCGACGTCCACGGCTCCTTTACCCGCCAATGTGCATTGGGTAGCGGGTTTATTTTGCGCCGACACGGCAATGCTGATCCCGGCAACAGCGGCTAGCCCAATTACAGCGCCGATCGACGTTCTCACAGCCATCTCGCACTCCTTTCATCCGGCGAACAGACGTCCGTTGGTTGTCGGGTACTTATTTCTTTGACACACCCAGGCCTGACCCTCAGCGGCGTTTGAAGACCTCTTTGCTTGGCGCGTTGGGTTTTCGCGCTAGCAAGCAACAACACGGTAACGAGGGCGTACCGCATCGAACCTCCTGTAGCGAGAAGGGGAAATTACCAGTGATTAGCTGGACTGCGAAGGGGTGAGCGTGAATGCCTCCGGATAGGCCATGAATATTCGAGTCTTGATTTTGACCCGCTTCCCGTCTTTCAGCGTCGGCCAGAACGTGGACTGCCGAATGGACCGAACGGCTGCCTCGTCACAGCCTGCCTTCGTCACTGCGGACTTCAGTAGCCAAGCGCTTGCGACCGAGCCGTCAGCGTTGATCTGCATTGCCACCTCGACAATGCCGCTGATTCCAGCGGCCTCAGCGCTGGGCGTGCAGGCAGGCACAACATAGTTCGGACCCATGTTGCCGGCGTGGCACTCGTCAAATTTGCACACCACACCAGTGTCGGTGTTCAGCCGAGCAAGGTCAGAATCAACCTCTGGATCGTAGACGGGCTCGCTGGTACAAGCCGAGACGGTCACGCTGAGGCCGAGCAGCGCGACGGCAGTCAATCGGGCCATGACGTGCGCTCCGTTCCGGGGAGCAAACATTTTACGTCCTGGAGTAGCTGGTGTTGAACCGGCGTGGATTGTTCCGTCAGGTTGCGCGTCGGTGTACGCGCGGCCGGAGGCGCTGTCGTCGTTTCGTCGCTCGATTCACAGACCCAACGGATGCGGCAGCGGCTTGTCAGATGCCGCCTTCTTGCGGGCCAATGCCGCGTCAGATTCCGCGCCGAATGCCGCGCTGAAAACCAAGCCAAACGCGACACCGAGGCCGGCGCCCAAGGCGAACCCCACGGGGCCAAAATCGTGTGAGCGTTCTGCATTCGGCTTGGCTGGCGCCTTTGGCTTGTTTGAGCGGGTAGGCATGGCAAATCATCGCAGGTGATTGAGACGATCACAAACCTACATGTACAGGCCCGATGCGTGGGCGTTCGTCCGGTCAGTCGGCGTTGGATCAGCGATGACGGTCGGCTTGGACCATGGCGCGTTCTTCGGCACGTTCCACACGAGGCCGCATTGGTCGCAGCGGTAGTAGTGGACCGCCTGGACACGTCGCTGGAGTGCGGCAGATACACAGGCGTGCAGGGATGCCCGCAGGGGCACGGATCATAGATTCCTGGCGGCGTCCTGGCAACCATTTCGCTCAGCGTTCACCACCGGCGGGCGTCCGGCCACGCAAAAGCAAGCGCCGAAGAAGCCCGCGAAGAAACGCTAGACGGAACGCCTAGCGCTCACCTGTCAGCCACCCGACGATAGGGGCGCCCCAGAAGAAAATCACGAGAAAACACGCGACGGCGATCAAAACGCTGAGCGGGAAACGCCTAGGTCATCGGAACACCTCGCTTCTGGGTCGGTGGACACGCCGATCATACGCCCGCTTTTGAACCCAAAATTCAGAAGCGGCCCGCTGCAAGGAATGGCCCTGTTACGTTTGGGTTTGTGATCGCCAAACCACCTAATTCCAATTCGGCGATCCTTCCGAGCATCTGATTTCGCAGATTCTCGGTCGCGCAAACGTGAATCTCGTGTTCTTTTGGCGGTACCGGTTTGTCGATTGATGGCCTCGGACGCACCTGTTAATGTTCGCGCGCTCCCCGCGGCTTCTTTCGGCATCAGTCTGAAGGTGGGCCGACGTCTACTGTCACGGATCGGGGGAGAAATGTCTCATCCACACCTGAAAGCACGCTGGGAGATTTTCGCGGCGCTGCTATTGATGACAGGAGTGTTCACTCCGTCAACTCTCTCAGCGCAGCCAGCAAACTCCATCATCGGTGCCACCATCCTCACAGAGTCACTGCCGCGTGGCTATTGGATCACCGCGGTCGTCATTGAATACGACAAAGCAGATCGACTTGCGTGGCACCACCGTTCCGACAACTGGAGTTGAAGCGTGTCGGGTACCCTGGACTCCCACATGTCCCGTGGCTAGCGTCGCCGACACAGCGTCCACGCACAGTGGTGGGCGTCTATTCGAACAACATCCCTAGACGTTCGATGTCTGCCGCCAAGGAAACTACCTGGTTATAGAGTTCAACCTGGAAGGCGAGGCGAACCGCCGAGCGCTCCGATATCCCTGGACTGCGGTCGATGCCACCTTGCGCGCCGTCGTCAGGAATGCTGCGTCGGGAAGTCAACTCGTATTCGACGAATTCCTTGAAAGCGCTCTTAAGGCGCGTGGCTCGGTGTTGCAAGACGTTGG
>CAWBZK010000019.1:0-19337 GCA_963793255.1 uncultured Acidobacteriota bacterium
CAAGCCGTCTCGTCGCGCGGGCTCGCCTCGAGCGCGGTCTTGGCCAGCGTTTCCGCGTCGTCGTAGCGGCGCTGCAGGAATCGCACGCCACCGAGCTCGAGCCCGGCTCCGCTTCCCGACGGACACAGCGTTTGCGCTGTCAGCAAGCCGCGTTCGGCCTCGTCGATCTGTCCGGATCGCGCCAGCATCACGCTGTGAGCAACGAGCGCACTGCACGGCGTGGACCCAGCGGCCGGGGGCGCTAGTTCGGTCGGAACGGCCGGCCGGACATCAGCGACCAGTGTTCGAGTGGCCCCAGGAAGCACGACGAGCGTCCAGCGATTCGCCGCGGCCCATTGCTGTTCGAACTCGCGAACCGGCACGATGCGAAACGGCGCGCGGGCCGGGTCGTGATACACGACCTCGTTGACCGTGACGCCGACCACGACGACGTAGTGATACGTGCGAGGCGATACCTCGATCAGCGCGATGATTGGATGGCCCTTGCCGACCTCACTCGCGAGCCACGCGGTTGACGCAGTCGCCTCGATGCTCGCAGGGACGGCCTGCCACCCCCGGCGCGTGACCGCGTCCGTGAGGACGCTCGTTCGGATGCCATTTTCGCGTGCTCAACGAGTGACGCGAAGTCCTGGGGCAGGACGTTGTGCTCGCCCCAGTACCGCAGGACCATCGCAACGGCCGCGCCGCCGCAGAGCTGCGGTGTTTGTGAAAGGTACGGAACGTCGAGCAGGGACGCGCGGGGATTACTGTCGCGTGCCGCGGCGCTGATGGCGGAGGCCGCCAGCGCCACGAATACGGTCACGATCACACGACAGTAGTCCCTTGCGCGCACAATCTTCTTCAGCGGTTAGTCGGCGACCAAAATCACGATGATGATGATCAGCAACAACGTGACGAGCGAAATCGTGATGGTCGGGTTCGACAATCCTCCGGCAAGGTCCTGATCGACAGCCTGCGCGGTCTGCGCAACAGCCGCCAGCTCCGCGCCGTTGATTCCAGCAATTGCCGTCCGTGCGTCCTTGATATCAAGGCCGAGCTTGGCCGCGACCACCTGTACGTCAGGCCGTGCGAGGACGCGTTCGACCATCTGACGATTCGCGGCGTCAACCGACTGCTGCTCGGCGATGGCCTGCTGCAGAACGGTCGAGTCGATCACGTGTTGCTGAGCCCAGACTGGTGAGCTGACGAGCAAGGCACAGACAGTCAGCCAAGTAATGAACGTGCGGACGGGAATACGCATAGGGACCTGCCTCCTCCAGAGGCCGCTAACAGAACGCGGACGGCCTGAACGCTGCAAGAACAGTGCCTCTACCCCGCGACCGCGAAGTGGGAGGCACGATCCACCCACATACCTCAGGTGAGGTCTCGAGGGTGTCGGCTCGGGTGTTTAACGGTGTTTAACGGGTTTCGCGCTTCCTCGGCACGCCGTGTCGCTCAACCGTCGATGGCGGTCTTCGCCAGCGAGGCGAGAATGGCGTGGACGAGGTCTTCCGGCAACGTCGGCGGAACGGTGTCGTCGTATGCCTCACAACAGAGATGAATCGTGACTCGGGTACTGTTGGACGAACAGGTGGCATTCAGGACAGCGGGTCAGGTGGCCGTTGAATTCGGCGCTGACTTCCGCGGGCAACTCGCCAGCCACGTAGTCGGTCAGGAAATCCGACAGTTCTCGGCAGGTCATGCGCTGGCTCCCTGGAGGTGCGGCGCAAGCAGCGTCCGCAGGGCCATCCGGGCCCGGTGAAGCCGGAGCTTCACGGCGTTCGGGGTGATGTTGAGCATCGACGCCGTCTCCTGCGACGAGAGGCCCTCGATGTCGCGGAGCATCAAGACGGTACGGAACGTCTCGGGCAGCGAGTCGATCGCCTGTCGCACTTGCTGAGACGTCTCCTTGCGGCTGATGGTTACATCGGCAGGCTCGGTCCACGACGTGAAGTGCTCGACGTGATGCCCGTTCGGCATGAAGCGCGGCAGCAGGTCATCGAGCGAATCCTCGGGGCGGCGTCGCCGCGATCGGAGCCGGCTCAGCGCGGCGTTGACCGCGATGCGATGGAGCCACGTCGAGATACGCGAGTCGGCGTGAAACTGCGATCGCGCCCGGAAGGCCGAGACAAACGCCTCTTGGACTGCTTCGCGCGCCTCGTCATCGTCCTTGAGGATCCGCCGGGTCACGGAGAGCATCCTCGGGCCTTCATTGCGGACGAGGATCTCGAATGTGTCGGGGATCGCCCGCGCGTAAGCCGTCAACGAGCTCGGCGTCGGTCGGGGCGGGTGCGCCGGACTCCATCGAGCGATCGTAGCACGGGCTATTGCGGGCCTCGCCAGAGGGTCCGCGCACCGAGCGAGTCGCGACGAAAGCCGGCGGCGTCGCTGAGATCGGCGAGCACGGGCGGGAGCGCCGGTTCGAACTTCCATTCGTCGGCTCGCCCGCCATGGTGCTGCCATGTGTCGGCCCACGCCTTCCACCACGGCACCGCCGTGCGGGCCAGTGGCTCGATGACCAGGACCCGGTATCCAAGATCCACGAGCGTCAGCAGGCCCGGGAGGAGCGCGCGCCGTGCTGCGTCGTCCAGCTCGTTGATGCTCCAGGCCGCGACGACTGCCGTTCCGCGAGCCGGCCTGGGACGGCGTGCCAGCTCCGCGACCGCGTGCACGAGATCGGCCCGCCGTGTCCGGGCGCGGAGTCCAAGGAACCGCCAGCTCCATGCCGCTTCGTCGAGCGACCAGGCGTGGCGATCGATGCCCACGATGTCGGGCGGGCGGTCGCACGCAAGCGCCAAGCCGGCCGATGCTGCGCCCGTTCCGCATCCGAGATCGATGATGCTGCGGCAGGAGTCCTTCACCCGCACCAAGCGCGCGCGCGACCTCACGAGCGGTGAGCAAGTGGAGTGGGGCGAAGAAGGCGGCAAACGCGGCGCGCTTGCCCGCGGAATCAACAGGTGACCGCCGAGGAATCTCCGCGCGCCGCTCGACATAGCGCGCCGACAAAGCCCGCACAGCCTTGAGGAACTCGGGCCGGGAGAGTGCGCTCGTGTGTCGCGCGACCAGCGCGTCGAGCCAGTCGTGGACGGGATCAACCGGCATTCAGGCGTTCGGTCGCTCGGCGTGCCTGGAGATATCGTGACGGCAACGGATGCCCGACAAGCGACTCGAGGGGCGACGAGGCTGCGGCGACGAGGTCGATGTCCACGCCGGTGTGATGGCCGAGGCCGTTGAGGAGATACAGCAGGTCCTCGGTCGAGAGGTTGCCGGACGCGCCGGGCGCGTACGGGCATCCGCCCAGCCCGCCGGCGGATGCGTCGAACGTTCGGATGCCGAGGTCGAGGGCCGCGAGCACATTGGCGACGGCCATGCCGCGCGTGTCGTGGAAATGCAGCGCCAGCCGGTCCGCGGAAATCGTTGAGAGCAACAAATCGAGCAGCGCGCGCACCTGCCCTGGATGCCCGATGCCGATGGTGTCGCTCACCGCCACCTCGAACGCTCCCATGTTCAGGAGCTCCGTCGTGAGCTCCAGAACCCGGGACGGCGCGACCTCGCCCTCGAACGGACATCCGAAGGCGGTCGACAGATACCCGCGGACGCGGAGGCCGGCGCCGAGCGCGCGATCGGCTACCTCGCTGGTATTCGTCGAGAGACTCTCTGATGGATCGATTGATGTTGCGTCGGCTGAATGTCTCGGACGCCGCGGCGATGATCGCGACGTCCTCGACGCCGGCAGCGATCGCGCGATCCAATCCTGCCAGGTTCGGCACGAGCGCCGCGTACCGAGTGCCTGGCCGTCGAGTGATCCCGGCAGCGACTTCCGCCGCATCGCCCATCTGCGGAACCCAGCGCGGGCTGACGAACGCCGTGATCTCGATGACCGGCAGACCGGCATCGCTCAGCCGATCGATGAACGCGATCTTGTCGGCGGTCGAGACCGGCCGAGCTTCGTTCTGCAGCCCATCGCGGGGGCCGACCTCCACGACGCGGACACTTGCAGGGTTCGAGGGGGTCGAGGAGTTCGAAGGGGTCGAGGAGGTCGGGGGGTCGGGGTGCTCAACGTTTCTTACCCTTCGACCTCTTCGAACTCTTCGACCCCTTCGAACTCTTCGACCCCTTCGAACTCTTCGACCCCTCTTGTGCCCAGTCGGGAATGCGTTTTTCGAGGAACGCGCGAATCCCTTCCTGGCCTTCAGGAGAGACGCGTTGGGCCGCGATGGTCTCGGCGGTCAGAGCCAGCAGGTCGGCGGGCCGGCGGCCAGACACCTCGGACAGCAGGCGTTTGGTGGCGGCGACCGCTGATGGTGCGGCCCGGTCGAACTGTTGGGCCTGCTGCGTAACGGCCGCGTCGAGCTTTCGAGACGGAACAACCTGTTGAACCAGGCCGATCGCCAGCGCATGGGAGGCCGGGAATCGCACACCTGACAAACACAAGGCTCGCGCGGCAGAGTTGCCGATCTTGCGCACCACGTACGGCGAAATCATCGCCGGCACAATCCCGAGCGTGGTCTCGGTGAATCCGAACACCGCGTCGTTGTTCCGCAACGACGACGTCGCAGACCGCTGCCAGCCCCGAGCCCCCACCCAGGGCCGCGCCTTGCACGCGTCCGATGAGCGGGACCGGAAGCGTGTCCAGCAGATGGAACAGGCGAGCGGCGCGGCGCGCATCCTCCAGGTTCTCCTCGTGCGTGTAGGCCGCGACTCGCGCCATCCACGTGAGGTCCGCGCCTGCGCAGAAAACCGGGCCCGCGCCTTGAAGCACGACCACCCGCACCGAGCGGTCGGTGGCCACATCGGTGGCCCAATCGGTGAACTCGGCGATGACCGCGTCGTTCAGCGCGTTGCGAACCTCGGGCCGGTTGATGGTGACGGTCGTGACGCGGCCGGGCGAAACGATGAGGTGACCCATCGCCTACATGCGAAAGACGCCGAATCGTGGCTCGGCCAACGGAGCGTTCAGTGCGACCGAGAGACCGATCGCGAGCGCGTCCCGCGTGGCCGCCGGATCCAGCAACCCGTCGTCCCAGAGCCGCGCGGTGGAGTAGTAGGGTGAACCCTCGCGCTCGTACTTCTCCAGAATCGGGCGACGGATCGCGTCGGCGTCGGCCTCGCTCAGCGCACTGCCTTCCCGCTTGAGTTGGTCCGCTTTGACCGTCGCCAGCACCGAGGCCGCCTGCTCGCCGCCCATGACGGAAATGCGCGCGTTCGGCCACATCCAGAGCAGCCGCGGCTCGAAGGCCCGGCCGCACATGCCGTAATTGCCCGCGCCGAACGATCCGCCGATGATGACGGTGAACTTCGGGACGACGCTGTTGGCGACCGCGTGCACCATCTTGGCGCCGTCCTTGGCGATGCCGCCACGTTCGACCTGCCGGCCGACCATGAAACCCGTGACGTTCTGCAGGAAGATCAAGGGCACGCCACGCAGGTTGCACAACTCGATGAAATGCGTGGCTTTGAGCGCGGACTCCGAGAAGAGGACGCCGTTGTTGGCGATGATGCCGACGAGCATGCCATTCAGCCGCGCGAAGCCGGTGACGAGGGTCGTGGCGTACCGGTGCTTGAACTCGTCGAATCGCGACCCATCCACGAGGCGCGCGATGACTTCATGCACGTCGAATGGACGGCGCGGGTCCGTCGACACGATGCCGTAGAGCTCATCGGCTGGGTAACGCGGCGCCTCGGGCGTCGTGACATCGAGCGCCGTGGGCTTCGCAGTGTGCAGCGTCGAGACGATGGTGCGCGCGATCTGGATCGCGTGGTCGTCGTCCTCGGCCGCATAGTCGGCGACGCCGGAGTATTTCGTGTGAACGTCGGCCCCGCCGAGGTCTTCGGATGTCACTTCCTCGCCCGTCGCGGCTTTCACCAGCGGCGGGCCGGCAAGGAAGATCGTGCCGGTGCCCTTGACGATGACGGTTTCATCAGACAGGGCCGGGACGTAGGCGCCGCCGGCCGTGCACGAGCCCATGACCAGCGAGATCTGGGGGATACGTGCGGCTGACAGCCGGGACTGGTTGTAGAAGATGCGGCCGAAGTGATCGCGGTCCGGAAAGACTTCGGCCTGAAGCGGCAGGAAGGCGCCGCCCGAGTCCACGAGGTACAAGCAGGGAAGCCGGTTCTCGAGCGCAATCTGCTGCGCGCGCAGGTGCTTCTTGACCGTGAGCGGGTAGTAGGTGCCGCCCTTCACCGTCGCGTCGTTGGCGACGACCATGACGTCGCGGCCTGAGACGCGTCCGATGCCGGTCACGAGGCCGGCCGCCGGGGCGTCGTTGTCGTAGAGCTCGTACGCGGCCAGCGGCGAGAGCTCGAGAAACGCCGTCTTGGGATCGAGCAGCCGCGTGATTCGCTCGCGGACCGGCAACTTGCCCTGCGAGCGGTGACGCGCGTGCTGTTTTTCGCCACCGCCCGCGCGCGCTTCCGCGACGCGCGCGTTCATCTCGGTGACCAGGGCGACCATCCGCGCGTGGTTGTCCTGAAACGCGCGTGAATCCGTACGGACCGCTGTCGGGAGAACCTCCATCCGCTACCAGCCGCAGCAGTCGGTCTTGTACCCGCAGGCCGGGCAGCGCCACACGGCGTGCATCCGGAACATCTCCTCGCGGCATCGGTCGCACAACATGCGATCGACGCCAGCGGATTGCACCGGCGGCGGCGATTTCGCGGGCGGCGGAGCCTCGGCCGGTGCGGGACGGGCGGTCGAGGACCGCGACGGGGTCATGAGAGCTCGATCGTGGACGCGCACGAGCCGATTATACGGGTGCCGTCCGGTACAATGACGGCATTGGCGTTGAAACGGCCACGCGCGAAACCTGCGGAAGCGTACGACCTCACCGCGGCCGCTCAGACCGCGGTGCAGGTGCCCCTCCAGGCTGGCGAGGACGTGCGGCGGCTGGCGTGGAAAGCCATGCGCGACGGATTCGTCGACTTCTACAACAGCAACAATCTGACGTTCGCGGCGTCCATCGCGTACTACACGCTGCTGTCGCTCTTTCCGTTCCTGTTGCTGGTCCTGTCGTTCGCCAGTCTGATGGCCGTCGGTGCGGAGGATTCCACCGGCCAGCCGCTGCTCCACATCATCGTGCAGGCCCTGCCGAGCCGCTTCGAGTTCCTGACGGCCCAGGTGCCCGAGCTGGCCGCATCTGCGATCAACCTGAGCTTCGCGACCGTGCCGATCATGCTGTGGGCCGCGATGGGGATGTTTGGCGCCGTGACCTCGGCGGTCAATCACGCCTGGGGTGTCGAAAAGGACTACAGCTTCTTCAAGCACAAGCTCATTGCGTTCGTGCTGATGCTGTGCGCCGGCATCCTGGCGGTGATCGCGTTGCTCATCACCAGTTTTGCGCAGATCATCGAGACCCGGTGGTTCTCGGGCGTGCTCGAGCGCTTTCCCGAGCTTCTGGCATTGACCGGCGTCGCGTACCGGAATGCCGCCACACCGGCATTCATCCTGGTCATCGGGCTCACGTACTACTTCGTGCCGAACACGCGGGTTCGGCTGCGTGACGTCTGGTTCGGCGCCGTGCTCGCCGGCCTGCTGTGGCGGCTGCTCTTTTCCGGCTTCGCTTGGTACGTGCGTGACTTGTCCCGCTTCAGCGTCCACGGATCGGTCGCCGCCGTCGTCGTCTTCCTGATCTGGGTGTACTTGTCGGCGGTGATTTTTCTGTACGGCGTCGAGGTCACGGCTGCGTGGGCGCGACTGCGCAAGGCCTATCGCGATCAACGCCGCGCGGCGGACCTGTCGGCTCCCGGCCCGAGGCCGCAACCTCAGGTCCCAAGCCCCAAGCCTCAACCCTGACTAGAATCAATCCATGCCCAATCGTCTAGCGCGCGAGCGCAGCCCGTACCTGCTGCAGCACGCCGACAACCCCGTCGACTGGTACGCGTGGGGCGACGAGGCGTTCGCGCGCGCGCGGACGGAAGACAAGCCCATCTTTCTGTCGATCGGCTACTCCACCTGCCATTGGTGTCACGTCATGGCGCACGAGTCGTTCGAGGACGATGCCGTGGCGGCGGTGCTGAACGAGCACTTCGTGTCGATCAAACTCGACCGCGAGGAGCGGCCGGACGTCGATCGCGTGTACATGCTGTTCGTGCAGGCGACGACGGGCGCCGGCGGCTGGCCGATGAGCGTCTGGCTGACGCCGGACCTGAAGCCGTTTTTCGGCGGCACCTACTTTCCGCCGACGTCGCGGTGGGGCAGGCCTGGTTTCGTGGACGTGCTCAAGCAGCTGGCGGACGCCTGGCGCAACGAGCGAGGACAGGTCACGACGTCCGCCGAGGGCGATGGTCGAGCGGCTGCAGGAGTCTCGGCAGCGCGGACGAGCCGCCCCCGATCGCGCGCCCGTCGCGGGCCTCGACGCCGTGGAGGCGGGAATCGGGTCGTTCGTGCAGTCGTTCGATCAGCGCCACGGCGGCTTTGGCGGCGCGCCGAAGTTTCCGCGGCCCGTCGAGCTGTTCTTTCTCCTGCGTGCCTATGCCGTGACGGGCGACCGGCGGGCGCGCGGCATGGCGCTCGAAACCTTGCGGGCGATGGCCATGGGTGGCATGCGCGACCACGTCGGTGGCGGATTTCACCGCTACTCCGTCGACGCCGAGTGGCGCGTTCCGCACTTCGAGAAGATGCTGTACGACCAGGCGCAGCTCGCCCTCGCCAATCTCGAAGCGATGCAGGTCAGCGGCGAGGACCTGTATGCGACGGTCGCCGAGGACACGCTGGACTATGTGCTCCGCGATCTCACCGCACCGGAGGGCGCGTTCTATTCGGCCGAGGATGCGGATTCGCTGACGACTCAAGCCGACGGCTCCGCGTCGGGTCACGCGCCGGAGAAGCGGGAAGGCGCGTTCTACGTCTGGACCGCCGGCGAGATCGACCGCCTCCTTGGAGACGATGCTCCGGTCGTGACGCGGCGTTTCGGGGTCGAGGTGCGCGGCAATGCGCTGAGCGACCCGCAGGGAGAGTTCGAAGGCCAGAACATTCTGTACGTGGCGCAGTCGATCGATGACGTGGCCGTGAGGACGAGCCGGTCGGTGGACGAGGTCATGGCCGCGCTGGCGCGCGGGCGCGCCACGATGTTCGAGGCCAGAAACGCACGCCCCAGGCCGCATCTCGACGACAAAGTGCTCGCCGCCTGGAACGGTTTGATGATCGCCGCGTTCGCGCGCGCGGCTCGCGTGCTCGTGGACAGCCCGCGGCGTGCGGATTGGCGAAACGCCGCCGAGCGAGCGGCCGGCTGGTTGCGCGATCGGCTGTGGATGCCGGCGGAACGGCGGTTGCTGCGGCGTTTTCGCGATGGCGAGGCGGCGATCGACGCCTTCTGCGAGGACTACGCCTATCTCGTGCGCGGATTGATCGAGCTCTTCCAGTCCACCGGACAGGTGGGCTGGCTCGACTGGGCGCTCGAGCTGAACGCGGTGCAGGCCGAGCGTTTCTTCGACGAGCGCGACGGCGGCTGGTTCAGCACGACCGGAGACGACCGATCAGTCCTCCTCCGGTTGAAAGAGGACTACGACGGCGCTGAACCGGCGGCAGCATCCGTCACGGTCGGGAACCTCCTGATGCTCGGCCATCTGGTCGCCGACGAAACGCTCACGAAACGCGCCGAGCGGACGCTCGAACGGTACGGGCCGCAGATCGGGCGTGCCGTGCGCGTGATGCCGCTGATGGTCTCGAATCTCGTGCTGTGGCACGCGCCACCGTCACAGGTCGTGCTCGTCGGCACGCCAGGCGCGGACGACCTGCGATCCCTCGAGCGCGTGCTCGCTCGCCACTATCTGCCGGCGGCTGTCACCATCGTCCGGCCGGCCGGCCAGATGGATGCCGCGATCGCGCAACGTCTGCCATGGCTGGCGGCCATGGACGTCGTCAACGGCCGCGCGGCCGCCTACGTGTGCCGGAACTTCACATGCCAGGCGCCAGTGACCGATCCGGCCGCGCTCGACGCCGAGCTGAACGGGCTGTCGGCGCCCCGTCGAATCATCGGGTGAAGGATATAATCATGCGTTCGCAATGGTTATTCCCGTTGAAGTCGTGCTCAAGGGCCGTGATTTCGCCGTGACCGAGTCGCTTGTGGTCAGTCACGGTGAGCCGGCGACGTGGGACGATGCCGCGGTTCGCGACGTGCTCATCGAGATCCTGCGCGCGATCGACCGCGCGGAGAATCCGTCGATCGCGGCCGACCGGGTCATCGTGCTGCAAGGATTCAGCTGGATTGTCGAACCGACCGCGCTTGGCGGGGTCGTGGTCGCCATCGAGATCCCGATGGGGGCAGCAGTCGCTGGGCCATTCGCGATCGAACAGGCGGAGCTGGACGCGCGCATCAGCCGGGTGATTCGAGCCGAGCGTGGACTTTTGTCTCCCCCAGGGACGATTCATTAGTGTCAGCCGCGGCTTCCGGTCCGATTCGACCACCGGTGACGATCCCGATTTGTAAACCGACCTTGGACAGCGGTTTGCAGGAACTGCTCTAGAGCAGGAGAAATAGATGCCGGTTCGCTCGGCCCTTTTCGCTGACCCCGATCGCACGTTCGGTTGGAGGTTGAAGACCCTCGCACAGAATTCCGGCATCGTCGCAGACGTGTGCACCACGTCCGAAGAGGCCCGCCGGGCGCTCGTCTCGTCGTCGCCGATGTTGTTCTTTTCGAACATGCGTCTTGGGGGTGTTCGCGGCCCGGATCTCGTCTATCTGGCAAAGATGGCGAATCCCAGGACGCGGGCGGTGTTGTACGGCACCACGGCTGACGTCCTCCTTGCGCGCATGGCGCAGGAGGCGGGAGCGTTCTTCGAACCCGCGGCGTTTCTGCCGTATGCATTGAAGCAGTATTTCTCGGCGACGCTTCCGCCGAAGGATCGTCGCGACGCCGCTCGCCCCGAACGCCGACAGCGCTTCCGCGGCGGCCGGCGGTCCACTGACCTCGAGCGTTTGCACGTGTCGCGCGACGAGCTGTCCTGAGATAAGCTCGCCCCATGCGGCCCTCCGCCGCACTCCTCGCATCGGCCCTCGCCATCATCGCGGTCACGGTAGGGCTGTCTGACCGCGGCGTGGTCGCGCGGGCCAGGCAGAACGCGCCCAACATCCTCTTCATTCAGGCCGACGACCTCGGGTACGGCGACCTGAGCGCGTACGGGCAGTCGCGGTTCCAGACCCCACAGCTCGACCGCATCGCCGCGAGGGGCATTCGCTTCACGCACTACTACGCGGGCAGCACGGTGTGCGCGCCGTCGCGCACGGCCCTCATGACCGGCCAGCACACCGGCCACGCGTGGATCCGCGGCAATGGCGAGATCCCGCTGCGCGATCAGGACGTGACGATGGCGATGGTCCTGAAGAACGCGGGGTACAGGACAGCCGTCATCGGCAAGTGGGGACTCGGTGGGCCAGGGACGACCGGGCAACCCGACCGCAAAGGTTTCGAGTACTCGTTTGGATTCCTGGATCATCGTCACGCGCACCGGCAATTCACGGATCATCTCTTCAGAAATGCGTCGCGCGTCGCCACCGACGTGGCGAACGACTACGTGAACGATCTGTTTACGGCCGAGACGCGCGCGTTCATCGAGCGCGAGGACGCCAGGCCCTTTTTCGTCTACCTGAACTACACGGTGCCGCACGCGGAGCTTCGACTTCCAGCAGCGGCGGAGAAGACGGCGGCTGGCCGCTTCCCGGAGCCAAAACCATTCGTGAACCAGAAAGCCGACGCGGTCCCGACCGGATGGACTGACGTCTCGATTGGCTATCGATCGCAACCGGCACCGCGCGGCGTGTTTGCCGGCATGATCGAGCGGATGGACCGCGACATCGGCAGTCTCGTGGACGCGATTCGCGCTCGTGGTCTCGAGAGCCGCACGCTCGTGTTGTTCGCCAGCGACAATGGCCCGCACCAGGAAGGCGGGGCCGATCCCGTCTTTTTCAAGAGCTCCGGCGGCTTGCGTGGCATCAAGCGCGACCTGTATGAAGGGGGTATTCGCGTGCCGATGATCGCGCAATGGGTCGGCACGATCCCGGCCGGCACAGTCAGTGACCAGCCATGGGCGCATTGGGACATGTTGCCGACGCTGGCCGAGCTAGCGGGCGCGACGGCGCCTGCCGGCCTCGACGGTCGCACGATGGTTCGCGCGCTGAAAGCTGAAGCGCGTGTCCAGCACGACCCGATGTATTGGGAGTTTCACGAGCGTGGCTTTCAGCAGGCTGTTCGCATGGGTGACTGGAAAGGAGTCCGGCTGAAAAAGGACGCGCCTCTCGAGCTCTACAATCTCGCGGCGGATCCTGCCGAGACCACTGACGTCGCCGCCGTTCGTCCGGACGTCGTGAAGCAAATGGAAACCTATCTCGCCACTGCGCGCACTGATTCCGAGCGCTGGCCCGTGAAGTAAACCGGAAGCGACTGGCACGGATCCTCCATGCCGCATGGCATGACCATATTGCTGCTGCTCGCGTCGACAGTCACGCTGTCGCAGGGCGCGCGCGCGACAACGGCGAACGTGCCAGCAATCAGGCTCGATGGTACGTGTGCCGGGCGTGTCCGAGTTGAGCGGCCTGGCGGTCAGCCGCTCGCTGGCTGGCAGGCTCTGGACGCACAACGACTCTGGCCAGCCCACCTTGTTCGCGCTGAGCGCTGATGGCGCGGTGAGCAGCCGTGTTCAATTGACCGGCGTCAAGCTTCAAGACTGGGAGGCCGTCGCTGTTGGGCCCTGTCCGAGCGGCTCGTGCGTGTATGCCGGGGACATCGGAGACAACGCCGCTCGCCGCCAACGCGTCGCGGTGTATCGGTTTCCCGAGCCTGCGGCGTCACAGACGTCCGCGGCCGTGAAAGAGGTTTTCTACGGGACATATCCGGACGGCGCACATGACGCCGAGGCCCTCCTCGTGGCGCCCGATGGCAGCATCTACATCGTCACGAAAGGCGAAACTGGTCCGGTTGCGTTGTACCGGTTTCCACGAGACCTCCGGGTAGGCACGGTTCATACCCTCGAAAGCGTCGGAAAGCCTCGAAACGGCGCGAAGACGGCGAACACCGATCGGATCACCGATGGCACCGTGTCTGCAAACGGTCAATGGGTGGCGCTTCGCACCGCCCGGCGTGTGACGTTTCATCGAGCCGCGAGCCTGTTCGCGGGCGACTGGGCCTCGGATCGCGCGATCGATCTGAAGGGCGTCGCTGAACCGCAGGGAGAAGCCGTCGCGCTCGGTCCGAGCGGAGCCGTCTACGTCGGCGGAGAGGCCGGTCCCAAGGCTGCGGCGGGCACGTTCGCACGATTCTCGTGTTCGGAGTTTCAATGATCCGGCCACACCTCGCGTCAATCGTCGTCCTGAGCGCGGCCATCGTCACCGCGGAGTCGTGCGCGAAGCGCGTCCAGCAGGTTCGACTCGGCGGGAGAGCCGCCTGCCGACATCGCCGAGTTGTGGCAAGCGCCCGGCGATCTCGAGCAGCGCGACCTCTTGCATGGTCCGGGCGGCGAGTCTTTGAAACCCCGAGCGGCGGCATTCGCTTTCGTTGCGGAAGACAGGACCGGGTGGAGCCCCGGCTTCGACGTGCGCGACGCCGAGGGCGTCACGTGGAGCGTGAAGCTGGGCCCTGAAGCGCAGCCCGAAGTCGTGTCGTCCCGCATCCTCTGGGCGATTGGCTATCACCAGCCGCCCACGTACTATCTCGACGACTGGACGCATGCACGGTGGCCCGGCGGGCGAGCAGCCTCCTGGGCGTTTCCGGCCCGACCTGCCTAGTCACCAGGTGGTTGGTGACTGGTCGTGGTACGAGAATCCATTCGTCGAGTCGCAGCCCTATCGCGGACTGGTCGTCGCGAACCTCATCCTCAATAACTGGGACTGGAAGACGTCGAACAACAAGGTCTACCGGCTTCGCGAGCCGGTGCGGCGGAGTCAATCGATTGTTCGTCGTGCGTGACGTCGGCGCGTCGCTCGGCAAGACGTCCTATCCGACGCTCCTGAAATGGTTCCGGCTGCGCGGCTTCGGCCAGGGCACCCGTAACGACCTCGCGGGTTTCGAAGCGCAGGGCTTCATCGAGCGCGTGGACGAGGACTCACGCGTCAAGTTCGACTATCGCGGCATCTACAAGGACGTCATCAGCACCGTCACGGCTGACGACGTGCGATGGACGTGCGCGCTTCTTGCGCGCCTTTCGGACGAACAGTGGAACGATGCGTTCCGCGCGGGCGGGTACGCACCGGAACATGCCGCTCGCTACGTCAAGAAACTCAAGGAGAAAATCGCTCAGGGAATCGCCCTGAAAGGAGCGTAGACTGCGGGTCCATGATCTGCACTCGACGGGATCTGGGGCGGCTGTTCATGGCCGCGCCGCTGGCCCTGCCTGTTTCCCCGCCGCGTCAGGCCCGTCCGGCAGTCACGACAGTCAGCGGCGTCGTCTTCGGCGTCGAGACGTTCAGCTTTCACGATCTGCCACCGGCCGGCGATCCGCGCTTGATACCCGACGATCATTCAGAACCTGCAGGCGCTCGGCATCGCCGAGTGCGAGATCATGTCGGGCCATATCGAGCCGTTCCCGAGCGTGATGACGGGCTGGTGGGTGCAGAGCCGGCGCGCGGCGGATTTCCAGCGGCTCCGTGAGGAAGCTCGCCGCTGGCGCCTGTCGGTGCCGATGACCTACTACCGGGCGATTCGGCGGCAGTTCGAGGATGCCGGCCTCCGCATCTACTTCTACAACGTCAACTTCAACGAGACCTTCACCGACGAGGAGCGCGATCGCACGTTCGAGGCGGCGCGCGAGCTGGGCGCCGAGGGCTTCAGCTCATCGACCGTGCTCAGCGAAGCCCGCCGGCTCGTGCCGTTCGTCGAGCGGCACCGGATGTTCGTGGCGATGCACAACCACAACAACCTTGCCGATCCCGATCAGTTCGCCACGCCGGCCAGCTTCGAGACAGCGCTCGCCATGTCTCCGTTGTTTCGGCGTCACGCTCGACATCGGTCACTTCACGGCGGGCAACAACGACGCCGTGGCGTTCATCCGGCGGCACCATGCGGACATCGTGAACATTCACGTGCGCGATCGAAAGCGGAACAACGGGCCGAACCGGCCGTTCGGGCAGGGCGACACGCCTATTCGCGAGGCCCTTCGGCTCATTCGCGACGAGAAATACCCGATACGGTGCTACCTCGAGTACGAATACGGATCGTTCCGCTTTCCGCTCGACGAGGTGAAGGCGTGCTTTCAGGTACTGCAAAGACGCGCTCGCCTGAGCGTCGTTGGACCGCTCGTCATCGTCGCGCTGGCCATCGGTGCTCGCGCCGGGACGGCGCAGGAACGCGACGGAGGCGGATTTCGGGCGCCGACCACGGCCCTCGAGCGCGGCCGCGCCGTGTACGTCCTGAACCATTGTCACTTCTGCCACGGAGCGGACCTCACGCGCGCGACGATGGGCGCGGCGAACCTGACGCAGTCGGTGCTCGTGGGCGCGGACACGGACGGCAACGCCATCGGCCCGATCGTCAGGGCCGGCCTCCCGAACTTGCAGACGGCGATGCCGAGCTACACGCGAGCTCACAGACGGCGAGATCGTGGATCTGGCGCGCTACGTTCACTATCTGCGGCAGCAGGCTCGATATCGCGAACTCATCGCGCCCGCGTCAGCCTTACGTCGGGCGACGCCGCCGCAGGACGAGCGTTCTTTTCGAGCGCTGCCAATTGCGGCTCGTGTCATTCGGTGACCGGAGATCTTGGCAGGGATAGGCCGGCGGCACGACGCGTCGACGCTTCGTGCGCGCCTGCTGCGGCCGGGGCCCGCGATGCCGGCCGAGGGCGTCACGGTCACGCCTGGGCAGGCCGCCCATCTGAAGCTGCTCGAGAACTACACGCTCGCAGAACGTTCAGGACGTGCTGGCGTATTTGAGTGCGATTCCGAGTAGTACGACAGGTGCGACAGGTACGACGAGTCCCAGGAACGAGCTAGCGCTCGCCAACTTTCTCAATAATGATCGCTTGCAGCGGTTGTCCAGCGCCGGCAAGAGATCACCTTTCTCCATTTCGTTGTCGTCGGGCACGCGGCAAGCCTACACCCGCGTGGCTAAGGTCACTTGATTGCGGAAAGGCCTTGCTTTTAGAGCGGTGCAGGCTTAAGCGAGCGCTGGTCCGAGCGTCAACTCGGCCAATGCCACGAAGCACGTCGTGCAGTGAGGCTGCCCACGGCCTGCCGGAATTGTAGTCATTCCCGCCATGCCTGATCGGCCTTTCATCGGGGCCGAAAGTGAAGACATCAATGAATACATCGTGACGCTCGACGCGTTCGCTACGCCATTACGAGCGAGGCGGATCCTTTGTGAGGGCGGCGAAGTTGAAGATATGCTGCCGCTGCGGCCACGGGAACGACAGGAACAAAGTCACCAAGGTCTCTCAGGCGAGTCGTCGCTCCGCCATCGCCGCCACCCTTCGGGACTGGGCGATTGGATCAGAGTGACTTGCGACCAGACAGCCTGCCAACGACCGTCGCGTTTCTCATAAACGTCTGTATGCCAAAAGCGACGAAGGGGTGTCTTTTGCCCAGCAGCGATAGCTTGTGCTTGCGCTCGGTAGCGGATAATGGCCGCTCCGCCGTACAGGCGAACTTCAATCGCTTCAGGTTCCCAAATGAGGTAATCGAGGCTCCCAGAGGCAATTGCTCCAAGATATTCAACCTTCGATAGTGTGACTCCAGCCGGATTGATAAGCTGGAAATCGTCCGCGTGCAACCGGCGAGCGGTTTCAATGTCGCCCTCCACTAAGGACCGGAGGCGTTCTCGCTCCGTCGCTCGAACCTCATCCGCCACGTTCTGCGCGTGTGCGGAGCACGTCAGCAAGGCGGCAATCGACAAGATCGTTACGATTCTGCTGCTATGCATGTTCTCTCCGTAGGCTGCGAACCGACCCGCATCACGGCTGACTGGGAGAGAGTATGGGGCCGGCATCATCGAGAAGGCGCGGAGGACAAAAAGGGGACAATCGAGGGTGTCAGGCAGCGTGTCACGCTTTACGTACGTAGAAACGCTAGGTAATTCGCAATGCCGGGGGCGGCGAAACTGGCAGACGCACAGGACTTAAAATGTGAATTCGACCATTTTTCGTCTGTCGCGAATTCCTCGGTAATACGCAAAACGGCCCATATTCATTGGCCGAATCGCGCATCCTCAGTTTACCTAGCGTTGCTTGAATTCACTGCTTTTTACCTCCGATGGTGACAGTGATCGTGACAGTGATCGTGACAGTGATCGGGCTTCGGAATTCTTCCGCAGAAAACACCACGCGCGTTTCCGTCAGAGCCCACGCGCGTTCTCAGAAACATCAGCCGCGTTTTCCGTCAAAGAAAACACCACGCGCCGCGAGGACCCGCGAGGATGCCCCAGGAGCGGCGATTGCCGTTCCTCGCGGCTACTTGGTCGTGTCGTTCGGATACGTCTGCCTGAGCGCGTCGAGCACCAGCCGCGTCAGGCTGATCTGCCGCGCCTCGGCGATCGCGTGGAGGCGCTTGCACTCGGCGACCGTGATTGATGCGCCGATGCTGGTGTGCGGTTCACGCGGCGGCTTCGGCGTGGCGTCGTGCGGCATGGCTGCATTCTAAAACTAGCGTTGAGTGACAGGGTAGGTCACACCTCGGCGTCGGTGTCTCGGTCTTCGAACTTCACCCACAGGTCCGCCAGGGTGTCACGACGCCAAGCGGCCAGCCGCGCCCGGTGGTCCGTCAGGATGTCATCGTCAGCGCCGTTCGCGGCCAGCTCGCGCAGCTCGTGCTCGATGATCACATCGAGGCCAGCGGCTGCCGTCTCGATCGCTTCGGGAATGGTCCGGGGCCGGTGTGGGCCGTCCACGCGGGGCAGTGTAACGAGCGCCGCTCGCGAGGCGTGACAGGAATCATTTTCCCGCAACAGCCGGATCTTTTTCCGGGACGCGGAAAAGCGCGCGGTGCTGTGGGTAGACACCGCGCGCCCCCGCTCACTCGCGGGCCGCCCCGCCATGAAACAGGGCGTCAGGTCGAGTGCATGCGAGGTTAGTGAATCCTGTCCTGGGGTGGGATCGCCGCCGTGATCGGTAGCTCCTCGTTCGCGGCGGGCGTTCTCGTCCTCGCGGTTGAGCGACGTCCGCACAACGCAGGATCGCCTCCGCCTGCGCGATCAACGTCACCCGGTCGATCGCGAATCGCGTCGGCGACGCACCGCCACGTAAAGGCTCTCGGGAAGTTCTTGAGCGCGCGTCGATCACGGCCTGCGCCCGGTCGAGCGCGCGGCTGGCGAAGCAGCGCGTCGATCGCCGTCATGAACGAGGTCCGCGTGATCGGCATCGGCGTTCTGACCTTCGGCCCGCCGATCATCGACTTCCGCTGAGGGCTGGAGGATACCGGGACGCGGTCACGCGCCGCCTGGAGCTGCGCGACCTGACGCGCGCCACTCGGCCTCGGTCGTAAAGCGATATCGGTCCATGCCTCACGCCGCGAGTAACTTGACCGCGCCCGTGACCGCCTGCCAGTTCACTGGACGTTCGACACGAGCCCGCGCAGATTATCTGCCAGAACGACACCACACCGTCGAGGCCGTCGCCGGGCTGTCGGGCGCGTCGTTCATCTGCACGGAGGCTCCGTGCTGATATCGATCGATGCCGTCGTCCGCGACAAACACGCCAGCCGGGTCGAGCGCGATCGTGTTCCCGAGCGCGGCTTCTGACACGAGCACCGGCAAGCCAGGACCGCCGCCCGCATTCAACGTGCGTAGCTGCGCGGCGTGGCCCGCACTCGCGATCAGCACCGGCTCCTGCGCGTTGGGTCGCGCGGTAAAAAACGCGGCTAGCAAACTTTGCACGTCGGTCGGATAACTGGCGGTCGCGGTGATCGGCGTCGTGCCTGCGGTCACGCTCGCCGGGCCGGGTGTTCGGCAATCGCGGTGCTCGCCGGGTCGAGAACGCTCGGTCGGTAAACTGCGTCAGGCCGCCAATCAACGTATCGCGCAGCGCGCTTCGACCCCGACCACGGCGAGCTCGACAGTTCGCGCGTCACCACGACGATGCCGGTACATTTGGGCGGGCCGAGCGTGATGCCGTTACTGAACGCCATCGCCGACCGGCTTCGGCGCGCCCTCCGTCACCCACGCGAAATTCGCGCCCGGACGTCTCGACGCGGAACTCGTGTCGCGAACGGCACGTTGCGCAGTCCGGGATGCGACCGAGCAGCGAGCGCTGCGCGCGATCGCGATAAAGGCGTCCTCGAGCGGCTTGACGGCGACGAGCGGCGAGGCCCAGGTCGCATCGGTCGTCGTGCCGGGCGCGACGGCGGCTTTGAGTTCCAGCGCGTTGAACGACTTTTTCTTCAGGAACGTCGCGCCAACGGCGTGCGGATAGCGTTCGAGAAACAGCTGCGACGCTTGGT
>CAWBZK010000020.1:0-71796 GCA_963793255.1 uncultured Acidobacteriota bacterium
CCCCAACGGACCCAAGGTCAGTGCCGGCGGGTCGATGTCGCCTCGCGGTGACTGGCGGATGCCGTCGGACGCCAGCTCCACCGCGTGGCTGGCCGAGCTGGAGCGCACGTCCGAGACGCCTAACTGGCTACCGGCTTCCCGCTGATGGCGGCCAGCAGGGGAGCGTGGCCCTGGGCCTGTTGCGTCGGCCCGGGCGAGCAGCCGCGCCGCCGACGGTGCCCTGGCCCGCCCAGCTTGCCTCCGGGCCGCTCGCCAGCGGCAGTACGCCGATCGTGGGGGCGCGTGAGCCGGTCCCACGCGCGCGGCCGCGCCCACGGGTCGAGAGTCGGCTCACGGCCCCAGCCGCGCCCGCTCCGCGGCCCAGGACGCGGCGAGCCGGGGCGCGGGGCGAACGTCGGGTGCGGCGCGAACGGGTCGAGGCCGGGCGGCGGCCCGAAGGCGTCCAGCTCGGCGAGCAAGCTCTGTCCTCGACCCGGTGATGCGGGGTCGCTCGCCAGGTCGGCCGCGGCCCGGGCCGCGCAGCACCAGCAGTCCGGCGACGTATCGATCGGATCGGTGTCGTGGACCTCGCGGAGCACCCGCACCAGGTCGGCGTAGGCCTTCCCGGCCGGCCACACCAGAGGTCGACCGTTGCGACGTCCACTCGGAACTCCGTCCCGTTCACCCCGCGCACGAGGAACAGCCCGCGAGCGCGTCCAGGCCGCTCGTCGCCCCTCCAGGAGGCCCCGGTGGAGGTCGAGCGGGCGCGTTCCCAGTCGACGGCCACCGGTCCGGCACCGCCGGGCCGTCGATGTGCGGGTCGATCATCTCTGCGGCCTCCCGGACCCGGCCGGCGGCCCGGAGTGATCGCGCGACGTTGCTCGGACGATGGCGACCGAGGTGATCGACGAGCCCCACCGGCGGCCGGACTCCAGACCTGGCGCGCGAGCGTCAGCGACCCGTCGGCCTGCCGCCGGAACTCTGCAGGATGTTCGTGTGGACGAGGGCGACGTGGATGTCGCCCATGGGATCCGGACCGTCCACTCGAAGGAGGCGGCCACGCCGACTGGTCGAGGGCCTCCTCCAGACGCCCCGCGTCGGCCAGTGCACGGCTCGGTCGGCCAGGAAGGATCGGCGCAGCCGGCGGTTCATCGAGCCCGGCGCTCAGGTCGGCGGCGGCGCGCCAGCGGTTGCGCACTCCTGGTGGCGACCCAGACCGTCCGTGAGGAAGGCACGGGCGCTCCACGCGTCGACGACGGGCCCTCGGCGAGCCCGGAGCCGACTCGCGATCGCCCGGCCGTTCAAGCTCCAGCCCTCTCCTCCTCACCCCCCTTCGCCGCGGCGTCGAGGCATGCCGGTAGATCTCGGCGGCGCGCCAGGTCGTCCGGTCGCTCAGCGTCCGGAGGGCGTCCTCGCGACCCGAGGGCCGCCGCGACGCATGGGGATGCAGGGCGTCGATCGCCGCGAGGTACGCGTCGTGTCGGCGACCGGCGGCGACGCCCACCGACGGCCGTCCGTCCGGCCACAGGGCGAGGGCCCGGCGCCAGTGCTGCGGCCTCCTGTCAGGGTCGAACCGCAGCTCGCGGCCTGGGCGGCGCGCACCCGCCAGACGATCTCCTCGCTCGGGTACTTCGGCCGCGCTGCAGGTGCTCGGCGACCTCGGCCGGCGCCGGGTCCGGGGACCGGCCGAGCGTGGCGGCCAGACGGCGGTGCTGTCGATGAGCTCGCGGGCCAGCAGCCCCCTCCGGACCGCCTCGGCCAGGAGCGGGTGCCGCAGCTCGACGTCGCGGCTGGTCGAGGCGGCGAGGACGTCGGCGGTCGTGGAGCTCGTGCAGCGCCGCCGTCACGCGGCGCCGGGTCGAGGCCCGCGGCCGCTCGGCGACCAGGTCGTCAGGCAGCGGGCGGTCCGCGACCCCGAGACTCGGGCCGCGGCCGTGGCATCCGCGCCCGAGGCCCAGGAGACGCCGCTCGAGCAGGTCGCCCAGCAGCCGGGCAGCGGCTCGTCCATCGGCCGGCGCTGCGGCGGCCAGCTCCTCGGTGAACAGCGGCAGACCCCGGCTCCGCCGGTGGATCCGCTCGACGGGTCCGGGTCGCCCGGCGTCCAGCAGGGCCAGCTGTTCGGCGGTCTCCTCGCGGCTCAGCGGGCCGAGGACCAGGCGTCGCACAGAGGGCAGGCGGCGAACCCGCTCGAGCCACGCGGGCGGGGTCCCGGGTGTCGCCGGGTCCTCCGTCCGCCACGTCCCGACCACCGGAGCTCGTGCAGGCGGCCCAGGAGGTGCTCGACGAGGTCGAGCGTCGCGGGTCCGCCCAGTGCAGGTCCTCCACAACCAAGGCCAGCGGCCGCAGGGCCCGAGCGCCGACAGCACGCGCCGATCGCCGCGAACAGGCGCTGGCGGGACCAGGCGTCGTCGGGACCAGCAGTGCCGGTCGACTGCGGCGTCGAGCTCGGGGAGCAGCCGGCAGAGGGACGGCGGGCGACGTACGGCGCGGCAGGGCCAGGGCCTCGGTCGAGCCACGGGCCGTCGTCGACGTCGTGGACGCGACCGAGCACGTCCGCGACCGGCAGCAGGGGCACCTCCGTCGACAGGGGCAGGCACGACGCCGGAGGCGACGAGGACGTCGGCGGCGCTGCGGCCGTGGTCACGAGCCGGGTCTTGCCGATGCCGGCCTCACCGATGACCAGCAGCAGGCCGGTGCCGGACTCAGGTGGCGGCGCACGGCGGGCAGCTCGTCCCGCCGGCCGGCGATGCCCGGCGAAGCGGGCGGCGGCGCCGGTCGGCGCGCCGCGGCCAGCCACAGCGCATGGAACTCGCCGATGTCGCCGTCCATCGCCTCCACGAGGAGCTCCAGCGACGCCCCAGGACGGGAGCGGGGGCGAGGAGAGCGCCGGAGACGGTCGTGTGGCTGCAGCCCGCTGCGCGGCCAAGCGGCGCAGGCTCGGCCAGCCCGCGCGGTGGTGCAGGTCGTGGAGCGCGTCGACGAGGTCCGGTGGGGGACCGGCGGCAGGTCCGGGGCGGGAAGGGCGCCCATCCGATCCTCCCTAGGCACTCCGAGGTGATCTTCCCTCGAGGATCCTCCGGTCCCGCGGCCGCTGTCCACGTCGAGGTCGCCCAGTTCCTTCGTGGTTCAGGGCTTTCCAGTCGGATGCGCCACCATGGAACGGGAGCATGCATGGGAGCCGTCCGGAGACCGACCGCGCTGGCCGCCACCGCAGGTAACGCTGGTCGCAGTCGCCTGCAGCAGCCCCTCGGGCGACCACGGTGGGACAACCAGGAGTCAACCGTCGGAGGAACGCTCTACTACCTGACCCGTCGCTCCCGGCTGACACCATGGACCCGCAACGCATGTACGTCGGCCGCGACCTTGCCAGAACTCCAACCGGCTCTTCTACCGCGGCCTGGTGACCTACCCGATCTCGGAAGACCCGGAAGAGGCCTTCACGATCGTCCCCGATGCCCAGCCACCGACACCGGCACCATGTCGGAGGACGCGAAGACGGGTGGGAGTTCACCATCCGCGACGGGGTCACGTGGGAGGACGGGAAGCCGGTCACCGGCGGGATCGACCGGTCCGTGATGGCGAACTGATCCCTGCCTGCGTCGGCGATCGACGACGCCAAGCTGGGCAAGGACGTCGCCTACATCCCGCTGGACATCGGCAGGTTCTACTTCCTCGCAGCTCCCAAGATCACCGGTTACGTCATCAACTCCGCCGCTGGAGGGTTCCCGGATCTCGGCGGCATCGGCGTGGAGCACCGGTAGCCATGGAGGAGCGGGTCAGGCCCCCTCGCGGTGGTGGAAGGTCGTGGCCAGCTGGGCCAGCGCCAGCGCGCCGACCAGCAGCCCAAGTCCCGCAGCGCGATGTCGTAGTACTCGCCCGTGGAGACCAGGTTGACGACGCGTCTCGGACAGGTCTTCGCAACAGCCCTCCCTCCCGCAGTCTGGCTCCTTGACTCGCACGATGGCGTCTGGAGGGCGGACGCCATGGACCCGCGGCGTATTTTCACTCACGTAGGGCACCAGCCAAACGTCCGCTCATGCCGCGATGTGCGCGACGACCGCTGAGCAACTAGCCCTCCTGCAACCGCTCGAACACGAGGTCGAAGTCTTTGCGCCACGTCGATCCCTGATCCTCGGAAGCCTCCCAACGACCCGCGATCCGGTCTATCCCTACGTCAGCGATGAACCGCTGGAACATGTCGGGATCCTCTCGGTTCAAGTTCCAGTGCGACCCGTCGAATGTCATGGCGAACTCCCGGCAAACGCCTCGCTCGTCGTGGTACAGCGCCGAGTAGGCGTCGCGGGCGTCGCTGCGACCGAGGACCAGGACCATTTCGCTCGCGGCGTTTCCGACATCGCTCAGCATGGTCCAGCGGAAGACCAGGAAGGCGTCGTAGAGCCAGTCCACCGTGGCCGTGCCGGGTACCTCCTGGTCGGCTGGCTCAAGGAACCACGCGTTGCGCATCGTCGCCTTCCAAGAGCCAACCAACATGTCCAGCCGCTCCATGGCCTCGTTGCGCATGGCGTCCTCCTTAGTGTCGCCGCTGGATCGACTCTCGTGGAGCGGCGAACTCATCTTTCGAAGACCTCACAGTTACATCCTCGCTAACGCCGTGTTCAAGACCGTCCGCTCATGCCGCGACCAGCGCGGAGCCATGTGCGTGCATCCGCATGACCTGCAGCGGCATGCGGTCGCTTATGCGTCGATGGGAGGCCGGCCTGCGCGGCAAGGTGCCGAATCCCACGGATGGGTGACGGGCGGCGAGCCGCAGGGCGGCTAAGGAGTCGGCGGTGGCGGGTCGGCCGGTCTGCCAGCCCGCCACGGCTTGCGCCAGTCCGGTGCTTCCCATGAATCCATGATGTAGATGCGCTCATGGGCGACGCGGTCTTGCCTGAACTCCATGACGTTGACCACGTACTTCCATGGCTGGCTGTCATAACTGATCAGGTACTCGACAACGACCAGGTCATCGCGGTGGTTGATGCGCCTAATGTGGAAATTCAGAGTGGCGGGGTACTGGCGACGCCACTCCCTGAAGTTCGCCACGCCCTCGAAGCGTTCGCCCGATTGAGGGAACTCGAGCACAGCGTCGTCGTGGTAGATCTCGTGCGAGATGTCCTCATCCCTGCCTGCGAATTCCCAGTGGCGGCGCAGTGCCTCAATGAGCTCCGGCTCGTCGAGCATCAAACACCTCCAGCGTCAGCCTTCAGCAGCGGTCAGACGAGGTCAAGGACGAGGAAGGAACCATCTACTTCTCGGCAGTTCCCCGCACTATCTGCGGCAGATCCGGACGCTCACGGGCGACGCATTCGCGGCGAAGTGACGCACTCGCGATAGAGCACCGGGCGAGCATGTCAGGCCTGTCTATGGCGGTGGGCCGAGACCACAGAAGTCGCGGGAAGCGAGACGACGACCGCTACCCGTAGGACGGACACTCGCGGCGGCTCTCAGTCTCGCCAGGTCCTGAGTAAAGGCATTGTTGAGGGCACCGGGCGGCGCCGATCTGACCCACGTCAGCAAGCGTTCCGACGCCCCCGATCATCGCGGGACGTCTCAGGGTGGGACCGGGACGATGGCGAAGCCCACCAGCAACGTCTCAGCGCACCTCCGCGATCCAGGCGAGGGGCCGGGTCCGCCCCGGTCGACTCCGAGAGGACGGTTCCGTCGGAGTCGAGACGCTGACGCCTTCACCACTGGTGACCGCGACGCGGGTGCCGTCCGGTGACCAGGTGAACCCGTATCGGGGCGGCCGGCAGGCCCCGCACTCGCTGAACTCGTACAGCGTCGACGCACTGCCCGACTCGACGTCGAGCCGACCAGGCTCGGCGGGGGCTTCGCCTGGTCCTGGTTGTCGATGTCCAGCACCATGCCCAGTCGTAGCTGTCGGTCGTCCAGGCCAGATTCGTCAGGATCGGGGCCAACCCGACGCCGCCTTCCTGGGCGGAGGACGGCTCCGATGGACCAGGTCCGGGTCGCCGCCGTCACGATCGAAGGCCCAGATCTGGCCTCACAGGGCTCGGCCGCAGGTAGGCAGTCCGGCTCAAAGAATCCGGGATAGGTGCTCACCGCGAGCCGGCTGCCGTCCGGCGGCCACTCGATGTCGGCGATCAGCGCCTCGCTGCCGTCCGGAGGGGCCCAGTCCCGGGTTCCTCCACCACGTGCCGCTCGTACCCATGACCTCCGCCAGGTCGATCTCGTCGCGCAACGAACCATGATCCCGTAGACCAGGGCGAGCGATGAGGGCCCGGGGTTCACGGGTGCCCTCGACAAATCCGACACCAGCACCGTGACCTCGTCAGGTGCCGGGCCGAACGCCAACAGGTCCGTGCACATGCCGGTGCAGGAGATCTGGGCCAGCTCCGGGTCCATCGGCGACCGGACCAAGAGGGTTCGAGCAGTGGAGACGGAGCTGACGTCGGGCTTCACTGGAAGCTCTGTCCAGACGAACCTCCCGGTCTCCGGGGCGAAGGCGAACCACGGTGGGTAGGGGCTCGGTGTGAGGATCCTGCAGCAGCTCGGCCTCAGGGGCAGCGTCGGGGGGTCGGTCCTGGCGATTCGGGTCGAGGTGGTCCTCGGTTCCCGCGGCCGAACCAGATCGTCGGTCCGCGGCTCGGGTCCCGGGATCGTGGTTCTCCCGGTGCGCCTGAGATCACCGGGGGCCGTCGTCCAGTCGCAGGGCGACGCCTCCCGCCACGCCGACGACCAGCAGTGCTGCCGTTCCCAGTCGGGCAACGCGACGTTGCCGGTGCGTGTGCCGAAGGCGCGGATCCCGCTTTGGGATCGACGGTCGTCGCCCTTCAGGATCTCCTCGGCCTGCGCATCGCGGCCGTAGGCGAGGTAGACCTCGGCTTCGGCGATCGGGTCGACTTCGTCGGTGTCGATGTTGCCCAGACCTTCGCGGCTGAAGTCGCTCGCGAGCGAGTTGTCGCCCGTGTTGACGACCCCGCCACCGGTGGAGCCGAACACCGTGTTCGTCTTGATGTCGGTGCCCGAGATGATGCTGTCCTCGAACTTCGTGGTCTTGCGGCGGCGCGCGGCGATCAGCGCCGCGATGCCGGCCAGCACCGCAGCGCGCCGGCGCCGATCGCCCAGGCGGCGTACTGCCGAAGAGATCGTCGAAGAATCCCGGGGGCTTCGCCTTGGCGCGGGCCTTCGCCGCGCCTTGGGCACGGCGCCTTCGGCGGCTGCGACCTTCGGCGGTTCGCGGCGGCCTTGGCGGCTCCGCAGCCTTCGGCGGCTCGGCAGCTTTCGGCGTCTCGACCTTCGGGGGCTCGGCGGCCTTGGGCGGCTCGACCTTCGGCGGCTCGGCCGCCTTGCGGCGGTTCCGGCGCCTTGCCGGCTCCACGGCCTTCGGCGGCGTCACGGCGGGTCGGCGGCGTCGTGCGGCTGCGCGGCGGCGTCGCGGCAGCGTGGCGGCTGTCACGGCGCGGCGCGATCGGCGTCGGCGCGCGGCGGCGCCTTGCCCTTCGCGGCGTCCGCCTGGGCCTGCAGCTTGGCCATCGTCTGGTTCTTGAGCTCGACGGCGCGCTGCAGGTCCTTCACGGTTTTCTCGAGCTCGGCGACGCGGCTTTGCGCTTCGCGCAGCTGCGCGTCGCGCGCCGCACCGCTTTCCGCGGCGCCGGCGCCCTTGCCGCGCCTTCCTTCGACACGCGCAGCTGGTCGCTGCCCGGACGCGCGGCGGGTGTCTTTCTTCGACCGCCGTGCCGATCGTACCGCCGGCGGCGCGGCCGCCGCCTTCGTCGGCCGTCGGCGCCGCGCCGGCGACGCGATCGCGATAGGTGCGCCAATCGGAGGCCTGCACCCGCACGACCTTGCGTGGCCTCCGGCGCTGCCGTCGCGGCGGACGCCTCGACCGCATTCGGGATCGTGATGATCGCGCCCGAGCGCAGGCGGTTCATGTTGTTGCCTTCGAACGCGTTCTGGTTGCTCTTGAACAGCGCGACCAGCATCTGGTCGAGCGTGACCGTTTCGGGCTTGTATTCCTTGGCGATCTTCGACAGCGTGTCGCCGCGCTTCACTGCGTACGTGTCGCCTTGGCCGCGCGGCGCCGGCGCGCCGCGGCGGCGCGCAGGCGCGCGGCGCGTGCGGCGGCGCCGCTGCGGCGTCGCGCGGCGCGGGCGCGGCGCCCGTGCGCAGCGGCGTGACGGTTCGACCGGCGGCGCAGCTCGAGCCGGGCGGATCGAGCAGGAACGTGTAGTCGCGCACGACCCGGCCCGACGCCCAGTTCACTTCGACCAGCAGGTCGAGGAACGGCTCGGCGACCGGCGCTGGGCGACGTGACGCGCAGGATAGGCGGTGTCGTCGGGCCCGCGCTCGAGCGAGATGCGCGCGCGCGACAAGCACGCCCTGATACTGCAGATTGTTTGCCGGTAGAGCGACGGATCGGCGACTTCGCGCGGCAGCGAGTCGAGTTCTTCCTTCGAGGCGGAAAGCAGCTCGATCCGGGCCGACAGCGGCTGCCCGACGAACGGAATCGACGGTGAGCTTGCCGAGCCCGAGCGGGTACGCCGTCGCAGGCAGCGCAAGCGCGCCGGCGATGAGGCCGTATTTGAAGATGGGTTTCACGCGCATGCCGACCCCTTCGGAAACGCTGTATTGGCTCAAGCTAACATAACATCATGGGTTTAGCGGTGCAAGCTAAACCTCGGTATTAGCTTGAGTTTTTGCGCAACCGTGCGTTCCGTCTACCCCGCAACTTCATGCCGATGTGATAGCGGCCAGCGCTAGCGCTTGCGTGCGCGACATGCGCCGGCTACAACATGTAGTAGCGGCGCCGTTGCGACGCAGTGTTGCGTTCCTGTCGACCGGCGCAGCGGCGCACCGTCCCTCGCTGGAGCACCTGCGCCTGCATAGAACATGCGAAAAAGCGGCGCGCGACCCGGTGCGCCGCGCTATCGCGACGATCACGTAGCAAGCGTCGCGCCAGCCGCGGCACGCGGCGTACGCGACTTCAGCGTCGAGCAGAATCCGCAGCATCCGGCGCAGCGGCTCCGCGGCGCCCCACAGCAACTGGTCGCCCACGGTGAACGCGCTCAGGTACTCGCGGCCCCATCGCGAGCTTGCGCAGGCGGCCGACCGGGATCGTCGAGCGTTGCCGGTGACCGCGGCCGGCGTGAGCTCGCGGATGCTGTCGTCGCGCCGGTTCGGCACGACGCTTCACCCATTCGTTGGCGCCCGCGATCATCGCTTCGATTTCCGCCAGCGGCACGTCGCGCCGCAGCTTGATCGTCAGCGCCTGGCTGTGGCAGCGCATCGCGCCGATGCGCACGCAGAGCGAATCCACCGGAATCGCGTCGCGGCACCGCGCGGCCCGAGGATCTTGTTCGTCTCGGCGCCGCCCTTCCACTCCTCGAGGCTCATGCCGTTGCCCATGTCCTTGTCGATCCACGGAATGAGCGAGCCCGCGAGCGGCACGCCGAAGTGCTCGGTCGGGAAGCGCTCGTCGCGCAGGATGCCGGCGACTTCGCGGTCGATGTCGAGGATCGCCGAGTGCGGGTCGTCGAGCAGGTTCTTCGCGGCGAGGTGCGCCTCGCCCATCTGCTGCAGCAGCTCGCGCATGTTCTGCGCGCCGGCGCCCGATGCCGCCTGATAGGTCATGCACGTCATCCACTCGATCGAGGTCGCGCTGCGAACAGTCCCGCGAGCGCCATCATCATCAGGCTGACCGTGCAGTTGCCGCCGATGTAGTTGCGGATGCCGCTTGGCGAGCGCGGCGTCGATCACCGGCCGGTTGACCGGGTCGAGGATGATCACCGCGTCGTCCTGCATGCGCAGCGTCTTGGCGGCGTCGATGAAGTAGCCGTTCCAGCCGGCCGTCGCGCAGCTTCGGGTACATCGCGTCGGTCCAGTCGCCGCCCTGGCACGTGATGATCGTGTCCTGCGCCGTCAAGCGCCGCGACGTCGCTCGCGTCCTGCAGCGTGCCGGTCGTCGCGGCCGATGGCCGGGCCCTTGCCGCCCGCCGCCGACGTCGAGAAGAACGTCGGCTCGATGTGATCGAAATCCCGTTCCTCCAGCATCCGCTGCATGAGGACCGAGCCCACCATGCCCCGCCAACCCACAAAGCCTACTCGCATGATCATCTCCTTTAATCAGAAATTTCGACACGAATGCGTACTGCACGATGGTCACGAAGACGTCCGTTTTCGCGCGGTCTTGGTGCCTTCGATGGACCTCTGCTTCGTGTCTTCGTGCTCTTCGTGGTCAAAGGTCTTGACGATGCGGGCTGGCGCGCAGCCGCGCCATCGCGTAGGCGTCGACATAGCGGCCGTCGCGAAAGGCGTAGCGCTTGTGCGTGCCTTCGATCTCGAAGCCGAACTTGCGATACAGCGCGAGCGCCGCGGCGTTGTCCGTGTAGACGGTGAGCTCGAGACGCGCGATAGTTGAGCCAGTTGTCGGCGATGTCGAGCGCCGCCACCATCAGCGCGCTGCCCACGCCGCGGCGCTGCCAATCGTCGCGCACCGACATGCCGATGGCGCCGCGTGCTTGCGGCGCGGCGACTCGACGCCGCGTGCAGGCCGAGGTTGCCGACCACTTCGCCGTCGACCTCCGCCACCAGCAGGTAGTCGTCGGCGCGAATTCGGCGAGGCGCTTGCGCCACATCTCGACGGAAGGCAACGGCAACTGCAGCGTGCCGGCCATGCGCCCGCGGCGCCGAGAAGGTCGCCTGCGATCGCCTCCGCGTCGCGCAACTCGGCGCGGCGGACCTTGATCGCGGGTCGCCGCGTCGCCATCATGCGCTCCGCAGCGCCGCGACCACCGCATCGCCCATCGCGCGCGTGCCGATGACCTCGCTCGCCCGGCAGCGCGATGTCGCCGGTGCGATGTCCCTGCTGCAGCACGCTGCGCACGGCGCGCTCGATGCGCTCGCGCGACGTCGGCGCGCGCGAACGTGTAGCGGAACATCATCGCGAGCGACAGGATCGTCGCCAGCGGATTGGCCTTGTCCTGGCCCGCGATGTCGGGCGCCGAGCCGTGGATCGGCTCGTACAGGCCCTTCTGGTTCGCGTCGAGCGACGCCGACGGCAGCATGCCGATCGAGCCGGCGAGCATCGACGCCTCGTCGGACAGGATGTCGCCGAACATGTTGCCGGTGACGATGACGTCGAATTGCTTCGGGTTGCGCACGAGCT
Organism: uncultured Acidobacteriota bacterium; assembly: GCA_963793255.1. Lineage (GTDB taxonomy): Bacteria > Acidobacteriota > Vicinamibacteria > Vicinamibacterales > SCN-69-37 > CAVTYZ01. The sequence goes on from CAWBZK010000020.1 coordinate 11,111, forward strand.
GCATCGCGGCGTTGTCGACGTACATGTGCGACAGCGCGACGTCCGGGTATTCCGCCGCGAGCGCGCTCACCGTCTCGCGCCACAGGATGCTCGTGTCGAGCACGTTGGCCTTGTCGACCGAGCACAGCCGCTTGCTCGCGCTTGCGCGCCGTCTCGAACCCGACGCGCGCGATGCGCTCGATCTCCGGCACGCTGTAGTGCATCGTGTCGAAGCCTTCGCGTCGCCGCGCGCGTTGCGTGCGGCGGCCGCGCGGCTGGCCGAAGTAGATGTCGCCGGTCAGCTCGCGCATGATCATGAGGTCGAGCCCGGCGACGACGTCGGGCTTGAGCGTCGAAGCGGCGGCGAGCTCGGGATACAGGATCGCCGGACGCAGGTTCGCGAACAGGCCGCAGCGCCTTGCGGATGCGCGAGCAATGCCCTGCTCGGGGCGCATGTCGCGCGGCAGCGTGTCGTATTGCGGGCCGCCGACGGCGCCCATCAGCACCGCGTCGGCCGCCTGCGCGAGCGCGAGCGTGGCGCGGCGGCAGCGGATGGCCGGCCGCGTCGTAGCCGGCGCCGCCGATCGGCGCCGTCTCGGTCGTCGATCGGCAGCCCTTCGTCGCGCAGCACGCTCGAGCACGCGCTGCGCCTGTCCGACGATCTCGGGGCCGATGCCGTCGCCCGGCAGGATTGCGATCTTCATGCGTTTCCCGTGTCCATAAGCAAAAGAGCGGCGCCGCTTGTACCCTGGCGCCGCTTCTCGTGGAGAAGTTCTAGAGCCAGGGCTGGTCGGCGAGCCGTTTCGTCTCGAACGCGCGAATCGCGTCGGCGTGCTGCAGCGTGAGGCCGATGTCGTCCAGGCCGTTCAGCAGGCAATGCTTGCGGAACGGCTCGACGTCGAAGCCGAACACCAGCGCGCCGTCGACGCGTCGACACCGTCTGCCGCTCGAGATCGATCGTCAGCCGGAACCCGGGGAACGCGAACGTGTCGGCGAACAGCCGGTCGACCTGCGGCTCCGGCAGCACGATCGGCAGCAGCCCGTTCTTGTAGCAGTTGTTGTAGAAGATGTCGGCGTACGACGGCGCGATCAGCGCGCGGAAGCCGTAGTCGTGCAGCGCCCACGGCGCGTGCTCGCGCGAGCTGCCGCAGCCGAAATTGCGCGCGCGCGAGCAGGATCGACGCGCCCTGGTAGCGCGGCTCGTTCAGCACGAAATCGGGATTGCGCGGCCGCTGCGCGTTGTCCATCCCCGGCTCGCCGTGGTCGAGGTAGCGCCATTCGTCGAACAGGTTCGGGCCGAAGCCCGACCGCTTGATCGACTTCAGGAACTGCTTCGGGATGATCGCGTCGGTGTCGACGTTGGCGCGGTCGAGCGGCGCGACGAGCCCGGTGTGGATGCGAAACGGTTGCATGGCAGCGTCCTCCTAGAACAGCCGACGCACGTCGACGAAATGGCCGGCGATCGCCGCCGCCGCCGCCATCGCCGGGCTCACGAGGTGCGTGCGGCCGCCGGCGCCCTGGCGGCCTTCGAAATTGCGGTTCGACGTCGACGCGCAGCGCTCGCCGGGCTCGAGCCGGTCGTCGTTCATCGCGAGGCACATCGAGCAGCCCGGGCTCGCGCCACTCGAAGCCCGCGTCGCGGAAGATGCGGTCGAGGCCTTCGCGCTTCGGCCTGCGCCTTCACGAGGCCCGAGCCCGGCACGACCATCGCGAGCTTGATGCTGCCGGCGACGCGGCTGGCCGCGCGCGACCGCCGCGGCCTGCGCGCAGGTCCTCGATGCGCGAGTTGGTGCACGAGCCGATGAACACCTTGTCGATGCCGATGTCGGTCATCGGCGTGTTCGGCTGCAGCCCCATGTAGTCCAGCGCGCGCTCGATGCCTTCGCGCCGCGTCGGCGTCCTTCTCCTTGTCGGGATCCGGCACGCGGTCCTCGATCGACACCACCATCTCCGGCGACGTGCCCCACGTGACCTGCGGGCTTGACGTCGCGCGGCGTCGATCACGACGCGTGTCGAACTGCGCGCCCTCGTCGCTGACGCAGCGTGCGCCAGTGCGCGACGGCGCGCGTCCCACAGCTCGCCCGTCGGCGCGAACGGCCGGCCCTTGCAGGTAGTCGATCGTCTTGTCGTCGACGGCGATCATGCCCGGCGCGCGCGCCGGCCTCGATCGCCATGTTGCACACGGTCATGCGGCGCTTCCATCGACAGCGCGCGGATGGCCTCGCCGCGCGAACTCGATCGCGTAGCCCGGTGCCGCCGGCGGTGCCGATCTTGCCGATGATCGCGAGCACGAGGTCCTTCGGCGGTGACGCCGGGCGGCAGGCGGCCGTCGACGCGGATCAGCATCGACTTCGCCTTCTTCATGACGCAGGCACTGCGTCGCGAGCACGTGCTCGACTTCGGAGGTGCCGATGCCGAACGCGAGCGCGGCGAACGCGCCGTGCGTGCTCGTGTGCGAGTCGCCGCAGACGACCGTCATGCCCGGGCAGCGTCGCGCCCTGCTCCGGCCCGATCACGTGGACGATGCCCTGGCGCGCGATCGCAGAAACGGAAAGTACGCCTTGGCGCCGTGCTCGCGCGATGTTGTGCGTCGAGCGTCTCGACCTGCAGTGCGCGAGATCGGGATCGCGCGATGCCGTGGTCCCAGTCCTTGGTCGGCGTGTTGTGATCGGCGGTGGCGACGATCGACTGCGACGCGCCACGGCTTGCGGCCGGCGAGCTTCAGGCCCTCGTACGCCTGCGGGCTCGTCACCTCGTGCACCAGATGGCGGTCGATGTAGAGCAGCGCCGTGCCGTCCGCTTCCTCGCGGACGACGTGGCTGTCCCACAACTTGTCGTAGAGCGTGCGCGCTGCATCGTCATCGGCCGCGACCGGCAATGCTCCGGCGCGGCAATCAGAAGAAGCGATTATTGCACAGCAGCATCGGCTGTCAGGCGCGCTGCGGTCGAGGCCCGTTCACGCGCAGCGATCGCAGCGCTCGCGCACGCGCGTCGGCGAGGTCCGCGGGCCGTGCGGGTTCGAAGGCCGTCGCCGGCGTCGCGCGCAGCCAGGTGAGCTGGCGCTTGGCGAGCTGGCGCGTGGCGGCGATGCCTTGCTCGCGCAGCGTCGCGGCATCGATCGCGCCGTCCAGGTACTGCCACGCCTGGCGGTAGCCGACGCAGCGCATCGACGGCATGCTCGGCGTCGAGCGCGATAGCGCGCGCGCAAGCGCGCGCACTTCGTCGACGAGGCCCGCGGCGAGCATCGCGTCGAAGCGCTGCGCGATCGCGCCGATGCAGCACCGCGCGGTCCGACGGCACGAGCGCGATCGGCGATCGTCGGGCCCGAGCGCGCCGCCGGCTTCGCGCGCGGCCCTGCAGCTCCGACAGCGGCTGGCCGGTCGATCGCGTAGCACTTCGAGCGCGCGCTGGATGCGCTGCGCGTCGGTCGGCTCGCAGGCGCGCGGCGGTGGCCGGATCGACGCGCGCGAGCTCGGCGTGCAGCGCCGGCCAGCCTTCGCGCGCGGCGCGCGGCATCGAGCTCGCGCGCGCACGCGCGGGATCGGCGCGCGGCAGCGCCGACAGCCCTCGGTCAGCGCCTTGAAGTACAGCATCGTGCCGCCGACCAGCAGCGGCAGCGCGCCGCGCGCGCGGATGTCGCGCGATCGCCGCAGCGCGTCGCGCACGAAAGCGCGCCGCCGAATACGCGTCGATCGGATCGAGGATGTCGATCAGGTGGTGCGGGACGCGCGCGCGCGTCGCCGCGTCGGGCTTGGCGGTGCCGATGTCCATGCCGCGATAGACCTGCGCCGAATCGACGCTGACGATCTCGCCGGCGAAGCGCTCGGCGAGCGCCAGCGCCGAGCGCGGTCTTGCCGGACGCGGTCGGGCCCATCAGCAGGACGACGGCGATCGGCACGCCGCGATCGAGCGTCGACGCGCGACTGCGTTCAGCGGCCGCGCATGAACAGCGCGGTCGAGGTCCGCGAGCGTCAAGCTGGAACCACGTCGGCCGGCCGTGGTTGCACTGGCCGGCGCGCTCGGTGGCTTCCATCTCGCGCAGCAGCGCGTTCATCTCCGGCACGGTCAGGCTGCGGTTGGCGCGCACCGCGCGCGTGGCAGGCCATCGTCGACAGCAGCTCGTCGCGGCGCGCGGTCAGCACCTGCGCTGCCGCCGAATTCGCGCAGGTCGTGCAGCACCGCGCGCGCGAGCGTCGGCGGCATCGGCGTCGCGCCAGCAGCGCCGGCACGCCGCGCACCGCGAGCGTCGCCGGGCCGAGCGCCGACGATCTCGAAGCCGAGCGCGGCGAGCGTCGTCGCGCGTGCTCCTCCGCGGTCGCGACTTCGAGCGGCGTCGCCGCGAACGTCGCCGGCACCAGCAGCGGCTGCACCGGCACGCGCGCGTCGAGCGCGCGTCTTCAGCCGCTCGTAGACGATGCGCTCGTGCGCCGCGTGCATGTCGACCAGCACCAGCCCGGCGCGGTTCTGCGCGAGGACGTAGATGCCGTGCAGCTGCGCGAGCGCGAAGCCGAGCGGATGCGGCATCGTCGGTCGTGCCGGCAGATCGGCGCCGGTCGTCGCGCGTGCGCGTCGCGCGCGCCGAACAGCTGTCGCGTAGAACGCCGCGGGCTCGGCGGCGCCGAGCGCCATCGACGCCTGGCGCGGCGCGTCGTAGGCGCGCGCCGACGCGCCGGCGCGATCGCCGCGATCGGCGCGTCGGGCACGAGCGGCGGCACGATGCGCGCGCGGCGACGCCCGAGCTTCTCGGCCGCCGACACCGCGGGCTGCTCGCGCCGCGGTCGCCGCCAGCGCGCGCTCGACCGCGTGGAGGACGAACTGGTGGACCGCGCCGGAGTCGCGAAAGCGCACCTCGATCTTCTGCGGATGCACGTTGACGTCGACGCGGCGCGGATCGAGCGTCGAGCCACAGCGCGTACGCCGGCTGGCGGTCGTGGTGCAGCACGTCGCGGTACGCCTCGCGCACCGCGTGCGCCAGCACGCGGTCGCGCACGAAGCGGCCGTTGACGAAGACGTACTGGCCGCCGCGCGCTGCGTCGCGTACGCCGGCCGCACGGCGAAGCCCGTCGAGCCGCAGCGGCCCGGCCTCGGCGTCGACCGCGCGCCGCGTGCGTCGACGAACGCGTCGCCGAGCAGCTGCGTCGACGCGCGCGCTGCCGCCCGTGCGCCAGCAGCCGATGCAGCGACGCGGCCGTTGTGCTGCAGCGTGAAGCCGACGTCGCGGATGCGCGAGCGCGATGCGGCGGAACGCTTCGTCGCAGTGGCCCCATTCGGTGCGCTTCGGTGCGCAGGAACTTGCGCCGCGCCGGCGTGTTGAAGTACAGCTCCTGCGACGTCGACCGTCGTGCCGGCGGCGAGCGCCGCGGGCGCGATCGGCGCCGACGGTGCCGCCGTCGACCTCGATGCGCCACGCGTGCGGCTTGCCCGCCGCGCGCGACGCCAGCGCGAAGCCGCGACACCGCGGCGATCGACGCCAGCGCCTCGCCGCGAAAGCCGAGCGTCGCGATCGCCTCGAGGTCGTCAGCGGTCGCGATCTTCGACGTCGCGTGGCGCGCCACCGCGAGCGGCAGGTCCTCGCGCGCGATGCCGCCGCCGTTGTCGGCGACGCGGATGCGCTTGACGCCGCCGTCCTCGAGGTCGACGTCGATCTGCGTGGCGCCGGCGTCGAGCGCGTTCTCGAGCAGCTCCTTCAGCGCCGCCGCCGGCCGCTCGACGACTTCGCCGGCGGCGATCTGGTTGATGAGCAGGTCGGGCAGCGGCCGGATCGACGGCCATCAGCGGCGTCAGTCGGCGAGCCTGCTGCGCCCAGCGCGCGTAGACGCCGTCGGCGACCGCGTTCAGCGCGGCGAGCGCGCGCGTCGAGATCGCCGCAGGATCGGCCGCGCTCTGCCGATGCGCGCGTCGAGCGCGCGCGGCAGCTCGTCGGCGCCAGCGCGGCACCAGGTCTCGACCAGCTCGCGCGTCATCTCGATGTGGCACTGGAAGCCGATGTGGCGATCGTCGATCACGTAAGCCCTGGTTCGCGTTAACGCGTTGGTGAGCACGCGCGTGGCCATCGGCGGCAGCGTCGAACGCGTCGTAGTGCCACTGGAACGTCGCGAAGCGCGGCAGGCCGCCGAACCACTCGCGCGCGCGCGCCGCGGTCGCAGACGTCGACGTCGAGCCAGCCGATCTCGGGCGTCGCGCATGCGCGCGACGCGCGCGCCCAGCGCCTTCGCCAGCAGCTGGCCGCCGAGGCAATGGCCGATCACCGGCACGCCGTCGCGCGACCGCGTCGCGCAGCAGCGCGCACAGCGGCGCGATCCACGGCAGCGCGTCGTTGACGCTCATCGGCCCGCCCATCATGCCGATGCCGGAAAAGCCGGCCGGGCTCGCGGGCACGGCCGCGCCCTCGTCGAGCGCGACAGCTCCCACGGGATGCCCTGCGCGTCGAGCCACGCGCCGAAGCGGCCCGGGGTCTCGGTCGGCGAGAAGCGAAAGATGGCGACGGGCCGCATGGCGGCAGCGATTGACATTAAGCCGCGCACCGGCGCGACCGGCGCGATTCTAGCCGCGGGTCGACGTAGCGTCTACATCTGCTTGAACAGATGCGTGAACTGCCGCGAGATCGGCAGCTTCTCCTGGCCGGTTCTTGAGCAGGACGAACTGCCGCTCGGCGTCCTCGCGCAGCACGCCCGCCACCGCGTCGAGGTTCACGATCGTGCTGCGATGCACCTGCCAGAACTTGTCCGGGATCGAGCTCGGCCAGCAGATCCTTCAGCGGCGTGCGGATCAGCGCCTCGCCACTGCGCGAGCACGACGCGCGTGTACTTGGTGTCGCGACTGGAAGTAGACGACGTCGGTCACGGCGATCAGCTTCACCTGCTTGCCGACCGCCGCCTTGATCCACTTCATGCCGCGGCGCGCCGGCTGCACCGAGCCGCGCAGCTGCGCGACCAGCGCGGACAGGTCGGCCGGCGGCGCTGGCGAGCTTGCGCTGCATGCGCTCGACCGTCTGCGCGAGCCGGTCGGTCTCGACCGGCTTCAGCAGGTAGTCGACGGCGCCCGCCTCGAACGCCTGCGAGCGCGTACTGGTCGTAGGCGGTGATGAACACGACGTGGCAGTCGCCGCCGATCGCGGCCGCGACGTCGAGACCGGTCGCGCCCGGGCATGCGGATGTCGAGGAAGGCGATCTGCGGCGCGATGCTCGTCGAACAGCGCGAGCGCCTGCGTCGCCGTCCTCGGCTTCGGCGACGATGTCGAGCTCGGGCCAGACCTCGGCGAGCTTCTCCTTCAGCCGCTCGCGCATCAGCGGCTCGTCTTCGGCGATCAGCGCGGTGGGTCGGTCATGGCAGTGCGCCTGCGTCGACGCGGCGAGCGTACGCGGAGCGGGCGCGCGCGACGCGGCAGCAGGATGCGCGCGACGAAGCCGCGCGGCTCGTTCTCCTCGAGCTCGAGCGACGCCGCGTCGCCGAACAGCAGCGCGAGCCGCTCGCGGATGTTGGCGAGGCCGATGCCCTGGCCGGGCGCGTCGCCGCACAAGCCCCGCGCCCGGTGTCGGCGACGGTCAGCAGCGAGCACGCCGGCGCCGTCGCGCGTCGCGCGTGACGTCGATGCGGCCGCCGTCGCGGCGACGGCTCGATGCCGTGCTTGATCGCGTTCTCGACGAGCGTGATCAGCATGCCCGGCGGCAGCGCCGTCGCCGCCAGCGTCGTCGGGAACGTCGACCGACCACGCAGGCGCACGCCCGAGGCGCGTCTGCATGATCGCCAGGTACGCCGCGATCAGCGTCGCCTCCTGCGCGAGCGTCGTCGCCTCGTCGCGCAGCGACGGCGTCGCCGCGCGCAGGAAGCGGATCAGGTTGGAGATGAGCCGCGCCGCCTCGGGCGCGCCCTGCTCGGCGAGCTGCTGCGCGCTGCCGAGCGTGTTGAACAGGAAATGCGGCTCGATCTGCAGCTGCAGCAGCGCAGCTTCGACTCGGCGAGCTGCCGCGAGAGCTCGCTCTGCCGCGCTCGGCCTCGAGATGCGCCGCGAGCGCCCTGTACTCGCGGTTGCGCAGGCGGCGATCAGCGCCGACGACGAGCGAGTACAGCGAGCCGAACACCAGTCCGGCGATGACGACGTGGCGCACCTTCGCGCTGTCCTGGAAGAACACGAATGGGTCAGGTATCTCTCCGTCAAAGCCTAGCTAGATAGGCATAGGCGAAGAGGAGACCCTCATGCTCTGGCTTCGACGCTGGTGGAACGCACTTCGGCCGGGTCGCCTCGACCGCGACATCGACCGCGAGCTGGCTGTCGCAGGCCTCGCGGCGTTGATCCCTGCCACTCGCGCCGCCCTGACCGAGCCGGTGAACGCACTCCGGCAGGAGTAGTTTCACGGCACGCATGCGGCGCGGGCGGTCTTCTCTACTTCACGCGGTCGGCGATGGTGTCGTGGTGCGAGGCCGAGTGCATACGTACCTCCGCCCACTCCTTCGACGACGCGGCGGTGGCACGGTCAGCTGCCAGGTCCGACCACGAGGCGTACCGAGTGACGCTCAGGTATTGCCACGCGGCCCCTTCGAGGTGCGTGAACAGGATGTGCGCGGATTTGACCTTCGCCGCCGAATTCACCTGGTTCAGCGTGGCCACCAGCTGGTCGCGGTGTCCGGGAACGGCCAGCTGCGTTGACACGATGTACACACCACCCGGGGCCGCGCCCATGACACGCTGAAACTCGGCCCACGATGGTCCGACGACGAACGTATCGCTGTGCCACGCATTGACCGGAGGAGCGGACGACGCTGGCGGTGGCGGCGTAATTTCCACGGTCGCCTTGGTTCCGACGTGTTCGATCACACAGAAATCCCAGTCGTCGCCCTCCTGGTGACGCAGCACGACAAAGTGCCCCTGCATGGGCGCTTTGGGATCCTGTTTCTAGCAGCTGCTCCGCCGCAGCCAGTGCCTGACCGGGCGCTGCCTTGATGAATCCCACGTGATAGATGTCGGTGTTGGCTGCTTGCGCGGAGGCCGTCGACGCTCCTGAAAGGATCGTCAGTCCCGACAGGACGAGGGGCAGAATCTTCATGGGTCCTGGGCTTTCTGCCGTGGATGAACCTTGGCGAGGTGACTATACACCCCAGTCGGAGGCGACAGCGGCGTCGCGACGACTCAATACAACAGGTACGGCTTCCGGCCCGCCAGAAACTCGGCGGCCTCCCGGTCCCACTGATCGAGCAACGGACCGAGCGTGCCCGCGTCGATCGCGAGCCGGACCTTGTCCGATCCTGTCAGCCGGTCGATCGATCGGCCTCCAGGCAAACTCGCGCGGATGCTGGCGGCGAATCGCGTCGATGAGGAGCGAGCGCGGTGCGAACCGGCCGGTAGGTCTGACGATCCGTGATGGCGAACCGGATGGCCGGGATCGTCTGCCCTGGAAATTTCGCGGCGGTCTCTGCCACCGACATCGTGATGGCCTCAAAGCGGATGCCGGGCAGCCGCATGTCGTTCATCGTCCTTGACGACCTCAGGAGCGTTCAGCCAGGACGCGCCGATCTGCTCGAAGGGACGGTCGGTGCCGCGACCTTCGGTGAGGTTCGTGCCTTCGAAGTACACCGAGCCGGGATAGCTCGTGAGCGCCGCCAGCGAGCGGAGGTTGGGCGACGGGTTGATCCAGGGCAGCCCGGTCTCGTCGAACCACTGCGACCGGCGCCAGTTCCTCGACGGGCGCGACGATCGAGGTTCGCGCCGATGCCGTGCTTCTGGTTGAACAGTGTGGCGAGCTCGCCGACCGTCATCCCGTGTCGCGCGGGAATGGGATACATCCCGACGAAGGACTGGAACTTCGGCTCGAGCAGCGCGCCCTCGACGATCTCACCGCCGATTGGATTTGGGCGATCGAGCACCACGAACGGGATGTTCTTCTTCACGGCCGCCTGCATCGACAGGGCCATCGTCGAGACGTAGGTCCAGGTGCGCCCGCCGACTTCCTGAAGGTCGTAGACCAGAACATCGACGTCCTTCAGCATCTCCGGCGTCGGACCACGGTCCTCTGCGAGGTAGAGCGAATAGACCGGAACGCCGGTTTTCGGATCTTTCTCGTCCACGATTTTCACGCCAGCCTGAATGTCGCCGCGAATGCCGTGCTCCGGCGCGAGCAGCGCCACGAGCTTCAGATCCTTGTGCTGCGCGATCAAATCGATGTCAGACGCTCTGGACCGATCGATCGCGCTGTGGTTCGTGATGAGACCGATTCGTTTGCCGCGGACAGCCTGGGGCAGATCGGCAAGGAAGACCTCGATACCAGGCTGAACCGTGCCTGGACCGGCGACGTCGTGGGCGTAGCGGCCGGGGCTCCCGCGCTGGACGTTTCAGGAATGCGCGCCGGTGCGTGGTGGCACGCGGCAAACAGGACGAACGCGGGCAGCAGAAATTTGATCACGGCTCGCCCATAGTAGCGCGGCGCGTCGTGTTGACATTCGACACCAACGTCAGCTAGTGTCGACGTTCGACACATGAACGCGCGGGATCTCTGGTTGCGGCTTCGCGCTCTCTTGTCGCCCCGCCGCGCGGAACGCGATCTTCGCGAGGAGCTCGATTTCCATCTCGAGCGAGAAGCCCACGAGGAGGCGAGAACACGGACTGCCGGCGGATGTGGCGCGGGGCCGTGCGCGCATGCGTTTCGGGTCTCCCGCACTCGCGGCCGACGAATGCCGTGACGCGCGCGGCGTGACGTTCATCGAGACGACCGTGCGCGACATCGTCTACGCGTGGCGGGGGCTCCGCCGGACGCCGACGGTGGCGCTGACGATTGTCGGAACCGTCGCGCTGGGGCTCGGCCTCACCGCCTCGGTGTTCACCGTGTTCAACCGGTTGGTGCTGCGCGTCGACGCGGTTCGCGATCCGCAGGAGCTGGTCGGCATCGTCTGGCCGAACGCACAGCAGTCGGGCCGGTCGGGACGGTACCGAGTTCACGCTGCGCCAGTACGAAGCGCTACGCCGCGAGACCGACGTGTTCTCGGAGGTCGCCGCGCGCCTGCTGGACGTCGAGACCCGCATCGAAGGGCGAATGGCCAGCGTGCACATGGTCACCGGAAACTACTTCCAGATGCTGGGTGTTGAGGCAGCGCTCGGGCGCACGATCGTCCTCTGCTCGACGCCACTCGAACGGGCTCGGAGCCCGTCCTCGTGCTCAGCCATCAGGGCTGGCGCCGTCTCTTCGACGCCAATCCGAACGTCGTCGGCCGCTCGGTTTCGATCAACGGATTCCCGTTCACGATCCTCGGCGTCACGCCGGAGGGCTTCCTGGGACTCGACACGTTCGGCGTCGATTGCTGGGTGCCGCTGACGATGTTTGGCGAGGTGCGGCGCCATACGCCTGGTGACAACCCCTGGAGCCTGGAGGTCATCGGGCGGTTGAAGCCCGGCATGTCGCGCGCGGCGGCGCGATCGGCGCTCGCGGTGTGGGCAGCTCAGACCACCGAGGGCCGGCCCGTCGGCGCCAACCCGAGACGGTGCGGCTCGAATCCAGGCGAACGGCGACGCCACTCTCCGCCGGCGTCGTGCTGGGGTTCTCGCCGCTCTTCATCGCGTTCGGTCTGATTCTCGTCATCGCCTGCGCCAACGTCGCGAACCTCCTGCTGGCGCGCGGCGTCGTCCGGCAGCGCGAGATTGGCGTTCGCTTGTCACTCGGCGCCTCGCGCGGGCGGATCGTGAGGCAACTGGTCACCGAGGGTCTGCTGCTCGCCCTCGTGGCGGCGATCGGCGCGCTCGTGATCTCGCGCGTCGTGATCGACGCGTCGATCTGGGCGTTGCTGACGACCATGCCTCCGGAGCTGACCGAGTTCATCGGCGACGTCTCGGCGCCAATGGACCTTCGCGTCGTCGGCTTCGTCCTGGTGATGGCCGTCATGTCCACGGCCGTCTTCAGCCTCGTGCCGGCGCTCCAGACCAGCCGCCCGAACCTCAATCGCGTCGTGCGCGGCGAGATCGGAAAGGACCCGCGTCCCCATCGCACACGCAGCGCGCTCATCATCGTGCAGGTCACGGCGTCGGCGCTCCTCCTGATCTGCGCCGGAATCTTTCTGCGAGCGGCACAACGGTCGGTGCCCGATAATCCCGGCATCCGGGTGGACGACACGATGTGATGGAGTTCGAGGAGCGGTCGCGCCCGGCGCTGGTCGCGGCGATCGCCGCCGATCCCGCAGTCGCGGATTTGCCGCGTCCTGGCCCGGGCCGCCCCTGCTCAACCGAGCACGCACGGCTTCCGGAGCGCCCGCCGGCAGATCGGAAGCTGGCCGGCGAACTATCGATTGATCTCGTCGGCGTACTTCGACGTGCTCGGGATCCCGGTCGTGAGCGGCCGGCAGTTCACCGAGGCCGAGGCAGCGTCGAGCGCGGCAGTCGCGATGCTCTCGGAAACGGCCGCTCGAGAGTTCTGGCCGGAGGCAACGCCATCGGCCAAGTCCTGCGGCTGACGCCGGACCCGAGCGAGCGCTTCGGCCGCGAAGAAGAACCGCCCCTCTCGTCGCAGACCTTCGTCGTCGTCGGTATCGCCCGTGACGTGACCGGCCACCCCATGGGGCACCCGGAGGCACGGGTGTACCTTCCCTCACCGGTGACGACCGCGGACGCGACGATCGTTCTCCGTGTCAACGGGGACACCAACGTCGCCAGGCGTGCGATCGTCGGTCGGCTGACCGCTATCGACCCGAACATCGGAATGGTGATGATGATGCGCTCCGTGATGGCGATCGGCACCTATCCGTTGCAGGTCGTGTTCTGGATCGTCGTCGTGCTCGGTTCGATCGCGCTCGCGCTCACGATGTCGGGGATTTTCGGCGTCCTGTCGTATCTGGTCGTGCAACGGACAAAGGAAATCGGGGTCCGGATGGCGCTGGGCGCTACAGCTGGCGCCGTGACGCGACAGCTCCTCGGGCAAGCGCTTCGTCTGGTGAGCGTCGGCCTCGCGATTGGCGTCGGGCTGGCCTGGGCCATGTCGAGCGTCATCATGTCAGTGCAGGAGCCGTCGGGTTCACCCGGCAGCATGGGCGCGCAACTCGTCAGCGTCATCAATCCGTTCGATGCCATGGCCTACGCGGGCAGCCTCACGTTCATTGCTATGGCGTCAGTGGCGGCGGCGTTGATACCGGCTCTTCGTGCGGCTTGGATCGATCCCATCGCGACTCTGCGCCACGATTAACTTCCCGGGGGGCTTCGCCCCCGCGGCCCCCCCGACGCGCTCTCTCGCGGGGTCCCCCAATCCCCGCTCCGTCCGCGCGGGCTCGCTCACGCTCGCTTGAGTCGCTCTTCCGAGGACCTGACTCGGACGGTTGACAGGTCGGGCACCAGTACGTGCGCCGTCCATCGGTCTCACTGGCCGATGCGATCGCCGACCCGCATTTCAGGCACGGCTGGTTCGCCCGGCCGTAGACCCAGAGCCGCTCGCGGGGATTCATGCGGCCCGTCGTGATCCGGCCGGCACTCCCGCCACTCACCATTGAACGCTCGTCGACGTTGAGCTTTATCAGAAAGCGTCCGCGTTCGATCAGGCAATCCAGCGTCTCGTCGGACAAGTCCGAAACCCGACGAAACGGATGGACGCGGCAAAGAAACAACACCTCGGCCTTGAATACGTTGCCGAGCCCAGCTATCGACTGTTGGCGCAGGATGGCGTCGGCAATGTGACGCGAGGGCGTGTCGCGGAGCCGCGTGCGCGCCTCGTGCGGGTCGAAGGCCTCCGACAGCAAGTCCGGTCCGAGCGTCGCCACCCGGCCGCGCCGGTCGAGCTCCTGCCGTGTCGAGAACTCCGCATCCGTCACGTTGAAGGCGATCGCGATCCACTCTGCGGTGCTGATGACGATGCGCGCGTCGCGCCTCGGCGCACGCCATCGCTCGCCCGGCCGGTACAGATGCCAGCTGCCGTGCATGCGCATGTGCGTTCGCAGGACGAGATCGTCCGACAGTTCGCACAGAAGGTGTTTGCCGCGCGCGCTGACGTCGATGATCGACCGTCCCGTGATGGGCGCGCGACGATCGACGACGGCGAGCTGCGACAGAGCCGTCTCGAATCGCTCCACGACGTGACCGGACAGCGCGCGATGGAGGGTCCTGGCCGCGCGGAAGATCGTGTCGCCTTCAGGCATCGTCGTCGTCGCCGCCGGTCGGCCGCGGCACGTGCAGGCCGAGCCCGGCTCGCACGAAACCAGCTTCCACGAGAAACTCCGCGAACGGGTGAGCCGTCGCAGGCTCGTCGTTGATCGTCGTGACGAACACTGCCCGGCGGCCTCGCGAATCGCCCTTGGCAAAGGCCATGAGCTGTGCCGCCGCGGCGCGAGCCCGACGGGTCTTGAACGGCTCGTCGTCCGGGAGATGCAGAGTGAGCTCTCGGTTGCCTCGCGAAAGATAGACGGTCATCTCGCCGTCGACCAGAATCACGGTCGAACCGACAGTGCGCGTGAGGTTTGGCACCGGCCAGCCGAGCGACGACCCGTACGGGTTGGCGGGATCCTGCGCGGCAAGGACCGCTGTTTGCGGGTCGACAGCGGGCTCGCGAAGCGAGCGCAGCAGGTCAAGCGCGCCTGGCTGCGCAAACTGCGTGGCGCCCAGGCCCGCGACGAAATATCCACGCCGCACGCGGCCGGCATCGTCCATCGATTTCAACGCGGGATAGATGCTGCTGAAGCCGCCCTTCACACCCTCGCTGACGAGCGCCTCGCGTGTCAGCACGCCGTGTCTTGCCAGCAACTGTCTCGCGATGCTCGTCATCCGCTCGGCGCCGGTGACGGTGCCGCCGCCGTGAACGAGCGACCAGCGTCCTTCGGCTGCGGGCGGCACGAGCCGTCGCGATCGAAACTTTGGAACCTCCGCTGGCCTGCGGCGTTGTGCGTCACGTCGCGATTCGCGTCGCGCGGTGTATGCGCGCAGAGCGAAGAACGTGTCATTCGTCACAAGACCATGCCAAACGAGCTTCCAGATGGTCTCGACAGTGCCGGCGGGAAACCCTCCGCCCGCCGCCGCGTGGAGCGGATCGAAGAACGATGCGCCTTGCCGAGCGAGCCATTGCAGGATGGCCTGTTCGTCTTCCGTCAGATCGTCCGTGGCCTTGCTCGGGCAGGAGCGCCGCCATCTGGTCCGTCAGATAGAGCCCGATGCGGCCGTCCCGCGGGCCGACGGGCTCGAGCCCAACCCAGCGAATTTCGCCGGCGGCGGCCAACGCATCCAGCCAGTCGGGCGAGTAATGTCCGAGCCGGGCGCCCAGGATCTCGTGCTCGAAGATCGAGGCGGGAAGCGGAGCGCCTTGAAGCTGTTCGATTACGTCGAGCAGCGCATCCGGTCCGCTGCGGCGCCCGCCGATGGCATGCCACGAGACCGCGAAGCGCCCGAGGACCGCTGGTTCGACCGCTTCGATCTCGCGACGCAGCCGAGCCAGAGACCGCCGCCGCAACTGGCGCAGTACATTCGCGTCCACGAACTCCCGCCGGGAGCCGCCCGGTCGGAACTCCCCTTCGAGCACGCGGCCGCGCCCGACGAGCCTCGACAGGGCGCCGCGCACGACGGGCTCGGGCATGTCGAAGCGGCGCGAGGCATCGACCGCGTGGAATGGACCGTGCGTCCGGGCATAGCGTGAGATCAGATCCCCCGTCGGGTCTTCGACCGGCGCGCGGAGTGCCTGAGGGACGCCCGGCGGCAGCGGAAGGCCGAGCGCGTCGCGATAGCGGGCGGCGTCTTCGATCGCGATGTAGCGGATCTGGCCGGCGACGGGCAGCGTGATGGCGCGCCGCGCCGCCACGAGCTCAGAACACGCGCGCGCGGCGACGTCCGGATCGGTCCGGGCCACAATCTCGTCGGCGGACAGGTCGCCGACTTCGAGCAGCATGTCGTGGACAGCATCTACCGATCGCGCGCGCCGTTCCTGCGACAGATGTTGAAGCTGCAACTCGACGGCGGCGATCTCTCCAGCATCCAGCAGGTCGCGCAGCTCCGCGTCGCCAATCAGCTCGCGAAGCTGTGATTGATCGACCGATAGGGCCTGCGCGCGCCGTTCCGCCAGCGGCGCGTCGCCGTCATAGAGAAAATTGGCGACGTAGCCGAAGAGCAGCGACGCCGCGAACGGCGACGGCGTCTCCGGGTCGACGACGACGACCTTGATTGCACGCTTTCGTACCTGCAGCAACGTGTCCACGAGCGCGGGCATGTCGAAGATGTCGCGAAGGCATTCGCGATAGGTTTCAAGCACCACCGGGAAGGAACCGAACCGCGCAGCAACCGCGAGCAGATCTCCGGCCTTCTTGCGTTGTTGCCACAGCGGTGCGCGGGATCCGGCTCGTCGTTTCGGCAGGAGCAGCGACCGGCCGGCGTTTTCGCGGAACCGCGCAGCGAACAGCGCCGTGCCTCCGAGTTGTTGCAGCACCAGCGACTCGACCTCTTCCGGATCGATCAGCATCAACTCGGAATCCGGAATCACATCCGCGTCCGGCAAACGAACGACGAAGCCATCGTCGGCCCACAGCGTTTCGACGTCGATGCCGAGCTCGCGACGGATCCGACCGGCCACCGCCATGCACCACGGGGCGTGGATCCGGCCGCCCCTCGGTGACAGCACGCACACGCGCCAGTCGCCCAGCTCGTCGCGGACCCGTTCGATGACGATGGTGTCCGCGTCCGGAACGGCTCCAGCCGCACGCTGGTCGCCCACATATCGGACCAGGTTCTCGGCCGCCAGTTGGTCGAGGTCGTGCTCGTGGACAAGGCGCGACACCGCGGCCGGCTGGGGCCAGCGCGAGATATTGCGCGTCAGCTGTCCGATGGCCAGACCGAGCTCAATCGGCCGCCCCACGCGGTCACCCTTCCAGAACGGCATCTTGCCGGGTTCGCCCGGCGCGGGCGTCACGAGGACGCGGTCGTGCGTGATGTCCTCGACTCGCCAACTCGACGCACCGAGCACGAACACCTCGCCCGGCTTGGTCTCGAACACCATCTCTTCGTCCAACTCTCCGACGCGAACGGTCGGTCGCCCTGCGCCGGCAAGGAACACACCGTAGAGGCCGCGGTCGGGAATGGTGCCGGCATTGGCAATCGCCAGCCGTTTCGAGCCCTGGCGGGCACTCAGCGCACCCGTCGCGCGGTTCCACGTCACACGCGGACGCAATTCGGCAAACTCATCAGACGGATAGCGGCCGGACAACATGTCGAGGACACCGTCGAATGCCGATCGACCGAGCGACTCGAAGGGCGCCGCGTGCCGGACCAGGTCAAAGAGCGCCTGGTCCCGCTGATCCTCCACGGCGACGGTCGCGACGATCTGTTGCGCCAGCACGTCGAGCGGGTTGCGCGGATACCGGGAGGCTTCGACCTTCCCCTCGTGCATCAGTTTCGCGATAGCCGCCGATGCCAGCAGGTCTCCGCGGTACTTCGGAATGATGATGCCTTCGCTGACGGCGTCGATGCGGTGGCCGGCCCGGCCAATCCGCTGCAACCCGCTTGCAACAGACGAGGGGGCTTCAATCTGAACCACCAGATCGATCGCACCCATGTCGATGCCCAGCTCGAGCGACGAGGTCGCGATGAGCGCGGGCAGCGCGCCGGCCTTCAAGCGATCTTCAATCTCCACGCGCTGTTCGCGCGCGAGCGATCCGTGATGAGACCGGGCGATGACTTCCCCGGCGAGCTCGTTGATCGCCGCGGCGAGCCGTTCCGCAAGCCGCCGGCTGTTCACGAATACGAGCGTCGATCGATGCGCGCGGATGAGCTCGACGAGCCGTGGATGGATGGCCGTCCAGATCGACGCACGCTGCGTTGCGGATGCCGGTCCGCTCGCAACCTCCAGCACCTGGCCGAGTCGAGACATGTCCTCGACCGGCACTTCCACGCGCAGCTTGATCGGACGACGAATGCCGGCGTCCACGATGGTCACGGGCCGGTAGGTCGACCCGGCCGTGCCCGAGGCGGCAAATTCGTCGTGAATCTCGTGGGCCGATCCCTTCGTCGAACGCGTCTTCCTGTTCCTGTTCGCGAGAGGTCTCGGCCGCGACGACGGACGTTCGACGCCGCCCAGGAACCGGGCCACTTCGTCGAGCGGACGCTGCGTGGCCGACAAGCCGATCCGCTGGAGCGGCGCGCGGGCGATCGCCTCGAGCCGCTCGAGCGACAGGGCGAGGTGCGCGCCCCGCTTGGTCGGCACGAGCGAGTGGATCTCGTCGACGATGACCGTTTCCACCGCGGCCAGGGCGGCGCGGGCGTTCGAGGTCAGGATCAGATAGAGCGACTCGGGCGTAGTGATCAGAATGTCCGGCGGATGCCGCTGAAAACGCGCCCGTTCGGCCTGCGGCGTGTCGCCAGAGCGAACGCCGATGACTGGCACGTGCACGGGAACGCCGAGTGAGGCAGCCGCCTGGCTGATACCCACGAGCGGCGCACGCAGGTTTCGCTCGACGTCGACGGCCAACGCCTTGAGCGGCGAGACGTACAGCACCCGGCAGCGTTCGCGCTCGGCCGGGACGGGCTGAAACATCAGCCGGTTGAGACACCAGAGAAATGCGGCGAGAGTCTTCCCCGATCCAGTGGGCGCGAGGATGAGCGTGGACTGACCGGCCGCGATCGCGGGCCAACCGGACGTCTGCGCGGCGGTCGGTGCGTCGAACACCGCGGAGAACCAGCGCTGGACGGGCGCTTCAAACTGCGTCAGCGGCACGTCCTTCCTATTTTGTCAGACGCGACTCGCGAGGCTGGACGCTAACGGCCGAACTGAATCCCGATCAGCGCATTGAGCCGGACGTGTAGTTCCCATCCGACACGGGCTTCAGCGCCGACGAACACACGTCGTCCGATAAGCGTTCTGACCCCGCCGCCGGCAGTGAACGCGCCTTCCGTGGACGTGAACGTCTCGATATCGGGAAACACCTCACTCGTCCGAAACAACCCGGCACCGAGTGTCACGAATGGTGTGACCACGCGCGGTCGGCCGCCGGCCGGCTGGACGAGATCGAAGGTCACGTTGCCGGTCAGGATGAAGTGGCTATGGTTGTCACCGCTGACGTAGGAGATCTCAGGGCCGACGCTGACTCGTGGCGTCACGTAGACACGGCCCGACCCGCCGACGAACCCTTCGGTGACGACGGCATTGTCGGAAAACAGCAGCGCACCGGCGGCGAGCTCCACGGCGGGAGGTGGTTTTTCTTGAGCGGATGCCCGTTGGATGAGCGGCGCCAATAGCAGCGCGCCCGAAAGGCAGAGGGTCGCGAAGGATCTGTGCACGGAGCGGGCCCATGCCTGGTAGTGCGCCAATTCCTCGCGCTAAGGCTCGCAAGGGGCTTCCGCTCGCGACGATGAGATTCTCGAGAAGATGTCAGGAGGAATCGGATGCTGGCGTTCGATCGTCTAGCTGGGCGAACGCTTCGGGCCCGGGGCTATGACCGACAGCTCGAGGACGACGACGATGCCTGACCGGCTGTCGCTTCGGCCGGCAGGAAGCGGTTGGATCGGGCGTCTGGAACCAGTCCGACACCCGACCCCCCGGCATCAAAAGCAGCTAGGCAACCCTGACGTCTTCGGCTCGCGGACCCTTGGGGCCCTGACCCTTCTTGAACGTCACCGCCTGGCCTTCACGCAGCTGGTCGAACCCGCCATCCACGCACGCAGACTGGTGAAAGAAATATTCGGTGCCGTCGGACGCCGCTACGAATCCGAAACCCTTGTCGCGGACCAGCCGCTTGATCGTGCCATTCATTGCTGACATGTGAGAACTCCAATTGGAACACCTGCGGACGTCATGTCACGCAGTGTCATAGCGATGCCGGCCTTGATGAGGGAGATGCCGTCGAAATGGAGTTGACGAGGAACGGCAGGGTGCTCAGGAAAGACTGATATCGACCTATCACTATACCCGATTTCCGCGGTAAACCACAGAAACGGGCGTGCCGGGCCCAAAAAGGGCCGATTTGGCCCGTAATTCGGCGGCCCTGGGCGGAGGAGCCGGGCGAATCGCGGGCAGGTGCGCCGCCAGAGAGCTCGATTTTAGTCGGTCACGCAGGCTTGACGTCGAAGCTCCGAACCGCCTCGTCCTCCGACTCGAAGATCTCGAACACGGTGGACAGCTTCGTGATCTCCAACAGGTAGCGGCTGTGGACCGTCGGCTGCAGCAACTTCAGGCTGCCTCCCTTGCTGCATGCCGTCAGATACTTGCTCACGAGCATTCCGATGCCGGCGCTGTCGAGGCGCGTCACGTTCCTCATGTCGAGGACGATCCTGACGCGGCCATCCGCGACGAGCCGGTTGACGTAGTCCCGCAGTGGAATTTCACTTTCCTCGAGCACCAGCCGGCCTTCGAGCTTGAGGATCGTGACGTCGCCGACTCGGCGTTCGGTGATTCCCTGGAGTCCTGGCACGACACACCTCCAGTCAGTCGAGGTACTTGATCAACACGACTTCATTCCGGGCCTCGTTGTAGATGAGCTCGTCCACGAGCGACCGCGTCATCATGAGGCCGAGGCCACCGGGCCGGAGGCCTTGTTCTTCCCGCACCATGGCGTGCTCCAGCGGAGAGTCCGCGGGATTGCTAATCGCCGCATGTCGCAGCTTGTCGATGTTGAATCCCTCGCCGGGATCAGCGATGCGGTAGAGCAACAGGCGTTTGGCGCGCACGCAAGAAATCCGGACCTTCCGTTGGGGATCGAGCTTGCCGCCCCACTCGATCGCGTTCGTCAGCATCTCGCGAAAGGCCTGCGCGACCGATTCGCGCACGGGCTCCGGCAGATTCGTCTCGAGCTGCATCACGAACGACTGAATGCGATCCGCCATTTCCAGCACGCACGGCGCGACCAGCTCGACCCACTCCGGCCTGGCTGACACGACCTCGATCGACAGGGACGCCGACGGCGCCGAGGCAATCGCGTCGTCGATGACGTCCACGATCGCGGTCGGCGCAAAAGGCTTGCGAAGGTAGCGGTAGGCCTGCTGGCGGACGGCTGCGATCAGCGTCTCCGGCGTGTCGTCGGCCGTCATCATGACGACGATCGGCGGCGATGCTACGGTGCGCGCGTGCGCGAGGACGTCGAGGCCGCTCACGTCCGGCAGACCGATATCGAGCAGCACGATGTCGAACGCGCCAGCGTCGAGCCGCCGAAGCGCTTCGCGCCCGTCGGGAGCCTGATCGACGGTGTGACCGGCGTCGCTCAGCAGTTCGGACAGTACGAACCGGAGCGCGCGATCGTCGTCGACGATCAGGATGCGCCGGCGGGAAGCCGTGTTCGCAGCCATCGCGAGCCCCCGGAAATCAGGCCGCTAAAGCGGCCGTTGAGTGAATCAAGACCCAATAAGACGGCGGAAGTCGTAGTGTAATGCTGACGTCGGTCGAAAGGTGAGGTGAACGCATGAACGAGCCATCGCCGCCGCCCGGCCCGCCAAGCCCGCCAAGCCAAGACGCCATCGGCCCCCAGAGCCCGTACCAGCAAATCCTCTTTGACACCGCGCGCGCACTGGCGGAATCGCCCACCCTGGTCGAGGCGGCGCCGCGCATGCTCGAGGCCGTCTGCGAAGGGCTTGGCTGGCGTTACGGCGCCTTATGGGAAGTGGACCGCGCACGAAACGTTCTGCAATGTGTCGGGATGTGGCAGCCGCAGTCGCTGCCGTTCAAGGAGTTCGCCGCCGCCACGCTGGAAACGACGTTCACGCCTGGGATCGGCCTGCCCGGTCGCGTGTGGGCTTCCCGCCAGCCTGTTTGGATACCGGACGTGACCCGCGATGCGAATTTCCCTCGCGCGTCCGTCGCCGAGCGAGTTGGTCTTCACGCCGCCTTCGGCCTTCCGATCCTGCAGGGCACGAGCGTGCTGGGCGTGATGGAATTCTTCAGCCGCGACATCATCGAGCCAACGCCGGCCCTGCTCGCCACGATCACGACCGTCGGCAACCAGATCGGGTTGTACGTGGAGCGCAAGTTGGCGGGCGAGGAGCTCGACCGCTTTTTCGAGCTGTCGGCCGACCTCTTCTGCGTGGCGACCTTCGACGGCTATTTCATTCGGGTCAATTCCACCTGGCAGCGCGTGCTCGGCTTTTCGGAGGCTGAGCTCCGGGCGTCTCCCTTCATGGAGTTCATCCACCCCGATGACCGCGCGGCCACTGTCCACGCGCTCTCGGCGCTGACGACCGGCGGGCACGTGATCGATTTCGAGAACCGGTATCGTTCGAGCGACGGATCGTACAAATGGCTGCAATGGAGAGCCGTGCCCTTCCCGAAGCAGGGAATCATTTACGCAGCCGCGCGCGACGTCACCGAACGCAAGGCCACGGTCGAGGCGCTGCGCGTGTACGCGCACGAGATGGAGCGCGCCAAGCTCGAGCAGGAGCAGAACGCCGGCCGCCTGGCCGAGCTTGTCAAGGAGCTCGAGGTCGCACGCCGGAGCGCCGAGCAGGCGACGGTGGCCAAAGGCGAGTTCCTGGCGAACATGAGCCACGAGATCCGCACGCCGATGAACGCGATCATGGGCATGACGGACCTCGCGCTCCACACCAGGCTCACGCCTCAACAGCGGGACTACATCAGCACGGTCAGAGAGTCCGCCGAAGCGCTGCTGACGATCATCGACGACATCCTCGACGTGTCGAAGATCGAAGCCAAGCGCCTCACGCTCGAACAGACGCCGTTTCACTTCCGAGACACGGTGGAGGACGGCGTCAAGCTGCTGGCCCCGCGAGCCGCTGGGAAGGGACTGGAGCTTGGCTGCCGCATCGCCCCGGACGTACCCGAGGCGCTCGTCGGCGACGCCGGACGGCTGCGGCAGGTCATCCTCAATCTGGTTGGGAACGCGATCAAGTTCACCGACAAAGGCGAGGTCATCGTCGACGTGGCCGTAGACCATGTGACCGCCGAGGCGGTGACTCTCCGGTTCCGCGTGACCGACACGGGCATCGGTATCCCGCAGGACAAGCTCTGGAACATCTTCGGCGCGTTTGTGCAGGCCGATGCCTCGACCACGAGGCGCTATGGGGGGACCGGACTCGGTTTGACGATTTCTGCACAGCTCGTGGAACTGATGGGCGGGCGGATCTGGATCGAGAGCGAGGTCGGCAAGGGCAGCCGCTTCCACTTCGTCGCGCGACTTCGGTCTGCATCGGGACGCTGCGAAGTCGCTCTCCGCGCCGGTCAATCTTCGCGACCTCCGCGTGCTCATCGTCGACGACAACGCGACCAATCGCCTCATTCTCTCGGAGATCCTCGCCAGCTGGCAGATGCGCGCCGTGCCGGTCAACGGCGTGGCAGACGCGCTCTCCGCGCTGCGCGAGGCCGCCGGCCGCGGAGAGCCGTTCCACCTGGTGCTGACCGACGCACTGATGCCGGATGTCGATGGCTTCGCGCTCGCGACTGAGATCGCCCGCGACGAACAGCTCGCGACGACCAAGGTGATTCTTCTCACGTCGGCCGGACTCGTGCCGCCCCGGGGGCAGGCGGGCGCGGCGACCTTCGCCGCGACGTTGACCAAGCCGGTCAAGCAGTCTGACTTGCTGGACGCCATCGTGACCACGTTCGCGGCTCCCCCTCCCACCGCGCCGCGCGCGCGGCGCCCGCGGCGCGCGCCCCGAGCGAAGATTCGCGAGGCCCACTCACTCCGCGTGCTCGTGGCGGAGGACAACGCGACGAATCAGAAGCTCGTTCTCGCTCTGCTCAGGCAACGCGGCCACCGGGTCGTCGTGGTCGGGAACGGTCGTCAAGCTGTCGAGACGAGCGCCGCGCGACCGTTCGACGTGATCCTGATGGATGTGCAAATGCCGGAACTGGGCGGGCTCGAGGCCACCGCCGCCATCCGCGCGCGCGAGCGCGACGCCGGAGGCCACATCCCCATCATTGCGCTGACCGCTCACGCGATGTCGGGCGACCGCGAGCGCTGTCTGGCGGCCGGAATGGACGCGTACGTGTCGAAACCGCTCAGACCGCAGGAGTTGTTTGCGGCCATCGATCTGTTCCTGGCGCCATCGGGTCGTTCGGCTGCGGGAAGTGACGCGGGCTCGGCACCTGACACCTCACAGACGGTCGATCGGGCCGCGCTCGTGGCGAGCTTCGGCGGAAAGGCCACACTCGTTGCGGACGTCGTGGGCGTGTTTCTCGCGGACACGCCGACCATGCTCGGACGGTTGCGCAAAGCCGCGCGCGCTGGCGACGCGGACGGGGTCGCCGCGGCCGCCCACGCGATCAAGGGTGCCGCGGGCCTGTTCTCACAGGGGAAGGCGTTCGAGTGTGCCCGGCGCCTCGAGAAGGTCGCGCGCGCCGGTGATCTGTCGTCCATCGATGCGGTGTGCGCCGACCTGGAGACCGCCGTGTCGGGGCTGACCGACGAGCTGCGCAATCTGATTCAAGAGCCGCGATCCGGATGAGGAAGCCCGAGCGAAGGGAGTGGTTAGGCGACGGTTGGCGGAGAGGGTGGGATTCGAACCCACGTGCCGGTTACCCGACAAATCGCTTTCGAGGCGATCCCGTTACGACCACTTCGGTACCTCTCCGCACCCACCAGTCTAACAAAGCGACGGTGTACGGCCAGAAAACGGGGCTCGCCGGACGGCGCGGATGGGTTCTCGTTCTGCGTCTGCTCATCCCGGCGGCAGACTTGAGTCTGGCGGCGAGAGGGATCTTCGCAGCAGTCGAACGACGGCGTTCGCGAAATCCCAAAGAATCCAGCCACCTTGGACCACAGCGACGTGGCAGCCCGCTTGCTATCGCTTCGGCGGCGCGTCATAGGACTCGACGCGCCAGAGTGTGACAACCAGGTCAGAACGGGACAGGCAGCCCGTTTGCCGGCCCCGGGTCGCAAGACGGATTCCTCAGCGTCCGATGGCCCGGGGCCAGCGCTCTATCGTCGCGCCTGAAAGAACTTCTGTACGCGATCGGCGCATTCAACCGTGAGCACACCGGAGATCACGACGAGGCGGTGGTTGAGGCCGGGAAACTCGTGCGCCCGCCCGGCCGACTCCATCGCGCCGGCCTTGGGTTCCACCGCGCCGTAGACGACGGTGCCAATGCGCGCGTGGACGATCGCGCCGACGCACATCAGACAGGGCTCGATCGTGACGTAGAGCGTGGCGCCGGTGAGCCGGTAGTTGCCGGTCGCTGAGGCGGCGTCGCGAATCGCGACGATCTCGGCGTGAGCGGTCGGATCGTGGCTCGCGATCGGCCGGTTCGCCCCGCGGCCAACAATCCGGTCATCGACAACGACCACCGCGCCAACGGGCACCTCACCCGATGCGCCCGCAGCATCCGCGAGCGCCAGCGCCTCGCGCATGAAGTGGATGTGGGAATTGACACGTTCCCCGTTCCCCGTTCCACGTTCCGGGTTCTCCGTTCCACGTTCCCCGTTCCCCGTTCTCGTTCCACGTTCCCCGTTCCCTAGACCAAAAGCTCGCCGCGAAAGACTGTGACGGCCTGGCCGAGCAATTTGACACGGTCGCCTTCGAGACGGAGGCGCACCACGCCGCCACGCGCCGAGACCTGATGCGCGACGAATTCCGACTTGCCAAGTTTGGCCGACCAGTACGGCGCGAGACAGCAATGCGCGGAGCCGGTGACCGGATCTTCGTCGATGCCGCTGCCCGGCGCGAAGAACCGGGAGACGAAATCCACGTCAGGGGCAATCGACCGGCTCGTCACCATCACGCCGCGCGCCTCGAGCGATCGCAAGCTGGCGAAGTCCGGCGTCAGACGATCGCACCGTTGGCTCGTCTGCAACCTCGACGAGGTAGTCGAACCTGCTCAATCCCACGTGGACAGGCGCCGTGATACCGAGTGCCTCGAGCATGCCTGAAGGCGTTGGCGCCGGATCAGCCGGCGTCGACGGAAAATCGAGCTCGATCCAATCACCGGCCGGCACGGCTGACAGCCGGCCGCTCTTGGTATCGAAACGCGCGACGGTGTCGCGCCCGAGCCGTCCGGTCTCCCACAGCGCGTGCGCCGCCGCGAGCGTCGCGTGGCCGCAGAGATCGACCTCGACCGTCGGAGTAAACCACCGCAAGCCGAACGCGTCTCCTTTTGCGACAACGAACGCGGTCTCCGCCAGGTTCATCTCGGCGGCCACGTTCTGCATCCAACGCTCAGCGGCCGGAGCGGCCAACAGGCAGACACCCGCCGGATTCCCGCGAAATGCCTCGGATGTGAATGCGTCGATTTGAAGCAGTGGAATAGGCATGACTGTCGTCTCTAACGATAATGGTCTCTGCCGCGCTTTGGCAGCCTAAACACCGAGCTGGAGGGCCCGTCAGTGATCAGTCTCACGATAAACGGAGTGCGCCGCTCGTTCGATGGCGATCCCTCGATGCCACTGCTCTGGGTGCTTCGCGACCGGCTGGAGCTGACGGGCACGAAGTTCGGCTGCGGAGTGGGCCTGTGCGGCGCGTGCACGGTGCATGTCGGCGGCGAGGCGACGCGCAGCTGCGTCACGCCGATGAGCGCGCTCGAGGGCAAAGTCGTGACGACGATCGAAGGCCTCGCGGCGCCGGGCCGGGAGCATCCGTTGCAGTCGGCCTGGAAGGATCACCACGTGGCGCAGTGCGGGTACTGCCAGAGCGGGCAGATCATGCAGGCGGCGACGCTCCTGGCCGCCGCTCCCAGGCCCAGCGACGCGGACATCGACGCACACATGGCGGGCAACCTGTGCCGGTGCGGGACGTACCAGCGAATTCGCGCGGCTATCAAGGACGCTGCCGGGAGGACGGCGATGAGCGCGCGGACCGCGGTTTCGCGGCGCACGTTTCTCGGCTATTCGTTCAGCGCGAGCGCGTTCGTGCTTGGCACGAAGCTCGTGCCGGGCGAAGCCATCGCTCAGATCGTCTCGCCCACGAGCCCACCAGTCTGGCAGCCGGGCGTATACCTCGGAATCGACGTGGATGGCACGGTCGCCATCATCGCGCATCGCTCCGAGATGGGCAGCGGCATCCGCACCAGCCTGCCGATGGTCGTCGCCGAGGAGCTCGAAGCCGACTGGGCGCGCGTGCGCATCGTGCAGGCCATCGGCGATCCGAAGTACGGCTCGCAAAACACCGACGGCTCGTGTTCGATGAAGGATTTCTACGACGCGATGCGCGTGGCCGGAGCCAGCGCCCGGACGATGCTGGAACAGGCTGCGGCAGGGTCATGGAAAGTTCCGGTCGCGGAGGTCACCGCGCGCGACCATGCCGTGGTGCACGAGCGGACGGGCCGCTCGCTGCCCTACGGGACGCTGGTCGAGAGCGCGGCGAAACTGTCCGTGCCGCCCCCGCAGTCGCTGCGCTTCAAGGCCGCCGGAATCGTATCGTCTAGTCGGCAAGACGGTCGGCATCACCGATCTCGACGACCTGGTATCCGGCAAGGGCACGTTCGGCATCGACGCCCGGATGCCCGGCATGGTCTACGCCGCCGTGGCGCGTCCCCCTGTGCTCGGCAGCAAGGTGGCTCGTGTCGACGATGCCGCGGCGCGAAGGGTCGCTGGAGTACAGAACGTCGTCCGGCTTCAGGAGGCGAATCCGCCTTACGAGTTCAAAGCACTCGGCGGCGCGGCGGTCATCGCGAGCGACACCTGGTCCGCACTCCAGGGACGGAAGGCGCTGAAAGTGGATTGGACCGACAGCCCGCATGCTGTCTTCGAGTCGGCGGCATTCAAGAAGCAGCTACTCGGCACTGTCAGCGCGCCGGCGCGGGCCCTCCGCACAGTTG
Organism: uncultured Acidobacteriota bacterium; assembly: GCA_963793255.1. Taxonomy (GTDB): domain Bacteria; phylum Acidobacteriota; class Vicinamibacteria; order Vicinamibacterales; family SCN-69-37; genus CAVTYZ01. Next base: position 38,713 of record CAWBZK010000020.1, read on the forward strand.
GTGACGTCGACAAGATGTTTGCCGCAGGCGGACCGACGCACGAGGCTTCGTACTACACGGCGATGCTGGCGCACGCGCCCATGGAGCCGCCAGCGGCCGTCGCCGAGTTCCGCGACGGCAAGGTCGTGACGTGGGCGGCGACGCAGAACCCGCAAGCCGTGCAGGAGGCGGTGGCGAGCGCACTGGGAATCAAGAAGGAAGACGTGACCTGTCACGTCACGCTGCTCGGCGGCGGGTTTGGCCGCAAGTCGAAGCCCGACTACGTCGTCGAAGCGGCCATGCTCTCCAAGCAGGTCGGCCAGCCCGTGAAGATCGTCTGGAGCCGCGAAGACGACCTGCAGTTCGACTATTTCCACGCACCGGCCGCGCAGTATCTGAAGGCGGCGATTGGACAGGACGGGTTGCCGACGGCGCTCTTGATGCGGACGGCGTTTCCGCCCATTGGCTCCCTCTGGAATGCGGAAGAGCAGTACGGCGGGTGGCAGGCAAACCAGGGCTGGACGGATATCCCGTATCGGCTGACGAACCTTCGTGTCGAGAACGCGCCGGCCCCGGCACACACACGGGTCGGATGGCTGCGCTCCGTGGCGAACATTCACCACGCGTATGCCGTGCAAACTTTCACCGACGAGCTTGCGGCGCTGGCCCAGGCCGACCGCGTGGATTACTTGCTCAAGCTGATCGGGGCACCGCGGGTGATCGACTTCGCGGCTGAAGGCATGCCCGGCCGGAAGCCCGACGATCCCCGGCATGGCTTCGACACGGCGCGCCTCCGCCACGTGACGGAGCTCGTCGCCGAGAAGTCAGGCTGGGCGCGCAAGAAGTCTGGTGCGCGCCGGGGGTTCGGACTGGCAGCGCACTGGAGTTTCCTCTCGTACATCGCGGCAGTCGTGGAGGTGGAGGTCGACGAGCGCGGTGACGTCACGATCCCGCGCGTCGACATCGCGGTCGACGCCGGCACGATCGTGAACCCCGATCGCGTCGTCTCGCAGTTCGAAGGGGCAGCCGTATTCGGCACGAGCCTGGCGCTAATGGGACAGATGACGGCGAATGGCGGGCGAATCCAGCAATCGAACTTCGACAGCTATCCCGTCGCGCGCATCAACCAGGCGCCGCGTGAAACGCACGTGCACATCGTGCCGAGCAGCGCGGCGCCGGCCGGAGTCGGTGAGCCGGGCGTACCGCCGATGGCTCCCGCGATCTGCAACGCGGTTTTCGCGGCGACGGGAAACCGCATCCGGGAGCTGCCGATCGCCGCGCAGTAGGCGTAGCTCACGAGCGAGCGAAGTGAGCCCGCCGAGCGAGTGGGGATCTCAGGGGTCCCCGCGAGCGACGGCGTAAAGGGGATGCGGCGGGGACGAAGTCCCCCCGCCTAAAATTGGTGCGCCCTGCACGACTCGAACGTGCGACCTCCTGGTTCGTAGTCCCCATCTGCAGCCGGAAGGCTCTGTGTTTATCGGGTCCGACCAAAAGCTGCCAGGCGCCGCCCTGCGGACGTCAGTCACCTCACCTGAGCAACTCGTTCTTGCGTGGCTTTGCGCAGCGGCAGCCTCAGTCCGGCCGATTGATCAGCATGTTGGCCACGGCGACGAAGAACGGACGAAGCACGGCGTCCACGTCGGGCGGCAGCTGCGTCTCATCGAGCGCCCGCATCATGAGCATGAGCCACCGTTCGCGGGCGGCCGAGCCGACGGCAAACCGCGCATGCCGCATCCGCAACTGCGGATGGCCGCGCTCCTCGACGTATCGCGGCGGTCCGCCGAAACGGCCGACGAGAAAGTCACGCAGCCGACGCTCGGCACCGGCCAGGTCATTTTTTGGGTACATCGGCCCGAGGATGTCGTCTGACGGCACCTGCCGGTAGAACGCGGCGACGAGCCGCCCAAACCCTTCCTCGCCGATGACGCCGTAGATCACCTGATCGTTCATGGGTCAGGTTCTATCCTGCCCCGGATCTCTTGGGATCGGATGCGCACCAGCTCGTGGACCACTTCGACAGGAACACGAAGGTCCCGGTCGCTGTCGCCGTCGCGATGTCGAGTCGGCCGTCCTTGTTCATGTCCACAAGCTCGAGCGTCGATCCCGAGCCCGACCGGTTGTGCACAAGCTCGGGCACGAACTCGGCACCACCGGCCGCCTTCGGGTTGCGCACGGTCCGATAGATGTAGATGACCGCCGGCCCGAGCGCGTCGGGGGACTGATAGTTGCGGCGCGGCCACGACCGCTTGGCGATGACGAAGTCCGGGATCTTGTCGCCGCTCATGTCCACGAACTTCGCGGCGTGCGCCTCCGAAAACACGACGCCGCCCGCGTTCGTCGTCGAGTAGTCGCCGGCGATGTGATGACGCACCCACGTGCGGGTGCCGTCAGTCGCGCGTTTCTGTTCGAACCACGCGAGCCCCCATCCGTGGACGGCGACGCTCGCAATCACATCCGTCAGCCCGTCGCTGTTCACGTCGAACACGCCCATCTCGGTCGTCGCCGTGCCAAACGTCTGCGGGTGGAACGTCCATGGACCAGAGGTGATGCCAGCCGAGGGCTGCTCGAACCAGCCGCCGGTGACGACGAGATCGAGGCGGCCGTCGCCGTTCACGTCGCCGACACCGCCGAAGCCGTGCGTGGCGTTGACCGGCACGCCGGGCGCCGAGATGTCGTGCACGGGCCAGACCGTCGTGGCGTTCGCGGGATCGAATCGCGCGAAGGCGTACGACTTGCCCGCGCCGAACACGATCTCGGGCCGCGTGTCGCCGTCGAGGTCGTGCATCAGCACGGTCTCGGTCGTGATCGACGGCAGCACCAGGGTGTGGTTCCAGCGGCGTGACTCACCGCGCGGGTTGACGTACAGCTCCATCGGCCGCGTGCCGAGCTTGCGGTCCCACTCCGACGACAGGATGTCGGGCCACCCGTCGCCGGTGAAGTCGTGGGCGAAGTCCATCATGTCGCCGCCGTAGTCCGTGCCGGCGTTGAACGTCGCCACAACACGGTACTGTTTGCGCGTTTCGAACGTCGGCCCGAGATAGACGAAGGGACCTGACGCGACATCCATCGCGCCGTCGCGATTGAAGTCCGCGACGACGGCCGACCACCCGTCGTACTGCTCGCTCAACCGATGCAGCGTGAAACGGCTCGACAGGACTTCCTTCGGACGCGTGAAGGCGTTGATGTCCTTCCACGATACGTCCTTGTAGCGCAGCTCACCTGTGCCGCCGGCGTGCAGCGCGATGGCCCCGTACTCGGGCGAGTTCGGATCGCTCAGCGGCCCGACTGGACCTATGGATGGACGGACGAGCTCCGCAATGATCGTGATGGAGACTGGATTCCAGTCGCCAGGTTTGAGCGATGGGCCCGGCGCTGCCGGCGCGGGACCGAGGCGCTCGCGCGAGATCTCCTGCCCTTGCGCATCGAGCGTGACGCGGTACGACGAAAAGTCGCCGTCGGTCAGCGACACGTACACGCCCTTCAGACCGCCCGATGGCGTCGGCGTTGCGCGCAGCAAGACACCCGCGCGGCACGCCCCATCACATCGCAGGTTGGCAAACCACTGGACGTCTTCGAACGACTTGTCCATCACGAGCCAGCCGCCGCCCCCGTCGGGTTTCGCGCGGCCGATGACCTCACCGTTCTCGGCGCGCCAGTCCGCGGCGCCCACGCTTCGCCAGCCGGTGAGCGCCGAGCCCGTGAACGTTCCGTCGGGCACGAAATCAGGAGGTCCAGCCGCCCGGGTGCCGAGAGTCGCCAGCATGGTGACGCCGACGGTGAGAACGCCGGTACGGGTGAGGGTCATCTGCCTGCTCCTCGGAACAGAAGGCGTGAACGCACGAACGGCCTAGTCGTGTCGGAGACAATATCCACGCCGCCATCCGGGTTCAAGTCGCGACCAAGGACCGCGGCCCACGCAACCTGCCACGTGATGGGACTGGGATGGAACTTGCGGGGTTCTGACCTACAGCGCGGTGGCGGAACTGCTGAACGTTTGAGAAAGGGTGGTGCGCCCTGGCGGTGCGAACCCCTTTACCCTAACCGGTAGCGTGGCACCCCGAAGTTGATAGTCAACGCCGGTCACATTCAACCGGTACTGCAACATTTGCAGGCTGACACCGTACTCGCGTGCTGCGGCTTGAAATCGAGGCGTTGCCTCAGGATCCACGTGATGGCGTCACTTGGAATCGCGTTATCATCGCGGAAAATTGAGAGGGCATTGCGGCGCGAAAGCGGTCGGCAGTCCAATCTCTCGCGTTCAAAGCACGGGACCCATCGATAGGCGATGCCTGGACACGTCCTATCCAAAGAGATCGGGTCGCGCGTCGCGCTGTTGGAGGGCGAGTTCGATGCGTAGCCGCCTTAAAGGAGGAACCCATGGCAGCTTACTTTGTGTGGCACAACCGCATTCATAACGCGGAGAAGATGCAGGAGTACCTATCGAAGGTGCTCGAGACGCTGGCACCCTACCATCCCGAGATTGTGGTCTTGGATGAGCACGTGCAGGTGCGTGGAAGGGAACGCGCCTGGGCCGAGGACAATCGTGATCAAGTTCGACTCACGCGACACCGCGATGGCTTGGTACAACTGCGCGAAGTACCGGGAGGTGCTCCCCCTGCGCCTCGCCGCGACGGAGGGCTTTGGTGTGCTCGTCGACGGATTCGTGCCTCCGGGACAGTAGTCGCGTTTGGGCCAGCCCAATTGACGCGCGGGTTGCCAACGAGGGCGAGAGTTTCACCGCAGACCTGCCACACGGTCTGCCACTCGATCACCCGGCCAGCGACGTTGAAGAATTCCTAGGGGTTGAAGAAAGGGTGGTGCGCCCTGCACGACTCGAACGTGCGACCTCCTGGTTCGTAGCCAGACGCTCTATCCAGCTGAGCTAAGGGCGCCCAAGCGGCCGATTATATCAGCCCGGTCTGACGGCCCAAGCCGACGGTCTACAATGACCCGGGCCTTCATGCGCAACCCGGAAAAGATCGGACAGAAGACTCGTCAATCGCTATCTCGTGACGGACGGATCGAAGCTTCCGTCTCAAGGACGTGAAACCGGGTGACGACGGCCCGCGCGGCCTGAAGCGGCATGCCGAGGCGCTTCTGAAAGGCGGCGTCGAACGGCTGAGCAAGCTCCAGGAACTGCTCTACGCGCAGGACCGCTGGTCGCTGCTGCTCATCTTCCAGGCCATGGACGCTGCCGGCAAGGACGGCACGATCAAGCACGTGATGTCCGGCGTGAACCCGCAGGGCACCGAGGTCTACTCGTTCAAGGCACCGACACACGAGGAACTGGACCACGACTTTCTGTGGCGGACGACCAAGCGGATGCCTGAGCGCGGCCGGATTGGCGTGTTCAACCGCTCCTACTACGAAGAAGTGCTGGTCGTCCGGGTGCACCCAGAGATCCTGGCGGCCCAGCGGCTGCCGCCGCCGCTCGTGACCAAGCAGATCTGGAAGGAGCGCTTCGAGGACATCAACAACTTCGAGCGCTATGCGAGCCGCAACGGCACGATCATCCGGAAGTTCTTCTTGCACGTGTCGAAAGGCGAGCAGAAGCGGCGCTTCCTCAAGCGCGTCGAGGATCCGATCAAGCGCTGGAAGTTCTCGAAGACCGATCTGAGCGAACGCGAACGTTGGAACGAGTACATGGACGCCTACGAGTCCGTGATTCGTCACACGTCGTCGTCGTGGGCGCCGTGGGTCGTGGTGCCGGCGGATCACAAGTGGTTTGCCCGGCTGGTCGTCGCTCGAACCGTCATCGACGCGCTCGAGGAGCTCGATCTGAAGTTTCCCGCGCTCGACAAGGCCGCGCTGCGCGACCTGGCCGTCGCCAAGGCCGACACTCGAAGGAAAATAGATGTCGGTCGCCGAACACCACGCGCTGTCACCGACGCACGTTCCCTGTTTCGTGCTCTCGATGAGCGACACGCGCACGGCCGCTCAGGACACGAGCGCGCAAGCGATCGTGGACCTGCTCGAAGCAGCCGGCCACGCGGTCGTCGGCCGCGACACTGCTGAAGGACGAACCAGCGGACGTGACGGCGCTCGTGCGGCGCGAGATCGAACGTCGTGCGGCGCGCGTGATCATCACGACCGGCGGCACGGGCATCGCGAAGCGCGACTCGACCTACGAGGCGCTCGTCGGGCTCTTCGACAAGACGATCGTCGGGTTCGGCGAGCTCTTCCGCATGCTGAGCTTCCAGGAGATCGGCCCGGCGGCGATGCTCACGCGGGCTACGGCCGGCGTCGCCGGCGGGTGCGCAATCTTCGTGTTGCCCGGCTCGGAACATGCCGTCCGCCTGGCGATGACGCGCCTGATCCTGCCCGAGCTCGGTCACATCGCGAGGGAGCTGACGAAGTAAGGTGCGCCCGACCCTGTTCGAATCCGTCCTGCCGTTCGATCAGGCGCTCGCCGTCGTGATTGGCGCGGCGACCCCGATCGAACGCGTCGTCACGGTTCCGCTGTCGGACGCAGATGGGCGCGTGAGCGCGCGCGACGTCACGGCGACTCATGATGTACCTGCCTTCGATCGAGCAGCGATGGACGGCTACGCCGTTGTCGCCGACGACACCGCCGGCGCCACGCCGTCGGCGCCGCGCGCGCTTCGACTCGTCGGCGGCGTCTTCACCGGCGACATGCCGGCGCGCGGAGTCACGTCCGGCGAATGCATGGAGATTGCGACCGGCGCCCCACTGCCCGCCGGCGCCACCGCGGTCGTCATGGTCGAAGACACGGTCGAACGGACGGCGAACACGTCCGCGTGATCGCGGCCGTTCGCGCGGGACAGAACATCGGTCGCCGAGGTGCGGACATCACGGCCGGCCGGCCGGTCGTCTCTTCCGGCGACGTGCTGACACCAAGCCGGGTCGGCGCCATCGCCGCGGTGGGCGCGGCCACAGTGGACGTCTTCGACCGGCCGACCGTCGCCGTCTTGTCTACTGGCAACGAAGTCGTCCAACCTGGGGCCACGCTCCGCGAGGGCCAGGTGCACGACATCAACCAGTTCACGATTTCCGCCGTCGTCCGTCGTCATGGCGGCGTCGCTCGCCCGCTGCCGCCGGCAGGCGACACGCTCGAGGCGCTTCACGCGGCGCTCGATGCGGGTCTCGCGAGCGACGTCATCGTGTTTTCCGGCGGCAGCTCAGTCGGCGGTCGCGACCTGATGGTGGATCTCGTGAGCGCGCGCGGCGAGGTCATGTTTCACGGCATCGCCGTGAAACCCGGCAAACCCACGCTCTTCGGCCGCGTCGGCCGCACGCTCGTCTTCGGCATGCCGGGCTATCCGACGTCATGCCTGTCGAACGCCTACATGCTGCTCCTGCCGCTCGTTCGCGCGATGGCCAGGCTGCCGCCATGGACGCCGCAGACGGTGACGCTTCCGCTCGGCCAGGCGCGTCGTCTCGACGCCGACCCGTCATCAGTTCTACACGGTGCGGATTGTCGGCGACCGCGCAGAGCCTGCGTTCAAGGCCTCCGGCGACATCACGAGCATGGCGAACGCGGATGGCTACTTCGAGATTCCGGTCGGCGTCGATCTCGTCGAAGAGGGAACGCCCGTCACGGTCACATTGTTCTAGAACGGGTAGTGCCGGGCCGCGGTTTGCACGGTGACCCAGCGCATCTCCGTGAAGGCATCGATGCCGGCCTGACCACCGAAGCGGCCGTAGCCCGATCCCTTCACGCCGCCGAACGGCATCTGCGCTTCGTCGTGCACGGTCGGACCATTCACGTGGCACATGCCGGAGTCGATGCGCTGCGCCACGGCCCAGGCGCGCGCGATGTCGCGCCCGAACACGGCGGCTGAAAGGCCGTACTCGGTGTCGTTCGCCGTCCGGACCGCTTCGTCAACGCCGTTCACGCGAACGACGGGCTTGACCGGACCGAAGCTCTCTTCGTGATAAATGCGCATCGCCGGCGTCACGTGATCGAGCACCGTGGCGGGCATCAGCGTCGACGTCGCTTTGCCGCCGCAGACGAGCACCGCGCCCTTCGCCATCGCATCGTCGATCAGCGCGTTGCAGCGCTCGACGGTGCTCGCGTCAATCACTGAGCCGAGCACGACCGGCCCCTTGCGCGGATCGCCGAGCGGCAGCTCGACCGCGCGCTCCGCAAAGCGTTTGACGAATGCATCGGCGATCTTCTCGTCGACGACAATGCGCTCGGTCGACATGCAGATCTGACCCGAGTTGGCGAACGCGCCGAATACCGCGGCCGACACCGCCTCTTCGAGATCCGCATCGTCGAGAATCACGAGCGGCGCTTTGCCGCCGAGCTCGAGCAGCACGGGCTTCAGGTACTTCGCACAGGTCTGCGCGACGATCGTGCCGACGCGCGTCGAGCCGGTGAAACTGATGCGGCGCACGGCGGGATGCGCCACCATGGCCTCGACCACGGCTCCGGCGTCGGCCGGCGCGTTGGTGACGTAGTTGATGACCCCTTTGGGAAGCCCGGCACCGTGCAGTGTTTCGACGACCAGGCCGTGGGTGGCCGGGCACAACTCCGAGCCCTTCAGGACGACGGTGTTTCCGCACGCGAGCGGCACGGCCACGGCGCGCACCGGGAGGATGACCGGCGCATTCCAGGGCGCGACGCCAAGCACGACGCCTGCCGGCCGGCGCGACGCCAACGCAAGGCTGCCCGATGTGTCGGACGGAATGACGTCGCCGCCGATTCTGGTCGTGAGCGACGCGGCCTCGACCATCATGCCGGCCGCCAGGTGGACGTTGAAGCCCGCCCAGTGACTGGACGCGCCGGTTTCGGCGGCCGCCGCGGCGGCGAAATCCGCCGCGCGTGCTTCGAGCGCAGTCGCAGCAGCCAACAGGAGCGTCCGGCGCGCCCCCGGACCCATCGCCGACCATGACGGAAACGCGGCCGCAGCCGCCTCGACGGCCTTGATGGCATCCTCCGGCGTCGCGGCACTTGCGCGACTCGCGATCTCGCCGCTCAGCGGGTTGCGGCGCTCGAACGTTGCGCCGCCGGACGCGCTCCACGTGAGCGCCGTTGATGAAGAGCTTTGCGTCGAACACGAGCGCCTCCAGGTTCTGCAATCGCGGTCAGTCAGTGAAAATCCGTCGGACGTGGTCCCTCAGGAACAACCCATCTTCCGCGTTCTGCGATGGATTGCCGGCCCGGTGCCCCCAGATACTGGGGATTGGCGCCAGCTCCGCGGACTTCAGGTGCGGAAGCTCGGCTTCGTTGTCGGCGACGCGGAAGTAGAGATCGGTTGCGCTGGGCATCAGGAGCACCCGCGCCGTAATGGCGTTCAGTGCCTTGACCAGATCGCCGTTGTAGAGCGGGTTCGCACTGATGTCGCCGGCGATCCAGGTCTTCAGCTGCGCGTAGAGATTGGCCGCATCGCGCTGCTCGAAGCGGACTTCCCACTGCGTACGCAGAAAGTCGTCAAGACTGGACGCCTTGAGGACCGACAGATGGAGGCCCGCTCGATAGAAATCCTGGCTCATGGCCCAGGCGGCGTAGCTGCGGCCGAACGCGCGAAGCGCCGCCGTCGGCGGCGCTGAGAAACGCCCGTTCCCGACGTGTTCTGGCGCGGCCTCGAGGATCGCCGCGACGCTGAGCAGAAAGACCTGGTTGTGTACAGCGGTCCGTGCACTTCCGCACACGACGACGATTCGTTCCACGGCATCCGGATAGAGCGCGGCCCAGTGATAGGCCTGCTGCGCGCCCATCGAAAAGCCGTACACACCGGCCAGCTTCTCAATGCCGAAGACGTCGTGGAGCAGCCGGCGCTGGGCGTGGACGTTGTCGGTCGAGGTCACGAGCGACGGATAGTTCGGGGTGTTCGAAGGGCTCGACGACAGACCGCTGCCGAACATGTTCGGGATGACGATGAACCACCGCGTGGGGTCGAGGATGCCCTTCGCGCCGATCAACCATTCCAGCTCGGCGTGCGTCGCCGAGTAGCTGGTCGGATACAGGATGACGTTGTCTTTGGCTGGCGAGAGCGTGCCGTGCGTCTTGTAGACGATGAACGCGTCCTCGATTACGTCACCCGACTGCAGGGTGTAGTCACCCAACGCGTATCGGCCTTCATTCGGCGGCGATGTCATTCGCGATCCTTGTGAATCGAGAGGAAGGGAGCGGGCCGGCGACAGAGCCGGCCCGCGTCCGGCATGGTCAGCGGAGGTCTTCGGGGATGATCTTGCCTTTGTCCGCGATCAGCTCGTCGTTCAGGAAGAAGCGATGGTTGCGCAGCGCGAAGTCCTGGTGGCAGCCGGTCGTGTGCTTGCCGCCGAACGTCGCGTTTTCACCAAGCGCGATGAGCGTGTTGCCGTAGAACGTGCGGCCGTCCTGTCCAATGATGTCGAGCGGCTCCTGGTACGCCACGGAATTCCACAGCGCCTTCGGATGCGATCCCCAGCCGAGGTGCGAGATCGCGAATCCTTCCGGATCCTGCCAGCCCTCGATGTAGTCGCGAATGACGGTCGCGTCGAAGCCGCCTTCGATCTTCGTGACCGCGCCTTTCTCGAACGTCATCTTGACGGGCGTCGTCAGGAAGCGCTTCGTGGGATACCAGATGTCGCCTGGATCGACAACGAGCACGCCCTCGCCCTTGCCCTCCGTCGGAATCGTGTACTGGAACGCGCCGGGCCAATGATCCCAGCGGCCTTTCTCGTCCGTGTAGCCCCACTGGCCGATGACCGGGCGGTCGGTCATGTCGAACCAGACGTTGGTGCCGTTGTCGGACTCGAGACGAATCGTCTTGCCCTTGTGGAGGCGCGCCATGCCCTTCTCGACGCGCACGCGATCCTCCGGCGTCGGAAACAGGCGCTCGAGACACTCGACGGGGTCGTGCACCATGAGAATGCGCGTGCCCGCGGCGAGAATCAGACGCTGTTCCTTCGAGTGCAGCAGGCCGCCGCTCGAGAGATCGATCACCATGCTGGCGAGCTTGAGGACCTGTACACCGAGCTTCGACGACGCAAGAATCGACGACGCGACGTTGCCGGCCCGGATCACGGGCACCTGTTCCGGCTTCTCCGACGGAAGCATCAGCACCATGACGTCGGCGCCGATCCCACGCGCGGCACCGTACGCGGCGGCCGCGTACTCCTGGTTGGACGTCGGCTCGGTGAGAATCACCAGCGACTCCGAGGACTTCAGCTTGCAGAGGTCGAGCATCTTCCGGAACAGCGGAACCAGCTCGCCGGTACGAAATGCGGTTGCGGTTTCTACGGCCATACAGACACCTCTCCGTGACGATTGACGAAATTACAGAACACTAATCAGCCTCGTCCCAAGCCCTCATCGGTCAGGTTCCCTCCGCGAGCGGCGCCGTCGTGGCGTCGTATTCGTAGACCCAGTTCGCCTGGATCCCGCCCTTCTGCGGATTGATGACTTGCCGGACCTTGTAGACGAAATTCCGGTACGCCTTCACGAGGGGCGAGTGCTGGTGGTAGGTCTGCCCTCGCTTGCGAGATTCGAGCTGAACGCGGCTCGTGCGCGGCATCCGATGCCGCTCGTACTGCCTGAGCGCCGAGACCGGATCGCGCGCGCCGGCCAGGGCCCGCGCGAGCACGAACGCGTCCTCGATCGCCATCGCCGCGCCTTGCGAAAGGAACGGCAGCATGGGATGCGCGGCGTCGCCGAGCAGCGTCACCCGCCCGGATGTCCACGTCGGCATCGGATCGCGATCGAAGAGACCCCACTTGACGACGTGCTCAGCCTGGTTGAAGAGCTTTTGCAGGTTCACATGCCATCCTCGAAAGCCTTCGATCATTTCTTCCCTTGTGCTCATCACGTTCCACGATTCTTCAACCCATGCCCGGCTGTCGCGGATCGCCACCACGTTCACCGCGCGGCCGCTCGAGACGTAGTAGGTGACCACGTGCCCGTGCGGGCCGAGCCAGAACGACGAGTCCGGACTCACATAGTCGAGCAACTCACCGTTCGGGACCGGGACGACCGTCCGCCAGCACATCGTCCCGGTGAAGCGTGGGGACTCGTCGCCGAAGAGTGCCTTGCGGACGACCGAATGCAGGCCGTCTGCCCCGACGATCACATCGGCCTCGAATTCCGTGCCGTCACCAAACACTGCCGTTGCAGAGTGCGCGTTCTGTTTGACGGACACGCACGACGTCGAGCACTGCACGGTCGTCGGATCGACGAGAGTCGTGAGAATGCGGTGCAGATCGGCGCGATGGACGTGAAAGAACTCCGCGCCGTACAAGCGCGGGCATTCGTCCTTGAGCGGCGTCCGAAAATTGATGTTGGCGGTTTTCCAGTCGCGTCCGACGATGCTGTGCGGCAGAAAGCTGACGTCGCTGAGGGACTGCCAGAGACCGAGCGCGCGGAGCACCTTGACGCCGTTGGGGGTCATCTGGATGCCCGCGCCGATTTCGCCGAAGGCCGGTGCGCGCTCGAAGATGCGGGACTCGATGCCGTGCTTGCGCAGGGCACCGGATAGCGCGACGCCGCCGATGCCGCCCCCGATGATCCCGACCTTCAGTGCTCGCACGCGACACAAATCGTATACTGAATATCGTATTTTTTGGGCCAAGCCTCGACTATAGTCAGCGAGACAGTCCCGAGACACAGCGAATGATTTTGGCAAATGCTCAAAACCGGGCGGTGAGCAAGGGCCTCATCCACGAGCAAATCGTGCCGCTGCTGAGGAACGACATCATTTCGAATCGCTGGGAGCCGGGTGAACGGCTTCCGGAGCCTGCGCTTTGCGAGGAATTCCGCATCTCGAGGACGCCTTTGCGGGAGGCGTTCAAGATCCTGGAGGCAGAGGGACTGGTCGAGCATGCGCCCGCACGTCGGCGTCGTCGTGACCTCGCTCGATCCGCCCGACCTTGCGGACAAGTTCGAGGTCCTGATGGGATTCGAGCAGTTCGCCGCGTCCAAGGTGGCGCGCCTGCGCGAGCCGGGCACGCTCGATGCGATCGTGAGGACGCAGGACGCGATGGAGAAGGCGCTAGCCGCCGGCGACGTCGCCCGCTACTACGACCTCAACGACGAGTTTCACGGCGCCATCGTGAGCGGCGCCAACAACGCGACGCTGGCTCAGATGCACCACAACATCATGCTGCACGTGCGGCGGGCCCGCCATCGAGTCCACGAGTACGAGCCCGCCCACAAGACATCCTTCGAGCGGCACAACGCGATCATCGGATGCGTGCTGGCGGGTGACGAAGACGGCGCGGGCAAGGCTGCCCGCGCCCATCTGGAAGATATTGCGAACGCCGTGCTGTCGAAGATCCGGAGCGCAGCGACTACTTGAGGCGCTTGTTGACCTCGTCCCAGTTGATGACGTTCCACCACGCCGCGAGGTAGTCGGGCCGGCGGTTCTGGTACTTCAGGTAGTACGCGTGCTCCCAGACGTCGATGCCGAGGATGGGCGTCTTGCCGTCCATCATCGGGTTGTCCTGGTTGGCCGTGCTCTCGATCGCGAACTTCCCGCCTGACGCACAAGCCAGACCCAGCCGCTGCCGAAACGGCCGACGCCGCCCTTGTTCATCTGTTCCTTGAACGAGTCGAAGCCGCCGAAGTTGTTCGTGATCACCTGCGGCGATATCGCCCGAGGGCGCGCCGCCCTTGCCGGGCCCCATGATCTGCCAGAACATCGTGTGGTTGACGTGACCGCCGCCGTTGTTGCGCACGGCCGTCCGGATGTCTTCGGGCACGCTCGACAGCGACTTGATCAGGTCCTCCGTGCTCTTCCCCTGCAGCTCCGGCGTGCTTCTCGAGCGCGGCGTTCAGGTTGTTCACATAGGCGGCGTGATGCTTGCCATGGTGAATCTGCATCGTCTGCGCGTCGATATGCGGTTCGAGCGCGGCGGCGTCGTACGGAAGCGGCGGTAGCTGATGTGACATGACCCGGACTCCTTAAGTCGTTTCCAACATTCTATGCAGGGCGACGCGCGCCCAAGTCTTCGTCGGCTCGGGCACGACGATGCGGTTGTGGACCTCGCCGTCCACGAGACCGTCGAGCACCCAGAGCAGATGGTTCGGCGACACGCGGAACATGGTCGAGCACAGGCAGCCCATGCGTGTCGAGCGTCCGCACGGTGCGCGCCGGCGCGACCTCGCGCGCCAGACGATTCACGAGATGGATCTCCGTTCCGACGGCCCAGACCGATCCCTCCGGGCTGTTCTTCACCGTGCGAATGATGTGCTCGGTCGATCCGCAGTCGTCGGCCGCCTGGACGACGTCGAACGTGCACTCCGGGTGCACGATGACCTTGCCGCCCGGATTCGCCTGGCGGAACTGCTCGATGTGGCGGACCGAGAACCGCGTGTGGACGCTGCAGTGGCCCTTCCACAGAATCAGGCGCGCGCGCTCGAGGGCGCTCGCGCTCGACGCCGCCGAACGGCAGATCCGGATCCCACACGACCATCTCGGAGAGCGGAACGCCCATGCGAAACGCCGTGTTGCGGCCGAGATGCTGGTCGGGCAGCATCAGCAGCTTCTCGCCGCGCTCCCAGGCCCATGCCATGACCTTCGCGGCGTTGCTCGAGGTGCAGACGGTGCCGCCGTGCTCGCCGCAGAAGCCTTTGATGGCCGCGGTGGAGTTGATGTACGTGACAGGGATCACGCTCGTCATGCCGAGCGAGCGCAGCTCTTCCCAGCAGACTTCGAGCTGGTCGATCGCGGCCATGTCGGCCATCGAGCAGCCCGCCGCGAGATCCGGAAGGATGACGCGCTGTTCGGGCGCGGTCAGCACGTCCGCGCTCTCGGCCATGAAATGGACGCCGCAGAACACGACGGTCTCGGCCGCGTGTTGCGCCGCGGCAAACTGCGACAGCTTCAGCGAGTCGCCGATCGCATCGGCGAACTTGATCACTTCGTCGCGCTGATAGTGATGGCCGAGAATGACGAGCCGGTCGCCCAGCGCGGCCCTGGCGGCCGCGATACGGACATCGAGCTCGGCCTCCGGCAGACGGAGATAGGTCTCCGGCAGCGGTTGCCGTTCGCTCAGTCGCGTGCGCTCGTAATCGGTCAGTAGCTGTACGTCCATCGCTTGCGTTTTCCCCCTCTACGAAATTGAGCTTGTGAAATATTTCTCAATCTCTAGAGACGAAAAATGCCAAATCCCCCAAGGCGATTGCCGGCGGGGATTTGACTGAGGCTAGTGTATCAAGCCTGCGCGAGGTTTTCTATGATTTCGGGAGCCGGCGCGGCCGGCGGCTCGAGCGACGTTGTACAGCGTGTCCCGCTCGACCGGTTCGCGCCCGGCGGCGCGAATGAGCCGCCGAATCTCGGCCGTCGTCAGCGATTCGGGCGTGCGCGACCCGGCCATGTGGTAGATGTGCTCTTCCTGCACGGTGCCGTCGAGATCGTCGGCGCCGTACCAGAGCGCCATCTGCGCGACCTCGACGCCAGTCGCAATCCAGAACGCCTTCACGTGCGGGATGTTGTCGAGCATCGAGCCGCGCCACGGCGTGCACGCGCAGCGTGTCGATCGCCGACGGCGCGGGCAACTTTCGCATCTGGTTGTTGTCGGGATGGAAGGCCAGCGGAATGAATGCCTGGAACCCGCCGGTCTCGTCCTGCAGCGCGCGCGCGCGGAGCATGTGGTCGACCCGTTCCTCGTGCGTTTCGATGTGCCCGTACAGCATCGTCACGTTCGATCGCATCCCAAGCCGGTGCGCGAGACGATGAATCGCAAGGTACCGATCGGCGTCCGCCTTGTCGTGGGCGATCTTGCGGCGCACGCGTTCGGCAAAGATCTCGGCACCACCGCCGGGTAGCGAGTCGAGCCCGGCCGCCATCAACGCGCGCAGCACCTGCTCCTCGGACATGCCGTAGAGATCGGCAAAGAACGCGATCTCGACGGCGGTGAAACACTTGAGATGGATGCCCGGGCGGATCGCTTTCAAGCCGCGTGAGCAGATCGAGGTAGTAGCTGAACGGCAGATCGGGATGCAGGCCGTTGACGACGTGAACCTCGGTGAGCGGCTGGTGTGGCTCGTGATCGCAGCTTCTCGAACACCTGATCCAGCGACATCGTGTAGGCGTCCGCGTCGCCGGGCTTGAGACGCGCGAACGAGCAGAAGAGACAGCTCGCGACGCAGACGTTCGTCGCCTCGAGCCGCAGATTGAAGTTGTAGAACGTTCGGCCGCCATGCCGCTTCTCGCGCTCGCGATTGGCCAGCCAGCCGACGCGCGTGCAGATCGGGACACTCGAACAGACGCACGCCGTCCTCGAGCGTCAGGCGCTCCGCGGCGTCGACCTTGTCGGCGATGTCTGCGAGACCGATCGAGTGAAGGCGTGATCGCACGGCGGATTTCCAGCCGATTTTGACATAATCCGCCGCTGTGCTGCTCGCGGCCACCAACCTGTCGTTCAGCTATGGCCGGGACGGTCAAATACGCGCCGTCGATGGCGTGTCCCTCTCGGTGGACTCGGGATCGGTCGTCGCTGTGCTCGGTCCGAACGGGTCTGGCAAGACCACGCTGATCAAGCTGCTATCTGGGGCCCTGCGGGCCAGTCACGGCGACATCACGCTTGACGAGGTATCGCTTGGCCAGCTGCCACGCGCGACCGTCGCACGCCGCATCGCGGTGGTGCCGCAGGACACGCACCTCGCGTTCGACTACACCGCGCTCGAGATCGTGCTCATGGGGCGCTATCCGCGTCTCGGCGCGTTCGAGATCGAGGGCCCCGACGACATCCGCTGCGCGCTGGACGCGCTCGAATCCACCGGCACGCGCGATCTGGCCGCGCGTCCGTTCACGCAACTCAGCGGCGGGGAGCGCCAGCGCGTGATCATCGCGTCGGCGCTCGCACAACTGGACGAGCGCTACACGAACGACACCTCACAAGGCGAGACCCGACCGATTCTGTTCATGGACGAGCCGACGGCTTCACTCGACCTTCGTTATCAGCTCGAGTTGGCCGCACTCCTTCGCCGGCTCAACCGCGACCGCGGCATCACGATCGTTCTCTCGACACACGACCTCCGCCTCGCCTCGTCGATCTGCACGAACGTCGTCATGCTGGCCAATGGTCGCGTGTTGGCGACTGGCTCGCCTGAGGACGTGCTGACGGCCAATCTCGTCGGCCGGCTGTACGGCGTGGATGAGCATCTTGTGGCGCGGGCCATGGCGTGACCGTGGAATCCCCTCTTCGCCGCCGTGTTCCCGTTGTGGTGCTGTCGTTCGTCGGCATGCTCCTCGCGGTATTCGCGGCGCCCTTCGTCGGCTCGACGCCGCTCTCGATCGCAAATGTCTTCAGCACAAGCCAGCCGTTTGCGGATAACGTTGACGCGCAGATCTTTTTCCTCGCCCGGTTGCCGCGCACGCTGGCGGCCGCCATGGTGGGCGGCGTTCTGGCCGCCGCGGGGGTGGTCTTTCAGGGACTGCTGCAGAATCCTCTGGCATCGCCGTACACGCTGGGCGTGTCGGCGGGCGCAGCCCTCGGCGCGATGATTGCGATCACGTTCGGCGCCGCCTGGCCGATCGGCGGTTCGGCCGGCGCAAGCCTGGCCGGCGCAGGCATCGCCGTGCTGGTGGTGTACGCGCTCGCCACTGCCCGTCATCGTGGACTGTCGACGACGGTGCTCCTCCTGTCCGGCGTCACGCTCAATGCATTTTTCTCGGCCCTGATTCTCTTCGTTCAGTACCTCAGCAATTTCGCAGACACCTTCCGCGCGTTGCGGTGGCTCATGGGCAACCTCGACGTCGCCGGCTACGCGCCACTCCTTGCGGCATTGCCGTTCGTCGTCGCGTCGCTCGCGGCCTTCGCCTGGCTCGCCCGTCCCCTGAACCTGCTCAGCCTGGGCGAGGAAGCGGCAACGAGCCGTGGGCTCGATACGCGGCGCGCCCAGCGTGTCGCCTTCTTCAGCGGGTCGGTGGCGACTGGCGCCGCCGTATCGGTCGGTGGCCCGATTGGCTTCGTCGGCATTATCGTGCCGCACCTCGTCCGGCTCGTTGTCGGCGCCGACCATCGGGTCGTGTTACCCGCCTCGACGTTCTTCGGTGCGGCATTTCTCGTCGGCTGCGACGTCGTCGCGCGAACCATCATGGCGCCGCTCGAATTGCCCGTCGGCATCATCACCGCGGTCATTGGCGGTCCGTTCTTTCTGTGGCTACTCTTGAGACGACGATGACGGGACTGGCTTGGGGTTTGAGGCTTGCGGCTTTTGTATGCGCGCTGGTCGTGGTCGGCGCGCAGGCACCACCGTCACGACCGTCTCGAGTCATCAGCCTGATCCCCGCGGTGACGGAGATGCTCTTCGCCATCGGTGCCGGTGACCAGGTCGTCGGCGTGTCGAGCTTCGACACGTATCCGCCCGAGGCCGCGAAGAAGACACGAGTCGGCGCGCTTCTGAATCCGGACTTCGAGCGCATCCTGTCGCTGCAAGCCCGATCTCGTGGTCGTCTACGTCAGCCAGACCGACCTCATCGCGCGCCTCGCAGCGAGTCGGCGTTCCGACGTTCGTCTATCGCCACGCCGGGTTGGCCGACGTCGGCACGACCATCTCATCGCTCGGGGAACGCGTCGGCCGCGCGACAGAGTCCGCGCGACTGGCTCGCGACGTTCAAACCAATCTCGAAGGAGTGCGCCGGTCGGTCGCTGGACGGCCGCGGCCCCGTGTCGCGCTGATCTTCGGGCGGGATGCCGGGACACTCCGCAACATGTTCGTCAGCGCGGGCGTCGGGTTCCTCCACGACCTCGTCGAAACGGCTGGCGGTCAGAATGCGTTTGCCGACGTGAAGCGGGAGAGCATGCAGGTCTCGTCCGAAGCCATGCTCGCGCGCGCGCCAGAGGTCATCATCGAGACCCACCAATCGAGCTGGGACACGTCAGCGACGGCCCGTGAGCAGGCGGTCTGGCGCACGCTCCCGGCCCTGCCGGCGGTGCGCACGAATCGCGTCTACATGGTCGCGGACGACCGGTTGTTCATTCCCGGGCCGCGCGTCGTCGATGCCGCACGCATCCTGGCCGGCATCATCCATCCTGGCGTGGAAGCAGCGAAGTAGGCGTCACACGAACTCGACCGGCACTTTGTTGGGGATCAGGCCTTTCTCGTAGGCCTCGCCGAAGAACCGCTCGAGCGCGGCGCGGCCGCGCTCACCGTAGTCGAGCGTCAGCGCGTTGACGTACATGCCCACGAACTGATCGGTGGATTCGCGATCGAGGCCGCGGCCGTACTGCTGGGCGTACTCGACCGCATCGGCACGATTGTTCAGCGCGTGCGCGATGCTGTCGTGCAGCATCTTCGAGACGCGCGACATCAGGTCCGGGCCGAGATCGCGACGGATGACGTTGCCACCAAGCGGCAGCGGAAGGCCGTTCGTGCGCTCGAACCACCATTCGCCGAGATCCACGATCTTGTGCAGGCCTTCGGACGCGTAGGTCAGCTGCCCTTCGTGAATCAGCAGACCCGCGTCCACGCGGCCTTCGAGCACTGCGCGATCGATCTGATCGAACGGCACGACCTCGGGCTCGAACGACGGATCGAAGAGCTGCAAAGTCAGAAACGCGGAAGTCAGACGGCCAGGAATGGCAATCCGCATGCCCTTGAGGGACACGGGCCCGGCCGCCGGCCGTGGCTGCCGGGCGACGAGCATTGGACCGTAGCGGTCGCCCATGCTCGCGCCGTGGGGCAGCAGCGCGTACCGATCCATCAAGTGCGCATACGCATGGAACGACACGGCGGTGACTTCGTACTGCCCGGCAAACGCCGCGCGGTTGAGCGTCTCGATATCGGAGAGCACCTGTTCGACGTCGATACCTTCGACGTGCACGGCGCCGGACGCCAGACCATAGAACATGAAGGCGTCGTCGGAGTCGGGACTGTGAGCGACCGTAATCTTCATGAATACACCGGGGGCTTCGCCCCCGTCCTTCGAGCAGTTCGGACGCCCCGAGCTTTGTCGAGGGCGCGGACTCCACGCGCGCTCTCGAGGGCCCCAATGCCCACTCCGATCGCGCGGCGCGCTGATGCGCGCCCGATAGTCTTTCACATCAGGCGTGATCTCCGTCTTCGGCCCGAAAGCGCGCGAGGAAACCAAGGAGTCGGCCGACCGAGGCCGGGCCCGCGAGCCGCCAGTCGAGCAGGTTCGCGTGCGGCCGATCACCCACGCCCACCGCGATGTCGCCCTTTCCCAGCGCCGCGAACGCGTCTTCGTCCGTCCGGTCGTCGCCGAGATACAGGATCACCACCGCCTCGTCGTGTGGCGGGTGGACTTTCGACCGAATCCACTCGGTGGCCCGTCCCTTGTTCCAGTCCACGGCCGGCAGCAACTCGAGTGTGTCTGCGCCCGTCTGCGTCTTCAGGACTTTCGCGTCAATCTGCGGCTGGGCGATCGATTGGAACTCCTTCAGCGCGCGCTTGACGAACTGCGGCGGCACCGTGCGCGTGTGGCAGGTAATGGCGAACGTCTTGTCTTCGAGCAGCAGCCCCTGACACCACGCCATTTCACGCTCGGCTGTCGCGAGAATTCCGGCGAGGATCGGCGCCACGCCGTCGAGCGCCTCATGGTGGTAGCGAACGCCCGGGCCCTTCGATTTCGAGACCGTGGACACCGGCGACGAACTCGGCGACCGGACCGACGCGGTCGCGCACGTTGTCGAGCCCGCGCCCGCTGACGACGCCGAACGTGACGGACTCGAGACGACTGAGGTTGTCGATCCCGCCCCGCACGGCATCGGTCACGACCGCCTCGTCGGGTCTCGGCGCGATCTCCGACAACGTGCCGTCGAAGTCCGTCAAGAGCAGCAGATGCCGCCCTCGCGTATCCCGATGAATCTCGGTGGCAACCTCGAGAGAGGATGCGTAGTTTCCCCTGCCCGTTCTGTGGTGACTACCCAGAGAGAAAGCCCGTACCTTTCCGGCGTTCCAGCCTGTTGAGAATGTCCGACGCCCATGCGAGCACATCACGGCCCGCCACCCGCCGCCTCAACGCCTGCATCCGGCGGCGGCGCTCCCACTGCGGCATCTCGATCGCGCGCTTGATGGCGGTCGCAAACGCGCGTTCGTCGTAGGGATTGATCAACAGCGCCTCCGACAACTCCTCGGACGCGCCGGCGAGCTCGCTCAAAATCAGGACACCGTCCAGGTCATCGCGCGCCGCGACGAACTCCTTCGCGACCAGGTTCATGCCGTCGTGAAGGGACGACACGATGCAGAAGTCCGCAAGCCGATACAGCGCGACGAGGTCAGGGAGCTCGAAGCTCTTCTTGACGTAGAGGATCGGGCCGGCGCTGTCCGATCCGGCAAACTTCCGATTGACCTCGTCGACCAGCCCGTCGATCTCGGCGGAAATCTCGGCGTAGCCCGGCACTTCGCTCCGCGACGCCACGCCAATCTGCACGAACACGAACCGGCCCACGAGATCCGGGCGTTCCTCGAGGAACGCGGCAATCGCTCCGATCCGCTCAGGAATGCCCTTCGTGTAGTCGAGTCGGTCGACGCCGACGCCGACGACCTTGTCTCCAAGGCCGAGCTCCCGCCGGATTTCCTCCATCCGGTCCTGCAGCGACGACTCCTGCAAGATCGAGCTGATGCGATCGAAGTCTGCGCCGATCGGGATCGCGACAACGCGGACGGGATGACTGCCCAGGTACACGGCCTCGCCTGAGACCGAAGCGCCGAGCTCCTCGCTCACGGCATTGAGGAAGTTGCGCTGGTCACGCGGCAGCTGAAACGCGATCAAGTCATTGGCGACGAGGCCCTCGAGGATCTCCTTGCGCCAGGGACAGATGCGGAGCCGATCGATGTCCGGCCATGGGATGTGCCAGAACAGCGCCATCCGCAGGTGCGGCCGCCGCTCGCGGAGATATTTCGCCACGAGCGCCAGGTGATAGTCGTTGAGGAAGACCGAGGCGTCCGGTGGCGCTTCAATCGCGGCGTCGCGCGCGAACAGCCGATTGACGTTCTGGTAGGCCTTCCAGTCTTCTTCCTTGAACTGCGGCCGCACGTGCGCCTGGTGACAGAGCGGCCAGAGCGCGCTGTTCGCAAACCCGGCGTAGTAGTGCTCTTCCTGGTATGGCGTCAGCCACAGCCGGCGCAGGCGGTAGGCCGGACTGTCAGGCGGCACTTCGACTGAATTGTCCTGATCGACGACCTCGCGATCCGCGTTGCCGGCGCCGTGCGCGATCCAGACCCCTCCCCGTTCCCGCATCAACGCGTCGAGCGCGACGGACACGCCACCGGGCGTGGGCCGTGCCCGAATCACGCCGTCGTCTCCACGTTCATGCGCCCAGGGCTCGCGGTTCGAGACGACGACCAGGTTGCCGGTCGCGCGTCCGATCTCGCGAGCCTGCACCAGCGCGGCGCGGAAGATGATCGGACCAATGAGCTGATTGATCGCGACGACGGCAACAATCAACGCCTGAAGCCTGAGCCCCCAATCAGGCAGTTCCCGCACCGCCAGCGTGACGAGGCCGAGGGTCGTGCCCGCCGTCGGCAACAGCGCCCGCCAGAGCAGGTCGGATCCGGGCCAGTCACCCCCGGTCACACGCACGGCCGCGCGAATACTCGTGCGAACAGCGAGAATGCGCAAGGCCGACAACGCCACGGCGATCAATCCGACCGTCGCCAGGGCCTCGACGTGCATCGACGCGCCGGTCGCCGCAAAGAAGAGGACGAGTGCAGGCATCGCGCCCTGCTCGGCCGCGTCGTGCAGCACGTCACCGGCGGCGGGCCGGATGTTCTGAATGACCAGACCGGCCGCCAGGCCAGCCAGAAAGGGCTCGAACCCGAGCGGCGCCGCGAAGCCCGTCACGACGCCGCACAGCACGAGGAGCACGACCGTGATCTCGCGGCCGACGACCTGCAGATACAGCGTGAACAAGGCGCCGCACGCCGCGCCGAACGCGATGGATCCCGCAAGCGCCCACAAGGTGATGCCGATGACATCGATCGCCGGCACCGCCGCTGCACCGAACACCGCGCGTCCGGTGCTCTGGCTGACCGCGAAGAGCACGACCACGGCGATCTCCATGAACACGACGACTTCCGTCGCCAGGTCCGCGAGTGGACCGCGCGCACGGCCTTCCGCGATCACGGCGATCGTGACGGCAGGCGAGGCGCCAACGAGCAGCATCGCCGTCAGCGTTGCGGCGGCCGCCCGCTCGCCACCCGTCAGGTCAGGGGCAATCGGCAGGAGCGGCCACAGAAGGTAGAGCGCGATGCCCAGCGTCAGCCACGCGCCGATCATCGTCACGCCAGCGAGACCAGCTACGGCCGCAAGGCGCGGACGCAAGCGGCGGACGTTGAGGTGCAGGCCGGCGATCACGGCAACGACCACGACGGCAAAGCTGCTCGCGACCTGAAGGTCGCGCGCCATGACGCTCGTGATGATGTTGGCGAGCGAGGGACCGCAGACGAGGCCGAACGTCAGGTACCCGGTGATGCGCGGCAGCTGGATGAACTCGCAGAGCCAGCCGACGATTGCGGCGGCGATGAGCGCGACACCAAGCGCCAAGCGTCGCATCGCCACCATGGCTCGCGCCAACGCGCGCGACGATGAACCACGCGAGACCTACCGTGACGGCTAGCGCCGCCAGTCGCCTCACACGTGCGCTCCACGCCGCCAGTGCGGGACCACCGCCAACGCGAACACCTCGAAGGCCGCCGTGCCGATGGCCACGGTGGCCAGCAGCGTGTCGCCGGCCGAGGCGGGCAACATCTGGCGGAAGTTGAGCGCGAAGGCCACCGCGAGGACACCCGGAGACATGAGATAGGCCGCGAGGTCGGCCGCCCCGACGTCAACGAATCGGGACGACAGCCACGCACCGACGACTTTGCCCGAGAGACGGAACAAGAGGTACGGCGTGAGCAGCCACAACGCGGAGATCGAGGGCACCGTCATCGCACCGGCCGTCACGAGCAGCAGAACAACGACGGGGTGCTGCACCTTCTGAAGGTCGGCTTGAACGATCCGGTCGGCCGCACCGGGCGCCACCGTCCAGGTCAGGCCCGCCACGAGCCCCACACCGAGCGGCGACACACCGAGATAGGAGGCCGCGCCGCCGGCAAGCGCGAGCGCCCCGAGCACGTAGACCGCGCGCTCCGCGCCAGACTCGGCACGCTCGAAGAGCAACCAGCCAATGAAGCCGACCGTCATGCCGATGAGCACGTGGCGCGGCGCCGTACGCCCACGGGTTGTGCTCGTCCGGTTCGGAAAGCAGGAGAAACGCGCCCATCCCCAGGACGATCGGCAGCACGTCATCGAGGTCGGCGACACGTGTGGCAACTTCGGCGACGGGCTCGGAGTCCGGATCAGCCGAAGTCGCCGACGAGGCGGAGGCGCAGAGACCAAGCGCGATGGCGAGGGCCACCACCGGCGCGGCCATCGGCATCTCCGTCATGTGGACGAAGTACACAGTCGCCGACGCCACGGCCGCAATGGTCACGAGGCTCTCGAGGCTCGCCGCAATGAACAGGCGGGTGGCCGATCGGATTTCGCGTCCGAGAGCTGTGCCGACGAGCACACCCAGCACGGCGAGCGCGAGTGACACGGCGAGATCCAGTCCCCTGAGGAGCTCCGGTGGAATGAGACCCAAGGCCTGCGGTCCGAGAAGCGCGCCCACCGGCAGAAAAATCACGGCGGGCGTGAGTGACGGCGCAAAGCCGAGCGCCGATCGCGTCCTCAAGAGTGAGAGCAGCCACGTCAGGGGCGAAGGCGGCGGCACGCCCAGCCGGCGGTCAATGGGATCCTGGCCGCCGAGCTCGCGGCGGCGGACGTCACGGGTCTGCGGCGTCACGAAGCGCCACCCGGCCCCGAGAGGAGATCGAGCACCGCAGTCTCGATCACGGATGGCGGCACGACGGCGGCGCCGGCCGCGTCGCGGACGACGAGACCGATCAGCCGCCCTTCAATCGTGAAAAGCAGCGATCCGTCAGCGACGTTCACGTTGTCCACGCCGGTGAGCGCGGCCGGCCATCGCTCGTGCTGCCGCGTCCCGGTCCGGCCAATGAACACGGGTTGCAGCGTGGGGCCGTCCATCGTGGCCGTCGCCTCGCCCAAATACGCGAATCCCGAGAACGCCTCCGACGGCGTTTCGATGACGCCGTCCGCCAACGCGGGCAGCCGGATCAGCGCGATCTCACGCTTCGAGTCGGCGCCGACGATCTCGACCGGCTGGGACGAGTCGGCGAACTCGGTCGGGATCATGCCGGCTGGCACACGGACCAGCGCCAGATCCGGACGGACCCGCAGGCCGAGCACGAGCCTGGATGCGTTCGGCTGATGGTCGGCCGGGCCCCGGCCCCCGCCGCGGGCAGGCGCAGCCGAACGCGCCGGTCCGATTCGGACTACGACCACCCTGGGAGCGATCCGACTCGCGGTCGAGGCCATGGCCTCCGACAGCTCCTCGAATGCGGCCCGGCTCACCAGGTTCGCAAGCGGGCTGGGTGCCGGTGGCGCCACGTCGAGCGTGGCGGCGGGAAATCGAAACCGCGCGAGTACGAGCAACACGGCCAGCGATACGACGACGATCAAGACGAGCAGTCGCGTCTCGCGTCCCCACCGTTCCTGAAGTCCGTTCGTCATTCAATTCCTCGCGTGCGGCTGGAGGTCAGCCGTCCGGCGCGTGGGAGGAACACGCCAAGAAAGAGCCTCAGAGTCCTGCGTTCACTGCTGCCGGGGATGGCCTTTTCGAACCAATGCTACGTGCGACGGGAACCGCGCGCGAACCAATGCTAGACAGGCGCCATGTTGCGAAGATGTCGAACAACCGCTACGAACTTCTCAATCGCGTACTCGATGTCATCGTCGGTGGTAAATCTGCCAAGTCCGAAACGGATGGATGCCGATGGTACCGGATCGCTGTGCATGATGGCGCTCAGCACATGAGAGGGGGTACCCGAGGCGGACGTGCACGCCGAACTCGACGACACGGCGATGTCGCTGATCCCGACGAGCAGGGACTCACCGTCGACCGCGTCGAAGCTCACGTGCAGGTTGTTCGGGAGCCGGTGCTCGAGCGATCCGTTCACGGTCAGACCATCCAGACCGGCCCGGAGTCCGGCCAGCAGACGATCACGCAACCGGCCCAGGCGGCTCGCTTCGGCCGGCATTTCCTCCCGGCAGATGGCGCAGGCGCGTCCGAGACCCACGATGCCAGGCACGTTCATGGTCCCGGCACGGAGACCGTGTTCGTGGCCGCCACCGGTGACGAGCGCCGAAATCTCGAGCCGCTTACGAACAAATAGCGCTCCGGCACCCTTCGGTCCGTACATCTTGTGGGCGGTGAGCGAGAGCAGGTCAATGCCGTCCTTGTGCACGTCAAT
The DNA here is from genome assembly GCA_963793255.1 of uncultured Acidobacteriota bacterium. Classification (GTDB taxonomy): domain Bacteria; phylum Acidobacteriota; class Vicinamibacteria; order Vicinamibacterales; family SCN-69-37; genus CAVTYZ01. The sequence goes on from CAWBZK010000020.1 coordinate 64,901, forward strand.
CGGCACCTTACCGGCGGCCTGCGCGGCGTCCACGTGAAGCAAACTCCCGCGCGCGTGCGCGAGCGCGGCAATCTCGGCCAGCGGCTGGAGGACGCCGATCTCGTTGTTCGCGGCCATCACGCTGACGAGCGCCGTATCGTCACCTATCGTTCCCGCAAGCGCATCGAGGTCGATCCGGCCGTCATGGTGGACTGGTGCGACGGTGACCCGCCAGCCTCCGGCGGTCAGATGCTGCGCGGGCTCGAGCACGGACTTGTGCTCGATCGCGGACACGATGATGTGACGGCGAGACGACGGCGCGGTCGTGGTCACGCCGTGAATCGCCATGTTGTTCGACTCGGTGGCGCCCCCGGTAAAGACGATTTCGCGCGGCTGCGCGCCGATCAGCGCCGCGACCTCGCGTCGCGCGGCCTCGACGGCGTCGCGCGCGCGCCAGCCCCAGGCGTGCGTGGACGACGCCGCATTGCCGAAGTCCCGGGTGAAGTACGGCAGCATCGCGTCGAGCACGCGCGGGTCGACGGGCGTCGTGGCGTGGTAATCGAGGTAGACGGGCGCCCGCGCCATCCAAGTATTATGACCTCGAAGAGGTGTCACGCATGCAAGGGTCGACCACCTCGACCGGCGGTGCCTCCCCTACCCCGATCGATGCGCAGCAGCAGTTCGAGAACCCGACGTGGTACCGCGACGCGGTCATCTACCAACTCCACGTCCGCGGATTCTTCGACAGCAACGACGACGGCGTCGGCGACTTCCGCGGGCTGACGCAGAAACTGGATTACATCCAGTCACTCGGCGTGACGGCCATCTGGGTGCAGCCGTTCTACCCGTCGCCGCTTCGAGACGACGGCTATGACATCGCGGATTACCGTGACGTTCATCCGAGCTACGGTACGCGACGCGACTTCCTGGCGTTCATGAACGCGGCGCACGATCGCGGGCTTCGGGTCATCACCGAGCTCGTGATCAACCACACCTCCGATCAGCATCCGTGGTTTCAGGCGGCGCGCCGGGCGGCACGGGGCACGTCGAAACGCGACTTCTATGTCTGGAGCGACACCGACCAGAAGTACACGGGGGTGCCGATCGTCTTCAAGGACACCGAGCGATCGAACTGGACGTGGGATCCGGTTGCCAACCAGTATTTCTGGCACCGGTTCTTTCACCACCAGCCGGATCTGAACTTCGACAACCCGATGGTCACGAAGGCCGTGCTGCGCGTGATGCGCTTCTGGCTCGACATGGGCGTCGACGGGATGCGACTCGATGCGGTGCCCTATCTCGTCGAGCGCGAAGGCACGCAGTGCGCGAACCTGCCGGAGACACACGCGGTCCTGAAAACCATCCGGCGCGAGCTCGACAGCCGTCATCCGGGCCGCATGCTGCTTGCCGAAGCCAATCAGTGGCCCTCTGACGTCCGCGCGTATTTCGGCGATGGCGACGAATGTCACATGGCGTTCCATTTCCCGCTCATGCCGCGCCTGTACATGGCACTCCGGCAGGAAGACCGCCATCCGATCTCCGAGATCCTCTACCAGATGCCGGAGATTCCTGACATCTGCCAGTGGGCGATTTTCCTCCGCAACCACGACGAGCTGACGCTCGAGATGGTGAGCGACGACGAACGCGACTACATGTACCAGGCGTACGCCGCCGACCCGCAGATGCGGCTGAACGCGGGCATCCGCCGGCGCCTCGCGCCGCTGATGGAGAACAGCCGGCCCCGTATTGAGCTGCTGACGGGGTTGTTGCTCTCGCTTCCCGGCACACCGGTCCTCTACTACGGCGACGAATTGGGCATGGGCGACAACGTCTACCTCGGCGATCGGAACGGCGTACGCACGCCGATGCAGTGGAATGCCGACCGCAATGGCGGCTTTTCGCGCGCCGACCCAGCTCGTCTCTATGCCCCGCCGATCATGGACTCGATTTACGGGTTCGGCGCGGTCAACGTCGAGGCACAGGACCGGTCGCCGCATTCTCTGCTCGCCTGGATGCGTCGCATCGTCAGCCTCCGGCAGCGGCACGTGGCGACGTTCGGCCGTGGAACGCTCGAATTGCTGAGGCCGGCAAACCGTCGCGTCCTCGCGTTCATCCGCCGCTTCGAAGCCGATGACCCCGTCCTCGTGGTCGCGAACCTCTCGCGAACGGTGCAGGCCGTTTCGCTGGACCTCGCGCGTCTCGCAGGGCTGGTGCCGATTGAGATGACCGGCGGCGTGGACCTGCCGCGCATCACCGACGCGCCGTACATCCTCACCCTCGGACCTTTCGCGTTCTACTGGCTTCGCCTGCAGCGCGAGGCGCCGTCCAACCTGATCAGAGGACCGGTGACGACCCCGGTCGAGCTCGATCCCGAGCAATCTCCGCTGCTCGTCGGTCCAGAGTGGTGGAAGATTTTCGACGGAAGCATCCGAACGCTGTTGGAGCGCCGGCATCTGGCGGGCTTCCTCCAGCGTCAGCCGTGGTTCGAACGCCGGGCGGCCCCGCTCACACGCGTCACGGTCTCGGACTGGGGAACGCTGCAGAACGGCGAGGAGCCCGTGTTCGTCGTGGTGCTGACCGCCGGGTTCGCTGATGGCGTCGATGCCCGGTACATCCTGCCAGTCGCCGTGACCGGAGGGGAACGTGCCGCCGCGATCACGCGCGAGACACCGGACGCGGTCATCGTCGCGATTGGAGGGGCGCGCAAAGGCGTCATGCACACGCGCCTCGATGGCACGCTCGGGCGGGCAGTCGGGAACGTCATGCTCGCCGAGCAGGAAGTCAGGCTGCGGGTCGGTCGCCTCCTCCCGACCCGCTTCGATGGACTCGAGGCAATCGGATCACCTCGAACTGTCGACGACATTCCGCCGGCGCCGCTGGACACGACCCGCTTCCAGTCGCACGCGTCGTTCGGTGAACGTCTGATGCTCGAAGCGGAATGGCGCGCGTGGCCGGGTCCAAGTCCCGAGCTCGAATCGCTGACCCTCCTGACAAAGCAGGCCGGCTTCACGCGCGTGCCGTCAGCCGTCGCGAGCCTCGATTACGTGGATGCCGCTGGTGAGCGCCTCCCCGCGGCACTTCTGACGACGTACCTCCCGCATCAATCCGATGCGTGGCGTCACTCGCTCGACGATCTCTCGCGTTTCTTCGACACGGCAATGACAACCGACCCGCCGGCGCAGCGACCCGGACCGCTTGCATCGTCCTGGGTCGAGGTTCCACCGCCTGGCGTCGAGGAGACGCTCGGCACCTTCGCGGGTCTTGCCGCGGCGATTGGGCAACGGCTGGCTGAAATGCACGCGGCCTTCGGGCGGATCGGCGTGGCATCGTCTCTGGCCGACGCGGTCTTCGACGCGGACCATCTCGATCGGCTCGCAGAGCGAGCCGCGAAAGCCTTGGAGCACGCACTGGCGGCGGTGACATCGCAACCGGCGCCGAGTGACGCGGCGAAAGGAATCGCCGATCAGCTCGTCGCCCATCACGATCGGTTCCTGACGGGCGTTCAGGCGTCGCGCTCGGCCGTTCCACCCGGACTTGCCATGAGCAGGGTGCACGGCACGCTCGACCTCGCTCACGTGCTGATCTACGAAGGTGACGTCCTGTTCATCGGCCCGGCTGAGAATTCGACGAAGTCACCGGAGAGGCGGCGACGACTCCAGACGCCGCTCGTCGACCTGGCCAGTCTGTTGTGGTCGCTCCAGAATGCCGCCACGCGCGCGCTCACCGGCCGACCGGCGACGTCACCGGCTGATCGGGACCGGCTGGCCGCGTGGGCACAATGGTGGGTCGCGGGCTCCGCCCACGCGTTGCTCGCGTCGTACCGGCGCGCGACAGCCGGCATGCCCTTCGTCCCGGAGAACGCCGACACCGTCGCCACGATCCTTCGGCTGTTGCTGTTCGATCGAGCTTTCAGCGACATCAGCCGGAGCACGGTCGCGTCGCCGGAGTGGCTGGAGACGGCAGCGGCAGGAGCACTCGCCCTGGTGGAACCGGCGGGCTGAGCCGTCGGGCTATTCGGTGACGGCCACGGTGGGCGACGCCGCGATGGCCGCTTTGAGCGTGTGCCACGGCAGACTCGCGCACTTGATCCTCACGGGAAACTCGCGAACCCCGCCGAGCACCATGAGCTTGCCGAGCGACGCATCCCCTGAGGGCTGATCGAGTGGAGACGTGATCATCGCCTGAAAGCGCTGGAAGATCCCGTTCACTTCGGAAATCGTCCGGCCCTTGACGGCCTCGGTCATGAGCGACGCGGAGGCCTTGGAGATCGCGCAGCCCGATCCTTCGAACCGGATGTCCTCGATACGATCGTCGGCGAGCTTCAGGAACACGGTCAGCCGATCGCCGCAGAGCGGGTTGTGCCCCTTCGCTTCGCGGTTCGCGCCCTCGAGCGTCCCCCAGTTCCGGGGCCGCTTGTTGTGGTCGAGGATCAGCTCTTGATAGAGGTCAGATAAGTCAGACATTGGCTTGGGACTTGGGTCTTGGGACGTGAGGCCTGGTAGAACCCAAGCCTCAAGTCACAAGCCTCAAGCCATCAAAAGAATCCCAACGAGAGCTTCGCCGTCTCTGACATCCGCTCTTTGCCCCAAGGCGGTTCCCAGACGATCTCGACCCAGGCGTCTGTCACTTCGGGCAGCGCCTTGATCTTGTACCGGACTTCGCTCGGAATCTGCTGCGCCGAAGGACAGGCGGGGCTCGTGAGCGTCATCTTGACGAGCACACGGCGGTCCGAATCCACGAGAATGTCGTAAATCAACCCGAGCTCGTAGATGTCCACGGGAATCTCGGGGTCGAACACGGTCTTGATGACCTCGACGATTTTCGGCTGCAGTTCAGCGGTCTTCGCCGCGTCCACCGGCCCGATCTGCGGCGTCTCGGACGCCGACGGCACCGGAGTGGTCAGCGCGTCGATGTTCAGGCCCTCGGGTACGCTGAACGGCAGATCGTCTCCGCCGGCCATCGTCGTGACTTCCGCGACAACCTCGTTGGCGCGCTCCGGCGACGGCGCCTCCGCGGGATCGTCTTTACTCTTCAGGAACGAAAACATGCCCATTGTGGCTACCCCAGCAGCGTGCGGGCCCGCGTGACGGCCGCCGCGAGCACATCGATCTCTTCGAGGGTGTTGTAGATCGCGAACGAGGCGCGGGCGGTCGCCGGAATGCCCAGCCGATCCATGACTGGCTGCGCGCAGTGATGTCCGGTGCGGATCGCCACGCCTTCACGATCGACGATCGTGCCGACATCGTGAGGGTGGACACCGTCGATGATGAATGAAACGACAGCGACTTTGTGGCGTGCGGTGCCGATGAGGCGAACACCGTCGATCGCGCTGAGCGCGGCGGTGGCCTTGGCGAGCAGTGCGGCCTCATGGGCCTGGACGGCCTCGAAGCCCACGCCCTCCAGGTACTCGATAGCGCGCCCAAGGCCGATCGCGCCGGCGATGTGCGGCGTACCCGCCTCGAACTTGTACGGGAGGTCGTTCCAGGTGCTCTCCTCGAGCGTCACCGTGCGAATCATGTCGCCGCCGCCCAGAAACGGCGGCATCGCATCGAGGAGGGCTTCCTTCCCGTACAGGATGCCGATCCCAGTCGGCCCGTAGATCTTGTGGCCCGTAAAGGCGTAGAAATCAGCGTCGAGCGCCCGCACGTCCGTCCGCAGATGATGGACCGCCTGCGAGCCGTCGACGAGCACCTTGGCGCCTACGTCGTGCGCCATCCGAATGATCTGATCGACAGGGTTCACCGTGCCCAGCGCATTCGACGCGTGGACGACCGCCACCATCTTCGTTCTCGGCGTGAGGAGCCGTTCGAACTCCTCCATCACGAGCTCGCCGCGATCGTCCATCGGCACGACGCGCAGCACGGCACCGGTCCTGCCGCAGACCTGCTGCCACGGCACGATGTTGGAGTGGTGCTCCATCGTCGTGATGAGCACTTCGTCGCCGGCACGGAGGTTCTCGTCGCCCCACGACCGCGCCACCAGATTGATCGATTCGGTCGCGTTTCTCGTGAACACGATCTCGCGGATCGACGCGGCATTCATGAACGCGCGCACGCGTTCCCGCGCCGCCTCGTACGCGTCGGTCGCGCGTCCGCTCAACGCATGGACGCCCCGATGGACGTTGGCGTTGTCGAGCTCGTAGTAGTGGCGAATCGTGTCGAGCACCACCGACGGCTTCTGTGACGTGGCCGCGTTGTCGAGATAGACGAGCGGATGTCCGTGTACGAGCTGGTGCAGGACGGGGAAATCCGCCCGGATGCGCGGTGACGTCGAACGTGGTTGCGGACGAAGCCATGGAACTACCCAATCGCCAGCTTTTGCTCCACGGCTTTCATGGCCGTAGTCCGGACCGACTCGGCGCTGATGCGGTCCAGCAGATCGCCCGCGAACGCGTGAATCAGCATGACGCGGGCTGACCAGTCGTCGATGCCCCGCGCGCGCAGATAGAACATCGCGTCCTCGTCGAGCTGACCGATCGCCGCGCCGTGGGTGCACTTCACGTCGTCGGCAAAAATTTCGAGCTGAGGCTTGGTGTTGACCTGCGCCTCGTCGCTCAGAAGCAGCGCGCGGTTGGTCTGCTTGGCGTCGGTCTTCTGCGCGTCCTCGCGCACCAGGATCTTGCCGTTGAAGACGGCGCGCGCACGGCCCGCCAGGATCCCTTTGTAGACCTCGTGGCTCGGGCAATGCGGCTTGGCGTGGTCGATCGTCGTGTGGGTGTCCACCAGATGATCGCCGTTCGCCACGTACAGGCCGTTCAGGGTGCACTCCGCGCCTTCGCCGTCGAGCACTGCCGAGATGTCGTTCCGTGCGATCCGGCCGCCGAACGTCAGGGCATGCGAGGTGAACGTGCTCGCGCGCCCGAGCCAGACCGTCATCGTGGCCATGTGGAACGCCGTCGTGGTTTCACGCTGCATCTT
>CAWBZK010000021.1:0-8756 GCA_963793255.1 uncultured Acidobacteriota bacterium
GTAACCTCGCGAAGGCCCGAAAGCCTGCACGACCTCAATTCCGGAATGACCGCGGCAGCGTCGCCGGATTGGCCAGCGACGCGCGCGCGCCGCGCAGCTGCTGGATGGCGACGCGCCAGCAAATCGTCGATCGCCCACCGGACGCCCAGGCGATTCGCCAGTTCGAGCGCCACTCTCGCCGCCTGCAATCTGATCCGCGCCGAGCGGACGGCAGGCTCGCTCTGTTTCGCGAACGCGCCCTGGGACAAGACCTCGAGCGCATCGACGGTCTCCGCGAGCGACAGGCGAGCGAGATCGCGCAGGTCGGCAACCCTGGTCATCGTCCGTCCACGTTCAGCGACGTCGATCGAGGAGCGGATGTTTTCCAGCGCGTTCAGCACGCGCAGGAACGCGGCAATCGCCTGCACCTCGGGATCGTTCGGGTCCGCGCTGATGTCGATCGGGATGAGCGTTGGAACGAGGCTGTTCTTGAACGCATCCGAGCCGTAGAACGCGACCGCCTTCTCGAGATCCGGCTCGGTATGGTTGTGGAAGAAGGGACCAGTGTCCGCCGACTCCACGACCGGTGGACTGTTGAACTCCTCGATCTCGAAATGCCCGAACGGCGGCGGCAGGTCGTCCGTATTGCCGAACGAGCCGAACACCGTGGGGACCTGCCCGAAGCCGCCGTCGCGCGGCAGGCCGAGCGTCAGCGCGAGCGGCATCTCGTTCGCGTTCGTGGGGCTGGCGATGTTGAACCCGCGCGGGGTGCTGTCCATGCGGATATCCGTCGGGTCGAAGGCCAGGCCCGTCGTCCCGCCGCCGTTGAAGTGACACGCGTTGCAGTTCTTGTGGCCCGGTTCGAAGAGCCTGCCGGTGTCGAGGTACAGCGTCTTGCCGGTGCTCGCCAGCGCGCTCTTCAACTCCAGAGCCGGAAGGTCGAAGTCCTCCTGGCGGCCGAGCGCGAGCTGATACGCCGCCAGAGCATCCAGCTCTTCGTCGGTCGGCACCCGGAAGTCGGCGCCCGGCACGCGGGCCATCGTCGTCGGTCGCGTGCTGTGCGATCGCCACGAGCGCGAAATCACGCAGCGGCGGGCCGTCGTTGCCCCACCCGAGCCGCTCGGGCGGATTGGGATTCCGCCCGTTGGTGCTGAAGTCGAGGCCGGAGGTCGGGTCTTGCGGCGCCATCGAGTTCGCGAGCGCCTGCACGTTCTGCGTGCCGCGAAACACGAACCCTCTCGACGGATCGAATCCGTCTGCGTTGACCAGGATCAACCCGAACCGGCGCAACAGGTCGGAGTTCTCCAGCGTCGCGAGCGCGGGATTGGTCTCGGCCACGAACAGCGGATCGCTCGAAGGCAGCGTGGCGATGAGCGCGGGATCGACGGTGAAGTTGTTGGATTCCACATGACACGTCCCGCAGGTTCGGCCGTTGCCGTCGAACGTCTCGTTCACGAAGAGCTGACGGCCGTCAGCGATCACTCGTGGCGACATCGGCGGCTCGCGTCGCAGGCCGCCGCGGATTGAAGCCCAGCGTCGCGCTCGCGTGATCGACGAAGCGGACCTGACGATGACGGAGCCTCGTGAAGAGGGTGCTGGGCCCGGTCAGCACGAAGCCGTCCACCGGGCTGTCGCCGGACCTGACGACGAAGGCGCGATCGGGAAAGAAGCTGGTGAAGGCCGACGACCCCAAGCGATACAGAGAGTGTCTGCCCGCCAGACGCCGGCGCGTACGTGCCGACCTTCATCAGGTCGTCTCCCTGCTCGCGCGAACGTGGTGTGACCGGCACCCGGCTTGTTGTCGATCAACCAGAGGTCGAACGTCCCGTCAGCCGGCAGCAGCTGAACGAGCGAGTCACCGTTCCCGTGGCCAGATTGACCGTGACCCGTCCGCCGGCGTTGACGGCCTCGCTGCTCAGGCCGCGAAGATTGGACAGCGACAGGGTCACGACATCGGCGGATCGCCTCCCGCCGCAAACCGGTCGTAGGCGTTCACCAGTGCGACCGGGTCGGCCATCCCCGTGTTCGGCGGATCGTCGTCGCCGACAGCGCGGGCGGCGACGAAGCCGCACCACGCAACGCGCCGCGACCGCGACCGTCCCAATCCACAGAGCCCGGCGTCGGCTCGTCCGGAATCAGAAGGCCTCTCATGACATGTTCCTCGCTCTCGTCGAACGTCGAAGACGGCGAATGTCCCCGGCACTGAGCAACGTAGCCGCTTCGCGGCGCGCAAGTCGCAGACGTGCGGCAGGGAATCGGCAGGTGTTTGGCAGGATCGCGGAGGCGCCGATGTCGAGCGCTGTCTCAGGGATTAGAATCGCCGGCTCATGGAGCGCTGGACGTTCGGCGACTTCGTGCTCGATCTCGACGCGCGCGAGCTGGTGCGAGCCGGCACACCGGTCTCACTGTCGCCGAAGGCCTTTCAGCTGCTCGGCATGCTGGTCGAATGCCATCCCAGGGCGCTGTCGAAGACCGAGCTGCAGGACCGGCTCTGGCCCGGCACGTTCGTCGTCGAGAAGAACCTCACGAATCTGGTCAGCGAAATCCGCGAGGCGCTCGGCGATGACCCGGCGACATCCCGGTTCATCCGCACCGTGCATCGCTTCGGCTACGCCTTCCGCGAGACGCCGGCGATGGACAGCGGCGACGCCGACAGCGGCCCGCGTCACAACCTTCCCGCGCCGCTCACGAATTTCATCGGACGCGATCGGGAAATCGCGGAGCTGCTGCAGGCTCGTGCCAGCGACGCGCCTGCTGACGCTCACGGGCGCGGGCGGGTGCGGCAAGACACGCCTGGCGCTGGAGGTGGCGGCGCGCGTGCTCGATCGATTTCCGGACGGCGTGTGGGTGGTCGATCTGGCCGCCCTGGCCGATCCGAGCCTGGTGACGCAGGCAGTCGCCTCGGTGTTCGACATTCGAGAGGGACCGAACCGGCCGATTCTGCGACGCGCTGTCGGACTACGTCCGCAACCGGCAGATGCTCCTGGTCCTCGACAACTGCGAGCACCTCATCACGGCCTGCGCGCATTTCGTCGGACGCGCTCCTGCGTGCCGCCGATCGCGCTGTGCATCCTGGCGACGAGCCGCGAGGGACTGGGCATCACCGGCGAAACCGTGTGGCGCGTTCCGTCGCTCTCGCTCCCGGACCTGTCGCAGGCGGCCTCCGTCGAGACCCTGCTGCGGCACGACGCAGTGAGGCTGTTCATCGAACGCGCCGCCGCCGTCGACTCGACGTTCGCGGTCACCGCGGCCAACGCCGCCACGGTTGCCGAGGTGTGCGTCAGGCTCGATGGCATTCCGCTCGCGATCGAGCTGGCCGCGGCCCGGGTGAAGGTGCTCTCGCTCGCACAGATTCACGCCCGGCTGAACGATCGCTTCCGGCTGCTGACGGGAGGGAGCCGGACCGCGGTCGCGCGCCAGCGCACGCTCGAAGCCACGGTGGAGTGGAGCTACGGGCTGCTGTCGGGCGCGGAACGCCGGCTGCTGCGCCGGCTCTCGGTCTTCGCCGGCGGATGGACGATGGAGGCGGCGGAGGACGGTGACGTCGGACGACGCGCGGCGAACGCGACGACGTGCTGGAATCGCTGTCGCGCCTCGTGGACAAGTCGCTCGCCAACGTGGAGAGCGACGGCGAGGGGAACCGGCGGTATCACTTCCTCGAGACCGTGCGTCAGTACGCGCGGGAGCGCCTCTTCGAATCAGGCGAAGCCGAACGTCTGCGCGACCGTCATCTGGCGTTCTTTCACGACCTGGCTCGACGCGCCGAGCCCGAGCTGACGCGCGCAGAGCAGGTCGCGTGGCTCAATCGGCTGCAGCGGGAACATGACAACCTGCGGCTGGCGCTCGAGTGGTGCCTTGCGGCGCCGGAACGCGGCGATCAGAGCATGGAGCTGGCAGTGGCGCTGTGCTGGTTCTGGCTGAAGCGAGGCTACTTCCGCGAAGGGCAGGAGTGGTTGGAGCGCGCGCTGTCGGTCGGCCGCGACGCGACGCCGGCGCTCCGGGCCAGGACGCTCATGTGTCTCGGCGTCATGACGTTCTTCCAGGGGGACTTCGACCGCACGCAAGCGCTGGTCGGAAGAAAGTGCCGCGCTCGGCCGCACCGAGGGAGACCTCGCCGTCGTCGCGTTCTCGCTCGGCGTCGGCGCGCTCGCGGCGCTGGAGCGCGGCGACGTCGCCGCGTGCGCTCGACTCGCTGTCGAAGGCCAGACAGCGGCGCGTGCGAGCACCACTCCGTGGATACAGGGGATGGCCGTCGCCTGCCTCGCGTATCTGGCGATGCACGAGGGTGATTTCGATCGCGCCGGGCGGCTTCACGAGGAGGTGCTCGAGCTGGTCTCGCCGGCAGGGAGAGAAGTGGGCGATGGGGATCACGCTGTTCGACCTCGCGCTGCTGCGCGTCGTTCAGCAGCGCCACGACGAGGCGAGAGCACTTTGCGCCGAGGGCATCGGCCTGTACCGGGAATTCGGGGATCGGCGCGGCATCGCCTGGTGTCTGGGGATCCTCTCGGCAGCCGAGGCCGCGGAAGGACACGACGCTTCGCGCGGCGCGGCTGCGCGGCGCGATGGAGGGCCTGCTCGAGAGCGTTGGCGCGCCCATTCAAGTGAGCTTCAACCACTGGATTGGCGATCGTTCTCTCGACGCGATGAGAGCGGCCCTCGGCGACAGCGGGTTTGACGCGGCGGTCGCCGAGGGACGTTCGATGCCGCTTCCAAGAGCCATCCAGTTCGGCCTGGAGCACGAGACGCCCTCGAGCTAGGGATAGCGCTGTGCCCAGAGTCACTTTGAGGAATCGCCAATCTCTTACAAGTACGCGTCCGGCCGCCTCAGGGAAGTGTAACGGCCCGAATCGCCAACCGCGATCGAATCGCGAGCGGCGACTCGCACCTCTGGAGGACTTGTTCGTTCATTCAAAGGAACGGCCGTGACCAGATTGAGTTCACCAAACTGGCGGTCGTGGTTTTGAATGAGAAAGGCCGCCCGGGTTCGCGTATTCTTACGGCACCTCGCCGTTGTCGAGCACTCTGGACCCCATCGATCGGCATTTGTCGCGCTACGTGATGGACGCGCCCCATGCCACGAGGAGATCGCCCTATGAGCCGCGCGATGCGCAATCGGATTCCACTGGTGTTCATGCTGCTCGCCCTGACCTACGGGAACGGGCCGACACCGCTCGCCGCGCAGCAGGCCGCGGCCCCCGATTTTCAGGCCTTCAGCCGCTTCGACTTCGTGCCGGGAGAGAAGGTGGTCGGCTTTGAAGACTTCTCCCAGGAGGCGATCGGCGACTTCCCGGCGAAGTGGAATACCAATGCTGCCGGCGAGATCGTCACGGTCGCCGGCAAGCCGGGCCGCTGGCTGAAGCTGACTCGCGCCGGGGCGTTCGTCCCCGAGCTGATGCCGACGCTCCCCGACAACTTCACGCTGGAGTTCGATCTGCTGGTGCCGCCCGCGTTCAACTCGGGCTACCTGTTCAACGCCAGCATCGTCGAGCTGACTGACGTCAGACAGATTGCGCAGTGGCAGACGGCGTCCAACCGCTTCACGTTCACGGCGTGGGCCGGCGGCGGCCCGACGTGGCAGACCTCGCATGACTGCGCGGCTGGACGCCAACAGCGCGACCGGGACCACCACTGAGCGGGCCCAGCACCGACACGAAGTCGCCCTGGAAGAGCGACCCGGTGCACATTGCGGTCACCCGTCAGGGCGCTCGCGTGCGTGTCTATTTCAACCAGGAAAAGATGTGGGACGTGCCGAGGGCGCTGCTCCCGGCCGCGAAGTACAACGCCATCGTCTTCTTCGTTCCGAACGTCGATGCCGGATCGGAGTACTTCGTGTCGAACGTGCGCCTCGCGGTGGGCGCGCCCGACACGCGCAACAAGCTGCTGACCCAGGGCAAGTGGGTCACCAACGGCATCCTCTTCGACGTGAACAGCGATCGCATCAGGGGTGAGTCGTACGGCACGCTCAAGGAGGTCGCCGGCGTGCTCACCGAGAACGCCGATCTCAAAGTGCAGATCGTCGGTCACACCGACTCGGACGGCGAGGCGGCGGCCAACCTCGATCTGTCCCGTCGCCGCGCGGCCTCGGTGAAGACGATGCTCACGACCGAATTCAAGATCGACGCGGCCCGCATGGACACCGACGGCAAGGGTGAGAGCGAGCCGGCCGACAAAGCCACCACGCCGGCGGGCAAGGCCAACAACCGCCGCGTCGAGTTCATCAAGAAGTAGAGGTCGACAGCTGCCGAATGGTGGTTCTTGGGCCGCGTTTGGGCACACTGTCGGGCACAGATCCGATTGGTCCGAAGCCCGACATGATTGAGGGATGAATCTCTTGTCCCGTTTGGACCTGAGGCCATTCCGCATATCCCTGCAGGCGTAGCTCAAAACGCCCGACCGCCCACATCACGAGAGTATAATCTCAGCCCAGTCCAGTCACTCTGTGATGCTTCCGACAGGCACTCGTCTCGGTCGCTATGAAGTGCTCACCGCGCTCGGGGAAGGCGGCATGGGCGAGGTGTATCGCGCCAAGGACGAACGCCTCGGCCGCGACGTCGCCATCAAGATTCTCCCGTCGTCGTTTGCCGCCGATCCGGATCGGCTCCGTCGTTTCGAGCAGGAAGCTCGCGCCACGGGGGCGCTGAACCATCCGAACGTCATCGTCGTTCACGACACCGGCCAGCACGATGGTGCGCCGTATGTCGTCTACGAATTGCTCGAAGGCACGACTCTACGCGCGCTGCTCACGGGGACGCCGCTCTCGGCGTCTCGCACGATCCGGCTGGGAACCGATATCGCTGCAGGCCTGGCCGCGGCGCACGATCGCGGGATCGTCCACCGCGACGTCAAACCGGAGAACCTGTTTGTCACGCGCGAAGGACGCGTGAAGATCCTCGACTTCGGTATCGCGAGCGTTGCCGAGTGGGCGGGACCTGCGACGGAAACGGTCACGAAACAGAGCACTGACCCGGGGGTGATCATCGGAACGGTCGGCTACATGTCTCCGGAGCAGGCGCGAGGTACGCGGGTCGACTATCGGTCGGACATCTTCAGCCTCGGTGTCGTGCTCTACGAACTGCTCTCGGGGCAGCGTCCTTTCAAGCGCGCTTCGGCCATCGAAACGCTCAACGCCATCATCAGTGAGGATCCCCCCGACATTCCGCCTGGACCCGGCGACTCGCCGGCAGCCCTCGAGCGCATCGTACGGCATTGTCTCGAGAAGCCGCCCGATTTGCGTTTTCAGTCGGCGCGGGACGTCGCCTTCGCGTTAGAGGGCGTATCGACGCGATCGGGCACGCATGCGTTGGGACTGGGAACACGTACCGAAGGTCCCTCCTTACGGACACGAATTCCGTGGATCGTTGCGACGGTCGCAACACTCGCGGCGATCGGGCTCGCCGCACTGGCTGTGCAGCGCCCGCTTGCGCCCGAGCGGCTCTCGCGCTTCGAGGTTCGCGCGCCAGACGGCGGCGCGTTTCAAGGCATCCTCGGCGTTTCGTCGGTGATCTCACCGGATGGTTCGACGTTGGCGATGGCGGTGACGACCAAAACTGGCCCACGACTCTTCCTGCGTGCCCTCGGTTCTGCCGTATTGTCGCCCGTCGCCGGCAGTGAAGGCGCCTCGAACCCCTTCTGGTCGCCCGACAGCCGTTCGCTGGGTTTCTTTGCGGCCGGGAAGATGAAGCGCGTTGGCGTGGACGGCGGCGCGCCGCAGACGATCTGCGATGCGATGATCGGGCCGTGGATCACCGCCACGTGGGGAGCGAACGACACGATTCTGTTGACCGGCTCCGAGAGACCTAGCCTGTACCGCGTTGGCGCAAACGGCGGCACGCCTGTCGCGGTCCTCGAACCGGAGGGTCACGACGTCGTACTTTTGGCCGTCGTTTCTCCCCGACGGCCGCCATTTCTTGTTCTATGCGCTACACATCAACAAACAGCCGGAAGTCCGAGTCGGGTCCCTCGACTCCTCCGAATCCAAGGTCGTTCTGCAGGGCTACTCTCGAGCGGTGCATGCGGATCCCGGGTACGTGCTATTCGTTCGAGAGGGCACGCTCATGGCGCAGCCGTTCGATCTGTCGACACTGAGCGTTACGGGCAGCCCGATGCCCGTCGCCGAGGACTTGTTGTACTTGCGCGACCTTGGCCAAGCCGACTTCTCGGTGTCGACCAACGGCGTCCTGGCCTACCAGGCTGGGAACACGCAGTCGCGGCTGGTCTGGTTCCGCCGCAACGGTTCCGAAGAGGCCGACATCGGCGAGCCTGGCGACTATGGGTTCACCGGGCTTTCTCCGGACGAGACATTCGTGGCGACCGATGTCATGGACAGGCGAGCCGGGACAACAGACATACAGGTGTTCGATCTTGCCCGCGGTGGAAAGCCGTCGAGCGTCACCCTCGATCCGAGAATCGACTGGTCGCCTGTCTTCTCTCCCGACCGCCAGCAACTCGCCTTTGCATCGGCGCGCCGTGGCGCACCGCACGTGCACGTGAAGCGTCTGAACGATTTATCTCCGGCGCAGCAGCTCGTCGGACCGTCGGCCGCCGTGCAGTTCGTCACCGATTGGGACGATGGTGCTGGCGGATCGTTCATTGTTTTTCAGGATGTCGCACCCGGGACTGGACTGGATCTCCTGCAGGTCGCGCGCTCGGGCGACACAAACCGGTGCCGTCGGGCGAACGGTCGGAGATGACACCGACGGGCGCGTGTCGCCGAATGGCCGGCTGGCTCGCTTATGTCTCGACCGAGACCGGGCGCAGCGAGGTGTACGTCCGGGCGC
>CAWBZK010000022.1:0-129691 GCA_963793255.1 uncultured Acidobacteriota bacterium
CCACGCGGCTCGCGCAGGCTGACGTCCTGGCGCTGCCCAACCCCGCGTCGGCCATCTCGACCCACTCGACCTCGCCGCTCAAGCTGTTCGAGTACATGGCGGCCGGCAAAGCCATCGTCGCCTCGAACCTGCCGGCGATCCGCGAAGTACTGGCCGACGAGGTCAACGCCCTGCTCGTCACGCCGGGCGATCGCGGAGGCGATCGCCGCGGCATCCGGCGGCTGGCGGGCGACCCGGCGCTTCGCGCGCACGGCTCGGCGAGCCGGCGCGCAGCGCCGTCGCGGAGTACAGTTGGGACCGGCGCGCCGAACGGCTCGAGGCGCTCTTCACAGAGCGTGATCGCTGTCGACACGATGATCTCCGACCGACTGATTGCGCTCGTCCGCTGCCCGGAGTGCCGCGGCACCATCGCGCGCAGCGCCGACTCCGGCGACGGCCTGACGTGCCAGACGGTGCGGCCGCGCCTACCGCGCGCCCGGCGGCGAGTATCTCGATCTCCGTCCGGCGGACCAGTTCGCGGAGCAGACCAAGTACCTGGACGAAGCGCTCCACGCCGACGCGCGGCACGAGCGTGTGTCGCCGCCGCTGCTCGGCTCGAAGATTCGCAACGACATGCTGCGCGAGTTCCTCCGGCCCGCGCCCGGCGATCTCGTCGTCGATCTCGGCTGCGGCAGCGGGCGCGCGCTGCGTCTGGAACCGCGATCTCGGGGCCGAGACGATCGGCATCGACATCAGCCCGTTCTTCTCCGAGGATGCGCGGCGCGACGTGCCGCTGCTGCTTGGCGACCTCCGGCGGCTGCCGTTTGCCGACGGCACGTTCACCAAGGCCTGGTCGCTCGACGTGCTCGAGCACCTGTCGCCCGACGCGCTGCGCGGGATGCTCGCCGAGGCCAACCGCGTGCTCGCGCCGGGAGGCGCGCTTTTCGTCTACACGCACGTCCGCAAGAACGCGCGGGTCGCTGTCGGGCCTGCGCTGGATCAACCGGCTCGCGCGCGGGCTCGAGCGGCTCGGCCTGATCGACATGCGCCAGGAACGGCTGCGCAAGTCCGATCACCTCAACCCGCTCGCCGACGTGCCCGACCTCGAACGCGTCGCGCGCGCGCTGCGGCTTTCGCATCGCCCGCATCACGTTCTACACGCCGATCGTCGGCGGCTTCGTCGAGAACATCCTCATGCGCATGGCCGAGCAGCGCCATGGCCAAGCGCGCCGCCCGCCGCATCGACGCGGCCGTCAGCGCCGGCGACGTCGATGCGCGGGCGATCCGGGAAGCGCGATCGTCGGCGAAAGCACAGATCGCCAGAAGCCCGGCGACCTACGCGCGTGCTGCGGGCGCTGTCGTTCGCGATGAAGCTCGACCTGCTGCTCTTCGGCCGCATCACGTCGGGGCCGTTCTTTGCGCTGCTGGTCAAGAAGAAGGCAATGCTGAATGCTGAGTGCTGAATGCTGAAGTAAAGTCTGAATTCAGCATTCACTTCAGCATTCAACATTCAGCATTCAGCATTGCATGAGAATCCTCTACTGCGCCATCGACCAGACCGTTCCCGGCACGACGGGCGGGTCGGTTCATGTCACCGCGGTGGCCGAAGGGCTCGCGGCCCTCGGGCACGAGGTCCATGTGCTCGTCGACGCCTGGCGACGAGGCGTTTCCTTCCGGCCCGCCCTCCAACCCGGTGCACTGGATTGCGATGGCGCCGCCGTTTGGCGCGAAGCAACTCCGATGGATGCGCACCGGCGAGGTCCGGCGCATCGTCGCGAGGCTCCAGCCGGCGGTCGTCATGGAGCGCTACTACAACTTCGGCGGCGAAGGCGTGATGGCGGCCGACGCGGCCGGCGCCAGGACCGTGCTCGAGGTCAACGCGCCGGTCATCGATCACGCAGGGTCGGTCAAGGGGCGCATCGACCGCGCGCTCATCGTCGAGCCCATGCGCCGGTGGCGCGAGCGCATCTGCGAGCGCGCCGACCTGATCGTGACGCCAAGCGCCGCAATCCTTCCGAGGGACACGCCGGCGCGGAAGATCGTGCGGCTCGAGTGGGGCGCCGATACCGACCGGTTCCGGCCGGACGCTCCTGGCGCCGCGCCATTCGAACGGCCGGCGACGACCGTCGCGATCTTCGCGGGCGCGTTCAGAAGCTGGCACGGCGCCATCAATCTCGTGCGCGCGATGCGCGAGCTCCACGACACGAGGCCGCTCCGACGTCGGCGCCGTGTTCGTCGGCGACGGCCCGGAACTGCCGGCCGTGCAGGACGAGGCCGCCGGACCTGCCGAACATCGTCTTCACCGGCGCCGTGCCGCACGCCGAGCATGCCCGCGTGCCTGGCCGCTGCCGACATCGGCGTCGCCCCGTTCGACGTCGGCGCGCACCGGCCGCTGTCGCTCGGCTTCTACTGGTCGCCGCTCAAGATTTTCGAGTACATGGCCGCTGGCCTCCCCGTCGTCGCTCCGGCGGTCGATCGGATACCGTCAATCGTCGCCGACGGCCGCGAGGGACTGCTGTACGACCCCGCGCAGCCCGGGGCCCTCGCCAAGGCGCTGGAGTCGCTGACCGACCCGTCGCTCCGACGAACGCTCGGCCGCGCCGCCCGGGAGCGCGCCGTCCGGGAGTACAGTTGGAAGGCGCACTGCGTGGCACTGGACACTGCGATCAAAGCGACTCTGAGCGACTCATCAACTGACTCCACTTCAGACTTCAACGCAGCTTCAGTCGATGCGCGTCCTCCTCGCCACCGATTCGTTCCCGCCCGTGTGCGGCGGCAGCGGGTGGAGCACGTACGAGCTGGCGCGCGGGCTGCGCGCGCTCGGGCACGACGTGATCGTGGCGCAACCGCGGCCGGGCACGCCAGCCGGGAGCCGCGAACGCGACTACGACGGGCTTCACGTGATCGAGTTCGGCTTTCCCGCGCCGTCGCTGCCGTACGTCAGGAACTACTTCAAGAACGAACGCCTCTATCCGGCGCTGGCGGACGCCCTCGTCGAAGGTCATCGCGGCGAGAGCGCATCGATCTCGTGCATGGCCAGCACGTACTGACGTGCCTGCCGGCGATAGCGGCCGCGCACCGGCAGCGCCGCCCGGCCGTCTGCACCGTTCGCGACTACTGGCCCGTGTGCTACTGGTCCGACCTGATCTCACACGCGCGAGGGCATGTCGCTCTGTCCCGAATGCTCGGCGGGCATGATGACGCGCTGCGTCCGGCCACACGCCGGCGCGGCCTGGCCGCTGGCGCTGCCGATGATTCCCGTACATGCGCGCCAACCTCCTGCGGAAGCGCTCGGGCCTGGCCGCCGCCGATGCCATCATCGCGGTCAGCACGACAATCGGCGCCGATCTCGCGCGCGCGCGCCGGAGATCGCCGCGACGCGGCTCGAGATCATTCCCAATGCGGTGGACGTCGCGGGTCTTCGGTCAAAGGCTCGCGTCGACGTCGCCGCTCGTCGACGGTCCGTACGCGCTCTATCTCGGCAAGCTCGCGCCGAACAAGGGCACCTCGCATCTCGTCGACGTCGTCGAGCGCGCGGGCCTCGACTGGCCGCTCGTGATCGTCGGCGATGGTCCCGATCGCGGCGCGATCGAGGCGCAGGTCAGACGCACCACGCGCGACGTGCGTCTCGTGGGATGGGTCGATCAGACGCAGGCGACCGCCTGGCTCGCGCACGCCGTCGCTGCTCATCTTCACGTCGCGCGGTCCCGAGTCGCTCAGCCGCGTGCTCCTCGAAGCGAGCGCCCTCGGCGTGCCGATCGCCGCCATGAACACCGGCGGCACGCCCGACATCGTGAAGCACGGCGAGACCGGCCTGCTGTCGTCGACTCCTGAAGCGCTGGCCGACGACGTGCGGCGCCTCGTCGACGACGAATCGCTGCGACGGCAGCTAGGCATCGCGGCCGCGCTCCACGCGGAACGAACATTCGACGCTCGAGCTGTCGTCCAGAGAGTCGAATCGCTGTATCTGCGACCTGATGAGATCCGCGCGATCCGCGTCCCGTTGATGAGATCGTTATCCGCACCGGATGAGAATCCGTGGAGATCCGCGTCCCGTTGATAAGATCCGCGATCCGCGCCTGCTGAGATCCGTGAAATCCGCGTCCCGTTGATAAGATCCCGATCCGCGTCCACTGGATGAAACCCGCGCTCCGCGTCGCCGTCGTCGCTCGATCGGTGTTCCCGCTGCATGGCCTCGGCGGGCTCGAGCGCCACGTCTACGATCTCGTGCGCTACCTCGCCGACGCCGGCGTCGAGACGACGCTCATCACCCGCCCGCCGAAGACGCATCATGGCGCGGATGCGATCCACCCGCAGATCACGCTCAGGACCGTCCCCTATCGGACGTTCCCGCTGCGCGGGCAGACGCGGCACGACGGTGATCGATCGAAGCACGGCGTACCCGCTGTTCGGATTGCGCGCGGGACGGCTCGCCTGGGAGCTCGTCCGCGACGGCAAGATCGACATCGTCCATGGGCTCGGCGCGAGCGTGCTCGGATATGCCCGGCGGCGCGCGACGAGCGTGGCGCCGCTCGTGCTCAACCCGCAGGGCCTCGAGGAATTCGGCGCGACCAACCCGCGGCCGCGCGAGGCTCAAGCGCGCCGGCTACCTGCCGCTGCGGCGCGCCGTCCTCATCTGCGCGAGGGCGGCCGATCGGATCATCGCTACCGACCGCGCGCTCGAACCCGTCGTCCGCCAGCATCTCCACGTGCCCGCGGAACGCGTTCGCGTCATTCCGAACGCGCTCGATCTGCACTGGCTCGACCGCCTCGCCACGCCACGCCGACGGCGCGCGCGTGCGGCTCGCCGCCGGCATCGGACGCGACGATATCGTGCTGTTGAGCGTGGGACGGCTCGAGGAGAACAAGGGCTTTCACCATCTGGCCGCGGCGCTCGGCGCGCTCGCCGCGCACGGCGGCCGCCTGCCCGAGGGGCGATGGCGCTGGATCGTGATCGGCGATGGACCGTTCCGCGGCCGGCTGGAGGAGGCGATTCGGGACGCCAACCTCGGCAGCGCGGCGATGCTCGTCGGCCGCGCCGAGGACAAGGATCTGCACGCGTGGTACGAGGCGGCGACGCTCTTCGTCCACCCGACGCTCTACGAAGGCAGCTCGCTCGTCACGCTCGAAGCCATGGCCCACCGCCGCGCCGTCGTCGCGACCAACGCCGGCGGCCTGCCGGACAAGGTGAAGCCCGGTATCAACGGGTGGCTCGTCGAGCCCGGGGATCCGTCGGCGCTTGCAGGGGCGATCAGCGGCGCGCTCGACGAGCCCGAACGACTCGCCGCGTTCGGGCACGCCGGGCGGAAGATCGTCGAGAACGAGTTCTCGTGGGATGCGGCGGGACGGGCGACGCTGGCGCTCTACAAAGAGCTTCTGGCGTAGCCGTCAAAGAGGGCTCAAGGCTCAGGGCTCAGGTAAAACCTTCGACCGCTTACTCGAAGATCTGCCTGAGCCTTGAGCCATGAGCCCTGAGCCTTGCGGTCACTGAATCCCGAAATCGACCGACACGTTCATCGTCACTTCCACCGGCGCGCAGTTGAGCAGCGTGCCGTCGAACAGCCACTGGCGCACGGCTTCGATCGCCGCGTTGTCGAGATCGGGGTGCACCGACTTGACGACCTGCACGTCGCGGACGGTGCCATCGACGGCGATCGTCGCCTTCATCAGCACCTTGCCCGCGATCCTGCGCCTCGACGCAGGCTCGACGGGATAGATCGGCCTGACATCCTTGATCTTGCGCGGCGGCCGCACGCGGCCGCCGGTTGACGATGGCTTGCAGCTCTCGAGGTCTTGTTGAAATCCGGTCCGATCGGACCTGCAGCTGAGCCGCTCTGGGACACCGCCTGAGACGCCGCCTCGCGGACGCCACCTGCGACGCCATCTGGGACGCCGCGCACGGATATCGTCTCCTGCAGCTCGCCGAGGTTGAGGGTCACATCGCGCTTCACGGTCTTGCCGGTCAAGCGTGACGCTGTCCTCGGCTTTCTTGAAGCCCGGAAGCGTCGTGGCGAGCGCGTAGGTATCGGCCGGCAGCGGCACGAACTCGAACTGGCCGGAATCGTCGCTCGTGACCTCGAACTTCGCCTTGGTCCGGGCGTTGGTCAGGACGACCGTCGCGCCGGGAACGGGCGCGCCGGTCGAGTCGAACACCGAACCCGAGAACGTGACGGGACCGGTCTGTGCGGCGGCAAGCGCGACCGTGAACGTGAGCAGCGCACCGGCCGTCATGAAGCGGCCGAGGCGCGTGGCGGGTGTGCGTGTGAGACGAGCGTCCAACATGGCGCGGATTCTCCTTTCGAGACTTGACGAACGGGCGATGGCTGGTGCGGGAAGACGCGGCGCGGACTCGGCCTTGAGCAGCCGCGCCAGCTCCACGAGATGCGTCGGCGTAGTCAGGTCCGTCGACGCCGCTCGTCAGCACCTCGTCGTCGCACGCCTGCTCGCTTTCCTGGCGCAGGCGGGTACACGCGATCCAGACGAGCGGGTTGAACCAGTAGGCGGTGCGCAGGAGCTCGCCGGCGATCTGCACGACCCAGTCGCCGCGGCGGATGTGCGCGAGCTCGTGGCGCAGGACGATGGCGGCGCGGTCCTCGGTCCACGACTGCGCGGCGCGCGGGAGGATCACCTTCGGCCGCAAGAGCCCCCACGTCACGAGCAGCGACGGATGATCGCTCTCGCAGCAGCTGCACGGGCCGGCTCGAGCGAGAGCTCGCGGCCGATCTCGTCGGCGAGCCGCGTCCAGGTCCCGGCCTCGACCGGGCGCGCGCGCGAGGCGAGCCACGTCAGGCGCGTCAGGCCCACGGCGAGAACGAAAAGGCTCAGGCCGGCGCCGAGCATCCACGCCGGCGTGACCAGGCCGGGACAGACGGTCCTCGGTCACGGCCGGCGGTGCGACAGCTGACGGCCTCGGCAAACTCGAGGGGCGCGCGCCTCGCGTCGGAGCGTCGGGCCGCGGTCGGTGGTCCGCACTGCGCGGCGCACTCGAGCGGCCGACGGGCGCGGGACGAGGAGAGCGCGATTCCCCACGCCGGCACGACCAGCTCCAGCGCCGGCATCGCCATCGCGCACAGCAGCGACGCGGCGAGCACCCAGTGGCGCGCCGCGGCCGATCGCTTGCGCAGCAGCGGCCGCCACGGCCAGGCCGGCGAGCGACGACGAGCGAGACCTTCAGGGTGCTGCCAAGAAGAAAGCTCATCTGGATTCTCCCTGCTTGCCGGTTCTGGCCTTCGCCACCTGCTCGGCTATCCGCTCGAGCTCTTCTTCGGTCACGCGCGCGCCCTCGCCGCCGAGCAGCGCGCCGACGACTTTCTCGACCGAGCCGTCGAAGAACGTGTCGACGAGGTGCCGCAGGGCCGACTTGCGCGCGGCCCGCCGCGGCACCGCCGGCAGATAGATGAACTTGAGGCCCTGCTCCTCGTGGCGCACGTGCCCCTTCTTCTCGAGGACGCGCAGCTGGGTGCGGACGGTGGAATAGCTGGGGTCGCCCGGCAGCTCCTCCATGACCTCGACGCCGGTGGCCCGGCCCCGGCGGTAGAGGATGTCCATGATCTGCCGCTCGCGGCGGGTCAGCGTGGTCTGCAGCTTCTGCGTCATGCGTCACTCGCGATCGAGGCGTCGTCTCGGCTGCCGCGTAATGTTATTTTTATAACATCACATGCGAAAAAAATAACACTCGTGCGGCGCCGCTGTCAAGCCCCCGGTCGGGGCTCGGGCGAACGGCGCAAGGTATAGTGGATCTGATGCTGGCCGCGCCTGCGCCGCATCGTTCGAGGATCTCGCCGCCGTCGACGGCACGCCGCGGCGGACGGCGACGGCGCTGGCCATTGGCGTCGGCCTCAGTTTTTCGCCGCTCCTCGGGCTGCAGATCCTGCTCGGGATCGGCGCGGCACTGGCCTTCCGCCTGAGCCGGGTGGCCGTGCTCATCGGCCTCTGCGCGAACGTGCCGTGGATCATGCTGCCGTGGTACGTGCTGACCACGGCGCGGCGCCGCCGCGCTCCTCGGCACCGCGTCCCCCGTGGACCTGAGCGAGCGGCTGCGCGCGGATCCTGTCCGTGCCGTTCTACCAGGCCGCGTTCTGGGGACACGCGCGGCGATCTGCTCGACGCGTTCTTCTGGCCGTTTCTCATCGGACCAAGCGTCGGCGCCCTGGCCCTCGCTGCGATCACGTACGCGGTGGCGTTGCGGGTGCTGACGCGGCGCGCCACCGCGAGCGCGGAGGCGACGCCTGGACGGCGCGCTCAGTCCTTCCGGGCGACGCAGAGCAGCGAGCTGCCGATGGGCATGTCGACGATGCGCAGCGCGCGGGCCTCGACGCGCAGTAGCAGCGTCAGCAGCGCGTTGAGCGGGGCCGGAGGCAGGACGACGTCGGTGCCGGCCTCTTCCGGGCGTCGCGAGCCCCATCAGCCGCTGGCCGGTGCGCACGGTGAGCATCAGCGGAAAGAGGACGCGTTCGAGTAGGTCAGCCGGGTCACGCGGAACCCGGCGCCCGAGAGCAGCCGGCGCAGGCGGCGCCGCGTCGACCGCCGCACCTCGGCGCCGAACACCGAGTGGTTGCCGCGGAGGATCCTGAGCGCCGCGACGTTGACGATGAGCGTGCCCCCGGGCTTCAGCACGCGAAGGATTTCCGACAGCGCCGCGGCTTCTTCCTCTTCACTCAGGCTGTAGAGGACGTCGAAGGCGGTCACCAGATCGAAGGCGGCGTCGCCGAACGGCACCTCGGTGATCCGACGCCTGCGCCACGCGGCGCTGTCCATACCGTGGGCGAACTCGAGGCCGCGGAACGAGACGTCGAAGCCCGACGCGTGGCCGAACTCGCCGAGCATGACGAGGTTGGCGCCGGTCCCGCAGCCGCAGTCCAGAATGCGTGGGTCGGGCCGCCCGGCGAGCGCGTCTGCCACGAGCGGCCGCGCGAAGCTGCGCAGGCCTTTCCACCAGAAATGCTGCTGCTCGACCCGGTAGGTGGCTTCGAGCAGACGATCCATAGTGTGCTAAGGTTTTCCCCAGGCTGCTTCCGAGGCGCGGGGCCTGAGCGACGCCGACGACCGCGGAGTTCTCCTCCCGCGCAGGCATTCTATCCGACGTCCATTCTTCTGAGAGCATCTGTGGTCGAACGCGAGTGGCGGGAAGCAAGCGACATGCGCCCGTCGGTCTTCACGCTGGCGGTCATCCTCGTGGCCGGCGGCCCTTCTGCGCTTCCTCGCGCTCGGCGCGGGCATCCCCTTCAACATCGGCGTCGACGAGCCGGAAATCATGTGCCGCGTCGTCCAGATGATGCGGACCGGGGACTTCAACCCGCACTTCTTCGACTACCCCGGCCTCTACTTCTACGTGCAGCTCGGCGTGGCCGTCCTCCGCTTCCTGGCCGGCGCGACGCTCGGCCAGTGGAGCGCGCTCGATCAGGTCGAGACGGCGGACTTCTACCTCTGGGGACGCGCCGTCACGGCACTCCTCGGCACGCTGACGGTCCTGCTCGTCTACCGCATCGGGATGCGATGGGGCGCGCGTCACGCCGCGCTCGCGGCGGGCCTGATGGCGGTCATGCCGCTCCACGTCCGCGAGTCGCACTACGTGCTGACCGACGTGCCGGTCACGTTCTTCGTCACGCTGACGCTGCTGCTGACGCTCGGCGCGCACGAACGGGAGCGCGCCGACGAGCTTCGCCTGGGCCGGCGCCGCCGCGGGCCTCGCCGCGGCGACGAAATACCCGGGCGCCCTCGTCCTCGTCGTCCCGCTCATCGCCGTCTGGATGACGCTCGGGACCAAGCCGTCGCGGCTCGTCGCCTCGCTCGCCGTCCTCGGCGGCGCCGCCGCCGCGTTTCTCGTCGCCGCTCCGTACACGATCCTGGATCTGCCGGCGTTCCTCAACGGCTACGCGCACCTGGCCGGCTACTACGCGCCCAAGCGTCTGGCCGAGCCGGCGTGGCTCACCTACTACAAGCACCTCTCGCGCAGCATGGACTGGCCGGCGTTTCTGCTCGTCCTCGACCGGGCTCGGACTGGGCGCCGTCCGCGCCGTCCGCGGACCCGGACGCGTGCGCTGGACGGTGACGATCGCCTTTCCGCTCCTCTACTACTACTTTCTGTCCGGCCAGACGCTCGTGTTCGGACGGTACCTGCTGCCGCTCCTGCCCTTCGTCTGCGTGCTCGCCGCCGCGGGGCCGTCTCCGGCGTGAGCCTCCTCCGCCGCTTCGACATCCCCCGTGCGCCGCGCACGGCCGTCATTGCCGCGCTCACCGCCGCGGCCCTGGTGCCACCCGCGTGGCAGTCGATCGGCTTCATCCGGATGATCGCGCGCACGAGCACGGTCGAACAGGCGCACGCCTGGATCATCTCCGACGTCCCCAAAGGCGCGATCGATCCTCATCGAGACCCAGGCGCTCCTGCTCTCACCCGAAGGCCTACAAGGCGAAGAACGTCCCGCAGCTCGTCCTCGACTCCAGGGCTCCCGGCGAATACGACGCGACTACGTCAAGGCCGGCATCGACTACGTCGTCGCCTCCTCGCAGAAGTACGGAGACGCACTCAGCCGCCCGAAGGACTTTCCGGAACTCTCCGACGCCTACTCGCGCCTCTTCGGGCAAAGCCAGGAAGTGATGCGGTTCACGCCGAGACGCCGAGCATCCGGGGCCGGAGATCAGGGTGTTCAGGCTTAGATAGCTGAACCGGACCGACTGGCACGCTCTACTTCGGCAGGATCGTCACATCCGCCCGCCGCCGCAGCCCGGCGATCCAGTCGCGAACGAGGGAGGCCGTGCGATCGTCGACGAGGCGCGTCCGCGCCTCTTCGCGCACCTCCTCGTACGGCCGCAGCACGCCGTTCCTGACGAACTCCGATTCGTGCGACCGGTAGTATCGGCCGACTTCTTCCTCGCCCGGCTGGTAGGAGCGCACCGAAGCGCTGGCGGAGATAGGTCTCGATGCGCAGGTCGTCGCGCACGCGCGCGCGAAGCAGGCTGGGCGTCACGCCCGTGTCCTTCATGGCGCTCTCGAGCGCGGCCTGACTGTCGAATCGCGCCCGGACCTGGGCGAGCCGCGCGTCGATCTCCGCGTCGGACGGTTCGGGAGGCACATAGCGATTGACTTCGATGAGCTGCAGCTGCCGCTCGATGAGCGCGTTGAGCGCGGCCTGATCCCGATCGCCGTGCCCGCCGGCGTCGGCACGAGTCCGAGGCGCACGGCCGCCGTCACATCCGACAGGGTGATCGGCTCGCCGACGACGACTGCCAGCACGCGATCGATGATCTGCGCGCCAGGCCTCGCTGCCGCGGTCGTCAGGAGCATCAATAGCACGGCACCGACGATTGCCGCGCGCGGCACGGCACGGGTCTTCCCCGCATGTCCATGTTCTAGGTCATCGCCGCCCCGGCTCAGAACGCCTGCCCCAGGCTGAAATGGATCGCCGTCGGCGGCTCCAGCACACCGGCGATCACGCGGCGATCCAGCTTGAACCCGAGGTCGATGCGAATCGGCCCCACCGGAGAGTTGTAGCGCAGGCCGAAGCCATAGCTGCCGCGCAGTTCTCCGATATCGAACTCGTTCACGCGCCGGAACACGTTGCCGCCGTCGACGAACACCACGGCGCCGACGTCGCGCCAGACCGGGAACCGCAACTCGCCGTTGAGCAGCACGACGGCGTTGCCGCCGGTCGGGTAGCCGTCGGGGCTGATCGTGTTCGGCGCGCCCACCCGGTCGAGGGCGAAGCCGCGAATCGTCGTGTCGCCGCCGGCGAAGAATCGCTCGCTGGCCGGCAGATCGTCGACGACGACGGGCGGCCCGGGAAGCGGGTTGCCGTCGGCATCGGTCGGCTGCACCTCGCGCGGGAATCCATTGGCGAGTCCGAGCGCCGCGCGCGACGCAAAGACGACGGTCCGTCGGCCCGGCAGCCGATGGAACGTAAAGCCCTGCACGTAGGTCTTGACGAACCCGACCTGCCCGCCGAGCGCGCGCGCCGCAAGGCTGCCTTCCCCGCTGAGAAACGTGCCCCGCGTCGGATCCAGCAGGTCGTCGCGCGTGTCGCGCGCAACGGCGCCGGAGAATCCCGACAGGCGGACCTGCGGAAAGAGCCGGTCGATCGTCGCCTGATCCTCTTCGGTCAGCCGTTCGTCGAACGTCCGCGTCGAGCTGAGCGAGTAGCGTCCGCTGACCCGCAGCGCCGGCGTCAACCGCCGCACCACGTCGACGTTGACGCCCTTGCCGCGCGAAGTTGAACGTCGTGCGCACGCCCTGCTCGACTACGCCGTTCACGATCAGGTCGTTGGCGCCGAACCAGCGCGGCTGACGATAGGTCCCGACGACGCGATACTCGCTGAACCCGATGCCGGTGCCGTCCACTTCGGGATTGTCGGGCGCGTCCCTCGGACCGAGACTGACCCGCGTGTAGAGGTTCACCGAACGGTTGGCCCCGAACAGATTCCGCCGCCCGATGTCGAAGAAGCCGCGCGGCGCAAACTCCAGCTGCTCCTCGGCCTGTCCGTCCGGTCCGGTCGAGCGGAGCGTCGTGTAACGCCTCCAGACCGCCGCCATAGCCGATGGACGTGGCCGGCGCTTCCTCGACGGTGACGAGCACGTCATGCTCGTTGCCCGCGCCGTGCGTCAACTGGGTGATCTGCACACGGCGAAAGAGCCCCAGCGCGCTCAGGCGGCGCCGGCTCTCGAACTGATCCTGCAGGCCCAGCGGCTCACCCGGCTTGAACTGCAGCTCACGCAGGATCACTTCGGGTTTGGTGTGCGCGTTCCCGACGATCAGGATGTGGTCGACGATGCTCTGCGGGCCTTCCTGGACCGTGAACGTGAGATCGACCCGGGTGTGATCCGCGCTCGCGCTCAGGGCGACGTTCACCGACGGCGGACGGCAAAGCCGCGGTTGAGGTACTCGAGCACCAGCGCGTCGCGCGCCTCGACTATCCGCGGCTCGAAGTACGGATCGCCGGCATTGATTTTGACGAGCGGCCGAAGCTCGTCGGCCGGGACGGCCGACGTTCCCGTGATCCGGACCTCGCCGACCATCGACCGGGACCCCTCGGCGATGACGATCGCCGCCCGGCATCCGAGGCCTCTCGCCTCGGCGCGCGGCGGATCGGTTTCGTTGACGGCCGACTTGACGTCGACGGCGGCAAATCCGCGTTGCCGGTAGAAGCCCAGGATCGCGGCCACGCCGGCGGCAAGCTGGGACTCGAGGAAGAGCTCGCCCGGCTTGAGCGGGACGAGCGCCGCCACTTCGCCGGCCGGCACCGTCTGCGCGCCGGTGATCTCGGTCGGACCGGCGACGCGATACTGCCGCCCGCGGTTGACGGCGAAGACGATCGTCAGCGCCGCGTCCGTCGGCCTCCCTCCGGACGGTGACGTCCGCCTTCCAGTAGCCCTCCTGGCGAAGGAAATTCTCGATCCGCGTTTCGGAGTCCTCGAGCAGATCCTCGTCGACCGATCCCTCCCGTTCGAGCGGCGCCAGATCCTTGAGTCGATCCGCCGGTATCGGGGCGCCCTCGAAATCGAAGCGCGTCACCGGCAGGCCCGACGTGATGCCGATCACCAGATCGACGCTTCGGCCATCTTCGGACGCGACGCCTGAAGCGAGCCGTCGGCTTCGTAGAATCGCCGATCCTTGAGGCGCCGCACGTAGTCGTCGAGCCGCTCCTGGATGCGCGGCCGCAGGAACACTTCGCCGGGCGCGGCGCCCAGCTGGCGCAGGAACTCCTCGCGCGGCGACGCCGGGTCGCGCTCGATCGCCACCTGCCCGATGACGGCGCGTGGCCCGGCATCGACGTTGAACGTCAGGAGCGCCCGCTCCGGGGCGTGCTGAACCTCCGTCGACGGCTCGATCTTCGCGCGCAGATAGCCATGGTCCGCGTACAGCTGCTGCAGCGTCCGGACCGCAGCGTCGACGCGCCCGATAGCCGGCGAGGCGCCGTAACGCTCGACAACGGTGTCCCGCAGCAATCCGCTGGACAAGCCCGAGCGTTCCGGTGAACTCGATCCGCTGAATACTGTGGAACGGGATGAGGTTGAAGCGAAGGGCGACGCCGCCACCGGGCGCCTGAGCCGCCTCGACCTGGATGTCCTGGAAGCGGCCCAGGCTGTAGACGTGGGCGATCGATTCGCGCACCGCCGCCAGCGACAGCGTCTGGCCGATCCGCACCTCGATCAGATCGACGAGCGCGGACTCCGTCGTCGGGTTGTTCTCGACGAGCACCCGCACATCCTCGATCGGACGACCGACGTACTGGCTCGCGGCGGTCTGCGCCGACGCTGGCGGGACGCGGGCCGTGATGACCAGAATGCAGAACGACGAGCCGTCGCACCGTTCGAGAGTCGGGCAGGAACATCAGAACCTGTGCCGCACGCGGAAGTCGAGCGCGAAGGTATTGTCGCCAAGCTGCGTGAAGACCCACCCGAGGCGGTCGTTCTGGTCGTACTCGAGGACGATGACCTGATCGCGATCGCTGCCGCTCGTGCCGAGGGCCCGGGCAAACGTCAGGTAGGCGCGATTCGAGATGCGCTTGCCGATGACGACGCGGGCCGACGGCGTCAAGGTGTCCGTCTCGTTGCCGAGCGACGGGGTGATTTGCACCGTGTCGACGCCAAACGCCTGGCCGAGCGCGCGCCCGACCGGGTGTGGAGACCGGGCTGAACAGCAGCCGGGCCATGCCTTCGCGCAACAGTGCTTCCTCGGACTGCTGCGCGGCGTTCGAACGCAGTGCCCGCAGCTCGGCGTCCTCGAGGTTGACGTTCTGGCCGAAGAGCAGCGAGATGATATCGACCTCGGGAAGCGGCGGATCGGAGTTGAGCGCGTAGCTGAACCGGCTGGTCGTCCCGCTCAACCCGATGGTCAGGCGGTAGGGCTGCCCGGGGCGGCGCACGCGCGTCTCGGCTTCGATGTCGAAGAAGGGCTCGATCCGCGACGGGTTGAAGAAGTCGATGCTGCCGCCGGGCGTGACGATGAAGCGGTTGCCCTCGAAGAGCACGTCGCCGCGCTCGATCTCGGCGCGGCCGAAGAGGAGCGGACGCTCGTAGGTGCCCTGCAGCCTCAGATCGGCGCTCGCCACCATGTTGGCGACGTTGTTCTGGATGCGCAGGGTGGACGCCGCGACGATGGCGACGTCGAATCGCAGCGGCGGCGTCGCCGCCGCCGCGCCCGAACCGAGCGTGGCCGACGTCGCACCCGCGAGGTTGAAGAGATCGGGCTCGTCTCGATGCGCTTGGACCACACGCCGTCCTGCACGACCACGGTCCCGTTGAGCACGAGCGCGTTCATCGTCCCCTGCAGTCCGAGGTCGGCGTCGATGATCGAGCGGAACCCTTCGGGATAGCGAACCGTCATGCGCTCGCCGGTCGCGGTCAGGCTCAAATCCCCGAGCGCGAAGCCGTTGAGGCCGATGCGGCCGCCGAAGGTGACGTTGCCGCTGCCGAGACGGCCAGTGACCTCGTCGACGCGGATGCCGCTGGCGTCGAACGACAGGCGTCCGTTGATCGATTCGAGCGAGTGCGGCAGCGAGAAATGCCTGAGCCGTCCATCGTTGAGGGTGGCGCTGCCGGAAAAGACGGGTTTGGTGAACGTGCCGGCGAGCTGCGCCTTGAGGTCGGCGGTCCCGCGGGTGCGCAGGTCGCGGAAGAACCCCTGCAGGATGCCGAGGTTCGCGTCGCCCGTCGCCTGCACGTCGATGGTCTGGTCCTTCAAGCCCAGCCGGCCGTCGAGCTGCAGCTGCGTCCCCTCGCCGGCGAGGCGGAACCTGCCGATCTGGAGGATGTTCTGATCGAGCGTCAGTTCGATCACGCGCCGGGCGCCCATGCGGGCCGCCATCAATCCGTGAACGCCGGTGCCCGCGCCAAGATCGAGCACGACGGTCTCCGGACCGACGACCTGTCGGAGCGCGGCGGCATAGGCGTCATTCCGCACGGTGTCCAGCGCCATCCAGCGATGGCGTGGGACCGAGCCGTAACTCATCAGGAATTTCCGGGGGGCTTCGCCCCCGCGGTCCCCCCGACGCGCTCTCTCGCGGGGGCCCCAACGCCCCGCTCCGTTCGCGCGGGCTCGCTCACGCTCGCTCCGACGGATTTCACGGTGACGCCTGACAGCGGCGTGTATCCCCGGGTCACTTCGGGATCGTCGTTGATCACGACGCCGGAATGCTCGACCCAGGCATGCGCGTCGAGCCGGCCGTCGCTCTGCCGAGCCCCCATCTTCAACTGGCTGTCCAGGCCGCGCCTGCCAAGTACCCACCAGAGCGCCAGCGATCGATGGAGACAGGTGTTGCCCGTCGGCGTGTGACGCGATGCCATGGCCACGATTCGGGCAATCTGCCGCGCGCGAGGCTCGTCAACGCGGCTGTCGGCAGTCCGCCGGCCGTCGAACGTTCGACCCAGCGCTCCGGTCAGCCGCTGCACGCGAACAACGCGCAGGACGAGGGGCAGCGTGCTGATGATCGCCAGCGTCTCGACGAGCAGCCCGCGGTCGCGCCAGGACATCGCGCCGATCGTCGCGGGCCATCGTCTCGGTTTGGATTCGTCGTGCGGGAACTTGCTACCCACGCCCCACCTCGACGAGGCCCTGTTCCCTGAGACTCGCTATCAACATTTCGAGATCGCGCATCAACTCGTTGGGATCGACGGCGTACTCGTCGAGTAGTCGGTCGCGCGCGTCCTGAATGGATGGTGAGGAGGTCAGCACTGTCCAGGCGCGCCCGCCGACTTCGTCGAGCGTGAAGTATCGGCCGGTGTCCGTGTTGAGGAGCACCGTGGAGCCATTGACGACGCGAGTCACGACCGAATCGGATGGGACGAGCCGATCGCCAGGTGACATCAACATCTCGGTGGGTAGCCTATCAAGCGCGCGCGAGCCAGCGCCACGCGCCGCGCACCGCCCGCCAGACGTACAGGGCAGGTAGCGGCGCCCGGCTCGAGGGCGCGTAGACCTGACGCATGTAGGCAGATGGTGGACACAGGTGCTCCCGCAACAGCCGTCCTCGGTCACTCCACGATCGCAACGCCCGCAGGTCGGAAACAAGCGTCGCCAACTGCGCGCGGTCGCGGCTCAGGAACGCGGCCGAAGGTTCGTGCCGGTCGGCGGCCGAGGAGACCCGCGCGTCGGCCATCACTAGGGGCGGAATCACCGTTCCGAAGTGCTCCACCGCCAGACTCAACCCCTGGCGGCAAATCGCGACGACCTTTCGGCGGTCGGCCAGGTCCAGAAAATCTGCCCATTCCGCCGTCGTCAACCGGGACGCGATCAGATGGATATCGAAGATCCACATCAGCAACTTCTCGTCGCGGTGATGGGCCACACGATGCACGCATGCGACAAACAGGGCGTGCGGACTGGAGGGTCCCCGCGCGGCGGGCCCGAGCGCGGGAATCGCCTGTGACGTGGCGTCGAGCTCGTCGAACGACAGCATGTCCGCAAAGATCTGGGGATTGGCGACCCGCCAGTGCAGGTCGATCGTGTGGACGGCCACTCCATCGAGCACTCTCTCGTAGATCGCCTGGTAGCTGACGAGCTCGCCCGTGACGTGCCGAGGCGGCCGATAGCCGAGGCCGACCAGCGTGTGGTGTGCCGTGTCACGGACCTCGGGCCGCACGAGCAGGTCCGAGTCGTCCCGTGGCCGCAGATCCGGCCGCGCGTAGTGCGTGTACGCGAGCGCCGCGCCCTTGAAGACCACCGCGCGGACCCGGCGCGCGGCCAGGGCGTCCAGCGCCCGCCGCAGCTCCCGCTCCCGAAGGAGGTCGGCCGCGACAAAACCGGACGCCTCGGCCTGAAGTTCAGCCAGCCACGGCCCGGCGACGGGCCATGTGGCGATGCGATCGGCCACAACCGGCAGCATCCCCTGTCGCTTCACTTCGTCTATGAAGGCGCGAGGGTCTGCCCCGGCGAGCGCTTCAACACACCCAGGATCGCCGCGAAGGATCGCGCCGACCAGATTCACGTCGTTCAATTGTGGAAGGAAGGTCTAGTTGACGTCGTCCAGAATCCCGCCCGCCATCGTGTCGTCGCCCTCTTCATCGACGAACTGGAACCCAGTGAAGTACTTGGGCTCCTCGCCGTCGGCGGCGATGTTGCGGCAGTGCATGACACGCGCGCGCAGGTCCACCGCGGCGCCGTCGCCGAGCGTCAGCTGCAGGTCGTGCACCGTGCCGCGCTCGAAGGGAAATGGGGTTTCTGTCGCGAGGCCGCCGAGGCTCATATCGCGGACGACGATGGCGGTGCCGGGCCGCAGCAGGCGGCCGCTGACCAGGCCGAGCAGCTCGACGCGCGGGGACCGACGTCGTTCACGCCCCATGGCAGTCGGTTCCGGCGGCGTCGAGGCCGGGGCGTCTGAAACGGTGGTCTGGGTGGCGGCCGGCGTCGACCGGCTGCCTCTCGAGAACTTCGCGAAAGGCATTTACTTCCCGCTTTGCGCAACCCGATAGTTGTGGCTCACGACCATCGCGTACGCCGAGTTGATGGCGACGAGGGTGACGACGGCCGCCATCTTGTTGTGCTTGGACAGCTGTTTCGCGGCGAGGATCGTGCTCGCGGCGACGCCCACCTTGACGGCCATGAACATCGCCGGGTTCCCCGTAACGTCCTGCATCAGCGGGTTCGCTTCGGTGGCTCCCGCCCGGAACGCGGACAATGTCGAGTGCACGTCGAGCATCTGCATGGCGACCGTGGACGCGTACAGCGACGTCATGAGCGTCGAGGGCCCGTTGCGCCGGTAGACCGGCTGAGGCAGCGCGCGCTGGAGCTGCTCCGCGCTGAGACGCGGCGCGGCGGATGCCGCGGCAAAGGCCGACGTGGTCGGCGCTACTGCGATAGTGGTCGGCCAGGTTGCCATTTCCTGAGCGCTGGCGCTGGTGGCGGACCAAATCACAAGTCCGAGGGTGAGCGCGACGACGGCGGGGAGGCGACGGAACATCGGCGGCAACCTTTCCGGTCGAGTTCGACCTGGGGGCTGCCGTCGTACGCTCGCTCGCCGTGTGAGACACACCGGCGGCGTGGCAGCCGGCGTGCCTAAGGGCAAGCGGTATGCCACAACCGAGCGCGTCGGACGGACGGAGAAAGATTGGGAAACGAAGGCCTAACAACGACGTAATCCGTTCATTTCGCATTCGGCCGCACGATCTTCGTTGTCGTCTCACGCTTTCGTATCGACGGCCAGCCGTGAGTCGTCCACCGCGTCATGCCACGCATTTGTCTTCGACTACACAAATCTGGAACGCAGCAAGCGTCACGCCACAACGGTTTTGTGCGTGAGTCACGCAACCGTAAGGCGTGCGATGTGTCACTTACTACCCGTTGACTGCGAGCGTGTCCGCAAACCGAACAGAGTCCGCAGTCGTTGCAGGAGAGACCCCTCGTCGTCTCGGCGGTCAGTTTCCACGAGCGCCTCCAGGACCCGAGCGACCGTCGGCACGGCGGCAATACCGAGCCGCTTGGCGGAAGCGGGCACGGTCGACGGGCTTCCCCGCCAGACCAGGAGCGCCGCCGCCCGCGACTCGAGAACGACGTCGAGGCAGTTGTCCGGCCGGTCATCCACGACGACGTCAATCGCCAGCGCCTCGGCGACCTTCCCGCGCGACCCATGGACGACATACACGCTCGGCAGCGGGAAGCCTCGAGCGGCGAGCCACCGCTGACTCTGACGCTGCACGGTCCGGCCGGCCGATCGCGGCCGACTCGTGATGAACAGGACCTCCCAGCCCCGTTCGTCGGCCAGCGCGGCCAGCCGCGCGATGGCGCCGTCTTCGATCTCGTTGAGGTTCTCCCAGAAGTTCTCTGTCGCGGCCAACCTGCGCCAGACGGCATCGGACTGCCGCCGCGTCAGGGGCGTCGGGCGGGCGGGCGTCGGGAGCGGCGGCACGCCATCGGCGGCATCCTCGGGCTGGTCGTCCGGCGGCGATGCCCCGATGTCGGCGGTGCCGACGGCCTTCTGATCGATCTCGGGGAACAACTGGTGCACCGTCCTGACGAAAGGACCGTGCAGGTCCGCGAGGACACCGTCGAGATCAAACGCGATGCGCATGGTGAAGGGACCTGGGACGGTGCATCGCGATGGCGAGCAGAATCACGAACAAGACCGCGTTACCTGGCATTTGCAGGCTGAACTCCATCAACGATTGCGCCGCGATGCCGACGAGACCAGCCACGGCGCCTCGGCGGATCCAAAACGTCACGGCGTCATCGTCGGCCGACTTGAGCCGGCGGCGAACGCTGAGCACCACGACAATGAAGAGGATCACGGCCGGCACGCCGACGAGCAGGCCGCCTTCCGCCGCTAACTGCAAATAGTCGTTATGGGCCTGGGCGAACATCAGCTGACGCGGGCCTGTCTGATACAGGACCATGGCCCGCGCGTACGCGCCCAGTCCGACGCCGAAGACCGGAAAGTCACGAATGATGTGGAGCGTGTCGCGCCAGGCGCCCAGGCGCCCCTCGAACGCTCCCGGCGCGTCGGCAAAACGTGCCACGATCACGTCGCTGCCTCCCCACGCGACGGCACCCGCCAGCACCACACCGAGGTACAACAGCGCCGCGAGGCGGTACCTGCGATCCCGAACCTGCTGCCGGATGAACAACAGCATCACGACCGTGCTCACCAGACAGCTGGCGACGCCCGAACGGGAACCCGTGAGCAGGAGCGCCGTGCCCATGATGAGCGTGGCGACCACGATCAACAGCACCCGGTTGCCATCGGTCGTCGCGAGCCATCGCAGCCACGACGCCGCGCCACGGCCGACTGGCCGTCGCGCCTCGCTGAGAACACCGCACGGCGTACATCGCCACCATCGGCAGGACCATCACCATCCAGCCGGCAAAATGGTTTCGGTTGACGAACGGGCCGAAGGGATTCCCCCCGTGGCGAGGCCGCCAGAAGCCGTACACCAGCGGATCGGCGGGATCGAAGAAGGCGCGCGCCACGACACCAACGACGGCGAGCGCCACCGCCAGCCCCATTAACTGACTGACGAGCCATTCGAGGTTCATCGAGCGAACGGTTCGCGTCGCGCCGACCAGAAGGAGCCCGAGGCCAACAGCGAAATAGAGCGTCACGACCGTCGCGGCCGGATCGAGCGACAGGCTGTGCCCCTCCGGCGCCTGGTAACCCAGCGAGGATTGACGAAGGAAACTATCCACCCCGGGCGACACCCACTTCACCCACTCGTATGGCCAGGGAAATGCCTGTACAACGAGTGCCACGACGACCGCGATCAACGCCCGACCCAATTGCATCGCGCGAGGGTCCCGCCACGCACGCGAGGCCGTCGCCGCCCAGAGACCCACTCCAGCGGAGGCAGCCAACAGCGGCCAATAGGCCCACGGATAGACGGCACCGAACGCGAGCACACCCCAGGCCACCGTGGCGACGAGAGCCCAGCGGAGCGCTCTCATCGGGGCGGTCGACTCGGCCCGGTCTGAAATTGCGCGAGAGGGGACCGGACTGCTCAAAGCTCGGAAGGCTGAGAAGGACGAGCCATCAACGATCTGAACGCGATCTGTCTGAACGCAGGATGAGCGAGCAAAGCGACCGCGGCCTTGCGATGCCAATTGAATGATGCGGTGCGCTGCAGAAGAGGCACGATCCCGTTCACGCGTGCCAGATCGACGAGCGCGTCAATGGCCTGGTCATCGAGGCCCGCCGCTACCCGGCGAAATGCTCTTCCGACGCGAATTTCCTGACCGAGCCGCTGTTTCCACCGTGCCTCGTACCGTGAGAGCGACCCTCTGATCCAACCGGTCGCGAACCAGGCCCTCTGAGAGGACCTCGGCCGCCAGCGCTCCGCTAATCAGTCCGTAATAGATTCCGCCACCCGTCGTGGGCTTGACGAGACCGGCAGCGTCCCCGACGGCGAGTACTCGAGGTCCGTACGTCCTGGACACGGGCGCCAGCGGCAACATCTTCAGACGGGGGGAAGGAATCGCCTCAACGTCGTGCCCGGCTCGATTGCTCACGAGCGCGGCGAACGACCGGAATCGCTCGAGGCTTCGGTTCTGGCTCATCAGCCCCAGCCGGACGAACGTCGCTCCCTGGCGCTCCAGTGGCACCGCCCAGGCAAAGCCCCCTGGCGCAATCGCCCGGCCGAAACGGACTTCGATGTCCGGGAGGCGGACGAAGGGCGTTTCGACCTGAGCGCTCTGCAGAAACGCGTCAGGGAGTCCCAGGCCGAGCGCCCGGTGGAAGCGGTAGCTGGCGCCGCAGGCCAGCACCACGGCGCGCGCCGACATCGGTCGATCGTCCGCATTCGTGGTGATGCGAACGCCGTCTTCGTCCACACTGACACGCTCCGCCCGGCAGCCGCGGCGAAGCTCGGCACCGGCGCGAACGGCCTGCTGCGCGAGGTGCGCGTCGAGCGCGCCGCGGTCGATCACGACGGCTGACACCCGCCCGCGCGGTACCCGCAACCGACTCGCCGCGCGCACCCCAGAAGCGGACGGTGCCGGCCTCGCCGAGGATGAGGCTGCCGGGGCAGGTCGAACTCGGAGAACGCCTCGCCACCGACGAGGCCGGTGCAATGCACGGGCTGCCCGACAGCCTCGTGCTCCTCGAGGAGCAGGACGTCGCGGCCGGCCGCGGCGAGACGCGCGGCCGTGAGCGATCCTGCCGGGCCCGCGCCAATGACAACGACGTCACGCATGTGGTCGGAAACGATACCGCAAAACTTTCATCAGAATTTCTTCCCGCGGACTTCCCACGAGCCTCGGAAGGTGATCCAGAACGACAGCATGATGAGGCGCACGTCCAGCAGGAAGGACTGATGTTGAATGTAGACCCTGTCGTACCGGAACTTCTGCCGCCGCGGGATGTCGCGTGGCGCGTAGATCTGAGCGACACCCGTCAGCCCGGGCTTGACGCGGCATCGTGTCGCGAATCCGGGCACATCCTCGAGCGCTTCCATCTGGCCACCCCCGCGCACCTCGATTTCGCCGGGACGAAGCGCACGAGGACCGACAAAGCTCATGTCTCCCGTGAAGATGCTGAGGAGTTGTGGCAGCTCGTCGAACGCGGTCGCCCGCATGAACCGTCCGACGCGCGTCACGCGCGGATCGTGCGCCGACGCCTGGAGCGCGCCCACCTTCGCCTCCGCGTTGTGGATCATCGATCGGAACTTGAGGACCCGGAAGTGACGTCCGCCCTGCCCCACCCGATCCTGGCTGTAGAACACCGGGCCACCGTCCTCGAGCTTGATGGCGAGGGCGGCCAGGAGCCACAGCGGCGACGACGCGATGAGCCCCGCACCCGACAACACCACGTCGAGAGCCCGCTTGGCCGCCGAGATCGGAATCGGAGGCATCTTCAGCCCCGCTCCCGCCTCCGCGAAGGTGCGGCGAGGCTCGCCGAAGCGCCTCCGGCGCGAAGGCGGCCGTTCGCGCCGGTTCCGCCGACGCTCGCATTGGACACAGTTCGCGGTGCGCCAAGCACCGACTGGAACACGTCGAGGTACCGGCGGACCTGCAGCCGACGATCGAAGAGCGCGCTGGCGGCGCGGGCGTTGGCGCCGAGGCGCGCCGTCCGGTCGCGGTCGCCATACAGGCGCACGGATCGCCTGGGCGACGCTCTGGGCATTGCCCGGTTCTGCCAGGACGCCGCAGTCGTGCCGTCGCGTGATGACGTCAACCTCGCAGTTCTCCTCGACAGCCGCGACGTACGGACGGCCTGCCGCCAGAATGCCGTACAGCTTGCTGGGGACGATGAACCCGGCCAGGCCGCGCTGCAACGACACGACGAAGACATCCGCGGACGCAAACGACGCGCTGAGGTCAGCACGAGATGCAAACGGAAGAAACCGCACGTTCGTGAGCCCGGCCGACTGCACCTTTGCCTCGAGCGCGCTCCGCATCACGCCATCACCCTGAAACACGACGACGAGATCGGGAAGATCCCGCAGCAGCGACGCCGCCTCGACGATGGACTCGAGCTCCTGAGACAGCCCGATGTTTCCCGAGTGCATCACGACGAACTTGTCGGCGAGCCCGTGTGCGCGCGCGAACGCGTTGTCCTTGTTGCCGGGGACGATGGCGGAGGTATCGGCCCAGCTGGGAATGACCGTCGTTCGATCGGCCGGCGCGCCTTTGTTGTCAATCAGCCGCTGGCGCATCGTCTCCCCGAGCGCGATATTCATGGCCGCTCGCCGCACGAGGAACTCGTTGACGCGCTGGAGCACGTTGTCGACGGTCGAACTGCGGAAGTCGGGCAGCAGGGCCGCGACCTCCGGAAAGAGGTCGTTGAAGGCCATGACGAACGGCGCGCGGAACCGCTTGCCCGCCAGCCACGCGGTCAGCCCGATGATCGGCGGATCGGTCAGCGCGACGACGACGTCCGGACGGTCGAGCCGCAATCCGGCCCACGTCGCCGACATGAAATACGTCACGTAGTTCGTCGCCCGGCCCGCGAAACGCCGCTTGTCGAAGCGAGTGCCGCGCGCGCGATGGATCTCGACGCCGTTCCGCGTTTCGCGCGCCACGATCCCGCGCTGCTCGACCACCTGGCCAGGCAGCGGCTGGAGCGGCGGTCCGACCACCACCGAGACACGACACCCGTGCTCGCGCACCAGGTCTTCGCTCAGGTCGGTGAGCAATTGCCCCGTCGCGGTCTGGTCGGGATAGTACGAGCGGTTAAAGAAGGCGACGTGCATCAATGGACTGGGCGTCGTTCCCCGTTCCCCGTTCCCCGTTCCGGGTTCTGGTTCTGGTTCCAGGTTCCAGGTTCCGGGTGCGCAACCATGAACCCGGAACCATGAACCGGAACGGGGAACGGGGAACGCGGAACGGGGAACGACGCCTATTCACTTTTCTTCGTCACCACATGATTGCCGAGCACCAGCGCGTCCATTCGCGTCCGCAGGAAGCAGTCGAGCGCTTCGGCCGGCTGGTGCACGATCGGTTCGTTCTCGTTGAACGACGTGTTGAGCACGATCGGCACGCCGGTGCGGCGCTCGAACGGCCCGGATGAGCGACCAGTAGCGTCCGTTGCCCTCGGCGTTGACGGTCTGCAGGCGGCCCGATCCGTCGACGTGCGTGACGGCCGGCACGATACCTTGCTTGTCCGGCCTGAACCGGATAGACCTGCATCATGAACGGGTCGGGCACCGATCCCGTGAAGTAGTCGGCGTGCGCTTCCTCGAGCACCGACGGCGCGAACGGGCGGAACTTCTCGCGGAACTTGATCTTGGTGTTGATGATCTCGCGCATGTCCGCGCGGCGCGGGTCGGCCAGGATGCTGCGGTTGCCGAGCGCGCGCGCGCCCCACTCCATGCGCCCCTGGAACCAGCCGACGACGTCGCCGTCGGCGATGCGCGACGCGGTCCACTCGTAGAGCTCGTGGTCGTCGTCGATGCAGCGCACCGTGCAGCGCTGCGCGTCGCAGATCTTCGCGGCGCGCGACCGAGCGCGGCATCGACGGCGGCGGCGCCGAACGACGGCCCCCAGTAGCCGTGCCGCATCACGAAGCCGCGCGGCTGCTGCAGCACCTGATTCCAGACGTAGTAGGCGGCGCCGAGCGCCGTGCCGTTGTCGCCTGACGCCGGCTGGATGTAGACGTCGGTGAACGGCGTTTCGCTCGCGGATCTTGCCGTTGGCCACGCTGTTCATCGCGCAGCCGCCCGCGAGACACAGCCGGTTGATCCCGGTTCGCGCGTGCAGGCCGCGCAGCACGTGAAAGGCGGCCTCCTCGAACACGGCCTGGAGCGACGCGGCGATCGCTTCGTGACGCGTGCGTCAGCGGCTCGTCCTTCCGCCGCGCGGGGCCGAGGAGCTCTTCGAGCTTTGGCTGAATACACGGCTTCGAGCTTCGGCTCGCCGTCGTCCCACGTCATGCCGGCGCCGCCGGACCAGTGGCGGAAGTAGCGTCAGGTCCAGCTCGAACGTGCCGCCCGGCATCAGCCTGCACCAGCTGGCCGCATCTCGCTCGACGAAGTCGGGCGAGCCGTACGGCGCGAGGCCCATGACCTTGAACTCGTCGCCGAAGTTCATGAAGCCCGAGATACTGCGTCATCGCCAGATACAGCAGGCCGAGCGAGTGCGGGAAGAACGTGCGATGGACGACGTCCATCGATCGGTCGCGGCCGATCGCCCACGACGTGCTCACGAAGTCGCCGAACCCGTCAATCGCGCACACGGCCGCGGTCGTCGAAGGGCGAGACGAAGAACGCGCTGGCCAGGTGCGCCGGATGGTGCTCGACCCAGTGGACCGTCGGGCCGGAATCGCCGGGCGCCAGACCCAGCGCCTCCTTGACGGCGGCAGGAATGCCGTTGACCTTGCCGTAGTTGGCGGCCCGATCCTTCAGAAGCGACGTGTCAGGCCGGTGACGCAGCGCGAACCAGCCTTTGCGCGCAAGATGAGCGCGCGGATTGCGCGACACGCCGACGTGATGGACGTCGGCGCCTCTGATGCCGCCCATCTCGAGACAGGCGCGGATCGCCTGCGTCGGAAATCCGGCGACGTGCTTGATGCGACGGAAGCGCTCTTCCTCCACCGCGGCGACGAGCTCGCCGTCGCGAACGAGCACCGCCGACACGTCGCCGTGATAGGCGTTGATACCGAGGATGTTCAAAGCTTTTGTTGCATGTAGGACATGTAGGTGTGTAGGCCATGTAGATGAGCGTCTTGTTTTTCTACATGGCCTACATACCTACATGATCTACATGCCTCCTTCTCAGGATCTCCATCGCGAGGAGGCACTCGAAGAGCGTCCGCTCGCAGGCGTACTGCACCGCGGCCCAGCCGGCCAGCGGTCCGCCGGCGGCGAGATATGCGCCGGGGCCGGCGACGAAGGGCATGAGCGCCGTTCGACGGAGCCGGTCCTGCCAGCGCGGCGACGTGGTGTGCCTGAGGCGGTCTGCCTCGAGTCGCGCGTAGTCGAGCTGCGACCGCACGAAACGTTGCAGCGGTTTCCGATCATCGTGGCTGAGTCGCGCCTCGAAGCGGTACTGCGGGCCGTCCGCGTCGATGACCTGCGAGTGGCCGGGTTGTGTGATGCGGACGGCGTCGCGCCGAACGACGACGACCTTCGCCGGGTAGACGGACCCGCGAAGCGGCTGCCCATGAATGCAGTACCCGAAACCCGGCAACACCCGCGGCAAAGCCTCCAGGAAGAAACGAGCGTTCGAGCTCCCCCACGAAGTCGGCGGGCACGCGGTAGTCCGCGTCGAGCGCCAGCACGTAGTCCGTGTCGGCTGAGCCAATCGCGAACTGCCACTGTGCGGCGTGCGAGTCGAACGGCCGCACGAGCCAGCGCACGTTGCCGAAACGGCGCGCGACGTCCGCGGTGCGGTCGGTCGAGCCGGAATCTACGACGACGACGGTCCGGGCCCACGCGAGGTCTTCGAGCAGCCGTCCGATGTTGGGCTCTTCGTTCAGCGTGAGCACCACCGGGGTGACACGCGAGGCATCGCTCACCGCGTGGCTCCGTTGCGCTCAGCCCACGCGCTGAGAGCCACCAGTGTCCACAGCCGGGACCAGCTGACGGTCGGACGGCCATCGACGAACGACTGCCAGAGCTCGGCAACGGCGCCACCGTCGAGACCCACCCGGCCCACGAGCGTGTCCCCGAGCAAATGCGTCTCGCAGTAGGGCCGAAGCGCGCCGCGCATCCAGGCCGCGAACGGCAGCACGAAGCCCTGCTTGGGCCGGCGAAGACAGTCGGGCGGAAGCGCAGCCTGGATCTGCTTGAGCAGGAGCGGCTTCGGTCCTGCTCCGGCCTGCTTGGCCTCATCGGACACGCCCATGACGTACTGGACGAGCTCGTGGTCGAGCAGCGGCACGCGTACCTCGAGGCCATGCCGCATGCTCATCTGGTCGGTGTCGCGCAGCAGCACGTCGTGCATGTAGGTTCGCGCTTCCGCGTACGACACACGAGAGATGAATGGCAACGTCGTGGCATTGGTCAACGCGGTTTCGAGCAGCGCGACGTAGGGATCACGCGCGGCGCCTTCCCCACTTCCGCCGATCGCTCCGAGAAGGCGCAGGCGTTGCGCCTTCGAGAACACCTGGCGCAGCACGGGGAACGCCTGCGGCAGGCTGCCGTCGGTTTCGAGCACGGCGGCCCTCTTCTCGGAGGCAATCGACGAGGGGGCGAAGGTCCGCACGGCAGCGGCCGCCGCCTGGCGCACGCCGGCTGGCGTGCGTTGCCACGCGCGCGCCCATCGCCGCGCGTGCGACAGCCGCCCGAATGATGCGTAGCCGCCAAACAGCTCGTCGCCGCCGAGCCCCGAGAGCGCGACCTTGATGCCGGCCGACCGCACGGCCTTCGAGACGACGTACGTGTTCACCGCGTCACCGCTGGGATGATCGAAGCTCGCGACGGCATCCGGCAGCATCTGGAGAAGATCCGATTCGCCAAGCTGAATCTCGGTGTGATCGGCGCCGACGGCGTCGGCGATCCGTCGCGCGAATCCGCCCTCGTCGCCGGACGCACCTGGGAACGAGACGGTAAACGTTCGTGGCGTCACACCTGCCCGCCGGACAGCGAGCGCCAGCGCGCTGGAATCGATGCCACCCGACAGGAACACGCCAACAGGCACGTCGCTGACGAGATGCAGGCGAACCGACTCGTCGAGCAACTGCGACACTCGTTCAGCGGCCGCATCCGCGGTGGCGGTGCGTGCGGAGCGGTCCGCGCTCCCGATGAAGTCCCAGTACACGCGCGAGATACTTGGCAGACCCGCGGACTTCACCAGGAGACGGCCGGGCTCGAGCATCCGGACGTCACGGACGAGCGTCCGCG
This sequence comes from uncultured Acidobacteriota bacterium, assembly GCA_963793255.1. Lineage (GTDB taxonomy): Bacteria > Acidobacteriota > Vicinamibacteria > Vicinamibacterales > SCN-69-37 > CAVTYZ01. The sequence goes on from CAWBZK010000022.1 coordinate 28,676, forward strand.
GCGTGGCCGTCGTCTGATAGGCCAGGTACTGATCCAGGGCGGTCGCATCAATCGCGGGCGAGACGAGGCCGCTCGCGAGAAGCGCGCGCACCTCGGATGCGAACAAGAACTGCCCGTGCCGCTCGACGTAGTAGAGCGGCTTGATCCCGAGCCGGTCACGAGCAATCAGGAACCGGCCGCGCTCCCCGTCCCACAACGCGAACGCAAACATGCCGCGCAGGTGATCGACGAGGTCGTCTCCCCACTCGCGATAGCCCTCGAGAATGACCTCGGTGTCGGAGTCCGAGCGGAACCGCCGGCCGCGGCGCTCCAGTTCACATCGGAGCTGCGCGAAGTTGTAGATCTCGCCGTTGTAGGTGACGGTGACGCGCTCGGTTTCGTCGCGCATGGGTTGAGCGCCCCGCTCGGAGAGGTCGAGGATCGCCAGCCGTGTGTGTCCCACGGCAACGTCGACGTTCGCGGCGCCGTCGCCGGAGCGCAGTCGCATGAGACCGGAACCGTCCGGCCCCCGGTGCCCGAGCGTACGAACCATGCGGCCGACCGCTTCGTCGGCCGGGACGGCCTGGATGGAATCGAACAGCGCGCCAGCAATGCCGCACATGGTCTATTGCGCCACCAGCGAATTCATCTCGGCGTACAGCGCCTTCAGCTGCGCGCCCACGTTGCGCCATCGGTAGCTCTCGGCCAGACGTCTGGCCCGTGCGCCGCGCACCCGGCACTCGCCCGGATTGGACAGGCACTCCGACAAGGCATCCGCGACGCTTTCCACGGAACGGTTCACGACCCAGCCAGCGCGCTCCTCGGCGATGCGAGTGGCCAGGTCCACCGTTCGAGTCACGACGACCGGGGTGCCCATCGCCATCGCCTCGACCATCGAGAGCCCGAAGTTCTCCTGCGCGGACGGCAACACGAACACGCTGGCGCGGCCCAGCACACGCGCGCGATCGGCGCCCTCCACCCATCCGCAGAATTCGATTCGGTCGGCGCCTGGCCCGTCGCCGGCGAGCGCGCGAAGCTCGCGGACGTACGACGCCTCACCGTCGCCGGCGATGACCAGCCGTCGGTCCGGGAACCGGCCGGCAAGCTGGTGGAACGCGCGAATCGCCAGGTCGATACCCTTCTTGGGATCGAGCCGTGCGAGAACCACCGCCGGCCCCTGCCAGCGACTCTCAGTCATCGAGGTGTCCGCGAAGAGCGCCTCATCGATGCCAAGCGGAATGACGACGCCGGGCGGCAGCCACGGCAACGCGCCTTCGGCGCGTCGCTGCTCCTCGTCGGCCGTGTAATGCACCCGCGACGCGCCCGACAGCAGTGCCCGGGCGCCCAGCCACATCAGCGCCCGTTTGCGGCCCGGGTGATGCGAGAGACTCCAGGGATCGATCGACCCGAGCGGCCTCACGACGTAGGGCATGCCCGCACGCCGTGAGGCGCGGCCGGCGGCGATCGACGCGTGAGAGAACACGGCGTGGACGTGCACGGCGGCGAACTCGGTGACATGCGCCCGCACCCAGGCGCCGAGCGGTCCGGAGTACTTGAGGCGCTCGGAGAACTGACACGGAAAGAAACGGACGCGCATGCCGGCGAACGTCGTCGTCTCGTTGATCGGCACGTCGAGGCGCCCGGCGCCATCGGCGTCCGTGGTGACGACGAGCGTCGGCACACCCTGCTCGTCGAGCGCGCGGCACATGCCCGCGACGGCCGCGCTCGGCCCGCCATCGCGAGCGGCCACCGACGGCACGACATGGAGGACCGGCGTCATCCGGGCACCGACGAAGGCGCCGGCTCGACGGACGTGCGCAGATGAAAGGCGGGCCGCAGCACCGCCATGAAGCGGCGCCGAAACTGCTCGTACGTGAATTCGCGTTCCCAGCGATCGCGACCGTGCCCGCCCATCTCGAGTCGTCGCGTCGGCTCCGTCAGGAGCGCACGCAGTCGATCGACGAGCTGAGCCTTGTTGCCCTGATCGACCAGAAAGCCGGTGACACCATCCTCGATGATCTCCGGTGCGGCGTCGTGCACCGATCCGACGCACGGAAGACCAGCCGACATGGCCTCGAGGTAGGTCAGCCCGAAGCCCTCGCCTCGACTCGGCATCGCAAACACGGTCGCGTCCCGGTACGCCTGCTTCAACGCGTGGTCCGAAAGAAATCCGGTGAACACGACATGATCGCCGACGCCGTGGTCCCGCGCCTTCACTCGAAGGCGTTCGACGTCGTCACCCGTGCCGACAAATACGAGACGAGCGTCGGGAACCTGACGCCGGAGATCCGGCAGTGCTTCGATCAGCTGGTCGTGCCCTTTGTAGCGTTCGGTGGACGCCATCCGGGCCACCGTAAGCACCGTCGGGCCGGCGAGCGACGCGCGAGCCGGCGGCGAGGATGCCACCGCGGAGAGGCCCAACGGGCAGACGGCCATGGGCGGCAGCCCTGGGTTGATCTCGCAGGCCCGCCGAGCGGTGTGGGCAGAACAGGCAACCACCAGCGCCGCGCCGTCGAGCAGTCTCCGGTCGGCCTCGGCAAGAGGCGACCAGACTTCGATGCCGTAGACGAACACGGCGTATGGCCGGCCAAGGCGGCGCGGAACGACGCGATGCACTCGCGTGAGCGCGAGGTGAGTGTGGAAGAACCAGCTCGACCTTCCCATCAGCTCGGCCGAGGCCACTCGTGCACCAAAGCGCAATCGCTGCGCGACCCGATCGACGGTCGGAACCGCCCGCGCGGTGTCGCTCAACTCGTAGACCGCACAGTCCGGACCCCATTCCTCACGCATGACCTGGCGCACGAGCCGCGCGACAGTCGCCACGCCGCCTCCGTCGGGGTTCAACGTGATCGCCGTGAGCGCCGGCAGCGGCATCACCCCTTGCCCCCGTCGCCGACGGTGACCGGTTGATCGCCCGGTTCGAGGCGCGGACGAGAGCGTCGATCGCGCAACCCGCGCGCGACCCGCCTGATCACCAGCGCAACGACGAACGCCGCGGCACCGGACGAAGTCAGCTCGGCGAACGATCCGCCGACGGTGAGCAGACTCAACGCGGGCAGATACCGCACCAGAAAGTCCGTACCCTGGCCGCGCGCCAGCTTCGCGTAGGACATGCCATCGGCGGAGGCGATGACCACACCGATGATCAGGAAGCACACGATGACTCCGGTCCGTCCGAAGTTCACGTAGGCCTCCATCACGTGGCCGATGCCGACACTCGTGTCGTCGGCGAATCGCATGCCGGTGTAGTCGCTGACGAGGTTGCCGCTGCCGCCGATGACGGGCTTGTTCGGCCAGATGGCCCGCGGCACCAGGGCGACCACCGCATCCCACACCGTGCCCCCGTGTGCAAACTGGGTCGATCCTCCCGCCAGGTACACGACCGACGCGCCCATGAGGTAGTCCTGGTTGAGCCGAAGATCGATGCGGTCGAGATGCCGAAGATCGCGCGGGTCGAACCACTCGATCGTCGTGACAGTCCCCGCGATCTGGCCGATGCGTTCACTGATGCCCCCGCCGGTCCACACGACGGCGCGGATGTCGCGCCGATCGCGCATGTAGGTGACGTACACCGACAAGCCGAGGTACAGCAGGAGCACGCCGGCGACCACGACGACGGAACGTGGCCGATAGAAGCTCGCGACAAACGCGAAGATGGTCAGCATCGCCGCGAAGCCGTAGCCGAGGAAGCCCTGTCCGAGGACCGTGATGAGCGGCAACACCGCCGTCGCCGCCATCCATCCCCACATCGACGGCTCGCGCCCGCCGTGCCAGGCGCTCCAGCATTTCAACGACATCGCGACGACGGCGACCATGGATCCGGTGGAGACGAACGCCGTGACGCTCGGCAGGAAGCCGGCGAGCGGAAACACGACGAGATACAGGACGGCGCCGGTGACGAGCAGCAGGTTCGTCAGGCGCGTGTCTATCGGCGCCAGCTGCTCGGCGGTCGGAAGCGCACTCGTCCAGCGCCTGACCAGCGGGCGCGCGATCTCCGTGCCGATCGCAAACGCCACCATGCCGAACGCCGCTTCGCGGAGCCCCACCGCGGTCAACTCGTGGCCCGGCGTGTCGTACCAGGGCAGGAGGTACATCAACGGTGCCATCCAGTAGAGGGTCGTGAACGAAAAGACGTACGTGAGGACGAGGCCCACGCCGGCCCCGCTCGTCCACGCACGAACGAACGTCCAGGCCGCAGCGATGCCCAGGACGATGAGCCAGTCCTGCATCGCGATGTCGATCACCGCGCCTCCACTGGAGCCGTCTGCCCCATCAGCGTTCGCAAGCGGTCCTCGTACGTGAACTGCCCGCGCGCGATGACGTCGAGCGCTCGGGCTCGCAGTCGCTCGCGACGCGCGCCATCCTCGAGCAGGCGGCGGGTTTCTCGAACCATCCCGTCGATGTCGTCGAAGTAGGTCACCGCGTCACCGTCGGGGCCAAAGATGTCCTCGTGCTCCCGCGTTCGCTCCACGAGGAAGCATCCGCCAGCCGCCGGCACTTCAATCGACCGCATCGCGTGACCGTCGCGATTGGCGCGGCGAACCAGACCGAGACACACCTTCGATGCCGCGATTGCGTGGCGCAGTTCTTTCGGACTGCCATGCCCTCGCGTCACGTGCCGCGTTTCTGCAAAGCGCTCCCAGTAGTCGCCGTAGAGGGCCACGTCGACGCCGTTCGCCACGAGAGCCGCCAGAAACGGCCGCCGTTCCTTGTCGGCGCCCCCGGCGAAGAACACGTCGGCGGCGTATCGCGATACCTCGGCGGCCGGCGGCGGATCGGGAAAGAACAGTTCCTGGTCGAATCCGAACGGAAGAAACTCCACCGACCGGCAGCCATGTCGAATGAGGTCGGCGACATTGGAGCGCCGCGGCGTGAAGACCCGGTCGTACAACGGCAGTGCGTCCAGAAACCACTGGCTCTTGAATGCGGGGTTCCAAGGGATCGTCCGTGAGATAGACCGTCGTCGGAATGCCGTGCTGCCGCGCGTCAGCGAGCGCCCGCGCATCGAGTGGCGCAAGACCCGCCGCGATGACGCTCGAGGGCGGCGATTGACGCCAACGTTCGGCCACGGACGCACTGAATGCCCCCAGGCGCGTCGGCCGACGTCCTCGAACCCACCAGTTGAACCGGGCGACGGCGCGAGGGGCGTCGTACGCACTGCGTGCATCCGCGAGCTCCGCCGGAATTCCCAGCGCATTGGCGGCGCGAAGAAGGCTGGCTCCGATGTTCGTCCCGCCCTCATTGCCGACGATGAGGATCGGATCAACGGCGGTCATGAGCGCCCTGCCCGGACAGCCGGACGTCCAAGGTTCGCCGCCGCGCGAGCGGCCCGCTGCGCCGGCCGGAACAGCCAGGTCGACGTCGTGGCCGGCACCGTGAGGCCGACGACCGTTGATATGACGAAGCACGTCCAGGCGACAGCCCAGGTGAGCGGCGGCACGTTCGATCCCGCCAGGCTTCTCGACGGCACGAACGCACGCGCCACGCCGGCCGCGTACCGCCATGACTGCACGCGGCGGTACACGAGGAGCCAGTAGGGGTAGAGAAACCCGTAGTACTGGATCATCAGGCTCGCGAGCGTACGGAGACGGCCCGACACGATGTGCGGCTCAATCGCGGACACGACCAGAGCCACGACGCGGCTGACCGGTATTGGTTGGACGGGAATGCCTCGAAGCGTTTGCCGTGGTTTCGCGGCAAACGAATCGACGCCCTCGCCCGGCACCCTGATGTCTTTGCGGATCGTGCTCAGATCGGCCTCGAGGAGCCCGCCGCCCGACGCGATCATCCGGCACCCGATGTACATCTGGTACATCTCGGTGCCGTCCCACGCGTCCGTCCATGCCAGTTCGGCCTGCCGGCGCCGCAAGACGATGCCGCTCACGAAGCTGAACTTTCGAAAGACCGACGCGGCCGTGCGAGGCCCGTAGCCCGCCATCCCGGTGCGGTCCACCCGCCGGGTGACGACGCCACTCTCGAAGTCTTCGAAGTTCGTGATCATCACGTCCGCGGACGCGTGCGCCGTCAGCAGTTCGGCCATCCGTCCGAGCGTCGACTCGTCCTTCAGCGCGTCGTCGTTGGCCAGCAGAAACAGGTATTCGCCTTTGGCCAGGTCCATGGCCGACCGAAGGTTCTTGTCGTACCGGCCGTTCGTCACTCGCCGCTGGAACGTGAATGGCAATCCGGACGCCTCGAGCGCAGCTCGAACCTCATGCTCCCGCCCGTCGTTCGAGCAGTCGTCCGACACGCAGATCTCGCAATCGCGAAAATGCTGCCGCCCGATCGAGCGAACCGCCTCCACGATGAACGAGGTGCGGTTGTGCTGGGGAACGCAAATCGAGAAGAACGGCGCGTTCATCGGCTAGCCCGCCGCCCGCTCACGGTGCGGATGCTCATCGCCCGTCAGGGTTCGCAGTACGGGCGCGAACTGGGTGTCGTAGTTCCAGTCGGCGAGCACGCGCCGGCGGCCGCGCTCGCCCATCGCGCGCCGCTCGTCCGGGTTGTCGAGGAATCTGCGCAGTGCGGCGGCGATGCTCTCCGGGGAATCCCGTTCGCACGATCGCGCGACGCCGACCGCTTCGAACGCCTCGCGCCAATCGGGACGATCGCCAGTCAGAACCGGCAGGCCTCGCGCGAGGTACTCAAACACTTTGTTCGACGCCCCGACCATGCCTTCCTCGTTGGGGTTCGCCGGCACGCTCGAGAACAGCGCCAGTCCGACGTCGCACGTCGAGGACAGTTCCAGGAGCTGGATGCGGTTGAGCACCCCCTCGTAGCGCACCCGCGGCCCGACGCCTCGTGCGCGCGCATGGTCGAGAAACATCTGGATGTAGCCGCGGTGCGCTAAGGTTTCGTATCCCGCAAACACGAGCTCGACGCTGGGCGGCAACTGGACCAGCGCATCGACGACCGACAGCGGCAGATGGCCCGGAGCGACTGACCCATAGAAGAGCACACGCAGACCGGAACGGTCCGTTCGCTCACGCGGTTGGGCGGCTTCGTCGCGCCGGGGGCAGTTCCAGACGACGGTGATGTCGCGGCGGCCGGTGGCCGCACAGAGCGCGTCTGCCCTCGTCGCGTTCGGCACGATGCACACATCGGCTCGTCGCGCGACCGCAAGACGGGCTTTCATGACCCGTTTCATGAACCAGGAGGCCGACTCAGGTTCCCAGGCTTCAAACGGTGTGTCGTGCTCGTGGTACACGACGCGCGGAACGATCCGACGGGCAAGCAGCCTCGCGACCGGCGTCGAGAGCGCGTCTGACGCGTAGACCCAATCCGGGCGAAATGCGGCGGCTTCGGCCATCGCCGTGCGCGCGAATTGCGCGTAGTTCATTTTCTGACGCCATCCCGGCGCTTCGGCAGGAAGCAGTCTTGCCGTCACGCCGGCGGGATACGCGATGGCCAGGTCGCGGTTCATCGTGTCGAGGCCAACAAGTCTCACGTCACAACCGGCGTCCGCGAGGAGCCCAATCGAGTGGAGCAACGGCGGATAGACCGCAGGATTGGTGTATTGCACGTAGAGCACACGCACTCGGCCGCGAGAACCCGACCCGTTCGTCATGCCCGCGCGATGAACATCTGGTGGTGCGTCAAGCGCTCGTACACGCACAGCATCTCGTCGGCGACGGCCTCAGTGGATCGCGGCGGCCGGACGTTCCCTGCAAGCGCGCGAACAGCCGGCACGTCGGCGGCGGCGCGTGTGAGCACTTCGGCCCACCTGGCCGGCGAGTCGAACGGTCGGACCAGAAGTCCATCCACACCGTGACGGACCTTTTCCGCAATGCCACCCAGGTCCGATCCGATTACGGGCACACCTGCCGCGAACGCTTCGAGCACGACCAGCGGCCCGGTTTCGAGTCCCTGCGACGGGACCGCGACCGCGTCGTACGTGGCAAGCGTCGTGACCACGCGATCGTGCGGTACGGGCGGAAGGAATCGGACGCGCGTGTCGCTCCGCGTATCCGCCTCGAGTCGTTCCAGCAGGCTCCGGCTCCCGTCGTCCTGCGACACGCCATAGATGTCAAGCTCGACCGGCGCACCAGGGCACCTCGACATCGCGTCGAGCAGAAGCCGCGTGCCTTTCGCCGCGTCGACTCGGCCCAGGTGTGCGATTCGCAGCGCTGAGTGATCGGAACGTCTTGCCGCTGGCTTTCCGGCCGTGGGCGAGGTCACGCCGTGTCGAGAGAGCACGATTCGGTCGCCGGACACGCCGTTGGCCAGCAGGAGATCCCGCACCCAGGGCGCCGGCGCCACGATCGCATCGGAGATCTCGAAGAGCCGGCGTATCGCGGAATGCTGACGGCGGACCAGACCCGGCATGCGTAGTGCCGTGAACGCGCCGCCTGCGGCGCCGACAGCCTCGAGTCCTCCACCAACGACCGTCCCGACAGCTGACACGACCCGGCCCATCCCCGCTGAGACACCGTGCGCATCGAGCAGACAGGCACTGCACGCGCCCGCATCGAGCCGGCCGTCACACACCTCACGGCCCCATCGGAGCAGGGTCGAACGCACGCACGACACCGTCGGCGTGTGGTACGTGAACACCAGCGGGCGGCCAGACGCCTTGACGCGCTCGGCCACTTCCACCGAACAGGCCGGCGTCAGCGCGTGCTGGTGGACGAGATCCGGTGCTTCTTCCGCAAGAATGCGATCGAACGCCTCGGCGGCGCGCGGGTCGCCCATCCCGTAGATGTCTTCGAGGGCGTGCCTGGCCGACGTACGCGAAACGCCGCACCCGCACGCCGTCGATCAGATGCGTTTCGTCAGCGCGCCCCGGCGCCACGACCACCGACGTGACGCCGCGCTCGCGCAGACGGCGGCACAACTCGTGGACGTAGACCTCCGTGCCGCCCGGCGGGTCCGGAGGGTACGAGTAGACGATGTGAAGAACGGTCAAATCGACGGCCTTCACCACGATTTCATCTTGGCGGCGCGCCACCCGGCGGCGACGTGCTCGGCCGCGCGATATCCGACCGCGCGTGAGAGCAGGCGCAGGCTTCGCGGACCGTCCGGAACGAAACGCGGATCGAGCGTGCGGGCGCGTTCGAGCGCGGCGTCGAATTTCGCGCGGTTCCGCTGAAAGTACGACCGGACGACGAACGAGTACCCCCGCAACAGGGCACGGCGACGCTCCTCGTCGAGCGTGCCGGCGGCCTCCCAACGCTCGTGCAGGTCGCTGATGTTCAGGAAGCAGTCGTCGATGAACGCCACGGGATCGCGCCGCGACAGCGATTCGTCGTCATGCACGCGATAGCGCAGACCGAGTGACGCGACATGCACGAAGCGCGCGCCCGCGAAGGCCGCGTCCTGTTGAAAACGCGCGTCCTGAATCACCGGCAGGTCTTCGCGCCACGGAAGCAACCGATCGACCAGCGCGCGGCGGTACATCAGCGCGCCAGGGGGCCACCACGCGTCGTCGAGGAGCTCGAGTTCGGGGCGGTCCCCCAGCACGCGGCGGACGTCCTCGCCGGGGCCGAACACGCCGTTCTTGCCGCGCTGCCATCGTTGCCAGTCGCAGTACGCGACGTCCGCCTGGCTCTGGTCGAGCGCCGACACGCGCGCGGCGAGCGTTCCGGGCATCAGCACATCGTCGGCGTCGAGGTACTGAACGAAGGGCGCGGAGGCGGCCGCGGTACCCGCGTTCCGGGCGCGACTGACGCCGGAGGCCTGCCTGGCGAATCAGCGTGAGTTTGCCGGCGGCGCTGGTTGAGGCGATCTCGGCGCTCCGGTCCTCGGACCCGTCGTCCACGACGATGAGTTCGAACGAGACGTCGGCCTGCGAGACGACGGACGCGACGGTCTCGCCCACCCACGCCTCGGCGTTGCGGCAGGGAATGATGACGGACACCTTCGGCATCGGCGTCACGGCCTGCGACCACCGACGGCTTCAGGCGGTCGATCGTGCATCGCGTCGATCGGCGCTGCCTGGTCGTCGCCTGAGAGCGTCGCCGGAACATTCAAGATGCCGGCGTACTCGTCCTGCGGATGCGACAGCGGCGGCACGCTGAGCGCGAGGAGAGGCACCGCCGGCCAGCTCTCGACGAGCCGGCCGCCCGTGAGGTTGCTGCCACGGTCGAAGAGCGTGAACCGCAGCCGATAGTTCGCGGGACGCAAGGGCAACATCGGGACGGTGACGCTGAGTGTTCGCGCGCCTGCGCGGAACGAGACCGGCTCGAACGCCCAGCCCGCCATGACCCGATCCTCGTCGTCGTACACGCTGACGCCCAGGTGGCCGGCCACGATGTCCTGCCCCACCACGACGTGGACGCGGATGGTCACCGGACCGTCGGGCGTCCGCACCGTGTGACCGCCGCCGGCAACTTCCCACCCACGGAAGCACTGGCCGGACAGCAGCGTCTCGCTGCCATCGAGAACGGCCGCCTCGTACTGGCGTAGCGTCTCGCCCACGTCGCCTTCCGCGCGGACGCGGCCGCCGTCGAGCCAGATGGCTCTCGTGCACAGACCGCCGGATCTGATTCATCTGATGACTGACGAGCAGCACCGTCCGGCCCTGCGTGCTGACGTCCTTCATCTTGCCGAGGCACTGACGTTGGAACGCGGCGTCGCCGACCGCGAGCACTTCGTCGACGAGCAGGATGTCCGGCTCGAGGTGCGCCGCGACCGCGAACGCCAGCCGCATCTGCATGCCGCTCGAGTAGTGCTTGACCGGGCGTGTCGATGAACCGCTCGACGCCGGCGAAGGCGACAATCTCGTCGAACTTCGCGCGCGATCTCGCGCGCGTCGCATGCCGAGGATCGCGCCGTTGACGAAGACGTTCTCGCGGCCGGTCAGCTCCGGATGAAACCCGGTGCCGACCTCGAGCAGCGATCCGACGCGGCCGTGCGTCTCGGCGCGTCCCGACGTCGGCTCGGTGATCCGCGACAGGATCTTCAGCAGCGTGCTCTTGCCCGAGCCGTTGCGGCCGATCACGCCGAGGATCTCGCCGTGGCGAATCTCGAACGACACGTCGCGCGAGCGCATCCACCCGACGCGTCCGCGGTCCTCGCCCGCGCGTGACGAAACGGCGCTCGAGCGGATTGCGCGGCGAACCGTGACAACGAATCGCGGAGCGCGCCGTACGACTGCGCGTCCGCCGAGCCGGTACCGCTTGCCCAGACCGTCCGCGAGAATCGCAACGCTCATGTCAGACGATGTCGGCGAACGTTCGCTCGACCGTCGGAAGTAGAAGAGCCCGCTCACGAGGAGCACGCAGCACCGCCGACGACGACACCAGCACGGTCGGACCGGGACGACGCCGTACCGAGCAGCGCCCAGCGGAAGCCGTCGACGACGCCCACCATCGGATTGAGCGCGTACGACCGGCCGCCAGGCTTCCGGCACGATCGACGCTCGAGTAGGCGACGGGCGTCGCGAACAGCCAGATCTGCGTCAGGAACGGCAGCGTGTAGCGCACGTCGCGGTAGCGAACGTTCAGCGCCGACAACCAGAGGCCGACGCCGAGCGCGGTCGCCAGCGCCAGCAGCGTCCAGAGCGGCACCGTGAGCGATCGCCCAGCCCGGGCGTCAGCGCCGTAGTACGCCGAGCATGCGCGAGGAGCAGCACGAACGCGAACGGCAAAGTCCGCGAGGCCCACGCACACGCCGGCGAGCGGCAGGATCAGCCGCGGGAAGTAGACCTTCGTGATCAGCCGCTGGTTGGCGACGACGCTGTTGCTCGATTCGGTCAGGGCGAACGCAAACAGCTGCCACGGCAGCAGGGCGCAGAACGCGAACACCGGGTACGGCAACCCGTCCGACGGCAGCCCGGCGAGCCGGCCGAAGAACAACGTGAAGACCGACCATCGTGAGGAGCGGCTGAAGGACCGCCCAGGCGACGCCGAGCGCCGTCTGCTTGTAGCGGATCTTGATCTCGCGCCAGACCAGGAAGTACAGCAGCTCGCGGTACTCCCAGATCTCGGCGAGCCGGACGGGCAGCCACGCCTCCGGCCGGCGCGATGACATGCACCGGCAGGCTGGACGTTGAGAGTGAGCTGTGCGGACATGGACGGATCCGCTCGACGGCGCACGGGCGCGCGGCCACCGGCGGCGCCGGGCGACGGCGGCCGCTCAGGCGCTCGTGCCGCGATCGCTGGTAGTACTTCGCGTAGTCCTTGCGGTAGTACGGCGCGTAGTAGTAGGCGTGCCGCGTGATGTTGGCGCGGTTGAGCACGGCGCCGATGAACTTCGCGTTCGCGCTCGCGCAGCTGCTCGACGGCGGTCGCGGCCGTCTGGCGCGGCGTCATCTCGGAGCCGATCACGAAGACCACGCCGCCGGCGGTGTTCGCCACGATCGACGGCGTCGGTCACCGGCATGACCGGCGGCGCGTCGATGACGATCCAGTCGTAGCGCTTCTTCAGCTCCGCCAGCAGCTCCGCGTACTTCTTCGATCCGAGCAGCTCGGCCGGATTCGGCGGAATGTGCCCGGCGGCGCAGGATCGACAGGTTCGGCACGGACGTCGCGCCGAGCCGCATCGGCGAGCGTCGCCTCGCCGACGAGCACGTTGGACAGTCCGGGCTCCTGCGGCCGGCCAAGCGCCTCGTGCATGCGCGGCCGGCGCATGTCGGCGTCGACGACGAGCGTCCGCTGTCCCGCCTGCGCGAGCGTGATCGCGAGGCTGCTCGAAACCACCGTCTTGCCTTCGCTCGGGCCCGTGCTCGTGACGACGATCGCGTGCGCGCCTTCCTCGGCTGACGAGAACAGGACGGCGGTGCGCAGCGCCCGGATCGCCTCCGAAAACGCCGGCGGGAATGTCGGCTCTGGAGCAGCGGCGCCTCCCCGCTGTCCGTGACTGGTCACCACTGACGGCACGAGGCCGAGGAACGGCAGCCCGAGGTGCGTCTTGATCTCTTCGGGGCTCTTGATGCGGCTGTCGAAGTACTCGAAGCCGAACGCCAGACCGAGCGCGAGGAAACACCCGCCGAGCGCGGCCACGAGCAGGTCGCGTCGCGTGTTCGGCAGAACCGGGACTGCCCGGCACCTCGGCCTTGTCGATCACCTGGATGTTCGTGCCCTGATATTCACCGGCCGCGCCCGTTTCCTTGGCCCGCGCCAGCGAGGCTCTCGTAGAGCTGCCGGTTGCTGTTCGCTTCGCGCTCGAGCGCGGCGTAGTCGATCATTCGCTTGGACAAACCGAGCGTTTCGCCCTGTTGCGCGTTCAACGCGCGCTGCAGCTCGAGCTCACGCGCGCGCGCCGTTTCGTACGCCGTCTGCACGCCCGACACGATCCGATTCACCTCGAGCTGAAGGTTGTCCTTCACCGTCTGCAGCTGCCGGCGAGCCGACTGCATCTGCGGGAGCGCCTCGCCGGCGCCCAGCGTGACGAGACGATCGACCTCGGTCTGCCGCGTGGCGATCTCCGCCTTGAGCCGCTTCACGTTGTCGTTCTGCATCACGGCCGGCACCGAATCGAGCGGCTGATTGCTCGCGGTCAGCTCCGACAGCATCTTGTAGTCCACTTCGCGGTTCACGCGCTCGAGCCGGGCCTCGACGAGGCTCTGGTTCAACGCGGACAGCTTCTGGACGACGATGTTGTCGCGCTCGCTGACGGGAACCGTGCCGTTGGCTTCGCGGTATTGCTGCAGCCGTGCCTCGCTCTCGGCCACGGCGCGCCGCTGGTCGTTGAGCGACGCGGTCAACCACTTGTCCATTTGCTGCGTGGCGGCGGCCCGGAGCTCGAGGCTTTGCGTGATGTACCCGGCGGCGTGCGTGTTCACCGCGACCGCCGCATACGTCGGATCGGCCGACCGGAAACTCAGCACGAAGACACGGGAGTTGCGAACCGGCGTGACGGTGAGCCGGCTGAGAATGCTGTCGGCCGCGGCCGAGGACATCGGCGCCGCGGGATGGGGATCTTCAGCGCGCTTCGGGGCGGGCGCCGGCGCCTCTGACGACACGAGCGACCGGACGCCGCTGATCGCCGAACCCACGAGGCCGCTGAAGCTGAACGACCACGCGCCCGGCGCGGGCAGCTCTTCGGGCCGGAACTCCTTCTCCATGGTGGTCGCAGTGCGAACGCCGAGGGTGCGGCTGAGGAGAATGCGCTGCTGCGTCGGATAGAAGTCGTCCTCGTACCACGAGTCACGATCTTCGAGCACGCTGTTGATCGACGTGTTCCGCTTGGCGTCCTTCTCGATCAGCAACTGCGTGCGTGCCTCGTAGATCGGCACGGTCCGCAGCGAGCCGATCGCCCCCGTCAAGAAGACGAGCAGGAACCCGGGGATGGCCACCCAGCGCCGCTTGTACAGCACGCGAAGGTAGTCGGTGGGATGCCAGGACGACGGCGAGGTGGAGCGATTCGAGAGAGACGGCTGTTGAGGCATAGGGAGCTACATTCGGCGCTTGGGAACGTTGATGGTGTCGCCCGGTTGGATGATCGTCTTGTCCAGATCGATCTCCTTCTCCGGGAGGCGCTTGCCATTTCGCAGGATTTCGATGCGGTTGCGCGCGCCGAGCTCGGTGACGTCGCCGGCGAGGAGCAGCGCCTGGCGCAGCGTCGTGCCCTGCGGCACCGTGTAGGCCGCCGGGCGGCTGACGTACCCGCCAATGAACACCTGCTTGGCTTCGAGAACGACGACGCGGTCGCCGTCGCGAAGCGACACGTTGCTCGCGTAGTCGCCCCGCTCGACCTCGCGCCGGCTCAGCGTCTCGACCACGGCGTCCGCCGACCGCTGCCCGTCAACGCGGCGCACGAATCACCTGCACCTCGTCGCCGGCGACGTTGGTCGCGCCGCCGGCGCGGAGAAGCGCGTTGTAGACGCTCATCTGGCCGGCATACGAGAACTCGCCCGGATTGGCGACGGCGCCCGACACGCTCACCCGCTTTCCTTCGACCTGCTGGAGGTCGACGGTGAGCTGCGGCTGCCCGTTCAGCACCTTGGCCGCGACGAGCAGCGAGGCGAGTTGTGTGCCGAGCTCTCGGGTCGTGAGCCCGGCGACGTTGACCTTGCCGAGATACGGGAAGTCGATCGTCCCTTCTCCGTCGACGGAGAATTCGGTCGCGCCAAGCTCGACGCCGCTCACGACTTTGATGGTCAGCTTGTCCTTCGGCGCAATGCGCGTCGTGCCTTGCGCGCCGAGCGCCACCGTCGCCAGCATCGCCGCCCCCAGCGCGAACATCACCGATCGTCTACTAGCCCATAAGTCACCGATCCCCCTGCTCTCACTCCCGAGTACTCCCGAAATGGCACGCTGGACCCTCGCGTGACGTAGTTCACGTCCACACCTATCCGAAGATCCTGGCCCAGGCGTCGGCCAATGCCCGTGCCCACCAGCCAGCGAGCGGTCGCGACGACCGGCCGTCTCGATGCCCGGCTGATCGAACGCCTGATAGGCCATGTAGGTGAGACCGACCCGCCCCACGACGTCCCACGATCCACCGAGCGCCTGCGTGGCCTCCGTTCGGACGCCCGTCGTGACGTAGTACGGCAGGTTCGGCTCGAACGAGTAGTCGACGTCGCGATTGACGGTCGCGTCACGAGGCGCAGGCGGTCGCGCGCGATGTAGTGGAGATCGACGGCCGCGGTGAGGCCGTTGAAGCCCGGCAGGTCGTCGCGCACCGGCGAGAACGACCGAAATCCCACGAGGGCGGTGCCCGAAATCAGCGCCAGCGGCTTGAACTCGAGGCCGGACATCACGCTGAAACTCCGGCTGTTTCGCTCGTCCGCAGACTCGAAGTCGTCCTCGCGCCGGGCGCCTTTCACGACAAAGGTCGTCAGCGGCGTCATCGCCCAGTTCGTGACGAGCGTCGCCTCGCCCTCGCGGCGGTTCAGTTCGTGGGCAAACCGCACGTCGCCAAACCGGTCGCCGGTTCCAAAATCAAACGTCCGCACTTCGTACGTGAGGTCGAACGTCAGGCGCGTGCCCGGGTGCATCGCGACCCCACCGTTGGCCCGCGTTCGGAGCTGAAGGACGCGCGCATCGATTTCGTCGTTCGGCCGCTGCCGGGTGCGCTCGTAGGCGCCGCCCACGTGCGGCGTCAACCGGACGAGCGCGAGATCCGCCCGCCCGACTTGCGAGAAGTCCAGCGACCGCTGTTCGGCGGATTTCTGGAAGTAGATCCATCCGGCCCTGGTCGTGCCGCTCACGTAAAGCCGGCCGGCACGAACCCAGCTTCCGAGCTCCTGCCCGACCGTTGCCGTGAAATCGGTTCGGGTGGCGTTGGCGGTGTTGAAAACGTTCGTGTCCACGCCGACGTCGCGGATCGACAGCCGGGGATCGAGGGCGAGCCAGCCGAAATCGAGCCGGGCCTCGGCCCGGCCGTCATCGGCCACGACTTGACGCGCGCTCGCGTCAGTGGACAGCAGTCCGGCGAGAATGGCGCCGGCCAAAACGGTCGTATAGGAAAGATTCACTTGTGTTGTGTAGTGGACCCGGAACGCTTCGGATGGGAGGATCCGAAACGCGCCGAGCCAATCGTGCGACGTGCTGCGCTAGACCGGAGGCACGCGACGTGCCGTTCCCGGCGTCTTGCTACTGACTGGGTGATGCCACCTGCGGAGTAACGGACAGCTGGTTCGGCGTGCCAGGGCCAGGGGCAGGTGGATTGCTGTCGTTGTTTGCGAGGCCGATCGCCGCCGCGGTGCCCGCACCGGCCGCCAGGATCCACAGCGCCGTCGGAACCTTCTTGCCGCAGTCGATGTTGACATCGGTCTTCGACGGCTTCGACGGCGTCAGGACGAACGGACCTTCCGTGCAGACGGTGCTCTTGTCTTTGAGGCTGACGAGCTCGACAAGCAACCGCCGGCTCGCGCTGACGTTGTCGAAGGAGAACTGTCCCGTTGGACTCAACTGAGCGGTACTGACGATCTGGCCCGTCGCAGGGTCGCGAAGCTGGACGGAGTAATCAGAATAGGGCTTGTTGGCTTCGTCGTCAGCCTTCCCGCCGATGATGCCGTTTGTCTGAGCGAATGAGGGGGTCACGCTGGACGCCATCGCCGCCGCGAGCGCGATAGCCAGAATCTTCCGAGTCGCCATAATCGATACCTTCTCCTTAAATTCAACCAAGGACACCGGTTCGGTGTGAATCGGCCTACCAATCTTCGGTGAACCGCCGGGTACTGTCAAGGCGAGCCGGCGCCAAAAGTCTCGTTTCACTGAGGAATTTGTCCCGTTTCTGATACACCGCGCTCCCCTGACACTCTGCACATGCCAGGCTCAGCGCCTCGCTGACAAAAGCGAACGTGCCACGTTCAGCTGGCGAACCTTTCGATAAAGATTCGTACGCTGGATGCCAAGGGCCTTCGCGGCCTCTCCGACACGGCCGTGATGGCGAATGAGCACCGCGCTGATGCACTCGCGCTCGAAGCGGGCCTTTGCGTCACGGAGGCTCAATCCGTGATCGTATCGATGCGCGTGGACATCCCGTCCAGTCGCGCGTGGTCGAGCACGTCATCGAGTTGAATGACCGGCCGCGTGACGGCGCGCACGAGCGCCTCGACGAGATCGTGAAGCTCATGGGCGTTGCCGTGCCAGGGCAACGCGGACAGCAGGGCAAGCGCGGCCCGACTGAAGCCCTTGGCCGGCACGTTGAGCTTGTCGCAGATGTTCTTCGCGAAATGCGCGGACAGGAGTGGAATGTCGTCGCGCCGGCCGCGCAGCGGCGGGACATCGAGTCGCGAGAGCGGGAACCGATCGAACGAGCTCGCGGCGAAGCCGTCCGTCGTGCACTGCAGCGTCCATGTCGGGCTCGACGGCGGCAATCGGACGCACGTCGAGCTCGGTCACCGTGCCGGTGTCGCCGACGCTGGCCTCACCGTCGCGCAAGACCCGGGCAAGGCGCATCTGAATACGTGCCGGGGCTTCGGTGAGGTTCGACAGGAAGAGGGTTCCGCGATTGGAGCGGTACACCGCGGATGCGGCCGAGAGCCGTTCCGCCCCCACAGGCCACCCGTCCTCCGGCCGCTCGAGCACGGCGCCGAACAGTTCCCTCTCGAGCTCGGCGGGTGACGACGCGCAGTCGACTGAGACGAACGCCTCTCTGGTTCCGGCGCTCTGCGCGTGAATGGTGCGGGCGACAACCTCGCGGCCGGTGCCGGGTTCTCCGACGATGAACAACCCTCGACGCGTGGCCGCGGCGCCACGAACCGCATCGAGGACCTGCCGCATGACGGGCGACTGCGCGAAAAGTCCCTCGGTCGAACCACGCCCCGCCAGCTGGTCCGCGTCGATGGCCTGGCGGTCGCGAGTGTTCGCGATCATCGCCGTCACGTCATGTTCGTCGAACGGCCACGGCATCACCTCGGCGAGGCCCGCGCGCAACGCTTCGGCCGCGGTTGCCGGTCTGGTCGGATCCACGATGCCCGCCAGCGGTACGTTCGGATTGGCCGCACGCAACATCCGGATCGATGCCAGCGCGCCGCGATCGTCGGCAAGGTCGATCAGAATCAGCTCGAACCTGCGCTCGTTGAGCAGTCGCATTCCGTCTGCGATGTCGGACGCAATCGCCACCTGCGAGCCCAGGCTCGAGCAGCCGATCGCGGACGGCCGGCCGATGGCGCAACGAGCCGTGAATGTAGAGAACCGGCGCTGCGAGATCCGTCGCGACCGTCGAGGCCGGTTGTACCCGTGCTTGCGGGCTCACCGCGACCGTGGCACGCGCGTTTGGTTGCGTCATCGAGCGGCCACCGGAGCGACTGCCTGTTTCACGAGCTCAAATGTGCCGTCCCCGTCGGGATCCGACTCGACCCGCTCGACAGTGCCGCCAACACGATAGAGGAGTCGCTGCGTCGGTTTCCCACGGCCGAGGAGGTCGAGCTCGACCCGGCTGAGGAGACCGCGCTCGTAGTGCTCCCATTTGTCCACGCGGTCATCGCCGTCGGTGTCTTCGTCCACGCGGCTGATCACCCCGGACTCGTAGTACTCCCGTCGAACGACTCGACCATCCGCACCCTCGGACTCCTCCACGCGCTCGAGTTGAGGGTCGTCCGCAGGCCTGTTCGCGCTGTAGAACTCCCAGCGGTCCGTCCGGCCATCCTTGTCCCGGTCAATCTCGACGCGCTGGATGCGTACGCCGTCCATGAACGCGCGCGTGTCCACTTTGCCGTCTCCGTCACGATCGGACGTGAGCTCTGCGAGCTTGCCGGTCTCCTTGCTGTAGACCGGAGTGATGTCTCGGCGAGGTGTCGCAGAGCCGCCCGAATCGCAGCCGACGACCGTGACGGCGCACACCGCCACCAGCGAGAGGGATTTGATCATCAAATTGACCAGGAGTCTGTTTAGGGCCGGGTGGAGCTTCGCCCTCTCACTTACAGAGGGCCGAAAGAAAGGACACGAAGTCTTACGAGGCGGCCGAGAGTGTATCACGACGACGACAGTCGTGACAAAACCGATACAGACCGCTTTGGCTAGTACGCGCGAACGTCTGCCGCGTCTACCTCGACCGTCACGCCCTGCCCGATCAGACCAACCGACAGCACAAGCCGGGCATGCGATCCCTTACGTACCAGCCGTCCGACCACCCCCCGCAGCGGGCCACAGACGACCTCGACCAGGCTGCCCTCCTGAACCAGGGGACATGGGTCGAAGCGGAGCTCGCTCTCGACGAGCGTTCGAACGCTTTCGATCTCGTGCTCTGGAATCGGTGCCGGTCGCCCTTCGAACGAAACCAGCGCCACGACTCCGGAACACGTCAAAACCGGCAACGTCTCGCCGTCGCCGAAACGGACAAAGCAATATCCAGGGAAGAGCGGCCAGTCGACGCGCTTCTTCCGATCCTTCCAGCGGCTCCATCGGGTGACCGTCGGAAGGAAGGCCTCAATACCCTTCCCGTTGAGCTGGTGTCGGACTGAAGACTCGTGCCGCGACCGCGTCCAGATCGCGAACCATTGCGCGCCGATCGACGGCCTCGCTGCAACGGTGACGGGACCTCCGGCGGACTCGGGCCGGCCAATGGTTCGCGCGATCAAAGCGGGGGAACCTTCTCCGTAAGTCTTATCGACCGACTGAGACATTTCTGACACCAGCACTCCTCGAGCACCCCGAGGTGCTCCGCCAGTGACTAGGGCAACGCCTATGCCACTGTCTTCGAGCAGGCCGCCTCGATTGGTCAAATGGCCAACCGCTGTATTCATGCGCCGTGTGGCGGCTCTGATACGGAATGCGTCAAACGGCGACGGAGGGGCTCATCGCCGATGCGGACAGTTTGGGCCCAGAACTTACGGAATGGTGATTTTTGTTGGCTGAGTGTCGCCAGACCCCGGTTGGCCGGGTTGCCCGCCTGGGGGGCGGCGTCCGTGCCGGCGCGCGTAGGCGTACGACACGACGAAAATCACCACGATGAGCCCGACCGAGAGGCTCCTCGGAATCACGAACGACACCCAGTGAACGTCGTGGGCGTATTCGACGACGAGCTTGATCGCGACCCACCCGATGATGATGAATGCGCCATCGACGATCGCCGGGTATCTGCGGATGAGCTCGATGAGCTGGCCGGCCACGAGCCGCATCGCCACGATCCCCAGCAGTCCGCCGGCGATGATCACCTCGATTTTCGGCGACATCGCGACGGCCACCAGGATGGAGTCGATCGAAAACGCCAGGTTGACCGCCTCGACCCGAACCACCGTCGCCCAGAACGCGGACAGCCCGAAGGCGGGCAACGCGCGCGGCACCTCGTGCCGGTCGCCGCCGCCCCGTCGCGCGAAATGCCCCCAGGTCAGGTACGCGAGGTAGAGCCCTCCGGCCAGTTTGATCCAGGCCACGCGAATCAGCGACGCGGCGAGCAGTGTCGCGATGATTCGGAACGCAAATCCCCCGATGAGCCCATAGCGCAGCGCCTTTTGATGATCGGCGCGCGGCAGACCCAGCACCATGATGGCCATGACGAGCGCGTTGTCCGCGCTGAGCAGGCCTTCCAGGATGACGAGAATGCCAATCGTGATGAGATCGGAGAGCTGGAGATCGAGAGACACGCGCGAGAAAGTATAGACAGTTACAACGTTGACACGATACGTATCAATATCTAGACTTGATATGTCGTAACTATGAGGTCACGTCAGCGACGGACGCGCGCCACGCCGGCCGCGGGCGGCCCGGGCACCCGTCGGACGATCGAGCTGCATCTGATTAGCTCGGCGGCCGAGCTCCTCGACATGCACCCGCAGACGCTCAGGAAGTACGAGCGACTCGGCCTGGTTCAGCCGTCGCGGACGCTCGGAAGCATGCGGGTCTACCGCGCCGAAGAACTCGAGCGCCTGCGGTTGATCAAGTTTCTCGTCGATGAAGCCGGGATCAACCTGGCCGGCGTGCAGCGACTCCTGTCCATCGCCGAGGTCGCTGGACGGCTGAGGCCGCTGCTGGTTGAACAGCGCGCGCAGCGCGACCTGCGCGAGGAGCGGTCGACCAACGCGGAGTTCTATCGCCGGCTGGCGAACGAGATCGACGAGATCTTCCGGATTCTTGGACTGGACCGAGCGGCGCGCACCTGAACCACGACGGCTGAACATGGAATTCAAGGACTACTACTCCACGCTGGGCGTTGCGAAGACGGCCTCCGAGGCCGAGATCAAGAAGGCCTATCGCAAGCTCGCGCGCAAGTACCACCCGGACCTGAATCCCGGGGACAAGGCCGCGGAAACAAACTTCAAACAGGTCAACGAGGCGCACGAGGTCCTCGGCGACCCGGAGAAGCGGCGCAAGTACGACGAGCTCGGGGCGAACTGGCGCGCCTACGAGAACACGCCCCCGCCGCCGGGGGCGCACGCCGGCGGCTGGCCCGGCGCGACGGGCAGCGGTGGCGGCGCGTCGTACCGCACGATGACGCCCGACGAAGTCCAGGAGATGTTCGGGGACGCGGATCCGTTCTCGGATTTCTTTCACACGTTTTTCGGCGGCGCGCCGGCGGGCGGGTCCGCTCGAGGCCGGGCGGCGCGTCCCCGGCGAGGCCGCGATGTCGAGCACGGCGTCGATCTCACGCTCGAGGAGGCGTTTTCGGGCGCGAGCCGGCGCCTGACCATCAACCACGACGGACACTCGCGCACGGTGGACGTCCGCATTCCGGCCGGCGTGCGTGACGGATCGAAAGTTCGAGCGGCAGGTGAAGGTGAACCGGCGCCTCCAGGCGGATCGGCCGGCGACTTGTTTCTCGTCGTCCGCGTCCTGCCGCATGCGCGGTTCGAGCGGCGCGGGCAGGACTTGTACACGAAGGTTCGCATCCCAGTCGCGACCGCCGTGCTCGGCGGCGAGATCCCCGTCGCAACGCTCAACGGTTCGTCGTTGCGACTTCGTGTACCGGAGCTGACCGGCTCGGGCCGGCTGTTCCGGCTGCGCGGACACGGGATGCCTCAGGTCGGCAAGCCCGACGAGCGCGGCGATATGTTCGCCGCGGCGGAGATTGCGATTCCGACTGAGCTCTCCCCGGAGGAACGGGAACATTACGAGGCGCTGCGAAAACTGGACCGGCCAGCGGATACGAACGGATCACGACCATGAACCTCAATCGCTACACGGAGAAAGCGCAGGAAGCCATCCTGGCCGCCCAACAGGCGGCCGAGCGCAGCGGACATCCCGAAGTGCTCCCCGAGCACCTCGTCGTGGCCCTCGCAGCCCAGCGCGACGGCATCGTCCCAGCCGTGCTGGGCAAGATGAACGTCGACGCCACCGCCGCCATGAACGACGTGCAGCAGGTGCTCGACAAACTGCCCCAGGCCCACGGCGGTGCGCAGCCCGGTCTCTCGTCGCGCCTCCGCAGGGTACTCACCGCGGCCGAACAGGAAGCCGAGCGCCTCAAGGACGAGTTCACGAGCACGGAGCATCTGTTGCTCGCAATCGTCTCCGAGGGTGGACGCTCCTCCGCCGCCGAGAAGCTGCGTGCCCGCGGCGTGACCAAGGACGCGTTGCTGCAGGCGCTGACGGCCGTCCGCGGGTCGCAGCGTGTCACCGACCAGAATCCCGAGGGCAAGTACCAGGCGCTCGAACGCTACGGCCGCGACCTCACCGAAGTCGCGCGCAAGGGCAAGCTGGATCCGGTCATCGGACGCGACGATGAGATTCGCCGCGTCATTCAAGTGCTCGCGCGTCGGACGAAAAACAACCCGGTGCTGATTGGCGAACCGGGCGTCGGCAAGACGGCGATCGTCGAAGGTCTCGCCCAGCGCATCGTCCGCGGCGACGTCCCCGAAGGCCTGCGCGACAAGCGTATCGTCGCGCTCGACATGGGCGCACTCATCGCCGGTGCGAAGTATCGCGGCGAGTTCGAAGAACGCCTCAAGGCGGTGCTGAAGGAAATCGCCGACGCCCAGGGACAGATCATCCTCTTCATCGACGAGTTGCACACCGTGGTTGGCGCGGGCGCCGCGGAAGGCTCGATGGACGCGTCCAACCTGCTCAAGCCGATGCTCGCGCGCGGCGAGCTCCACACCGTCGGCGCGACGACGCTGGACGAATATCGCAAGTACATCGAGAAGGACGCCGCGCTGGAACGGCGCTTTCAGCCCGTGCTCGTCGGCGAGCCGACGCGTCGAAGACACAATCAGCATCCTGCGCGGCCTCCGGGAGCGTTACGAGATCCACCACGGCGTGAAGATCAAGGACGCGGCGCTCGTCGCCGCCGCCGTGCTGTCCAACCGGTACATCGCCGATCGGTTCCTGCCCGACAAGGCGATCGACCTCGTCGACGAGGCCGCGTCACGTCTCCGCATGGAGATCGACTCGATGCCGGCCGAGCTCGACGAGATCGAGCGGCGTGTCATGCAGCTCGAGATCGAGCGCGAAGCGCTGCGGAAGGAATCGGACGCGGCGTCCAAGGAACGCCTCGCCCGGCTCGAGCGTGAACTGGCGGGCCTGAAAGAATCCCGGACGCGGCTGGCCGCCCAGTGGCAGCGTGAGAAGGATGCCCTTCAGGGCGTCCGCGGCAAGAAGGAAGAGCTCGAACAGCTTCGCGGCGAGGTGGAACGCGCGCAACGGTCGGGCGACTACGCCAAGGCGTCGGAGCTGCAGTACGGACGGATTCCGGCGCTCGAGCGCGCCATCCAGGAGCACGAGACCGCCGCGCCAGACACGGCCTCCGGTCCGCGAATGCTCAAAGAAGAAGTCGATGAGGAGGACATCGCCGAGGTGGTCGCGCGCTGGACGCACATTCCGGTCAGCCGGCTGATGGAGGGCGAGGTCCAGAAGCTCGTCAAGATGGAGGACCGGCTCCACCAGCGGGTCATTGGCCAGGATGATGCCGTCCGCGCCGTGGCCAACGCCATTCGACGGGCCCGAGCCGGCCTTCAGGATCCGAACCGGCCGCTGGGAAGTTTCATCTTTCTGGGCCCGACAGGCGTCGGCAAGACCGAGCTCGCGCGCGCCCTCGCCGCGTTCCTCTTCGACGACGATCACGCGATGGTGCGCATCGACATGTCGGAGTACCAGGAAAAACACACCGTGTCGCGGCTGCTCGGCGCGCCGCCCGGATACGTCGGCTACGAAGAGTCTGGCCAGCTGACTGAAGCCGTCCGCCGCCGGCCCTACGCGGTGGTGCTCTTCGACGAAATCGAAAAGGCACACCCCGAGGTCCTGAACGTCCTGTTGCAGCTGCTCGACGACGGCCGCCTGACGGACGGCAAGGGGCGGACCGTGGACTTCAAGAACGCCGTGGTCATCATGACGTCCAACGTCGGCAGCCACTACATCGCCGAGCGCGCGAGCCGCGGCGAATCCGACATCGACGAGGGAACACGCCGGCAGCTCACAGAGGCCCTGCGGGAACATTTCAGGCCGGAGTTCCTGAACCGGGTGGACGAGATCATTTTCTTCCACGCCCTGGGACGCGACGAGATTCGCCAGATCATCGACGTCCAGCTGGCGTCGTTGCTGAAACGGCTCGAGGACCGCAAACTCACATTGACGCTGTCCGACAAGGCTCGACAACTGATCATCGATGAGGGTTACGATCCTGTGTACGGCGCCCGTCCGCTGAAACGTACAATTCAGCGGCGACTGCTGGACCCGCTGGCCCTGAGCGTGCTTCAGGGCGATTTCAAGGAAGGCGACGCCGTGCGAGCTGACGTCCGAGACGGACAGTTGGTGCTGGCGGCGTCCCGGGAGGCCGGCGTTGCGCATTGAGGGTGACGCGCACGACGGCCGGTTGGCATAATTCAACTGATGGCTTCTTCAGACACCAACAATCGGCTTCCGCGACGTCGCGGCCCGTTCAGCCGGCCGCTGTCTCCGCTGTGGTTCGGTGCGGTGTTCTTCGGGCTGCTGCTGCTCGTCCA
The DNA here is from genome assembly GCA_963793255.1 of uncultured Acidobacteriota bacterium. Classification (GTDB taxonomy): domain Bacteria; phylum Acidobacteriota; class Vicinamibacteria; order Vicinamibacterales; family SCN-69-37; genus CAVTYZ01. The sequence goes on from CAWBZK010000022.1 coordinate 53,856, forward strand.
GGCGACGTACTCGCTGCTCGGGCACGGCGAGACCCTCGAATATTCGCAGTTCAAGTCCCTGCTCGACCAGGGCCGTATCGTGGAGGTCCGGCTGGGACTGAACGATCTGACCGGCGTTTACGTCGACGGCGACAACGCCCAGAAGCCGTTCACGACCGTCCGGGTTGAAGACCCGAACCTGGCCGACCAGCTGTCGGCAAAGAAGGTCAAGTACGCCGGTGAGCCGCAGAACCCGTGGGTCGGCGAGGTCCTGAGCTGGGTCTTCCCCATCCTCCTGATCGTCCTGCTCTGGACGTTCTTCTTCCGACGCATGGGCGGCGCCGAGGGCGGCATCATGTCGTTCGCCCGCAGCCGCGCGAAGATTTTCGTGGACGACGACGTCAAGGTGAGCTTTGCCGACGTGGCGGGCGTGGACGAAGCGGCGGGTGAACTACGTGAGATCGTCGAGTTCCTGAGGACTCCGGCCAAGTACACGACGATTGGCGGCCGCATTCCCAAGGGGGTGCTGCTCGTGGGTCCGCCGGGCACCGGCAAGACATTGCTCGCCCGGGCCGTCGCCGGCGAAGCCCGAGTCCCCTTCTTCAGTCTGAGCGGATCCGAGTTCGTGGAGATGTTCGTGGGCGTGGGCGCCGCGCGCGTGCGCGATCTGTTCCGCCAGGCGGAGACCAAAGCGCCCTGCATCGTCTTCATCGACGAGCTCGACGCGCTCGGCAAGGTCCGCATGCAGTCGCCGATGGGCGGCCATGAAGAGCGGGAACAGACGCTGAACCAGCTCCTCGCGGAGATGGACGGCTTTGATTCGAAGAAGGGCGTGATCATCATGGCGGCGACCAACCGCCCTGAGGTCCTGGATCCCGCCCTGCTCCGGCCTGGACGGTTCGACCGGCAGGTGCTCGTGGACAAGCCGGACGTCAAGGGGCGCGAAGCGATTCTCCGGATTCACGCCAGGGAAGTGAAGCTCGCCGAGTCGGTCGACTTCGAGCGCATCGCGGTGCGCACGGCCGGTTTCTCGGGCGCCGACCTCGCGAATCTCGTCAACGAAGCCGCGCTGCTGGCCGCCAGGCGCGACAAGGTGGCGGTCGAGAAAGTGGACTTCGATGACGCCATCGACCGGCTGGTCGCCGGGCTCGAGAAGAAGCGGACGATGAGCCCGCGGATTCGCCGCATCATCGCCGTCCACGAGGTCGGGCACGCCATCGTCGGCACGCTCCTGCCTGACCTCGATCCGGTCCACAAGGTTTCGATTGTGGGACGTGGTTTCGGCGCGTTGGGTTACACGATGCACGTCCCGTCGGAGGATCGCTACCTTCGCACGCGTCCCGAACTGATGAACGAACTGGCCGTGCTGCTGGGCGGCCGAACCGCCGAGCTCATCGTGTTTGGTGAGATGTCCACTGGCGACCACAACGACCTGCTGCGCGCGACCGATATCGCGCGCGCGATGGTCACTGAGCTGGGTATGAGCGAAACCGTTGGCCCCGTGAATCACGAGGGCCGGCGCCGCAGCACTTTCCTCGATTCACCGTTCATCCCCGAACGGGGCGTCTACGCGGAAGACACGGCGCGAATCATCGACTCGGAAGTGCGGCGGCTCATCACCACCGCCGAAGAAACGGCCACGCGGCTGCTGACGGAGAATCGTCAAGCGCTCGACGTGATCGCCGAACGTCTGCTGGATATCGAGACGATTGAAGGCGACGAACTGCGCGCGATGCTGCAGCAGCCGGCGGCGGCCGGCGCTAGCACGCCGGCCTGAAGGCGCACGAGTCAGAGTCAAAGGTCAGAAGGTCGAGAGCGTCAGAATCAGCAGCGGCGCTCTGAGACGGCGTACCGACACCGTGAGCATTGCGACGAACTCGTTCGATTCCTGAAGAAGCGACGCGAGGTCGTTCTGGCCCGGCCGCTGAGTCGCCAGCAGTCGCAACCAGTACCGAGCTTCACGGGCCTCCCGAAGGGCGATCGCGTACTTCGAAGGCCATGTCGCGGCGACTGCTCGCGGCTCGCCCTTCCTCGAGATTTGCGCCAATCGATGAGACTGATTCGAGAAGCTGCTGGGCGATGTGCGACTGCGCCGGCCCGCCTGCAGCGAGGCGATGGTAACGACCCAGAAGGGCCGTCGCGAAACGAAAGGCACGCTCGCAGAAGTCCTGCCTGACGGCTGTCACATCCCGGAATGGCAGCAACGTCCGTACCGGCCGAACGTCTACTCATTGCGGTCTGCTGCGCCTCTGGAGTGAAATTCCTGCGACGCGGGCCATCGGCCTATCGCAGCTTCTTCAATCGCTACGGCAGGCGCTACCTTTGACCTTCTGACCTTTGTACCTTCGACCTCTTACCCCATCTTCTGCATCGCGGCGAGGAAGTCGCTGTTGGCCTTGGTCTTCCCCATCTTGTCGAGCAGGAGTTCCATCGCTTCGACCGGCGAGAGCGGCGTCAGCACCTTCCGGAGCACCCAGATGCGGTTGAGGTCTTCCTTCGGGATGAGCAGTTCTTCTTTTCGGGTGCCAGACTTGATGATGTCGATGGCCGGAAACACGCGCTTGTCCACCAGCTTGCGGTCGAGGTGGATTTCCATGTTGCCCGTGCCCTTGAACTCTTCGAAGATCACGTCGTCCATGCGCGATCCGGTGTCGATGAGCGCGGTGGACATGATCGTGATCGAGCCGCCTTCTTCGATGTTTCGCGCCGCGCCGAAGAAGCGCTTCGGCTTCTGGAGCGCGTTCGAGTCGAGACCGCCCGAGAGCACCTTGCCGGACGGCGGCGCGACGGTGTTGTAGGCGCGGGCCAGGCGCGTGATCGAGTCGAGCAGGATCACGACGTCCTTCTTGTGCTCGACCAGCCGCTTGGCCTTCTCGATGACCATCTCGGCCACCTGCACGTGACGCTGCGCCGGCTCGTCGAACGTCGAGGAAATGACCTCCCCGCGCACCGACCGCTGCATGTCCGTCACTTCTTCGGGCCGCTCGTCGATGAGCAGCACGATGAGGTAGACCTCGGGGTGATTGGTCGTGATCGACTGCGCGATGTTCTGCAGCAGCATCGTCTTGCCGGTGCGAGGCGGCGCGACGATCAGGCCGCGCTGCCCCTTGCCGATCGGCGTCATCAAGTCCATGACGCGCGCCGACAGATTCTCGGGCGTCGTTTCGAGCCGCAGCCGCTCCTGCGGATACAGCGGCGTGAGGTTCTCGAAGAAGAGCTTGTTGCGCGCCTGGTCGGGCGACTCGAAGTTGACGGCTTCGACCTTGATGAGCGCGAAATACCGCTCGCCGTCCTTCGGCGGCCGCACCTGGCCGGAGACCGTGTCGCCCGTCTGCAGGTCGAACTTGCGAATCTGCGACGGCGACACGTAGATGTCGTCGGGGCCCGGCAGGTAGTTGTAGTCGGGCGCGCGAAGGAAGCCGAAACCATCCGGCAGCACCTCGAGCACGCCTTCCGAAAACATGAACCCGCTCAGCTCGGTCTGCGCCTTGAGGATCTGGAAGATCAGATCCTGTTTGCGCATGCCGGTGGCGCCGGCGACGTTGAGATCTTTGGCGACCTGGGTGAGCTTCTGAATGCTCATGTCCTTCAGGTCGTTGATGTTCAGGGAGGAGGTCTTGGCCTGGCGGCCGCCCTCCGGGGCAGGGGCGGCTGGGGACTGGGAGGAAGCACGTCGACGACGCCGTCGGCGACTTCGTCCCGGTGTTGCCGTCCTGAGGAAGTTCAGTGACGGTCGAGTCGGCAGGCTGCCGCCCTGAGGAGCGTTTCTGGTGATTGGCCATAGCGGTTGGAACGGGACAAGTTAGGTTGTTGTCGGGAAGTTGGAACGAGACGCGCGGATCCAGAATTGGGCCGCGCCAGCGGTTAGACGGAAGCAGTATAGCACCACGCCGTCTTAACAAGTCCGATCGGATCCTCGCCGACACCGAGGATCGAACACGCGACGATGGGCCGCACGCCGAGCGCCTCGGCGCGGCGGATCACCTCCGGGCTGTCGGCGCCGGGGTTGAGCCAGACGGCCGGAATCTTCTTTTCGGCCAGATCGGCGATGACCGTGAGTCCCACCTCCGGATGGACGTACAGGGTGGCTTCGTCGATGGTCCCGGGGTAGTCCAGCACGCTGCCGTAGGCCGTCTCGCCTTCGACGGTCTTCTCGTGCGGATTGATCGGCACGACGGTGTAGCCCTGCCGCCGAAACGCGCGCAGCGCCTTGTTCCCGAACTTCCGGCGGTCGTTGGACGCGCCGATGATGGCGATGACGGGCACGAACTGAGCTCGGTACAGGCACGTCGCGAGCGTCGACCTCGCTCGTCCGGGAAGATTTTCCCCGGATTCAGGATGCCGTGCGGATCGAACGCGTCTTTGACGCGCTTCATGAGCGCGATCGTGTCGTCCGACAGCTCCAGGTCCAGATACTTGCGCCTTGGTGAACCCGATGCCGTGCTCGCCGCTGATGGCCCCGTCGAGCGCGACGACGCCGCGGAAGAGCTCGCCCTTCCGCTTCCTGCGCGCGGCGAACCGCGTCGGGATCGGCGCCGTCCACCATGAAGTTGACGTGGATGTTGCCATCGCCGACGTGACCGAACGCAGGAATCGGCATGCTGAACCGGACCTTCAACGCCGTCGACCAGATCGAAGAGCTCCGGGATGCGTCCCTTCGGGACGACGATGTCGTGGTTGATCTTGCGGGACGCGATCCGGAGCAGCGACGGCGAGATCTCGCGCCGGACGCGCCAGAGGTCCTGGCGCTCCGCCTCGGTCGTCGCGCGAAGCAGTTCCTCGGCGCCGGCGGCGCGACAGGCCGACTCGACGCGATCGGCTTCAGCGGCCACCTGCTCGGCGAGCCCGTCGACCTCGATGAGAAGCAGCGCGCCCGTCTCGGCCGGCGCGAGACGGCCGCCGACGTGCCCGGCGACCGCCTCGAGCGAATCGCGATCGATCAGCTCCAGGCTCGCCGGCACGACCCGCGCCTTGATGATGCGCGCCGCGGCGTCGACCGCGTGACGAATCGGTCGGAAACGTCGCGCGAAGCGTGGCGGCGTCGGGCGGCTTCGGGATGAGCCGCAGCGTGATCTCGGTGAGGATCGCGAGCGTGCCTTCCGAGCCCGACGAGCAACTGCGTCAGGTCGTAGCCGACGACGTTCTTCACGACACTGCCGCCGGTCCGAATCACTTCGCCGGTCGGCAGGACGGCTTCGAGTGCCGAGCACGTAGTGGCGCGTGACGCCGTACTTGAACGCGCGCGGTCCGCCGGCGCACTCGGCGACGTTGCCGCCGATCGCCGACCGCCGCAGGCTGGACGGGTCCGGCGGATAGAACAAGCCCACACGCTCGACGGCGTCCTGCAGGTCGCCGGTGATCACGTTCGGCTGGACGACCGCGACGAGGCTCGCCTCGTCGATCTCGAGGATGCGGTTCATCCGCTCGAGGCTGAGGACCACGCCGCCCCGAACCGGCACGGCGCCGCCGGTGAAGCCCGTGCCGCCGCCCCGCGGGACGAGGGGCGTGCGCGTCTCGCCGCACACCCGCACGATTGTCGGCGACCTCGCGCGTCGTGCCGGGCAGCACGACGACGTCCGCGAGCGCGCCGCGTTCAAGCGCATCCATGCCGTACGTCCGCCGGGCCTCGTCGTCAGTCCGGACGAAATCTGGTCCGACGATCGCGCGGATGCTGTCGGCGATGAGGTCGATGCGTGTGGAATTCACATGAACGGGGAACGGCGGAACGGGGAACGGCCTATTGCAATCCCCTCGCAAACCGAATCAATCGTGTCGCACCCTCGCGCAGGCGGTCGAGCGATGCCGCGTACGAGAGCCGGAGATACCCGGGCGCGTCGAACGCCTCGCCCGCCGTCAACGACGACGTGTTCGCTCGTCGAGCAAGCCGGTCCGCGAACTCGAGTGACGTGCGGCATCCATTCGGCGACAGGAACGCCTGAATGCTCGGGAAGAGGTAGAACGCGCCACGGGGCACGGCAGTCGCAAACCGCGGCTCCTCGGCGAGCCACGCCATGAGCTGGTCGCGCCGCTCCTGGTACTCGGCCAGCATCGTCGTCACGCATTCCTGCGGGCCGGTGAGCGCGGCGACGGCGGCCTTCTGCGTGATCGAGCTGGCGTTGGAGGTCTCGTGGCTCTGGAGCGCGCTCCCGGCCGCCGTCGACGGCGCGCGGTCCCGCCAGCCAGCCGCAGCGCCACCCGGTCATCGCGTAGCTCTTCGACGCCGAGCCGCACAGGACCAGCCGATCGTGCATGGCGTCGCTGAAGATCCGGGCGATGCGATGCGACGCGCCGTCGTAGACGAGACGGTCGTAGCAGAGATCGACGACCACCCACGAGATCGCGGCGCGCCGCGGCGGCCGCCACCTCCCGCGCCGCTTCGTCGGACATCAGCGCGCCGGTCGGGTTGGTTGGCGAGTTGATGATGATGCCGCGCGTGCGAGGCGTGATGCCCGAGAGAAGGACGTCCGCCGTAATCGCGAACCCGTCCTCGGCGCGCGTGTGCACGACCACGGGCGTCGCGCCTGCGAGCTTGACCTGCTCGCGAGATGGTCGGCCATCCGGGCACGTGCGTGATGACCTCGTCGCCCGGACCGAAGAGCGCCATGGCGGCATGGAACAGCGCCTGTTTCCCGCCCGCCGTAATCAGCACGTCGTCGGCCGCATAGGTCACGCCGTGATCTTCGCGATAGCGGCGTGCCACCGCGTCGCGGAGCTCGAGCACGCCCGCGTTCGCCGTGTACTTCGTGAAGGACTGGTCGAGCGCCACGTGCGCGGCCGCCCGGACGTGATCGGGCGTCGGGAAGTCGGGCTCACCCGCTCCGAGATCGACGACGTCGGCGCCCTGGCGCCGAAGGCGCTCGGCCGCGATCGTCCCTTTCATGATCGGCGAGAGCGCCACCGCGCCCATGCGTCCGGCCAGAGGAAGCGCGCCGGTCGTCATACGGGGATCGTGCGATTCGCCCGTCGCCCGGTCATGCGCAGGGCGACGACTGGCGGCACCAGGCCGTCGAGCGGTCCGCCGAGCGCGGCGACTTCCTTGACGAGCCGCGAGCTGATGTACGCCACTGCAGGGCCGGACACGAGAAACACGGTTTCACAGCCGGAGAGGTGACGGTTCATGAGCGCCATCTGCGATTCGTCAGCGAACTCGTTGACGGTGCGAAGACCGCGCACGACGGCCGCGGCGTTACGTCGCGTGACGTAGTCCACGAGCAGCCCGTTGAAGGCGTCCACTTCGATGTGGCGGCCGTCGGGCAGCGCGCCGAGGACCTCGCGCAGCATCGCGGTGCGCTCGTCGACTGTGAACCACGCCTGCTTGGACGGGTTGTCGAGCACGGTCACGATCAGGCGATCGAACAGACGTGCGGCGCGCGCGATCATCTCGACGTGCCCGTTCGTCAGCGGATCGAACGAGCCCGGACACACGGCAACGCGCACGGCATCCTCCATTGGTTTCCGACCGGTCCCGACTGATCAGAGACTCGTCGTGTTCATGGTATCAGCGTGCGGACGGTGGCCGTAGAACGACAAGGCGCTGTCGCCCGCCTTGAGAATCCGGTAGCGAACGAGCGCCCCGGCCTGCTCTGGCGAGGCCCGTCGTTTGCTGTGCTCGAGCACCAGAACTCCGCCGGCGCTCACCCACCGCGCCACGTTCGTGAGCATCGCGTCAATGGCCGGTTCGTCGTACGGCGGATCGAGGAACACGAAATCGAACGGGCCTACGCGATGGTCCCCGCTGGCCGAACGTCACAATGTCCGCCGGAATGACCTCGCACTCTGCGTCCACTCCGAAGGCGTCGATGTTCTGCCGAATGACGGCGAGGGCGGCCCGATCCCTTTCGACGAAGGTCGCGTGCGTCGCGCCGCGGCTGATCGCCTCGAGCCCGACCGCGCCCGTCCCCGCAAACCCGTCGAGCACACGCGCGCCGTCCACCTGGTCGTCAAGCACGTTGAACAGTGTCTCGCGCAGCCCGTCGGACGTCGGCCGCACGCCGGGGCCGGCCGGTCCCTTGAGTGTTCGGCCCTTAGCGTCCGGCGACGATCCTTGCATGATCGGATGCTGCATGGCAATTACCTTCTGCATCGCTACGCATCATCGACCTGATCCTATCCGACTTCAACCAGCCCAAACCGCGACGCCCAGTTCGCTGACAGGTAATCGCCGAGCGACGCCGCGCCGCCTTGATCGAGCCACAGCGTGGCTTCACGTCGCGCGTCTTCCATCACCTGATGATCGCGCAACAGATCGCCGACGCGCAGCGTCGGCAGGCCCGACTGCCGCGTGCCGAAGAAATCGCCGGGCCCGCGGAGCGCGAGATCGCGTTCCGCGATCTCGAACCCGTCGGTCGTCTGCACGAGCGCGTTCAGCCGCTCGCGCGCGGCGGGCGATACCGGGTGCTGGTACAGAAGGACACACGTGGAGGGGTGCTGCCCGCGTCCGATGCGCCCGCGCAACTGGTGGAGCTGTGAGAGCCCGAACCGCTCCGCGTGCTCAATGACGATCACCGACGCGTTCGGCACGTCCACACCGACCTCGACGACCGTCGTCGAGACGAGCACGTGCACGTCGCCGCGGGCGAACGCCGCCATGACCCGATCCTTCTCGTCCTGTTTCAGACGGCCGTGCAGCAGGGCCACCGCGATAGTCGGGGAACACTTCAGCCTGCAGGTGATCGGCCATGGCCGTGGCCGCACGGAGATCGACTTTCTCCGAATCCTCGACGAGCGGATAGACGACGTACACCTGCCGGCCCGCCTCGAGCTCACGGCGCGCCAGCTTGTAGACCTCATCGCGCCGCGACTCCGTCTTCATCACCGTCGTGATCGGCTGCCGCCCTGGCGGCAGCTCGCGGATGGTGGACACGTCGAGATCGCCATAGGTCGTCAGCGCGAGCGTGCGTGGGATGGGAGTCGCCGTCATGACCAGCACGTCCGGATTGACGCCCTTGGCCCGCAGCGTGGCGCGTTGCATCACGCCGAACCGATGCTGCTCGTCGATCACGACGAGGCCGAGCTCGCGGAACGCGACGGCCTCTTCGGCCAGCGCGTGCGTCCCGACGACGAGATTGACCGCGCCGCTGGCCAGCTCCGCCATCACCTCACGGCGACGCGCCGCACCGATGCTGCCGGTCAGCGACGCGACACGGAACCGCGACGCGTCCAGCAACCGGCGAATCGTCAGGTAGTGCTGGTCGGCGAGAATCTCGGTCGGCGCCATGAACGCGACCTGGAAGCGATTCTCCATCGCGACGACCGCCGCAATGAGCGCGACAATGGTCTTGCCGGCGCCGACGTCGCCCTGGAGCAGCCGGTTCATCGGCTGCTCGCGCTGCATGTCGGTCGACGATGTCGCGCAGCGCGTTCTTCTGGCCCTCCGTGAGCTTGAACGGAAGGACGCGTCGCGCGGACTCACGGATCCGATCGTCGACCACCGCGGTCCTGGCCTTGCGATCCGCCGCGTTGCGCCGCTTTCGCACGAGCAGGCCCGCTTGAAAGAGGAAGAACTCCTCGAAGATCAGCCGGCGCTGCGGCTCGGTGCGGCAGGTGTTGAGCGCCTCGACGTCGGTGCCCCGCGGCGGAAAATGCGACTCGACGATGGCGAGCCGTCGATCCGGCAACCCGCGGGCCGTCCGAACGGCCTCCGGCAACGGGTCCGGCAATACCGCGGGCAGCTCGGCAATCAGCCGGTGCACGAGCCCGCGCTGCATCCGCGGCGTCATCGAGCCGGCCTTCTCGTAGATCGGCACGATGCGCCCCGTGTGCACGGTCTCGTCGTCTTCGTTGCCCGCCTCGGGGCTCACCTCGGGGCTCGTCTCCGGCAGGACCTCGTACTCGGGACTGGTGAACTGCAGGCCGCCGCTGCCGCGATACTCGAGAGTGCCGTAGAGGACGACGCGCCGCGACCGCTGGAGCACGTCGGCGAGGAAGGCCTGATTGGGAAACACCGCGCGGACGGGTCCCGTGGCGTCCCGAACGATCACCTCGAACAACCGGAATCCCGGCCGCCGCGTCGAGCGCACTCCGGCGGAGAGAATTTCGCCGAGTGACCGTCGCCGTCAGCCCCGGCCGCAACGATTTGATCGGCACGACGTTGGCGCGGTCCTCGTAGCGGAGCGGGAACCGCAGCAGCAGGTCCTCGATCGTCTGAAGTCCCACACGCTCGAGGTCCGCGGCGCGCCGCGGCCCGACACCTTTGACGAACTGGAGCGGGGACGAAAGGAAATCAGTGGACACGGTGTCAGGGCAGAGGGCAAAGGGCAGAGGGCAAAGGAGAGGTCAGAGGGAAAAGGTCAGACGCTCCTCTGCCCTGTTCACTGCTGAACAACCGTCGCTTGACCCTTCGCCGTCCCGACAGACTGAATCTTCGAAGGTAACTCGAACGGCTCGTCGATGTTGAACCCGTTCGGCATCTCCGGCGAGCGCGTGTAGTAGCTGACGACCTGTTGCAGCACGCTCTTGGGAATGGAAACGCCGGACAGCGTGGCGCGCTCGATTTGCAGGGTGCCCTTGCCGTTCTCGCCGTGGACGACTCCGACCGCGGTGACCTCGGTCTTGCCGCCAAACCACGACAGCGGGTTGAAGACACTCGGTTTGAGCGCTTTGTCCAGATCGACGATCGCTCGAGCGCTGACCTTGCCGCCCTCATCGATGGTGACTTCGGGACTCATGACGCCCGGCGGAAGAAAGTCCGGGCCGTCCACCTTGAAGTACGCGTTGGCTTCACGGTCGGTGAACGTCGTCCGCAGCGGGCTGGGCTTCTGCGCGGTCTTCTGCTCGGGCTTCTGCGCGGGCTTCTGCTCGCCGCGGGCGACAATCGTCGCGAGCTTCTTCCGCATCAGGTCCGCATCCGCCTGGGAGCGATCCTGCGTGGCCTGACCCGAGGCCGTCAGCAAAAGTGCCGGAAGGCCCACCAGAAGGACGACGCGGAACATACGTCCATAGTACGGGATTGGGTTGGAAAAGGGATCATCTCGTTCCCCGTTCCTCGTTCCGTTCCCCGTTCTCGTTCCACCGTTCCCTCGTTATCTCGCGGGGCCGGCCGGGCGCGCGGTCTGTTGCCGGGCGCGCGAGACGAGATCGAGCTTCCGGCGTTCCATCATTTCTTCGAAGATTCGGAAACGCGCGCGCTGGCGAAGCGTCAGTACACGGTCGATCGCGTCGTACGCGGTGCGGATCTCGTCGGGCGATTGCGCGGAGAAGTCGTCGAGCTCCTTCAGCTTGGACGTCACCGCCGACTCGTCGAACGGTGTGGCGTTGATGAGATTGTTCAAGTCGCGGACCATGGCCAGACGCTGCCGCTGCTGTTGACGCCTCGCGATTTGCAGCCGGCGAAGTCCGGCGCCGAACCTCAGGAACTGGTCGTCGGTCAGGGCCAGATTCGTTCGTGCCTGATGAAGCATCACCTGATCGAAGTACTCCTCGACCTGCTGGACGGTCATGACGTCGGGGTTGCCCGCGATGGTCCCTCGGCGTGGAGGCCGAACGCGGCCCGGCCCCGCGCCCTCGCTTGCCGCCGGCGCCGACTCCGTGGCGGGTTCCTGCGCCCCGGCTTGGACCGAAAGGCCCAACAGAATCAGCAGGCCCGCCAGCCAGGTCGCCATCGCGCGCATTCCATCCCGCGTCACTGGACCTCTCCAATTTCCCGCTTCAGCAGCTCGACAAACGCCGCGCGCTCGTCGTCGGACAATTCGCTCAGGGCACTCGCGCGCTCGGGCGCGGAGGCCGTCGCGCTCCGCACATCGTCGGCCGTCATCGCCGCGGCCATCTCCGACATCGCCTGCCACGCGACCTCAGCGTCCGCCGGCGTCTCGGTCGCAGTCGTTGCCATTGCCGGCGGCGGAGACACTGCGCGATCGCGCGCCGACGATGACCAGACGAGAAGGGCTAACGCGACCGCCGCGAGTGCTCCCAGTGCCAGAACCGGCTGGCCGAACATCCACCCTCGACGCTCCGGTGGGGTCGCCTGCGCGGTCGCTTCACGGACGCGGGCGCTGAAGTGATCCCAGAACAGCGGCGACGGCTCGGGGACCGTCTCCGATTTCAGCGCCGTTAGCAGGGCCGACAGCTCGGACACAGGCGGCCCGGCAGGCGGGACACTGATCAAGATGCGCGGTGGCCGCGCGTCCGGCCGTTCCGTCAGCCGCCGCAGCCAATTCGTCAGGCGAAAGATGCGTCGTCATACGCTCAACAGGCGCCGCAGATTGCCCAGCGCGTGAAAGAAGTTGGTCTTGGCGGCCCCAACCGTGCCGCCGAGAATTCGCGCGATTTCCTCGTGCGAAAGTTCCTGGTAGATCCGCAGGATGAGCGTGGCCCGCTGGCGCGGGGGCAACTTCCGGATGGCGTGCCGCACGGCCGCCCGGCTTTCCTGCCGCACGGCGGCGTCAATCGGACTGACGGCCCGTGCATCGACATACTCCTTCGCGTCCACCGGTTCGGTCTCGGGGCGGCGAACCGCCGCTCGATTCAGACAGGTGTTGACGGTGATGCGGTAGAGCCACGTGCTCAGCGATGACTCGTGCTTGAACCGGCCGAGGCCCTTGAATGCCCGCACGAACACATCCTGCGCAAGATCGGACGCGTCCTCATGATTGGAAACGAACCGGAAGCACAGAAGATAGACATGCCGTCGGTGGCGCCGCACGATCTCGTCAAAAGCCTCTCGCCGGCCGCCGACAAAGGCGTCCACGAGCACACGGTCGTCCGCCTCGTCCAGTGCGATCGAGTCGTCAGCGCCCGCCGCACGGGCCTCAGGTGGCGTCATCCTGACGTCCCAGATTGAGCTCCAGTCGAGTGAAACCGTACCGGCCTCGATTACTTAGACCGGGCCCGGCCGGGCACGGTTACAAGGGCCTCGACGTCGGCCAACCTGGGCAGGCCGGTCTGGGCGCCCACGGCGCAGCAGTTGAGGGCTGCCGTGGCGTTGGCAAAGTCGAGGATCAGGCGCAAATCTGGCTTCTCGGCCATGCGGACCCACGCGCTCACGAACCCTCCGCGGAAGGCGTCCCCTGCACCGGTTGTGTCGGCAACACTGACGCGGAAGGCTGGTGTCCGGATCTCCCGATCGCCGGCGACGGCGAGCGACCCCTGGTCGCCGAGGGTGACAATGGCGGCGGCGGACCGGTATTCAGCGGCAAGCTTCCTGAGCGCCTCGCCAATCTTGCCGCCCGGACGCCATTCCGCAAGAAAGGACTCGCTCACGATCAGCACGTCGATCTCGGCCAGCAGATCGTCTACGCCGCGCGCCTCGTGGTCGACATCGATGACGGTCGGCACACCGGCCTCTCGCGCGAGCCTCGCGGCCGACATCGCCGTGGACAGATCCGTGGCGTCGAGCATCAGTACTCGCCCGCTCACGAGCGCGCCGGGGGGAAGGTTCGTCGGATCGATGGCCAGTGCGGGGTCACGAAAGCCGAACACGGTACGGCTGCCCGTGGCGGAATCCACGAGCACCATGGCGACGCGGCTCTTTGCACCGGGCCGCTCCACCGCCACGACGTCCACACCGTCGCGCGCGAGTGCGGCCCTGACGGTGTTTCCCGGATCGTCCGCCCCGAACGACCCGACGTAGCGAGTACGCAGCCCTTGTCGAGCGCACGCCACCGCGGCCGTCGCGGCCTGGCCTCCGACGTACAAATCGAACGCATCAAGCGCGGTCTTGTCCGCGCCTTCAGGCGGCCGGGGGCCGATGCCGACGAAGTCGAGACTGTTTTCGCCGAAGACGACGACGTCGAGTGTTGTGGCGTGGGCGGGTGCCAGTCGGGGCGGCCACTGCATGCGTGCGGGATATTACCGCCTCACTGGCATATCGTTCTATCGGGGAAACCATAGCCATGGACGCGCTCGGGCCACTGCTGACGGTCCTCATCCCTCTGGCGACCGGGGCGTTCATGTGGCTGTTCTATCGCGAGTTCCTGATGAACGACCGTTTCTGGGTCGTGGTGGTCGCGCTGGCGATCGCCGGAACCGCCGTTCAGAACGGCTACACCAAGGCGGGCGCGGTCGTCGCCCTCGTCGGAATCGGCATCTGGCTCTGGATGGAGTATCGCAGTCGAGATGATTAGTCGGACGGCGTGTCTTCTTCAGGTTGCGCGGACAGCGTGATGCATCGCGAGTCACTCTCCGCTTCACATAGAATCGTTTGATGCACGACGATGGACATCACGCGCGAACGCTCGATCGATACGACTACTACCGAGGACCGAAAGCGTTGGCCGACGAGTGGACGGTATCGCGCGAACAACTCAGGATGCGGTGCGCGCTCTCGACGCACCGACTGGGTTGGGAACTTCGACTGACTGCCGGATCGAACTTTCTGCGCTCGCACGTCTGCAAGACGCAAACGGAAGTGTTCGAGACCTCTTCCGCCTGGAAGGCCGAGGCCATTTCGAAGGGTTGGAGCTAGTCAGAAACGTCCGTGGGTCTGCCCTATTTTCACATTCAGCCATCGGCCGTTCGTCCGCCGCTCCGCGTCCGTGCCCTGACAGCCGGCGTCGCGCTCGACGACTTCGACAACCCGCGATCCGTCGAGGCTGCGCTCGACGCGGTCACACGCACGAAGCTGCGCTTCGAGCAGGCCGGCTATGAAGTGCAGACGCTGCGAGTTGCCACGCCGTCGCTTCTCGGGACCGCGTCCGCCGTGGAGCGACAGTCCGCGCTGAGCGCGATCCGGCGACTCGACAGCCTCGCGGCCGAGCGCAGCGCCGTCCTGAGCATCGGGTCCGTGCTCACCGACGACCGCGCGGACGCCAGTCTCGCGGCGTGGGCCGCTGAGTTGGTGCAAACCACCCGTGTGACCAGTTTCAGCGTCACGGTCGCCTCCGCGGCCGGCGGTCAGCACCGCCGCTCGTCCATGACCGCCGCTGAGGTGATCGTCGCGCTGTCGCGCGCCACCGCGAGCGGTACGGCGAACTTCCGTTTCGCCGCTGCCGCGAATGTTCCGGCGGGCACACCGTTCTTTCCTGTCGCGTACCACGAAGGCCCGGATGCGCTCGCAGTCGGCGTCGAATCGCCACGCGTTCTTCATGAGGCGATTGTCGGCGGCGATGACGCTGACGAGGCGGAGCTCCGCATGAGGGATGCGCTCGACAACGCGCTGGCACCGATCGCGTCGCTCGCCGCAGCCAGCGCGCGCGACGAAAGATGGACCTATCTCGGGATTGACCCCTCGCCGGCGCCCGGCCTGGACAGCAGTATCGGAGAGACGATCGAGGCGCTGACCGGAAGGCCCTTTGGCGGGCCTTCAACGCTCGGGGCCTGCGCCACCATCACCGGAGCGCTCAAGCAACTGCGGGTTGCGACGTGCGGCTACGCCGGCCTCATGCTTCCGGTGCTGGAGGACCCGGTGCTCGCCCGCCGCGCGGCGGAAGGACGATTCGATCTTCGCGACTTGCTCTTGTTTTCGACCGTGTGCGGCACGGGACTCGATGTCGTACCGCTGCCGGGCGACACGCCGGCCGATGTCCTGGCGCGCGTGATCGCGGACATGGCGGCGCTGGCCACCCGGTTGCGCAAGCCATTGTCGGCGCGTTTGTTTCCGGTCCCCGGCAAGAAGGCCGGAGAGGATATCGCACTGGACGACCCTCATCTCACCAGGTCGGTCGCGCTCGCCGTTGAGTAGGAACAGCCCGAAATGATTCAATCCTCCGGGGACACCGGCTCATGCACAGACTGAACGTTCTGATCCTCGGCATCGTGGTCGCCTTACCCGTATCACTGGCAGGTCAGGCGACCGTCATGGATCCGCCGAAGTCCGTGTTCGGCACGTGGGTCTGGAACCCTGCCTCACGCAGCGATTCTCAGCTCGACAACTACAAGTGCTACGTCGAGCGCCTCGACGACATGGGCAACGGTCGGGTGCGCGTCAGGGACCATCGCATTCGGCTCGTGAAGGGCGCGGACTCCCAGACGATCACGAACGACTTCGACGTGATGTTCAATACGCCGATCATGCGCAGCAACGGGACCTCGACGCTCTGGCGGATCATCAGCCCACGGACCTATCAGCTGATGACCCTGCCCGCCAACGGATCGGCGCCGACGTTCGTGGTCACGCGCGAAATTTCAGCGGATGGTCGGAAGATGACCCAGGTCGGCCAGGGTGTGGTCAACGGGCTCACCGTACGCAGCGAGTTCCTGTTCGATCGCGCCGAGGACACCACGACCCTGGGAGACTGCGCGAATTCGAAGGTCGA
Source organism: uncultured Acidobacteriota bacterium (assembly GCA_963793255.1). Taxonomy (GTDB): domain Bacteria; phylum Acidobacteriota; class Vicinamibacteria; order Vicinamibacterales; family SCN-69-37; genus CAVTYZ01. Next base: position 70,025 of record CAWBZK010000022.1, read on the forward strand.
CGACCACACACTGACTCGCCTACGGGCGTAGGATGGAGTGGTGCCTGACGACTTCACGATCACGCTGCCGGCCCACTGCGCTCACTGCGGCAAGCAGGTGACGCTCCAGATGTCCTCGTGGCCCGTTGCCCTGATCCACGACACGCTGACGCCGACGGACCCGCCTCCGCACCACCTGCAGACATGGGCGTGCCCGTGGTGCCACTGGGAGAACGCGGGCGGGTTCCCTGACCGGCTCGCGTGGGCGCGGAAAGGGCACCAATCGTTGGCCTAGTGCTTTCAACGTCCGTTGCGTTCCACTAATACTCGATACTGACCACTCGGTGTAGGCTTCGCGGGTGCCTGACGAGCCAGTTACGCTTTCCGTTCATTGCCGCCGCTGCGGACAGCCCGTGACGTTGGCCTACGTTCCCGGCGTGGTGGTCCATCGCCACGATTGGGCGTGTCCCTACGATGGCTGCTGGATGCTGCAGCACGTTGACGTGTCGGGCCACGACGTCACGGCTGTCCCGACAACGCGGCCGTAGCACGCGGTCCTCTGTCCGCGAGACTGATCAGTCCGACCCAAAACGCTTTGTTTGGCGACACCGATCGACATTGATTGATCGACCCGGCAAGTCTCGATCGTCCGCGTCGTCGCCCACTGAGCGGTCCCTGTGCAATCGGGTACAGGCACGGGTCAGGCGTCCGTCGTACTGTGCGCGAATGCCTCCCCCGCAGACCTGCCCGAACTGCCGGCGCGATGGCGTCTGGCTTGAACACGCCAGCGTCCCCGCGTTTGTGAACTACTACCGCTGCCAGAGCGGCCACGTGTGGTGCCTCCCCAAGAACGATCCCAAAGGTCCGATCTGGTTCGTGACGGAAGTGCCGGCCGACCAACGGCCAGGCAACTGATAGACTGAAGGCCTCCTCTGATTTTCCGCCGACCCCAGGACGGACAGCCACCAGAGTAATTGCGCGGCAACGCGCAGACGTGGTGTCCCATGCTCTTGCGTCCTTGCCCGAACTGTCACAGCCTGAGCCGGCTCGTGGAATCCAGAAGCCACGACGCCATCGAGTTGACCGTTCGCTGCAACGGCTGCGGACACGTTTGGACTGAGCCGAAATCGAATCCGAACAGTCCGACCACGGACGTGACGCCGCCGCCGAAGAGGTAGTTAGGGATCGTCGGTACGGTAGACCAGCGATCTCTCCTGATTTGCCCTGGCGCACGAGGACGGGCGACCACCAGAGCCGAGGTGATCGCCGTGCCGTTCCGTCCATGTCCGGCCTGTCAGTTTCAAACGCCCGCTTGCTTGAAGCCGCGAGTCGTGACGCGCACGTCCACTACTACCGCTGCGAAGCGTGCGGGCACGTGTGGAATATCCAGAAGTCCAACCCTGACGGGCCGATGGTGGCCGTGACTGTGGATCGTCAGCTAACGACGATGAAGTAAGACACGGTTTCACGAACAGCGATCGAGCCCCGCTGCTGGTGCTCGGTGCCGAAGCGAAGGCGCACGTAGCAGTTTGGACGCTGCTTAGCGTGTGACTGTATGGACAACCTTGATGATGAGCTTGATCGCGACGTAGAACGCGAGTCCGACAACCACCGCCATCCCGAAGTCCTGAATCGCCATACCTGAATTAGACATCCATCGGGCCAAGTTCGCTAGAGGACCCAATGACCATCAGGCCGACACTCATTCGCGCTGTCGGCGCCGTCGCGCTGCTGGGACTGGGCCGGATGGTCGGACGGGCCGATCAGGCTGTATTACAGCGGATTGAAGCGGCAAGGTCCGATTACGATCAGGGCGAGATGACTCGGCGAAACACCACCACACTCAAGCTTCCTGGCGATTTCCTTGGCACGGTGAGGGCTTTTCTACAACACGCCACCGCCACCGAAGGGCAAGAAAGGACAATGCGGTGAGCACGCGGCCCCCGAGGTCATAGGGTCCTGGTACATCGGCACCGCGACGTGGACCGTCACACGGCTCCACAGCGAACCATCGAGCGACGTCAGCGCCGTGGTCCTCGTCGCGTTCTTGGCCGACGGCGTTCTGCGCCGTTCGTAACGAGCGTGGCTGGGACCTGCACGGCGGTCATGTGGAACCTGAGGAGTCATCGCTGGACGCGCTACGACGAGAGACGCGGGAGGGAGGCTGCGGCCAGCTTCCGGCACGCGACGCCATTCGCGGCAATATCCTCGACCGACACGGCGAGCGTGATGGCGTTCTACGTTGGCAGCGGCGTCAGCCTTGAGGCGTTCGCGCCGAGTCACGACGCGCTCGACCGCCGCGTGATGACCACATCATCCAGTCGTCGGCGTGTTTGCGTCGTGGCTCGTGACGATGTTCGTCCAAGCCGCGTCCTGTTGGATCTGGGTTCACATTCGACGGTCGAAGTAGCGCCATCCGACCTTACTTGGAATCTCGCGGAGTCACGTCCCGGAGTTCACCGTTGCCATCCTTCGGCACGCTCCACACGTGCCCGCACTCGTCACAGCGGCAGTAGTCGACGTAGGCGTCGGCACTCGTCGCTTCCAAATACGTCGTCTTGGTGGAGGCGCAATTCGGGCAGACCGGACAGACCGTGGACGCTTGAGGGGAGCTCCCGCATCGGGCTGCGAGTCTAGCGTATCGCCCTAAAATCCGTGACGACCAGGCCAACGGAATAGACCAGAAGCCTCTCCTGATTTGCCGTCACGATTAGGACGGGTGACCACCAGAGCATTTGCGCGCGAACGCGCCGAGGTGGTCACCGATGCCGAACCGCCCCTGTCCAAAATGTGAAGCTGATACGTCCCGCCTTCTGGAAAGCGCGAGCACTGACGCCAGTGTGAACTTCTACCGGTGCGACCGGTGCGGGCACGTCTGGAATGCGTCCAAATACGACCCGGACGGCCCCATATGGGACGTGACCGTAGACCGGCCGAAACTCTAGCCGAACCGGGGTCAGTTGGGTTTGCAAAGCACTCAATTCCCCAACTGATTGATTTTCGCCTTTTCTTTGCGTATAGTCCCGCTGCGAGTCGCAAACGAGCGACGTGATGAGTCGCGCGAACGCAGGGGGTCGGGCCCGCGCAACGAGCGCGCCGACGGTCCGCTGGGCAAGGCCCGGATAGTCGCGAACGAGCGAAGCGAGTGAGCCGCGCGAACGGAGCGGGGATGGTGGGGCCCCGCGAGTGAGCGAAGGGGTCCGTAGGCGCCACGCTCCCGGGCAGTCGCGAACGAGCGAAGCGAGTGAGCCGCGCGAACGGAGCGGGGATCGTGGGGGCTTCGCAGAGTGAGCATGAAAGGGGTCCGTAAGCGCCATGCTCCCGGGCAGTCGCGAACGAGCGAAGCGAGTGAGCCGCGCGAGCGGAGCGGGGATCGTGGGGCCCCGCGAGTGAGCGCGAGGGGGTCCGAGGGGAACGCTCCCGGGCAGTCGCGAACGAGCGAAGCGAGTGAGCCGCGCGAACGGAGCGGGGATCGTGGGGCCCCGCGAGTGAGCGCGTTGGGGGGTCCGCGGGGGCAAAGCCCCCCGGAATAAGGCAGATGCAGCCACTGACCAAGCGCCAGCGGGAAATTCTGGACTACCTGCAGGAGTTCATCCAGCAGCACGGCTACGCGCCGAGCCTCGAGGAAATCGGCCGGCGGTTCAGCCTGTCGTCGCTCGCCACCGTCCACAAACACCTGACGAACCTCCAGGAAAAGGGCTTCATCCGCCGCTCCTGGAATCGCAGCCGTTCGGTCGAGCTGCTGTCAGCGCCCGCCGGCCACCGCGCCCTGGAGCTGCCGCTGCTCGGCTACGTCGCGGCCGGCGCGCCCATCGAAGCCGTCCCGTCCACCGAGACCATCGCGGTGCCCGAAAACCTGGCCGGCAAGCGCGAAACCTACGTCCTCCGCGTGAAGGGCGACTCGATGATCGACGAACAGATCCGCGACGGCGACTTCGTCATCGTCGAGGACCGCAAGACGGCGGACAACGGCGAGATGGTGATCGCCCTCGTCGGCGGCTCCGACGTCACGCTCAAGAAGTTCTACCGCGAGAACGGACGCGTGCGCCTCCAGCCCGCGAATCCGACCATGCAGCCGCTCTTCATCGACGCGTCCCAGGTGCAGGTGCAGGGCGTGGTCGTCGGGATGATGAGAAAATACTGATCGATGTCCAAGCAAATCAATTTCACGATCGTGCCCGATGACCCGGAGGATCCGGCACAGGCACGACGCGAGTACGCCAATTTCTGCGCCGTCTCGCACACGCCCTTCGATCTCACGCTCACGTTCTGCGATGTCCGTCCGCTCTCGCCGCGCGACATCAAGTCGGCCGAGGTGAGTGAAACCGTGCGCGTGCCCGTCGTCTCGCGCATCGCCATCCCGTTCGGCATCGTTCCCGGCCTCATCGCGGCGCTGCAGGAACAATTGCGCGCCGTGCAGGAGTCGCAGGCGCAGGCCGAAGGCGCTCAGCCGAACTGGCCAAAGGGCGGACCGCTCCACTGAGGGGTTGCTTGTAGGACATGTAGGTTTGTAGGCCATGTAGAAAGGCCGGAAGCTCTTCTATATGGCCTACAGCCCTACATGCACTACATGCTTAGCGAAGCCATGACGCGCCCCTCAGCCCGCCGGCGGGCCGCGAGCATCTTCGATCGGCTCGACCAGCAGCATCCCAACGCGACGACCGAGCTCGACTTCCGGAACGCGTTCGAGTTGCTGGTCGCCACGATCCTCTCCGCACAATCCACCGACGTGCGCGTGAACCAGGTCACACCGGCGCTCTTCACGCGCTACCCGGACGCCGCGACGCTGGCGAAGGCCACGCCTGAAGAGCTCGAGCCGCAGATCCACTCGACAGGTTTCTTCCGGATGAAGTCCCGGTCGCTGGTCGGCATGGCGCAGGCGCTCGTGGCCGACCATGGCGGACACGTGCCCGCGTCGATGGACGCCCTCGTGAAGCTTCCCGGCGTCGGGAGAAAGACGGCGAATGTCGTCCTGGGCCACGCGCTGGACGTTCCCGGCCTGCCGGTCGATCGGCACGTGCTGCGCGTCGCGAATCGCATCGGCCTCGTACACTCCGACGATGCCGTGGCCGTCGAGCAGGCGCTCTGCGCCCTGCTGCCGTCCGATCGGTGGACGCGGGCGTCCGACACGTTGATTCTTCACGGCCGCCGCGTGTGCCGGCCCAAACCACTCTGCGATCGTTGCCTCGTGCGAACGGATTGCGCGTACTTTCGCGCGCTTGGGCGCGAAGGCGCGGCCGCGTGCGCCGCGCCGCGGAACGCGCCGATGACCCGCGACGAGTTTCGCGAGCTCGTCAACGAAGCGCTCGGCGGCATTCCGCAGAATTTTCGCGACGCTCTGCAGAACATCGCCATCGTCGTCGAGGACGAGCCGTCACCGGCCCAGCTCAACGAGGTGGGTATCGAGCCGCCCGACACGCTGCTCGGACTCTACGAGGGCACTCCGCTCACCGAGCGCCAGTGGGCGCATGGCAACACGCTGCCGGACAAGATCACGCTCTTCCAACTCCCCATCGAAGACGCGTCCGACGATGAAGACGACGTCGTGGTGGCGATCGGCGAAACGTTGATTCACGAGATCGGCCACTACTTCGGGCTGTCCGAAGAAGAGATCGAGGAAATCGAAGAGCAGTACCTGGCGCGGCGGTGCGGATCCGGATGATGGCGATGGCGACTAAGAGTCGAACGCCTGGCCGGCACCGGCCGAGAAAGCGATTCGGACAACATTTCCTGGCGCCGTCGTGGGCCGCGAAGGTGGTCGAAGCCATCCGGCCGGCTCGTGGTGATGCGTTTCTCGAGATCGGGCCGGGCACGGGCGCCATCACGCTGCCACTGGCGGCGACGGGGCTGCCCATCCTCGCGATCGAGATCGATCGCGATCTCGCGAGCGAGCTCGCGGCCAAAGCGCCCCCGAATGTCACGATCCTCGCCGCGGACGTGCTCAAGGCTGACGTGCTGCCGCTCCTCAGCGGCCTCACGCCGCAGGGGCCGCCCGACGCGCCCGGCATCGCCGCCCCCGAGCACCGGCTTCGCGTCGTCGGCAATCTTCCCTACTACGCGACGTCGCCGATCCTGTCTCGTCTCGTCGAACTGCATCGGGCGCACGGGTTGATTCACGACGCGACCGTGATGATGCAGAAGGAGGTCGCCGACCGGCTGGTCGCCAAGCCTGGCACGCGCGACTATGGCGTGCTCACCGTCATGCTCAGCGTCCACGCGCGGGTCTCGCGAATCCTGGAACTGCCGCCCGGGGCGTTCACTCCGCCGCCCAAGGTCCGTTCGACCCTCGTCAAGCTCGAGTTCACCAGCCCGGCGGTCCGGATCCCGGACGAACGCCTCTTCGAGAAGCTGGTCAAGGCCATCTTCAGTCAGCGCCGCAAGACGCTCCTGAACTCTCTGAAGGCCTTCGATCGCTCCGCCGCCGCGATCCTCGCGTCAGCGAACCTGGATGGGCGCCGCCGGCCCGAGACGCTGCAGATCGAAGAGATCGCCAGGGTGGCCGAGCTTCTGGCGGCAGCCAGACGATAGTGAAGCCGGCGGCCTGCCGTCCGACGGAAGCGCCAGCTGCGATTGCCGTCGGGCCGACTGAAGGTCGGCCCCTCCACCCACTTCTGGCCGCCGCCTGGCAGTCGCGGCTCGGAAGTGATCTGAGACCGTTGAGCTTACAAACTTGGCTCTTGTACTCGGTCCCATACCCCGTGCTATAGTTCCCGCGGTTTTCCCGCCTGTTTCTGGTCGTTCCCAGCGACCCGTTCAGGCCTGAACGACCCAGGTTGAGCCCCAGCGCTCTCGCGCGGGGGCTGGCGCTCGCGTGCTGGTCTTGTGGCCAGCCGGGAGGGGCTCGGTCCGGCTGATCAGGATTCCGGTTGACGAATGGCACGGGCGCCGTTGGAGCGCCTCCGGTCGACATCATTCCGCTCGGTGGGGTCGGCGAGTTCGGCATGAACATGCTGCTCGTCGCCTGCGGGGATACCGCTCTGCTCATCGATGCCGGCGTGATGTTCCCGGGACCTGAGCTCTTCGGTGTCGATCTCATCATTCCCGACGTCGGCGCGCTGGCGGCCTACCGCGGCCGGATTAGCGCGCTCGTGCTCACGCACGGGCACGAGGATCACATCGGCGCCGTCCCGCACGTCATCCCATACGTCGATGGCCCGATCTACGCGTCGCCGCTGACACTCGCGCTCGTTCAGCCGAAGCTGGATGAACACGGGATCGACGCCAAGGGCCGTCTGATTTCGGTCGCGCCCCGGCAGACCGTCGAGGTCGGACCGCTGCGGCTCGAGTTTCTGCGCGTCACGCACAGCATTCCCGACTGCCTGGCCGTGGCGATCCATACGCCGGCCGGCGTCATCCTGCACACCGGCGACTTCAAGATCGACCAGACACCGCTCGATGGCCAGCAGTTCGACCTCCATCGCTTCGCCGAGCTCGGCAGCCAGGGCGTTCTGGCGCTGCTCGCCGACAGCACCAACGCGGACCGGCCCGGGTTCACCGGCTCGGAGCGCGAGGTCATCGAAGGATTCGAGGAGGTGTTCAGCAGCGCCGACGGCAAGATTGTCGTCGCGGCCTTCTCGACGAGCGTCTACCGGCTGCAGCTCATCGTCAACCTCGCCGACCAGTTCGACCGGAAGGTCGCCTTCGTCGGCCGGGGGATGCAACAGACGTCGGTGATCGCCGAGCGGCTCGGGTATCTCAAGATTCCGCCGGGCGTCCAGATCCGCGACAGCGAAGTTGGCGAGTACCAGCCGGATGAGGTCGTCTGCCTGTGTACCGGCTCGCAGGGCGAGCCGCTCGCCGCCTTGCCACGGATTGCCATCAACGACCACCGGTACGTGAAGCTGGAGCCGGATGACGTCGTGGTGTTCTCGGCCCGGGTCATCCCGGGCAACGAGAAGGCGGTCGGCCGTGCGATGGATCACGTGGCCCGCCGTGGCGCCGACATCGTCTTCGACGGCCAGAAGCACGTCCACGTCTCGGGTCATGGCAGCCAGGAAGAACTGAAATTGATCCTGTCCCTTATCAAGCCGCGCTACTTCGTGCCGATACACGGTGAGTACCCGGCAGCTTGCCCGTCACGCGCGGATGGCGGCCCTCGTGTCCCCGGCGACGACCGTCCTCATGGTGGAGGACGGCGACGTGGTCCGGTTCGACGAGGCCGGGGCGCGCGTGGTGGATCGCGTACCGGCGGGACGGGTGTTCATTGACGGCACCCGGACTGGGGAAATCGTTGACGAAGTACTCCGCGATCGGAAGCACATCGCGGGCGACGGACTCGTGGTGACGGTCGTGGCGATCAACAGCCAGACGGGGGCGCTCGAACAGCCTCCCGAAATCATCACCCGTGGACTGGCGGTGGACCCCCGGCAGGACGCGATGCTTCGCGAGGCGCCGGCGCTGCTGGCGCGCGCGATTGAGCAGGCGCCTCTGGAGGAGCGGAGGGATCCGGGTTTGTTGAAGGAGACGATCCGCCTTGAGCTGCAGCGCATGTTTCGCAAACGGGCCGGCCGCCGGCCGCTCGTGCTGCCGGTCGTAATGGAGGTTTGAAGAAAGCCGTGGCCGATACCGCCCTCTCCCGCCGGATGAACGAGTTCACAGGCGTGGTGTTGTTCGCCGGTGCGCTGATTTGGTTCATCGCCCTGGCGACCTACCGCCAGTCGGATCCGGTCTGGTTTTTCAACGACGCCGGCCTCGGCGAGGTGGAGAACTTCGCCGGGCGCTTCGGTGCGTTCGTCGCGCTGGCCTCCCTCCAGGTCGTCGGCTACTCGGCCTATCTGCTGCCCTTCGTCCTCGGCGTCATCGGCTGGCACTACTTCTGGTGCCGGAAGGTGGATGCGGGCTACACCAAGCTCGTTTGGCGCTGTCCTCTTCGTCACGTGCCTCGCGGGCCTGATGGCCCTGGCCTGGAGCGCCTTCGCGCCGGCCGACGGCGACGGCGCCGCCTGGGGCGGCTGGATCGGATCGACGGCCGCGGCCGGTGCTCCGCGCCTTCTTCAATCGAACGGGCGCCGCGATCTGCCTGCTCACGCTCCTCGCGCTCGCGGTCATCATGTCCACCCAGTTCTCGTTCGGACGCGCGGCGGCCGCCGATCGGCAATCGCGTGCGCGCCACGCCGGGCCTTCTCGCCCGCTGGACCGAGTGGAAGGAGCAGCGCCTGCGCGAACGCCAGCGGCAGCAGGTCATCGAGAAGCACGTCAAGCGTGCCGGCAAGGAACGCGCGCCTGAAATCACGACCCGCGCGGCCGAGTCTGCCGAGCGCCTCAAGGCCGCGCGCGCGCGTGGCGCCGCCGATGAACTGGACGACGATGACGACGAGATCGAGGAACGCCCGCGGCCGAGCCGACCGGTCGCTCCGTCGATTCGCAGCGCGCAGGCCAAGGCGCCTGTGGCGCAGCCGCTCCCGCTCGCCGACCCTTCGCCGGCCAGAACGCCGGCCGAGCGACGGCAGGATGGCTACACGGCGCCTCCGGTCACGTTGTTCGACGCGCCGAAAGACCACCGCAAGATCGACGAGCGCGAGCTGATGGATGCCGCGCGTCTTCTCGAGGAGAAGTCGCGCGAGTTCTCGGTCGAGGGCACCGTCGTCCAGATTCATCCGGGCCCGGTCGTCACGACCTACGAGTTCAAGCCCGATGCCGGCGTGAAGTACAGCCGCATCACGGGGCTGGCGGACGATCTCTGCCTCGCGATGCAGGCCGAGTCGGTGCTCATCGACCGCATTCCGGGCAAGTCGACGGTCGGCATCCAGATCCCGAATCGCCATCGCGAGCCGATCACGTTGCGCGAGCTGCTCGAGTCCGACACGTACCAGCGCTCGACGTCAAAACTGAGCATGGCGCTCGGCAAGGGCATCCACGGCGAGCCGATCGTCGGCGATCTCGCGACGATGCCGCACCTGCTCATCGCGGGCTCGACGGGCGCCGGCAAGTCGGTCAGCGTCAACGCGATGCTGAGCAGCGTGCTCTTCCGCGCGACGCCGGACGACGTGCGGCTGATCCTGATCGATCCGAAGCGCCTCGAGCTTGGGATGTACGAAGACATCCCGCACCTGCTCACTCCCGTCGTGGTCGATCCGAAGCAGGCGGCGAACGCGCTGCGGTGGGCCGTTCGTGAAATGGAAGACCGCTACAAGTCGCTCGCGAAGATTGGCGTCCGGAACATCGAGCAGTACAACCGGAACGTGCGCGCGATGTTGAGCGAGCAGCCCGACACGAAAGCGCCGGACGGCTCCGAACTGCGGACCCTTCCCTTCGTCATCGTGGTGATCGACGAGCTGGCCGACCTGATGATGGTGGCCGGCAAGGAAGTCGAAGAGTCGATCGCTCGACTCGCACAGATGGCTCGCGCGGTCGGCATCCACCTGATCCTCGCCACGCAGCGTCCGTCGGTGGACGTCATCACCGGCGTGATCAAGGCGAACCTGCCGGCACGCATCGCGTTCCGCGTGACGACGCGCATCGATTCGCGCACGATTCTCGACGGCAACGGCGCCGAACAGCTCCTCGGCAAGGGCGACATGCTGCTGCTCCCGCCGTCGTCGTCGCGGTACGTGCGCATTCACGGACCGTACATCTCCGAGCAGGAAACGGCGCGGCTCTGCAGCTTCCTCCGCAAACAGGGCAAGCCGACGTACGACACCACGATTACGGCCGAGGACAAGGCCGGCCCCGAGAAGGTCGAGATGGAAAAGGACGACCTCTACGACGAAGCCGCGCGCATCGTCGTGTCCACGGGCCAGGCCTCGATCTCGTATCTGCAGCGCCGGCTGCGCATCGGGTTCAGCCGCGCAGCGCGCTTGATCGACATGATGGAGCTCGAGGGCGTGGTCTCACCCGCCGCCGGCGGCAAGCGCGAAGTGCTCGTCGATCAGAGTTACTTCGAAGAAGTTGACGCTCAATTGAGGTAGGTATGCATCATTCATTCATCTCCGTCGTTCCGCGAGGACGCGTCTTGCAGTGCCTGGTCGCGATCGTCCTCGGGCTGGCGATCTTTTTCATTGCGGCGCCGGCCGATGCGCAGTCGCCCGCCGTGCGCTATGAACGCGCGCTCGCCCGCGAGAAGGCCGCGCGGGCAATGACCGGAACGTCCGTCGCCACGATTCGCACGATCGCGCGCTCGTACGAAGCGATCGTTCACGCCTATCCGCGGAGTGGATACGCGGACAACGCGCTGTGGCAGGGCGCGGGCATGATGCAGCTCGCCTATGAGCGGAGCGGCTCGGTCGGCGACCTGCAGAACGCCCGGCGGATGTTGAGCTGGCTGAAGCGCGAGTATCCGAAGGCCACGCTGGCGAAGCAGGTGGACGCGCGGCTGGTCGCGCTGAAGGGCGGATCGAAACCTGCCGCGCGCCCCGCCGCCGTCGCGGCGCTCCCAGCGACGAAGCGCAGCGCGCCGAACGACGCGCCGGCTTCGGCGCCGGCCGCCCGCCCGTCGGCGCCCTCCAGTGTGACCCCCTCCGCGAGCCCGATCTTCAGCGACGACGCGCCCGAGGCCGTCGAACCCGAGGCTCCGGTCACCGCGACGGCGCCCGCCATTGCGCCGCCTCGCGGTCGCGCTGGCCGTCGAGCCGCGTTCGCCTGAACCGATCACTGACGCCGTCGCCGCGGTGTGGTCCACTCGCCCCACTCGCGTTGAAGAGCTCGCGCCCCTTCCGATGCCGGCGCCTTCGGAGACGGCGGTCCCTGTGCGTGGAATCACGCACACCGCCCTGCCGAAGGGTGACCGCATCACGATCGAGCTCGGTCGCGAGGCGAGCTACTCGACAAGCCGGGCGGGCAATCCCGACCGCGTCGAGATTGATCTCAACGACGCGGCGCTTGCCGCCGGCCTCTCCGATCGCACGACCGCGATCTCCGGCGCGCTGGTCAAATCGCTCAGCGCGAAACGCATGGGCCGCCAGGCGGCCCGCGTGGTCATCGAGCTGAATGGAAAGCCGCGCTTCAGCACGTTCCCGCTCTATAACCCGTTCCGGCTCGTGATTGACGTCGAGTCGGACGCGCCGGCGGCAGTGACCGCGGCGGCCGGCACGCCCAACTCACTTCCGGCGACAGCCTCAACGAGCCGCTCCACGTCGAAGACAACCGCGACGCCGGCAGCGTCTGCCTCACGCGAGACCACGATCGACGATCCGCTCCCGGCGCCGGCGACGCCGTCGAGCACCGGCCGCGGCGACTACTCGCTGGCCCGGCAGCTTGGCCTCGGTGTGTCACGTATCGTGATCGACCCGGGCCACGGCGGACACGATCCCGGCGCCCGCGCGAACGGGGTGAATGAAGCCGACGTCGTGCTCGACGTCGCACTCCGCGTCGAGGCCCTGCTCAAAGCGCAGCCGGGATTCGACGTCGTCCTCACGCGGCGGACGAATACGTTCATCCCGCTCGAGGAACGCACGGCCATGGCCAACCGCGAGTCGGCCGACATGTTTCTGTCGATCCACGTCAACGCCAGTCCGCGCACGGCGACGCGTGGCATCGAGACGTACCTGCTCGACTTCGCGTCGAACCCTGACGCGGAGGCCCTGGCGGCTCGCGAGAACGCGACGGGCGCGCAGAGCATGCGTGTGCTGCCCGACCTCGTGAAGGCCATCACGCTCAACAACAAAGTGGATGAATCGCGAGAGCTCGCGCGGATGGTGCAGTCGTCGCTCGTCGGCCGCATCACGCCGCTCAGCCGCGGCCTGAAGGATTTCGGCGTGAAACGCGCGCCGTTCGTCGTGCTGATCGGCGCTCAGATGCCGAGCGTCCTCGCGGAGATCTCGTTCGTGACGAACCGGACCGACGCCTCGTTGATGAAACAGGCGAGTCACCGGCAGCGCATCGCCCAGGCGCTCGCCGATGCGGTGCTGAAGTACCGGACGTCGCTGAAGACGCAGAACGCGACGACCGCTCTGACAGCCGCACGGCAGTAACGACGCGGTAGAATCGTGGCAGGTCCGCCGTGCAGACCCCGCCACCCGAATCGTTCGTTGTCACGATTGCCCAGACGCCCGCTGACGAAGTCACGCTGGCGGAGGTGATTTTCGGGTCCTTTGGGCTCGTCGGGGCGCTCGTGGCGCTGGCGATCGTGCTGGGCGCGCTGCTCTCGCTCGTGATGGTGGTCTGGAACCGTCGCCATCGGCCGGAAACCGACCACATGCCGTCGGTCGCACCGGGTCTCCCGACGTCCTCTAGCGGCCCCCGGTCATCCCAAGCTCGATAAGCGTTCGCACGGCGACGCCCGTCGCGCCCTTGGGCTGGAACGGGTGTTTGGTTTCGGCCCAGGCGGTGCCGGCAATGTCGAGGTGCGCCCACGGCCCCTCGCCGGCGAACGCCTGCAGAAACGCTGCGGCCGTAATCGCGCCGCCCGGACGGCCCGCCGCGTTGATCAGATCCGCGATGTCGCTGCGAAGCTCCTCAGCGGTTTCCTCGTAGATCGGCATCGGCCAGAGACGATCGCCGGCACGCGCAGACGCCGACCGCACGGTCTCGACCCAATTGTCCGGCCGGCCAAACAATCCCGACGTGTAACGCCCCAGCGCGACCACGCACGCGCCCGTGAGCGTCGCGATATCCACAAGATGGGTCGCGCCGAGCTGACGCGCGTACCACAACGCGTCGCCAAGGATCAGCCGGCCCTCGGCGTCCGTGTTGATGATCTCGACGCTCGTGCCGCTTGCGCCCTTGACCACGTCGCCCGGGCGGATGGCGCGCCCGCCCGGCATGTTCTCGGCCGTCGGAATGACGCCGATCACGCGATGCGTGCCGCCAAGGAGCGCGATCGCCCTGAGCGCGCCGGCCACGGCGGCGCCTCCGGCCATGTCGTCCTTCATCCGCTCCATGCCGTCGGCCGGCTTGATCGAGATGCCGCCCGAGTCGAACGTGATGCCCTTGCCGACGAATCCAAGAACCGGCGTCGCAGGCGCGCCCGGCGGGTCGTAGCGAATGACGATCAGACGCGGCGGTTCGGCGCTGCCCTGCGCCGACGCCAAGCAGCAGGCGCATCTGAAGCTCGGCCAGCCGTCCTTCGTCGAGCACCTCGACGGACAGCCCGACCATCGATTCGGCGCGACTCACTCGCGCCGCGAATTCTCTGGGCGTCAGCACGTTGCCCGGTTCGTTCGCGAGGCTGCGCGTGAAGTTCACTGACTCGCCGATGATGCGGCCCTTGCGCACCAGATCGCTGACTGTGGCGGCGTCGCCGCCTGGCACGACGATTTCGACATTCGACGGGAAACCGCCCCGCCGCCTCGGCGTCACTCCTGTACGTGCCTGAGTCGAACTCGGCGCCGGACAAACCGTCGGCAAGAATGGACGGATCCAGGCCGCGCGCGAGGACCGCGATCGAGGACGCCGACCGACGCCGCGCGACATACCCGCACGTGCTCGCGATGCGGCGCACGTGTTCGGCGTCCAGTTCAGCGCGCTTTCCGCCGCCGACGAACACCACCCGACGACTGCTCCACCCGCTCGACTCTCTGTCGCGGCGGAAAGCGACTCGCCGACTTTCGCGTGAAACTCGCCGGCCGAGAGCGCACGGCTCAGCTCGCCGTCAGTCGCCGCCTCGAGCCCTGAACAATCCTCGAGCCGGTCATCGCCCTGGAACACCGGAACAAAAAGGACGTCAGCGGTCACGTCCTTGGGCGATGTCGTCGCGCCCGCAAATCGAGCCGGAGATTGAGATTCAGACATGGACTGGGGAGCGCTCCTCTCTGGCGGTTCAAGCAGGATCAGGAAGCGACGATGATACTCCGGGGCGGCGACGTCAGCGTAGCGGCACCGGCCGCGGCGGTGCCCTGACGAATTCGAAAGGCCCGAACGACCGGCCGCTGCGCCTTCGAGGCCCACGATCAGGTACATCCAGTCGGGATAGAGCGCCTCGGCCACATCGGTTTCCGACGGCCACGCGGCTCCCGCAGGATGAGAGTGATACACGCCGAGGATCGACAAGGCCGGCCTGATGCCGCGAAGCACGCGTCTCAACTCAATGTGCGCGCGGTCGTCAACCCGGTATCGCACGCGGCTCTTCTCGACGTTGGTCATCGGCACCGCGAACATCACCCGGCCCGGCGCGCCGATCAGAAAGCCGCAGCATTCCAACGGCGCTGTCATGTCTGGCGTGATCCACGATGGCCTGGCGGACCGCGCGTGGAATCGTCATCGCGCCTCACGACTGGAGCTCCGGCAGGTCGCGGAAATAGTCCAGCGCCTCGGGGTTGGCCAACGCCTCGCGATTGGTGACCGGCTGATCGTGAACGATGCGGTGCACCGCGAGCTCGACGAGCTTGCCGCTCCGTGTCTTGGGAAGGTCGGCGACCTGGACGATCCGCGCGGGCACGTGCCGCGGCGAGGCGTGCGCCCGCAGACGGTCCGCGATCCGCTTCTTCAGTTCTTCGTCGAGCGTCACGCCCGGCCGCAGGTGGACGAACAAGCACCACGCGCTCGTCTCCCTGCCACCGCTGCCCGATCGCGAGGCTCTCGATCACTTCCGGAATCTGCTGCACCTGGCGGTAGATCTCCGCCGTGCCAATCCGTACGCCGCCGGGCTTCAGCGTGGCGTCGGATCGGCCCGCAATCACGAACCCGCCGTGCTCCGTCGCTCGAATCCAGTCGCCATGACACCACACACCCGGGAAGCGTTCGAAGTACGTCGCCCGATATCGCGCGTCGTCAGGGTCATTCCAGAAACCGAGCGGCATGCTGGGAAACGCGGTTCCGCAGACGAGCTCGCCAAACTCTCCGGTCGGGACTGCGTGCCCCGCATCGTCGAATACACGAACGTCCATGCCCAGACCCGGCGCCTGGATTTCTCCTCGCCACACCGGCCCATTCGGGTTGCCGAGCACAAAGCAGCTGACGATGTCTGAGCCGCCGGAGATCGACGTGAGATGCACGTCGGACTTCACGGACGCGTAGATGTAGTCGAACGTTTCCGGCGCCAGCGGCGAGCCAGTTGACGCGATCGTCCGCACGGTCGCGAGCGAGTGCGTGCGTCGAGGCTCGAGACCGCTCTTGTGAATGGCGTCAAGGAACCGGGCCGACGTGCCGAAGAGCGTGATGCCGACCTCGTCGGCCAGATCGAACAGGCGATTCGATGACGGGAACGCCGGCGAGCCGTCGTAGAGCACGATCGTGGCGCCCGTCGCGAGCGACGAGACCAGCCAGTGCCACATCATCCACCCGGTCGTCGTGAAGTACAGCACGCAGTCGTCGCGCCGAATGTCGCTCTGAATCTGGTGCTCTTTGAGGTGTTGCAGGAGTGTGCCGCCGGCGCCATGGACGATCGCCTTGGGCGCGCCGGTCGTGCCTGAGGAGTACAGGATGTACAGCGGCTGGTTGAACGGGAACGGTTCCAGCGGCACGTCCTCGCTGCCGGACCCGAGCCACGCGTCCCAACCCACGAAAAACTGCTCGGGTGAGTTTTTGGCCGCGAGTTCCAAAAACTCACCCGAGCAGTTTTTCGCGTGGTCAATCACGACCGTCTGCGTGACTGTCGGCAGGCTCTGGCGGACGTCGGCGAGGGTCGGCAGGCAGTCGAAGTAACGCCCACTGTACGTGTACCCGTCCACGCCGATCAGCACCTTCGGCTCGATCTGACCGAACCGGTCGACGATCCCGTCAGCCCCGAAATCGGGCGAGCACGACGACCACACGGCGCCAATCCACGCCGTGCCCAGGGCCGCGATGACCGCCTCGGCCCCGTTGGGCACGATGCCGGCGACGCGGTCACCGGGTCGGACACCGGCCGCGCGGAGCGCGCTCGCGGCCTTGGCGGCGGCGACACGCAGGTTCCGAAACGTCAGGCGGCTGACGGGACCGTGCTCGGTCACAGCGATGATCGCAGTTCGATCATCGTCTCGACGCAGCAGGTTCTCAGCGAAGTTGAGGCGGCCGTCTGGAAAGAACCGCGCGCCGGGAAGCTTTCCCAGGTTGCTGACGGCCCGCTCGCCCTTCGAACCGATCACGCCGGCGTAGTCCCAGAGCGCTGACCAGAACGCCGGCGGGTCCTCGATGGACCATCGGTGAAGATCGTCGTAGCTCTCGAACGTGCGGCGCTGCGTCCGTTGGATTTCGTCCGTCAGGCGCGTCAGGTGTGACGCCCGGACGCGGTCAGGATTGGGCTGCCAGAGGGGCGGCATCGAACCAGACTAGCGCGGCGGCAACCCTTCGCGGGCCCTGGCGCGCGCGGCGGCCGCGCGATCGAAGGTGTCCTTGATCCAGCCGGCGTCGGCGAGATTCTCAGCCGTCGGCAGGCCTTCCATGAACGCCGCCAGCGCCTCGGCCACGTAGTCCGCATTCCTCGTCAGAATCCCCTCCCACAGGTCGGAGGGGCTCGCCGCGAGCCGGGTCATCTCGTCGAACGCTCGTCCGCCGGCCGCGAGCCCACGGGCATCAAGGGCGCCAGCCGCCGCATTCATGATCGCGACCGACACGATCTGCGGCAGATGACTGACGAACGCGATCGCCCGATCGTGGTCGTCCGCCCCCATCCAGTGAGGGATGGCGCCAATCCCAGCCACGAACCGCTCCACACGTTTCGCGGGCTCGCTCGTGTCGTCACGCGCGACGAGCAGCCAGGGCCGGCGGTTGAACAAATCGGGCGTCGCGTGGTCGAGGCCGCCGCGTTCGCTGCCCGCCATCGGATGCCCGCCAATGAACGTGTCCAATCCTGCCGCGGCGGCAACATCCATCACTTGCCGCTTCGTGGATCCCACGTCGGTCACGACGCACGGGTGCGAGAAGCGCGAGAGCTCAGGCAGCAGCTCGATCATGGCCGCGACGGGCACGGCAAACAGCACGAGGTCGCTGCCGTCGAGATCGCTGAGGTGATCAACCGTGCGACTGACCGTGCGCCGCAAGGCCCTTTCTGCCGTTGCCGCGTGTTGATCGAAGCCGACGATGGTGGTGCCGGGCCAGGCACGCCGGGCCGCCAGTGCGACCGAGCCGCCGATCAGCCCAAGACCGACGATACCTATCTGTGAAAATGGCGCGTCCGTTTGCGTCACGTCACGGAGATTCTACTGCCCCCTTGAGCCACGCCACGAACCGCTCGACGCGCGCCGCGGGGTCGCCTCCGTTTCGAACGGCGTCGGCGACCACCTGGACGATGGCGCTGCCGACGATCGCGGCGTCCGCGAAACGGGTGACATCGCGCACGTGTTCAGGACGCGAAATCCCGAACCCGAGCGCGATCGGAAGCTTGACCGTTCGCCGCAGCCGCTCGACCAGAGGCGCGGCTGTATCGGCGACCGACTCGCGAACGCCCGTCACGCCGAGTCTCGAAATCGCGTACAGAAAGCCGCGGCCATAGCGGCCGGCCAGCTTCAGCCGCTCGTCGGTCGTCGTCGGGCTGACAAGAAAGATCTGATCGATGCCGCGCTCGTCGAGCGCCGCGTGCATCGTCTCCGACTCTTCGATCGGCAGATCGAGCAGGAGCACGCCGTCCACGCCCGCATCGGCGGCGCGCGAGAGGAACTCGGCCGTCCCGAGACGCAGCACCGGATTCACGTAGGTGAACAACACGATCGGCACCGGCACGTCGGCGCGGACGCTCGCCACCAGATCGAGCGTGCGGCGCAGCGTGGTCCCCGACGCGAGCGCACGTTCCGAGGCGCGCTGAATCGCCGGACCGTCTGCGATCGGGTCCGAGAACGGCACGCCGATCTCGATGGCGTCCGCGCCACCGCGCGCCATCGCGCGAATGATGTCGGCCGATCGCGCTCAGGTCAGGATCGCCGGCCGTGACGTACGTCACGAGCCGCGGCTGCGCAGACGTGCGCGCGACCAGAACGCGCGCGCGCCACGCCGGCTCACTGCGCACGCCCCCTGTCGCCGGCTCGCGCGCGCTCTCGAGCAGCCGCTTGATCGTCTCGACGTCCTTGTCGCCGCGCCCGGAGATGTTGACGAGCACGACCGCGCCCGCAGGCAGACGATCGATCTCCCGCCTCGCCCACGCGACCGCGTGAGACGACTCGAGCGCCGGCAGGATGCCTTCGGTGCGCGCCAGCCACTCGAAACCGTTCAACGCGCTTCCGTCGTCGATCCAGTCGTACTCGCTGCGTCCGCGAGCCGCGAGCCACGCGTGCTCGGGACCGATCGACGGATAGTCGAGGCCGGCCGACACCGAGTGCGTCGGCAGGATGTTGCCGTCGTCATCCTGAAGCAGCAGGCTCCGCGTGCCGTGCAGCACGCCCGGCACACCGCCGGCAAATCGCGCCGCGTGCTCGACCGGGATCGAGCGACCGGCCGCCGGCCTCGACGCCGACCAGCCGCACCGTCGCGTCGTCCACGAACGCGTCGAAGATGCCCATCGCGTTGCTGCCGCCGCCGACGCAGGCCACGACGATGTCGGGCAGCCGTCCGGCGGCCTCGAGGATCTGCGCGCGCGCCTCCTGACCGATGACGGACTGAAACTCGCGCACCATCAGCGGATACGGATGCGGACCGAGGACCGAGCCCAGCAGGTAGTACGTCGAGGCCACGTTGGCGACCCAGTCGCGCATCGCTTCGTTGATGGCGTCCTTCAGCGTCCGGCTGCCGGCATCGACTTGCTCCACCGTCGCGCCCAGCAGGCGCATGCGGAAGACATTCAGCGCCTGCCGCGCCATGTCCTCCGTGCCCATGTAGACGACGCACTCGAGGCCGAGCAGCGCGCACGCCGTCGCCGTCGCCACGCCGTGCTGCCCGGCGCCGGTCTCCGCGACGATCCGGCGCTTGCCCATCCGCTGGGCCAGCAGCGCCTGGCCCAGCGCGTTGTTGATCTTGTGCGCGCCGGTGTGCGCGAGGTCCTCGCGCTTGAGGAACAACCGCACGCCACGCTCACCCGCCGCTCGACGAGCTTCGTAGAGCGGCGTCGGCCGGCCGACGTAGGTCGTGAGCAAGCCACGCAGCGTCTCGAGGAACGCCGGATCGCGCCGCGCCTCCACGTAGGCCCGCGTCAGCTCGTCGACCGGCGCCATCAGCGTTTCGGGAACGAAGCGCCCGCCGAACTCGCCGAAATATCCCCGCGCGTCCGGATCGCGCCGCCCGAAGACCGGCCCTGGAGTTACGTCACTGCTTCGATCTGTTGCTTGGGTTCAGTGGGGTCACTCGTCCTCCGCGTTCGCTTCGCGCACGCGTTCGAAGAACGCGCGCATCCGATCCGGACTCTTGATGCCGGTGCGTCCATTCGACGCCCGACGACACGTCAACGGCCCACGGCCGCACCTGAATGACGGCCTGCGCGACGTTCTCGTCGGTCAGGCCGCCGGCGAGCATGACCGGCCGACGGCTCGCCAGCCGGGCGGCGCTCGTCCAGTCCGCGACCTGTCCCGTGCCGCCGCGTCGCACCGGATCCACGGCGTCCACGAGCGGCACGATCGCGGCCGGAATGCGCGTGGCCGATTCCAGGGCCGCCTCGTCGCCGATGTGAACCGACTTGATGAGGCGCGGAACCAGATGCTCGTAGTCACCGAGATTCTCGTCGCCATGCAGCTGGACGACGTCGAGCGCGGCGATCTCGGCCACGTGCGCCACCTCGTCAGGCGGCGCGTTGACGAACACGCCCACTCGGACCGGAAGCGCCGGCAGATGGCGCACGATGTCGCGCACGGCCTCCGGCCTGACCGCCCGCGGACTGTCGGGCCAGAAGACGAAGCCGAGCGCATCCGCTCCAAGCTGCACGGCCAGCTCGGCATCCTCGAAGCGCGTGAGGCCGCAGATTTTGACGCGGGTTCGCATGGTCATGCGCAGCCGCCGTCGCGCTTTGCAGGAGCCCGGCGAGCGCCGCGCCGGGATCGCGGCTCGATCATGAACCGCTCGCCGATGAGGAACGCGTCGTAACCGGCCGCGCGAAAGCCGGCCCAGATCTGCCGCGGTCTTCAGCCCGCTCTCCGCGACCGCGATCGCCGTGGCGGGAATCGCGGGCGCGAGCGTGTCGAGCGAGGTGCTGATGCACCTCGAGCGTCCGCAGGTTGCGGCTGTTGACGCCGACGATGTCCGCGCCGGCGTCGAGCGCGCGCCGCGAGCTCGTCCGCGATCGTGCACCTCGACGAGCGCCGCCAGTCCGAAGCGGTCGGCCGCGGCCATGAGCCGCTTCAGGTCGATCGTCGAGCGCGGCCACGATCAGGAGCACGGCGCTCGCCCCGGCCGCCGCCGCCTCCGCGATCTGGTACTCGGTGACGACGAAGTCCTTGCGGAGCAGCGGCAGGGACACGGCGCCCGCGACATCGCGCAGGTGATCGAGCGAGCCGTCGAAGAACGTGGGCTCGGTCAGGACCGAGATCGCCGCGGCGCCGGCGCGCTCGTAGGAGGCGGCGATGGCCACCGGATGGTAGTTCGCGCGGAGCACGCCGCGGGACGGCGAGCGCCGCTTGCACTCGGCAATCACGCGGATGCCCGGCGCTTCCAGCGATCGCGCGGAACCGGTCGCCGGCAGGCTCGCGGCCCGAGATCGCGCGATCGATCGCGCTCCACCCGGCGGCCTTCTCGCGTTCCTCCGCCGATCGGCGCGCGGCGGCGACGACGGCCTGAAGGAGGTCGCCCATCATGACGTGCTGATCCTCCGGAGGTCATCGAGGACACGCCGCGCCCCCCCGCCATCGAGACTGGCCGCGGCCTGCGCCACGCCGTCCTGGCAGCGAGCCGACGCGCCCGGCGATCAACAGCCCGGCCGCGGCGTTCAGCAGGACGATGTCGCGGCGCGGGCCACGCTCGCCGTCGAGCAGGCGCTCGATCAGCGCCGCGTTCTCGGCCGCGCGTGCCGCCGGCGAGATCTGTCGACCGTCGCCTGCGGCAGCGAGACATCGGACGGGTGCACGTAGAACGTGTTGACCGTGCCGTCCTTGAGCTCGGACACCTTCGTGTGGCCGAGCGTCGACAGCTCGTCGAGACCGCCGGCGCCATGAACGACCCAGGCGCGCTCCGCGCCGAGCGCACCGAGCGCGCGCGCGATCAGCTCCGTGTGCTCGGGCCGCGAGACGCCGACGATCTGCCGCCGCGCGCCCGCCGGATTCGTCAGCGGACCGAGCAGGTTGAACGCCGTGCGGACACCCAGCTCACGTCGCGTCGGACCTGCGTGACGCATCGACGGATGCCAGGTCGGCGCAAAGAAGAATGCACAGCCAGCCGCCAGCGCCTGCTCGACCACCGCGGGCGAGGCATCGAGTCGAACGCCGAGCGCCTCGAAGACGTCGGCGCTGCCGCACTGGCTCGAGACCGCGCGATTGCCGTGCTTCGCGACGCGCACGCCGGCGCCGGCCACGACGAGCGCCGCGGCGGTCGAGACGTTGAAGGTGTGCGCCCCGTCTCCGCCGGTCCCGCACGTGTCGAACACGTCGTCGAACGTGCCCTCGCATCTTGACGGCGCGCGCGCGCATGGCGCGCGCAAACCCGACGAGCTCCGCGGGCCGCTCGCCCTTGAGCGCGAGCGCCATCAGCAGCGCGGCGATCTGCGACGGCAGCGCGTTGCCGTCCATGATCGCGCCCATGACGTCGGCCGCCTGATCGCTCGTCAGGTCTTCGTGACGCCGGAGCTGCTCGAGCAGGGGCGCGAAGGCCATTTACCTCGCCTCGAGAAAATTGCCGAGGAGACGATGCCCGGCCGGCGTGAGCACCGACTCGGGATGGAACTGCACGCCGAACACCGGTCGCTCCTCGTGCCGAATCGCCATGATCGTGCCGTCGCCCTCGACCGACGCGGTCACGACGAACCCGGCAGGCACGGCATCCTTCGGGATCACGAGCGAATGGTACCGGCCGGCGTCGAACGGCTGATCGACGCCCTCGAACAAGCCGAGCCGTCGTGCGACCACGCGCGACGTCTTGCCGTGCATCGGACGCGAGGCGCGCTCGACCCGTCCGCCAAACGCAATCGCCAGCGCCTGGTGGCCAAGACACACGCCGAGCACCGGAATCCGTCCCGCAAAGCGCCGCAGGGCCTCGATCGTGACACCGGCCGACTCGGGCCGTCCCGGTCCCGGCGAAATCACGAGCCGATCCGGCGCCAGCCGCTCGAGCTCCGGCAACGTCATCGCGTCGTTGCGGACCACCTTCACCGTGGCGCCCAGCTCGCCGAGCCGGTGCGCGAGATTGAAGGTGAACGAATCGTAGTTGTCGATCAGCAACAGCATGTCAGAGCCCCTTGTCCGCCATCTCGAGCGCCTGCATCAGCGCACGGGCCTTGTCGCGCGTCTCTTCGTACTCGGCCGCCGGATCGCGAGTCGGCGACGATGCCGGCGCCGGCCTGGATGTCGGCGTGTCCATCGCGCATCGTGATGGTTCGAATCGCGATGCAGAAGTCGAGATTGCCGGCGAAGTCGAGATAGCCGACCGCGCCGCCGTAGAGCCCGCGCCGGGTCGGCTCGAGGCCGCCGATGATCTGCATGGCGCGAATCTTCGGCGCGCCGGTCAGCGTGCCGGCCGGAAACGCCGCGGCCAAGCGCGTCGAGCCGGTCGCGGTCGGCGACAGCCGTCCCTCGACGCGCGACACGAGGTGCATGACGTGCGAGTACCGCTCGAGCGCCATGTACTGCGGCACGCGGACGCTGCCGATCTCCGCCACCCGGCCGACGTCGTTGCGGCCGAGGTCCACGAGCATCACGTGCTCGGCGCGTTCCTTCTCGTTCTGGCGACAGCTCGTCGGCGAGCCGCGCGTCCTCGTCGGCGTCCTTGCCGCGGCGGCGGGTGCCGGCGATCGGGTGCGTTTCGACCTGGCGGCCCTCGACGCGCACGAGCATCTCCGGTGAGGCGCCGACGATCGCGTCGCGGCCGATGCCGGATGAAGAACATGTACGGCGACGGATTGACGTGCCGAAGCGCGCGATAGACGTCGAACGGCGGGGCGGCGGTCGTCGCCTGGAACCGCTGCGACAGCACGGCCTGGTAGATCTCGCCGGCGGCGATGTCTTCCTGGATGCTGCGCACCGACGGCCTCGAACGCCTCGCGCGTCTGGTCCGGCGTGGATGCTCAGCGAGCTCGGCCGCGGCTCGATGCGGGCCTCGACAGATTCCGCTCGAGCTCGCGTTCGAGAAACTCGATCTTGGCGCACGCGAAGTCGTAGAGCGGCGCGAAGATCTTCGCCCTGCGCGCAGCCGGGCGTTGGCGATGGCGAGGATCCGGTGCTTGACGTGATCGAACGCCAGGATCGTGTCGAAGATCATGAACGCGGCCTGGTCGCGATCGCGCGGCGGCTTGTCGAGCGCGACGGACGGCTCGAACCACTCGGCCGCGTCGTAGTCGAAATAGCCGACGGCGCCGCCGGTGAACCGCGGCAGTCCAGGCACGATCGGCGACGTGAACTCCGCCATCAGCTCCCGCAGCACGTCGAGGAACGGCTCGGCGCGCTCGGTCACCGTCGCCGGCGTCCTCGACCGTGGTCCGCCCGTTGCGGCCGCGCAGAATCAGGAACGGGTCCTTGCCGAGAAACGAGTACCGGCCGACGTGCTCGCCGCCTTCGACGCTCTCGAGCAGGAACGCGTAGTCGGAGTGCTCGGCAATCTTCAGGAACGCCGAGACCGGCGTCAGCAGGTCCGCCATGATCTCGCGGCAGACCGGCACGAACGTGCCCTGCTGCGACAGCTCGACGAATTCTTCAAACGTGGTCTGCTTCATCTCTAGTCCTGGGGGCTTCGTCCCCGCGTCCCCCGACCGCTCTCTCCGCGCCCCCACCCCCCCTGCTCACTCGCTGTGGCTCGTTCGCGGCGGTCACTGATAAACCTTTCAGCCGCCTCTTCCATCACGTCCCGTGGCGCTTCCCGCCCGGTCCACCACGCGAACTGCAGACACGCCTGACCGACGAGCATCTCGAGACCGTCGATCGTTTCCGCGCCAGCTTCCCGCGCCCACCTGAGCAGCGTGGTCTCTCGCGGGTTGTAGATCAGGTCGTAGACCGTGCCGCCCGACACGACGTCGCGGTCGACGGGCGCCTCGTCCACGCGCGGCCACGTGCCGACGGGCGTGGTGTTGACCAGCAGATCCCAGCCCGACGACGGCGGCCACGGCGCGACGTCCACGCCGATCTCGTCAGCGAGCGCGCGGCCGCGCGCCGGCTGCGGGCTGCGACCGACACGCGCGCACCTTCCTGCTTGAGCGCGAAGCAGGCCATGCGCGCCGAACCGCCGGCGCCGAGCACGACGGCGCGCGAATCACGAAGCGACCGCGCCTGACGCGCGAACGGCGACAGGAACCCCGCGACGTCGAAGTTGCGCCCGTCCCAGCCACGCGCGCCTCGGCGCAAGGTGTTCACGGCGCCGGTTCGCGTCGAGAGGTCGTCCAGCGTCGACGCACGCTCGAACATCGCCGGCTTCAGCGGCGCGGTGACGCTCGCGCCGGCCACGCCGATCGCGTCGGCCACCGCCAGAAACTCGTCGCCGTCGGCCGTCTCGAGCGGCACGTACACCGCGTCCATCCCGAGTGCGGCGAACGCCGCGTTGTGCATCGCCGGCGAGGCCGAATGCGCGAGCGGCGCGCCGCCAATCGCGTAGATCGCCGTAAGGGACGAGGCGCGCTGGACACGAAAGGACTCGATGAGCTCGCGCGCCGTCACCTGGCCAGGGGCAATCGTGCCGCCGTACGTCCAACGCGATCCGAAGAGCCACGGGCAGAGCCGGGTGACCTGGCCGATCGGCCCCATGGCAATCGCGACGTGCGGCTCGTCGAATCGCATCGCGTCTCGGAGCGCCAGGCAATCGGTGAGCCGCGCGGGCGTCACGGCAAGCTTGACGATGCCGGCCGGCTCCGCGCGCATCGCGCGCACGCGGGCCACGAGATCGGCCAGGCATCCCGTCGAAGTCGTGGTGCGAGAGCACGACCCGGCCACGGTCCGCCGACGAGAACCGTCGGCGATCGGCGCGCAACTCGACGTCCACGTACTCGGCGCCCAGACGCATGGCCTCGGCGAGGATGTCGAGGCGCACCTCCTCGCTGCCGTCGAACCGCCCGCCTTCCCATGCCGGCCGGCACGTCACGATCACCGACGTCTTCCGGCCGTCGAGCGCGCCGGCCACGTCGAGATCCTCGACGCCGTCCAGACGTAGCTCGACCAGGTCGGCGGCGGCCTCATCGCGCGCCCGACGCAGTTCGGCCATCGTCTGGCCGCTCACGGTCTCGACGACCTGGGTGAAAGACATCTGACTTAGTCAGGGCAAAGGGCAGAGGGGCAGAGGGCAAAAGGGAAAGGACAGAGGACAGAAGGGACGAAGAAGGGATTCCGTTCGTCCGACCTTCCTCTGAGCTGTGGCCTCTAACCTTCCTCTCACCTTTTCCCTCTTCTCTCTCCTTTGCCCTTGTGCCTTCTGCCCTCTGCCCTTTTTTGTGTCTTTCGCCGCGCGAAGCCGGCGGAAGACACAAAAAAAGCCCCTTCAGCGTGGGCTGAAGAGGCCAGCAATTCCGACGTGCGTTCGCGATTCTCGACGCTAGCGCGCGCAGCCCCCCTCAGCCTTCCCGGCAAACCACCACCAATACGACCAGGAGGTCGGGCGGACGGTCCGATAAGAAGTGAAGGCGGTCATGCGTGTCGCGAGGAGCGTAGCAAACCCCGCCGAGGCGGTCAAATGCCCTCACCACCGGCGTGTTATAACCAAAGCCTGAGACTGCTTCACTCAATGCGTCCGCTGATTTTCGGCACGCTTCTGTCCTCAGCCCTGTTCTTCGCGCTCGATGGGGCCGGACTCGTCGCGTTCCAGCAGCCCCCTCCGGCGTTCTTCCCGGTGGACCAACTCAAGCCCGGCATGGTCGGCATTGGCCGCACCGTGTTTGCCGGCGACCTGCAGGAGGAATTCCGCGCCACCATCATCGGCGTTCTGCAGAATGCCATCGGCCCACGGCGCGATTTGATCATTGCTCGGCTCGAGGGTGGCCCGTTGGCGACGACCGGGGTCATTCAAGGCATGAGTGGGAGTCCGGTCTACATCGAGGGCAAACTGCTCGGCGCGGTCTCCTACTCACTCGGTGCCTTTCCGCGAGAACCGATTGCCGGCATCACGCCGATCGGTGAGATGGTGGACGCCGTGAACGCGTCCGGACCGCGCGTCACGGACCGCTCGCTGTCTCTCGAATGGCCGGCCACGCCGGCGGCGGTGTACGCGACGCTCGGCCGGATCCTGAGTCGCGCGTCCGCTCCGCTCGGCGCTTTGCCTGGCGACGCGCACATCATCGGTCCGGGGTCGATCGCGGAACTCGCCCCGACACTTCGCCCGATCGGCGCCGCGATGGTGCTCGGCGGCCTCACGCCGTCCATCGATCGAGATCTGCGCCAGGCGCTGTCGCTCCCGGGCTCCGCTCAGCAATCGGGCTCGCCGTCCGCCGGCAGCCCGAACGCGCCGCTTCGGGCGGGCGATCCGGTCGGTCTCAGTTTGATCCACGGCGACCTCGAGGTCGGCGCGACCGGCACCGTGACCCACGTCGATCACGACCGCGTCTATGCCTTCGGCCACCCGTTCCTGAATCTCGGGACGACGGCGTTCCCGATGACGCGGGCTCGAGTCCTCACGGTTCTCCCGAGTCTGCAGATCTCCATGAAGCTGGCCACGATGGGCCCGGTCATCGGCACGATTAGCCAGGACCGGACGACGGCGGTTGGTGGCACGCTCGGGGCGTCGCCTCACGAGCTCGAGATCAGCCTGGCGCTCAACTCCTCGCGTGCGCCCACGCGGCGGTTCCGGCTCTCGGTGCTTCGTGACCAGGCGCTCACGCCGCTCTTCACCTATGTTGCCGTGCTCAACGCGATCACGGCCTACGAGCGCGAGACCGGGGCGATGACGGTGGCCGCTCGCGGAACCGTGTCCTTTGGCGCCGATGGACAAGTCGCGATCGACGATCTGTTCTCGGGCGACACCGCACACACGGGCGCGGCCACGGCCATCGCAGCGCCCCTGGCCGCGGCCATGACGAACGAGTTCAAAACCATCGTGCCCGAACGCATCGATGTCGAGCTGACCGCGTCCGAGGATCGGGAGGGCACGACCATCGATCGCGTCTGGCTCGACACTGTGAAACCGCGGTTTGGCGCCACGCATACCTTGCAGGTGCAGTTGCAGGACTACCGCGGCGGCAAGCGCACGGTTTCGATGCCGGTGGCAATGCCCTCCTACGCCGAGGGTCCGCTGACACTCGTCGTCAGCGACGCGCCCAGTCTTGTCGCACTCGAACAAAAGGAATTGAAGCCGGGGCGCCCGTCGTCCTGGGCGGATCTGCTGACGGATCTCAACGCGACGCGGCGAAACAACAGGCTGTACGTGCGACTCATCGCAGCGAGCAACGGCACCGTCGTGGGTGGCGACACGCTGCCTTCACTGCCCGCGTCGGTTCGATCGGTGATGGACAGCGATGCCACCGTGGCCAAAGGCTCGGTGACGAAAACGACCGTCGGATCGTGGGAACAGCGATTGGATCGACCCGTGCGTGGCTCCCGCGAGCTGACTTTGAATCTGACCTGCGCCAGTGAACCGTCGTCTCAGCTGCCCGTGCCTCAAGCCTCAAGCCTCAAGCCCCAAGCCTTCCTATGACCGTCCGCCGCGCTGTTCTTGCGATTGCTCTCACCGCGTGCGCCCTCGCGGCGCGCACGGACGCTTCAGGCCCCACGTTCTGGACCACCGCAACGTCGACCGATCTCTTGCGCGGCACGTCGGACGGTGTGTACGTCAGTCTCAGCGGTGTCGTCACGGCCGGACCCGAACTGACCAATCGGCTCACGTCCGCGCCCGCGCAGGTCTGGAGTCTGGCGACATCCGCCGACGGCTCGCTCTGGGCCGGCACCGGCGGCGACGGGCGCATCGTCCGGTCGCGTCCCGGACAGCCGGAACAGACGGTGTTCGATTCGGCCGAGAACAACGTGTTCGCGCTCGCCGTGTCCGGCTCGCGTGTCTACGCTGCGACCGGGCCAGACGGGCGCGTCTATGCCATCGAGGCTGACGGAAGCTCGAAGCCGTTTTTCGACCCGGAAGAAAAGTACATCTGGGCACTTCACGTCGATCCCGCGGGCCGGCTGTGGGTTGGCGCCGGAAATCCGGCAGTCATCTATCGCGTTGACGCAGGCGGAACGAGCACCGTCGTCTATCGCCCGCCGGCAGGCCACGTCGTGATGCTCGCGAGCGACTCGTCAGGCCGGATCCTCGCAGGCACGGAGTCGCCGGGACGCTTGTATCGGCTCGACGCGAACGACCGGCCCTTCGTGCTGCTCGATTCAGGCCTCGCGGAGTTGCGCGCGGTCAGCAACGCGCCGAACGGCGTGATCTACGCCGCCGGTGTCGCCAAGGGCGACGAGAGCTCACCCGGAGGCGAGACGACGTCGGTCGCCGTCACGCTGACGGCCGCGGCGCCTTCGTCGCCGGGCCCTGGCGGCCCACCGGCCGCGCCGAGTGGCGGCGAGTCGAGCGCCCCGGCCCGCCGTTCGACGCTCGTCCGGATCGATCCGAGCGGAACGTGGGAGTCGGTCTGGAACTCACCGGACGTGATCTACGACATCGCAGCCACCGTCGAGGGCGTGCTCGTGGCGACTGGACCTGCCGGGCGGCTGTACCGCGTGGACGCCAACCGTGACGTGTCGCTCCTGACGGGAGTGGACGCGCGGCAGATTACCCGCTTCGCCCGCACGATGCCCGGCGGGCCCGTCACAGCATTTGCCACGGCGAATCCCGGCCGCGTCGTCGCGATTGGTTCGGGGCAGCAGGCGCCGGCGACGTATGTCTCCGCGGTTCGCGACTCGCGCAGCTCGGCCACCTGGGGACTGATCCGCTGGGAAGCGACCGGCGGCGTCACGCTCGCGACGCGATCCGGCAACACCGAGAAGCCCGACGACTCGTGGAGCGAGTGGTCTCGGGCGTACACCCGGCCCGATGGCGAACCGATCGCAAGCCCGGCTGCCCGCTTCATTCAGTGGCGGGCGACGTTCACGAAACCCGCGAGCGGCACCGTGCCCTCGTCTCTCACCGCCGTGACCGTGGCCTACCTCACCGCAAACAGCCGGCCCGTCGTCACGTCCGTGACCGTTCATCCTCCGGGGGTCGTGTTTCAGCGCCCGTTCAGCAACGAGGACGGCGCCATCGCGGGACTGGACGACGCGACGGCCGACGCGCGACGCGCGCCGGGCGACACCGGCCCGCCGACGCCGTCGCCGGGCCGGCGCATGTTTCAGCGAGGCCTTCAAACAATCGCCTGGCGTGCCGAGGACGGCGACGAGGGAGACCGACTGGCGTACACGATCGAGTACCGGCGCGAGGGCACGGACACATGGCGGGTGCTCCGGGCTGATCTGACGGATTCGCTGTTCGTCTGGGACACGACGTCAGCGGTGGATGGGCGCTACGTCATCCGCGTCAGGGCATCAGACAGTCCGTCGAACGCGGCCGAGCGCGCACTCGTCGGGGAGCGCGAAGGCGATCCCGTGGAAGTAGACAACACCCCGCCGGCCATCACGTCGGCGATCGTTCGTCAGGGCGCGACGGCGCGCCTCACGATTCACGTCGTGGATGCGCGCAGCCCGATTCAGAAGGTCGAGTTCTCGGTGGCCGGCGGCCCGTGGCAGATCGTCTACCCGGTGGATGGTCTGGCCGATGCCCCGACGAGCGCTACGAGTTGCCGCTCGCGGCCAACACAGATCCTGCGCAGATCGTGATTCGCGCGACTGACTTGTTGCAAAACACCGCCGCTGCGCCGGCGGCGAGATAAATGCACGCGTTAAGTTAGAAGTGAGAAGCCAGAAGTCAGAAGTTGCTGGACGCTTGCTGCGTCTGTGACTTCTAACTTCTGGCTTCTCACTTCCAACTTAACAGCGAAGGTCTAAAGCCCTTTCGCCGTGACGCTGGCGGAGGCCTCGAGCCGCACCTGGTGGACGGCCAGGGAGGCACCCGGCGGAATTGGCGCGGTCGTGCGGTATCGGCTGATTTCTACGAGCAGCGACTCGGTCAGGCGACGGCGTTGTGGCGACATGCGATTCAGCGCCAGCGTGTGACCGCCGTCGGTCACGGCCTCCTGAAGCGCACCCACCAGATCGGCTTCCATGCGCGCGCGTGTCGAGAACCACGTCGCGTGTACCGACTCGGGCGCTTGCCGCGGGGCCGCCGTTTTCGTTCACCCAGATCGGCTCCTGGTCCCGCCCGGCGGGTGTCGCGAGCAGGTAGAGGTCACCCGCCGGAGTCCGGAAATTCGTGTAGAACGCCGAGATCGAATCGGCGCGGTCGGGTTTTGGTCCGAACGCCAGAATCGCGGAGAGCACGAGGGTCGAGACGAAGGTCGCGGCAATGGCGCCAGCGCCAACAATCACCCAGTGCCAGTCTTCCTGCGCGCGACGGAAAATGCCGGGCCACGATTCGGCCGACTCGGCGTGCGTACGGCTGATCACCGTGCTCGCCAGGCCGTCGAGCTCCGGCGGCACCGACTCGGACGGAATCGTCTGGCGCATCGTGTCGCCGAGCGATCGGAGGTAGGCGACCTCGGCGGCACAGTCCGGGCATCCCTCGAGATGATGCAGCACCTCGAGCACACTGGCGCCGCGGAGCTCGCCGTCTACGAAGGCGCCGAGGTCACGCTGGACGATGCACTCAGGCGTGATCATGTGGCCTCAGGGTCGAGCGCAGGGTGGTACGCGCCCGGGCCAGTCGCGATTTGACGGTGCCCACAGCGACGCCGAGCGACGCCGCGATTTCTTCGTAACTCAAGCCGTGAATCTCCCGAAGCACGATCGCCGTCCGTTGATCGAATGGCAACTGCCCCAGCGCCTGCCAGACCAGCCCGGCCGTCTCGCGCTGCTGAAGCACGCGGTCCGGCTGCGCGAAACTGCGCGACTCGGCCAGCTCGCCCTGTTGCGCCGCGTGCTCCTCGAGCGGAACCTGCTGCGACTTCCGGCGCCGGCGCCACCAGCGAAGGCGGTTCGACGCGTGATTCACCACGATGCGATAGATCCAGGTGCGCAGCGTGGACTGCCCACGGAAGTAATTCAGCCGGCGAAACACGCTCAGGAAGACTTCCTGCGAGAGGTCGAGGGCTTCCTGCGGCTCCCCAAGCAACTGAAGCGCCAGCTGGTACACCATGCGCTGGTGATCGGTCACAAGCCGCGCGCAGGCTTCCTCGTCTCCCGAGGCACACTGCTGCACGAGCGCCCAGTCGGCGCTTGCCGCATCGGACCACGTGAGGGCTCGGATCGGCTTCAAAGGAGCGACCTTTCCGCCATGGTAGCACCGGCGGTCGGACCCAACTGTGAACGTTAGACCCCGAACGCGGCCGGATGTTCCGCGGGGTCCGAACGCTGGCACGGGCTTAAGGCTTAGGGCTCAAGCTGAAGGCTCTCAGGGCCCGTGCAGAGCTCGCAAACGAGCTGGCGCGGCCCTAAGCCCCAAGCCGTGAGCCCTAAGCCTCTACAATGTCCACCTAGTGAAACGCCTGGCCGTCCTCGTGGCTCTGGCGCTGGCGGTGGCGGCGGGGGTGACGGCGGTCCAGCGGCTGGATCAGGAACGCCGATACCAGCGCCTGCTCTCCGACGGCGAGCGGGCCCTGTCTGAGGGTCACGGTCATCAGGCCATCGAGCTCTTCAGTGGGGCGTTAGCACTCAGGCCGCGGTCCATGGTCGCGTTCTACCGGCGCGGGGAGGCCTATGCCTCTCAGGCCCTCGACGACCAGGCGGTACGGGACCTGCGCGAAGCCGCACGGATCTCGCCAACCGCGCCCCAGCCGCTTGAAGCGCTCGGCAAGCTCTACGACGAACGCGGCGATTCCGCGCAGGCTGCCGAGTGGTATCGGCAGGCGGCCGATCGGCTTCGTGACGCCGACCCCGAGCTTCTCTACTCGCTGGCGCTCGCGCTCTACCGTTCAGGCGCGCCGGCGGCGGCGAAGGAACCCCTGCGCCTCGCGTTGGCGCGCCGCGACTCAGCCGAGGGCCGCTACCTCTTCGGTCTCGTCGCGCGCGATGCGCGAAACGGCGACGAGGCGCTGACGGCGCTGCAACACGCCGTCCGGCTGGCGCCAACCTTCCTTCCGGCCCGCGAAGAGCTCGCCGATCTCTATCGCGAGCGCGGACGGTCGGACGACGAACTGCGCGAGCTGCGGGCATTGTCGGCGCTCGACGATCAGCTGCATCGGCACCTCGCGGTGGGTCTCGCGGAGGCGCGCGCCGGGCAGTTTGCCGCGGCGGGACGGACGTTGAGCGCCGCCGCCGAGGCGAATCCCACCGACTCACGAGTGCTGGTCGCGACCGGCCGCGTGCTCCTCGCGGAGGCCGAGCACACCGGCGATCGGCGGATGGTAGGCCGCGCGTTGGCCGTGCTGGAGCGGGCGCTCGGTGGAACAGCGCGACGGAGCGAAGGCCTGGCGCTCTACGGCCGCGCGCTCTATCTCTCCGGCGATTTTCTGGCCGCCGAACGGATTCTTCAGGAGGCGCTGTCGACGTCGCCGATCGACCAGGAGGCGTTCGGGTTCCTGGCAGATGCCGCCGAAGGGGCCTCACATCCCGGTGTCGCCCGCGCGGCGCTCCTCGACCTCGACGCTATCCAGGGCGACACGGTTTCGGCCGAGCAGCGCGGCCATCGCGCGCGTCGCCTCGGCGCGCTGTCGCTCGAGCTCGGCGATCCCAAAGCCGCGGTCCGATATCTCACGCAGGCCACAGGCAGCGCACCGCCTGACGCCGGGCACCCTCGGTCTGCTCGCGCGCGCGAAATGGCAATCCGGGGATCCGGACGGCGCCCGTACCGCGCTCGGCGCGGCCATCGCGCTGAGCGGATCGGATCCGAACCTGAGGCGGCTCGCGCGAACGATCAGATAGCGCGCGGGTCGAGCGCGTCCCGCAACGCGTCGCCCACGAAGTTGAAGCCCAGCACGAGTAGCGCAATCGCCACGCCCGGAAAGATCGTCAGATGCGGCGCGTCGAACAAATGCGATCGACCCGCGTCCAGCATCGTCCCCCAACTCGGGGTTGGCGGCTGGACGCCCAGGCCCAGAAAACTGAGGGACGCTTCCGAGATGATGGCGGCCGCCATACCGAGCGTCGCCTGCACGGTGACCGACGGCAGCGTGGCCGGCACGATGTGGCGGACGAGCACGCGTATCGGCCGCGCGCCCAGCGCCCGTGCGGCTTGCACGTACTCCAACTCACGCAGCTTCAACACCTGACCACGGACCAATCGCGCATAGCCCACCCACCCAATCACGACGAGCGCCATGACGACGTGGGAGAGGCTGGGACCGAGCACGGCGACGAGCGCGATCGCCAGCAGAATGCCCGGAAACGCCAACAGCACGTCCATCAACCGCCCGAGGACCTCGTCGATCCATCCGCCGGCATACCCGGCAACCGCGCCCACGGAGACGCCAATCGTCGCGGACATCGACACGACGGCGAGCCCGACGAGCAGCGACACGCGCGCCCCGACGATGAGGCGTCCCAGCACGTCCCGTCCAAGTTCGTCGATGCCGAACGGGTGCTGCCATGACGGCCCATTCAGGCGCTGTGAGAGGTCCAGCGCATACGGGTCCGGCGCGATCCACGGACCCAGGACGGCAAGGAGCACCGTGCCGATCACGATGGTCCATCCAATGCGACGTGTCACTGGTAGCGAATCCTCGGGTCGAGCCACGCGTACAGAAGATCAACGACAAGATTCATCGCGACGTACGTGACGGCGATCAGCAGGATGCATCCCTGCACGAGCGGGTAGTCGCGGAAACTGATCGCCTGGATCAGCAGCCGACCGACTCCGGGCCAGGAAAAGATCGTCTCGGTGATGATCGTCCCGGTCAGCACCGAGCCCAACTGCAGGCCGACGATGGTCACGACGGGAATGAGGCTGTTTCTCAGAGCGTGACGCAGCACCGCGCCGAGTCGCGACACGCCGCGAGCGCGAGCGGCCAGTACATACAGCTCGCCGAGCTCGTCGATCAGGCTCGCCCGTGTCATTCGAGCCGTCATGGCGGCGAGAGCGGCGCCCAGCGTGAGCGCCGGCAGCACGAGATGCCGCCACGTGCCCGTCCCCGACACGGGCAGCCATCCCAGTTGCACCGAGAAGACGATGGCCAGCAACGGGCCAAGCCAGAAGTTCGGCATCGCGATGCCGGCCAGCGAAATCGTCATGGCGGCCTGGTCAACAGCGCGACCGCGATAAAGCGCGCCCACGAATCCGAGTGGGAGCGCGATGGCCATGGCGACAACCATCGCGACGATGGCCAGCTCCGAGGTCGCGCCTATGCCGCTGGCCGATTTCGCGCCCAACCGGTGTGCCGTAGCGGAACGACGTCCCGAGATCGCCGACGACCAGTCCCGCGAGAAAGTCACCGGTACTGCGCCAGAAACGGCCGATCGAGACCGAGCTTCGCGCGCAGGTCGCCCAGGTCCGCCGGCGATGCCGACTCACCGAGCATCGCCGCCGCCGGATCGCCGGGGACGAGGTGAATCAGCGAAAACACCAGCGTCGCCACACCGAAGAGCACCGGCACGGTCAGGACAAGTCGCCGGACGATGAATGACAGCACGCGGTCGCGATGATCACCCAATGGCGGGTGATCACGCAACTCCCAGCCGCTTCATCGCCTTTGTCAGTCCCTGTCTGGTCAATCCCAGCTCCCGCGCCGCGAGCGTTCGTCGTCCGCCGTGTCTCGCCAGAGCACCGGCCACGGCCGTCCGTTCGACGTTCGTGCGCGCGCGGTGCAGCGGCAGTGAGGGAAACTGACTCGCGTCCGACGACGCGGCGAGGACGTGCCCGACATGGCGTGCGCTGATCCGGCCGCGCTCCGGCGCAATGACGAGAAGACCGGCCATCGTGTTCTGGAGTTCGCGAACGTTGCCGGGCCACGAATGCCGGCACAACTGGGCGATGGCGTCGGGGCCGAGGACCGCGCGCTTGCCGGTTTCAGTCGCGAGCGAACGCCAGACGGCGTGTGCGAGAAGCGGGACGTCCTCGATGCGATCGCGCAGGGGCGGGACCTGAAGTCGCACGACGGCGAGGCGAAACAACAGGTCCTCACGAAACGCCCCGAGGCGAACGGCGTCAGAGAGCAGACGATTCGTCGCTGCCACCACGCGGACGTCCACGGCGCGTGGGGCGTTCTCGCCGACGCGCCGCACTTCCCTCTCCTGCAGCACACGGAGAAGCTTGGCCTGGGCCCGCGCCGACAACTCGCTCACTTCGTCCAGGAACAAGCTGCCGCCGTGTGCGTCTTCCACGAGACCCGTGCGCGAACCAATGGCGCCGGTGAACGCGCCGCGCGTATGCCCGAACAGCTCGGCCTCTACGAGTTCGTCGGTGAGCGCCGCGCAGTTCACGGCGACGAACCGGCGGTCCCGCCGAGGGCTCAGCCGATGAATCGCGCGCGCAACGAGCTCCTTGCCGGTACCGCTCTCGCCTTCCACGAGAACGGGAAAAGGCGTGACGGCCGCCCGCGCCACCGCCTCGCGAAGCGCGACGATTGACGGACTGCGGCCAAGGATCTCCGTGGAGAGCGCCGGGCTCACCCTCATTGCCCTGACGAGATCGATGCGCGCCCGAAGAGCCGGCCCACACAAGGCCGCCGCCGTGTTCGCAGTCTCGACCAGAACGTCGCGTCGATCGCCGGGACCACGAACCGCGACCAGACCAGTCACACTGCCGGCGTATCGCACACCTCGAACGACGATCACGCCTCCATCCGATGCCTGGAAGACTCGACCTGCTTCGTCCGCGTGGTCCGGGCGGAGTTCCGCGGTGTCCACTGCACTCCAGCCGTCGCGCAGCCACGATGGCCCGTTCGGGATCGAAAAAGGCGACGGCGTGCGCGCCGCCTTCTCGTCGAATCCAGGCACCGATGGCCACGAGGGCGGTGAGATCGTCTTCGGCGTCCTGCACGACCTGGAGCAGGACAGGAATCGCGTGAACCAAATGCATATCAGGACTCCCCCAGCGCCAGGTCTCGACGACCCGCGCGCCGACATGATTGAGACGCCTCGCCGCCTGGCGTTCGAGGTCGCGGTCACGCACGCTGGCCGCGTGCTGCCATTCGAGGAACAGCCGGTCGAGCGTGGGCAGGTGCGCCGGCGCGGGTCGGGAACCGCGCGCGTCTGCGGGCGGCGGCGAGAGGCCGGCGACTGAGCAGGCCTCGATGGCGAGCGCCCGGCCGAACCGGACGAGTCGCGGGCAACGGGGCGCCAACGCCCGCCGGTCCAGATGCGCAAAGAGCGTTTGCACGTTGCGGCCGTCCCGCGCAACGGATGCGCCGAGCACGGAGAACAGCCGCGCGCAGTAGTCTGCCGGCGGCGATCGAAGCGAGGCGGCTTCCTCGGCGCATCGCGTGAGCGCGTTCACGTCGCGTCGAAGAAATGCAATCGCACCATCGACTACGAGCCGGCTCACCGAGGGTCGCACCCTCGGAATGGCCGCCGCCTCGTCCAGACGTCCCTGCCAGAACCGCAACTGTGCGCGAGCGTCGTTCACACTCGCCGTCTCCGGGAGGCCCTCGAGCGCCAGCTCACTTGAAACGGATGACAGAAGCGCGTCGGCCTGTCCGAGCTCGGCCTGGGCGATCAGGACGTCAGCCAGGAGCGCCGCGACCTCCGCCCGAGCGGTCGCATTGCGAAGCGTGTTGAAGACAGATCGCGCGAGCCGGCCACCGGCATCCCACCCGTCGCGCCGGCACAGGATCTCGACGAGCCTCTGGCAGGCGGCCGCCTGCCCAGATTCGTCGCCACGCCGCCGGGCACTCTCGAGTGCAGAGCGATACCAGCGTTCGGCCTGGGCGTGCCGGCCGCGGCGGTCGAACCTCTCGGCTCGATCGAATTGTCCGGGGGGCTTCGCCCCCGCGGTCCCCCGACACGCTCACTCCGGGGGCCCCACAATCCCGCTCCGTTCGCGTGGGCTCGCTGACGCTCGCTCCGAGCGACGCTCGCGCGACGTCTCGCGGGCGCTTCGCCGCCTCGCGGCACGCCCCGACACGCTCACTCGCGGGGGCCCCACAATCCCCGCTCCGTTCGCGTGGGCTCGCTGACGCTCGCTCCGACGTCGGCGTTGCTGGCCTCTCGATTGGCGACACCTCGTGTGCGTCGCGACACACTCTGAACGACACGACGAGGTGCGCGCGGGGACTTGTCGCAGCCAACTGTCGCAGACATTCCAGCGCCGCCTCGTCGTCAACCCGGTTGAACCCCAGCAGGGCAAGGTGCCGGTGCCCGAGCTGACTCCGGACCGTGCTGGAGAGGGCCGGGCCCGCGTGAAGCGGTACGAATCCGAGTGCCCGTAGGCGAGGCGCGACAAGGTGAGCTGCATCGGCCGCTTCGCGCTCACTTCCGACCTGGACAATCACGACCTCGGTACCGCGGCGCGGGTCGAGCGCAATGCGGACGACCTCAGCGGCCGCGCGATCACCGGAAAGAACGTGCGTCATGCGTGCCCCGAGTTGTGCAAGAAACACACCCGTGAAGCGTGGCGTGTGCGCGGCAGAGCCGGCCGGGGCATTGAAGAAAGTTCGATAGAATGACGCCGCGATGCTTCGTTTTCTGACAGCTGGTGAGTCGCACGGTCAGGCGCTCGTCGTGATCATCGAGGGCGTGCCGGCCGGCCTCCAACTGACCGCTGATGAGCTGGCGATTGATCTCGGCCGGCGACAGCTCGGCTACGGCCGCGGCCGCCGGATGGCGATCGAACAGGACCGCGCCGAGATCCTCTCGGGCATCCGGCGCGGCGAAACGCTCGGCAGCCCGATCACCTTGCAGATCAAGAACCGCGACTGGTCGAACTGGCTCCACACGATGAGCGTCGAGGCCGAGCCGGACGAGTCGCTCGGTGGCGCGCGTCGCGCGCCCGTCACGCGTCCTCGTCCCGGTCATGCCGATCTCGCGGGGGGCTTGAAATACGACCGCACCGATCTGCGCGACATTCTCGAGCGCGCAAGCGCACGTGAGACCGCCGCGCGCGTCGCCGCCGGCGGCGTCGCCCGCGCGCTGCTCCGGCGCGTCGGGGTCGAAGTCGCGAGCCACGTCTTTCTGATTGGCGGCGCGCGCCTGGCCGACCCGCTGTCGGTCACGTTCGCCCAGGCGCAGGCGCTGTCAAGCGATGACGGCGTCCGCTGTGCCGATCCGGCCGTGGCCGCCGCGATGCGGCACGCGATCGACGCGGCGAAGGAAGCGGGCGACACGGTAGGCGGCGCGTTCGAGGTCATCGCGCACGGCGTGCCGCCGGGCCTCGGCAGCCACGTGCAGTGGGATCGGAAGCTCGACGGGCGGCTCGCGCAGGCCCTGATGTCGATTCCGGCGATCAAGGCCGTCGGGATGGGCGCCGCCGCCACGGTGGGCGATCTCCCAGGCTCCAAGGTCCACGATGAAATCGTGCCGGCCAACGACGAACCGACGGGAACGATTCCCGGCCTCTCGCGTCCCACGAACCGCGCGGGCGGCCTCGAGGGCGGCATCACCAACGGCGAAGATCTCCGCGTCACCGCGTGGATGAAACCCATCTCCACGCTGATGAAGCCGCTCCGTTCGGTCGAATTGACGACGATGCGCGACGCGGCGGCCGCGATTGAGCGCAGCGACGTGTGCGCGGTCCCAGCCGCGGCCGTCGTGGGCGAAGCGATGGTGGCCCTCGTGCTGGCTAACGCTGTGCTCGAGAAATTCGGTGGCGACACCATGGCAGACGTCACCGCCGCGCTCGCGAAATACTCGGCGACCATCGCCGACCGTTTGACCGCTCCGTTGGAGCGCGTCTAGTCCGTCATGCGGCCAGTTGCGAGGATCTTGTCCTCGTTGTGGCAAAGCGGCCAGGCGCGCCGCTGGCGCGCCCGCCGGAGCGGAGCGGGGCACCGGGCCCCCGCGAGCGAACGGCGAGAGGGGGTCCGGGGGACGAACGTCCCCCGGTCCAGCTAGATGCTCAGACCGATCGTCCGGTTCGGCAAGCCGGGCCTTCAGGCCAAGGCGGCACCGGTCGAAGTGTTCGACGCCGATCTCCACCGCCTCGTCGACGACATGATCGAAACCATGTATGCCGCCCCCGGAGTGGGCCTCGCGGCGCCACAGGTCGGCGTGCCGCTTCGGGTCTGCGTGATCGATCTGAGCGTCGGGAAGCGCGGGGGCGAACTGTTCGCGCTGATCAATCCAGAGTTCGTCGAACGCGAAGGCATGCAGCTCGAGGACGAGGGTTGCCTCAGTGTTCCGGGCTTCACGGCCACTGTTCCCCGGCCGGCGCGGGTCGTCGTCCGGGCGCTCGACCGCCATGGCACCGAACGGACGATTGAAGGCACGGGCTTACTCGCCCGCGCGCTGCAGCATGAGCTCGACCATCTGGACGGTCGGCTCTTCCTCGATCGCCTCCGCGGGATCAAGCGCGAATTGATCGTGCGGCGCATTCGAAAACTCGAGCGGACCGGGCAATGGTGACGCCGCTTCGGGTGGCGTTCTTCGGCACGCCCGTGTTCGCGCTCGCAACGCTCGAACGGCTGACGGCGTCGGCTCACGACACGGTGCTGGTCGTGACGCAGCCTGATCGCCCCCGCGGCCGCGGACATCACGTCGTCTCGAGCCCGGTCAAGGTGTTCGCGGGCGAACGTGGGATTCCGGTGCTGCAACCCGAACGCCTTCGCGAGCCGGCGTTTCTCGAAACGCTTGCCGGCTACGACCTCGACCTTGCGGTCGTCGCCGCGTACGGCCGGATCCTCCCAGCCGCGCTCCTGACGGTCCCGAGGCTCGGCATGATCAACGTCCACGCGTCCCTGCTGCCGCGCTGGCGCGGCGCGGCTCCTGTTCATCGAGCGGTCATCGCGGGCGACAAGGAAACGGGCGTCACGATCATGCGCGTGGTTCCTGCGCTCGATGCCGGACCGATGCTCGCGAAGGTCCGCGTCGATATCGGGCCGCACGAGACCAGCGCCGTCCTCGAGTCCCGCCTCGCCGCGCTCGGTGCAGACCTCCTCGTCGCGACTGCGGATCGGCTGGCCGCTGGCCCGATCCCGGAATCCCCACAGCCCGAAGAAGGCGTGACGTACGCCAAGCGGCTGGAGCGATCGGAAAGCCGCGTGGACTGGAACCAGCCCGCGTCTGACATTCACAACCGGGTCAGGGGACTGCAACCGTGGCCCGTGGCGACGGTCATGTTGCGTGGACGCCGGCTTCGATTGCTCGGCTCGGTGCCCGAGGACGAAGAAACAGGTCGGGAGAGTTTTTCGCTAGATCAGCACGAAAAACTCTCCCGACGTGTTTCTCACCAGGGACCGTCGTCTCCGTTGACGAAGACGGCTTTGTCGTCGCCTGTCTTCCCGGCGCGGTGCGCATCGTCCGCGTCCAGCTCGAGGGCCGCGCCCCGGCGGCCGTGCGGGAGTTCCTGCACGGGCACCAACTGTCGGTCGGCGACACGCTCGAGCCGCTGCCGATCGAAACATGACGTCTGTGCGTCGTGTGGCCGCCGAGGTCCTGCTGGCGGTCGGCCGCGGACGTACCACGCTCGCCGCCGAGGTCGATCGGGCGCGATCTCCGTTCAGCGACCGTCGAGATCGTGCGCTTCTGGTGGAGCTGACGGTCGGAACGCTGCGCTGGCGCAACGCGCTCGACGCGCTGATCGAAGCGGCAAGCCGGCGGCCGATTGCGAACATCGATGAGCGGGCACTCGCCGTCCTTCGCGTTGGCGTCTACCAACTGCGGTACCTGACGCGCGTGCCTGTGCACGCGGTCGTCCACGAGTCGGTCGAGGCGGTTCGAACGCTCGGCGCGGTCCGCGCGGCGCCGTTCGTGAACGCGGTGCTCCGGTCGGTCACGCGAGGAGGGAACCGGATTCAGCTGCCGAAGCGTCCCGGCAGACACCGCA
This sequence comes from uncultured Acidobacteriota bacterium, assembly GCA_963793255.1. Taxonomy (GTDB): domain Bacteria; phylum Acidobacteriota; class Vicinamibacteria; order Vicinamibacterales; family SCN-69-37; genus CAVTYZ01. The sequence continues at coordinate 111,698 of CAWBZK010000022.1, forward strand.
CCCCGCGCCCGGTGGGTGGAATACCTGACCATCTCACTGTCCCATCCGGCATGGCTGGTGGAGCGCTGGCTCGATCGCTACGGCGCGAAGGACACCGAGGCCTGGTGTCTCTTCAACAACCGAACGCCGGACGTGGTCGTTCGACCGCGTGCCGGCATCTCGGCGACCGATCTGCTCCACTCGCTGCAGTCGCGGGACGTCCACGCCACGCCGGCGCGATACGTGCCTGACGCAATCAGTCTTCCACCGGGCGCGCTCGGGCGCCTCGCGCCCGACGATCTCGAGCGGATCCACGTGCAGGACGAAGGCTCGCAGCTCGTTGCGCGCGCCGTGGCGGCACGGGCAGGCGAACGCGTGCTCGACCTGTGCGCGTCACCCGGTGGAAAGACGATGGTCATGGCCTCGGATCTCGGGCTCACGAGCGCAACACCGATGCCCGGATTGGTCGCGGCCGACCATCGCCCGGCACGAGTGCGCCTGTTGGCCGAGACACTTCGACGCGCGCACGTTCCCGTGCCCATCGTGCGTCTCGATGCGCGAGGGCCACTGCCCTTCGCCGCCGAGTTCGACGCCGTGCTGGTGGATGCACCCTGCTCCGGTCTTGGCACGCTCAGCCGGGATCCGGATCTCAAATGGAGCCGAACCGCCAGCCAGCTCGACGGGCTTGCCGCCGATCAACGACGGATGCTGAGAGCCGCCGCCGACGCTGTTCGGCCCGGCGGCCGTCTGATCTACGCGACCTGCTCGAGCGAGCCCGAGGAGAACATCGATGTCGTCACTGCGTTTCTCGGTGAGGACAGGCGGTTCGGACTCGAACCGGTCGCCGCGGCCGGAGTGCCGCCCGAGATGATCGACGCGCGAGGGTGCCTGGCGACGCTGCCCTATCGCGACGCGCTCGACGCCTTCTTCGGCGCGATGTTGGTCCGGCGGAAGGGCACGTAGTACACTTTTTTGGATTCAATGCCCGCCGGAAGGCCCGTATCGGGCCACGATGCCAAGCCCGTCCCTCATCAGTTCCGCACGCGCGTGTGGAGCGCCGGCCGATTGCTTCTGCTTGCGGCCGCGCTGATCGTGACGTTTGGCGCCTTTTTCCTCACGGCCCTGCGGGTGACCACTCGAGCCCGCGAGGTTGCCGTGCCCGACGTCCGCGGCCGCGCCGTCACCGACGCAACGGCCCTTCTGTCGCAGGCCGGGCTGGTGATGACGGTCGACCAGCGACGGGCGGATCCGAAGGTCGCCGTGGACCACGTCCTGTCTCAGGATCCGGCGCCCGGCACGGTGCTCCGCCGGCAGCGCGCCGTGCGCGTGCGTGTCAGCGACGGGCAACGCGACCCCGAGGTGCCGTCGGTCGTCGGCCTGGCTGAGCGCACCGCGGAAATCGTGCTCACGCAAGCGAGTGTGGCCATCGGCGCCCGCGCCGAGGTTGAGACGGGCACGTATCCGGCTGGCGCGGTCATCGCTCAGGATCCGCCTGGAGCCGGACGCGCGGGGTCGGTCAACCTGCTCGTCAATCGCGGCCAGGCAGGTTCGACCTACGTCATGCCCGACGTCATCGGCACGCTCGGCGTGCGCGTGGTGGACATCCTTCGGCGGCGCGGCTTCCGCGTCACCGTCGGCGCCGACGAGCCGTATCCGGGTCTGCCCCCAGGCGTCGTCGTCCGGCAGACACCTCAGGCGGGCTTTCAGGTCGCTCTCGGTGAACCGATCGTCCTGGAGCTGAGCCGATGAGTGTTCGCATCGCACCGTCCGTGCTTGCCGCCGATTTCGCCGCGCTCGGCGACGCCGTTCGGCAGATGGAGGCCGCGGGCGCCGATCAGATCCACGTGGACGTCATGGACGGACACTTCGTGCCCAATCTCACGATGGGTCCGGCGATTGTTGCCGCCTTGAAGCGATCGACGCGATTGCCCCTGGACGTGCACTTGATGATCGAGGAACCCGATCGGTACCTCGAGGCGTTTGTCCGTGCCGGTGCCGCGATGGTGACGGTCCACGCTGAAGTCGGCCCCGCATCTGCACCGGACGCTGCAGGTGATACGCCAGCTCGGCGCGGCCGCGGGTGTCGCCCTGAACCCGTCGACGCCGGTCGATCAGCTTCGCGACGTGATTGGTGACCTCGATCTCATCCTGATCATGTCCGTGAACCCGGGATTCGGCGGACAGTCCTTCATTCCGCACAGCCTCGAGAAGGTCGCGGCCGCGCGTGCCCTGCTCTCGGCGCACCGGCAGCCATGCCGCGCTGTCGGTGGACGGTGGCGTGGATCTCTCGAACGCGGCCGCACTCGTCGCGCACGGCGCCAGCACGCTCGTCGCCGGCACGTCGGTCTTCGGCGCGGCCGATCCGTCGGCCGCGGTCAAGGCGCTGCGAGCGGCTGCCGGGACCACCTGATTCGATGGCCATTTCGACGACGACGATTCGGGTGCGATATGCGGAGACGGATCAGATGGGCGTCGTGTACTACGCGAACTACTTCGTGTGGTTCGAGGTGGCTCGCGGCGAACTGCTTCGCAACTTCGGCTGGACGTACCGCGAGATGGAAGGCACGGGCGTGATGCTGCCGGTCATCGACGCTCAGTGCGAATACCTGCGCCCGGCGCGCTACGATGATGAGATTGAAATCCGGACGGAGGGCCTGATGCTGTCTCCGGTCCGGATGTCGTTCACCTATGAAGTACGGGCGAACGGCCGCGACGGCCTCGTGTCCACCGGCCGGACGCTGCACGCCGCGGTGGATCGCAACGGGCGGCCGTGCCGGCTGCCAGAACGTATTGCTGAGGTCTTCGCGTGAAAGCCCTGGTCACCGGCGTCGCCGGGTTCATCGGGTCCACACTGGCTGAGTCGCTATCCGCCGATGGCGTTGAGGTAGTCGGTCTCGACTGCTTCACCGACTATTACGGACGCGAGATCAAGGAGCACAACCTTCGCACGCTCACGAGCCGTCCGGCCTTCCGTTTCGTTGAAGGTGCCTTGCAGACGACACCGCTCGAGCCGCTGCTGGATGGGGTGACGCACGTCTTCCATCTTGCCGCCCAGGCGGGCGTGCGCGGCAGTTGGGGCGACGACTTCCGCACCTACACGTCGCACAACGTCGATTCCACGCAGCGGTTGCTCGAAGCGCTCAGGAAGCATCCCGTCGAGCGGCTCGTCTACGCGTCCAGCTCCTCGGTTTACGGTGACGTCGCGACCATACCGATGCGGGAGGACGCCTTCGTCCAGCCCGTTTCGCCGTATGGCGTCACCAAGCTGGCGGCGGAGCACTTGTGTCATCTGTACCACGTGAACTATGGGATTCCGACGGTCGCCCTCCGGTACTTCACGGTGTACGGGCCGCGACAGCGGCCGGACATGGCGTTTCACCGGTTCGCCCGGGCTGCGCTGACCGACACCCCCATCCAACTCTTCGGCGATGGGGAGCAAACCCGCGATTTCACCTACGTCGACGACATCGTCTCGGCCACCCGGGCGGCCGGCGACCGTGGCCGGGCCGGGCGCGTCTATAACATCGGCGGCGGGAGCCGGGTGTCCATGAACGAGGTCATTGCGACAATTGAGCGGATTACGCGCAGAACGCTCGACGTCCGCCGGCAGCCGGCCGAGAAGGGCGACATGCGCGACACGTTCGCCGATACGACCAACGCGCGTGGAGACCTCGGATTCAAGCCGGCATGGACGCTCGAAGCCGGGCTCGAACGTGAGTGTGAATGGATGGCCGGTGTAATCGAACGGCCACCGGTTAGGGCATGATGAGACGCGTGACTTTGCCTCCCCGGCGTCAGCTGGCGGTGCTGGCGCTGGCCGTTTCGGCCGCCGCCATGCTCCTGGCCGGGTGCGTCCGCCCGTTGCGGATGCCGCAGCCGGGCGAACGAGAACCCGACAAATACCTCTTCGACCGTGGATCCGAGGCCCTGAAGTCGAAGCACTGGCTCGAGGCCCGGGAGTATTTCCAGCGGCTGGTGGACCAGTTCCCGCAGAGCACCTACCGGCAAGAGGCCCGGCTCGGGATCGGTGATTCGTATCTCGGCGAAGGGGGCTACGACACGCTGGTGCTGGCCGCGGAGAAGTTCCGGGAGTTCCTGCGGTACTTCCCGCTCAACGAGCGAGCCGACTACGCGCAGTACAAGGTCGCCGTCGCGGAGTCCGAGCAGATGCTTTCACCGGAGCGGGATCAGACCCCGACCGTCGCCGCGATGCGTGAAATCGAGGCGTTTCTGCGGCTGTACCCGAACAGCAAGTACACGCCGGAAGTGCTGGCCCTCCAGCGAACGGCGCGCGATCGGCTCTCGGACAGCGAATACCGGGTCGGCGTGTTCTATTTCCGGAGCCGGTGGTATCGCGGCGCTCTTCCGCGGTTCGAGTCGATCCTCAAGAACAATCCGGACTACCTCCGTCGCGACGCCGTGTACTACCACATGGCCGAATCGCTCCTGCGCACCGGACGCACGAAGGAAGCGTTCGAGATGTTCAACAAGCTGGTGGCGGAGTTCAAGGAGAGCGACTACCTGCAGGACGCGAACGCCCGGATTACCGAATTGACGCGCTTACGCGATTCCGCCCAGCAGAAGCCTGTGGGTGCGACTGCGGCGCCGTCGCCGGCTGGGCCGGCTGCTGAATGACCGGCAGCCCCGCATTGAACCGTCGCCAGTAGTCCACGGCGGAGACGAGCGCCGCCACGGTCGAGATCCAGAGGGCGACCTGTCCGACGACGAAGAGCGCGCGCATGTGAGGCGCGAGGATAAGGAGCAGAATGGCCGTGACCTGCGCGGCCATCTTGATCTTGCCGAGCGGAGAGGCCGGCAGGTTCTGTCCGCGCGCGTGAATCATGCTCCGCAGGACGGTCACCGACAACTCACGGCCGAGAATCACGGCCACCATCCAGGCGGGCGCGCGGTCCAACTGCACCAGGGAGATCAGGGCGGCGGTGACCAGCAGCTTGTCGGCGAGCGGGTCCATCCACTGCCCGATCCCGGTCACCTGACCGCGCCGCCGCGCAAGAAACCCGTCGAGCCAGTCGGTCAACGACGCGAGGCCAAAGATGGCCGCACCGAGCATCTCGTTGCTGACGCCGAGCACCTTCCGGCCGTCGAAGCTCGTGAGCAGCACGACGACGAGCAGCGGAACGAGGAAGATTCGTCCGAGCGTGATGGAGTTCGGCAGGTTCACTGCAGGCTCCGCATCATCTTATGGCAAAAGGCTTCGCCGTTCCCCGTTCCCCGTTCCCGTTCCACGTTCCCCGTTCTTGGGACGGGGAACGTGGAACCGAACCTGGAACCGGGAACGGGGAACGGGGAACGGGGAACGGGGAACGGCGAAGCGTTTGTTATGATCTCCGTTCCTCATGCGAGCCATTCTCCTGGCCGGCGGGCAGGGAACGCGGCTTCGGCCGCTGACACTGAACACGCCGAAGCCGATTGTGCCCATCTTCGATCGGCCGTTTCTCCAGTACCAAATCGACGTCCTTCGGCAGGTCCCTGAGGTTGACGAAATTGTCCTCAGCCTCAACTACCAGCCCCACCGTATTCAGGAGGTGTTCGGCGACGGGTCTGCGCTCGGCGTGCGCCTGCACTATGGGGTGGAGCCCGAACCGCTCGGAACCGGCGGCGCCATTCGATTCGCGGCGGGAGACTACCGCGGCGCTCCCCTGATCGTCTTCAACGGCGACGTCTTCACGTCGGTGGACCTGGCTGCGCTCGTGGCGCTCCACCGCGAGCGAAAGGCGCGCGCGACGATCGTCCTGACACCTGTGGACAACCCGTCGGCGTACGGGCTCGTCGAGACGGATCAGGACGGCAACATCCAGGCGTTCGTCGAGAAGCCGAAGCCCGAAGAGATTCGCTGCAACACGATCAACGCGGGCATCTACGTCCTCGACCCCGATCTGCTGGACCGGATCCCGCTCGGCAAGCCCTCCTCCGTCGAACGCGATTATTTCCCGTCGCTCATCCGCGACCGGCAGACCTTCATCGCGCACGTCTCGAACGGCTACTGGCTCGACATCGGCACGCCGGCCAAGTACCGTCAGGCGCACGACGACATCATGACCGGCCGATTTCGGGCGGCGCCGTTCCTTCAGTCCCCGGGAGCCGCGGTCATCGCTCCGTCGGCGTCGGTTGCCGCCGGTGCGGTCATCGAGGCCCCGTGCTTCGTCGGCGAGGGTGCGGTCATCGGCCGCGGCACCCGCATCGGCGCGCACACCGTCGTCGGCGCAGGGTGCCGCATCGGCATGGACGCCGTCATCGAGGGCGCGATCCTCTGGCCCGACACCCACGTCGGCGACCACGCGCACGTCGGCGCCATCGTCGCAGGGCGCGGCTGCCGGATCGGCGCTTGCGCCCGCGTGCACGGGTGGCGGCATGCTCGGGTGACGGATCGGTCGTGACCGACTATTCGAGTCTTGGGCGAGGCTAAGGAGGCTTAGGGCTCAAGGCTTAAGGCGTTACAATCCGCAATCCACAATCGCTCAATTCTTCAATTCAATCCTCAATCACAGATCGCAGATCCTCAATTCCCATGTCCATTTCCCCGTCGATTTTCAAAGCCTACGACGTCCGCGCGCTCTACCCTTCCGAGATCAACGAAGACGGCGCCCGCGCCATCGGGCGGGCGTTCGTCGCGTACCTGAACGCCACGCGCATCGGCGTTTCGCGCGACATGCGGCTGTCGTCGCCGTCACTGACGACGGCCTTCATCGCCGGCGCGCGCGAGCAGGGCGCCGACGTCGTGGACTACGGCATGAACGCCACCGACATGATGTATTTCGGTGTCGCGCGCGACGGGCTCGACGGCGGGGTGCAGATCACCGCGTCGCACAACCCGGGCGAGTACAACGGCATCAAGATGGTCCGGCGTGACGCGTTCCCGCTGTCGTTGGACGCGGGCATCGGCGACATTCGGGACATGGTGGTGGCCGGGACGATTCCGGCGCCCTCGAGGCCCGAGGGCGGCCACGAGCACGTCAGCCTTCTCGACGACTACGTCGAGCGGATCATGGGTGTCATCGATCCGTCGGTGATCAAGCCGTTCAACGTCGTGCTCGATGCCGGCAGCGGCATGGCCGGTCTCGTGGCGCCCCGCCTCTTCGCGCGACTGCCCTGCCGGACGACACGCCTGTGCTTCGACATTGACGGACGGTTTCCGAATCACGAGGCCAATCCGCTGATCGAGGAGAACCGCATCGACATCACCGAGCGCGTCATCAAGGAACGCGCCGATGTCGGTATCGCGTGGGATGGCGACGCCGACCGCTGTTTCTTCCTCGACGGCACCGGCGAGTTCATCTCCGGCGACTTCATCACGGCGCTGCTCGCCGAGGCCGCGCTCCGGAAGTCGCCGGGTGCGCCCATCGTCTACGACGTGCGTGCGAGCTACGCGGTCAAGGACACCGTGACACGGCTGGGCAGCGTCGCGCACATGAACCGCGTCGGCCACGCGTTCATGAAACGCCGGATGCGCGAAGAAAACGCCGTCTTCGGCGGCGAGGTCACGGGGCACTACTACTTCCGCGATTTCTACTACGCCGACAACGGCTTCATCCCGGCGCTGCTCATCCTCGAGCTCATGTCCACGAAGAACATGACGCTGCACGATCTGCTCGCGCCGCTTCGCACCAAATACTTCATCTCGGGCGAGATCAACACGCGCGTCAACGACATGGCGTCCGTCGGCGCCCGCATCGCCGCGCTCGCCGAGCACTACAAGTCCGGCCACACCTACACGCTGGACGGCTTCTCGGTCGAATTCCCCGACTGGCACTTCAACGTCCGCAGCTCGAATACGGAGCCGATGATCCGGCTCAATCTCGAGGCGCTCACGCCACAGTTAATGGAACAAAAGCGGGATGAAGTGCTCGGGCTCATACGTGGATAGTTCGAGGGGATCAGGGGTCCGAGGGGCCAGGGGTCCAGGGGGGCCAAGGTTCCAGGGTCCAGAGGTCCAGGGTTCCGGGAGCTAGAGGGATGGGCGATTGTAGAAACTGATCGGTTCTCTATCAGAATCTGCAACCCTTGGTGTGAGTCTTCAGCAAATACTGCCGACAGATTCCGGCAGGCCTCTTGAAACAGTTTTTGTCGTGGCAGTACAGACGGCTGGAGGATCTGGTCGCCTACACATTGACCGTCGAGCTTCGACGTGCCGTCTACAAACTGGTGCGCGAGCATGCCCGCGCAGATCGGGACTATCGCTATCGCGCCCAGTTGTTCGATTCGGTTTCGAGCGCATCGGCGAATGTCGCGGAAGGGTTTGGGCGGCGGGCGGTTCCTGAATTCTGTCAGTTCCTCAGCTATGCGCGTGGGTCCGTGAACGAAGCGATGAACTGGGTCCAGGACGGCGTCGACCGCGACTATTTCTCCGCCGAGGCCGCCAGCGATGCGATGACGCTTGGTCGACGAGCCGCGGCGGCTATCGCGGGTCTTCAACGAAGCCTCAAGCCATTCCTGCGCCCAACGCCTCGCGGGAAGTGATCTTACGAACTCTTGAATTTTCGGACCTGGACCTTGGCCCCTTGGACCCCTGGTCCCTTCGGACCTGCTAAAATCACCGCTGCCCGCGGGCTTAGCATAGTGGTAATGTTCTGGCTTCCCAAGCCAGCTAGACGGGTTCGATTCCCGTAGCCCGCTCCACCAACCCTTCCGCACCCAACCCAACAACCCCGACAGGCCAATGAGCACGGCGTTTGTTGAAGGCTCGGCGCTCTCTGTGCGCTGGTGTACACGCTGCCGTTAGAGGTTAAACGGCCGGAGGACGTTGCAGGTTCACTCGACTGGCACCTGCAGCAACAAGCAAATGAGCTGCGGCTGCGGCTGCGACAGGAGTCGAAGTGATACCGCGAGTATGTGTCGTTGTGCCTGTTCTCAACGGAGCGCGTTGGCTGGACCAGGCGTTGACGAGCCTGTTCACGCAATGCGGTTCGTTCACGATTCGCTGCCATGTGCAGGACGGCGGTTCGAGCGATGAAACCGTCGATCTCGTGCGGGCTTGGTCTACGCGGCTCGAATCGGGACTGTTGCCGCGAACATGTGCGGGCATTTCTCTGACCTACAGCAGCGGGCGCGACGGTGGCATGTACGACGCGATCGGTCGCGGCGCCGAAGCCATTGGGATTCGGGACGACGATTTCATGACGTGGCTCAACGCCGACGACGGCCTGATGCCTGGCGCCATAGCTTGCATCAGCAAGATATTCGCGCACATTTCCCAATATTCATTGGGTTGGCGGCCGAATCGCGCTCGCGGACGAGGCGGGCTGCGTGACACAGGTATCTCCAGTTAGGAGGGCACCAGTGGTCGGATTTTGTGGCGGGCCTGCACGACAGTCGCCGGTTCCCTTTCGTGATGCAGGAGGGTACGTTCTGGCGAGGGAGGGTCTGGCGACGAGTGGGCGGTCTGAATCGTAAACTCAGATCTGGCCGGCGATTTCGATTTGTGGCGCGGACACCGGCGCAACATTTCGACTACTACGTCGCCGACAGCCTCTTCGCGTTCCATCGCCGCAGATCCGGCCAGCTCTCCGAAAATCTCGACGGAGATCATCCGCGAGGTCGACGCCATCGTTGACGCGGAATCGCGCGATGCGGCATGGAAAAGATCGGCTGCGCCGCGAACTGACAGACGCCGGCTCGACGCCAGACCTGTAACACACCCTGGCAAAGCGACGAAAGTCTTCCGCGCGGGTCATGACCCCGTTTGCCTGCGGATGTCGCTATTAGTCTCGACGCCTTTTCGTCGGCGTCTGGAGGACACCCAGGTGACAAGCAGGGTCCCGCACACGCTCCACTCGCTTTTATGTATTTCGGTCCGTGCTGCGCTCGCAGCCATTGTTCTTTGCGTCGTCGCTCACACCACGGTGCTCGCGCAAGACGCGCAGGCGGCCGGACAGGCCGTGCCGCGGGTGATCACACTGACGGGCGTGTCCAGCCCGTCGATGGCCAGCCGCCGCGCGCCGTGGAAACCGTCACGCTCGCCATTTATGCCGAGCCCACCGGCGGCACCCCGCTCTGGCAGGAAACCCAGAGCATCGCCCTCGACACCAAGGGCCGCTACGGCGTCCTCCTCGGCGCCACGTCAGCCGAGGGCATTCCCGCCGCCGTCCTTGCGGCCGGCGCCCAGTGGCTCGGCACGAAATTCAATCGACCGGGCGAAGTCGAAGGCGCACGCGTGCAACTGACCAGCGTGCCCTACACCCTGCGCGCGGCCGATGCCAATACGCTCGGCGGCCGGCCCGCCTCGGCATACTTACTGGCCCCCGCGAGCAGTGACGGTCAGACCACCGAATCCGCTGGCAGTTCCACGGCCGGCTCGGGTCAGATGACGGCGAGCGCCTCGGGCCGGCAGCCGTCCGCGTCGACGCCGCAGGCCGTGCTGCCCGGCACCGACGGTTTCGTGGCGAAGTACGTGGGCACCGCTGACGTCGGTCCTTCCGCCATCTACGAGGCGGCCGGCACCGGCAATGTGGGAATCGGCGGGACGAACCCGCTTCCGATGTGCTCCACGTCGCTTCACCAACCGCGGCGGCACGCCACCGGCTACGCGGTGCAGAACCTGAGCAGCGCGGTGAACGCCTATTCCGGGATGTTGTTCTACGACCAGAACGGGGCGCTGGGGCAGTTCCAGGGCTTCAACAACTCCACGCACGAGTATCGGATCAACAACATCGCCTCGGGCGGCTCGATCAATTTCATGATCGGGAGCAGCTCGAAGTTCCTGATCGCCAACAGCGGCAACATCGGCGTCGGCACGCGGCGCCAGGCGCCCTCCTCGACGTCAGCAATGCGCTCATCCCCACAAGCGCCATTTCCAATATCTTCACCACCAGCTATGGCGCCAACAGTTTCGGACCTGAAGTAGTGGGGCGGAAGGCGCGAGGCACGGCCGGTGCGCCGTCGGCAGGGCAACAAAATGGCGATGCGTTGGCGATCTGGGCGGCAAGGGATGCAATCCGGGCTCCTTCCGCTCATGTACGCCGGCATTTCTGTCCAGGCCGCCGAGACCTTCACGGACACGGCCCAGGGCACGCGCATGAACTTCACGACGACTCCCACTGGCATGATGCAGCCTGTTGTTCGCCTGACCGTCAGCTCCAACGGAAACGTGGGCATTGGTACGTTTGGACCAGCCTCCAACCTCGAAGTCAGCAACGCGACGAACACCGCGCCTTTTGGCGGCATCCTCACGACCACCTTCTCGGTTGGGGCCGATGCGTTCAGCGGCTCGTTGTATATCGGACGGAAGGCGCGCGGGACGTCGGGCGCGCCGACGGCGGCCCAGAATGGTGACACGCTTGCAGCCTTCCTCGGGGAAGGCTACGGAGCCACCGCCTTCTCATTCACCGGCGGCGGCATGAGCGTCCAGGCGGCCGAGAACTGGACGGACACCGCACGGGGGTCGGCGCGACTCAGCTTCAACACGACCGCCACCGGCACGACCGACCCCGAGAGCCACGAAGATGACTCCTCGATGCGGCCGGCAATCTGGGCATCGGCACTACTGACTCCCCACGCGCCGCTGGAAGTGTCCAGGACCGGCACCAACGCAGGCGTCGTCTCGACGCTGTATGCCAACGGAGCGGATGCGGGGGCATTTCTCGTTGCCCAGACCGCGCGCGGAACGGCTGCTGCGCCGCTGGCGATACAAACCAGGCGATTTCCTGGGCGCGTTACTTATCAGCGGGTAAACTGGGACGACCGGCTTCGACGAGGCTGCCGTGGTTGGGGCGGTTGCGGCTGAGAACTTCACCGACAACGCACGCGGGACCGCTCTCGGGTTCGGCACGACGCCCCTTGGGGGGAATGACTCCGTCATCGGCATGGCCCTCCTGCCATCCGGCAATCTCGGCATCGGCACACCAGTCCGACGGGAACGGGATCCCGACCGCGACCGATAGGCTGCAGGTTTTCGGCGACGTGCGCGTCGGCACGCCGGCATCAACGGCTGCGTGAAGAGACTTCGACGGCACCGCCTGGTCGGCACTGGGTCGGACCGGCGCTTCAAGAAGAACATCACGCCGTTCGGCCCCGCCCTCGACAAGCTCAGCGCCCTGCAGCCGGTGAACTACAACTGGCGCGCCGCGGAGTTCCCGAGCGGCATTTCGGCGAACGCAGGCCTACGGGCTGATCGCCCGGGACGTCGAGCAGATCCTGCCCGAGCTGGTCGTCACCAATGACGACGGCTACAAGGCGGTGGACTACACCAAGCTCCCGTTGCTCACGATAAGCGGTGAAAGAACTCAAGACCGAGAAAGACCGGCATCAAGGAGCTGGACGCAAACGATCCGTTGAAGCAGCGCGTCGCCGGAACTCGAACGGCTGCTCACCGATGATTGCCGCGACCAGTGCCGCGCGACATAGCGCCGCGCAAGGAGTCCCTGTCGATGCGAAAACCTTTCGCGATCATGAGATTCTGCGTCGTTTCGATCTCCCGGGGGCCGCTTCTCGGCGCAGCCGCCGCAAGAGCCGCACGGCGAACTCGGTGCCGCGGGTAATCACGTCACGGGCGTGTACCAGCCGGTTGACGGTCAACCCCGCGCGCCGGAGAAACCGTCACCCTCGCCATCTACGCCGAGCCACCGGCGGCACCCCGCTCTGGCAGGAAACCCAGAACATCGCCCTCGATGCCAGGGCCGCTACGCGCGTCCTGCTCGGCGCGACGTCAGCCGACGGGATTCCCGCCGAGGTCCTCGCCGGCCGGCGCCCGCTGGCTCGGCACGACATTCGATCGACCCGGCGAAGTCGAAGGCCCACGCGTGCAACTCACCAGCGTGCCCTACACCCTGCGCGCGGCCGATGCCGATACGCTCGGCGGCCGGCCCGCCTCGGCATACACTGGCCCTCGCGACCAGTGACGGCACCACCGGCGAATCCGCAAGGCGGCCACGTGCGGCTCGGGGCAGATGACGACGAGCCGCCGCGGGCCTGGAGCCGTCCGTGGTCACGCCGCAGGCCGTGCTGCCCGGCACGATGGATCCGCCTGGCCAAATACGTGACCACCGCCGACGTCGGCGACTTCCGCCGATCTTCGAAGGCGGCCGGCACCGGCAATGTCGGCATCGGCACGACGAACCCGCTCGACTCGCTCCACATCAACGTTCAACAACCCCGGCGGTACCATCACCGGCTACGCCGTCCAGAACCTGGGCACCGCGGCGAGCCTACTCCGGCATGCTGTTCTACGACCAGAACGGCGCGCTCGGCCAGTTCCAGGGCTTCAACAACGTCACCCACGAATACCGGATCAACAACATCGCCTCGAGCGGCATCGATCAATTTCATGACCGGCTCCTCCCGAGTTCCTGGTCGCCCAACGGCAACATCGGCATCGGCACGACACCCTCGCCGAGTGCGAACCTCGATGTGAGCAACGCCGTCAGCGGCAGCGGCACGACGAACGTCAACGTGACCAGTTACACGAAATGGGTTTGGCCCCAACCTCATCGGACGAGAAGGCCAGAGGCACAGAACGTCGCACCAACGGCGGTCCTGAACAACAACGGCTTCTCCTGAACTCTGAGTGCGAAAGGATATGGGGCAACGCGGGTTTGCCGGCGTTAACTCGGCCTCATTTCCATCCGCCGCCTCGGAGAACTGGACTGACACAGCACAAGGGTCGGTCATCAACTTCTCGCACGACGGCGAACGGGACCACCGTCTCGAACACCGCGGATGACCATCAATCAGAACGGGAACGTCGGCATCGGCGTCATTCGGCGCCCAGGCCACCCTGGAGGTGAGCAACCATAACGGCGCCTCGGGAGCCGGGATGAGTTTACGCGACGACCTTCACCAATGCGGGCGCCTCTCTGTTCGTCGGCCGGAAGGCCACGCGGGACGGGCCTGCGCCAACGGCCGTGCAGAACGGCGACAACCTCGTGGGCTTCCTGGCACAGGCTATGGAGCCACCGGATTCAGCGGGACCCGCGGCGGCATGTTCGTGCGCGCGGCGGAAAACTGGACGGACACCGCACAAGGCACCGCCTCGCCTTCAACACGACGGCGACCGGCACAAACACGCCCTGGGACCAGGTCGACGCATCAGTCCGGCGGGCGACGTCGGATCGAGCACGAATGCCGGAGACCGCGCTGGAATGGTGCGGGAATCACCCGGCCCCTTGAGACCACTATCTCACGCATACGCAGATAACAACGAGCAGCGGAGAGCCGAACATCTATGCGGACGGCCCGCGGAACTCAGAGCGGCACCCAGTGCCGCGCATTCAGGTGGACGAGCTGGTGGCATGTTTGCGGCGCGGGTGGTACGGCGCAACGGGATTCGGCGATGACGCAGGCGCGTTATGGCGGATCATCGCAGCGGAGAACTGGACTGACACGGCGAACGGTGACCACTAATGGTTTCGCAGACACGCCGTTGGGTACGAGCGAACTTGTACCTCGAACATGGTCATGATGCCGGACGGTCGTCGGCATCGGCACACCGGACGACGTGAACGGATTCCCCACGATCACGGACAGGCTGCAGATGTTCGGCGATATGCGCGTCGGGCACACCGGCACCAACGGCTGTCTCAAGAGATTCGACGGAACATTCCTGATCGGCACGTCTGCTGTCAGACCGCCGCTTCAAGAGAAGACATCACGCCGTTCGGCCGGTACTCGATCAACTGAGCCGCCTTGCAGCCGGTGCAACTACTACTGGCGCGCGGCGGAATACCCGCAGCAGCATTTCGGCGATTCAGCCGTGCCTACGGCTTGATCGCCCAGGATGTCGAGGCACTCCCTGCCCGAGCTCGTCGTGACCAGCGAAGACGGCTACAAGGCGGTGGACTACACCAAGCTCCCGCTACTGACGATCCAGGCGGTCAAAGAACTGAAACAGAGAACGATGACCTGAAGCGGCGTCTTTCGGAAGTCGAGCGCTTGCTCGCAGAAATGCTCGCTGGCGCCAGCCAGCGTTGAATTGGAAAGGACTAATGACGTGACAAAAAGGATCTCGCACACACTTCGCTCGCTTCTATGCGTGGCCATCTTCGTGATGGCTGTCGCCTTCGTCGCGCAGCCGGCGGCCGCGCAGCCGCCGGTCTCAACATCAAGCTCAGACAAGCTGCGTCTCGGGCACCTGTTTCACGGCAGGCTTCCTTCAGACGATCAACGTCAACTGCTCCGCGGGCCAGACGCTCGGTGGCGCGCTCGCGCAGATCGCGGATCGCGACGGTCCGAACCTGATCAACGTGTCCGGCACGTGCACGCAGGGCACGAACATCAACGGGTTCAACCGGCGACCATTCAGGGTCCTGCGACGTTCAATTTCCCTGGCAACCAGTTCCTTGGCATCTTCAATTCGAGCAGAATGATCAGCATCTCGGGGCTCACGCTTGTCCACGGCACCGGGATCGCATTGCAGGACTCCGGCGTGACGCTGGCGGGTGTTGCGGTGCAGAACTCTCTAAACACCGGTATCAGCGTCGCGGAAGGACAATCTTCTCCTCAACGGCGACGTATCCGCCAACTCCATCACGGACTCCGCGGGAGACGGCATTGCGGTCCGTAGCGGAAGCGCACTCGACGTCAGTGGTTTCGCGACCATCTCGGGAAGCGGCAGCGGCGGTATCTTCATGCGCGGTAGTTCAACAAAGATGAGCCCGGGATCGGGTGGCCTCATCGACATTACGAACAACGCCGGCGGCGGGATAAGCGGGGACGATTTCAGCGTCCTGAATGTGAACGCCTCGGATGGCCAGGTCTCCATTCACGGCAACGGCGGCCCCGGGCTTGCCTCCTTTGGCGGTGGTCTCGATATCGATGGAAATGTGCTGATCCACGGGAACTTGACGATCCCGCCCGGGGATTTCCCGTTTCCGATAGGGGAGGTCATGATCATCGGCGGCGGCGGCGCTTTGGGGGGCGGTGTGGAAGTGACGAAGCCGGCGGCAGCTTCCCGGCGATCGCCGTGTCTGGGAAGGGCGGCCTCCTTCTGGGCGGCGCTACAGTGAGCGGCGGCGGCGGCGTCACCCTGCAGGACGGCTCCACACTGCGCTCGTTCGGCTCCAACACGATCGCGGCTCTCACGTGCGATGCGACATCGTGGACAGCAGGGAATCTCGGCACGGTTGGCAGCAACAACTGCGGCGATGGCGCGCCGCTCGGTGCCATTGGCGCGACTGGCGCCACTGGAGCACCGGGCGCTGACGGCACGCCAGGAGCAACCGGTGCGACGGGTGCCACCGGTGCGACGGGTGCACAGGTGCGACAGGAACCCCAGGCGCAACGGGTTGACCGGACCAGCAGGTGCTACGGGCGCGCCAGGCGCACCAGTACTTCTGGGTGCACCAGGTGCGACAGGTGCAACGGGAGCAACAGGTGCAACGGGAGCAACAGGCGCAACCGGATCAGGAACGACGCAGGCCTGGAATTCGTTCGTGAACGGTCCGCTGATCACGACCTGGTGATCGGGGGCTTCATGACACCCGACACGAACATCACGCTCACGCGCATTCAGGCCGCCGCGCAAACGGCGCCCGCGGGTTGCGCGACCGGGGCGTTGCTGATCATCACCGACGGCACGGCGCCCGGTACATCGATCCTGACACTCTCGCAGCGTGCTCGCCGACAGCGGCTGCTTGCGCTGAACTACGCCGCCGGCGCTCCGATGTTGCAATAGCCCTATCCGGTGAAACGGGCAAGCTACAACTCGCCCTTCGACTACCGCGGGGCGAGCCGCATCATCGTGGTGAACGACGTCAATCGCGAGGACATGGACCAGCTCGCCGCCGCCTATCGCGAACTCTTCGCCGCATCGGGTGGCGGGGGCTTGGGCCTGTTCACAGCCATATCGCGTCTGCGCGCCGTCCATAAGCGGCTGGTGCGGCCCATGGCGCAGCACGGTTTGCCGCTTTATTCCCAGCATGTCGATCCGATGGATACCGGCACGCTGGTCGACATGTTCCGGGCGGAGCGCGATGCCTGCCTTCTCGGCACCGATGCGGTCAGAGACGGCGTCGACGTTCCGGGCGATTCGCTGAGACTCATCGTACTTGACCGCGTGCCGTGGGGAACGCCCACGATCCTCGAGCGGGCACGGCGCCAGGCCTTTGGCGGCCAGGCCTATACGGACATGTCGGTCAGGCTCAGGCTGCGCCAGGCTTTCGGCCGTCTGATCCGCCGCGACGGCGACCGCGGCTGCTTCGTTGTGCTCGATCCGAGACTCGCCTCGCGCTTCTGCACCGCATTTCCGCCCGGCATGCGCATCGAGCGCTTAGGCCTTGTCGATGCCATCGACATGGTGCGTGATTTCACGCAGAGTCCGCCGGCGTGCTGAAGGCGGCGTTCCCGTTGCGCGGACAATCCGAGGGGCAAAAACTTCGGGTTCAAAAGCGAGACCTGGCATGAAGACCCTGTCCTATTGCTTCTTTCGCCACCGCGATCGGCGCCTGCGGCATCGCCTGGAGCGCTGAGGGAATCACCAGTGTGAGCCTGCCGGAAGCGAACGAGACCAAGTTGCGCGCAAGGTTCAAGGCCCGCTTTCCCGAAACGCAAGAGACGCCGCCGTCCCCCGCGGTCGCACAGGCCATCACCCGCATCCAGGCGCTGCTGCGCGGCGAGCGCGACGACCTCAGGGACATCGGGCTCGACGATGCCGACCTGCCCGCCTTCAACAAGCGCGTCTATGGCGTAGCGCGGCGCATCGATCCAGGCTCGACCCGCACCTATGGCGACATCG
The DNA here is from genome assembly GCA_963793255.1 of uncultured Acidobacteriota bacterium. Lineage (GTDB taxonomy): Bacteria > Acidobacteriota > Vicinamibacteria > Vicinamibacterales > SCN-69-37 > CAVTYZ01. Next base: position 129,360 of record CAWBZK010000022.1, read on the forward strand.
CCAGAGAGCTTGGCGATCCTCTCCTTGCGCGCGAAGTCGGCCAGGCCCTCGGGCGCAATCCCTTCCCGATCATCGTGCCCTGTCACCGCGTGCTGGCGGCGGGCGGCAAGGCCGGCGGCTTCTCGGCGACGGGCGGCGTGGCGACCAAATTCCGCATGCTTGCCATCGAGCGCGCAAAGACCGACAATGCACCGTCACTCTTCGACGACCTTCCCCTGGCAGCTCCCCCTCGCCGTCCCAATAACGCAAGATCATCATGACTTACGACCTCATCCTCACCGGCGGCCGCGTCATCGATCAGCAATACGATGAGTTGAAGCAGACGTACAGTA